>CAVUEV010000001.1:0-915025 GCA_963740625.1 uncultured Actinomycetes bacterium
TATTGTGAATACAAGTCCAAGCGCAAGCAGATCCAGGAGAAGCTGATCAATCTGCTACCCGGATCCCGGCATTCATGTATCTGACGGACTTCCGGGAGAACACGCTCCAGGACGTGATTACCAAGCTGGAACCGGACCTGTTCAAGACCGTCACCGGTCTGACCGTCGAGGACTTCAACCTCCTCGTCTCGTTGGGCGTGTTCAACTCCGTGCAGATGAACCAGGCCGTCTTCGCCTTCCGCCGCTACGAGGATGCCTCCCTCTCCTACACGGGCATCGACAGCCACCCGGGCCTGCGTCACGTCGGGCTCTACGACACAGTGGTCGCGCTGGATGCTGTCGAGGAAGCCGCGTGAACCTGATCGGCTGCCGCTAGAGGTAAACTGCGACCCTCTGTTGGCGACACGCGGCCCTCGCTTGGCCTCTTGACCTAGTAGGTCCAGCGCACCGAGCCCGTGCCGCGCGTTCACACTCATCCATGCCGGATCTCCTGCACGGAGCAGAGCAGTTGCCGATCCCGAAGTCAGGCTCGGCTGGCGAGCGATCGATCGGCCGGTCGAGAGTTCGCCCGCGGATGCTCAAATAGGAGACATGGCGAGCAAGACCGAGCGGGACCGGACGCCCGATCCGATCTAGCGGAATGTTCCGCCGCTGGAGGACGGCTCAGGCCGAGTCGCTGACTGGCCGTACTTGAACGTCCGGCTCCGCGCTGGGAAGCAACGCCAGAACCGGAGAACCACCTTGAGCGCAGCCGCGCGCGCGGTCGCCTCCTTGGGTTGCACTTTTTGTCTGCTAGGCGGAGATCAAAACGAGACACGCCCCCCGGACCACCGTGCTCGTCCGAGTATGCCCACGATTGTTCGCCCCGCTCCGGTCAGTCCTGGCGAACGGCGGTTCGCTCCACTTGCTGACGAGTTTGCGCCCGTGCATCGTCTCGCCGAAGCGGACGACGTGACTCCGGCAGGCGCGATCGGCCCGGGAATAGGCCTAGGGTCGCGTCCTTCATCTAGATTCTCGATGTGGAGGCGCCCGGGGGAGCGAGACCGGAGACCGAGAGTACGCGGCTTTGGCTCAGGAGCCTAGGCCCTGAGGCCGAGGTCGCCGACACGGCGAAGCGTGACCGTCTGCGTGCTGAACTTGATGGGGCGCGCGGTAGGGCGCTGAGGATTGCGGAGCAGATCAAGTCGGACCTTCCGGATTTCACCGCCCATGATGCAGACCATCTGGACGCGCTTTGGCTCCTGGCCGAGCAGATCGGAGGTGAGAGCCTGAGCTTCAACCCGGCGGAAGCTTTCGTATACGGGATGGCAGTGATTCTTCACGATCTCGGCCTAGCGGTCGCGGCGTATCCGGGCGGCATTGAGGAGCTGCGGAACTCCACGCGGTGGCGTGACGCCCTGGGTTTCGAGCTACGACGAAAGCTCGGGCGTGCACCGAGCGCGGAAGAGAGACAAAGCGCCGCGAAGAACATCGTGCTCGCCGCCGACCGCACGGTGCTTCGTGAGCGCCATGCCGCGCAAGCTGTCAGCGTCTCGTTGGTCGCACTTGGGGAAGGTGACGCGAAGGAATATCTGCTCGCCGACGAAGAGCTGAGGGACATCTTCGGCCACATCTCCGGCGAACTCGCGGCCAGCCACTGGTGGCCGGTGGCGGAGCTTCGCTGCTTCGCAGAGACCTACCTGGCGGCCGCCGAGCTCCCCAAGCGACTGGCACGTCGACGCCCGAAGCTCGCCTGCCTGCTGCGACTCGCGGACTACTGTCATCTCGACAGTCGACGCGCGCCCAAATTGCGTCGGCTCGCCCAACGGCCGCGTGGGGACGGTCTGCTCCACTGGGACATGCAGGAGCGACTGGCCCGCCCCGTGGCGACCGGCAGCCGCTTCCGCTACCAGAGCAAGAGCCCCTTTCTTGGCCGCGACGACTCGGAGGCCTGGTGGCTGGCGTTCGACATGCTCTCGGCAGTGGACGAGGAACTCCGCCAGGTGGATTCACTCCTCCAGGATCTAGAGAGGCCGACGTTCGTGATCAGTGGCGTCGTCGGTGCAGGCGACCCGGGACGCCTTCGCGAATCGGTCGAGACGAATGGCTGGGAACCTGTCGATGCGCGGCTCAGGGTGTCCGACGTGACCGCGCTCGTGCGCAGACTGGGTGGCGCCAATCTCTACGGGAAAGATCCGCTCGTACCGCTGCGCGAGACGATCCAGAACGGTCGTGATGCCGTCCTCGCCCGGCGGGCTCTCAACCCCGATCGGGCTGGCGGTTCGGTCATCGTCTCCCTGACGGAGTCTCACCAGGAGTGGTTGCGGGTCGAGATCGCCGACGACGGGGTCGGGATGGTGCCTGAGATGCTCTCTGGACCCCTCCTCGACTTCGGCAGGTCTCTCTGGAGAGAGAGCGAGCTTCGTCGCCTCATTCCGGGCCTCGCCGCTTCGGACTTCGAACCAGTCGGACGCTTCGGGATCGGATTCTTTTCGGTCTTCATGTGGGACCGACCAGTGCGGGTGCGCTCGCGCTTCTACCTCAGCGCAGTCGAGGACCCTTTGGTCCTCGAATTCCCCCAGGGCCTGAGCCGACGCGCCTTACTACGCAGGGCGAGCGGACAGGAGCAGATGATGGAGCCAGGGACGATCGTTCTTTTCGAGGTCTGCGATAAGGCCCCGGAAGGCGAGCAGCGACTCCGCGAGGACCCTGACCTCCTCCTCGGTCGCCTCTGCCCGACGCTGGCGGTCGACCTGCTCCTTGCCGAGGATCTCGGGCATCGGCAGATCATCGCTGGCGAGGACTGGCGCGAGCTGGAACCGGCGACCCTGTTGGAGCGGACCGGTAGCGAACCCGAGGCACCGGAGGCGACACGCGTCCGATCGCTACAAGGGGAGGACGGAGAGATAGTGGGGCGTGCGGTCGCGATCCCTCCCGTCCTTTATCTCGACGCTCCGCCCGGGGTGGTGACCGTCGGTGGCCTGGAGGCGCGCCGGAGCGGCGGCTTTAAGGGAGTACTCCTCGGCGACCGGCCGAACCTCGCCCGCTCGACTGCGAGACCGCTCGTCTCCTCCGGTGAGGTTGCGCGCTGGGCCAGCGAACAGGCAGAGCTTTGGTCGGAGAGAGAGAACGTCTGGGCGAGCGCGGGATCCGACTGGCCGATGCCCTCATGCGCTGCGGCGGCGATATCGCGGGGCTCCCGGTCTGTTACGGCGCTCAGGGCCCACTGGACCGCGGATCACTACGCACCTGGGCGGCCGAACGAGACGAGGTGATCCTCTGGCCCGAAGTCGACGACGACGACCCGGGTCCCAGGCGGATGGGACCCACGTTCACCCCCGGCGAAGACACCATCGTGATCGGCATCGGCGTCGGAACCTCGGACCTTGTCGAGTTGGTGGAGGTGCCCATGGATGCTCCACACTCACTCGAATCGCTGATCCACGAAGCGATCGCGACGGCCTGGGGCGTGAACGTCGAAGACCTGCTCGAGGGGTCGACCGATAGCGACGGCCGGATTGTCGGCCACTCCAAGGTCGACGACATCGAAAGCGCCACGGCCACCGTGTTTAGTCGGGAGGCGGCGGACGTTTCGCAGCAGGCCGCCGAAGAAGGAGCTTGAACGCGCCCTCCTCATCTGAGGTCTCGCTACGACCAGCAGTCTTCACTCTTGCTTCGCACGTACGTACCCCGGGTTGACGAACGGTCCAGGCGCCTCGTTCTCAATGGCTTCGAGGTACTCGGGGCTGCGCAGGGACAGATCGATCACCTCGTAACGCGGACCTCGGCAGAGGATCCGCGAGGCCTCTGCCACACTAGGGGCCAGCGACGGGCCTACGAATGCCGCGCCCACGGTCCGTCCAGCGATCTCAAGTACCCCGCATTCGGCCTCGCCGTGAGACTCTCCGGCGTCGACGCGCCGTGGACCAGATCAAGTAGGCGCTCCTGATCCGGACGCATGGTGGGCTGGGGATGACTGCGGAAGGCCGATGTGCGTGCAAGCCGGACGGGAACGCGTGCACCTGAATCTCGTTGTAGTGCGCCGCCATTGCTCCGAGCCCGCATCGACCACGCGCTCGAAGTTCGCGCCCTCGAGTGCACGTCGTGGTACAGGGTCGTCAAAGCCTGCGAGGGCGAGCATCGGTTCGTCTGCGGTTCTTCGGGTATGTGAGTCGAATGCCCGTTCGCTGATCCTAGTCTGCATCGCCTAGATTTTCCAGGCGATGCGCGACCGCCCGAGCTTTCGTCTGCCCGACCGAGCCGCGATCAACGAGCAGGCCCGTGCTTTCGTTGGCCTCCTCGACAACGTCGAAGTCGACCAGATAGAGCAAGAGCTGCCGGGGATCCGCGTATGGCAGCCAACCCAGGCACCAGCAGTAGGCCTGGCCGAGGTGGCCAAGTCCGAGAATCCACGCCCGAGATGGCAGGTAGTGGATCTGCGGGCCAAACGACTCCGGGTCAGTCCAATCCAGCTCCGGCCTCCATAGCGACAGGCCGATCACTCGCCGTCCGGCCTCGGGGTTGCCGCGGATGTGCTGGAAGGCCTCGCTGACGGCGAGCGCGCTGGCGAGCACTGCCGCCAGCGAGCACTCGGCATCCTCCTGGAGCCGCTGGCCAGGGTGTTCGACGACGCCGCCACTCCACCCCTCCCAGGTTGGATAGAGGGTGATGGCTCCCCGTATGGTGGTCCCCGGATCACCGAGGATCAAGGTCAAGTGCTCGTCACTGGGCTCATTGACGATGCTTCCCCCGAAGCTTTCGATCGCCTCCCCGAGACGAAGGTTCTTCGCCCAGCCCGCAGTGAGCATTGGATCGGATGCGATCTGGACCTGCACGCCTCCGAGAAACGCTCGCCTTGCAGTATTGACGACGGTGAGGATCGCGGCCTGGACCGCAGGACTCTGCTCCACTTCGGCGCCGATCTGAAGTTGCAGTACATAGCCACGAGCAAGCGCCTCGGCTTCTTCCAGCGTTCGGGCGCGGCCCTCATCCATCTCCAGCTTGACCGTGCGGTGGAGCTGATCCGCGCGCAGTTCCATTATGGGTGCCGCCCCACGTAGACCAGCCGCCTTGCTGTGCGGCCAAACCGAGACGACCATCCGTCCTCTGCGAGGTACTCGTGAACGCCGAGTTCCGGGGTGTAATCGGGTGAGTCGCCAGATCGGGCGCGATGAGGGCCAGGTGCCCACGGCGCGCGACCATCGGGTTGTCCATATCGATTGCGCTCTGCCTGACCCCCTTGCCGGGATGGGTGTGGATGTCAGCGATCACGCGAAGCTGCTCGCGATCGCAAAGGCTCCACAGGGCGGAGTAGGCGTCGCCATTCAAGTGAATGCTGCCCACCAGGCAGTGGGGGTCGAGATCGTCCAGGTAGACAATCTTGGAAACACGGCGCCGCTCACCGTCCCGTGGCGCCAGCAGAAATGCCCCCGCTTCCCGGCGCCCTTCGCCCCTCCGGCCGAGCTCCTCCATCATTGCGTGCCAGACGGTGCGGTGGAACCTAAGCCGAGAACGGCGCCTGAGAACCCTGCGGGAGAGCCACCTAGACGCCCGCATAGTCGTCCTCGTGCAGAACCTCGTGGACAACGCGCAAGTAGGAGGTGATCCCAATTGCCGGGTCCCAGAGCAAGCTGGGATGCTTGGCGGGCCAATCGCCATGGCCCTCGACCGCGACCCGGTCACAAGGAATGTAGAGGACAAGTCCGTTGTTCCAGTCCGCCCTGAAAGCCAGCTGCGCTCGTCCGCCCTTTGGCCGCTCCTCGGCCAACAGTGGGCGGTCCTCGGTCAGGTGCCACGGCGTGCCGGTCGCGCCGCTGGGATAACCGCTGAGCTCGAAGCGGATCGCGAACTCGGTCGGACCGCCTTCCCTCGGTGCGGCGGAGACGGCGATCGTGGCGAACGGCCAATCGACTTCATCGACCAGTCGCCATCGGCCTGCGTCCACGCCGGCCAGGAAATGCGCGCCGGCGAGATCCTCGAGAAACGCGGCCTCGTCCGGAGCCATCTGCTTTGCCGGCTCGGCCACTAGCCCTCGAAGCGTTCCTTGGGAGCGAGGTCGAGGCAGACCGAGCACTCCTGGTTGGCGAGCGAGCCAATGTGCTCGGACTTATCCGGTTGGGTCAGCGTGTCGCAAATGCCGAGCGTGTGCTTGGCGCGCTCGGTTGGGGTCAGCTCGAAGCCGTGCTTGCCGGTGGCCCACTCGAAGACGCGGGCAATGGTCGCGCCGGCCGCGAACTCACGGCTCTTGGCGTCCCCGGCGTAGCGCACCCTGACATTGATCCGGTGGCACCGGGAGATGTGCACGTGGGCGCGCTGGGCGATCCCGGCATCGGCCAACGTGGTGCCGGCCTCCAGGACCTCCTCTCCGTCTTCGATCCAGACAAAGGTGGCTCCCTCGTCGCCGTGGGCGTTGGCCAGCTCCTGCACTGTGATGGCCTCGTCGACCTCGATCAGCTTCAACTCGGTGTTCTGCTGGTGCACATAGATCTGCAACGGACTCAGTCCTTTCGATGACGCTGGCTCGGTCTGGGCGGCTGAGGGCGCGTGATCAGCGGTTTCGCCACGACTGGTGGCCGGCGGCCTAGTTCAAGTGCGTTCGGCATCGTGCCGACAGGGTATCACAAAGTCAACAAGCTACACAAGTTCGCTATAGCACATATGGCCAACAGAGGTTATATAGCTCCCAATGTGTATATATTGAACCTGTCGGGATCATCCCAAGGAAGGTGAGGCATGTCCCCCACGACCGAATTCCTCAATGTGCGCGAGACCGCCAAGCAGCTCGGGGTGCACGAGAACACCGTGCGGAACCTCGAGAAGAGAGGGCTACTCCAGGCTGCTCGATTGCCAGGATCGGGCTTCCGCCGCTTCCGCAAGGCGGACATAGATCGGATGCGCGAGGAGATGTGGAGCCAGTTTGCTCCCGATACCACGCTGCCCTCTGAGCGCCAGGAGCCCGAAAAGCAACACATCCTCACCGACGAGGACTACGAGGCCTAATCTCCGCCTGGGTCACGCGCTAGCGTGGCCACATGGCGCTAGATAACTGGGAACTCCGGCCCGCAAACGAGGCCTACTACGTCGAGCGCACGGACTATGTGCGCCAGGGCGACCTCTTCCGCGATGTGCCGCGAGGCTATCCGTGGCCTGCCGACGCGATCGAGCACAGTGCCGGCGGTCGAAAATTCCTCTCCGGGCCCTTCGATTCGGGCTTCGGGATGCTGGTAACCCCGACCTGCAGCATGACGGCCCAAGGGGCGACCGGCTACGCGCATCCTGTCCGAACGCTGGCGCCGGTTCTTCCTCTTGACCAACTCGTGGAGGAGGGGGCGGTCAAGGAGGGGGCGCTTCAAGATCTCCGGACGCATGACCACCTCATCAATTACTTCTATCTACCGGCGCTCGACGAGTTCGGTATGCCTGAGAGCCTGGCACTTCTGTACGCGGCGATCACCGTCCACCACGATTACCTAGAGGATCACCGGATTGCCCAACTGTCAGAGGATGCCGCGGTGCATCTGAAGTACAAGCTCTGCGCGATGTTCACAGGTTCGCTGTTCGCCCACTCGAATTTCGCGGACCAGATCGACTAGGTCTCTGGGTCCGCGGGGACACAAGCTTGGCCATCCTCATCCCAGAACACCTGGCCTTCTTCGCAGTGTCCACCCCTACCGACTCCGCAGAGGACGCGGGCCATTTTGGCTCAACGCGCTCATCGGGAAAACAGGTAGGCCAAGTACCTCCACCCAACCGATCAAGTCGAAGTTGCCGGGGTTCATGAGGATCGCCTTCGCCTCTGAATCGCAATTCTCATCGTGATCGGCCAAAGCGGAGCGGATGTTCATCAGCATTTCGATTTCAAGCTTCATTCCCTGCATTCTGACATCGCCAACGGAGTTCACTTCATCGCGTCGGCGAGAATGCCAATGGGACCACATTGGGACGACGGATGCGGCACGAGTCGGCTCCCAAATGCGAAAACCCCCGGATTACCAGGGGCTTTCTGAGTAGCGGGGGCGGGATTTGAACCCGCGACCTCCGGGTTATGAGCCCGGCGACCTATGCAAGATTCGACTTTCGCGGGTAGACGACGTCGGGGTCGGTCAGGACGTTGACCAGCGTGGGTGCGCCGCTCGCGAACCCGCGGTCGAGGGCCGCGCAGGACCATTCGGCTGGCTCGCACAAGACTCCAGCTCGCACCCGAGCGCCTCCGCCACCTCGTCATACCGCGTCCCCTCGCCGCAGCTCCGCCGCCATCGAGTACCCATACAGGAACTTCATCGGGTGGTGCTCGAGGGCCCAGATGCCGTTGTTGCCGATGATCGCGGTGACGGCGATGTTGTGGCGGGCCATCGTGTCGAACTCCATGGCTGAGAAGCCGAAGGCGCCGTCGCCGAGGAGGAGGACGACCTGCTTGTCGGGGTGGGCGAGCTTGGCGCCGATCGCCTGGCCGGGGCCGGCGCCGAGGCAGCCGAAGGGGCCGGGGTCCATCCAGGTGCCGGGCTCGTAGGTGTCGATGACCCTTCCCGCGTAGGAGACGAAGTCGCCGCCGTCGCCGATGACGATCGCGTCGCGCGGCAGGACCTCCTTGAGCTCCTTGTAGATGCGCATGGGGTGAAGCGGGGAGCGGTCGTCGTTCAGCTCCGGCTCCTCGGCGGCGCGCTTCTCGGCCTCGGTCTCGCGCAGGGCGTCGAGCCAGGCGGTAGTGGTCGGGGACGTCGCCGTCGGGCTCCAGCGCCACGAGGGTCGTGGCGATGTCGCCGGTGAGCTCGAGGTCGGGCAGGCGGTTGCGCTTCAGCTCGTTGGGCGTGACGTCGAGGTAGACGATCTTCGTGTCCTCGCCGAAGCTGCCGCCGAAGCCGAGGCGGAAGTCGAGCGGCACGCCGGCGACGAGCGCGACGTCGGCCTCCTTCAGCCCTCTCCCGCGCGCCCGGCTGAAGTAGAGCTCGTGGTCGGCGGGGAGGCAGCCGCGGCCCATGCCGTTGAGGAAGACGGGCGCCTGGAGCTTCTCGGCGAGGCCCTGGAGCGCAGCTCTCGCCGAGGGCCCAGTAGACGCCGGTGCCGGCCATGATCGCCGGGCGCTCCGCGGCGGCGAGGAGCTCGCGCGCCTCGTCGACGTCGTCGGCCACCGACGGCCTGACGACGACGGGCTCGGGCGCCGCGGCCTCGGCCTCGGAGAACACGACGTCGAGCGGGAAGTCGACGAACACCGGGCCGGTGGGATGGGTCATCGCGAGGTCGATCGCCGCGGCGACGGCGGCGGGGATCTCGGCCGGGTCCTTGACGGTGCCGGCGCTCTTGACGAGCGGGCTGACGAACGGCAGGTGGTCGATCTCCTGGAGGCTCCCCGAGCCCCAGCGCATCTCCGGCGCGCGGCCGCCGAGGACGACGAGCGGCGAGCGGTTGAACTTGGCGCCGGCGATCGCGCTCATCCCGTTGGTGACGCCGGGGCCGGCGGTCAGCGCGCAGACGCCGACCTCGCGCGTCGCCTTCGCCCAGCCCTCGGCGGCCCAGGCGGCCGAGGCCTCGTGGCGGGTGTCGATGACCTTGATGCCCTCGTGCTTGCAGCCGTCGTAGATCGAGAAGAGGTGGCCGCCGGAGAGCGTGAAGAGGTGCGAGACGCCGCGCTCCTTGCAGCGTGCGCGCGACGAGGCGGCCGCCGTGGACGGGGCCGGTCTCGGCCTGCTCGATGCCGGCGCCTTGCGTCGTCGCCATGGCACCGGACTCTAGACGGCCGCCCGTGACGGCCGCCCTCGGCTCAGCTCAATTGACCGTGACGTTCCCCGACTGGTTCGGCTGGCAGTGCTTGGTCGTCTCGACCTGGGCGTAGTACTTGCCCGGCGCGGTGGCGGGAAACGCCCATTTGCCGTTCGCATTCGTGTAATCGGTGCCGACGTGGGTGTTCCCGCCGCCGCCGGTCAAGCGATAGATCCCGACCTCTCGGTTACGCGTGCACCGGACCCTGGGCGAAGTCACCGAGCCGTGTACGCCCTTGCCCTTTTTGACGATGATCGTGACCGTGGATGCCGCGCGCGCGGCAAGCGCAGGCACGGCGACTGCTCCCATACCCAGGCAAGCGCAGGCGAGCAGGGCGAGAAAACGACGCATTTGGATCCCCCTCATTGGACTTTGGACAACGCTCAATTGACCGTGACGACCTTCGAGTAGTCCGGCTTGCAGTTGTTCTTCGTCTCGACCTGGGCGTAGTACTTGCCCGGCGGGACACCGTTGGGCTTTCCCAAGCTCCAGAGGCCGTACGAGTCGCTGTAGAGGGTCCCGTAGCGGTTGAACCCGCCGCCGTTGACCGAGCGGTAGACGCCGACCTCGCGGTTGATACGGCAATTGGCCTGGGAGGACTTCACCTTGCCGCGCAGCACATCTTTCGCGTCGACGCGAATCGTGACCTTGGACGCGCACCGGCGCGGCGAGCGCGGGCGCGGCGGCTACTCCGATGCCCAGGCAGGCGCAGGCCAGCAGGGCGAGACAACGACGCATTTGATCCCCCTCAATTGGATCTGGAACGAGACGCTTCGACCCTACACCGGATCCGGTGCCCCTCCGCCCGGATTTGGGCTGACGCTCAGCCCGGCAGCGTCGCGACCGTGAGCAGGTACTCGACCGACGCGCGGAAGCTGCCGTCGCCGGCCTCGTTGAACTCCTCGTAGACCTCGTCGAGCGCGGCGCGGACCGGCGCCCACTTGCCCTCGGGCTCGAGCGCCTGCTTCGCCATCACGGCGGGCCCGAGGAGCTCCTCGTCCTCGTCGAGGAACGCCTTGACGGACTCGGCCTGCCAGGTCAAGGCGTGGCGCTCGAACCGCAGCTCGACGCCGTGGGGCTCGAAGAGCTCGCGGACGCGGTCCTCGTCGCCCCAGGCAATCGGCGGGGTGAAGCCCGGCGGCGGGGGCGGCAGGTGCTGGGTCAGCGTCGTGAAGCTGTGCCCGACGAGGCCCTCGGGGGTCCAGGCGGCGACGGCGATCCGCCCGCCGGGCTTCGTCACCCGCACGAGCTCGGCGGCGCCGAGCGGCTGGTCGGGGGCGAAGATGACGCCGAAGACCGAGATGACGCGGTCGAAGCTCTCGTCCTCGAAGGGGAGCTCCTGGGCGTCGCCCTCGACGAACTCGATCTCGAGCCCGGACTCGGCGGCGCGCTCGCGGGCGACGTCGAGGAGCCGCGGGGTGATGTCGACGCCGGTGACCTCCGCCCCGGCCTCGGCGGCGATCACCGCGGCGTTGCCGGTGCCGGTCGCGACGTCGAGCAGCTTCATCCCGCTCTCGACGCCGACGCCGGCGACGACGTCCTCGGACGCGGGGATGACCCGCTTCGCGATCGTCGCGAAGTCCCCCGCCGTCCACGTCTTCTTCTGTGCCGCCTGGAAGTCGGCGTCGATCGGCATGGCCGAGGACCGTATCGGGGAACCGGCGCAAGAAATATTTGCGTTTGCAAATCTTGGTACTCGGGTACAACGCGCCCGACGGCATGGCCGGGGGGCCGCTCGCGTAGGGATACGTGTCGAGACGTCAAGCAAGGAGTACGGGATGAATTTGGGGGTTGGGAACTGGCGGCAGGCGCTTGGGATCGCCGTCGCCGTCACCGCGCTCGGGGCCTTCGCCGGCACGAGCGCAGCTTTCGCGGGAACGGGCTCGCCGGTGCGCGGGCACGTCCTGCACCTCTCGCCGCACGCCGCCAGGGCGAACACGAACAGCTCGAACAACTGGTTCGGCTACAACCAGGGCACGCTCGAGCAGGGCACCAAGCAGTTCAACGCGATCACGGGCGACTGGACCGTCCCCACGGCCACCAACTTCACGGCCGGCCAGGACGAGTACTCCTCCGACTGGATCGGGATCGGCGGCGGCTGCATCGACGCCAACTGCACCGTCGGCGACAACACGCTGATCCAGACGGGCACCGAGCAGGACGTCGACGCCTCGGGCAACCAGACCTACGACGCCTGGTACGAGCTGATCCCGGCGCCGTCGCTGACGATCACCAACATGACCGTCGCGCCCGGCGACCACATGCACGCCTCGATCGCCGAGGTCGTGGCGGGCTCGGAGCTCTGGAAGATCACCCTTCAGGACGTGACTCGAAACGAGACGTTTACGACGACCGTCCCCTACACGTCGACCCACGCCACCGCGGAGTGGATCGAGGAGACCCCTCTCCTCCTCGGCACCAACGCGGGACTCGCGGCGCTGCCGAAGCTCTCGCAGACCGCGTTCACGGCGGGAACGACAAACGGTCAGAACGCCGGCCTCAAACCCTCCGAGGCGATCGATTTGACCGACGCAAACGGCAACGTGATCGGCGCCCCCTCCACGCCGAACGCAACCGCCGATGGTTTCAGCCTCTGCGCTCACGCGACGAGCTGCTGAAGCCAACGAACGCAGGGAAACGGCAGGGACAGAGGTAGCGCCCGGGTGGCTTCCGTCACCCGGGCGTGCCTCGCTTTGCGAAGAGCGCGGGGCTAGAGGCGGCCGACGCCGCCGAGCTGGCGGCTGCCGACGCCGTCCGACGTCGGCCCGGACCCAAGCGCGGAATCGACCGTGCCGCGCTCGCCGTCGGGGGCGTCGCCAAGCGGCAGCGGCTCCTCGCCGGGCGTGACTTCGAGCTCCTGGTCGAGAAGGACGGCGTGGAGGTCGACCTCGCGCTCGATCCCCTTGAGGAGGTGCGAGCCGCGCGGCTCGACGGGGATGCTCGTCCGCAGGCGCCCCGCCGTCTCGTCTGAGATCAGCACCGTGTCGCCGAGCTCGCGGGTCGCGGCCTCGACGCGCGCCGCGACGTTGACCGCGTCGCCGATCACCGAGAAGTTGAGCCGTCCCGCGCCGCCGATCGAGCCGGCGACGACCTTGCCCGAGTTGATGCCGACGCCGATCGGCAGGCCGAGCTTCTCGTCGGCGTTCACCTTGCGCGCCAGCTCGTAGCCCGCGCGCACCGCGCGGTCGGCGTGGTCGGGGTAGTTCTCCGGCGCGCCGAAGATCGCCATCAGCCCGTCGCCCATGAACTTGTCGACGTGGCCGCCGTGGCGGTTGATGATCGGCACGGCGACCTCGAAGAGCTCGTTCAGCTTGGCGACCACCTGGCGCGCGTCGGCGCCGGCCGCGAACCGCGTGAAGTCGCGCACGTCGAAGAAGAGGATGCTGACGTCGAGCTCCACCCCCTCGCGCGGGAAGTTGCCGCTGAGGACGAGCTCGGCGACGCTCTGGTCGAGGTAGGTGCCGAAGGCGTCGCGGATGCGCTCGCGCTCCGCAAGGCCGCCGACCATCTGGTTGAAGGAGGCCGCGAGCTCGCCGACCTCGTCGCCGGTGGTCACGGCGACGGCGGTGTCGAAGTCGCCCTGGGCAACCGCCTGGGTGGCCCGCTGCAGGTCGGCGATCGGCACCAGGATGGACTTGGTGAGCATCACCGTCAGCTCCAGCGAGACGGCGCCCGCGACGCCCACCGCGATGAAGACCTGCGACGAGATGCCGTTGCCGTTGGAGGTGAGCGCGGCGACGATGAACCCGGTGATGACGTTGATCGCCGGCAGCACGGTGAGCATCCGCGTGCGCAGCGAGACGGTCGTGCAGTCCTTCGCGAGCCGCGGGCTGATCGACTGGTTGATGTCGACGAGCACCGGGCGCATGCCGGCCTCGACGGCGAGGTAGTGGAGGATCCCGGAGTAGCCGAGCGCCACGAACGAGCCGGCGACCAGCGGGAAGAAGCTCAGCCATGGGAGCCCGAGGATCGCGGCCGAGGCCGCGCAGCCCGGCAGCACGACGACGAGCGTCGGGATCTTGATGTCCGCCTTGATTAGGTAGAGCGGAAGCCCGACGGCAGCCGCCCAGGCCTCCGCGGTCTGGCGCTCGTCCCGCTTGCCGTCGATCCAGGCGCGGATCGGCCCAAGGCGCGGGTAGATGCGCTTGAGGGTCAGCGTCACGCCGAGCACGGTCAGGCCCTCGACCACGATCAGCGTGCGCAGCCAGTCCGCGGCGGGCGCGTCGTAGAAGAAGGCGAAGAGGCCGAGCGTCGCGGCGACGATGACGAACGCGCTGAGCAGCTCGAACGTCAGAAAGAGCCCTGGGTAGCGGCTGCCGAAGCGTCTGTAGAGCATGGTCCAAATCGGCAGGGCCATGCCTTGATTGTCCCAGGTACGCCCGTACCGGTGTGTGACGTGGGAACGAGCTTGCGCCAGGCAGCACCCAGGCGCGGGTTTCGCTCAAGTTCCAGGCGAAAACCTCCGAACAAGTAGGCGTGGAGGTTCTGACGACGGCCACGCTTGACTCCGCCCCCAGGCGCCTGAACGGCGGCTTTCCCGAGCCGTACGCACGCCTGAGCGTCAGGCTGGTCCGCGTCAACCACCGGGCCTGCGGGGAGGGGACGATGATCCGCATCCCCGTGGCTGTCCCGGCCGAGGCGATCCGCCACGTGGTCTGCAGCGGCTGCCAGCAGGAGTTCGAGCCGCAGAGCCTCCAGCCCCTCGGCATCCTCGACGCCGCCAGCCGCGCGCCGGCGAAGAACGCGGGCGCCGCCTACAACAGCGTGCCGATGCGCGAGCGCCCCAGCGAGCTGGCGACGCTCCTCGAGAACGCCTACGTCAACCAGCCCACGGTCGGCCCCGGCACCAACCGCCGCGTGCCGGAGAAGCCGGCCCGCCGCCGCCCGCGGGTCGCGGTGCCGAGCATCAGCGTTCCCCGCCCCACGCTGCCGAAGCTCCCCCGCCCCAGCCTCCCGAAGCCTTCCTTCTCCATGCCGCGGCCGCGGGCCCTCGCGAGCGTCAGCCTGCCGCGGCCCACCCTCTCGCGCCCGAGCCTGCCGAAGCTCCGCCTGCCGCGCCTCGGGCGCGGCGACGCCGTGCTCCCCTCCTACGCGGCGATCCCGATCGCCTTCGCCGCCGTGGTCGTCGGGATCATCGCGATCCAGAACTACAACTCCTCGACGCGCCTTGCCCAGCCCGAGCAGCCCGCCCAGACCACGAGCACCCCGTCGACCACCGCCCCCGCCACGAGCTCCACGAGCCAGGCGGCAAGCGGGAACGCAAAGGTCGTTCGCGGCAGCAACTTCACCCTCGCCCTCCCGGCCGGCTGGAAGCAGACCACGCCGCCGAGCGGGGCCACCTTCGCCGCGGCGTCCACCGACGGCACCGCCACCGCGACCCTCTGGATCCAGAACGAGCCCAGCCTCGACTACCCCACCTTCGAGGCGCAGTCGCTGCAGCAGCTTCGCTCGCTCGCCGGCTCGGCCCACATCGCCAACCGCGTCGTGGCCCCAACGCCGGAGGGCACCATCGTCCACCTGGCCGCCGACACCCCGGCGGGCCAGCCCACCTACGACGCGACTCTCCGCGTCTCCGGCCCGTACCGCTACTACCTCGCCACGAGCGTCGAGCCCACCGGCTCCGCGGTTGGCAAGCAGGGCGCCGAGCTACTCGCCAACTCGCTGACGCCCGTCGCCGACGGGGTCGCGAAGTGATCCGGCGCCGCCGCCGCTACCTACTGCTGGCACTGGTCGCGCTGACCGTGCCGCTGCCGGCCCTTGGCATCGACACGGGCAGCGCCGCGACGCTGAGCGTCTCGGCCTCGCTCGATCAGTGCGGCGTCGCCACCACCACCGTCGTCTGCAAGTTCGACGCGACCTACAGCTCGGTCCCGGCGCCCACTACTACACGGCCTCGGTGACCTCGCCGAACGGCAGCGTCATGGACTTCGGCAACGTCCCGGCGGGCGCCACCAGCTTCTGGGTCCCCTACGTCGGCAACGGCACCTACACGATCAGCGTCTCCGCCTGGGGCGACCCGACCGCAAACGAGAAGCCGAAGCCGATCGCCACCGGCACGTCGAGCTCCCCGTCGACCGATGCCACGGCCGACCCCGGCACGTCGACGACGATTGCGGGCGCCGGCGCGCACTCCAGCTCGCACGGGTCCGCCTCGCACGACCCCGGCCAGAGCGGCGGCCCCGCCGGCTCCAGCCAAAGCGACTTCGCCAACTCCGACCCCGGCTCGGGCGCGACGACGACCACTCCGTCGACGACTACGACTCCGACGACGACCACCCCGTCGACAACGACGACCACCCCAACGACCACGACGACGCCGACGCCGAGCGAGCAGACCTGCACCCCGCAGCAGCCCGCCCCGCCGCCGCCGCCGACGACCACCACGTCGAGCGACCCGAACGACTCGTCGAGCATCAGCGGCGTGAGCCCGTCGGCCGCGGACTCGATGTCGGCGTCGGGCCAGCTTCCGAGCGACTCCACCGAGCCCCGCTGCCCGGACGGCACGGAGCCGACCCCGAGCCCCGACGGGCCCTGCTGCCCGACTCCGGCGTCCGGCTGATCTCAGCCCCTGCCTGCGGTTAGGATGAGGGCCCGATGGGCTTCTTGGATCGCTTCAGCGGACGCAGGAAGGAAGAGGACGCGCTTGCGCAGGCGCGGCGCACCGAGGACGCGCCCCCGGCGCCGATCACGAGCGAGTCGGGCGAGAGCATCGGCGTCCCGGTCAACCAGATGGGCCTCTCGGCCGGCGAGACGCCGTCCGGGTGGAACGCCGGCTCGCAGATCCCCGGCCTCGGGAACCTCGGCGCGCTCGGCGCCGCGATCCAGCAGGCGATGGCGACCGGCAACTTCCAGGTGGTCCAGGCGGAGGCGCAGCAGATGCAGCAGCAGGCGCAGGGGATGCACCAGGAGATGATGGAGGTCTACGCCAAGCACGGCGTCGACATGACCGCCGGCACGACTCCGCACGTCGACAACCCCGAGCAGCTGCAGCAGGACCTCCTGGAGGTCATGAAGAAGCACGGCATGGACCCGGGGACCGGCAGCTTCGCCTGGTTCGGGATGACCCAGACCCAGGGCCAGGCACCGCAGCCGGACGCCGGCTCGAGCATGAAGGTCGAGCCCGGCACGCCGGGCGAGCCCGAGGCCTCCTAGCCCGCGCCGGCTCGGACGGCGCGCCGGTTACGATCCGGCCATGCCTACCGCCACAGCCGACGCCCTGTCCGATCCCGCCCGCGAGTTCGTCGCCGACGGCCCCAAGCCGCTGGTGATCGGCGCCGAGCGCCCCGAGGCCGCCGGCGGCGAGACCTTTGCGACGATCGACCCGGCCACCGGCGAGGAGATCTGCCAGGTCGCGCTCGGCGGCGAGGCCGACGTGGAGGCGGCGGTCACCGCGGCGCAGGCCGCGCTCGACGGGCCGCTTCGCAAGGTTCACGCGGCGAAGCGGTCGGGCCTCATCTACTCGCTCGCGGAGCTCATCAAGGCCAACGGCGCCGAGCTGGCCGAGCTGGAGTCGCTTGACAACGGCAAGCCGCTGGGCGCCGCGCAGGGCGACGTCGCCGCCACGGTCGCCCACCTGCGCTACTACGCGGGCTGGCCGACGAAGATCGAGGGCGAGACCATCCCGGTCTCCGCGCGCGACGTCCTCTGCTACACGCTGCGCGAGCCGGTCGGGGTCTGCGCGCAGATCGTCCCCTGGAACTTCCCGCTCCTGATGGCCGCCTGGAAGATCGCCCCGGCGCTGGCGGCGGGGTGCTCGATCGTGCTGAAGCCCGCCGAGCAGACGCCGCTGACGGCGCTTCGCCTCGGCGAGCTCGCGCTCGAGGCCGGCTTCCCCGAGGGGACGCTGAACGTGCTGACGGGCGACGGCTCGACCGGCGCGGCGCTCGTCGACCACCCGGGCGTCGCGAAGGTCGCGTTCACCGGCTCGACCGTCGTCGGCCGCGAGATCGGCGCCAAGTGCGGGCAGGCGCTGAAGCGCGTGACCCTCGAGCTCGGCGGCAAGAGCCCCAACATCATCCTTCCCGACGCCGACCTCTCGAAGGCGATCTCGGGGAGCTTTCAGGGCATCTACTTCAACTCCGGCCAGGCCTGCAACGCGGGCTCGCGCCTCTACGTCCACGAGGGCGTCTTCGACGAGGTGATCGAGGGCCTCGCCGGGTTCGCCCGCGAGGCAAAGGTCGGCCCGGGCCTCGATCCGAGCACGCAGTTCGGCCCGGTGGTCTCCGAGGAGCAGTTCGACCGGGTCACGGGCTACATCGACTCGGGCCTCGCCGACGGGGCCGAGGCCGTGGTGGGCGGCCGGCCGGAGAACGGCGACGGGGGCTACTTCGTCAACCCCACCCTCTTCACCGGCGTCTCCGACGACATGAAGATCGCCCGCGAGGAGATCTTCGGCCCGGTGCTGGTGGCGATGCCGTTCGAGTCGCTGGAGGAGGTCGCCGCCCGGGCCAACGACACCGAGTACGGGCTGGCCGCCGGCCTTTGGACTCGCGACATCTCGCAGGCGCACAAGCTGGCCGCGATGCTCCAGGCGGGCAACGTCTACATCAACACCTGGGGCGGCGGCGATCCGGCGGCGCCGTTCGGCGGCTACAAGGCTTCGGGGATCGGCCGCGAGAAGGGCCACGCCAACCTCGAGGCGTACCTCGAGACCAAGATGGTCTGGGCGCAGCTCTAGCTCGCGACCGATCCCTTCAGCTCAGGCGTCCGCGGGGATCAGCCCCTGCATCGGGTGCGTGAGGCCGTGCTCGGCGCAGATCCGGTCGATCGAGCCCGGGTCGAAGTAGTGGCCGTAGGCCTCCCCGTAGTGCTCGAAGTCAGGCGCCTCGCCTGACGCCAGGGTTGCGGCGAACTCCTCGAAGAAGCGCTCGAACGGAGCGCCGGAGATGATCTCGAGGATCCTGCAGGGCTCGTCGCCGGCGTTCCAGAAGGTGTGCCACTGGTTGCGCGGCTTGAAGACGAGATCGCCCTTCTCGGCGTAGACGACGTCGTCGCCCAGGATCGCCCCCATCCTGCCCTCGAGGACGTAGCTGTACTCGTCCTCGCGCTCGTGCAGGTGCAGCGGCGCGCAGAGCGAGCGCGGCGGAATCGGGTGCTCGACGAGCGAGAACCCGCCGCCGGTCTCCTCCATGTAGATCATGAGTCGGGCGCCGCAACCGCCGAGGTCGAGGTACTCGCCGTCGTTCGGTCCGAGCTTGCGGGGACCCTGGGTGTGGTCGAAGACGGGCCGCTCGACGTGGCCGGTGAACTTGGTCTGGGCTGCTGCTGAGGCTTCCACCTTGAGAACTCCTTTTTGGTTGAACGGTGGTGTGCGATGAATCTATAGCACAGATTTCGGCCGCGTGCAATAATTCGTTGAACAATCGTGTCTAAGCAAGTTGAGAAGCGCAAGTACCGCAAGCGCCTCCGCGCGGATAGCGAGGCGGCGACGCGCCTGCGGATCACCGAGGCTGCGGTGGACCTGCACGGCTCCGTGGGCCCCGCGAAGACGACGATGAGCGCCGTCGCCGAACGGGCCGGGGTGCAGCGGGCGACGCTCTACCGCCACTTCCCGGACGAGCCGGCGCTCTTCCAGGCCTGCTCGACCCACTGGGCGATGCAGAACCCGCCTCCCGACCCGACCCCGTGGATCGCGATCGAGGATCCCGACCAGCGGCTGCGCGTGGCGCTCGGCGAGCTCTACGCCTACTACGAGCGCACCGAGCCCATGACCACGAACATCCTGCGCGACGCGTCGCTGGTGCCGACCATCCAGGACGCGATGCAGCCGATGCTCGCCTACATGGACTGGGTCCGGGGCGTTCTGCTCAACGGACGCCCGGGCGGGCGGCGCAAGAAGGTGCGGGCGGCCGTTGGCCACGCGATGGCGTTCGACACCTGGCGCTCGCTGGAACGCGAGCAGGAGCTCTCCCGCCGCGACGCCGTTGAGCTCGCGGTCGCGATGGTCTCCGGCGCGGCCTGAGCCGGCTTTTGCCCCGCGCTAGGATCAGCCCCAATGGGGTTGTTCAGCCGGCGCAAGGACAAGGAGAGCGCCATGTCGCAGTCCGACCTGGCCTCGGTGGAGGCCGGCACGACGCCGACGACGACCAACCCCGTCACGACTCCCGCCGCGCCGCTCGGCATCGGCACGCCGATGGGCGGCGGCTCGATCGCCGACGAGGTCAACAAGGCCGCCGGCGGCGACGTGCAGCAGGCGATGGCGAACTTCATGGCGGTCATGAGCCAGCACGCCGTGGACCTGCGCTCGCAGCCGATGGAGGTCCGCGAGGCGGTCGCGGCTGACTGCCGCGCGCAGGGCGTCGACATGCAGGTCGGCCAGTCGCTCAACATCACCGACCCGCAGCAGATCCACACGGTCGTCGAGGTCCTGAAGAAGCACGGCCTCCTCCCCGCCAACGTCAACGTCAACGCCGACTGATGCGGATCGGCGTGCTCGGCACCGGGACGGTCGGCGAGACCGTCGCGTCGAAGCTGGTCGAGGTCGGACACGAGGTCTGCATGGGCTCGCGCGAGGCGGGCAACGAGAAGGCGGTTGCGTGGGTGGCGAGCGCCGGCGAGGGCGCGTCGGAGGGCACGTTCGCCGACGCCGCCGAGTTCGGCGAGCTCGTCGTCAACGCCACCGCCGGGCAGCACTCGCTCGAGGCGCTGGAGCAGGCCGGGGCGTCGATCCTCGCCGGCAAGGTGATCTGGGACATCGCCAACCCGCTCGACTTCAGCCAGGGCTTTCCGCCGTCGCTGACGGTGGCGAACACCGACTCGCTCGCCGAGCAGATCCAGCGCGCCCACCCCGAGGCGAAGGTCGTGAAGGCGCTCAACACCGTGACCGCGGCGGTCATGGTCGATCCCTCCGCGCTCGGCGAGTCCACCAGCCTCTTCATCTGCGGCGACGACGCCGCCGCGAAGGCCGACGTGATCGAGATCCTCGAGACCTTCGGCTGGCTCTCCGGTGACATCGTCGACCTCGGCGACATCACCGCCGCCCGCGGCATGGAGGCCTACCTCCTGCTCTGGATCCGGATGATGGGCGCCCTCGAGACGCCCGGCTTCAACGTGCGGATCGTGAAGCCGGAGGGCTAGACGCGAGGCTTCCGCGACTCACGCCGCTCGGCGGTACGTGGCAGTGAGGATGGCGAGCACCTCGTCCGGTTGGTAGCGGACCTGGGCGTGGGTGAAGCGGAGGACCGTGAGACCGTCTGTGGTGAGGGTCTGGTCGCGGCGACGGTCCTTGGCCTGCTGGGTGGGGGTGCGGTGGTAGCGAAGGCCGTCCGTCTCGACGACGAGGCCGAGCTCGGGCCAGTGAAAGTCGACGCGGTGGCCGTGGAGGAGCTGCTGGGTTTGCGGCTTCGGAAGGCCGGCCTGTTTGATGAGGCGGAGGAAACGGCGCTCCAGGTGGGAGTCGGTGAGGGTGAAGGTGCGGCGGTCGAGGGTTGTGCGGAGGCGCGCGGTGCCGTGGATTGCGGGGTAGGTGGTGAGGGTTTCGCGGAGTTGGTCGGGGGTCGTGAGGTCGAGCTTGTCGGCTTCGTTGATTGCAGCTTCGAGGGAGTCGTCTGTCAGGCTGGTGGCGAGGTCGACGAGGGTGAGGGTGATCGACGTGACCGGGATGCGGTCCTTGGTCGCCGTCAGCGGTTCGGCGAGCCATCGACGCCGGTGGACGTGAATGCCTTCGTGTTTGGGAGTGCGCGGCCAGGGGACTGCGACGTGAATCCCGCCTGCATGGATCGGGCGGACTCCCCAGAGTGCCGCGGCACTTTCATGGCTGAGGACAGCGCCTTCACCGCAAGCGAGAACCGCCGCCAGCCAGCGACCGCGTGGCGAGACTGGAGCGGGGCCAACCACGTACACGCCTCGATAGAGGCAATAAAGGCGGCCGACTCGGAGGCGGTGACGGATCGCTTCGGCCGTCAGTCCGAGCTGCACGAGTTGCCAGCGGGCGATGACGCCATGCTGGCGACGAATAAGGGCCCAGATCGCCCGATTCGCCGAGTTGTGAGGACTTAGTGGGGCTATAGCCCCGATAACCCCTCACAGGCCGAGTTTGCCCCCTCCGGGCTCCGGGGTGGTTGCCCTTTATTGCCTGGTTTGGGGCGATTCGGCGCCGGGAGGTGGCGATTCGGGGCCGCGGGGCGAGCATCTACGATCGCGTGGCCCGGGTAGGCAAACTGGCAAAGCCGGCGCGCTTAAAACGCGCTGCCCCTCGGGGCGTTGCGGGTTCGAGCCCCGCCCCGGGCATTAGGGCTCTGTTGCGCCGAGATTGCGCTCCCTTGAAGCGCAACTAAGGCGTCGGTACGGTGTTCGTTAGACAGGAGATGGAGGCCTCCGCCCTTTCCCATGCCGGCAGGGTTGGACTGCTCGGGCGCAGTCCGGCGCTTCTGCGCCTCCAGGGAGACGAGCGGCTCGTCGCGTTGATCCGCGAGCGCAACCCGCGCGCCTTCGAGGTCCTCTTCGACCGCTATCGCGCCCGGCTTTTGGCCTTCTGCCGCGGGATCGTCGGCTCCACGGAGGACGCCGAGGACGTGCTGCAGGACGTCTTCGTCTCGGCGCACTCCGCGATGCTCGCCGACGAGCGGCCCATCAACGTCAAGCCGTGGCTCTACAGGATCGCCCGCAACCGCGCGCTGAACCACCTGCGAAAGCCGTTCGCCGAAGGCCAGGACACGATGGACGTCCTCCCCCACGCCAACGGCAACAGCGCCGCCGACACCTGCGCCAACCGCGAGGAGCTCCGCGCGGTCTTCGCCGACGTCGCCGACCTTCCCGAGACCCAGCGCACCGCCCTGGTGCTGCGCCAGGTCGACGACCTCTCCTACGAGGACATCGCCCAGGCCATGGGCACGACGATGCCGGCGGTCAAGTCGCTTCTCGTCCGCGCCAGGATGTCGCTCGCCGAGGCCAGCGAGGGCCGGGTCCTCACCTGCGACGAGGTCCGCCTCGAGCTCGCCGAGGCAGCCGAGGGCCTGCGCAAGGTCGGCGGCGGGACGCGCCAGCACATCCGCAACTGCGAGCGCTGCCGCCGCTACCGCTCCGAGCTTCGCTCCTCCACGCGCGAGCTTCGCCTCCTGGCGCCCGTGGGGATCCTGGTCGCGCTGCGCCACCTGATCTCGGCGAAGCTCGGCGGCGGCGCGGGCACCGCCACGGCCGGGTCCGGCGGTTCGGCGGGAGCCGGCGCCGGGGCAACCGGAGCCGCGGCGAGCGGAGCGTCCGGCGCGGCGGCGGGCGGCAGCGCGATCGGCACCGGCGGGCTGATCGGCGGCGGCGCCATCGGCGCGATCGGCGCCAAGGCGGCGGGCGGCCTGGCGACCGCGGCCGTGCTCACCGCGGGCGCGGTGGGCGTCGGCAACTACACGACCAACAGCACGAGCGCGCCCGTAGCCGCTCCCTCGGCGAGCTACGCCACCATCGCCCCGCCGAAGCCGCGCGTGGCGAACTACACCGCCGACAGGCCGGACACGAATCCCATCGAACGGGGCTCCGAGGCAACACCTACGCCGGCAGCGCGCGCCACCCAGCCCCACCAGCCGGCCACCGCGGCGAAGTCGGCAGACCCGAAGCCCAGCAAGGCCGAGACGCCAGACGCCGCCGCCGCGGCCACGGCGGCCATTGACGCGGTGATCCCGCAGGGCGACACCGGGTCCACGAGCGAGGGCCAGGAGACGACCGGGACCGGTCCGACGGCCTCCGGCAGCTCCGACACCGGCGACTACCAGACGGTGCCGGTGACCTCTCCGCCGCCCTCGGGCGATCCCCCGCCGGCGTCGGCCGACCCACCGCCGCCGCCGCTCATCCAGCCGCCACCGGTGCTCATTCCCCCGCCACCCGTGCTCGTGCCTCCGCCTCCTCCGGTCGACCCGGTCCCGGCGGCGCCCGATCCGAAGCCTTCCGGCACGGACCCAAGCCCCGAGCCCAGCGGCAAGCCCGCGAGCTAGAGCGGCAGCCGCGCCGTCACGGTGACGCCGCCGTCAGAGCGCAGCCTGAAGCTGCCGCCGGCGCGCTCCACCCTGTAGGAGATCGACGCGAGGCCGATGTGGCCCTCGCGAAGGGCGGCCCTGCGGCGGCCCCGCTCCATCCCGCGCCCGTCGTCGGCCACCTCCAGCACGGCGCTGTCGCCGTCGCGGGCGACGCTCACGCTGACGTGCTTCGCCTCCGCGTGCTTGGCGACGTTGGTGAGGAGCTCGCGGGCGATGGCGAGGACGAGCTCGTCATGCCGCCCGGTTGCGGCCGCCTCGACGTCGACGACGCATGCGAAGCCGCCCTGGCGCTCGGCCCGCCGCGCCACCGCCGTCAGCGCCGTCGCCAGGCCGCCCTCCTCGAGCGTCACCGGGTGCAGGGCGGACACGGTCTCGCGGATCTCGGCGATCGTCGCGGCAACGATGTCGTGCGCGCGCGTCACCCCCTCGCGCCCCGGCGCGGCCTCGTGCAGGTCCTGGTTGGCCGCGAGCAGCGTCTGGAGCGCCTGGTCGTGGAGGTTCTCGGCGATCTCCCGGCGCGTGCGCTCGTCGGCCTCGAGCACCTGCGCCATCAGCGCCTCGGCGCGCTGCTCGGAGACGCGGGCCCGGCGCTCGCGCAGCGCGAGGTAGACGCAGAGCGCCCCCAGCACCACCACGGCGCCGCCTAGTAGCGCGTAGCCCACGGCGCTTCTACTCGAGGAGGCCGCGGCGCATCGCCTCGGCGACCGCGGCGGCGCGCTCGGACACGCCGAGCTTCTCGTAGAGCGTGTGCAGGTGCGTCTTCACCGTCGCCGGCGAGAGGTGGATCCGCCGGCCGATCTCCGGCGCCGAGAGGCCCTCGGCGATCAGCTGCAGGACCTCCCGCTCGCGCGGCGTCAGCGACGGCCCGTCGGTGCGCTCGCGCGCCCTCACCGCGCTGGCGAGGCCGGCCTGCACCTCCGGGGCGAGCGCCGTGCCGCCGCGCGCGACGGTGACGATCGCGTCGCAGACCTCCTTGCGCGATGCCTCCTTGGAGAGGTAGCCGCGCGCGCCCGACGCGACGGTGCTGTAGGCGAGCTCCGGCTCCATGAACGCCGAGAGGAAGAGCACCTCGATCGCCTGTCCGTCGCGGCGCAGCGCGCCCAGGACCTGCGTGCCGTCGAGGCCGGGCATGCGGATGTCGAGAACCGCGACGTCGGGGCCCAGGCGCTGGATCTCCTCGAGCGCCTCGCGCCCGTCGCTGGCCTCCCCCACCAGCTCCAGCTCCGGCCGATCCTTGACCGCGCGGACGATCCCCTCCCGGTAGATCGGGTGGTCGTCGGCGACGAACACCTTGACGCGCTCCGAGCGCTTGCTCATCAGGAAGCGATCTTACGCACGCGGCGCCCGGGTGCGGCCGGTCTCGGCGGCGGCGGTGCCGGCCTTTCAGCGAGTGTGGAACCCAGAACTCGGCTCGGAGCCTTCCGTAGCTCCGAGCCGAGACGTCTGGGTACGGGATAGGCCGCCCCTATGGGCCGCTGCTATCGCCGCGGCGGGGGCGTCCAGGACGCCGTCGAGGGCTCGGAGAACCGATTCGTGACGTCACTAGGCCGAAGGCCCCGATTCGTCAACGATTTGGAACTCGACATCCGCTCTTGCTCCCGTACTTGATGGTTCTCCATGCCCTCGACGGCTCGGGGGTAGGGATGAACAAAGGTTCGCGAAGCAGGCCTTCTCCCTCAATGGCCGGTCGGGGGGACGACGGGTTGAACCTGACGCCTCCGATCGGTGGAGCGGGACGCCCACCGATCGGTGGACGCTCACGCTACAACAGCCCGATTACCTTCATCCGGCGCGACAGCGCCTTGGCTGCGAACGCATGAGTCTCCTCCCGCGAGGCCCGGAATTGAGCCACGTCCTCCTCCTCAGGCCAGGGTGGGTCCAGCACCCCGTCGGCCAGGGGCAGCGCCTCAGCCATCGTCCGCTTGATGGCCTGCAGGTAGCGCGGATCCTCGCTCCCCATGTCGCTCAGGAACCGCACGCCGAAGGCGATGTGGCGGTGCTCGTCGCGGGCGACGTTCTGGAACCCCTCGACGAACCCGGGCAGGGTCCCGACCGCCATGTTGTAGTCGATGATGAAGTGCTGGCCGGTGAGCGCCAGGGCCCCCTCGATGACCATGTGGTAGAGGGTCACCGCCTCGACCAGCGTCTCGGTGTCCTCGGGCTCGGTCGCCAGGCGGTCGACCTTCGTCTTCAGCATCTCGTCGAAGAGCCGCCGGAACGGATCGCCAACGTGCCGCTCGGTTGCCGCGAGCCGCGCGGCGAGGTCCTCCGCGCCCTCCATCAGCCCGACCTCCTCGTAGAAGCGGTTGAAGAAGCGCACGTGCCGCGCCTCGTCGGCGATCTGGGTCGAGAGGAAGATCCGCTGCTCCTCGCGGGGCGCGGCACGCATGATCGGCCCGAGCTCGTCGGTGACGCGCTGCTCGCCGATGAAGAACCCCGACAGTCCGAACAGCCGCTGGCGGCGCTCCTCCGCCGAGAACCGCTCGTGCCAGTCGATCCGGTCCTCGCTGAAGTCGAGGTCCTGAACCGACCATTGCTGGCGCTCCCACAGGTTGTAGAGCTCCGCGTAGGAGAGGAGCTTCACCTCCGCGCGCTCCTGGCTCTCCGCAAGCGCCGGGTCCGACGTCTCGAGGAAGTCGGGGCGCTGGGCGAGCGTGGAGAGCGTCTCCATCAGACGGTGTGCGACTCGCCGGGATCGAGCACCACGCACTCGGCCTGCGTCTGCGACTCGACGTCGGCCTTGAACGCCTGCGCGTCGGTCTCGATCGCCGGGAAGGTGTTGTAGTGCATCGGGATCACGAGCTTCGGGCCGATGAACTCAACGGCGTCGACGGCGTCGTGGCGGTCCATCGTGTAGTGGCCGCCGATCGGCACCAGGGCGACGTCCACCGGCGTGCGCTCGGCGATCAGCTTCATGTCGCTGAACAGGCACGTGTCGCCCGTGTGGTAGATCGTCGTGCCGCCGACGTTCACCACCCAGCCGGCGGCCTGGCCGATGGCGACGCCGGTCTCGGCGCTGAACGGGTCGTCGCCGCTTGCCGGGCGCCGTGTTCGTGTGGAAGGCCTGCACCAGCTTCGCCCAGCCGCCGTCGAACTCGACCGTGCCGCCGAGGTTGGGGTCGCTGGTCTCCTCAACGCCCAGCGCGTCGAACCAGTGGGCGAGCTCGACGATCGCGGCGATCGGCGCGCCGGTGCGCTTGGCGATGCCCGCGGCATCCGCGACGTGGTCGGCGTGTCCGTGGCTCACGAGGATCTGCGTCGGCGCCTCGATCTCGTCGGCCGTGACCGTGGCGATCGGGTTGTTCGGCTTGAGGAAGGGGTCGAGCAGGACCCGCGTGGAGCCGTCGGTGATCTCGAAGCAGGACTGGCCCAGGAAGCGGATGTCGGTCATTCGGCTGTCTCCTTCAGTCGTGGTCGTTCGAGAGCTCTTCGGCGAGCGCCCATCCTACGGCTACCCCGACCATCAGGCCCATACGCGCCTCCTCCGCCAGGAGGGTCCGGATGGCCGTCAGGCGCTCGGCCTCGCCGCCCTCCGCGCCCGCCGCCTTGCGCACCTCGTCGTCGTGCGACTCGCCGAACCAGCCGCCCTCGGCGAGCGCCGAGGCGAGGATCTTCTGCAGGCCCGGAGCCGCCCGCGCCACGACCGACTCGGCCTCGCGAAAGCGCCCGGGCTCGGAGAGCGCCTCGACGGCCGCCTGGAGCTCCGCGTCGGAGTACGGGCTCGCTCACGCCGTCCGCCGCTCCCACATCTGGATCCGGCCGAAGTCCCGGTAGCCCAGCGCCCCGTAGACCGGCGCCCCGGCGCCGCTCGCCTGCAGGGTCGACGTGCGCATGCCGCGCTCGCGCGCCTCGGCGAGCGCCACACCAACCAGGCGCGACGAGAGCCCGCGGCGCTGGTGCGCGGGGTGCGTGGCGACGTTGAAGAGCGACGCCTCGTCGCCGGCGTCGGCGACGATCGCCACCGACGCCAGCTCGCCGTCCACCCGCGCGCGGTAGAGGTGGGTCGACGGGCCGCCGCCGCAGGTCCCGAAGCCCGGTGGCGACGCCGGGGTCGCTCCAGCCGTAGGCGAGGTCGTTGATCCGGCCCACCTCGGGCCCGCGTGGCCTCGGCGTCCCAGTCGAGGTCGCCGGGGTCCGGCGCCTCGAAGCTCGCCGAGAAGCAGCGACATCGCCGTCGTCGCCCCGTCGAGCACGAAGCCGGCGTCCCCAGAGCGCCATGCTCGCCTCCTCGTCGGCCTCGAGGAGCCAGACCATCCAGCTGACGACCCCGGCGCGCGAGTAGGCCGTCTCCAGGTCGCCGAGCGCGTCGATAAGCCGCGCCCGGTCCTCGTAGTAGACCGAGTTGGGGATCGAGCGGGTCGGCACCGACGGCACCACGGCGGCCGCGACCCCCTGGCGCTCGAAGAGCCGCGAGTCCTCCGCCCCGGCCACCAGCATCCGCACGAACCGCGCCAGCGAGCGGCGCTGAAGCCGCTCCGCCTGTTCGCTGCCGAGAGCGCTCACCGCTTGCGGGCGATCGTGATGCCGTCGGCGACGCCGAGCATCACCGACTCGACGCGCTCGTCGGCGGCGATGCGGTCGTTCGTCCTCAAGATCGCCCCCAGCGATTCCTCGTTCGTCCCGTCGCGCAGCCGGCCGGCGGCGACGTCGCCGCCGTAGAGGACGTTGTCGACCACCGCGATCCCGCCGGGTCGCAGGAGCTCGACGCTCGCCTCCCAGTAGTCGGGGTAGCTCGTCTTGTCGGCGTCGATGAAGGCGAAGTCGAACGGCTCGCCGCCGCGGAGCTCCGCGAGCGTCTCGAGGGCGGGGGCGATCCGCAGGTCGATGCGCTCCGCCACCCCGGCCTCCTCCCAGTAGCGGCGCGCGATCGCCGTCCACTCGTCGCTGACGTCGCACGCCACGAGGGTGCCGTCCTCGCCGAGCGCCCTGGCGATCGCGATCGCCGAGTAGCCCGTGAACGTGCCCGATCTCGAGCGCGCGTCGGGCGCCGATCGCCCGGCAGAGCAGCGCCATGAGCGCCGCCTGCTCGGGCGCTCTCTGCATGACCGCGATGTCGCCGAGCGCAGCGGTCTCCTCGGCGAGCCGCTCCAGCACCGGGTCGCCGGCCTCCGGGCTGTGGGCGATCAGGTAGGCGTGGAGCTCCGGGGTGAGGACGGTGAACTTGTCCGGCATCCGCCGGAATCTAGTCGGCCGCCGCGACCCTCGACGCGAGGGCGCCGGCGAAGAGGCCCGACGAGCCCGCCGGCGATCCCCGCCCACGGGTCGGCGTAGTCGTCGACCACCGGCAGCAGGAGCAGCACGGCCGCGGCGACGACGAGGGCGATCCGGTCGAGCTCGTCGGTGGGATCGGAGGCGAGGTCCGCGTGGCGCAGGGCGAACCACGTGGCGAGCGCGCCGAGCGCCATGCCGTTGCCGCCGCCCGCGATCGTGATGCCGTCGCCAAAGGCCGAGTCGAGCGCCGCCGTGGCGAGCATCCCGAGGCTGCCGCAGGCGATCAGCAGGAACGCGGCGGCCGGCATGCCGAGACGCCGCTCCAGCGTCGGCACGAAGATCGCCAGCGCGAGGCCGACCGCGAACAGATAGCCCGCGTTGTCGTAGACGAAGGGCGCGGTCAAATAGCGCCAGGCGCCGGTGTAGGCGGGGCGGAACAGCAGTCCGACCTGGACGTCGGTGAGATCCGTCGCCCGCGTGAGGACGAGGAGGATCGCCGGGGCGAGGATGGCGGCCACGGTCACGTACGGGAGGTTGGCGGCGGCGAACGGGCGCGGCGCGCTCCAGCCGTCGAGCTGGCGGGCCAGCCGCTTCTCGTTCAGCTTGCGCTTGCGCCTGGCGCGCAGCGACTCGCGCGCCCGGAGCTCGTTGCCGCGACGCTCGAGCTTCGGAGCGCGGCGGCGAAGCCTGGTGCCGCAGTAGGGGCACTCGGTGACGTAGGGGCTGACCTCGGAACCGCAGTTTCGGCAGACGACGCTGAGCTCCGGCGACGCGTCAGGCACATTCCCGAGCATAGCGAGGGCTCAAGTGAGGACCTCTAGGTCCGAAAGCTGCATGTAAGGACGGCGAAGCCGTCCGCAACTTGTTCAGCGAATCGCCGTGCGGCTCAGGCCCGAGTCCGGTCCACGACCTCGCGCATCAGCTCGTCGAGGTCGGGGTGGCGCTCGAACATCGCGAGCTGCCGCGCGGCCCCGGTTCCCGCCTCGAGCAGGTCCTCGGCGCCGGCGAGCTGGCCCTCGCAGCCGAGCTCGGCCGCGCTGGGCCGCACGCCCTCGATCAGCCGCGCGGCGAGCTCGCGCGCCGGGACGGGCCGCATCGCGTCGAAGTCGATGAGGTCCCCCTCCATCCCGCGCAGCGCGGCGCGCACCTTGGCGTCGTCGATCAGCTCGCCCGCGTGCTCACCCATCTCCCTGCCGGCGTCGAAATCCGCGGCGAGGGTGTGCGCGAGCGCGACCACCAGCGCCGCCATCCCCTCGGTGTGCTCGATGCGCGTCTGCTGGTCGAAGATCCGCGTCTCCACGGTCCCCAGCCTCGGGTGCGGGCGGACGTCCCACCAGGTGAACGTGTAGTCCTGGATCGAGCCGGCGCTCATCATCGCCTCGATCCGTCGCTGGTACTGCGACCAGGTGCCGAAGTGCGGCGGCACGCCCGAGCGCGGCAGCGCCCGGAAGATCGGGATCCGCGTGGAGTGCATTCCGGTTGGGTGACCGCGGTGGAAGGGCGAGTTGACGGAGAGCGCCAGCAGGGTCGGCAGGTGGCGGCGGATGCCGTCGGCGACGTAGATCGCGCGGTCGGCGCCCTCGATCCCCACGTGGATGTGCGTCCCGAAGATGACGAACTGGCGCAGGATGAAGCCGAGGTTCTCGGCGAGCTCGATGTAGCGCTCCCGCTCGACGACGAGCTGGTCCTCCCAGCGCGCGAACGGGTGGGTGCCGGCGGCGCCGATCAGAAGCCCGCAGCGTTGCGCCACCTCGGTTACGGCGCGGCGCAGCTCGCGAAGCTCCTCCGCGGCGGCGCCGACGTTCGGGTGCGGCTGCGTCGCGATCTCCAGCACGCACTGCAGGAACTCGGGCCTGACCTGCCCCTCGATCCGGTCCGGCACCTCGCGCAGAAGCGGCTCGATCGCCTGCTCGAGCCCATACGTCTCCGGCTCGAGGATCATCAGCTCCTCCTCGATGCCGACGGTGAACGACGGGCCGTTGAACGCGTGCTCGAGCATCCCAGGGAACCGTAGCTTCGCGCGAACACATAACCCCGCTATAGCGTGGGTAAGTGTTCAAACCCCCTTGGGCCAGGCACCGAGGGGCGGCAAGCACGCCCAACGGCTTGTCTTTCCCGTGACCGCCCGGATACTCGCCGCGCTCACCCTCGCCGCCTGCGCGCTGTCGGCGCTCGCCTGCGGCTCCGACGGGGCGCCGAGCGTCGCCGACCCCGACGGCCCGCGCGCGGTCACCGCGCCGGTGATCCGCGCGGTCGACGGCGACACGATCCTCGTGCGCATCGACGGCCGTCCCGAGTACGTCCGCTACATCGGCGTCGACACTCCGGAGACGGTCAAGCCCGACACCCCGGTCCAGTGCTACGGCCCGCGGGCCAGCGCGTTCAACCACGCCGCGACCGAGGGCGAGTCGGTGCGGCTGGTCTTCGACCGCGAGCGCGAGGACGTCTACGGGCGGCTCCTCGCCTACGTCTACCGCGGCGGCGACTTCCTGAACGCGGACCTGGTCCGCAGGGGCCTCGCGCGCACGCTGACGATCGCCCCGAACACCGCGCACGAGGGGCTCTTCGCGCGGCTCGCCAGGCGCGCCGCGCGCGCCGGACGCGGCCTCTGGGGCGCCTGCTGAGATCGGCCGCTCGTAGCGACTGTTACAGCCGGCGGCCGCGCAGAGGTCTGGTAGCGTGGCGCCGAGCCGTGGCTGCTCACGCTCCGCATACCGACAGCTCACAGCCAGGGACCCGCCCATGAGAATGCGCCAGACGCTCGACGACTTCGAGCTCGCCTTCGAGCAGGAGGCGGCGCTCGAGCGCCAGCGCCGGCGTCAGCTGCGCCAGCGCTCCGCGGCCCGGTCGCGCGCCCGCGAGATCACGACCGCGCAGCAGCAGGGCAACCTCAGGTTCAGCATCCTCTTCATCGCCCTCGCCGTGACCGTGGTGGTCGTGGTCGTGGCGATGTTCGAGACGCTCGCCTACCTCATGGGCTAGGCGAGCGCGGGCGCTACGGCTTCTCGGAGGTGAGCTTCTTGGAGGCGAGCTTCTCGATCGCCGAGCCGACCTCGTCGCTGGCCTTGGCGGAGGCCTCGCCCGCGCCGCCGTTGATGGAGACGTAGACCTCCTTGCGGTAGACCGGCACCTCGCGCGGCGCCGTGATCCCGATCCGGATCTTGTCGCGTGAGACGGCGAGCACCGACACCTCGATGTCGTCCCCGATCATGATGCTCTGGTTGGTCTTGCGCGTCAGAACGAGCATCGTCGCCTTTCGTCGGCAGCCGCGGTCCTGCGAGAGAGCCCTACCCCGTTGCAGAGCAATCCACGTCAGCCTACCCGCTGGGGCCGACTGACGTTGCAGTGTGAGTGCGCCGCCGGGGCGATCATCTAGAGTCCGCCACCGCCCGCGAGGCGAGCACATGGCCAAGCCTCTTCGCTCACAGCTAAACCAGATCCGCGCCTGGGTGCAGCAGGGCCGCACGGATGCGTGGATCGCCCACCAGCTCGACGTCAGCGCCGCGGAGCTGCAGGAGTTTCGCCGCCGCCACGAGCTGAGCGCGGAGGAGTCGACGGACGAGCACGACCTCCGCGACGAGATCGAGGCGGAGATCCAGGCGGCGCTCGACGCCGAGCCGGAGGACGAGGAGGAGGACGAGGAGGAGCCGCCCGAGGACTCCGGCGAGAAGGACTCCGACGCCGACTCCGAGGAGGGTGAGGAGGACCAGCCGAAGCGCCGCCGACGCCGGCGCGGGGGGCGCGGCCGGGGCCGCGTCAAGGCCGCGCTGCAGGCGACGCTTCAGCACGGCGAGCCCGACGGCTATGGCCTCTGGCTCGATCCCGCCGTGGCCGACAACCCCGTCTACGCGGAGCACTGGGCCGGGCAATCGGAGGTCGAGGTCGACATCCAGCCCGACCAGATCGTCATCAAGCGCGCCGGCTGAGGCGCCCGACCGGCGCTCAGAGGTCGCGGTCGAGGCCGGGCTGGTCGCGCTTGCGGCCCGCCCACTCGTGCTTGGGCGTGTGGGCCAGGTAGTCGACGAGGTCCTCGAGGGCTCGCAGGTCGTTCGAGTCGGCGCCTGCGGAGACGAGCGTCTTCGCCGTCGCGTTGCGCGCCGCCGTCGGCGCGTCGGCGAAGAGGTACTTGGCGATGCGCTCGTCGTACTCGGTGATCTCTCCCACCGGCACGCCGCCCTTCTGGCCGGCCTTGCGGAGGATCTTCACCAGGCGCTCCGGCGGCACCTTGGCCGCGGGCCCCAGCTCGTGGTGGCGTTGGCGCAGGTGCGGCACGTGCATGTGCGGGACGTGGAGGTGGTGGCCGTTGCCCTCGCTCTCTCCCCCGCCGTTCGCGCTCGCCTCGGCGCCGTTGCCCGCCCCATCCTCGTGGGTGAAGACCTCGACCGGCACCCTGTTGACGATGGCGTCCTGGAGCAGCCGGCGCTGGTTCGCGTTCAGCGCGGAGAGGCCGACGGTGCGGTCGAAGCCGTGCGGCTTGCGGCGCAGGGCCGTCTTCGCGATGTGCCAGAGCGGCGCGCGGTGGTGCTTCGGGATGACGCCGAGGAAGAAGAACGACCCGAAGTAGAGGAGCATCAGGCCGCCGATCTCGGCGAGCTGGATCCACTTGTCGTCGAAGTGGACGTACTTGAAGAAGATCGCGAACGCGGCGCCCGAGACGGCCGCGGTGACGATCGCCCGGTAGGGGAAGTGCACCGGGTTCGGACCGCGCTGGTTGCGGATGAACATCACTGCACAGGGGATCCCGAATGCGAGGATCGCCGCGATCGGCGTGCCGATGATCCCGATCCGCGGCACGAGCACGGCCATCCAGCCGACGAAGGTCACGGCGGACATGACGACGCTGCCGATCCACCACCAGCGCTTCTTCGGGAAGTCGACCTGGCCGGAGACCGTGCGGAACAGCGCCGGCATCGTCATCGCCGCCGCGGTCAGCGGAATCAGCGGCGCCGCGGCCTGGAAGCGCGCGCTCGCCTGGTTGACGATCAGCGTGCCGCCCATGACCATCGTGACGATCGCGATCATCGAGACGAGGCAGAAGTAGGCCATCAGCTGGCCGCGGGCGATCGCCGAGCCGTACTGCGCCTTGACCGCGTCGAACATCGCGCTCTTGCGTAGCGGCCGCATCGCGATCCGGAATCCCTGGGGCAGGAACGACACCACGTAGCCCAGCTTCTGGGCCAGCGAGTAGTAGCCGACCTGCTTGTGATCGACGTAGCGCGAGAGCAGGAACGTATCGGCGTTCTGGATCACCCACATCGACATCGCGATCGGGATGCGGGCGAAGCCGCGGATGATGATCTGCTTCGTCTCCTCGACGGTGAAGCTCAGCTCGAAGCTGCGCACGAGCGCGAGGACGCTGATCGCGGTGGCGATCGAGGTGCCGATCGCGGCGCCCTTGATCGCCCCGAGGACGCCCTGGCCGTCGTGGATGAACCAGGCCATGAGGATGAGGTTGAAGAGCGGCCGCGAGGCGTCGACGAGGATGAACGTGATCGGCCGGCGCTCGAACCAGATGATGATGTCGCAGAGCTTGAAGACCGCCCCGACGCCGCCGAGCACCCCGGCCCAGAGCACGAGCTCCGACTTGTCGGCGCTGCCCATGACGCTCTCCGCGATCGGCGTGCGGAAGACGATGCAGAGGGTGCCGCCGATGAGGCCGAGCAGGCAGGCCCAGAGAATCCCGTTGCCAAGGCTCTTCTGCGGGCTCTCGGAGACCGTGTCGTCCTTGTCGTCGCCCTCGCCCGAGCCGCCGAAGTCGCTCTCCGAGCCGCCGTCGTCGTCGTCCGCCTGCCCGAAGGTGCGCCGCAACGTCCCCGGCTTGCTGAAGATGTGGAAGACCTGGGTGATCAGGCCGGAGATGAAGAGCAGCAGCGTGTAGTCGCCGAGGTTCGTCGGGCCGAGGCGGTGCGCGACGTAGACGATCGACGCCGCGTGCAGGAGGTTGGAGAGCAGGAGCGAGACGCCCTGAAAGCCCGTGTACTTGGCGATCCGCGCGCCGAGGATCGCGCCGGAGCCGCCGGGGTTGGTGTGCTTCTGGCGGCCGTCCGGCTGGTTCTTCTTGTTGTTGCGGCCCTTGTTGTTGCCCTTGCCGTTGCCCTGGCCCTTGTTGTTATTGCCCGCCGGCACTACTCCCACACCGTCCAGTTGTCGAAGCTGCGGCCGGTGAGCTCGCGGAAGCGCTCGGCGTCCTCGCGCAGCACGTTCAGCACCTCGTCGTCGAGGGCGTCGCGAACGTCGGGGCGCTCGATCGGCTTACGCAGCGGCAGCCGCTCGTCCAGGAGGAACCAGAAGTTCCGCGGCAGGACCCGCCCCGCGCGCGAGCGGCTGGCCCTGCTCGAGGCGGGCGGCGGCGCGGGTTGCGCGCATCTTGCGCGACGTCTCGTGACGCACCTGCTCGAAGCGCGGGTGGGTGAAGTCCGGGTCGATGCCGACGAACTCGAAGACGCGGCGCAGGGTCGCCGCGCGGTCGTCGCGCAGGTCGGACTGCTGGAAGATCAGGATCTGCTCGCGGTCGAAGAAGCGCAGGAACTGCTGCATCTGCATGAAGTACTGGCTGCGAACGATGTAGGACGTGTTCGGGTGGCGAAGGGTCTCGCGCAGGGATCCCTTCTCGCGGCGCTTGGCGTAGTTGTGTACCCAGTGCGCCGCAATTCGCATCAACGGGTCGCGGACGATGTAGATGATCCGTGCGTCCGGCACGAGCGAGGCGATGCGCTCCGGCACGCCCATGTGCTGCGGGTAGGCGGTGTAGTTCGGCGAGGACTCGCCGCGCACGGTCGCCGCGGGATCGAAGTGCCGGACGTACCAGTCCTGCCCGCGCGCCCAGTTGCGCTCCTCGATGAAGAAGTTGAGCTCCTTCGGCCTCGACATCGAGACCTCGGGGTGCAGGCCGAGGTAGTAGTGAAGGCCGCTCGTCCCGCACTTCTGGGCGCCGACCACGAGGAGGTTCGGCATCGCGCCGACCGCCGCGCCGTTCGTGCGCGTCAGCTCAGGGGTTCCGGGTGTCTCTGTCGTAGCCAAATCGGGCCGGGTTCAGGGTAGTCCGCGGTCGGGCGGACCTAGAGGTCCACACCCTCACCGATGGAAAGCACTCGGCGAGGCCGTGGCCGTTCAGCGAGGATGAGCTCGAGCCTGCGCCGCAGGAAGGAATCGTAGACCTCTCCCGACGCCGTGGCCAGGGGGGACCCGCGCCCGGGGACGTGCTCGAAGGCGACGCCCGCGCGGCGCAGGGGGGCGAGCTCCAGGGAGTTCGTGACAACCAGCACACGGGCCGCCGGATCCGGCGTGGCTGCGAGGGTTTTCGGCAGCTCCCGTTCGAGCTCGCCAGACTCCAGGTCGAGCGCAAGCACGAGCGTTCGGGGCGGGCGCCGCGTGACGGTCTGCCAGGCGATGGCGCCGATGTTGCGCGGCGCGCGGCGCAGCACGGGCGCGGCCGCCTTCGCCGAGCCGACCGGGTCGGAGAGGTAGCGGCGAAGGAGCGAGCGCGACGGCCTGGGCCGGCGCGGCTCCTTCACCAGCTCGCCGAGCCACGCCGCCGCCTGCGCGGCGCCGTCGGCGATTTCCAGGGCGCCGAGCGCCGCTTTCATCTCACCCCGCCGGGCGTCGTCGAGCAGCGAGTCGAGCGCCGCCTCCAGGCCGGGCGCCGAGGGGCCCTCGAGGCCAACCCCCACGCCCGCCCCCTCGGCCCACCGCGCCCGCGCGGCCTGGTCGTCGGTCTCGCGGCGCATCGGCACCCAAAGGGCCGGCACGCCGAAGCGCACGAGCTCGTGGAACGCGTTGTAGCCGCAGGCCGCGATCGCGACGTCGAAGGCCCGGTAGAAGCGGCTCATCGGGTAGGTGGCGCGCAGGTGGACGACCCCGTCCCCCAGCTCCCCGAGCTCGGCGATCGCCGAGGAGAGGGCCGCGACCTGGACGCCCGGGCGCCCGGCCAGCGCGCGGAGGCTGCGCGCGGTGGCGTCGCGCACCTCCGCTCCCTGGCCGAGCGCGACCAGGACGTTGAGCTTCCCCGGCTCGAGGCCGAGCTCGCGCTCCGCCGCGTCGCGCTCCAGCAGGTCCGAGGGCTCGCAGAAGACCATCGGCGCAACGCGCACGGCGTGCTCGCGGCGCGCCACCGTGGGGCCGCGATCGAGCTCCGCGGCGAGCTCGCCGGGCTCGAGCACCGCGTCGAAGAAGCGCTCGCGCTCGAGCGCGCCGAGGTTGGAGCCCGGCAGCCACATCGGCCGCCGGCACCACACCCGGTGCATCTGCGGCGCGGCGCCGAGCGCTCCGAGGAGCGCCTCGTAGGGGTGGACGCCGTCGAAGACCATGACGTCGGGCTGGGCCTCGGCGAACAGCGCCCGCAGGCGGCCGCGCAGGCGGCGCGACCAGCGCCAGCTGGAGCCTGTGCCGGGCGTCGAGTGCGAGGCGACGTACTCGACCTCGAACCCCTGCTCGGCGACCACCGGGGCCGCGGCGGAGAGCGTCAGGACCAGCGGCTCGATCCCGGGCTCGAGCCGGCGGGCGACGGCCATCGAGCGGGTCAGGTGCCCGAGGCCGGTGCCGTTCGACGTGACGAAGAGGATTCGGCTCATCCGTCGCGCTCGTACGCCGCGATGAGCGGCGCGGCGACGTGGTTGCCCTCCATCTGCAGGTCGGAGAGCGTGCGCTCGTAGCGCCAGCGCACGCGGCGGCGGCCGAACCAGCCGAGCCCGGTCGCCCAGCGGCCGCTGTTGGCGCTCGCCGCGTTCATCTTCGACTCGAAGAAGTCGCGCATGGCCGGCGCGTCGTTGACGCCGACGTGGGCCAGGAGCGATGCGTACGTCGATTCGCGCTCGCGGGCGACGAGGTTGTCGAGGACGATCACGCAGAGGCGATCCTCGGGCAGGGTGAACTCGGCGCCGTCATCCTCGGCGCGGACGCCCACGTCGATCGCACGCAGCCGCTCGGCCCACCAGTCGATCCCGGAGATCACGTCTTCGGGCCCCCAGGTCTTGGTCGATCACCGAGGAGGCCGCGTCGCGGCCGTCGCGGACCGCGTGGACGAAGCGCGCGTCACCGAACAGGCGCCGCAGCGTCTGCGCCTCCTTGACGTTGTGCGAGCTCATCTCGACCAGGCGGGGCTTGCCCGCCCCGTCCGCCCACGGTCCGAGCAGGTTCCAGAAGAGCTCGCGGCAGGCGCCGACGGGGTCGTGGCGGTAGGCCGCCTCGAACTTCTCGACGGCGGCGTCGAAGCTCGCGCGGGTCATGAGGTTGTAGAGGCCGCGGGGCTGGTCGTCCACGCGGACGCGGTGCCACCAGAACTCGCGAAGCTTCGTGAGATAGCCGTCCAGCGAGACCCGGCCGCCCAGGAGGTCGGGCATGCCGCGCACGTTGCAGTGGAAGCGAGCCTCGATCGGCACCGAGGCGAGCGCGGGATGGCTGTCGAGGAGCCGGGCGATGATGTGCGTGCCGCTGCGACCGGTGCCGCCGACGAACGTCGGTGCGGGCCGCTCGGTCAACTCGCGAGCACCTGGCGGAGCACGGGCACCGAGCTTGCGCCCTCGGCCTCGAGCCGCGAGAGGCTCGCCTCATACAGGGCGGTCACCTCATCCTGCTCGTCGGCGCTGAGGCCGTCGCGCCAGCGCTCGCGGTGGGCGGCGCCGCCGGAGACCTCCTCGTCGAAGAAGCGCCGCATGTCGGGCTCGTCGTCGATGCCGAGGAACTCCAGCAGCGAGTCGTAGGAGCGCTCGCGATCGGCGTGGACGAGGCCGTCGAGGCTCAGGGTGAGCAGGCGGCCGGGGTCGTCGAGCCCGTGGACGCCCGCCTCGGCGGCCCGCAGCCGCCCCTCCCACCAGTCGATGCCCTCGCGGACGTCGGTCGGGTGGTGCTCCTTCTGGCGCTTGGAGACCTTCGACGAGCCCGAGTCGCGCCCGTCGCGCACCGAGTGCACGAAGCTCGCCTCGGGGAAGATCCGCCCGAGCGCCGGAGCGGCGGCGATGGTGAAGCAGCTCATCTCGACCAGCGCGGGCTTGGCGGCGTCGACGGCGAGCGGGCCGAGCAGGTCGTAGAAGAGGTTGCGCGAGGCCTCGACGGGGTCGAGCTCCGCCCCGGCGCCGAACGCCTTCGCCGCGGCCTCCAACCGCTCGCGGTCGACGAGCTTGTGCAGGCCGCGGACCTTGCCGTCATCCGCCGACTCGGCGATCCGGCGCCCCAGCCGGGCGCGGGCGCCGACCATGACCCGCCGGCCCACGCGCGCGCGCCTCCACCAGAACCCCCGCAGCTTCTTCAGGAACTCGTCCGGCGTCGCCCTGCCGTCGACGACGTCGGCGAGGCCGCCCGGGTTGCAGTGGAAGCGGCACTCGATCGGGACCGCGTGATAGTGGCTGTGGTGGCCGAGGATGTTCGCGACCACGTGCGTTCCGCTCCTTCCGGTGCCGCCGACGAAGACCAGCGCCGGCGGCTGGCGCTCGTCGCTCACGCCGTTGCGACCTTCTCGAGCTCCACGCCCAGGTAGGGAAGCGCGGCGAAGTCGTCCGGGGTGGCGCTTCGCGAGCGCTCGAACGTGCGGCGAAGAAGCGGCGCGAACGATGCGCCGGCGGCCTCGAGGCGCTCGAGCGCGGCCCCGTACTCCTCCTCGATGGCGGCGGCGCGGCGCGCCGACACGCCCGAGCGCCAGCGCCCCTGGTTGGCGGCGCCCGTGCTCATGTTCTTTCGGTAGAAGGTCCGGACCCGCTCGCCGGTGCTGACCCCGGCGAACCGGCACAGCGGGTGCAGGGCGCTTGGCCCGCGCGCGGCCGTGAGCTCGTCGATCGAGACCTCCAGCAGGCGCTCGGCGGGGATCTCGCGCGCCCCCGTCGGCGATCCGCAGCATCCGCTGCTCCCACCAGCGCAGGCCCTCCTGGCGGGTGCGCGGCGGGATCAGGCCCCGCGTCTGGGCCACCCGCGACGCCGAGGAGTCGCGCCCGTCGCGGACGACGTGGATGAACCGGGCCTCCGGGAACAGGCCGGCGAGAGTCCCCCCGGCGGCAGTCGTGTCGCAGCTCTGCTCGACGATGCCCACCGCGTTCTTCTCCTCCGTCCGCCACCAGAGCAGGTCGAAGAAGAGGCGGCGGCAGGCGGCCTCGTGATCGTCGTCGTAGCCGGCGTCGAACGCTGCCACCGCGGCGGCGAAGCGCTCGCTGTCCATCAGCCTGTGCATGCCCCGGAAGCGCAAGCGGTTGGTCTGAAAGCCCTTCCACCAGGTCCCGGTGAGGCGCTTCAGGAAGTCGGCCTTCGTGACCTCGCCCGCAAGGAGGTCGGGAAACCCGCCGGGCTCGCAGTGGAACCTCGTCTCGACCGGGATCAGCGCCAGGTCGACGTTGCGGCAGAGGAGCTGGGCGATGATGTGCGTGCCGCTTCGCCCCGTTCCGCCGACGAACACGATCGGCGCGGGCGCCGGCCTCGTCTCGACTGGGTTGGCCATGATCAGCGCCCGAATTTAGCTGTCGGAGCCGTCAGGCCAGCCGTTTCGCGCGCGATCGGCGCGCCGTAGCCTGCGAAAGCGCGAAGCAACGAGGGAACCCCACTCTCGTGCGCAGCCGCGCGCACCGCGGGCTCGTTGAACACTTATCCACACCAGGGTGTGGTTAACCCTTCACAGACCGGCGTGGGCCGCTACGGGGGGATCGCGGCGTGCGCTGCCGGGCCTCCACCCTCCCACCTGCCCAGTAACACCAAGCGCCCCTCACTTCAGCCTCCGCTTCAGCGTGTAGTGGTCCACGTAGCGTCCGCAGCTCTTCGCCAGCGGGTGCTCCTGCGGGCTCTGGACCTTCGTCGCCGCGAGCGTGCCCAGCCAGACGCGGCGGTTGGCCCCGGCGAGGCGCGAGAGGAACGGCGGCTCGGAGGCCGTGACCGTGACCTCGACCGGGCCGCGCTTTCGCACGGTGAGCGCCCCGGCGTCCCAGAAGGCGCCGTGTCCCGGGAACGACAGGTACATCCCGTCGAGCGATGGCGGCAGCGTCTGCTGGACGTGCGGCGCCGTCACCTCGAGCCGCACCTGGCTGTTGTACTGAAGCGAGAGCTGCCAGCGGCCGGGCCCAAGCACGAGCCGCTGCGCGGCGCTGCCGGGGGCGACGAAGGACGGCGTCGACCACGCGTCGGCGCGGCCGAGCACCGGCGTCGGCAGGGTCGTCGCCGTGCCGTCCTGGATCCGCAGGTCGCTGCCGACTGGCGAGTCGCAATCGAGCGTGACCCCGGAGCTCAGGCCCTCGTCGAGGACCCGCTGGTGCGGAGTGGGGCCGCTGCGCCTCCAGAGCTCGTAGGCGCCCTGAATGTCGACCATCTTCATGTTCGGCGGCGGGGTGCTCTGGAACGCCGCGCTGGTGGTGATCGCGTAGCGGAAGTCGTCGAGCCTCTCCGGCGACATCGTGTCGAAGTCGACCGGCCGTCCCTGGTACCAGCGCTTGTCCTGGCGCGGCTTTACCTCGGGCGGCACGTAGCCGCCCGGCGCCTCGACGAGCGTCCCCCGAAGCCAGTACGCGGCAAACCGGTCGAGGCCGAGGAACACGACCCTCTTGCCCTGGACCTGCTGCGCGAGCGACTCGAGGTCGCGGGCGCGGTTGTCGAATCCCACGGGCGCCGCCCGCAGCGCGAGGAGCGTCGAGAAGAGGACGCCGGCGGCGAACACGACCCCGAGCGCGGTGAGCGCGCGCGAGGCGGGCCAGCCTCGCTCCTCCCGCGGGCCGAGCAGCGCCGCGAGCGGGACGAGGACCACGACCGGCGCGATCACCGCGAGGGCCTTCGCCTGCACGTAGATGCTGGCGTCGATCCGCGTGGCCGCGTAGATGATCGCGCCGGCGACGAGCACCGCGAGCGGGCCGTTCCAGCGCCGGCGCAGGGCGATCAGCGCACCGGCGCCGACCGCGAGCAACCCGAGAAGCGCAGCCGGAATCGAGCCGGTGACGTCGCCCCGGACGATCCGGAAGTCGCCGGTGGGCCACACGCCGAGGACCTCGCCCGGCGAGACCGGTGAGGAGAGGCGCCCGGGCGAGCTCTGGACCTCGGAGATCTTGTTGAAGAAGTGGTGCACCGGGCCGGCGCCGAGGGCGGCGATCGCGATCAGGGCGAGGATGCCCGCGGCGAGCAGCCCCCGATGTCTCCTGACGGCGTCGACCCCCGCCGCGACATCCGCGCTCACCCGCCCGCTGCCGCGCACGAGCTCGATCCCGATCCAGATCGGGATCGCCGCCGCAAACCAGATCAGGCCGGGCAGGCTGTAGGTGAAGACGGCGGCCGCCGCCAGCGCGACGAGCACGCCGATGCCGGCCCGCCGAGGCACGTCGCCGCGGCCGAGCTCGCCGAGGATGATCGCGAGGGCGAGCACGAACAGCGCCATCGCCGTCTCCTTGAAAGCACTCTGGGCGAGGAACGAAGCCCCGAGGTAGGGCAGGCCAGTCAGCACCGCCGCCGTCACCCGCCGCCACGGCTCGAGCTCGCCGAGCGCCGAGAGCGCGGCCAGCGCCCCGATCACTGCGATCGCCACCAGCAGGCCGTCGAAGGCATGCTCGAGCGAGGCGCCCGTCACCTCCGCGGCCGCCGCGGTGAGCGCCTGCGGCCCGGTCGGGTAGCCGAAGCGGACCGCCGAGGGCTCCGGCCCGTCGCCGTTCTGAAGCCAGTCGGTCCAGTAGAGCTGCGCGGCCTGGTCGTTGGTGTAGACGCCCTCGCCGAGGACGCCCGAGCTCGCGTTCAGTCCGAACGGCACGCAGGTGAGGACCAGGGTGACGAGGACGGTCGCGAGCGCCGTGAGGTGCGCCGCCCGGGGCGCGGGCTCCTCCGACCCGGCCTCCGGGCGCGCGGCGAAGAACCGCCGGCGCATCAGCGCCAGCGCTGCGACCGCGGCGAGCGCGACCAGGATCGCGGTGGTCTTCGCGCGGCCGGGGAAATGGATCAGCAGCGGGCACGCCACCACCAGGACGGCGAAGCCAACGGCGGCCGAAAGCCACGTCGGCCGCGTGCGGCCGAGCGCGAAGAGAAAGGCGCGGCCGATGATGAAGGCAGCGCCGACGATGACGATCGCTGTGGCGATGATCGCGAGCATCGGCGCGGCTACTGGGGGTTCGTCGGGTCGGGGACGCCGTGGAGCTGGTGGTTCGTGAGCGGCCGCTGCCCGGCGCAATGCGCCGGGTCGAGCGGGCCGTCGAGCGCGAAGATGTGGACCGGGCCCTCGCGGACGATCAGCCGGGCACTCGGGTCGGCCCCGGTCCAGCGGCTCTCAGGGGTGGTGCGAAGCACGCCGGGGTCGTAGGGGTCATGCGTGGCCACGACGTAGCGGTAGCCGCCGGCGTTGACGGCCGCATACCACTCGCGGCACGTCGCGATTCGCGAGTAGCCGTCGTGTGCGGTCTCCGCGCCAAGCCACTGCACCCGGTTGGAGAGGTCGGGCCCGTAGAAGGCGTACTGCGTGAAGATCGCCCGCACCCCCGCCAGCGCGATCTTCGAGTCGCTCACGCCGCGCACCCAGGCGAAGGCCTTCGACATGTCGGGAACCGAGCCGGCGTCCTCGTAGCGGTGCTGCATGTACTGGCGCTGGACCTTGTAGCCGCCGGCGATGACCGCGGCGACGACGGCCGCGACGATGCCGAGCCTCGGCGCGAGCCGCAGCGCCCACCAGCGAACGCCGCGCGAGCGCGCGTAGGCCAGCGCAGCCGCGATCGCCAGCACGATCAGCGCGGCCGCCACGGCGCCCTTGACGTGCCCCTGCTTCCACTGCACGAGCGAGGCGATCGTCACCGCCGCGAGGACGAAGAGGCCGAGCATCGTCCAGGTGCGCCGCCGCGGATCGGCGCGCACGAACGGCAGGCACGGGAGCACGGCGAACGCGATCGCGATCGAGGGCGCCAGGTATCGCAGGTTCCAGACGAAGCCGATCGGCTGGCCCTGAACGCCCGAGGCGGTGAGCGGCGTGAACACGTAGGCGAGAGCGGCGAAGCCGGCGACGATCGCCAGCAACCTGATCATTCGCACCCCCTGGCCGAGGAGGGCCGCCGCCGTGATCGCGACGACGCCGACGAGCGTGACCGGCCAGAAGAGCCCCAGGTTCTCGTGAAGGCCCGGGGCGAACCAGTTCGACCACACCGTGGGGTCGTTCCAGTAGTGGAAGACCGAGAAGCCGGGACGCAGCGAGAAGTCCCGGTCGGGGGCCGGCAGGCTGATCGGCCCGAGGTGGTGTATGTACGGGATCGGGTTGCCGATCGCCAGGAGGTTGCGCGCGTACCAGTAGCCGCCCGCGGCCAGCATCGGCACCAGGAACGCGAGCGCGACCCGCCGCCGCAAACCACTCCCCGCCAAATAGACGACGCCGGCCGTCAACGCGGCCAGCGGCGCCAGGAACGAGAGCTTCACCCCGGCGGCCATCCCCCCGGCAAGCCCCGCGGCTGCGATAGCCGGTAGTGGTGGGGGTGTCTTTGCCGGCTTCCGCCAAGCGGCCCACGCGTTCACCAGGATCGCCCCGGCCGCGAGCAGGAAGGCCAGGCCGGTGATGTCGTTGAGCCCCTCCCCGGCCTGGAACTCGACGAGCATCTGGGCGCCGAGGGCGACCGAGCCGCCGATCATGGCCTGCGGCCCCACCCCGTAGGGGCGGCCGATGCAGTAGCAGGCGAGGAGCGAGACGGCGAGCCAGCCGTCGTTGATGATCAGCGAGAGGAGGTCGCGGTCGAAGAAGAGGATCCCGAGCGCGTGGAAGACCTCGGAGTTCGCCGGGTAGAACGAGGCGAAGAACACCGGGTCGAAGAAGAAGATGCTTCCGGTGTGCCCGGTCTGGACGAACCGGGCCGCGAACGGCATGTGGTACCAGAGCGAGTCGGCGCGGTCCATGCCCGCGGCGACGCTGCCGAGGGTGGGGATCATCCAGGCCGCCACCAGCGCGGTCAGCACCGCGACGGCGAGGACCTTTGCGAGCGACGAGCTCGGCGGCGCGGGCGGCGCCGGGGCCGGAGTCACGGGGCGCGAGGCGGCGAGCGCGTTCGCCGCGACCGCCGCCCCGAGCCCGACGAGCAGCGAGCCGGCGATGACCCAGCCGTCCGCGAAGCCGCCGAAGGTGCCGGTGATCTCCGAGACCCAGAGGAGGGCGGCGGAGGCGAGGACGACCTCGACCAGGCGCGCCGGCGCGCCGCTCCAGCCGGGCAGGAGCAGCCGGCGCACGCGGGTGGCGCCGAAGGCGACGGCGCCCACGGCCACCGCGAGCTCTATGCAGCCGCCCAGGAAGGCCCCGGCGCTCAGGGCCCGATCGGCGGCCAGGACGCTCACCCGGCCCGTCCGTTGCGGTCAGGACGCCCCGGGCGGGGGCCGGGCCCCGCTAGCGACCCAGGCCCTGGATCACGTACGCGCGCTCGCCGTCGGCGACCATCCCGAGCCGGCGCGCCGCGCGCTCGGCCTCGGTGCGGCTGTCGAGCGACGACGCCTTCGCCTTCAGGGCGGCGTGCTCGGAGCGAAGCTGGCCGAGCTCCGCGGCCGCCGAGCGCTTGTCGTTCCAGGCGCCCCAGAAACCGAGCGCCGGGTGGATGTAGGAGATCAGGACGAAGAAGAGCGCGAGGACAAGGATGACCCGGCCGAGCTTGTCCCAGCGGACCCGCGAGCCCCCGCCCCGGCGGGCCCGCGAGCGGGGCGCGGGTCGCAGCCTGTAGGTCGGTGCGGTCTGGGCTCGTCCTGCCATGCCCGAACTTTCGCCACATGCTCGCCGCGTCCTCCCACCCGCGCGGCGCGGGCGTGTGGCTAGGTGCCGGCGAACGCATCGAGCCCCGGGTAGGTCGCGCTCTCTCCCAAAGCCTCCTCGATGCGCAACAGCTGGTTGTACTTGGCGACGCGGTCCGACCTCGCCGGCGCCCCCGTCTTGATCTGGCCGACGCCCGTGGCGACGGCCAGGTCGGCGATCGTCGTGTCCTCGGTCTCCCCCGAGCGGTGCGAGATCACGGCGGTGTAGCCCGCCTCGCGCGCGATCGCGACCGCCTCGAGCGTCTCCGTCAGCGTGCCGATCTGGTTCACCTTCAGGAGGATCGAGTTGGCCACCCCCGCCTCGATCCCGCGCCGCAGGCGCTCCGGGTTCGTGACGAAGAGGTCGTCGCCGACCAGCTGGCAGTTCTTCCCCGCCCGGTCGGTGAGGACCTTCCAGCCGTCCCAATCCTCCTCGGCCATCCCGTCCTCGATCGAGATCACCGGGTAGCGGTCGACGATGCTCGTCCACGTCGCCGCCATCTGGTCCGCGTCCAGCGTCCTGCCCTCGTGCTCGATGACGTAGTTGCCGCCCTCGAAGAACTCGCTGGTCGCGGGGTCGAGCGCAATGAAGACGTCCTTCCCGGCCTCGTAGCCCGCCGCCTCGATGCCCGCCACCAAGAGCTCCAGCGCGGCCTCGTTGGAGTCGAGGTCGGGCGCGAAGCCCCCCTCGTCGCCGATCGCGGTCGAGAGCCCACGGTCCTTCAGGATCCCCTTGAGCCCGTGGTAGACCTCGGTTCCCATGCGCAGGCACTCGCTGTAGGAGGGCGCGCCGGCGGGAACCACCATGAACTCCTGAAAGTCCACCGAGTTGTCGGCGTGGGCGCCGCCGTTCAGGACGTTCATCATCGGCACCGGCAGGACGTTCGCCCCGGTGCCGCCGAGGAACCGCCAGAGGGGCTCGCCGACGTCGGCGGCCGCGGCCCTCGCCACCGCCAGCGAGACGCCGAGGATGGCGTTGGCCCCCAGCCGTGACTTGTTCGGCGTGCCGTCCAGGTCGCGGAGCGTGTCGTCGATCGCCCCCTGCTCGGTCGCCCGCGCTCCGACGATCGCGGCGGCGATCTCCCGGTTGACGTTCTCGACCGCCTTGGAGACGCCCTTGCCCAACCAGGCGTCGCCGCCGTCGCGGAGCTCGGTCGCCTCGAACTCGCCGGTCGAGGCGCCGGAGGGAACCGCCGCGCGGCCGAGCGCCCCGGTCTCCAGCACCACGTCGACCTCGACCGTCGGGTTGCCGCGCGAGTCCAGGATCTGGCGCGCGTGGATCGTCTCGATGGCCGACATGAGCGCGGGAGCTTAGAGGCGGGTCGCCAAAGACGGCGTGAGCGGGCCTTGCCTGCGCTCCTCAGGCCGCGGCGCGCGAAACCAGTCGGCTCGCCACGGCCCCGAGGGTGGCTTCGACATGCGCGGGATCAAAGCGAACCTGCGCGCGGGTGAAGCGCAGGGGCGTCCTTCCCGCGGCGGAGTGAGCTTGATCGCGAATGCGGTCCTGTGCCTGCTGGGTGGGTGTGCGGTGATGGTTTGCGGCCTCGGCAATCCCGCCCGGCGGGCGATCGGCAGGAAGCGGCGCTCGAGCTCGGAGTCGGTGACGGTGAAGGTGGGTGCGTCGAGCGTGCGGCGAAGGCGGGCGAGGCCGGGGCGTCGTGGCATGTCCGTCAGGGCTGTGCGGAGCGTTTCCGGGTCGATGTGATCGAGCTTGTCCGCGGTGTTGATTGCGGCCTCGAGGGAGTCCCGGCCGAGACGGGTCGCGAGGTCGATGAGGGTGGTGGTGATCGAGGTGAGTGGTAGGCCGGATCTCACGGTCCGATCCTCCGGGCGCAGGTTGCGCCTTCGGTGAGTGCGGATCCCCTCGTGCCGTGATTGGGCTGGGTAGGGGATCGAGATGTCGATCGCGCCGGCGGGAAGACGGCGGATGCCCCACACTGCTGCGGCGCTCTCATGGCTGAGGGTTGCGCCATCGCCGCAGGCGAGTAGCGCGGCGGTGAGGCGGCCGCGGTCTGAGACCTGTGCTCGTCCGACCGCATAGACACCGCGATAAAGGCAATAAAGGCGACCGGAGACGAGGCGGTGCTCGATCGCGCGCTTGCTGTAGCCAAGCGCCAAGAGCTGCCAGTGCGCGATAACGCCATCCTGGGCTCGGACGACCTCCCAAACCGAACGCCCTGGCAACGAGTGAGCACTTAACAACACCATGGTGTGGTTAAGTGCTCACCGACCTGGGATCGCCCCCCCGGGACGGAGGATTGGCCCCCACCCCAAGGGCTCCTCCCTCATTGCCTGGCTACGAAGTTCTCTGCGGTCCGTGCTGATCCCGGAAGCGGTTGGCCGCCGTTCGGAGTGCCAGCTCGGGGTCGACCCGGCGGCGGCGGGCTTCGTCGACGAGCTGGAAGAGGCGCTCGCCCAGGTCGGCCTCGGCGGCGTCGCGCTCCTCGTCGCTCGGGCGCTCGCCCGGCTCCTCGCCGGCGAGGCCCGCGGCGGCGGCCCGGCGCTGGACCTTGCGCGCGTAGAGCAGCGCGGGGAGGTTCTCCGGGATGTCCGCGAACGGCTCCGTCGCGGACGTTCGCCCCTCGACGTCGCGCTTGATCTGATCCCAGTTCCTCAAGACCTCGCCCGCGGTCGCGGCCTGCGCGTCGCCGAAGACGTGCGGGTGGCGGCGGATCAGCTTCGCGCACATGGCCTCCGCGACCTCGCTCAGGCTGCCCGCGTCGCGCTCCTCGAGGAGCAGGGCGAGGAAGTAGACCTGGAAGAGGACGTCGCCGAGCTCGTCGAGGAGCTTCGCGTCGTCGCCGGAGGCCGCGGCGTCAGCCAGCTCGTAGGCCTCCTCGACCGTGTGCGGGACGATCGAGCGCTCGTCCTGCTCGCGGTCCCACGGGCACTCGCGGCGCAGGCGCCGGGTGATCTCGTCGAGCCGGGCCAGCGCCGGCCCGGCGCCGGGCGGCCGCTCAGCCGCCAGAGCCGGTTGCGCCGCTCGCCGGCGGGGCGCTCCCAGGCGGGAGGCTTCCGCTCGGGACGACGCTGCCCGGAAGCGTTGTCGGCGTCGGCGGGTTGGGGTACTGCGGGGCCTGCGCGAGGCCGGGTGCGGTGGGGTTGAACTTGGCTGCCCACGCCGGGGTCGGCGGCTGGGCCGATCCCGACGCCGGCAGCAGCTGCGGGACGTGGGGCTTGATCGACGGGGCCACCGCGTCGCCCGGGGCCCGTGTGTTCGGCGCCTCGAAGTTGGAGCACTGCGCGGTCACGACCTCGCTCGTGCAGAACGTCCGGCTCGTCCACTTGCTCGTGAACTCCGTCTGGAAGTCCTGAGCCTCCTGCTGCTGCTCGAGCGACTGCAGCTGCTGGCGGATCTGGCTGCTCACCTGGTTGCTGAGGGGTGTCGTCGACGCCGGCGTCACCTTCTCCACCTCGATCAGGTACCAGCCGTTCTGGCCGGAGAACGGCCCGACGAGCTGGCCGGTGGGCGAGTTGAAGACCTGATCGTCCAGCGCCGGCTCGGACTCGCCCTTGGTGACGTTGGTGCGCAGGCCGCCGTTGGACTTGGAGGTCGGGTCGGTCGAGTCCTGCTTGGCCACCTGCTTCCAGTTCGTCGCCGAGTCGTCGTTGGCGAGCGCGGCGGCGGCGGCCTCGACCTTCGACTTGTCCTTGTTCAGGATCAGGCGGAAGTCGCGCGTCTCGGGCTGCTGGAACTGGCTGATGTTCGCCTGGTAGAAGCCCTGCACCTGGTCGTCGGAGACATCCGGCGGCTTGGTCGGAAGGACGGACTTCTGGAGCTGGTTGCTCAGCAGCTGCAGGCGGATCTGCTCCCTGGCCTCGTCGGGCGTGAACTTCGCCTGCTTCAGCGCCTGCTGGAACTGCTGCTCGGTCTTCAGCCCGTTCTGCTGGCGAAAGGAGTTCAGCTGGTCGTTGACCTGGCTGTCGGAAACCGTGATCCCACGCTCCTCGGCCTCGCCCTGCACCCACGCCCCGAGCAGGAGGTTGCCGATCGCGGTCGTCTTCACCTGGTCGAACTGCGGCGAGCTCTCCGGCGGAACGCTCTGCAGCTGCTGTGCGGCGGCGGACTGCGCGAGCGCGTCCTGGTAGGCCTGTTCGGAAATGTGGCCCGCCGGGGAGTCCTGGACCAAAGCGACGTCCCCTGAGGGGATGCTGGGATCCCCGAGCCCGCGGCCCAGCGCGTAGCCGGCGACCGTCAGCACGAGCGCCGCCGCGAGGATCAGCGCCGCGAGGCGCTTCAGACCCGTGCGGGTCCGAGGGGCCGGAGGCGGAGGCGTGGCGCCGCCCCTGCCCGGCCTCCCTCTGCGTTGAGCGGGACTCACAGGGGCGGCAATATAGCTACCGAACCCCTAAGCCGAGCTAACTTCGACGGGCCGCCCGGCACCGTCGAGGGCGTCAACGAGCTCGCTCACCTGTCGCAGGCGGTCGGCGGGCTCGTCCTCGACGCGCAGCGCGAGCGTCTTGGTTCGAGTCTCGTAGACGGCCTCCGGGATCCGCTCGCGGATCGCGGCCACCGCCGCGGCGTCGAGCTCGATCGGGCTCGCCGCGAAGCGCCCGCCCCGCACGTCGGCGACGCGCACGCCGGCCCTGGTCAGCGCGATCCGCAGGCGTCCGAGCTCGAGGACGCTCGCGACCGGGTCGGGCAGCGGGCCGAAGCGGTCGCGCAGCTCGTCGCGCAGGGCGCGGAGCTCACCCGGCTCGCGCGCCGCGGCCACGCGCCGGTGGACGTCGATCTTGGCGGCCTCGAACGGCACGTAGTCGGTGGGCAGGTAGGCGTCGACGGCCAGGTCCAGTCGCAGCTGCTCCTCCGGGCCGCCCGGCTCACCTCCGGAGCGCAGCGTGTCGACGGCCTCCTCAAGGAGCGCCACGTAGAGCTCGAAGCCGACGGCGGCGACGTGGCCGGACTGCTCGTCGCCGAGGAGGTTGCCGGCGCCGCGCAGCTCCAGGTCGCGCATCGCGATCCGGAACCCCGAGCCGAGCTCGGTGTGGTCGGCGAGCGTCGCCAGGCGCGCCGACGCCTCCGGCAGGAGGCGCTCCTCCGAGGGATAGAGCATGTACGCGTAGGCGCGCTCGGTGGAGCGGCCGACGCGGCCGCGGATCTGGTAGGCCTGCGCGAGGCCGAGGTGGTCCGCGCGCTCGACGATCAGCGTGTTGGCCTGCGGGATGTCGAGCCCGGACTCGATGATCGTCGTCGCGACGAGACAGCCGAACTCGCCCCGCAGGAACGACATCATCGTCGCCTCGAGCTGCAGCTCGTCCATCTGCCCGTGCGCCTCGGCGAAGCTGACCTTCGGGCAGAGGGCGCGCAGGCGCTCGGCGGTGTCGTGGAGCGTCTCGACGCGGTTGTGCAGGAAGAAGACCTGCCCGCCGCGGCCGACCTCGCGGTTGATCGCCCTGGCCACCAGCTCCTCGTCGTACGGGCCGACGTAGGTCCGGACCGGCCGCCGCCCCTCAGGCGGAGTCTCGATCACGGAGATGTCGCGAAGGCCGGCGAGGCTCATCTGCAGGGTGCGCGGGATCGGCGTCGCCGACAGCGACAGCACGTCCACCCGCAGCCGCAGCTGGCGCAGAAGCTCCTTCTGCTTGACGCCGAAGCGCTGCTCCTCGTCGACGATCACCAGCCCAAGATCCTTCGCGCGGACGTCGCGCGAGAGCAGCCGGTGCGTGCCGATCAGGATCTCGAGGCTGCCTCCGGCGAACCGCTCGAGCTCCGCCCGAACCTCCGCCGGCTTGCGAAGCCTCGACACCATCCCCACCTCCACCGGCGAGTCGGCGAGCCGCTCGCGGAACGTGCCGAGGTGCTGCTGGGCGAGGATGGTCGTCGGCACGAGCATCAGGACCTGCTTGCCCTCGGTCGCCGCCTTGTGGGCGGCGCGCAGCGCCACCTCGGTCTTGCCGTAGCCGACGTCACCGCAGATGAGCCGGTCCATCGGGCGCTCGGACTCCATGTCGGCCTTCACCGCCTCGATCGCGTCGATCTGGTCCGGCGTCTCGCGGTAGGGGAACGCGCGCTCGAGCTCCAGCTGCCACTCCCCGTCGGGGTCGAAGACGTGCCCGCGCCGCGCCTGGCGCTCCGCGTAGAGGTTCAGGAGCTCGCCGGCCAGCTCGCCCGCGGCCCGCCGGGCGCGCGCCTTCACCGCGTCCCAGCGCTTGGAGCCAAGCGCCGAGAGCTGCGGCGCCTCGCCGCCCGACCCGACGTAGCGGGTGATCTTCACCAGCTGCTCGACGGGCGCGTAGACGCGGTCGTCGCCGCGGTACTCGAGCTGGAGGTAGTCGCGGGTGACGTCGGCGATCGCCCGGGTCTCGAATCCCGCGAAGCGCGCGATGCCGTGGTCCTCGTGGACCACGTAGTCGCCCACGCGCAGGTCGAAGAGCGAGGCCAGCCGGCCTCGAGCCGGCGCGGCGGCGGCGGCCGGGCGGCGATGGACGAGCCGCCTATAGGGAACGACGGCCAGCTTCAGCTCCGGCGAGACGAACCCCTCCCCCACCGGCGAGTCCGACATCAGGAGCGCCCCCTCCGCCGCCACCGCGCCCTCGAGGAACCGCGCCCGCAGACGGTTGAGGTTGTACTGGGCGCGCTCGGCCTCGCCGCGGTGCTCGAAGGTCACCACGACGCGGTAGCCCGAGGCCACCTCCTTGGAGAGTTGCGCCTCCGCCTCGCCGAAGCTCCGCGCGGCCGAGGTTGGGACCTGGGCCCGGAAGACGAGTTCCGATGGCGCGCTGCGCTCCGCGTCCGCCGCCATCGGGTCTGTCGAGGGCCCGCCGATGGTCAGCGCCGCGCGCTCGGCAAGCGGCTCCGCCACGTCGACGTAGAGGCTGCGCGCGTGCTCGTCGCGGACCGCGGTCGTCACGTCCTCCCAGTGGTCGCGAAGTGCGGCGGGGATCTCGTCCGCGGCCGCCACCACGACGGCGGCGTCCTCGGGCAGCGCCTCCAGGAACGAGCCGAAGCGCTCGAGCGGGAGCGCCTCGCTGAGGTCGACCGGGTCGCCGCTCTCGCGGGCCTCGTCGAGCGCCATCGCGGCGAGCTCGCGGCGCTCGAGGTCGAGCTCGGCGGCGGGGGCGATCTCGACCCGGTCCGCGTCCCCGAGGGAGCGCTGCGTGAACGTCGAGAACCGCCGGATCGACTCCACCTCGTCGCCGAAGAGCTCGAGACGGGTGGCGGCCTCCTCCGTCGCCCCGTAGACGTCGAGGATGCCGCCGCGAAGCGCGAACTGGCCGCGCTCCTCCACCTGGTCGACGCGCTCGTACCCGGACCCCACCAGGAGCTCCGCCACGTCGGTGAGGTCGACCTCCTCCCCCCGCGCGATCGCGAACCCGGCCGGGCGCAGCGAGGCGTCCGGGATGGCCTCGGCGAGGGCCACAGAGCTGGCGACGACGACGGCCGGCCCGCCCGCGCGCAACGCGTCGAGCGCGGCGATCCGCAGGCCCACGAGGTGCGGCGCGGGCGCGAGGTGCGACTCGTAGCCGACCCCGCGCGAGGGGTAGTGGCGCACCCGGCCGCGGCCGAGGTACGCGGTGAGGTCGCGGGCCAGGTCGCGGCTCGCGACGTCGTCGGCAGCGACGACGAGGACCGGCCGCGCGCCCAGCGCCTCCGCGTCATCCAGGAGCGCAGCGACGAGGTACGCGCGGATCGAGGCCGACGCGGCGAGCCGGGCGGCGCCGTCGCCCAGGGAGTCGACGAGCGCGCCGTAGCGATCGTCTTCACGGGCGAGGTGGAGGAGCGGCGACAGTGACATGAGCAAGCGAATAGACCGGAAGCGGTGTCCGGCCCGAAAACCGGCCGATGGCGGCTGGCAATCCGAGTCTACGAGGTGCACGGCCCGGGACTGGGCCGACCGTTGGGAGCGGCCATGGGGGTTCCCAATCCGGGATTTCTCGTTTGTACGTAGACCTGTCGGACAAACGAGAAACCGGGTTTTACGAACACGTCGTCCCGGAAACCGCCGCAGCCCCGAGGTGGCGCTAGGAGTCGCCGGGCGATTGAAACGGCAGCCCGGGGCCGCTGCGCTGGAACTCCACCTGGCCAACGCCTTCGGTCCTCGAGCGGTCCTCCACGCCGTCCCACTCGTGGAGCATGCGCTTGAGCTGCGCGACTGCCTCCGGCGGGTTGTCGGCAACCTGGGCGGCGAGCTGGAGCGCGGCGTTCTCGGTGCTCGCGGCCGGCGCGACCTTGTGGACGAGTCCCCAGCGCAGCGCCATGTCGGCGTCGACCTCCTTGCCGGTGAGGAGCAGATACTTGGCGACGGACAGTCCGCAGAGGGTGACGAGGCGCGCCGGGCCGACCGGGACGCCGAGCGCGCCGCCGGGGAAGCGCAGCCGCAGGTTCGCGCCGCCCACGCGCAGGTCGCAGGCGACGGCGATCTCCGCGCCGCCGCCGACGCAGGCGCCGTGGCAGGCCGCAACAGTCGGCTTCGGGAAGGCGGTGAGCTCGTCGTAGAGGTCGGCGAAGAGCTGCATGCGCCGCACGCGCCCGTCCTCGTCGAGCTCCTCGCGGACGTCGGCGCCTGCGGAGAGCGCCATGTGGTCGTCGGAGGAGACGACGAGGACGCGAACGGCATCGTCGTTTCGAGCGCGCGCCAGGCTTGCGAGAAGCTCCTCGAGCATGGCCGTGTTGATCGCGTTGCGCGCCTTGCCGCGCTCGAGGCGCAGGAGGGCGACCCCGAACTCGTCGACGTCGTAGCTGGTCAGGCTCACTCCGCCTCCTCCTCGGACCCGGTGCGGGCGTCGGCGTCGGCGAGCTCGGCAACCAGGCGCTCGGCCTCGTCGGCGGTCCTTGCGATCAGCTCGCGAACCTCGTCGTCGGGCTCCGCGAAGCGGGAGAGCACGTAGGCGGACACGATCTCGGGGTCGGTCGCGTCGGGCCGACCCACCCCGCCGCGCACCCGCCAGAAGTCGGCGCCGCCGAGGCCGCGCTTGAGGCTCTTGAGGCCGTTGTGCCCGGCCACCCCCCCGCCGAGCTTCGAGCGGACCTCCCCGAACGGCAGGTCGATCTCGTCGTGGACGGCGACCGTGTGGTCGAGATCGACCTTGAGACTGCCGCGCGCGGGGCCGGCCGAGTCGCCGGAGTCGTTCATGTAGGTCTGGGGCAGGAGCAGCGTCACCCGCGGCCCGCCGGCGCCCGCTCGGCCCTCGGTGATCAGGCCGGCAAAGCGGCTCTTCGCCCGCGGCAGCTCCCAGCGCCTCGAGAGCTCCGCGACGGCCTCGAAGCCCAGGTTGTGGCGCGTGGCCGCGTACTCCCTCCCGGGGTTACCGAGACCGACAATGAGAAACAGCGCTACTCCTCGGACGAAGAGTCGCCGCCCTCGCCCTCGGCGCTGGGCTCCTCGCCACCTTCGGCCTCGCCCTCGGCGGCCTCGCCCTCCTCGCCCTCTTCGCCGACGAGCTCTGCCTCCTCCTCGAGCTCGGGCTCGGGCTCCTCCTCGACGCGGGGCGGCGAGAGGGTGGCGATGGTGACCTCGTCGGGCTCTTCGGCGGTGAACTCGACGCCCTCGGGCGCCGCGATGGCGCTGAGCTGAAGGGTGTCGCCGATGACCATTCCGGAGACGTCGGCGGCGATCGACTCGGGAATCGCGGTCGGCAGCGCGCGGATCGTCACCTCGTGGGTGACGTGCTCGAGGACGCCGCCCTCCTTGACGCCGGGCGCGTCTTCGGTGCCGAGGAGCTCGATGGCCACGTCGGCCTCGATCTCCTCGTCGAGCTTCACCTCCATCAGGTCGAGGTGGATGAGCGAGCCGCGCACCGGGTGGCGCTGCTGATCCTTGACGACGACCGGCGTGCTCCCGCCACCCTCGAAGCTCAGGTCGAAGAGCGCTCCACCGCGCTCGATGACGAAGTTCACGTCACGCTCGGGCACCTGGAAGTGCTTGGTGTCTGCGCCGCCCCCGTAGAGGATCCCGGGCACGAGGCCCTCGCGCCGCAGGCGGCGCGAGAAGCGGGAGCCGAACTCGGTGCGGTCGGCGACGTTCAGGGTTGCGCGGTCGGAGGCCATCGGCCGGTGAGGATAGAGAACGGTGGGCGGATCGGCCTGAGCGAGCGAGCGCGACGATACCCTGGCCGAAATGGCCGACGACTCCAAGATCCCGAAGGGCCGGGTCCGCCGATCGGCGAAGCTCGGCAAGGCGCTGGGAGGCCAGGCCACGCGCTACGCCGGGACCCGCGCGGCCGCGGTGGCGCGCTCCGAGGAGGCCGCCAGGGAGAGGCTCGACGCCCGCCACCTGGAGACGGCCAAGCGGATGGCATCCCTGCTCGGCGAGATGAAGGGCGCGGCGATGAAGCTCGGGCAGCTGGCCTCGTTCATCGACACCGAGTTCCTGCCGCCCGAGTACGCGGAGCTCTACCAGGAGGAGCTCTCGAAGCTGCGGACCTCGGCCGAGCCGATGCCCTGGGACAAGGTCGTGAAGGTCCTCGAGGAGGAGTACGACGGCGATCCCATCGACGAGCTCTTCGAGGAGATCGAGGAGGAGGCGTTCGCCGCAGCGTCGATCGGCCAGGTCCACCGGGCGACGCTCGTCGACGGCCGCCGGGTGGCGGTGAAGATCCAGTACCCGGGCGTCGCCGAGGCCCTCGAGGCCGACCTCGCGAACGTCGGCATGATCGTCCGGCTCGCGAAGGCCCTCGCGCCCGGTCTCGACGCGAAGGAGGTGGCGACCGAGCTCCGCGAGCGGGTCCTCGAGGAGCTCGACTACGAGTACGAGGCGCAGAACCACAGGACCTTCGCCCGCGCGTACCGGAACCACCCGTTCATCTACGTGCCGGACGTGATCACCCGCCTCTCGCACCGGCGGGTGCTGGTCACCGAGTACGTCGAGGGGCTTCAGTTCGACGAGGTCCGCGAGCTCGACCAGGAGGCGCGCAGCCGCTTCGGCGAGATCGTCTTCAGGTTCTGCTTCGGCTCGATCTACCACCTCCAGCACTTCAACGCCGACGCCCACCCCGGCAACTACATCCAGATGGAGGACGGCCGGGTGGCGTTCCTGGACTTCGGGATGACCAAGCGACTCGACCCGGAGCAGATCGAGCTCGAGCAGCTGGCGATCGACGCCGCGGTGCGCAAGGACCCCGAGGCGCTGCGCCAGGCGCTGGCGAACCTGGGCTTCGTCAAGAACCCGTCGAAGCTGGACGCCGAGCGGCTGATGGACCACGTCATGGTCGTCGGCGGCTGGTACCTGGAGGACCGCGAGTACCAGGTCTCCGCGCGGCGGGTGATGAAGGTGATCGAGTCGACCACGGACCCGCGCTCGGAGTACTACTCGCTGATGCGCCGCGAGTCCGTCCCCGCCGACGAGCTGATGGGCCGGCGGATGGAGACCGGCGTCCTCGCGGTCCTGGCCCAGGTCGGAGCCAGGCGCAACTGGCACCGGATCATGCGCGAGTGGGTCTACGCGGACCCGCCCGCCACCGAGCTCGGCCAGGAGGAGTGGGACTACTTCGAGTCGCGCGGCGTCGTCAGGACGCCGGGGATCGCCAGCAGCGCCTAGGCTCGAAGAAGGCGCGGGTCGTTCGTGCAGATGCCGTCGACGCCCATCGCGGTGAGCCTGGCGATGCGCTCGCGGTCGTCCACGGTCCACGCGTTCAGGGCGAGCCCGGTTGCGTGGCAGGCCTCCACGAGCGCCGGCGTGATCACGGCGTGGTAGGCCCAGATCGACCGGACGCCGAGCGCCGGCGCGCGGCGGCGGACGATGCCGGGCAGCCGCACGCGGAGCGCGGTCATGCCGCCGAGCAGCAGCGGGCGCGCCCAGCGGATCGACGGCCAGTCACGCGTGGTGCGCGGCAACGTCCAGCCAAGGCGGAGCTCCGGGTCGAGGCGGCGCAGCTCGCGGATCGTCCCAACCTCCATCGTCGAGACCATCACCCGGTCCCGCAGGCCGCGCTCGGACACCGCCGCCGCGATCTCGTCCTCGCGCCCGGCGATCTTCACGTCCAGGTCGACCGTGACCTTGTCGAGCGGCTCCACCGCGAAGAGGTCGAGGATCGCTTCCAGCGTCGGCGCGCCGCGGCGCGCGGCAACGCCCCAGTCGTGCGCGACCAGCAGCGGCTCTGAGCCGGGGCTCCCGGGCCCCGCGGCGGCGCGGCGCCAGTCGGCGCCGCCGGGAAAATCCGAGCGCGGCCTCAGAACGTCCAGCTCGATGACGTCCACCCCGGCGTCCACCGCCGCAAGAAAGCTCTCGGGCGTGTTCCCGGGCGCGATCGCGTCGGCGCCCTTGTGGCCGATCACGAGCGGCCGGCGCGGAGCGTCAATCACGCTCGCGCGCCTGGGCGACGAGGAGCCGGACGATGGCCCCGAGCCCGGCGAGGACCCCGGCAGAAGTCGCTCCCGCTCCGAGCACGACGGCCGCTTCCGTTCCGCGGTTCTGCTGCTGGAACTGGCCGATCAGGTCGATCTCGGAAGAGGACGTCCCGATCGCAACCGCCCCGATCACCGAGAGGACGAGCACTGCGGCCGCCAGGATCATCAGGCCCCTGCCGAGGATGTCGAGCCACTCCAGGGCGTTCTCGTCCATTCGCCAGAACATATCCACACGCCTGGAACGGACCGATACCGTCAGCGGCTCATGGGGTACCTCGACGTCTACGCGCGCCGCCGGATCGCGGTGCTCCTGTTCCTCGTCGCCGTGGGGCTAATCGTGCTGGCGGCCGGGAACATCGGCCCGTTCTCCGACCCGCCCACGGAGACGGATCGCGCGCGCTCCGCGCTGGAGAACTTCTTCGCGGCGGCCCGCGACAAGGACTGGGGCGAGGTGTGCGACCTCCTCAGCCCGGACCAGCGCAAGCAGGTCGAGTCGGTTGCGGGCAGCTGCGACGCGGCGGTCGAGTCCACCGCGGGCGGCGCCCTGGCACGCTCGACGCTCCAGATCCAGGACGTGCGCGTCAGCGGCAGCCTCGCGGCCATCGACACGACGCTTCGGATTCACGGCGTGAGGGGCCCCCAGAGCCGCACCTTCAAGCTCGAGGAGCTGAACGGCGAGTGGCTGATCACGGACCTGGGGATCTAGCCCCTAGAACAGCTGATTTTCCCCTGCAAATATCTCCGATACGGAGTCGTCGGCGAAGATCCGGCGGATCGAGTCGGCGAGGGTCTGCGCGGTTGAGAGCACCTTGATGTTGTCCGGAGCGCCGGGCCGGAGCGGGATCGTGTCGGTGACGACGACGCGCTCGAGCCCCGACTCCTCGTAGGCGAGCCGCTCGTAGGCGGGGCCGGAGAAGACGCCGTGGGTGGCGGAGGCGATGACCCGGGAGGCGCCCTCCTCGAGCACCGTCCGCGCCGCCGCGCACAGCGTGCCCGCGGTGGCGATCATGTCGTCGACGAGGACGGCCGTCTTGCCCTCGACGTCGCCGACGACGTAGCCGATCTCTGCGACCTGGTGGGCGGGGCGCTCCTTCTCCATCACCGCCCAGTGGCAGCCGATCTTGCGCGCGAAGTTGCGGGCGACCTTCACCCGGCCCGCGTCCGGGGAGACGATGACGAGCTCGTCGTCGAAGGTCTGGTCGAGGAAGTACTGGGCCAGCATCGGCGAGGCCGTCATGTGGTCGACCGGGATCTCGAAGAACCCCTGGATCTGCCCGGAGTGGAGGTCCATCGTCAGCACGCGGTCGACCCCGATCGCCTCGAGGCACCGGGCGACGACGCGCGCCGAGATCGGCTCGCGGGGAGCCGACTTCTTGTCCTGGCGGGCGTAGCCGAACCAGGGCATGACGGCGATGATGCGGTGCGCGGAGGCTCCCTGCGCGGCGTCGACCATGGTCAGGAGCTCCATGAGCGAGTCGTTCGGAGTCATCCCCTGCGCGGCGTTGGCGGCGGTCGACTGGACGATGAAGACGTCGGCGCCGCGGATCGACTCGTTGTAGCGGCAGTAGACCTCGCCGTCGGCGAAGGTCCGCAGGTCGACCTGGCCGAGGTCGACATCGAGGCGGTCGGCGATCCGCGCCGCCAGCTCCTGCGACGCCCGGCCGCCGAACACCATGAGCCGCTTGGTGTAGTCGTGGGAGATCGAGCTGACCGCCACGGGACGCTCCTCGAGGGTGCTCATAGCTTCAAGAATCGGACTTCCGGGCCGCGGACTTCCGTTCCGCGTAGCCCTCGATGTTTCGCTGCTCGCCCTTGCTGACTCCGAGCGCGCCGTCCGGCACGTCCTCCCGGATCACTGAACCGGCGCCAGTGTATGCGCCGTCGCCGACCTCCACCGGAGCCACCAGGGAGGTGTGGACGCCGATTCGCGCATCTTGCCCGATCTTCGTCCGGTTCTTGCTGAAGCCGTCGTAGTTGGCCGTGATCGTGCCGGCACCGAGGTTCGATCCGGCGCCGATCTCGGCATCGCCGACGTAGGCGAGGTGGGGAACCTTGGCGCCCTCGCCGAGCTCCGAGCCCTTGACCTCGACGAACGTCCCGACCTTCGCGCCACGGGCGAGCCTGGCGCCGGGACGCAGGTAGGCAAACGGCCCGACCTGGCACTCCTCCCCCACCTCGCAGCGCAGGAGGACCGAGTGCGCGACCATCGAGCCGGCGCCAACCGTCGCGTCGACCAGGGTGGCATGGGGACCGACCACGGCGTTCGCCGCGATCCGCGTCTCGCCCGCCAGCGTGGTCCCGGGCGCGATCCGAGAGTCGGCCTCGATCTCGACGCCGGCGTCGATCCAGGTGGTGGCGGGGTCGACGATCGTCACGCCCGCGAGCATGTGCCCGCGGGCCACGAGCGCCCTGGCCTCGGCCTCGACAAGGGCGAGGTCGGCGCGGTCGTTGACGCCGAGGTTCACGTGCGGGTCGTCGGAGAGGTGGGCGGCGACCCGCCCCCCGGCATCGCGGATGAGCGGCAAGACGTCTCCGAGGTAGTACTCGCCCTGCGCGTTGTCGTTGGCGAGCCGCTCGAGCGCGTCGGCAAGCGGCGCGGCTTCGAAGGCGTAGATCGAACTGTTGACTTCGCGGATCTCGAGCTCCTCCGCGCTGGCGTCGCCGGCGCCGGCCTTGGCCTCGGCGATCCGCGCCACGTCGCCGCCGGCATCGCGGACGATGCGCCCGTAGTTGCCGGGCTCGTCCATCTCGGTGCTGAGGACGGTTGCCGCGGCACCCTGCGAGGCGTGCGCCTCCAGCAGCGCGCGAAGGACCTCCGCGGAGATCAGCGGGTGATCGCCCGGGAGGACGAGCACGCGGCTGGACTCCGCGATCGCCTCGCGCGCAGCCCGGACCGCGCCGCCCGTGCCGTCGGCCTGCGGCTGGACGATGGTCTCGGTCCCGGCCGGCATCGCATCGGAGAGGTCGCGCCCGGGCGAGACGATCACGGCGACGCGATCGGCTCCAGCCTCGCGCGCGGCGGTGATCGGCCAGGCGACGAGCGGCCGGCCGCACACGGCATGCAGCATCTTCGGCGTCGCCGAGCGCATGCGCGTGCCCTTGCCGGCCGCCATGATCAGGACCGTCATACCTCGCGCCACGCGCGCATCGTAGTGCCGTGGCGGGGCTCCGCCCAGCTGCCGGCGATTCAGTCGAGGCGGCCGCGATCGGCGTAGACGGCCACGCGCCCGCCGCGGGCGAACCCGCCCAGCGTCATTCCGCGCGCGCGAGCGAGCTCGACGGCCAGCGAGGTCGGCGCGCCGACCCCAACGAGCACGGGGCAGCCCGCGACCGCGGCCTTCTGCACGAGCTCGAACGCCAGCCGGCCGCTGACGCAGAGCAGGTGGTCGTGAAGCGGCACGGCTCCTGCCCGCAGCGCGCCGCCGATCACCTTGTCCATCGCGTTGTGGCGACCGACGTCCTCGCGCACCGCCACCGGCTCGCCCCTCGCCGTGAAGAGGCCGGTGGCGTGAAGGCCGCCGCTTCGCGCAAACGCCGGCTGGTCGAGGCGGTCGGGAAGCGACGCCAGGAGCGCGCGCGTCAAGGCCGGGCCCGCGGGGAGCTCCGGCGCGGTGACGCCGACCTCCTCCAGGGCTCCCTTGCCGCAGACCCCGCACGAGGACGTCGTGTAGAAGCGGCGGGCCGCGGGGCTGCGGGTGAGCGGGCCGCTGACCTCGACCACGTTCGCCGCGAGGTCGGCGGCGGGACCGGCGGCGCGGGGCCCGTCGATGAGGCCCTCGCCGAACAGGAACCCCAGCGCGAGCTCCTCGTCGTCTCCTGGGGTTCGCATCGTCACCGCCACCGGCTCGCCATCGACGCGGATCTCGAGCGGCTCCTCCACGGCGACCTCGTCGGGCTCGCCGTCGCGCTCGACGGTGGCGAGCATCCGCGCCGCGGGCGCTCCGGCTCTGGCTGGCGGCTGGTCCATGCGCCTACGCTATCCCCGGGTCTGCCCGCCGAGCAACCTCGCGGCGCGCTCGGCGTCGGCGGGCGTGTTGACGTTGAAAAGCAGCTCCTCCGGAGGCCCGAAGCGCTCGAGCTCGCCGCGGTCGACGATCCGCGGGCCGAGCTCGGCGACCGCCGCGCGCGCCGGGGCGCCGCGCGCGAGCGCCCGCGCCAGCACCGCCGTCGCGGAGCTCGAGTAGCGGCCGAGCAGCGGCTCGAGCCCGTCGGCGCCGCGGCAGACGGCGTGCTCGTCGGGAACGACCGCCAGCCAGGCGAGGAGCTCGGGCGGGACGAGGGGCATGTCGCAGGCCATGACCACGACCCCGTCGGCGACCCCGAGCGCGGCGACGAGGCCGGCCAGGGGATGGCGCGGCTCGTCGGGCTCGCGCAGCACCGCCGCGTCGAGCCGCGGCAGCTCGGATTCCTCCTTGGCGACGACAAGCGGGTCGAGGCCCGCTGCGCGCACGGTGAAGACGGCGCGCTCGATCAGCGGGTTTCCGGCCACCGTCGCCATCGGCTTGCGGCCGCCGAGCCGGGTGCCGGCCCCGCCCGCGAGGATCGCCACCTGTTCGAAGCGCGCCATGGCGCGAGTGTCGCAGGGGTAGCGTTCACCGACTCGTGGCGAAGCTGATCGAGATCGACGCGGCGCGCGCGGCGGTGCTCGAGCGTGCGCGGCCTCTCGGCTCCGAGGAGGTCCCGCTCGGAGCGGCGGCCGGCAGGGTCCTCGCGGCACGCGTGGTCGCCGAGTACGACGTACCGGCGTTCGACAACTCGGCCATGGACGGCTTCGCGGTCAGGGCGGGCGACGTCACGGCGGCGCCGGCGTCCCTGCGGGTCGTCGGCGAGTCCGCCGCGGGCCACCCGTGGGACGGCGAGCTGGAGACGGGCGGCGCCGTGGCGATCTCCACCGGCGCCGCGCTGCCCGCGGGGGCCGACGCTGTCGTCCGCGTCGAGGACACGAGTCGCGAGGGCGCCGCGGTCACGGTCGCGGCCCCGGTCGAGCCCGGCGCCAACGTCCGCCGCGCGGGCGAGGACATCCGGCGCGGCGCGACGGCGCTCGAGCCCGGGTGCGAGCTCGGCCCGGCCGAGCTGGGCGTCATCGCCTCGATCGGGCTCGAGCTCGTGGCGTGCGCGCGGCGCCCGCGCCTGCACCTGCTGGTGACCGGCGACGAGCTCCAGCCGCCCGGCGAGTCGCTGCGGCCGGGGGGCATCCGCAACACCAACGGGCCGGCGGTCGGCGCCCTCGCCCGCGCCGCGGGGGCCGAGGTGGTCGCCGACGAGGTCGTCGGCGACTCCAGGCCGGAGACGGAAGCGGCGCTCGCGCGCGCTCTCGCCGCCGACGTCGTCGTGATCTGCGGTGGCGTCTCGGTCGGCGAGCACGACCACGTCAAGGCGGCGCTGGCGGAGCTCGGAGCGCAGGAGGTCTTCTGGGGGGTGGCGCTTCGGCCCGGAAAGCCGACGTGGTTCGGCGTCGCGCCGGCCGGCGGCCTGGTCTTCGGGCTGCCGGGGAACCCGGTGTCGGCGATGGTCACGTTCATCGCCTTCGCCCGGCCCGCGATCCGGGCGATGCTGGGGGCCCGCGAGCAGCGGCGCACGACGACCGCTCGGCTCGGCGCGGACTACCGGAAGGCAGCGGGCCGCGCCGAGCTGGTCCGCTGCCGCCTCGAGCTCGCCGACGACGGCTGGCACGCGGTTCCGACCAAGGAGCAGAACTCGCACGTCCTCACGTCGATGCTCGGGGCCGACGCGCTGGCGCTTCTGCCCGCCGCCGCGGAGCTGGTCCGGGCGGGGGAGCGAGTCCAGGTCGAGCTGCTGGACTGACGCCGCCTAGGATTCGGACATGGAGATCGAGGTGCGGCTGTTCGCCGTCTTTCGCGAGCGGGCGGGCCGCGAGCGGCTGACGGTCGAGCTCGACGACGGCGCCACGGTGGCTGAGGCGCTGCGCAGAGTCGCCGCTCAGCCCGGGCTCGGCGAGGTCATGGCAACGATTCCCGTGCGCGCCGCGCGCAACCGCGAGTACGTGGGCGAGGACGAGCCGCTTCGAAACGGCGACGAGCTTGCCCTTGTGCCACCGGTGAGCGGGGGCGCCACCGGCGCGGCGCGGGTCCGGGTCGCCGCGGAGCCGCTCTCCGTGCAGGCCGCCGTCGCGTCCGTGACCCGGCCCGGTGCCGGTGCGATCGTCGTCTTCGCCGGGGTCACCCGCGACGTCGAGCGCCTCGACTACGAGGCCTACGATCAGATGGCCACGGAGCGGATCGAGGCGATCCTCGCCGAGGCGGCGGCGCGACACGGGCTCGAGGCGGCCGCGGCCGAGCACCGCACCGGCTCCGTGCCGCGCGGCGAGCCGAGCGTCATCGTGGCGGTGGCGGCGGCCCACCGGGAGGAGGCGTTTGCCGGCGCGCGGGAGGCGATCGACCGGATCAAGGCGGAGGCGCCGATCTGGAAGCAGGAGGTCGAGAACGGGGAGGCCCGCTGGGTCGAGGGCACCGCGCCGCCGCTGGGTCGCGCCGACCCCGAGCTCACCCACCTCGACGCGTCGGGCACCGCGCGCATGGTCGACGTCGGCGCCAAGCCGCCGACGGCCAGGCGCGCCCGCGCCAGCGTCGTGCTGCGGATGGCCGCCGACACCGCGCGGGCGATCGGCGCCGGCACGACTGCGAAGGGCGACGTGCTGGCCACCGCCCGGATCGCCGGGATCACGGCCGCGAAGCGAACCTGGGAGCTGATCCCGCTTGCGCACCCGATCGCCCTCGACCACGTCGCCGTCGAGGGCGAGGTCGATGCCGAGGGCGGCGAGGTGAGGCTCTTCGCGGAGGCCGCGACCACCGGGCGCACCGGTGTCGAGATGGAGGCGATGACGGCCTGCGCGGTCGCAGCGCTGACGGTCTACGACATGGTCAAGGGGGTCGATCGGGGCGTCGTCATCGGCGACCTGCGGCTCGAGGAGAAGTCCGGCGGGGCAAGCGGCGACTGGGAGCGCGCGTGAGCCACGGGCACGCGGGCCCCGAGATTCGGGCGGCGGTGCTGACGATCTCCTCGTCCCGGGCGGACGGGGAGGGCGAGGACCTGAGCGGCCCCGCGCTCGCCGCGTTCGCGCTGCGCCTGGACGCGACGATCGTCGGCTCTGAGGTGATCGCCGACGAGCGCGAGCTGATCGCCGACCGCCTGCGCTGGTGGTCGGGTGAGGGCGGCGCCAACCTCGTGCTCACCACCGGCGGCACCGGGCTCTCGCCGGACGACGTGACCCCCGAGGCGACGCGTGATGTCATCGAGCGCGAGGCACCGGGAATCGCCGAGGCGATGCGAGCGGTCTCCCGCGAGCACACCGACAAGTGGATGCTCTCGCGCGGCGTGGCCGGCGCCCGCGGCAGAGCGCTGATCGTCAACTTCCCGGGCAACCCGCCGGCCATCGAGCAGGCGGGCGCCGCGATCGTCGCCGCCCTCCCCCACGCCGTGGGCCTGCTCGCCCGCCAGAGCTCCGGCGAGGGGTCAGCCGCGCGCGCCCAGGCCCACGAGCGGTAGCGCCTCGACGAGCCTCCGGCGGGCGGCGTCGGAGCCGTCGTAGGGAAAGCCGGCCTGGCGCGAGAGCACCGCTCGAACGATCGGGCGGACGAGCCGGTTCCGTTGCTCGTAGGCGGCGATGACGGTCGTTGCCTCCTCCGCCTCCAGCTGCCGAGCCACCGGGGCGAAGCGCTGCCGGGCGATCTGAACTTCGGTCGCTCCGCCGGCGAGCACGTTCCTGTACCACTGCGACTTCGGGCCGAACCCGGCCATCACGATGGCCTCGCGAACGTCCGGACGCCAGACGAGCACCTCCAGAGGACAGCGGTAGCGTCGACCGGTCCGCCGGCCTCGGTGGGTCAGCAGCAGGAACCGATGGCCGAGCAGCCAGCCGGCATTGAGGTCGTACAGGCGCACCGGGGCGCGGAGCACCCGCTTCAGCAACGGCCCGGGCGGTTTGGCGCGATCCACACGCCAAGAATGAGCGATTCGCCGCGTCCGCGCGCTCGATGCTGTCAGCCGGCTGACCATGCCCACTCGCCGGAGCTCGGCCCTGCGAGAATCCGTCGCATGACCGCCGAGCCCGTTCCGGAGGTCCTTGAGGACGCCGTCGGTCGTCAGATCACCGATCTCCGCGTCTCGGTCACCGACCGCTGCAACTTCCGCTGTCGCTACTGCATGCCGGCCGAGGGCATGCCCTGGCTCGATCGCTCAGAGGTCCTGAGCTTCGAGGAGATCGAGCGGCTCGTGAGGGTCATGGCAGGGCTCGGGGTGAGCGACGTGCGACTTACCGGCGGCGAGCCACTGGCTCGTCGGGAGTTCCCGAAGCTGGTCGGGATGCTGCGGCGGATCGAAGGCATCCGCGACCTCTCGCTCACCACCAACGGGTACCTGCTGGAGCGCGACGCGGACGCGCTCGTGGCCGCCGGGATCGACCGCGTCAACGTCTCGATCGACTCGCTCGCACGCGACCGCTTTCACGAGATCACCCGCCGCGACGCGCTCCCCCAGGTGCTTCGCGGGCTCGAGGCGGTGGCCGCGCACCGGCGGGTCCGGCCGATCAAGGTGAACGCGGTCGCGATGCGCGACTTCACGGAGGAGGAGGTCTTCCGCTTCTGCGATCTGGCGCGCGACTCGAGCTATCAGGTGCGCTTCATCGAGTTCATGCCGCTGGACGCCGACCGGGCGTGGAGCGAGGACCAGGTCCTGACCGGCGCCGAGACCCGGGCGCTGATCGAGACGCGCCACCGCCTCGAGCCGCTGCCGCGCGAGCCGCACGCGACGGCGCGGGTGTACCGCTTTGCCGACGGCGCCGGCGAGATCGGCTTCATCAACCCGGTCTCGGAGCCGTTCTGCGCGGACTGCAACCGCATCCGCCTCACCGCGGACGGCAGGCTTCGAACCTGTCTGTTCTCCGTTCGCGAGACGGATCTGCGCGCGGCCGTCAGGGACGGGGCCGGCGACGCCGAGATCGCCGAGCTCGTCCGCGACGCGGTCTGGCGCAAGGAGCTGAAGCATCGCGTCGGCGAGCCCGGGTTCGTGCCGCCGCCGCGGACGATGAGCGCGATCGGCGGCTAGCCGGCCCGGCCCGGCACCAGGCGCGTCGCGGTGGCCTTGAAGCTCGCCACCACCCGAACGCCGGGCCCCAGGCCGAGGCGCTCGACGGAGGCCGCCGTCACCTCGGCGGCGAGAAGCTGCGGCGCGGCGAGCCCGACGCGCGCGCGGTTGCCGATCACGGTGACCGAGGTGACCGTGGTGTCGAGGTGGTTGATCGCCGAGGTCTCGGCCGCCGTCCCGGCCGGCTCGAGCGAGATCTCCCACGGGTAGACCGCCACCGAGACCGGGCCGGTGGCGACATCGGCGCTCGTGACGCTGCCGCCGCCGGTGAGATCGACAACGGTGAGGCCGCCGGGCGCGGGCCGCGCGGCGCCGGAGAGGATCACCGCCCCGGTGAAGCCGGCAACGAAGGCGCTCGCCGGCGTCGAGCTGAGCGTCGCGGGCGAGCCGCGCTGGACGATCGCCCCCCGGTCCATCACCGCGACCTCCCCCGCGAGCAGGGCTGCCTCGGCGAAGTCGTGGGTGACGAGGACCGCGGGCCTTCCCAGGTCCGCGAGGACCTCGGCGAGCCGGCGCGACGCCTCGTTGCGGGTGCCGGCATCGAGCGCTGAGAGCGGCTCGTCGAGCAGGAGTACGTCGGGCGCCGGGCCGAGCGCGCGCGCCAGCGCCACCCGCTGGCGCTCGCCGCCCGAGAGCTCGGCCGGCCTCGCCGCCGCCAGGTTCGCAACGCCGAAGCGGTCGAGCAGGTCAAGCGCGCGCCGGCGTCGCGCCGGGCGATCGAGCTCGCGAAGGCCGAAGGCGACGTTGCCGAGCGCGGTGAGGTGGGGAAACAGCGCGTACTCCTGGAACAGGTAGCCGCAGCGACGATCACTCGGCGCGAGGTCGACCGCGGCCTCGGTGTCGAGCCAGACGGCGCCGTTGACTCGGACCCGCCCGTGCTGCGGCCGCTCGAGGCCCGCGATCGCGCGCAGCACCGTCGACTTTCCGGCCCCGGAAGGGCCGACGAGCGCGAGGCAGCCGCCCGCGGGCACGTCGAGATCCACCGCGACCCCGAACTCGCGCCGGGCGACGTCGAGGGCCGCCTCGAGCACTACGCGGCGCCGCCGAGGATCGGCGTCTTCGCGAGCAGCTTCACCGAGAGCAGGAGCGCCGCCGATACCGCGATGAGCACGGCGGAGAGCGCCAGCGCCGCCGGGAAGTCGCGGCTGAACTCCGCGAAGATGGCGAGGGGCGCGGTCTGCGTTATGCCGGTGAACGAGCCGGCGAACATGAGCGTGGCGCCGAACTCGCCGAGCGCCCGCCCCCAGGCGAGCGCGATCCCGGAGCTGATGCCCGCTCCGGCGCAGGGAATGGCGACGCGCACGAAGGTCCGCAGCTCGCCGGCGCGCAGGGTTCGGGCGGCGTCGAGCAGCGCCGGATCGACAGCGGCGAAGGCGGCCTGCGCCTGGCGGATGTAGAACGGGGCGGCGACGAAGGTGAGGGCGACGACCACGCCCGCGGTCTGGAGGACAAGCTCGACGCCGGCGTCGCCGAGGAGCCCGCCGAAGATCCCCTTGGGCCCGAAGGCCGCGAGCAGGGCGATGCCGGCGACCGCGGGCGGCATCACGAGCGGCAGCTCGATCAGCGTGGTCACCACCGCCCGGCCGCGAAACTCCCGCGTGCCGAGGAGATACGCGGCGGGGGTACCGACGACGATGATGATGAGGAGGGCAGCAAGCGTGGTCCGCAGGCTCAGCCAGAGCGCCTCGCGAACGGAGGGCTCCCCGAGGCTCGCCACCAGCCGGCTCGGGCTCGTGTGCGTGAACACGGCGACGACCGGGATCACGAGGAACGCGAGCACCAGAGCCAGGGCGGCTGTGAGCGCCGCCGCGAAGGCCGAGCGCCGGCCGGCGCTCATCGCGGCGGCGGCCCGAAGCCGGCGGCCTTCAGGTCGCGCGCGCCGGCACCGTCGAGGAGGCCGTTGACGAACCGCCGCGCCTCGGAGGGATGCTCGGCGCCCTTCACGATCGCCACCCCGTACGCGACGTCCGGCGCGATCGGCTTCGGGATCGGCACGGCCGTCAGCTCACCGTCGGTGGCGATCACGTCGGTGACGTAGAGGAAGCCCGCGTCCACCGCGCCCGCGGAGATCTTGCCCACGATGCCGGCGACGTCCGACTCCTCGGTGGCGACGTTGGCCAGGATCGCCTTCGACTCGGCCGGCGGCAGGTTGGCGAGCACCTCGCGCGCGTAGTCACCCGCGGGAACGCCGTCCGCGCCGATGGCGAGCGTGGTTCCCGGCTTTGCGAGGTCGTCGAGCGAGTCGATGTCCGAGCCCCTCGGCACCGCGATCACCAGCTCGTTCGTCGCGAAGACGCGCGGCTTTGAGACCAGGCCGTCGCTGTGGAGCTCGTCAGGAAGCGAGGTGTTGGCCGAGGCGAAGACGTCGGGCTTCACCCCCTGGCGGATCTGCGCGGCGAGGTCGTCGGAGCCGCCGAACGACTGCCTGGCGTCGAAGCCGGCGCCCTGGGCGTAGGTCTCGAACGCGACGGTCAGCGACGACGCCGCGGAGACCACGAGCTCGTTCGAGGCGCCCGAACCGCACGAGGCAAGCCCGGCGGCGGCGAGCGGGACGAGCGCGAGGAGGGCCAGCCTCACCCCGGGTCCCGCTCGACCATCACCGAGGTCGCCTTGACGAAGGCGGTCGCCCTGACCCCCTCCGCCAGGCCGAGCTCCTCGACCGCGTCGCGGGTGATCGCGGCGGTGAGCAGGTGGGGACCGGCCTCGACCTCGACCAGCGCCATGACCCCGTCGATCTCGACCGAGCGCACGACGCCGGGGAAGCGGTTGCGCGCCGAGAGCCGGTCGCCCGTCCGGTGGCGGTCCGGCCTCGAGGTCAGGCGCTCGACCTCGCTCGCGGGCACCCGCCGGCGGTTACCCTGGTCGCGAACGGTCTCGAGCTTGCCGCTGCGATCCCAGCGGCGCAGGGTGTCGACGCTGACGCCAATCGCGCGCGCCGCGTCGCCGAGCGAGAGATCTGACATTGCATAAGCATTACATAGGCATTACGAGAGGAGGTTGCCATGGACCCCCACGATTGGATCGAGGCATTTGCGGACGAGCTGGGCGCGGAGGCGCCCGCCAAGGCGGAGACGGACCAGGTGCTCGACCTGGCGGCCGTGGCAGCGCATTCCTCCGCCCGGCTCGCGGCCCCCGTGGCGTGCTGGGTCGCAGGCCGGGCCGGGGTCGGGATCGAAGCGGCGCTGGCGGCGGCACAGCGCGTCGGCACCTCCGCGGACGGGTAGGGGTCGCGGCATGGCCGACCGCAGCGACCTCGAGTTCACCTACTCGCTGATCGACCGGATCTTCCGGCTGAGCCTGGGCGAGCTCGCGGACTTCAGCGGCGCGAAGTACGACGGCGACTTCTCGCTGACGCTCGAGGAGGCGCAGCGCCGAAAGCACGAGTACGTCGCCGAGCAGATCGGCATCGCGCCCGGCAGCAAGGTCCTCGACCTCGGCTGCGGGTGGGGGCCGCTGCTCGACTTCGTGCGGGAGCGAGGCGGCCACGGCGTCGGCGTCACGCTCTCGAGCGCCCAGGCCGCGGCGTGCCGAAGGCACGGGCTCGAGGTACACCTCATGGATGCCCGGACCGTCAGCCGCGAGACGTTCGGACCGTTCGACGCCGTGGCGAGCCTGGGTGCGTTCGAGCATTTCTGCTCCGTCGACGACTACCGCGCCGGCCGCCAGGAGGAGATCTACAGGGAGCTCTTCGAGCGAATCGCGACCACGATCGAGCCCGGCAGCCGCCTCTACCTTCAGACCATGGTCTTCGGGCGGAACATGCTGCCGCCGGAGCGAATCGAGGCGATCGACATCGCCGCCCCCCGAGAGTCAGACGAGTGGTATCTCGCGCTGATGGGACGCCAGTTCCCGGGCAGCTGGCTGCCGTTCGGCTCCGAACAGGTGGTCCGCTCGGCCGCGCCCGGCTTCCGGCTTGTGACGAGCACCAGCGGCCGCCTCGACTACATCGAGACGATCAAGCAATGGCGCCGGCGATTCGCGCAGCCCAGCGTGCGGAAGTCGCTGCTGAAGCTGCGCCTCGTCCCGCGCTGGCTGACGAGCGCCGACTTCAGGCTCGCGTTCACGTCCGGCGTCAGCGCCAACAGCGTCTGCTTCGAGCGCGAGCTCCTCGACCACTTCCGGATGGTCTTCGAGCGGGTGGCCTGAGGCCAGCGGCACGAGCGGACGATGCACGTCGCCGAGATCTGGCGCTACCCCGTGAAGGGCCTGCGCGGCGAGCGGCTGGAGGCCGCCCGCGTCGAGCCCGGCGGCATCCCGGGCGACCGATCGGTCTGCGTGGTCGACGAGCGGGGAATCGTGACCGGCCGGCGCAAGCAGCGGATGCTCGGCGCGCAGGCAAGCCTCGACGGCACTGGCAACGCGCTCGTCGGCGGCCACCCGTGGGACTCGGCAGAGGCGAGCGCGCTGATCGGCGGGGTCGCCGGCGAGTCGGCGCAGCTACAGCGCCCGGAGGGCGGCCACCGCCACGACGCCGCGGACGTCCTCCTGCTGAGCGACGGCTCGGTTGGCCAGCTCGGCTACGACCGCCGCCGCTACCGCCCGAACTTCCTGATCGAGGGCGCCGATGGCCCCGTCGAGCTCGGCTGGATCGGCAGGCACGTTCGCCTCGGGGCGGTGCTGCTCCGGGTCGACGAGCCGTGCGAGCGCTGCGTGATCACGACGATCGACCCGGACACGATCGAGGTGGACCTCGCGGTCCTGGAGCGAACACGCGACGAGCTCGACGGGCTGATAGGCGTCTACTGCACGGTCGCCGAGCCCGGGACGGTGCGCGTGGGCGACGCGGTGGCCGAAGAGGACTGACGGACTGGCCAAATCGGCCGTCAGAACTCGAAAAGCGGCGGATCTCCCGCCGGTTCGGCCAGGTCCGCCTCGGGATCTCGACGATATCGGGGTCCCGACCCTCGGCAATCGCCCGCTCGCGCTCGTACTGCCGAACCCACTTGCGAATCGCGTTATCGGAGACGCCGTACTTGCGGCCGACGGCGAGATAGCCCAGTCCGTCGATCTCCCGAAGCAGGAGCGTGTAGGGCGGTCGTTCGGCCTTCCTGCCCTCGTATCGCGGGATCCCACGAAGCTTCCGCCTGTCCCAACGGGTACCGCACTCGCGCGAGCAATATCTGTGCTTGCCGTGCTTGGGCGGGAACGGTCTTCCGCATCTCTCGCACTTCCGCTCGGCTGGAAGCCTCTTGGGGTGGGCCCTTCCACAGTGTGTGTCAAGCGTTGCGGCGCAGTTCGGACAAACGATCCGGAGGTTCTCGAGGCGGTTGTCATCGCGAACACCGTTGATGTGGTCGATGATCAGACTCATCCGCCTTCCTTGCCAGCTCTCGTCCTGACCGCAGAGCTCGCAAACGCGCTTCTTCAGTCCCTCTTCGTAGAGCCGCGCCTTCAACGCCCCGCGGTTGATGGTGGAGCGCTCGACGAGTAATTCCGCGAGTGGCCGACGACGAGGACCATGGCGCCGGAGACCGACAAGGCTGGCAGCGTGGGGATCGAAATGCTCCGTTGAGATACCCCAGCGCTCGGCCCATCGCCTCAGCGTCTGGGGATTTCCACCTGTCGGGCAGTAGCTCATCCGACGCAGAGCCTCGGACCAGGACCGTGAAGCAGCGATTGCCTCACGCGCCTGGCGCTCGGTGAACGCCGGCCCTGAACGCCCGGGCCTAGACGAGGGAAGATGGTCCACCGGGATCTTCCACCGGGCTGCCCACTTCTTCAGTGTCTGGAAGTTCTTACCGCGCGGAGAAACGCCAAGACACCGCAGCGCATCAGCCCACGAACGCGACCGAGCCAGCGCCCACTCGGCTTCCTCCTTCGTATAAACCGGGACCCACGGCACGAACGTATGTTCGCATACGGTTCAGACGGAAACCACCAGGAAGGCAGGTGGTGAATGCCTCAAAGTGGTGTCAACGCGGGTACTGGGGAGCCCGGGATCGAACCGGGGTCTCGGGATCCAAAGTCCCGCGGCACTGCCAGCTGGCCCACTCCCCAATGAGCGTGGGGATAGCGTAACTGCGGAGCCGTGATCGCCGACCTGCACTCGCACTACCCGATGCACCTCACGGTGAGGCCCGATGGGAGCGTCGCGAAGCTCGTCGCCTCCGCCCCCGGGCGCTGGCGGCTGCTCGACGCCACGCGCTCGCTGATGATCCGCTCCGCAAGCCGGTTCGGCAACTACCAGAGCCTGCAGTCCGGGCCCCGCGTGACCGTGCCGCTCTTACGCGCGGGCAACGTCGGGGTCGCGCTCTCCGTCCTCTACTCGCCGTTCGACGAGATGGACCTCGGCAAGCGCTACGGCTCGCCCCCGGACTCCAGCTACTTCCCGACGCTGCTTCGCCAGCTCGAGGACGTCGAGCGCGAGGTTGCCGAGCAGTTCAGCGGCCAGGCGCGCGTGGTCCGCGACGCGGGCGAGCTCGACGCCGCGCTCGCCGCGGGCGAGATCGCGCTTGTCCACTGCGTCGAGGGCGGCCACCACCTCGGCGCCACGATCGACGAGGTCGACGCGAACGTCACCGAGCTGGCCAGGAGGGGCTGCGCCTACATCACCCTCGCCCACCTCTTCTACCGGGGCGTCGCCACGAACGTCAACGCCATCCCGTTCCTGTCCGACCGCACCTACGACTTCCTGTTCCCGATGCCGAAGCGCGTGGGCCTCACGGCGCTCGGCCGGGCCGCGGTCGCCGCGATGGTGCGCGAGCGGATCCTCGTCGACACCAGTCACATGAGTGCGCTCGCTCTCGCGGACACCTTTGCGCTGCTCGACGAGCTCGACCCCGAGCGGGCCGTGCCGGTGCTGGCCACCCACGTCGCCTACCGCTTCGGCCACGACCGCTACAACGCCGACGACGAGACCATCCGCAGGGTCGCCGAGCGCGGCGGCGTGATCGGGCTCATCCTCGCCGAGCACCAGGCGGCCGACGGCTTTCCGCACACCAAGACCCAGGACGACTCGGTCGAGCTCCTCTGCCGGCACGTTGACCGGATAGCTTCGGTCGCGGGCTCGCACCGGCACACGGCGATCGGCACCGACCTCGACGGGTTCATCAAGCCGACGCTCGCCGGCTTCGAGGACGCGAGCCGGCTGCCGGGCCTCGAGAACGGACTGCGCGCGCACTGCGGCGAGCGCGACGCGGAGCTGATCGCGAGCGGCAACGTCCTTCGCGTTCTGCGCGACTACTGGGCCGGAGCGTGATCCCATCGGGGAGCCCTGATGGCGGGCGGGCAAGCCGGGCGCTGTCCGCCGCTGCGCTTGCCCTCGACCGCGTCCACCCGCGCGGCGAGCTCCCCGTGGTGCTCTGCATCGACGTCGAGCCCGACGGACGCGCCCTGGACCCGCAGAACCCGGGCGGATGGGATGGCTTCCTCGAGCTGATGCGAGCGTTCGTGCCGCTTCGCGAACGGCTCAGCGAGGCGAGCGGAACCCGTGCCTCGTTCTCGTGGTTCGTGCGGATGGACCCGCAGATCGAGCGCACCTGGGGCACACCGGCCTGGGTGATCGAGCAGTGGGGGGCGGTGCTCGCCGCACTGGAGCGCGACGGCGACGAGCTCGGGCTCCACACGCACGATTGGCGCTGGCACGATGACGTCGGGGGCTGGGTGGCCGTGCACGACGATCCCGCCTGGGAGGAGCACGTCGTGGAGTTCGGGCTCCAGTCCTTCCGCGCCGCGCTCGGGCGGCGCGCGACGGTGCACCGCGGCGGCTGCCACAACCTCACGGCGGCGATGCTCAAGCCGCTTGCGGCGAGTGGCGTCGAGGTCGACCTGACGGTGGAGCCCGGCCTAGCGCCGAGCTCCGGCGTGTCCGGCGACGAACGATCCGTGGGGCTCAGCCCGGACTACCGGCTCGCCCCGGCCGTCCCGTACCGGGCCAGCGCCGAGACATTTCCGGCGCCCGATCCGACGTCGCGGTCGGCCCCGCTCCTGATGCCGGTCGCAAGTGCGCCCGGCCGTCGCGGCAAGCGCGCACCCCTCTCGATCGGAGCCAGGCCATGGGCATTTCCGGCTCGCCTCGCGCTCGGCACGATGCGCTCCCAGCCTCCGGTCCTGGCCTTCCCGATTCGCACCTCGTTCGTCTTCCTGCCCGAGTGGGCGTACATCACCGCCAACATCGAGCACCTCGCAGCGCGCAGGGGCGCCTGCTTCGTCACCGCAAGCACGGCTGCAGAGCCGTTTCTCGCGTCAGGCTAGAGCGCCCCGACGCGCCCGCCTGCCTCAGTCGTCCAGAGGACGCGGGACTCGGCCCGCCGCGGCGCCCGGCTCAGTCGCCGGCCCGTGGGCCGAGGCGATCCCCAACACACGCATCGCCTTCAGGCCCAGTCCCAGCTTCTCGCGACCCTCGGTCGAAGACATGTCGTGCCCCGAGAGCTCGCGAACGCGCTCGAGCCGGTAGCGGATCGTGTGGCGGTGGGTGAAGAGCTGCTCCGCGGTCGGCGTCACGTTGCCGTCGTTCTCCAGATACGCCTCGACCGTCATCACCAGATCGGTCTCGTACTGCTCGTCGTAGGCGGCGAGCGGCGCGACGGTCTCCGCGTAGAAGCGCTCGAGCTCGGCCTGGTCCTCGCTCATCGCCGGCAGGAGCAGGCGGTAGGAGCCCGTGTCCTCGAACGCCAAGAGCGGGTGCCCCTCGGCCTCCCCGACGTTCGCCGCCAACGTCGCCTCCTTGCCCGCCCGGTAGAGGTCGGCGGGGTCCTGCGCCCAGCGGCTGCGCGAGACGAACGCGTGAAAGCCGGCGAGCGAGCCCTCGAGCTCGCGCTGCAGCGAGCTCGCCGCGCGGTTCAGGATCGCCTCCTCGGAGGCGGGCACGATCGCCGTCACCTCCGCACCCTCCTCGCCGCCGAGCGCGGCCAGGGTGCCGCTGGCAACGGCGCGCAGGGCGCGCAGCGAAACCGTCAGCACGCGTGCGCGCCAATCGCCCGACTGGGCGGCGTGGGGAATCGCGCGGGCAATCACGACGCCGCCGCCCGCCTCCACCCGGGCTCCGAGCTCCGCCGCGCGGGCGACGATGTCCCCCCGGTCCGTGACGTCGCGCGCCAGGATCGCGTCGACCAGCTCCCCTGCCGCCTCGTCGCTCGCCCACTCGGGGGCCCGCGCCCGCTCCACCTCCAACCCGAGAAGCGTCGCGACCATCCGCGCCGAGATCGCGGCGGGGGCCTCCCCGCGCGGCCTGTAGCGCAGCTCGCCGACCACGGCGTCCGCCACCCGCAGCTCGGCGACGACCACCCCGGCGCCGCTCTCGAGGAGGCGCTCCTCCTCCGCGGACGATGTCGCCGCGACGGCGAGGACCGCGCTCGAGCGGTCGATCAGGGCAACGCTCGAGGCGAGCACCCGGGCGGCCGCGCGAGCCACCTCGGGCAGCCCCGCGCCGGACTCGATCGCCTCGGACAGCGCCTCGATGCCGCCCGGCTCCGCGCTCTTCGCGCGCGCGGACGCTCGCTTGGCGGGCGTCTTTTCGCTCGCGGCCACGCGGCAATTCTAGGTTGGCGGCCCGGGCGCCAACCGAAGCCGCCCTAGAACCAGCCGGAGATCTCCGGCCACTTGTAGATGATCAGCGCCCCGAGGGCGACGCCGATCATCACGAAGGCGGCGAGCACGAACAGGGACACCACCATCGCGGCCGCCTTCTCCCACGTCCGGCCGAACGACCCCATCGTCGGGACCAGGATGAAGACGCCGAAGGCGAGCAGGCTGACCACGCCCGCCCCGATGAAGAGCCAGACCTCAGTGTGGATCGTCGCCAGCGCGGTCACCGGTTCCTGAAGTGTCGCGCAAGTGCACGACGATCATCGCCAGTGCCCCCGCGCCGGCGAAGCCGGCGGCGCCGAGGGCCCAGCCGCCGTCGACGTCGCTCATGTAGTGGGCCCGCAGATAGACGCGCGTGAGGCCGACGACGAGCGCGATCAGGAAGCCGGTGGCGAGGATCGCGCTCCGCCACCGCGCGCCCAACCCCGTGGCGAGCTTCGCGGCAAGCACCGCCAGGAACGGGTAGATCATCGCGTGGGCGGCATGCCCGCTGGGGAACGACGCGCCGCTCGTCGCGACCAGAGAGCCCGGCGGCCGCGGGCGGTCGACCGCGGCCTTCCCGGCGTCGCTGGCGAAGAACACCACCGCCAGGCCGGCCACCAACACTGCCAGCTCCGGCCACCGTGCCTGCCGGCCGAGCACGACCGCGGCGACGAGCGCCACCGGCACCACGAGAACGGCGGACCCGAAAACGGTCAGCGCCTTGGCGACGTGCACCAGCCAGTCGGCACGCAGGTCGGCGGCGACGTCGAACGCGGCGCGATCCCCCGGCGTGCTGCCGGAGTCGGGGCCGAAGGAGACCGCGTAGCCGACGACGATGAACGTCCCCACCGCCACCGTCGCCAGCAGCGTCGTCAGCTCGAGCCCGAGCTCTCCGGTGGTCAGCCGCCGCCCGAGGAACCGCGCCTGCGGCTCCACGCGCCTGGCGACGGCCACGAGCGGCCGCAGGAGGCGATTCGCCTCCATCGCCTCGACCGCGTGCCTGCGGTTCTCGGCCTCCCGCAGGTAGCGGAAGGCGACAACCACCGCCACGATCACCCCGACGGCGAGGCCGAAGTAGAACGTGGACTTCCCGGCGATCTCCGCGGCCCGGTCGATGTTCTGCGACGCGTAGTAGCCGACGAGGCAGAACGTCGCGGACCACAGCCCGGTCCCGAGCACGCTGTAGGGGACGAAGGACCGGTAGCGCAGCCCCGAGCTGCCGGCCGTGAACGGAGCGACCGCGCGGACGAAGCCGATGAAGCGGCCGACGAGGATGGTGCGGCCCCCGTAGCGCTTGAAGTACGCCTCCACGCGCTCGAAGCGCTCGTGGGTGATCTGCAGCTTGGGCCCGTGCTCGAGGATGAAGCCCCGCCCGAGGCGGCGGCCGAGCAGGAAGCTCACCGTGTCGCCGGCCCAGGCGCAGATCCAGACCACGGCGATGGTCACGACGATCGACGTGGCGCCCTGGCCGGCGACCGCGCCGCCGAGGATCACCGCCGACTCTCCGGGAAGGATCAGCCCGACGAACGCCCCCGTCTCGAGAAACGCTGCGAGGCCGACGATGGCGTAGGTCCAGGCGCCGAGCTCCTCGGAGACGTCGTTCAGGAGCTTGCCGATGTCGATCGTGTTCAGGAGGTGATCGACCAGCGCGAACCCCGCGATGATCAGGACGCCGAGGATGATCTGCCGCCGGCGCTCGCGGGAGACGCTCATCCGCCTCCCCCTGCCGACGAGACGATCGCCCGCGAGAAGCGCGGCGGCAGCGCGGCGGCGATGCGATCGGCCGCGGCGAGGTCCGCGCACAGGCCGACCGCGGTCGGGCCGGAGCCGGCGACGAGGGCATGCGCGCGCGCCCGCATCGCGCAGCGCGTCCAGCGCGTCCGCGACCTCCGGCGCGAGCGACACGGCCGGAGCCTCGAGGTCGTTGCGAAGCAGCTCGCCGTAGTCGAGCGGCGACGCGCCGGCGCCGGCCGCCTCGCGGACCCGCCGCTCGAGCTCCGCCAGCTCGTCGGCTCCCCGGGCAAGGCCGTTTCGCTCGAGCTCCGCGTAGACCTCGCCGGCACTCAGCCCCCGCTCTCCCGGAATCGCGACCACGCCGAACTCGGCGGGCGGCTGCAGCCGCTCCACGTTCTCGCCCGCCCCTGAGACCAGGCTGAACGCCGGCTCCAGCTGCGACGGTACGTCGGCGCCCAGCTCGAAGGCGAGCTCAGCGACGCCGGGCAGCCCGGCGCCGAGGCGCAGCACGGCGGCCGCGTCCGCGCTGCCCCCTCCCAGCCCGGCCGCCACCGGGATGCGCTTCTCGATGGCGACGCGAACGGGCCCGGAATCCCAGCCGAGCTCGCGGAGCCCCGCCAGCGCCGCGGCCGCCAGGTTCGGCCCCTCCACCCCCGGGCAGCGGACCTCGTCCGCCGCCGCCGGCTCCACAACGATCCGGTCCGCGAGCAGGAGCGGGCAGAAGAGCGAGCGCAGCTCGTGAAGGCCGTCCTCGCGGACCGGGCCGACGTAGAGGCAGAGGTTGAGCTTGGCCGGAGCGCGGACGATCACGGCAGCGCCTCGGCAAGCAGGCGGAACTCCTCGGGCTCGAGCTCCTCGGCCCGGGCCGACGGCTCCCTGCCGATCGCGGCGAGCGCGGCCGCCGCCTCCTCGCGCGTGGCCACGCCGGCGAGCTCGAGCGAGCCCGCAAGCGCCTTGCGGCGGTGCGCAAAGGCCCCGCGCACGACACCGGCAAGCGGCTCGCCGGCCCCCGGTCCCCGGCGCTCGAGCCGGATCAGCGCCGAGCCGACGCGCGGCCGCGGCCTGAATACCGCGGGGTCGATGGTGCGCACCAGCTCGACGGAGCACGCGAGCTGGAGGGTCACGGACGGGGCGCCGTAGAGCTTGCTGCCGGGGTTCGCGCGCAGGCGGTCGGCGATCTCGCGCTGGACCATGACCGTCCACGTGGCGAGCGCGGGCAGCTCGGCGATGGTCCGGATCAGAAGCGGCGTCGCGATCGAGTACGGCAGGTTTGCGACCATCGCCTGCGGCTGCGGGTCCAGGGCGCCGAGCTCGATGTCCATGGCATCGCCCCAGTGGAGGCTCACGTTCCCGTGCCCGGCGGCAACCGCCTCGAGCGGCTCGCGCAGCCGCTCGTCGAGCTCGACCACGTGCAGGCGCCCCACCGCCGGCGCCAGCAGCGCCGTGAGCGCTCCCGCTCCGCCCCCCACCTCCAGCACCACCTCGTCCCCGCGCAACCGCGCATCGCGGACGATCGCCTCGAGGAGGTTCGTATCCGCGAGAAAGTTCTGCCCGAGCCTCACCACCGGAAGGTGCGGGCTCCGTTGGCGTCGACCAGGGCCTCGAGCTCCGCGTAGGGGATCGCGCGCTCCTCCGCCACCCGCTCCGCCGTCTCGACGACGTTCGCGGGTTGGTTCGGCTTGCCGCGAACCGGCTGCGGCGCCAGGAACGGCGAGTCGGTCTCGACGAGCAGAAGCTCCTCCGGGACCAGCCGGCAGGCCTCCCGGAGCGGCGCGGACTTCGAGTACGTCAGGTTTCCGGCGAACGAGCACATCCAGCCGCGCTCGACCGCCGCCGCCACGTCCTCGGGGCCGCCGGAAAAGCAATGAAGGACGATCGCGACGCCGTCGGCGCGCTCGCGCAGGACGGCGAAAGCGTCCTCAAGCGAGTCACGCATGTGGATCACCAGCGGCTTCCCAACGCGTCTCGCGATCTCGATCTGGGCCTCGAACGCGCGGCGCTGGTCCTCCCGCGGGGCCCCCTCCCGGAAGTAGTCCAGCCCGGTCTCGCCGATGGCGGCCACGCGCGGGTGACCCGCAAGCTCCTCGATCGCGGCGGCGGCCGCGTCGTCGAAGCCGGCCGCCGAGTTGGGATGGCGGCCGACCGCGGCCCACACGGCCTCGTGCTTCTCCGCCAGCCGGATCGCCTGCGCGTTGGATTCCTCGTCGAGCCCGACCGTGAGCATGCGCCGCACACCGACGCCGGCGGCCACGGCCACGAGCTCAGCGCTCGGCGGCCTGCACAGGGTCAGGTGGCAGTGGGAGTCGATCATCGCCGCAGCGATCATTCCACGGCGCCCGGAGCCGCTTGATGCGGCTCAGCTCAGATGCGATAGGAGCCAGCGCGCGTGCTCGACGACGCGCTCCGCGTTGAAGTGCTCGGGATCCGTGAGGATCAGGCGAGCGCCCTCGTCGGAGAGCGCCGACAGCGTGCGTGCGGTCAGCTCCGGATCGGGCGACGGGCCGATCGGCCCGGCGCCGGCCCTGACGATCTCCGTCAGCAGGGCGATCACGCCCCCGCGGCCCTGGGCGATGCGCTCGCGAAGGACCTCCGGCGCGCCCTCCGGCGGCATCAGGACGAGCCGCCAGGTGAGCGGATCGGCCTCGACTACCTCCAGGTAGTCGCGCAGCGCGGCGAGCATCTGCTCAACCGTGTCCCGTGGCCCGAAGTCCTTGGGAAGGACCTCCGCGAGCTGCGCAAGGGCTCGCTTGGACTCCCGGTCGATCAGCGCCTCCAGCAGCCCCGGGAGGTCGGCGAAATGGTTGTAGACGACCGGACGGCTGATCCCCGCCTCGCGGGCGACGACCTCGATCGACACCGCATGGAACCCGCGCTCGAAGGCGACCTCCTTGGTGACGTCGAGGATCTGCTCGCGGCGCTCGGCGCCGCTGAGGCGCGTCCTGCGGCCCGGCTTCTGTGTGAGCGACGTCACCGACATGGATGCTACGCGACTGTAACTTACGCTATTGTAACCATTACACGGAACGCTGACGAGGAGAGAATCAACTTGGCCACCGCAACGCTCGCGCCAACCCCCACCGAGACCGAGGCGTCCTCCGCCCGCGACGAGGTCGACATCGCGATCGTCGGCAGCGGCTTCTCCGGCCTCGCCATGGCGTACCGGCTGCGCCGCGAGGGCATCGAGGACTTCGCCGTGCTCGAGAAGGCCAACGACGTCGGCGGCACCTGGCGCGACAACAGCTACCCGGGCTGCGCGTGCGACGTCCCGAGCCACGTCTACAGCTTCTCGTTCGCCCCCAACCCCAACTGGTCGACGACGTACTCGCCCCAGGCAGAGATCCGCGACTACATCCGCGACGTCGCCGAGCGCGAGGAGCTCCTCCCCCACGTCCGCTTCGGCTGCGAGGTGCTCGAGGCGAGTTGGGACGCCGAGGCGCAGCGGTGGACGCTCGCGACCACGCGCGGCGAGATCTCGGCGCGCGTCCTCGTCACCGCCCCGGGCCCGCTCTCGGCGCCGTCGATCCCCAAGCTTCCCGGCCTCGCGTCCTTCGAGGGCGAGGTCTTCCACTCCGCGCGCTGGAACCACTCCTTCGACCTCGCGGGCAAGCGCGTCGCCGTGGTCGGCACCGGCGCCTCCGCGATCCAGTTCGTCCCGAAGATCCAGCCGGACGTCGCCCAGCTCCACCTCTTCCAGCGCACCGCGCCGTGGGTCCTGCCGCGCACCGAGCGGCCGATCACCCGCGCCGAGCGCCTCGTCTTCCGCCGGCTGCCGGCGGCGCAGCGCGCGATGCGGGCGCTGGTCTACTGGGCGCGTGAGGCAACCGCCCTGCCGATGCTGAAGGTCGCGCTCTCGCCGTTCCTGCGCCGGCTCGGCCTGGCGCACCTGAAGCGGCAGGTCGCCGACCCCGCCCTGCGCCGCCGGCTCACGCCCGACTACGCGCCGGGCTGCAAGCGCATCCTGATCTCCAACGACTACTACCCCGCGCTCACCCGCGAGAACGTCGAGGTCGTCGACGGCGGCGTGGTCTCGGTACGCGAGCACTCGGTGATCGCCGCCGACGGGACCGAGCGTGAGGTCGACGCGATCATCTTCGGGACCGGCTTTCACGTCCTCGACATGCCGATCGCCGAACGCGTCCGCGGCGCCGACGGGCGCACGCTTGCCGATCACTGGCAGGGCAGCCCGCAGGCCTACCGCGGCACGAGCGTTCCCGGCTTTCCGAACATGTTCATGCTGCTCGGCCCGAACACCGGGCTCGGGCACATGTCGGTGGTCTTCATGGCCGAGGCCCAGTCGCGCTACGTCCTCGAGGCGATCCGCGCGATGCGGCGCTCCGGTCTCGGCGCGCTCGACGTCAAGGCCGACGTCAGCACCGCCTACAACGCCGGCATCCAGCGGCGCATGAAGGGAACGGTGTGGACCGAGGGCGGCTGCGCGAGCTGGTACATCGACGCGAACGGCCTCAACACCTCGCTGTGGCCCGACTTCGCCTACCGGTTCAAGCGCGAGCTGAGCCGGTTCGACGTCGAGAGTTACGACGCCCAGCCCGCGGTGGCGCGGAGCGCCCCTGCCGGTGTCGGTGGCGCAGCAGGCCGCGTTTAGCAGCGAAGGACAGGCGACAGGGCCGCATTTCCGGCTCCTTGAACACTTGACCACACCCTGGTGTGGTCAACTGTTCAAGCCTGCGACCTGGCCCCTCGGCCTGCCCTTTATTGCTCTTAACGCCGGCATTGCCGCGTGGCCGAGCCCCTACAGGTCGCGGCGGGAGAAGAAGTGAACCGCGGCCGCGAGGATCGCGGTCGTGTAGAGGGCCGCGAAAACGACCAGCCCCGCCCCCGCCGGCTGTGAGCCGCCGAATGGGCCGAGCTTGATGATCGCGCCGGTGAAGCCCGGCGTCGCGGAGATGAGTCCGTGGAGGCCGGCCTGGTAGAGGGCCTCGAACGGCAGCGCCCAGCTCGCGTCGTGGGCGATGCTCTTCAGCGTGTCGGAGTCGAGGGCGTGGCCGATCTGCCCGAGAAGGCCCGCCATCAGCCCCATCCCGAACACCATGAACAGGGCGATGCCCTGCGCGGTTCCCGCGAGGAACACGGAGCCGAGGAGCGAGAGTGCCGCCACGACGACCACCGCGAACGCGAGCGCCAGGCCGGGGCCGGCAAGATGGTCGGGGGTCCACCCGCCGATCGCGTCGGTCACCACGACGGCGACGAGGTAAAGGAAGACCTCGAACGCGGCCGCAACCGCAGCCGCTCCGGCAAACCTCGCGAGGAGCGTCGTGCCGCGCCCAACCGGGCGCACCACGAGCGGCTGGAGCAATCCGGTCTCAGCGTCCCCGCGAACGACCCCAAGCGTCAGGAACACCGCCAGGACGGAGCCGAGGAAGAGCGATGCGAACATCGCGAGGCCGAACATCGTCCCGCCGGTGAAGGCGGTCGGATCAAGCTGAGCGATCCCGCGGCCGGCGAAGCTGTTCACGTCCCTGAACGCGAAGTGCGTGGCAAGTGCGTAGAGCCCGATGAAGATGACGGTGAGCACGAGGATCACCGCGAAGACCCGGCGGCGCAGGCTCTCCCGCCAGCCGTAGAGCACGATTGCGCGAGCCGCGGTCATCCCGTCTGGCCCTCGACCGCCTCGAGGTAGACGTCCTCGAGCGTGCTCGAGAGCGCCCTGACGCCGTAGAGCTCCTCCCCCCGTTCCACGAGCTCGGCGATGATGCCGGGCACGTCGTCGCGCTTGGCGCCCTCGATCACGCGGGTGCCGGTCGCGGTCTCGACCTCGACGCCGCGGGGCTCGAGCAGGCGGCCCGTCTCGTCCTCGACCACGATCGTGCCCCTGGCAAGGATCGCAACCCGCTCGCAGACCCGCTCGACCTCGCCCAGCAGGTGTGAGTTCAGGAGGACCGCGACGCCCTCGTCGCGCAGGCTCGCGAGAAGCTCGCGCACGATTCGCCTGCCGACCGGATCGAGCGCGCTCGTCGGCTCGTCGAGGAGGAGCAGCTTCGGCGAGCCGACCAGGGCCTGCGCGATCCCCAGGCGCTGCTGCATGCCCTTCGACATCGCCTCCACGCGGCGGTCCGCAGCGTCCGCGAGCTCCACCAGCTCGAGGAGCCGCGTGCGCTCTTCCCTTCCGCCGACGGAGCCAGTGAGGCTCTGATGGAAAGCGAGCACCTCGTCGGCACTCGCCCAGCCGGGGTAGCGGAATAGCTCGGCCAGGTAACCGACCGACGCGCGCGCCTCCTTTGACCCGGCGGGCCTCCCCGCGACCTCCACGGCCCCGGCGGTCGGCCGCACCAGCCCGCACGCGATCTTCGTCAGCGTCGACTTGCCCGCTCCGTTCGGGCCCAGCAAGCCGACGAGCTCGCCGTACTCGACATGCAGGTCGACACCGCGCAGAGCCTCGGCGCCCCTGCGGCCGTAGCGCTTGCGAAGCCCGGCGATTCGCAGCGCGCTCATCGACGTCTAGCCGCTCTCCAGCTTCGGGAAGAGCGGCGGGATGCGGTCCACCTTCGCCCCGCCCCCGCGGGAGCCGGGCTCGGCAAGCTCCCGGCCCTCCTCGCCGAGGGCGGCGAGCAGGCGATCGGTGCTGTCGGGGATGTAGGCGTAGAGCAGCAGCGCGAGCACGCGCAGGCCCTCCGCCAGCCCGTAGAGCACCCGGTCGAGGTCGGCGGCGTGAGCCGGGTCCTTCGCGAGGTCCCAGGGGCGGGCCTCCTCCACGTAGCGGTTGAAACGCCGCACGCGCGCCCAGATCTCCTCCAGGGCCGCGGTCAGCTCCGCCGCGTCGAGGAGCTCGCTGACCCTGCCGACGAGGCCGTCGAGGCCGTCCTCGCCGTCGCGCAGGGCGGGATCGAGCTCCGCCTCGGGAATGACCCCGTCGCGGTAGCGGTCGATCATCGCGAGCGTGCGGCTCGCGAGGTTGCCGAGGTCGTTCGCCAGCTCCGTCTCGTAACGGGCCTCGAACCCGGCCGCCGAGACGTTGCCGTCCTGGCCGAAGGAGACCTCGCGAAAGCAGTAGAAGCGCAGGGCATCGGAGCCGAAGCGCGCGATCGCCGCGAACGGGTCCAGCACGTTTCCGAGCGACTTCGACATCTTCTTCTCGCCCATCAGCAGGTAGCCGTGGATGAACATCCCCTTCGGCGGCTCCAGCCCGGCCGCCATGAGGAACGCCGGCCAGTAGACGGCGTGGAACTTGAGGATGTCCTTGCCGATCACGTGCAGGTCAGCCGGCCAGTAGCGGTCGGTGAGGTCGTCGGGGGCGCGGGCGTAGCCCGGTCCGGTCACGTAGTTGAGGAGGGCGTCGAACCACACGTACACAACCTGCTCGGGAGCCCATGGCAGGGGCACCCCCCACGTGATCCGCGGCCGTGACAGCGAGACGTCGGCGAGGCCGCCCTTGATGAACGCCAGCGCCTCGTTGCGCCTGAAGCCCGGTCGCACGAAGTCCGGCTGCTCCTCGTAGAGCGCCTCGAGGCGCTCCTGGAAGCGCGAGAGGGCGAAGAACCAGTTGTCCTCGCGCTCGCGCTCAAGCGGGATCTCGTGGATCGGGCACGTGTTGTTCGGGCCAAGCTCGGACTCGGTCTTGAAGTCGGCGCAGCGGGGGCAGTACCAGCCCTCGTACGTTCCCTCGTAGACGAAGCCGTTGTCGTGGACCCGCTGGACGATCTCCTGGACGCGGGCCATGTGCTCCGGGTCGCTGGTGCGGATGAAGAAGTCCTCGGCGACGCCGATCACCGGCATCAGCTCGCGAAACCTCTGGGCGTTGCGGTCCGCGAGCTCCTTCGGCTCCAGGCCGGCCCGCTCGGCGGCCTGTGCCACCGGCTCGCCGTGCTCGTCGGTGCCCGTCTGCATGAAGACGTCCTCCCCGCGCTGGCGCATGTGGCGGGCGAGGATGTCGGCGGCGATCGTCGAGTACGCGTGGCCGAGGTGCGGCTCGGCGTTGACGTAGTAGATCGGGGTGGTGACGTAGTAGCTCACGAGGCCCGCGTGAGGCTACCGGTGCGGCTCACCTCTCCTTCCTGGCCAGCTTCCGTACCGCGGACGAAACGAGGGAGGGGCGGCCGTACGGCCGCCCCTCCCAAGCTCCTCACCGGCCGCGGCCGGCGTCAGGCGAAGACCCTCAGGTCTTGCACTTCGAGAACGCGGAACCCGTGTCCTGGGCCTCCCCTGCCGGCTGCGAGTAGTGGAAGGCATACGTCATGTTGAGCTGCTTGTTCTTGTCCTTGCAGCGGGCCTCGACGTAGTTGGTCTTCTTGCCGTTCTTCGTGAACGTCTTCCCGACCGCGGTCTTGAAATTGGTCAGAGCAGTCGCCGGGATCGCCGGCACGGTGACGACGAGGGTCTTGCTGAAGTCGCCCGTGCCTCCGCCCTTGAGCACTCCGACGAGCACCGTCGTGGTGTGGATCGCGCCGGAATCCACCCGCGAGTGCAGGATGATCGTCGGGTTGCCGCCCTGCGGCTTGCCGTTGAACGCCGTGACCACGACGGGTAGAACCGTGCAGGACGAGCCCAGACCGCCCGCGAGACAGGCCGTTGCGGAGCCCTGGCCGACCTGCGCCTTGCCGCAGATTGCCTTCGCACCGCCGGTGGTCGTCCCGGCCACGTCGTTCTTGTTGCACGTCGGGACTCCCTTGGTGTTGACCTTGATGTCGTCGTCGAGGCCGAGCGTGACCTTGTCGACGACCGCCGGCTGCGTCGCCGGGTTCGACGGCGTGCCTGGGTTCGCGTTGTTGGTGGTGAAAGTCTCGATCTTGAGCGTCGCCTTCTTGAAGCTCTTCTTCGAGAGCTTCTCCGGCGTCACCGAGATCGATGCGCCCGACGTCGAAGTGTCTGCTCTTGCCCACGCGTATCCGGCGACGCTGATCGCCATGATCGCCGCGAGCATCCACACGAGATGCTTGCGCATGCTCGATAAACCTCCATGAATGAGGGCTGCCCCTGGCTGGCCCGGTCTTCCGCAGGACGTCCCGTGTCCCACCGCTTGTTCGACCTACGTTAGCTGGCGGAGCCGCCCGTGACGACGTGGTGAACTACTGACGCGTGCCCTCCTGGCCGCGCTCGGGGGACCGCGGGACGCCGGCGGCCTCGACGAGGGCCGCCTCGACGTCGGCGAGGATCGCCCGCTCCGAACGCGACGCGACGACCGGCGCGTCGAGCCCGTCGACGTGCACGTAGGTGCGCCGGCCCTCTCCGCGCTCGGACGCCTCGAGCGGGACGAGCGCGAACACCCGGTCGGCCCGGACGAACTTGCCGTAGCCCAGGGAGATCAGCCTCGGGTCTCGGTTCGTGGTCATCGCTGCACCTTCCTCGAAAGCCTATTCAGCGCCTTCTCGGCCTGCTTGCGGCAGCTCGGCGCAAACGGCGTCAGCACCTCGATCCCGACGCTGGCGTCCTTGGAGGCGAGCACCCGGTTCGACGAGGCCGCGTCGCTCACCTCGCCGGAGTCGTGGAGGAGCTGCGCAATCGAGCAGAACGGGTTCTTTTCGATGACGTAGTGGCCGTCCTTCATCGTGAGGCCAAGGGCGTCGATGAACTGCGCGTCCGAGACTCCGTCGCCCGACGATGACCCGCAGCCCCCGAGCGCCAGCACCGCGACGGCCGCCGCCAGCGCGAACGCGCGCCGCATCACCGCATCACCCGCATCCGCGGCGCACGATAAACGAGCGAGGGGCGGCCAAATGGCCGCCCCTCGCAAACGTCACCGGCCGCAGCCGGAGTCAGGTACAGACCCTCAGGTCTTGCACGCGCTGTTCGCGGTCCCCTTGTCGGTGGACTCGCTCGAGCTCGTGTAGTCGAACTCGTACGTCATGTTCAGCCGCTTGTTCCTGTCATGGCAGCGCGCCTTGGCGTAGTTGACCGTCTTGCCCTTGGCCTTGAACTTCCCACCAACCTTGGTTTGGAAGTCCGTCAGGGCAGTCGCCGGAATGGCCGGGACGGGGACGGTGAGAACCGTCTTGTAGTCCCCTTTGCCGCTGTTCTTGTAGACCCCGGTCAGCACCGTGGTGGTGTGAACGGCGCCCGAGTCGACCCGCGCGTGCAGGACGAGTGTCGGGTTCTTGCCTTGCGGCTTGCCGTTGAACGCGGTCACGACCGCCGGGAGAACCGTGCAGGATTGTCCCTGACCACCGGCCAGGCAGGCGGTAGCTGAGCCCGCGCCGACTTGCTCCTTGCCGCAGACCTGCTTGGCGCCGGCTGTCGTGGTGCCCGCCAGCTGGTTCGGGTCGCACTGCCCGATGCCCTTCGTCGTGATCTTGATGTCGTCGTCAAGACCGAGCTTCACCGTCTTGACGAATCCGGGCTGCGTCGACGGGTTGGTTCCGGTCCCGCCGTTGTTGGTGTTGACGGTTGACGTCTCCACCGCCACGTGGACCGGCTTGAACTTGGACTTCGAGAGCTTCGAGGGCGTGACCTTGATGGTCGCCGTCGAGGTCTCGGTGTCCGCCCTTGCCCACGCGTACCCGGCGACGCTGATCGCCATGACAGCCGCGAGGGCGAAAACGAGATGCTTGCGCATACTCGGTTCACACCTCCTGATTGGGGCAGGCTCCCTGGCCGGCCCTGGTTGCTTAAGGACTTCCTGTCCCACCTGCAAAGAACCATAGCTTGCGGTGGCGCGTAGGCGCGGGCGCGCCTACGGCTCCCGGCGAACGTGCTGATAGAGGGTTCGCTGCCTGGGCGACTCGCCGATCGACGGCCGCGGCGCCTGCTGGCTGCAGCCCGGTCGCGGCAGGTTATTGGAGTTGAGGACGCCGTCGTAGACGAACTCCCGAACCCGGCCGAACAGGTCGCGCGCTTCCGCGAGGCTGTTGTCCGCGTAGTGCTGGAAGTTCGGATCGTTCGGGGAGCTCGGGTCGAGCTTGGCGGCGATGCCGTTCTTGCACTGGAAGGTCTCGAACGACTTGAGGAGGCCCTTCTGGAGCTCGGAGTAGCCGCCGGGCGCCGTGTAGGGGTTGCCGCGCCCCATCTTCAGGCGCCGCGGGAACGCAGCCAGGAACTCGGGGCCGAAGACGGCCTCGGTGCGGACGTAGTGCGTGGCCGCGAAGTTGTCCTCGGGGCCGCGTGCGAAGCCCTCCGTCGCGGCCGCGCCGTTGCCGAGGAAGGCCGTGACCTCGTGCTTGTAGTCGGCGAGGACCTGGAGGAGGGAGTCGAGCTGCGCCCCGAACGCGTCATAGCGCCCCAGCAGCGGCGTCAGGTCGTTGGCGAGCAGCCTCCGCAGCGCCGGGAAGCCCTGCTTCGCGGCCGGCGTCGCCTTCAGGAGGCCGGCGAAGAGCGAGTCGAGGCCCGGCGCGAGCTGCCGGGTGGCGTTCAGGGTGGGCGTCAGCTGCTTCGCCGCCGGGCGGAGCTGGCGGACGAGCGGATCGGCGTCGTTGGCGAACGTCTCCAGCCGGCTGAGCGTCGCCCGCGACTCGTCGAGGAACGTGGGCAGGATCCGGAAGGTGTCGGCGAGGTCGGCGTTGCGCTGCGCCGTCGTCGAGAACACCTGGTCCGAGTTGCGGATCAGCGAGCTCAGCTCACCGCGCCGCTCGGAGAGCGCACGGAAAACCTCGCCGCCGTTGCGGACGAGCTGCTGGACCGCGAGGCGCTGCGTGTCGAGGACGCGGAGCAGCCGGTCGGTCGTCTCGAGGAACACCGGCAGCTCACCGATCGCCGCCGAGAAGTCGGCGCCGCGCCCCTTGAACGCGGCCGCCTGCTGCTGCATCCAGACCTGGAAGTTCGCGCGGGTCTTGGCGTTGAACGTCCGGAAGATCTCGTCGAGCTGCACGGAGCTTGCGACCTGCGCCTCCGGCAGCCGGCCTCCCTCGGGAAGCGTGGGCCCGGCCCCGTCTCCGGGTGTCAGCTCCACGTACGTCTCCCCGAGCAGCGTCTTCTGCCGGAGGATCGCCTTGGTGTTGGCCGGGACCGGCGCGTAGGCGGGGTCGACCGAGATCGTCGCGTCGGCGAGGCCGTTGTCGCCGAGCTTGATGTTCGTGACCTTGCCCACGGAGACGCCCGAGATGCGCACGTCGGACTGGTTCGCCAGCTGCGTGGCCTCGTCGAACGGCACCGTGAACTCATAGTTGCGCGGCTGCAGGGGGATCGGGCCGCCGAAGGACACCCAGAGGAACAGCGCAAGGCCGAAGCACGAGAGCGCGAAGGCGATCGCGATCAGGATCCGGGACGGGGAGACGCCCTTCTTGTTCAATTGCAGCCTCCGTCGGCATCGATCGTCTTCGACGACGGCGGGTTGGTCAGCTGCCGGAGCGTCTTCAGGAAGGGCCGGGTCTCCGTGAGCGTCTCCGCAAGCGACGCCGCCGAGCACGTGAGCAGCACCGTGCCGCGCACGAGCGGCCCGCTGGCGTCAGCCGTGCTCAGCGTGGAGCTGCCGTTGTGGTTGAGCCACGACAGCCAGAACAGGTAGCCCTCCTCCTTCCCGGGAGGGTTGTACGCGAGTCCGTTGAGGAGCTTGTTGAGGCTCGTGAAGCCTCCCTTCAAGCCGGTCGCGGTCTTCGCAAGCGGCTTCGCGCCGGCGGTCAGGTCGCGGATCACCGGCTGGACCTTGCGCGCGAACGGCCGGATCTGGTCGCGGATCGGCCCCACCGTGTCGCGGAAGAACGGGCGCGTGGACTTCAGGGCCGGCCCCAGCGACCGCGCCGACGGCAAGAGCGCGGTGAGGGCCGGCTTCGCGGTCTCCGCAAACGTCTGGCCGCTCTGGAGGGCGCTGCGAGTGTTGCGAAGCGTGCTCGGCAGCTCCTGGAGCGCCTGGCGGATCGACTCCTCCTCCTTCGCAAACGAGCCGATGACCGTGTTGGATGAGCTCACGAAGTCCGCGAGCTGGCGGTCGTGCGAAGCCAGCTGCTGGCTGATGAGCCCGAAGTTGTGGATGACGCGGGCGATGTTCTTGCGGCGCTTGATGAGCGCGCCGTTGATCCGGGCGAGGTCGCGCGCCGTCGGGTCGAGGCGGCGCAGCAGGCTCGAAAGCTGCTTCCCGCGACCGCCGATCCCCTGCGCGCCGGAGTCGATCAGGAGCTTGAGATATCCCTGGGTGTCGCCGTCGAGGCTGGCGAGGATCTGGTCCGGCTGAACGTTCGGCAGCGTGTTGGCGAGCGGGATCGTGGCCCCCTCGGAGACCTCGGGCGAGGACTCGGTCCCCGGGTCGAGCTCGAAGGTCATGTCGTTCAGCCCGGTGCGGGGACGGACCAGGATCGAGGCGTTGTCGTGGATCAGCGTCGCGTACTTCGGGTCGATCTCCATCGAGACCACCGCGACGCCGTTCTGGAGATCGACCGCGGAGATGTCGCCGACCTTGATTCCCGCGATGTTCACGGACTGGCCCTGGCCCGGCGTGAGCGCCTGCCCGGAGCTCAGCTCCGCCTTCAGCTCGAAGTGATCGGTGCCGACCAGCGGAACCCAGCCCGGCAGCGTGAGGCGCTGCTGCGAGAGGATCACGCCGACGACGGCGAGCGAGAGGACGAGCAGGCCGATGATCGCCGTGAAGTCCTTCGCGTGCTCGCGGATCGCCCGCTTCACGAGTGGTGCCTCCTGCGGGGCGGCACTAGGGAACCACCGTCAGGTCGGGGCTGTGCGACTTGCCGGCCGGGCCGTTCAGGTTCGGCACCGGGTTCTGGAAGCACGGAACGTTCGGCTTGTACGGCGGGGCGCCGGACTTCGAGTAGGCGGGCTGCGTCCCGAGCGGCGGCGAGATGATGTTCCCGTAGACGACGCTGTTGCCCGTGCCGCCGTGGCGGTTGGGCGCCTTGACCAGCGTCGGCCCGCCGCCCGCGTTCACACGCAGGTAGGTGCCGTTGCCGTCGAACCCCGAGCCGATGCCGGCCAGGCCCGCGAGGCCGAAGAAGAACTCATGGAAGTTCGGCTGGCCGGTCGAGAACCGGTCGTTGATGACGGTGTTGCCCGCCGGCACGAGCACCCCGGAGAAGCAGCGGCTGGAGAGGGTGAGCTGCGGCAGCAGCCCGTTGGCGGCCGCCAGCGCCTTCGCCGTCGGGGCGGCGCTCTGCCGCAGGAGCTTCGCCGTCCCGCCCAGCTCGCTCTTCTGCACCAGGGCGGTGGCCTGGCGGATCCAGGGGAGCCCGGCGTCGATTGTCGCGGGCAGCTGCTCGATTCCGGGCTTCGCGTCGACCGCGAACGCGCGCAGCGGCGGGAACGAGGCGTTCAGCGCGCGCAGCGACGGCTGGGCCTCTTCCAGGGTGGGTGCCAGCTCGGCGATCGTCGCGCTGAGGTTGCTCGACTCGGCGGCCAGGGCCCCGGTGAAGACGTTGAAGTTCGTGATCAGGTCCTGGAGCTGGGACTCACGGCTGAGCAGGGTCCCGAAGACCCGGCTCTGGGCGGTGATCAGGTTCGAGAGGTCGTGCCGGCTCGTCCCCAGGAACGCCTCTGAGGTGATCGCGGTGCCCTTGCCCGCGCGGGCCCCGTAGTTGAAGGAGTCGTTGAGCGCCGCCGCCGCCGTCTGGCCCTGCACCAGCGGGTCCTGCGTTGCGTCCTCCGCGGGAGTCGGCCTATGGACGAGGGCCTTGCCGTAGGCGGCCAGCAGCCGCTGGAGGTTGTAGCGCTCGGGCGCCTGCAGCGCGCTCAGCACCTGGTCGAGCTGCACCGCCGTCGCCGTGCGCGTGACCGGGATCGTCTCGCCGCTCGAGAGGTCCGGCGCGCTCGGGCTCCCCGGACTGAGGTCGAGGAAGAAGTTGCCCTCGAGGAAGAGGCGAGGCCGGATCGTCACCTGCGCGTCGGAGTGGACCGGCTGGCCCGAGTCGCCCACGGTGAAGGTGACCTGGGCGTCGTCGCCGTCGCGCTCGACCGACTGGACCTTGCCGACGGTGACTCCGGCGATGCGCACCGGCGCGTCGCTGCGCAGGGTCGCGGCGTTGCGGAAGACCGCCTTCAGCTCGTACCCATGGCCCGTGAACGGGATGTGCTTCGTGTAAGCGACGATCAGGCCGCCGATTGCGAGCACGACGAGGATCAAGCCGATCGGCGCGTTGTGGCGCGGCGTGCGGGCGCGCCCGGGAAGCTTCCGCGGGACGCCGGCGATGGGACGGTCCGGCGTCACTTGCCTTCCCCTCCCACCGTCGCCGTGGAGGTGCCCTGGTTGCCGGGGGCGTTGCCGATCTCCTTCTTGCCGGTCGTGTAGCCCTCGTTGCCGGGCTCGCACTCGCGCGGCTGCTGTCCCGGCGCGGCGGTGTTCGGGTAGATGTTGTCGTGCAGGAAGTTGCCCGGCTCGGAGCCGGCGCCGCCGTTGGCGGGCTTGGCGGAGGGGCTGCCCTCGTCGTTCGGGCCCTTGTTGGACTGGAAGACGATGAACCGCTGCCACGAGGCGAGGCCGTCGCCCTGGCTCGCCGCGCTGGCGACGTTGCGGAAGAGCAGGGACCCGTAGTTGCAGACCGTCTGGGCTGGGGTGACGAAGCTGAGCGTCGGCCGCAGCAGGTCGTTCGTCTCGGTCAGGCGCGAGATCCCGGCGCGGACCGCCGCGTTCTCGCCGAACGCCTGCAGCGTCTCGGCTGTCGGCGGCAGCTGCTCGTTCAACGCCGGCGACTGACTGAGCGCCGGCACGCCCTTGGTCAGCGTGTCGACGAGGATCGGCGCCGTCGAGCGCAGGGTCTGCACACCCGGCTGGAGGTCGTGGAAGAGCGCCGCCGAGTCCGCGAGGAACGGTCGTATCACCGGCAACGTGCGGATCGCCGTGTCCTCCGTGGGCGGCGACTTGGAGATCGTCTCCTGGATGAAGGGCCGGGCGACGCTGGCGAAGGCGCCGAAAGTCGTGTCGAGCACGACGAAGAGGTGAGCCTGGGTGCCGGCGACCGGGGCCACTTCGGACGCGGTTGCCTCGAGTGCCGGGAAGAACCCCGCGAGGTTCGTCTGCGGCGAGTTGAGCACCGTGGCGACGCTGCGCAGGCGCGTCAGCAGCGGGGGCAGGTCGCCGATCGCCTCGTTCAGGTCGACGCCGCGCCCGCCGAGGGCCGTGCCGAACTCCGTGAGGTTGCGCTGGATCGCCAGCCGCGTCGGCTCGTTGAACGTGCCCAGGACCTGGTCGAGGTCGACCGTCTCCGGATGCGCCGCGGACAGCGGCAGCGTCGCGCCGGCGGGGTACCCCTTGTCCGAGGTCCCCTTGTTGATCTCCAGGTACTCGAGGCCGAGCGCCGACTTCGCGCGAACGACGACGGTGGAGTCGACCGGGAGCGGGTTGATGTCGCCCTCGAGGCGGAGGTTGACGAGGGCCCGGAGGGTCCCGTCCTTCTCCTGAACCGGATCGATCGACTCGACCGTCCCGACGTGGACGCCACCAATCCGCACGTCGTTGTTCGGCGCGAGGCCCTGAGCATTGGGCACCTGGACCGAGATCCGGTAGGTGGAGACGAACGGCAGGCCGTTGTTGGCGTTGTAGGCGAGGAACACCGTCAGCACCGCGATCAGGACCGTGATCGCGCCGACCAGCGTCGGGTTGCTGGCGAAGGTCCCGCCCGTGCGCCGGCGGCCGGTCATCCGCCGGCCCCCGAACCGGAGGCTCCCGGCACCGCGCCCGCGCTCGAGCCGCCCGCGGTGGACCCGTGCCCGATCACGAAGTCGAGCAGGTGCCTGACGCCCGCGATGCTCGTCGTGCCGCCCCCCGTTCCGCTCCCCCCGCTCACGCCCACGGCCGGGGTGCCGTCGCCCGCGGCGTCAGGCGTGCTCGCCTGGGCCTGCGCCTCTGCGGTTGCCGCGGCGAGCTGCGAGGCGATCGACGGGGTCGTGGCGATCTTGCCGTTGATTCCGAAGTGCGCGCCGCAGCCGGAGAACTCGCTCGTGACGTAGTCGACGCAGCTCGACGCGACGAGCAGGGTCTTCAGGAAGTGCCCGTACTGGTCGTAGGTGCTCGTCGTGCCGGCGTTGTTGTAGATGAACGACAGGAGCTGCTGGTATCCGCCGGTCTTCTCGAGGCTCTTCAGGAGCTTCTTGAGGTTCTTCGACGGCGAGACGCCGGCCTTAGAGAGCTTCGTCAGCTGGCGGATGACCGCATCGGAGGCCAATAGCGGCGCGGTGCTCTTGGCGGCGGAGTCGCCGAGGCTCGTGAACGAGGTCGTCGCGGCCCCTGCGAACGGGACCAGCTTCAGGTTGAGCTGGTTCAGGGCCGGGCCCGCGGCTCCCAGGTCCGCGAGCACCGGCGTCGCCTGCTCGGAGAACGCCTTGAGCTGCGTCATCGTCGAGCGCAGCTCGCTGAGCGTGCGGGGGAACTTCTGGAGCCCGGCCTCGAGGTCCTGGCTGCGCTCGGCGGTCGCGGTGCCGGCGGTGGCCGCGTTGTCGATGAATCCGGTGAGGTGCTGGCGCTCTGCGGCGAGCGGCGCGAGGTCGGTGTCCGAGTCGCGGGCGAGGTCGGCGAGCACGTGGTTCTGCTTCGCGAGCGTGGCCAGCACCTCGTCGGTCTGGCGCAGCGCCGGGTCGCCACGCTCGATGATCTTCTGCAGGGCCGGGCCGCGGGCCGCAAGCCCGGCGCCGAGGTTGTTCAGGATCAGGCGAAACCGCTGGGCGTAGGGCAGGCGCTCGATGTTCTGGACCAGGTCGATGTCGACGATCTTGCCGTTGTTCTGAAGCGGCAAAAACGCCTCCCCGGCGCCTGGGCTGCCCGAGGGGATCGCCTTCAGCGGCGGTGGCGGCGGCGTGCCCGGCGCGCGCGGCTGCGTCGGCTGGCAGTCGATGTACTTCTCGCCGAGCAGCGACTGGGGGCGGATCAGGCAGGACGCGTCGCGGCCCCATGACTCGAACCCGGGCTTCGTGATCTTCATGACGATCACCGCCTTGCCGGGGGCGTCGCTGCCGTTTCGGTTCACGGCCTCGCCCGGCATCGAGACGCCCGTGGACTGGATCGAGCCCACGGTCGCGCCGGCAATCTTCACCTGTTCGCCGTTGACCACGAAGTCGCCGTTGTCGAAGTAGGCGCGAACCGTGTAGCCGCTGTTGCCGCCGGACGAGTGCGCGACGAGCACGATCGCGACGGCGATCGCGACGACGATGAGGAAGCCCGCGATCCTTCTCATGGGCCGGGCGGCACGTAGGCCGGGTCGCAGAGGCCAAGAAGGTTGCCGTCGTCGAGGAACGGGTTGGAGCCCGCGATCGCCTGGGTGGCGCTCCCTGGACAGCGCGCCGGGCTGGTGTTCACCTGCAGCCCGTCGTACTGGGTGGGCGGCGGGTTGGGCTCGAGCGTGGAGGTGGCCGGGTTGTAGGCGAAGACGCCCGTGTCCGCCGGGCTGACGCGGGCGTAGTGGCCGTTGCCGTCGTAGAAGCCGGTGCCCTCGCCGAGCTTGGTCAGGAAGGCGACGAGGTCCGGGGCGTAGGGACGGGCGAACTCGATGTTGGGCTGCCCGGCGTTGATCGCCGCGATGGCCGCCGGGCTGGCCTTCGACGCCTTGCGCTCCACGCCGGGCAGCGTCTTCAGCACGTCGGTGAGGTCGTTGTCGGGACCCTGGGTGTGAAGGGTCGCAGCGAGGTTGTTGACGACCGGGATCGAGTTCTGCGCCAGCGGCCGCAGCCTGCGGAGGAAGAGCGGCAGGTTCTTCGTCGCCGGCTTCGAGGCGTCGACCAGGGGCGTGAGGTCGTCGAGCGCGGCGCGCAGGTTGACGAACGTCGTGTTCGAGATGCGCAGCGTCGGCGGCAGGGCGCGCAGCGAGCGGTCCAGGGCCTCGTTCTGGTCCGCGATCGCGCCAAGTGCGGTGTTGGCGTGGCCGATGGCGTTCGTGAGGTCGTCGTGACGGTCGGCGATTGCGGTCAGGACCTTGGAGCTCGAGACGATGAAGCTGGTCAGGTTGGCCTGGTCGCGGTTCAGCTCCGCGAAGAGCCGCTGGCTTGCGTCGAGCCCGGGCGCGAAGTACTTGTAGGTGCGGTTGGCGTTGGCCGCGTTGCCGGCGTAGATCGTTGCCTGGCCCTGGAAGACCTTCTGGAGCGCGCGCCTGGTCTTGCCGTTGAAGGTGTCGAAGAGCTGGTCGAGGTCGACGGGAGACTGGGTTCGATCGCCGTGGATATCACCGCCGTCCGGGATGTCCGGCGAGTTGTTCGGGCCGGGCGTCAGCGCGACGTAGCGGTTTGCCTCGCCCGACAGCGAGGTGGTGCGGATGATCGCCGTGGTCCCCTGGCGCAGGGGGTCGTCGGTGGAGATCTTGACGTCGGCCTGGGCGTCGTTGGTGAGCGTGATGTCGTCGATCGTCCCGACCGGCTGGCCCGCCACGAGCACCTGGTTGCCCGGAACGAGCTGCCCGCCGTTCTCGAACAGCAGGTGATAGGTGTGGCCCCCAGAGCCGCCGAAGAGGACGATGCCGACGAGGACCACGCCGGCGGCGATCGCGGCGATCGCCAGCGCACGGGAAAACGGCGACGTCCCGCCGCTGTCCGCGCCTCGCTCGGAATCCGTTCCCACGCTTAGTCGCCGTGATGGCTTGAGTTGATGCCCCCGGCCAAGCCTCTCTTACTCCGCTAGCCATCCTAACCATTGCCTGCCCCGCCACCGGAGCGCGCCCATTCAGGCTTGGTTAAGCGCGTTTAGGAGGTTTTACTCCCGCGGCTCGCGCCCGGTGAGCTCGCGGTAGAGGTCGTTGGGCCGAAGGCCGGTGAGCGCGGCGACGACCTGGGCGGCCGCGCGCGGCCTGGCCCCGGACTGGACCAGCCGCCGCAGGGCATCGACCGCGAAGGGCATGTCGGCGCCGCCCGAGGCCATCTTCGGGGCCGGCGCGATGACGACGACGATCTCACCGCGCACCTCGTCGCGGTAATGGCGGGCGAGCTCGCCGAGCGGGCCTCGCGTCACCTCCTCGTGGAGCTTCGTCAGCTCCCGGCAGACTGCGGCCTCGCGATCGGGCGCGAGCGAGGCAAGCGCGGAGAGCGACGCGGGAAGGCGGCGCGGGGACTCGAAGGCGACCACCGTCTCCGCCAACCCGAGCAGGCGCTCGAGCTCGCCGGCGCGGCGCGGGAGAAAGCCCTCGAAGCGCCAGCGGTCGGCGGGAAGGCCCGAGGCCACGAGCGCGGTGATGACCGCCGATGGCCCGGGCAGCACCTCCACCTCCACGTCGCGGTCCAGGCAGGCGCGAATCAGCCGGTACCCGGGGTCCGAGATCACCGGCGTCCCGGAGTCCGAGATCAACGCGACCTTGGCGCCGCCGACGACCTGCTGCGCCAGGCGCGGAGCGCGCTCGGACTCGTTCTGGTCGTGGTAGGAGACGAGGCGCGGACGCGGGAGGTCGAGCCGCTCGAAGAGGCGGCCCGCGCGGCGGGTGTCCTCGCAGGCGATCATGTCGGCCTCCGCGAGGGCGCGACGCGCACGCGGGGTCAGATCCTCGAGGTTGCCGATCGGCGTCGGGCAGACGGTGAGCTTGCCTGACATCAGGGAGTCACCACTAGGCCTCGAGCTCCATCGCCGCCATCGCCGCGGCGCCGATCATGCCGGCCTCCGGCCCGAGCTCCGCGGCGACCACCGGCGTCGCGCTCATCGGCCGCAGCGCACGGGCGGCGACCTCGGCCCGCGCGGGGCCGAGCAGGAGCTCCCCGGCGGCGATGACGCCGCCGCCGACGACCATGACATCGGGATCGAAGATGTTGGCGAGGTTCGAGAGCGCCACCCCCAGGTAGCTGCCGATCAACTCGATCGCGCGGCGGGCCGCCTCGTCTCCCTCGGCGCCGGCATCCGTGACGGCCTTGCCGTCGATCGTCTCGCCGGCCGTCAGCCTCCTGCCGAGGATGGAGTCGGGCTCACGCTCGGCCGCCGCCAGGCCCTCTCTTGCGAGCGCGGTCCCGGAGGCGAACGACTCCACGCAGCCGTTCGAGCGACAGCTTCCCTGGCATCGCGGCCCGTTGAAGCCGATGACCATGTGCCCGAGCTCGGCGGCTGCGCCGGTCGATCCCCGGTAGGGCCGGCCGCCCAAGATCAGGCCGCCGCCGATTCCGGTGCCCACGGTGAGCATCACCATGTTCTCGGCACCGCGCCCGGCGCCGAAGCGGTGCTCCGCGATGGCGGCGACGTTCGCATCGTTGTCGACGAAGACCGGCAGGCCCAGGCGCTCCGTCATCAGGTCCCGGATGGGCACGTTGGCCAGGTCGAGGTTGACCGCCTGGATCGCCACGCCGCGGCTGCGATCCATGGTGCAGGGGATCCCCAGGCCGGCGGCGGCGGCGTCCGGACAGGCGTCGAGGGCCGTCCGGAGCTCGCGCTCCAGGCCGGCGAGAACCTCGTCCTGGGTCAGCCCGCGGGTGGTTGCGGTGGATCGGCGAAGGACCCGCTGCTCGGAGTCGACGACACCGACCAGCATCTTCGTGCCTCCGAGGTCAGCGCCGATCGTCTCCACCATCGGCAAGTATTCATAGCCGCCGATGGCTCCCGACGATGATCGGGGCGCTTCCCCGGAGCGCCCCGACCGCCCCGACTACAAGGTCTACAAGTCCCGCCCGGGCTTCTTCTCGAGGTTCGGTCGACCCGACCTCGACCGGTTCCGGGGCAAGAAGGCCGACGAGAAGGAGGCGGGGCCCGGCGGGCCACGGCGCCCGGACCGGGGACCGCGAAGGCCCTCTGCGGGGCCGTCGCGCGAGGGCGGCTTCGACTGGCGGCGCTGGGGCAAGTGGGCGGGCATCGCGATCGGCGCCTGGCTGATCGTCAGCTTCCTCGCCTTCGCGATCTCGGCTCAGATCCAGAAGGGAAAGCTCGCCGACATGGGGAACACGCTCCATGGCAACCCGTTCATGGCGGTCAGCCCCCAGACGGTCCTGGTCCTCGGCACCGACGTCCGCCCGTCCGGCCTCGCCTCCGACACCGAGGCCACGCCGCAGCACTGCATCGACGCCGCCGGCAAGGGCGAGCCGCCCCCGTCGGACTGCACCCCCTACCGCTCGGACACGATCATGCTGATCCGCGCGGGCATCGGGACGTTTCGCAAGCTCTCGATCCCACGCGACACCCTCGCGGCGATCCCGGGCCAGGGGAACCAGAAGATCAACTCCGGCTACGCCTTCGGCGGGGCGAAGCTCGAGACGCAGACGATCGAGAACTTCCTCGGCATCAACGTCGACCAGGTTGCGATCGTCGACTTCCAGGGCTTCCGCGACCTCATCGACGCGCTCGGTGGGATCGACGTGACCGTCAACACGAAGATCTGCTCGGAGGTGTCCGGGGGCGCCCAGAACGGCGGCTTCAGCCTCTTCCTCGACCCGGGGACGCACCAGCTCGACGCGGACCAGGCCCTGACCCTGGCGCGGACGCGCGAGAACGTGGCGACGGACCCGAAGGGCAAGCCGTGTCCGAACATCTCCGACCTCAACCGGGCGACGTTCCAGCAGGACGTCATCAACGGCATCAAGGGCCGGCTCACCAGCATCAGCCGGATTCCGTACAACTTCCTGCACGGGCCGTTCATCGGGTGGGACGCGCCGAAGGCGTTCGTGTCGAGCATGGGAGTCCTGACGCTGCCGCAGTTCGTCCTCTCCTCGGCCTTCGGGGGCGGCGACGCGCAGGTGCTCCAGAACCCGACCAACCCGTTCGACCCGGTCATCCCGCACGACGTGTGCGTGAAGGCCGTGACGAAGTTCCTCGGCGGGCCGCCGCCGCACAGCCCGCAGTGCAGCCCTGGGGGCTAGTCCGACGAGGAGCCGGACTTGGTCTCGCTCTTCGAGCCCTTCGGGTCCGCCTTCGCGGAGTCGCCGTTCTTCGAGCTCGAGTCCTTGTCCTTCGAGCCCGAGTCCTTGGCGTCGCCGGCGCCCTTCGAGGCGCCCTTGCGGGCGTAGTCGGTGGTGTAGAAGCCCGAGCCCTTGAAGTGCACGGCGGGGGCGTGGAAGACGCGCTCGACCGGCTTGCCGCAGACCTCGCACTTCGTCACCGGGTCCTCGGACATGCTCTGGAAGACCTCGAACGTGTGGCCGTCGGTGCACCGGTACTCGTACGTGGGCATGGGGTCGGAATTATGAAGGGCGCCGCGCATGTAACTGCGGGAAGGAGCGTGCAGCCCTCCCCCGCTAGCCTGCGGCGCGCATGAGCGACACGACGGAAGCTCCGCCGGTCGACGTCTCGCTGGACGAGATCGTCGCGCTCTGCAAGCGGCGCGGCTTCATCTTCCAGTCCTCGGAGATCTACGGCGGTGTCGCCTCGACGTACGACTTCGGGCACTACGGCGTGCTGCTCAAGCAGAACGTCAAGAACGAGTGGTGGCGGGCGATGCTCGACGCGCCCGAGCGGATCGTCGCCCTCGACTCGGCGATCATCCAGCACCCGAAGGTCTGGGAGGCATCCGGGCACCTGGCGGGGTTCAGCGACCCGATGGTCGACTGCCGCACCTGCAAGCTGCGCTTTCGCGCCGACAAGCTCGAGGACGGGCAGTGCGGGCGCAAGCCCTCGAAGCGGCCTGGCGAGACGCCGGACTGCGACCTCACCGAGCCCCGCCAGTTCCACCTGATGTTCAAGACGCAGATGGGGCCGGTGGAGGACGAGGCGGCGACCGTGTACCTGCGCCCCGAGACCGCGCAGGGGATCTTCATCAACTTCAAGAACGTGCTGCAGTTCGCGCGGGTGAAGCCGCCGTTCGGGATCGCCCAGGTCGGCAAGTCGTTCCGCAACGAGATCACGCCGGCGAACTTCATCTTCCGCACCCGCGAGTTCGAGCAGATGGAGATGGAGTTCTTCGTGTCGCCCGACGAGGCGCCGCGCTGGTATGAGGAGTGGATTCGCCGGCGGCGCGCCTGGTACGAGGAGCTCGGGATCCGGCCGAGGTACCTGCGCATCCGCGCCCACGACGCCGACGAGCTCTCCCACTACTCCTCGGGAACGAGCGACGTCGAGTACCTCTTCCCGATCGGCTGGTCGGAGCTCGAGGGGATCGCGAACCGCGGCGACTTCGACCTCCGCCAGCACGCCGGGCTCTCGGGCGAGAAGCTCGAGTACTTCGACCCCGAGCGTGGCGAGGCGTACGTGCCGCACGTGATCGAGCCCGCCGCCGGCGCCGACCGCGCCGCGCTGGCGTTCATGGTCGACGCCTACGACACCGAGGAGGTCGAGGGCCGCGGGCGGACCGTGCTGCGCCTGCACCCGCGGCTCGCGCCGGTGAAGGCGGCGGTGCTGCCGCTGGTCTCGAAGGAGGGCATGCCCGAGAAGGCACGGGAGGTCTTCGACGAGATCCGGCGCCGGGTCCCCGCCGAGTTCGACGAGGGCGGCTCGATCGGCAAGCGCTACCGGCGCCAGGACGAGATCGGGACGCCGTGGGGGGTGACGATCGACGGCCAGACGCTGGAGGACGACACGGTCACGCTGCGCGACCGCGACACGCTCGAGCAGGTCCGGGTGCCGATCGCCGGCCTGGCCGACGACCTCGCCGCCCGCCTCGAGGCGCCGTGGCGGAGCCCGAAGCTGGCGTAGCCGGCCGCACGGCGCCACAAACGAGGCAATAAAGGGGCGGCAATTCGGCACGTCTTGCGGCGCAATCCGGCACGTTTTGCGGCCATCGCGTGCGCTGTGGCGCGCCAGAGTGGGCGCGTGCCCGGTGCGTCCAACATCCGCCACCTATTAGGTGGCGAAGCGTGGCCCGGCGGCGACGTTCGCATCGACGCCCTCATCGCCTTCATTGCTTCAAGGCAGCACGGCGTCGTCGCAAGGTGGCAGTTGCTTGTCAGAGGTGTAGGACGGCGCGCATTGGACATACGAATCGCGGACGGCCGGCTGCACCCGATCCATCGCGGCGTGTACGCCGTCGGCCACCCGCTGACCAGCCGCGAGGGGAGGTGGATAGCGGGGGTGCTTGCGGGCGGCGAGCGAGCCGTGCTCAGCCACTGCTCGGCTGGAGCTCTTTGGCGTCTGTTGAAGGTCATGGGCAGTCGCGTGGAGGTCACCGTCGGGAGTTGGCGCCGCTCCCGGGCCGGACTCCGCTTTCACTGTTCGCCGCTCCGCGCGGACGAAGTCACTCATCGCGACGGCATTCCCGTGACCTCGGTCGCACGCACGCTTCTGGACATCGCACCCACCCTCACGCCCGTCCGCCTGAAGAGCGCAATCGACGCAGCGGACAACCAACACCTGAGCGGCCCGCTCTCCCTCGCTGCCCTCTTGGAGCGCTACCCGCGCCGAGCCGGAAGCGCTGCGCTGAAGCGGATCATCGCCGAAGGTCGCGTTGGCATCGACGTGCCGCGAGAGGAATTCGAGCTCCGTTTCGCGGAGTTCGTCGAGCGGTTCGGGCTCCCCATGCCGGCGGTGAACGGTCTGGTTGATGTCAGCGATGGCTGGCGCGAAGTCGACTGCGTCTGGCGGGAGGCTCGTCTCGTCGTTGAGCTCGACAGCCGCCGCCATCACGACAACTCGAGCGCGTTCGAGGCCGATCGCGAGCGCGATCAGGCGCTCATTGCGGCCGGCTGGCGGGTCATGAGGGTCACGTGGAAGCAGCTCCACGAGCGGCCGGAGCGCATCGCCCGCGCCCTCGGCCAGGCCCTCGCCACACTCTCGTAACGCCGCTTCCAACAACGACCCCGTAATCGGTGGTCAATGTTGGATGGGTGGGCTCACCCCGCCCAGCGCTCGCCCCTGGAGCCGCGGGCGAGGCCGATCCAGGCGAAGTCCATGAACGAGCGCAGCACCCGCTCGCGGGGGACGTCGCGGTGCTCGTCCCACCAGTTCGCAAGGGCCTGGAAGCCGCCGGTGAGCTGCTGGGCGATCATCTCGATCTCGGCGACCAGCTCGGGGGCATCGGCCCAGCCGGGCGGGGCGTCGGCTCGCATGAGGCCCGCGATCATCGCGGCGATCTCCTCGCGCAGGCGGGCGACCGACTCGGCCACCTCGGGGTCCGCGAAGTTGCGAAAGACGAAGCGCCACGCGTCGCGGCGCTCCTCGACGAACGCCAGGAAGGCGTCGACGCCCGCCTCGAGGCGCGCCTCGTGGTCGTCGAACTCGGCGATCGCGCCGACGACCCGCTCGAGCAGCTCGCGCACGTAGCGCTCGAGCAGGGCGCCGTGGAGCTCGCGCTTCGACTCGAAGTGCTCGTAGATGAGCGCCTTCGAGATGCCGGCCTGGGAGGCCACCTCGTCGAGCGTCGTCTCGTGATAGCCGCGCGTCGCGAAGACGTCGAGGGCCACCGCGAGGATCTGCTCGCGGCGATCTGCGGCGCTCATCCTCCGTCGTCGCTGGGCGACTAACTGACTCACCGGTCAGTTAGGATATCTCCCGAAGGCGACGACCAGGAGGCAGCCCGATGAGCGTTGCGCAGCACGACGGAATCGACCAGCGGTCCCACGCGTCCCAGATCAGCTACGAGGACCTCTACCGCCGCTGGGAGGAGGGCAACTGGAAGGCGACGGAGATCGACTTCGCCGCCGACCGCGAGGGCTGGAGCTCGCTGAGCGACATCCAGCGCCGCTCGGCGATGTGGATCTTCTCGATGTTCTTCTACGGCGAGGACCGGGTGGCCGACGACCTCTCCCCGTACATCGACGCGGCCCCAACCGAGGAGCAGAAGTACTTCCTCGCGACGCAGCAGGTAGACGAGGCCCGTCACGCCGTCTTCTTCCACCGCTTCTTCAAGGAGGTAATCGGGACCGGCGACACGCTCGGCGAGACCATCTCCTCCACCCTCCCGGAGCTGAACTGGGGCTACCGCGGCGTGTTCGACCGCCTCGACCGCATGGCCACCGAGCTTCGCCGCGACCGCTCGCTGCCCAAGTTCGCCCAGGCGATCGCGCTCTACCACATGGTCGTGGAGGCGACCCTCGCCCAGCCCGGCCAGCACTTCATCGAGGACCACGTGGCGAAGACCGACCTCCTCCCGGGCTTCGCCTCCGGGATGCACAACGTCTCGCGCGACGAGCAGCGCCACATCGGCTTCGGCGTCAAGACCCTCTCCGAGCTCTTCGCCCGCTCCGAGGAGTGCAAGGCCGCCGCCGTCGAGATCCTCCGTGAGGTCCTGCCGTACTCGCTGGCGGTCTTCACGCCGCCGGGGTGGGACGAGCGCTACACGCGCGAGTGGGGCTTCGAGCTCGAGGACATCTTCGCGTTCGCCGTGCGCTCCGTCCGCGCGAAGTGGCGCGCGACCGGCTACCCGCTCGAGGAGATGCCGCCGGACGTCTTCCCCGTCGACCCCGGGTTCTCCGAGACCGAGATCGCGCTGCGCCAGATCACGCTCATGAAGGCCGGGGTCATGGGCGAGCCCAACTCGCATCCGCGCTCGGACCCCGAGGTCCAGCGCATCTACTTCGACCTCGTCTCACGCTCGGTCGACAGCGGTGCGGCCAACGGCAGATCGATGACGATCCAGTGGCGCTTCTCCGATGCCGATCCGTGGCACGTCGTGGTCAACAACGGCTCGACGCGAGCCGAGCCGGGCGAGGCGGCCGCGGCCGACGTCACGCTCGAGTCGAGCTGGGCCGACTGGATCGGCTTCTCGCTCTACGGCACGGCCCCGTGGCGGGCACTCCTGACGCGCCGGGTGCGGCTGCACGGCAAGCCGGCACAGCTCCTGCGGATGTCGCGGATCTTCCCGCGGCGTCCGGCAGCGTCCTAATCAGTCCTCATCAGCGGAGAAGAGGAACCTCGCAACCTCGACCGCGGCGGCATCGTCGGCCGCGAAGTCGCGTTCCGGTTGCGTGATGCGCTGGATGATGGCGCCGTCGCCCGAGCTGATCAGGTAGGTGACCACGGCCTCGGCGTCGAAGCGCAGCCGCAGCACCTCCTCGCGCTCCTTGGACCGCAGCACCTCGGCGAGCTCGCGGCGGGAGCGCTCGTAGAGCTCGCCGAGCTCGCGGCGAATCTCCGGCTGGTGGCGACCGGCGACGAACAGCTCGGAGACCATGTAGACGTAACCCTGCTGCTCTCCAAAGCTCTTCGCGAACGCCGACGAGAGCGCTTCGATCGCCTCGTCCACGGTGGCGGCGCCGGCCAGCGCGTCGCCGAGGCTCTGCACCCGGTACTCGGTGTCGCGTCTGATCACCTCGATCAGCAGCCGCTCCTTGGTGCCGAAGTAGTAGTGGAGAAGGCCGCGGCTCACGCCGGCCTTGGCGGCCACACGCTCGAACGTCGATCCGGCGATCCCCACCTCGGCGACCGAATCGCGCATCGCCTCCACTATGCGAGTCGCCCGTGCGCTGTTCAGCGAGCGCCCACGGGACGCCTCGGCAGTCGCGCCTTTGGACAAGTCGGCTTCTATTTCCATACCCCCGACGGCGCTGTCGCCGTCATTTCCGACACGTTCGAGTCTAACCGCTGAGACGAGGTCGAGACGAAAATGACACTGACACTCTCAGCAGTCGCGCTTGGGCTACGTACGCAATGTCAGCGGATGACGACAAGGGAGCCAGATGACTCAGCCTCGAACCGCCACCCGGTCCCGGAAGCGCCTGGGTGCGACCCTGCTTGCCGGCGCCGGGCTCGCCGCGCTCTTCGCCGCTTCGCCCGCGAGCGCTGGTGGGACCCGCTTCTTCCAGTCGCCGTCGCACAACATCGGCTGTGTGATCGCCAAGGTCAATCACTCCGGTGGGATGCGCTGCCACAACCTCTCGACCCGTCACGGGTTCACGCTCTCACGCGAGCGCGCAGTGACCTTCTGATCCACGAACGAAAGACGCCGGCGCTGGGTCGCCGGCGTCGTTTCGAGTTCGTGTGGAGGCGAGGCTAGGTCGAGCTGGCCGCGGCCTCGGTCGCGCTCGCGGCCGAGCCGCTGCCGTTCACCGTGGTCGTCGAGGTGTACTCGAACTCCTCCTCGGCGCCGAAGAGCCTGTCGAGCACCGCCTTGCGCGCTCCCTCGCTGACCACCAGCGCGACGACGGCGCCAACGAACGCGATCGCCAGCAGCCGAGTCCAGCGGCGCTGGCGCTCCTGCTCACGCAGCGAGTCCGACGCGGCGCGAAGCGACTCCGCGGCATTGCGCAGGTCCTTTTGGACCTTCTTGTCGTCGAGCAGCGCCTTCGCCGGCGCCTTGCCGTTGTTCAGCCGCCCGTACGCGCTCCGCGCCGAGTCGTAGGCGCCGCGAAGGTTGTCGCGCAGCTCCGCGTCCTCGATCAGCTTGCGCACGTAGGGGTTCGTCGCCACGCTCTCAGCCGTGTCGCGCGCCGAACTCGCCCTGCTTGTCTTGCCCATCAGCAGTTTCTCCTCGTTCCGGAAAGCAGTCCTCTCGGGAGAGCTTATACCCGGGGACCGGGGGCTTGACTCCGACCCGCCGGCTCAGCGCCTGGCCGACTCGAGCGCCGCTTCCAGAGCCTTCTCGACCCGGTCCACGTAGACGAACTCCAGCTCGCCGAGCTCGTGCTCGGGGATCTCGTCGACGTCGCCCTCGTTGCGCTGCGGCACCAGCACGCGCTTGATTCCGGCTCGCTGGGCCGCGAGCACCTTCTCCTTGAGGCCGCCGATCGGCAGCACGTGCCCGCTCAGCGTCATCTCGCCGGTCATCGCGACGTCGGAGCGCACGGGGCGGCCCGACACCAGCGAGGCCAGGGCGACGGTCATCGCCACCCCCGCGGAGGGGCCGTCCTTCGGGACAGCGCCGGCGGGGACGTGGACGTGCAGGTCATGCTCGGCGAACCACCCCTCGTCGAGCTCCGGCGCCACGCTCCCAACGTGGGCCCGCACCCAGGAGAGCGCCGCCTGTGCCGACTCCCTCATCACCTCGCCCAGCTGCCCGGTGATCGTCAGCGTCCCCGACCCCGGCATGGAGCTCGCCTCCACGAACAGGACCTCGCCCCCCACGGGCGTCCAGGCCAGGCCCGTCGCAACGCCCGGGTCGCGGGTCCGGCGGCGCTGCTCGGCGAAGTGGCGGCGGCGCCCCAGCAGCTCGCGCGCCCGCTTGGCGGAGATCGATGCCTTCCCGCGGAGCCTGCCCTCCGCCGCCTCGCGGGCGATCTTGCGGCAGACGCTGCCGATCTCGCGCTCGAGGTTCCGAACCCCGGCCTCGCGCGTGTACTCGTCGACGATCGCCCGCAGGCCCGCGTCGGTGAAGGAGATCTGCCCGCGCTTCAGGCCGTTGGCCTCGATCTGGCGAGGCACCAGGTAGCGCTTGGCGATGTGGAGCTTCTCCTCGAGCGTGTAGCCCGAGAGCTGGATGATCTCCATGCGGTCCTGCAGGGGCCCGGGGACCGTGTCCAGGTTGTTCGCGGTGGTGATGAACATCACCTCGGACAGGTCGAAGGCGACGTCGAGGTAGTGGTCGCGAAAGCTGTCGTTCTGGGCCGGGTCGAGGACCTCGAGCATCGCGCTGGACGGGTCTCCGCGGAAGTCCGCGCCCATCTTGTCGATCTCGTCGATCATGAACACGGGGTTGCGCGAGCCGGCGTCGCGCAGGGCGCGCACGATCGTTCCCGGCATCGCTCCGATGTAGGTGCGGCGGTGGCCGCGGATCTCCGCCTCGTCGCGCACACCGCCGACCGAGATCCGCTCGAACCGCCGTCCGAGAGCGCGAGCGATCGACTTGCCGAGGCTGGTCTTTCCCACCCCGGGCGGGCCGACGAAACACAGGATCGGGCCCTGCGAGGAGGGGTTCAGCGTGCGGACCGAGAGGTACTCGAGGATCCGGTCCTTCACCTTCTCGAGGTCGTAGTGGTCGGCGTCGAGGACCTCCTTCGCGTGGCCGATGTCGAGGTTGTCGTCGGTTCGCCCCTCCCAGGGGAGCTCCACCAGCCACTCGATGTAGGTGCGGATCACCCCGTGCTCGGCAGCGGCCGGGGGCAGCCGCTCGAGGCGGCCGAGCTCGCGGTCGGCCTGCTTGCGAGCGTGCTCGGGCAGCTCCGCCGCCTCGACCCGCTCGCGCAGCTCGTTGACCTCCGCCTGCTGGTCGTCGGCTTCGCCGAGCTCCGCCTGGATGGCCTTGAGCTGCTCGCGCAGGTAGTACTCGCGCTGGCCCTTGCCGATCTCCGACTCCACCTGCGACTGGATCTCCGAGCCGAGCTGGATGACCTCGAGCTCGCGCGCGAGGATCTCCGAGAGCCTGCGCAGGCGCCTGCCAACGTCGACCTCCTCCAGCAGCTCCTGCTTCTCGGCGGTCGGGATGCGCAGGGCCCCGGCGATCAGGTGCGCAAGCGCCGAGGGCTCCTCGATGTTGGCGACGGCAAGCTGAAGCTCCTCGGGCAGGTAGGGGATCTGCTCGATGATCCCCGAGAAGGTCCGCTGGACGTTCCGGGTGAGCGCCTCGAGCTCGGGCGAGGGAGCCAGCTCGTCCGGCAGCGGCTCGATCCGGCCCACCAGGTAGGGCTCCTCGGTCACGTAGTCGACGATCCGAACCCGCTCCATCCCCTGGACGAGGATGCGAATCGTCCCGTCCGGCACCTTCAGCATCCGCGCAACGACCCCCGCCACCCCGACGTCGTAGAGGTCCGCCGGGTGCGGTTCCTCGAGCTCGGGATCCCGCGAGGCGACCATCACGAGCAGGCGCTCGCCGGAGAGGACGTCGTTGACCAGCCGCATCGAGCGCTCCTGGCCGACGGCCAGCGGCGTCAGGGTCTCCGGGTAGGTGACCATCTCGCGAAGCGGCAGCACCGGCAGGGCGCTCGGCAGCGGCTGGTCGTCTCGCGAGCGAACCGCAGCCTCGAGGTCCGGTGCCTCGATGATCTCGATCTCAGTCATCGCGGCCAGGCTCGATCGGCACGCGCGTGGACTCCTCGTGCTGCCGGCGAAGCGGCAGCTCGACGCGAAGGATCCCGTCCTCGTAGGTGGCGCGGGCCTCCTCGGCGACCACGTCCGCGCTCAGGCGCACCCGTCGCCGGAACGGGCCCGCCTCGATCTCGACCTGCTGGTAGACGCGGCCGGCCGTCTCCTGCAGGGCCCGCTCGCCGCTGATCGACAGGTCGCGACCGGAGACCTCGAGGTTGACGCTCGCCAGCTTGACGCCGGCGAGCTCGACCTTGACCACCGCCTTCGGAACGCCCTCCTTCTCCGTGTAATAGAGGTCGACGCGCGGCGCAAACGCCGCCTGGGTTCGCGTCAGCCCCCGCGGGCTCGCGCCCCACGCATCGCTGAACAGCTCGTCCATCTCGCGACGAACGCGCTCGAAGTTGAGGAGCAGGTTGCGCTGCCTGGCCATCTCGGGCGCAATCTAGCGCGGCGCGATTTCGCGCCGGGCTCGCTCGTCCTAGACCTCGAAGACGGCGCCCTCGCGCGCGATCTCCACCGTCTGCCCGAATGCCGCCTCGCCCTGCTTGCGAGCCCAGGTTTCGTCGAGCTCGTCGGAGATGTGGGTGAGGACGCAGCGCTTCGCGCCCGCCCTGCGGGCGTGCTCCCCGGCCTCGGAGGGAGTCAGGTGCCCGCGGATGCCGGTGCGCTCCGGCCGCGGCAGCGTCGCTTCGACCAGCAGCAGGTCCGTGCCCTTCGCGATCTCGACGAGCTCGTCCGTGGGGCGGCAGTCGGCGCTGAACGTGAACCGTCCCCGGTCTTCGCGCGAGCGGATGTCGACCGCGTAGGTGGTGATGAAGTGGGGCACCTCGCGGAAGCGGACCTCGAACGACCCGATCCGCGTCTTCGCCGCCGGGTCGTACTCGCTGAGGTCGAACGCCGCCTCGATCAGGTCGTCGTTGCCCCAGCTGCCGCAGAGTCTCCGAAACGTCTCGGTCGCGCCCGGCGGCGCGAAGAGCTGCGGCCGCGCGGGGTTGTCCGTGCCGGGCCAAGGCGGCACCGGCACCGGCTGCTGGCGCGGCGCATAGGTGAGCGCGTAGGAGTACGGGACGAGGTCGAGCGTGTGGTCGGCGTGCAGGTGGGTGATGAGGACCGCGTCGAGCTCGGTGTAGTCGAGGTGCTTGCGGAGCTTGCCGAACACGCCGTTGCCGCAGTCGAGCAGTAGCGAGGTGTCGGCGTCCTGGATGAGGTACCCGCTGCAGGCTCCGTCGACGTCCTGCCACGACGGAGACTTACCGAGAACGGTGATCCTCATCGCCTGAATCTAAACCGGCGCGATCCCCGGCCCGCACGTTCGCGCCCACCGCAGGCGGCGTTATCTTCAAATCCGTGCCACAGACCTGCACGAGATGCGACCGCCCGGTTGCGGAGAGCGACCGCTTCTGCGCTGCCTGCGGGGCGCCGCTGACGACGCCCGATGGCGCCGAGCGCAAGCTCGCGACGATGCTCTTCGCCGACATCGTCGGATCGACCGAGCTCGCCGCGGGCTCCGACCCCGAGCAGCTCCGCAGCCGCCTGGCCCCGTTCTTCGAACTCGTCCGCACCGTCATCGACGAGCACGGCGGGACGATCGAGAAGTTCATCGGCGACGCGGTGATGGCTGCGTTCGGTGTCCCCCGCGCGCACGGCGACGACCCCGACCGCGCGATCGGCGCGGGGCTTGCGCTCGTCGAGCGGGTCGCCGCGCTCGCGATCGAGGTCCGGGTGGGGATCGAGTCGGGAGAGGTCCTCGCGCTGGAGGCGGGCGGCGACCTCTCGGTCACCGGCGACGCCGTCAACGCCGCCGCGAGGCTGCAGTCGGCGGCGAGCCCGGGCGAGGTCCTCGTCGGCGCGCGCGCGGCCCGCTCGGTGCGCCGGGCCGAGCTCGAGGGGCCGCGCGAGGTCGTCGCCAGGGGGTTCCCGGCGCCGCTGCAGGCGTGGCGAGCCACGGGCATGCTGGATCAGCCGGTCGGCGCCTCCACCCCGTTCCTCGGCCGCGAGGACGACTTCGAACTGCTGAAGCTGGTCTACCGGCGTGCGGTTCGCGAGCGCGTGCCCGAGCTCGTCACGATCGCCGGCGAGGCGGGCATCGGCAAGACCCGGCTCGCGAGCGAGCTCTTCGACAGCCTGCGGGCCTCGGAGCCGCCGCCGACGATCCTGGTCGGGCGCAACCCGCCGTACGGGCGCGGCATCGCCTTCTGGGCCCTCGGCGAGATCCTTCGCGGCGTCGCCGGCGCCGGGCCAGACGACTCGGTGGACTCCGTGCGCGCGGCGCTCTCGGCGAGGCTGGGGGAGCTCGGCGCCACCGACGCCGAGGAGGTCGCTTCGGGCCTCGCGACGGCGATCGGCGGCGCCCAGGGCGACGACGTCGAGGACCTCGTCAAGCACAGCTGGCGCCGCCTCGTCGCCCTGCTCGCGGTCGAGGGACCACTGGTCATCGGCATCGACGACGCGCACTGGGCGGATGACGGCCTGCTGGACCTCGTCGAGGAGACGGCGTTTCGCCTCGAGGGCACTCCGGTCCTGATTCTCTGCACGAGCCGGCCCGAGCTCCTCGAGCGGCGACCCGGTTTCGGCCGCACGGCGCGGAACGTCACCCAGATCGAGCTGCGTCCGCTGGCGAGCGAGGCGATAACGGCGCTGGCGAAGACCCTCCTCGACGGCGAGGACGCCCACCTCGTCGAGCGCGTCGCGCAGGCCTCCGGCGGCAACCCCTTCTTCGCCGAGGAGGTCGCCTGCCGGTTCGCAGGCGACGGACGCGGCAACGGCGACCGCGGCATCGGGACCGAGATCCCGGAGACCGTGCAGGCAGCCATCGCCGCGCGCCTGGATCTGCTGCCCGCGGGGGAGAAGCAGGCTGTCCAGTACGCCGCCGTGCTCGGTCACGTCTTCCTCGCGGACGCCCTGGCGGACCTCGAGAACGCGCCCGTCGATGCGGTCCTCGCCCAGCTCGTCCGCAAGTCGCTCTTCTCCGAGCGCGTTGCCGAGGGCGGCGGGCGGTACGCCTTTCGCCACCACCTGATCCGCGACGTCGCCTACGCGTCGCTTCCGCGCGGCCAGCGCGCGGCGCTTCACGAGCGAGCCGCCGAGGGCATCGCCGGCCGCGCCGGCACTCGCTACCCCGAGCTCGCCGAGCTCGTCGCCTACCACCGGGTCGAGGCCTCCGAGCAGGCCCCGTCGGCGGAGCGCGAGCGAACGGCATGGCAGGCGAGCCTCGACGCCGCCGACGCCGTCGCGCGGCGCGGGGCCTCGGGGCGGGCGCAGGAGCTCTTCGAGCAGGCCGTGGGCCTCGCCCCCGGTGACGTGGAGCGCCGCGAGGCGCTGCGCGCCGCCTGCAACCTCGCTCTCCGCCGCTTCCGGGGCGATGAGGCGCTGCGGCTGGTGCGCCAGGAGGCCCGGATGGCCGAGGCCGCGGGCGAAAACGGCGCCGCCGCCGCCGCATACGCCCGTGCGGTCGAGGTCGCGGCGCGCATGGGCGGCATCACCGGCGACCTCCCGGACGAGGAGCTGGAGTACATGCTCGACCGCGCCGAGGCCCTCGCCGACGCCGATGACCTGGAGACCCAGGCGCGCCTGCGCCTGAACCGCGCCTGGATCGCGTGGCGAAACGGCGGCCAAGGGATGGAGACGCCCGCCCGCGAGGGCCTCGAGCTCGCCCGCAAGGCGGGAGGGCCGACGGTCCTCTCCGGCGCGCTCGACGCCGTGACCGCGGTCGAGTGGGCGGAGGCTCGCTACGAGAGCGCCATCGCGCTGACGAAGGAGCGGCTCGCCCTCGTCGCCGAAGACGGCGAGGGCTCGCCCGCCCTGGAGGTCGAGCGAAGCGACGCCACCCACATGCTCATCCAGTGCCTGTTCCAGACCGGAGACTTCCAGGAGGCCGCACGAACCGCCGCGCTCGCCCGCGAGGCCGACCTGTCGCGCGGCGTCGTGTACTCCGGCTGGGCCCGGGGCCTGCTACCGGCCTACTTCCTCGGCGAGTGGGACGAGGCGCTCGAGATGGCGGCCCGCGTCCGCGAGGCGTGGACCGCCGCCGACCGCCCGCCGGTTGCCGCGCTCGCGACCGACCTGGCCTGCGCCGCAGCGATCTACGAGTACCGGGACGAGCCGACGCGCGCCGCCGACTGGTGGGCCTTCGCCGAGGGGCTCCTGCCCGAGAAGCCACGGCAGCACCAGCACCACGGCCTCAACACCCTGCGCGCCGGGACCGCGCTTCACCGCGGGCGCCTCGACCACGCGCTCGCGTGCGTGGAGAGGCCGATCGAGGGCTGGGCCTGGTGGGGCGGCCTCTATGCGACGACCCGGGCCGAGGTGTTCGCCCTGGCGGGCCGGGAAGACTGGCGGGACGCATTTGCGACCGCAGAGGCTCGCGTCGGCGACAGCGCGTTCCTCGCGGCGGCCCTGGCCCGAGCCCGGGCGGCCGGCGAGAAGGACGACGAGCTGCTGCGAGTCGCGCTCGCGGGATTCGAGAAGTGCGGCGCCCGCTTCGAGGCCGCCAGGACGGCCTGGGGCCTCGGCGGCGCGGCGCGCGAGGATGCCGCGCGCGTCTTCGCGGAGCTGCGGGTCCCTCCGCCCGTCGCGGCGAGCTAGCCGGCGCCGCGCGCCTCGGCCTCGCGAAGGCGCTTGGCGAGGGTCACCATGATCGCCCAGGAGGCCTCGGGATGATCGGCGACGAAGCCCTTGAACTCCCAGGCCGCGATCCCTCGGCAGCGCAGGTCGGTGGCGGCGATCACCGTCGCCGAGCGCGGCCCGTCGTCGATCAGGGCAATCTCGCCGAAGTAGTCGCCGGGGCCGAGGGTTCGGACCCGCTCCCCGCCGATGCTGACGCTGGCGTTGCCCGACTCGATCAGCCAGAACCCGGCGCCGCCGCGTCCCTCCTCCACAGCGGTCTCGCCCTCGGCGAAGGTGCGCTCGGTCATCAGCTCGACGAGCCTGGCGAGCTCCTTGCGGTTGACCCCGGCGAAGAGCGGCACCCTTGCGAGCATCTCCGCGGCTTCGCTCATGCGGTTGATCCTATTGGTTGCCGAACGGCCCAGCTCAGGCGCTGAGCGGCTGCGGCGACGTCTCGTCGCGCGGGAGCAGGGGCGGCTGGACGGGCGGCATCAGGCCGTCCGGCCCGTCGGCCCGGAAGGTCGAGCATGGAGCGTCGAGGTCCAGCGCACAGAGCATCCGCCGGTGGAAGAAGCAGTTGCGGCAGCTCGGCTCGCCCTTGCGCGCCCGGTGGCTCTCGCGACGGGTGAGTCCGATCGCATCGGCGATCTCTGCGGGTGGGCGCTGGACTTCGATCAACTTGCCTCCTCTGCCATTCGGTCCGGTCAGGTCCTTGACCGCTGGCCACAATGGCACCGCGGCCGTGAGCCTGCAGGGCCGATTCGCGCAAATCGCCCGGATTCGTTAACAAGCCGTGACGCGAAAACACGCCCATTGCGTGAAACCGCGGCGGCCGATCGCGTTTGAACGGAGCGCCGCCCGGGAACCGGCAGCGCTTCACCCCCAGGTAGAATCGGCCGCCCATGGAGCACCAGCGCACCACCCGCCTGAACGCCTCACCGCCGCTCTTCGAGAGCCGGTTCCTGGACTTCTTCTCGAGGATCCATCCCGCGGTGCCCGCGATCATCTTCGGGCCGGTGGTCGTCGGCGGCATCTGGCTGGGCGCCGATCGCGGCTACGGGGCGATCGAGCTCGTGCTCCTGGTCGCGCTCGGACTCTTCATCTGGACCCTGACGGAGTACTGGCTGCACCGCCTCGTGTTCCACTGGGAGCCGGACCACCCGATCGGCGCGCGCCTCCACTTCATCATCCACGGCGTTCACCACGACCATCCCAACGACCGCCTTCGCCTGGTCATGCCGCCGGGGGCGAGCGTCCCGCTGGCGGCCCTCTTCCTCGGCCTGTTCGTCCTCGTCTTCGGAACGCCGGCCGCGTATCCCACCTTCGCCGGTTTCATCCTCGGCTACCTGGCGTATGACTACACGCACTACCACGTCCATCACCACGTGCCGAAGACGACGCTCGGCAAGCGGCTGCGCGAGCAGCACATGCGCCACCACTTCCAGGACCACCGCTTCGGTTACGGCGTGTCATCACCGCTCTGGGACGTGGTCTTCGGCACCCTCCCGCGCCGTCGCCGCGGCGACTAACACACACTCTCAATACTCACCAATTTCCCACCGGTGTTACGGTGTGAGTACTGGCGGGCAAACAGAAAGGTTTATTCACATGGCTTCGATCAACACCGCAGTCGACCAGGCTGCGAACATCCTCAAGGAGAGGATCTCCGAGCTCGAGGGTGAGCTCGGCAAGCTTCAGCGCGCGCTCTCGAGCCTGACCGACGGACGCCAGGGCCGGCGGGGTCCCGGGCGCCCGCGCGGAAGCTCCGCTCGAGCCGCGGGCGCGCCGCGCACGCGCCGGCGGCGACGCGGCGGCACCCGGGGCGACCAGGCCGTCAAGCTGATCAAGGCGAACCCCGGCATCTCTGCGTCGGAGATCGCCAAGCAGATGAAGATCAAGCCGAACTACCTCTACCGGGTGCTCGGCGACCTCCAGAAGGAGGGGAAGGTCAAGAAGTCAGGGCGCGCCTACACGGCGGCCTGACGACCCTAGACCAGGCCCAGCTGGTCGACCGCGTCCCGCTCCTCGCGGAGCTCGGCGGCCGTTGCGTCGATGCGCTCCTGGATGGCGTCGCCGATCCGAAGGCCCTGGACGATCTCGTACTCCCCGTTCGAGCACGTGCAGGGGTAGCCGGAGATGACGCCCTCCTCGATGCCGTAGGAGCCGTCGGCGGGCACGCCCATCGAGACCCAGTCTCCCTCCGGCGTGCCAAGCACCCAGTCGTGCACGTGGTCGATCGCCGCGTTGGCGGCCGATGCCGCCGAGGAGGCCCCCCGGGCGTCGATGACCGCCGCGCCGCGCTTGGCGACCGTGGGGATGAACTCGTCGAGGATCCAGGCGACGTCGTCGACCGCCATCCACGCCGACTCGCCGTTCACCTGGCAGTTGCCGAGGTCGGGCACCTGCGTCGTCGAGTGATTGCCCCAGATCGTCATGTTGGTGATCGCAGAGACCTCGGTCGAGAGCTTGTGGGCAAGCTGGGCGATCGCCCGGTTGTGGTCGAGCCGCATCATCGAGCTGAACCGCTCTGGGGGGACGTCGGGCGCGTTTGACATCGCGATCAGCGCGTTGGTGTTGGCGGGGTTGCCGACGACCAGGACCCTGATGTCGTCGGCGGCGCCGGCGTTGATCGCCTCGCCCTGCGGCTTGAAGATGCCGCCGTTGGCCTCGAGCAGGTCCGAGCGCTCCATGCCCGGGCCCCGCGGGCGCGCACCGACGAGGATGCCGATGTTCGTGCCGTCGAAGGCCGCCTTCGGGTCGTCGTGGATGTCGATCCCGGCAAGCAGCGGGAAGGCGCAGTCGTCGAGCTCCATCGCCGTGCCCTCAGCGGCCTTCACGGCGTCCGGGATCTCGAGCAGGTTCAGGTGCACCTGCGTGTCCGGCCCGAGCATCTCGCCGCTGGCGATCCGGAACAGGATCGCGTAGCCGATCTGGCCGGCGGCGCCGGTGACGGTGACCTTGACGGGGGAAGGCATCAGTTCATCTCCTTGCTCAGATTCTCGTCCACCGATGCTAGGAACTCCTCGGTGGTCTGGAACTCCTGACCCTCGCCCACGAGGAGCGCGAGATCCTTGGTCATCTTCCCGCTCTCGACGGTCTCGACGCACACTCGTTCGAGCGTCTCGGCGAACTCGGTGACCTCAGGCGTCTCGTCCATCCGCCCGCGGGCCGCAAGCCCCCGGGTCCAGGCGAAGATCGAGGCGATCGGGTTGGTCGAGGTTGGCTTGCCCTGCTGGTGCTGGCGGAAGTGCCGCGTGACCGTCCCATGGGCGGCCTCGGCCTCCACCGTCTTGCCGTCGGATGTCATCAGCACGCTGGTCATCAGGCCGAGCGAGCCGAACCCCTGGGCGACGGTGTCGGACTGGACGTCGCCGTCGTAGTTCTTGCAGGCCCACACGTAGCCGCCCTCCCACTTGAGCGCCGCGGCGACCATGTCGTCGATCAGCCGGTGCTCATAGGTGATGCCCGCGGCCTCGAAGTCGTCCTTGAACTCCGACTCGAAGATCTCCTGGAAGAGGTCCTTGAAGCGCCCGTCGTAGCGCTTCAAGATCGTGTTCTTGGTCGAGAGGTAGACCGGGTAGCCGCGGTCCAGGCCGTAGCGCATCGAGGCTCTGGCGAAGTCCCGGATCGAGTCGTCGAGGTTGTACATCGCCATCGCCACGCCACCTCCGGGGAAGTCGTAGACGTCGAGCTCGATCTTCTCCGAGCCGTCCTTGGGCGTGAAGGTGAGGGTCAGCGAGCCCTCGCCGGGGACGACCATGTCGGTCGACCGGTACTGGTCGCCGAAGGCGTGGCGGCCGATGACGATCGGCTTGGTCCATCCCGGAACCAGGCGCGGGACGTTGGAGATCACGATCGGCTCGCGGAAGATGACCCCGCCGAGGATGTTGCGGATGGTCCCGTTGGGCGAGCGGTACATCTCCTTGAGACCGAACTCCTCGACGCGCGCCTCGTCGGGGGTGATCGTCGCGCACTTCACCCCCACCCCGTGCTCTTTGATCGCGTTCGCGGCGTCGACGGTGATCTGGTCCTCCGTCTCGTCGCGGCTCTCGATGCCGAGGTCGTAGTAGAGGAGCTCGACGTCGAGGTAGGGAAGGATCAGCTTCTCCTTGATGAACGACCAGATGATCCGCGTCATCTCGTCGCCGTCAAGCTCGACGATCGGGTTCTTCACTGCGATCTTGGCCATGCGCTTTCGTTCCTTACCGTTGCCGCGACGGCGGACCCTAAACGTCAGGTCGCTTGACCAAAGAAATGAACTGTGATTCACTTCTTCTGTGCCCTACCGGCCCACCGAGCGCACCGAGGCCCGCAAGGCGGCCACGCGCGAGAGGATCGTCACCGCGTCGCGTGAGCTCGTCGCGCGCGGCGGCTACGGCGAAGCGCAGGTTGCAGCGGTTGCCGCGCGCGCCGGCGTCGCCACCGGCACCGTCTACCGCCACTTTCCGTCCAAGGCAAACCTGTTCGCCGAGGTATTCCGCAACGCCTCCCAGCACGAGGTGGACGCCGTCGTCGAGGCGGCCGCGCTTAACGGCGGCTCGAGCGCCGCGGCGCGCATCGCCTGGGCGGTGGAGACCTTCGCCCGGCGCGCCCTCCGCGGGCGCCGCCTCGCCTGGGCGCTGATCGCGGAGCCCGTCGACCCCGCGGTCGAGGCCGAGCGCCTCGTCTTTCGCCGCGCCTACCGCGACGCCTTCGCTGCCGTCATCGCCGACGGCATAGCGTCGGGCGAGTTCCCTCCGCAGGACGCGGCGCTCACCGCGTCCGCGCTAGTGGGCGCGATCGGCGAGGCTCTCGTTGGCCCGGTCTCCCCCACCGCCGGCCAGCACGACCCCGAAGCCGTGATCGCGTCGCTCAGAGACTTCTGCATTAGATCCGTAACCGGAAAGGAGCCCAGCCTTGTCAACGCTTGAAGAGCGCACCACCGGTGTAACCCACGAGGTGTTCAACCAGTCCTCCCCGCTCGAGGGCCAGGACGTGTTCGCGACCGACCGCGTGCTCGTCGAGGCCGTCAACCGGGAGGGCGCCGAGTGGGCGACGGACCACCTCTCCGAGGTCGGGCGCTTCGCGGGCTCCGCGCTGGCCCAGCGCTGGGGCCGCGAGGCCAACGAGAACCCGCCGAAGCTCAAGACCCACGACCGGTTCGGGCACCGGATCGACGAGGTCGAGTTCCACCCCGCCTGGCACGAGCTGATGGAGAAGGGGATCGGGTTCGGCCTGCACTCCGCGCCGTGGACCGACCCGCAGCCGGGCGCCCACGTCGCCCGCGCCGCGGCGTTCATGTGCTTCTCCCAGGCGGAGGCCGGCGTCGGCTGTCCGATCTCGATGACCTACTCGGTGATCCCCGCGCTCCGCAAGCAGCCCGAGCTGGCCGCGGAGTGGGAGCCGCGGTTCATGTCGAAGGCCTACGACGGCGAGCTGCGCCCGGCGCCGGACAAGCCCGGCGCCGTCTGCGGGATGGCGATGACCGAGAAGCAGGGAGGCTCCGACGTGCGGGCGAACACGACGACGGCGCAGCCGCTGAACGGCGGTGGCCCCGGGGCGGAGTACGAGATCGTCGGCCACAAGTGGTTCTGCTCGGCGCCGATGTGCGACGCGTTCCTGGTGCTCGCGCAGACCGAGTCCGGGATCTCCTGCTTCCTGATGCCCCGGTTCACGCCGGACGGCGAGCGCAACCGCTTCCACATCCAGCGCCTCAAGGACAAGCTCGGCAACCGCTCCAACGCCTCCAGCGAGGTGGAGTTCCGCGGCGCCTGGGCGCGCATGGTCGGCGAGGAGGGCCGCGGCGTCCCGACGATCATCGAGATGGTCAACCACACCCGGCTCGACTGCGCAAGCGGCTCGGCGACCGGGATGCGGGCCGGCCTCGCGATGGCGATCCACCACTGCCAGGAGCGCTCCGCCTTCGGCAGGCTGCTCGCCGAGCAGCCGCTGATGCAGAACGTGCTCGCGGACCTGGCGATCGAGTCCGAGGCGGCGACGATCGCCTCGCTGCGGCTCGCCCGGGCCTACGACGAATCGATCGCGGGCGACGAGAACGCCACGCGCTTCAAGCGCATCGCCAACGCCGTGCTCAAGTACTGGATCTCCAAGCGCGCCCCGGTCCACGCCGTTGAATGCCTCGAGTGCTTCGGCGGCAACGGCTACGTCGAGGAATCGGGGATGCCGCGCCTTTACCGCGAGAGCCCGCTCGCCTCGATCTGGGAGGGCTCGGGCAACGTCCAGTGCCTCGACGTCCTCCGCGCCATGGTCAAGAGCCCCGACTCGGTCGAGGCGTTCTTCGGCGAGATCGCCGAGGCCGAGGGCGCCGAGCCCCGGCTCGACGCCTACGTCTCGTCGCTGCGCGGCGAGCTGACCGACATGGAGGGCATCGAGTCGCGGGCGCGGCGGATAGTCGAGCGCATGGCGCTGGCGCTCCAGGGCTCGCTGCTGGTCCGCCACGGTGACCAGGAGGTCGCCGACGCGTTCTGCGCCAGCCGCCTCGCCGGCGACTGGGGCCATGCCTTCGGGACGCTTCCCGCCGGCACCGACTTCGGCCGGATCGTCGAGCGCCACGCGGTGCCCGCGTGAGCGAGACAACGCAAATGCCCGACACGTCCTCCGCTTCGCGTCCGGGCGGGTCAGGGTCTGATCCAGACCGGGTCCGGATCGAGCGGGCCGGCGAGGGCGGGAGGATCGCCGAAGTCCGCCTCGGCCGCGGCGAGAAGCACAACGCGCTCGACTACGCGATGTTCGAGGCGCTCGACGCCGCGAGCGCCGAGCTGGCCTCGGACTCCGGCCTGCGCGCGGTCGTGCTCTCCGGCGAGGGGCCGAGCTTCTGCTCGGGCCTCGACTTCCCGAGCTTCATGGCCGAGGGCCGGGACCTGTCCGACGTCCTCTTCGGCCATGCGGAGGGCGATCCGGCCAATCTGGCGCAGCGCGTCACCTACAACTGGCTGCGGATGCCGGCGCCGGTGATCGCGGCCCTTCACGGCAACTGCCTCGGCGGCGGCAGCCAGCTGGCGCTCGCCGCGGACGTCCGGTTCGCCGGCCCGGACCTGCGCTTCTCGGTCCTCGAGATCAAGTACGGGCTGATCCCGGACATGGGCATCACCCAGTCGCTGCCCGCGCTGGTGCCGATGGACGTCGCCAAGGAGCTCGTGTGGACCGGGCGGATCGTCGAGGCCGAGGAGGCGAAGGAGCTCGGCCTGGTCACCCACCTCGCCGACGACCCGCGGGCCGCGGCGATGGAGCTGGCCGAGGAGATCGCCTCGAAGTCGCCGGACGCGATTCGGTTCGGCAAGCGGCTGGTGAACGAGTCCTACCGGGCGACGAGCGAGGACTCGCTCGAGCTCGAGGAAGCGCTCCAGCGCAAGCTCCTCGGCTCGCCGAACCAGATCGCCGCGGTGACCGCGGCGATGACGAAGCAGCCGGCGGAGTTCGCGGACCCGAGCTAGGGGCGATATGGACCTGAGGGAAGCACAGGCGCCGCTCAAGAACCGCTACCGGGAAGAGCCGGAGGCGGCGCGGATCACGCTGACGGCGAGGGGCAGCGAAGGCGATGAGCCCGTGGCGTGTTCCGTCGACCTCGGCCGCGCGATCCAGGCGGCCCAGGCACATGTGGGCGTGGGCGGCCCCGGGACCGCGGCCTGCTCCGGCGACCTGCTGCTCGGTGCCCTTGCCGCCTGCGCGCAGGTGACGTGCCAGATGGTGGCCAGCTCAATGGGCATCGAGACCGAGGCAATCAACGTGACGGTGGAGGGCGACCTCGACCTGCGGGGCACGCTCGGCGTCTCGCGCGAGGCCAACGTGGGCTTCGACGCGATCCGGGTGCGCTTCGACGTCGAGGCGCCCGGGGCAAGCGAGGAGGACCTCGCCAAGCTGATCGAGAAGACCGAGCGCTACTGCACGGTGCTGCAGACGCTGCGCAACCCGCCGGCAGTCGAGACCAGCTAGCCGCCGGGCAGCACGTGGCTGGGCAGGGACGGGCGTCCCGCGCAGAATGCGCACGCCGTAACAGTCTCCGCCGCACGGGGCGAGTTCTCCCCGCTATGCGGGGACAAGCCGCCCACCGCGCCGGCAGATGTGACGAAAGGCGCGCGGGCCGCCCACCCTCGCTGCCTTTCCCTACCGGCCGCGCCCGACTCCCGGAAGTAGCCCTCTACGCCTCCAGCCAGCGCTCGTCCAGGCGCCGCACGATCCCCTCGACCAGGCGGCAGGCGTCGGCCAGGGTCTCGTAGTTCACGTTCTCGGGCGTGTCCGTGGGCCAGTGGTAGTTGGCCGGCTGCTTCAGGTCGGTCACCGAGCACATGGCCGCGCACTGGTAGCCGGCGTCGAGGGCGATGACGCCGTCGGTGGCGTTGCGGAGCCGCAGGTTGGGCATCAGGTAGATGCCGAGCTCCTCGGCGACGCCGTCGCAAAGAGCCAGTGCCTCCGCGGGGTACTCGGTCATTCCGAACATGCCCTCGGCGCGGAGGAAGAGGAGGTGTGGCGAGCCGACGGTGTCGACGGAGAGGATGAACGTCCGCTCCGGCGGCAGCTCCGGGAAGTGGCGGGCGGCGAAGGCGCTCATCCCCTCGCAGAGGCCCTCCTCCGAGGTCGAGACGAGCATGACCCGGACGCCCTCGGTCGGGCTCGCGGCCAGCGCCTTCGCGAGGGCGATCAGGGTCACGACGCCGGTGCCGTTGTCGTTGGCGCCGGGCACGACGCCGCGCATGCCGAGGTCGGTCATCGACGCGACGACCGCGGCCGACAGGACGATCCCGGTCTTGGTCAGCGCCCGGCTGCCAAAGAGGGCGCCGAGGGCGGAGACGAGCGGCGCCCCGACCACCGGCCACATGAGCGGCGGGCTCGTGTTGTTGTCCTCGAAGAACGCCGGGTGGACCTCGGCGATCGTCTCCGGGATGCGGGGGTCGAACACGAGCCCGGAGTGGGCGGCGTCGTGATGGGCCACGATCACGACGGTGCGCTCGGCGTTCTCCGGGCCGACGGTGGCGACGACATTCGATGCCTGCCGCTTGGGAAGGAGGCTCCGAAAGCGGCGCGAGCGCGGGGGCAGGTCGTCGACGGCGGCGGCAAAGGCCGCGGCTCCGAGGAGAGCGCCCGTGAGGCGACGGCCCCGCAGGCCGAGCGTGCCGGCGAGGACCCCCGCCGCGCCGGTCAGGCCGAGGGGCCACCAGAAGGTGTCGTGAAGCGGCTCCTCCTCGATCTCGGCGCTCACGCCGTGCTCGGCGAGCCGCTCGGCGAGCCAGCCGGCCGCGGCGCGCTCGCCTGAGGAACCGGTCTCGCGCTCGAATGCGCAGAGGCCGTCCAGGAGCTCTCGGTGCCAGGCGGCGTCCGGGGCCCGCTCGGCGGTGAGGTCGCGCTGCTCGGTTGCCATCGCGGCCGACACGCTACACGCACCGATTCGACCGGACCCGCGGCGACTGCCCTCTACGATCTGCCCATGGCTGCGCGCGGCACGGTCACCCTGTTTCGAATCAGGGGGATCCGGATCGGAGTCGATTACTCCTGGTTTCTGATCCTGTTCCTGACGATCTTCTGGCTTTCGAGCCTCTACAAGTCCTACCTGCCGGCCGACCGCGACAACGAGGCCTACGTGCTCGCCGTCGTCAGCTCGTTCGCCTTCTTCGGCTCGATCGTCCTGCACGAGCTCGGGCACGCGTTCGCCGCGCTTCGCAGCGGCATCGGGATCACCGACATCACGCTCTGGATGCTCGGCGGGGTGGCGCGGATGAACCGCGACTCCGATTCGGCCGCGACCGAGTTCAAGGTCGCGGCCGCGGGCCCGCTCGTGACGCTCGTCCTCGCGGTCGCCCTCGTCCTCGCCGGTGCCGCCGGCGCCGGTTGGAGCGCGTTCATGGACGCCGCCCACTTCCGGCTGGTCGCCGATCCGTCGGGGCCCCTCGTCGTCGTCGCCTGGCTCGCCGAGGTCAACCTCTTCGTCCTCGCACTCAACCTGATTCCGGCCTTCCCCCTCGACGGCGGCAGGATCGCGCGGGCAATCGCCTGGCGAGTCACCGGCGACCGCAACCGCGCCACCCGCGCCGCGGCCAGGATCGGCTCCTGGCTCTCCTACGGGTTCATCGTCTTCGGGATCCTGCTCCTCTTCAACGGCTACGGCTTCAGCGGAATCTGGCTGGCGCTGATCGGCTGGATGATCGGGCAGTCGGCGCGAGCAGCGATCGCCCAGACCGAGTTCGCGACGCGCATCCAGGGCATCTCCGTGGCCGACGTCATGGACACCGATCCGGTCGCCATCCCCGTCGACACGACGGTGGAGGCGGCCCTCGACGAGTACTTCCTGCGCTACCGCTGGCCGTGGTTCTTCGCGGTCGACACGGCCCACCGGTTCAGGGGCCTTCTCGAGCGCGACGCCGCCGACGCCGTGCCAGAGCCGAGCCGCGCCGGGCAGACGGTGAGCGACGTGCTGGAGGACGGCTCCGCCGAGTCGTTTCAGATCAGCTTCGACGCCCCGCTCGAGAGCCTCCTCGGCAACGAGAACCTCCGCCGCCTCGGCGCTCTCGCCGCCGTCGACGCGGAGGGCACGCTGCGCGGCGTGATCACGGCCGAGCAGGTGGGCCGCGCGCTCCAGCGCGCGCTGACGCCGACGGTCTAGGGCCGTTACGAACAACGGGCAGCGAAGGAGGGCGCCGCGAAGCGCCAATTCCGTTCATTCGTGAAGATGTGAGGGGTTATTGGGGCTATAGCACCGTTAACACCTCACAAGACGCCCAAAGAGGTAATTCCGGTCGTGGTCGCACTCCGGCCCCACCCCACTTGACCTCGTAACACCCACCGGCCCGACGCGCAGGCCCCGCGACATAGAATCGCCGCGTGCCGAACGTGAAGAGCGAGGGCGCTGCGCGCGAGGCTCCGGCGACCCGCGGCCGGTGGCTTCGGGAGATGTGGTCCTCGACCATCGGCAAGAAGGTGATCGTCGCGGTCACCGGCGGGATCCTCCTCGCCTACGTGGTGCTCCACGTGCTCGGCAACCTGAAGGCGTTCCAGGGCGACGGCAGCTCCGGAGCCGCCGTCGACGACTACGCGCACTTCCTGCGCACCGTCGGCTCGCCGGTGATCCCGCGCGACGGGCTGCTCTGGCTGGTCAGGGTCATCCTGATCGCGGCGCTGGTGCTGCACGTCGCCGCGATCTGGTCGCTGACCAAGCGCAACCACCTCGCCCGGCCCGCCGGGAATCGATCGGCTCCGGTCGTCAAGCGCTCGCTCTCGTCGCGGACCATGCTCTGGACCGGGATCGCGCTGCTCGCGTTCACGGTCTTCCACATCCTGCAGTTCACGACGCGGACCATCCAGGTCACGCCCGTCTACGAGGGCACGGTGTACGCCAACCTCGACGCGGCCTTCGCCAAGTGGTACTTCGTGCTGCTCTACGTGGTCGCCGTCGTCTTCCTCGGCATGCACCTGAAGCACGCGATTTGGAGCGTCACCCAGACGGCCGGCTGGGACAAGCCCAACCGCAACCCCACCTTCCGGCGGTTCGCAACGGTGACGGCTACCGCGATCACCGTCGGCTTCGCCGCCGTGCCGATCTGCTTCTACGTGAACGTCCTCCCGGACCCGCCCACGACGACCCAGACGGTGGCGCAGCGGTGAGCCTGAACCTCGACGCGAAGATCCCGGAGGGTCCGCTTCACGACAAGTGGCACAACTGGCTGGACGGTCACCGGCTGGTCGGGCCGCGCCGCCGCCACGACTACCGGATCATCGTCGTCGGGACCGGCCTGGCCGGCTCGAGCGCGGCGGCCACCCTGGCGGGCCAGGGCTACAACGTCGAGGCCTTCTGCTTCCAGGACAGCCCGCGTCGGGCTCACTCGATCGCGGCGCAGGGCGGCATCAACGCGACGAAGGACTACGCGAACGAGGGCGACTCCGTCCACCGCCTCTTCGTCGACACGGTCAAGGGCGGCGACTTCAGGGCCCGGGAGGCAAACGTGTGGCGCCTGGCCGAGCTCTCGACCAACATCATCGACCAGGCGGTCGCCCAGGGAGTCCCGTTCAACCGCGAGTACGGCGGCGTCCTCGCGACCCGCTCGTTCGGGGGCGTCCTCGTGGAGCGCACCTTCTACTGCCGCGGACAGACCGGCCAGCAGCTCCTGCTCGGGGCCTACTCGGCACTCCAGAACCAGGTCAACGAGGGCATGGTGCAGGATGCACTCCCGCCACGAGTTCCTCGACCTGGTCATGGTCGACGGCGTCGCGCGCGGCATCATCGCGCGCGACCTGGTGACCGGCAGGCTCGAGCGCTACGCGGCGGACGCGGTCGTTCTCGCCACGGGCGGCTACTGCAACGTCTACTTCCTCTCCACCAACGCGATGGGGTGCAACGTCACGGCGATCTGGCGGGCGCACAAGCGCGGGGCCGCATTCGCCAACCCCTGCTTCACGCAGATCCATCCGACCTGCATCCCGCAGACGGGCGAGTACCAGTCGAAGCTGACGCTGATGAGCGAGTCGCTTCGAAACGACGGGCGCATCTGGGTCCCGCGGAAGGACGGCGATGACCGCGAGCCCGGCGACATCCCGGAGGAGGAGCGCTACTACTACCTCGAGGAGCGCTACCCGCGGTTCGGCAATCTCGTCCCCCGCGACGTCGCCTCGCGCGCCGCGAAGCAGGTCTGCGACGAGGGCCTCGGCATCGGCTCGACCGGGCGCGGCGTCTATCTCGACTTCCGCGACGCGATCGCCGAGCGCGGCGCCGAGCAGATCGAGCAGCGCTACGGCAACCTCTTCGAGCTCTACGAGCGGATCACGGGCGAGGACCCGTGGGAGGTGCCGATGCGCATCTACCCGGCCCCCCACTACTCGATGGGCGGGCTCTGGGTGGATTACGAGCTCCAGACCACGATTCCGGGGCTCTTCGCGATCGGCGAGGCGAACTTCTCCGACCACGGAGCCAACCGCCTCGGCGCCAGCGCGATGATGCAGTGCCTCGCCGACGGCTACTTCGTGGTCCCCCACACCGTGACCCACTACCTCGGCGGCCTCGCCGATCACGTCGACGAGAACCACCCCGCCTTCGCCGAGACGACGACGCGGGTCTCCGAACGCCTCGACCGCCTGATGAGCGTCGGCGGCTCCACCTCCCCCACCGTCTTCCATCGCGAGCTCGGCCACGTGATGCTCGACCGCTGCGGGATCTCGCGGACCGGCGAGGGGCTCGAGGAGGCGATCGAGAAGATCGGCGAGATCCGCGAGGAGTTCTGGCGCGACCTCCGAGTCGACGGCAGCGGGCAGGAGCTGAACCAGACCCTCGAGTACGCCGGACGGGTCGCGGACTTCCTCGAGTTCTCCGAGCTCATGTGCCGCGACGCCATCGAGCGCGACGAGTCCTGCGGCTGCCACCTGCGCGAGGAGCACCAGACCGAGGACGGCGAGGCGCTGCGCGACGACCGCCACTTCGCCCACACTGCGATCTGGGAGCACACCGGCGAGGGGTCGGAGCCGAGACTGCACACGGAGGAGCTCGAGTTCGAAGAGGTCGAGCTGACCCAGAGGTCCTACAAGTGACAGACACGGCCCGTCGGCTGCTCCGCTTCGCGTCCGCCGCCGACGGGGTCGGGAGCATGGAATGAGATTCGTTCTCGAGATCTGGCACCAGGACGGGCCCGAGGCCGGCGGGCGCTTCGAGACCCACGAGGTCACGGACATCGACCCGGACGCATCGCTGCTCGAGATGCTCGACGTCCTCAACGACAACCTCATCCACGACGGCAAGCGGGCGATCGCCTTCGACTCCGATTGCCGGGAGGGAATCTGCGGCGCGTGCTCGTTGATGATCGACGAGATCCCGCACGGCCCGCGCCGTGTCACCACCTGCCAGGTCTACATGCGCGATTTCGCCGACGGCCAGACGATCCGGATCGAGCCGTTTCGCTCCAGCGCGTTCCCGGTGGTGCGCGACCTGGTCGTCGACCGCTCGGCGTTCGACCGCATCCAGCAGGCCGGGGGCTACATCTCGGTCGGCACCGGACCCAAGCCGGAGCCGAACTCCCTGCCCGTCCACCCCGAGGTCCAGCAGAACGCGATGGACGCCTCGATCTGCATCGGCTGCGGCGCCTGCGTCGCCGCCTGCCCCAACGGCTCGGCGATGCTCTTCACGGGGGCCAAGGTCACCCACCTCAACCTCCTGCCGCAGGGCCAGCCCGAGCGCTTCCACCGGGTGCGCTCGATGGTCCGCCAGATGGACGCGGAGGGCTTCGGCGGCTGCACCAACACGGGCGAGTGCCAGGCGGTCTGCCCCCAGGAGATCTCGATCAAGGTGATCGGCGAGCTGAACTCCGAGTACCGTCAGGCGATGGTCGAAAAGCTTCGCCGGCGCCGGGGCACCCAGCGGGCCCAGTAGGTCAGGCGGGCTGAATGGTCGGCGCGATGGCGCGGGGCCTGTAGCTCCCCTCATCCGCCGTCGCGTCGCCGGCCATGACGAGGCGATCGCGCCCGGCGCGCTTGGCCTCGTAGAGAGCCTTGTCCGCCGCGGCGCTCAGGGCGCTGAAGTCGGCGCCGTCGTAGGCGCCGCTCACGCCGCCGAAGCTCATCGAGATCTGCAGGCCGTGGCGCGAGCATGCGTGCACCTCCTCGCGGAGGCGCTCGGCGACCATCTTCACTCCGGAGTCGTCGGCGTCGGGAAGCAGGATCAGGAACTCCTCGCCGCCGATGCGGTAGGCGACGTCGAACGAGCGCAGGGCCCCGGCGATCGCGTAGGCGACGTCGCGGAGCACCGCGTCGCCGGCCGCGTGTCCGTGCCGGTCGTTGATCTCCTTGAAGTGGTCGAGGTCGCCGATCAGGAGGCCGAGACAGCGATCCTCGTTGCGAAGCGGCTTCAGGTCGTCGACCTTCTGCGCAAGGGCCGCGCGGTTCAGCAGGCCGGTGAGCGGGTCGACGATCGAGCTGTGCCGGTGGTCGCGGTCCGACTCGACGACGGCGCCGGAGAGCAGCAGAGCGGCAAGAGTCAGACCGCCGGTGAAGACCAGCGTGGTCGGGTCATCGGTGACCGCGCTCGGGTTGGCGACGTACAGCGAGAAGAACATGAGGACGAAGAGGTAGATCGCCCCGACCGTGACCCCGCGGCGCTCGAAGCGCATGCCGAGGGTGATCGCGGGCAGCGCGAACCAGCCGGTCGCGGGACTGGCGTTGGCCCCCGTCAACGCAACGCTGATCGCGATCATGAGCGGCGAGACCGCCCAGCCGGCGGCCATCCAGCGATCGGGATGGTCGCTGTCGGCGATCTTGCGATCGACCACCGCAAACGCGGCGAGCGCGGCCGCCAGCGGCACGATCCACCAGTAGCCAAGCCAGGGGCCGGCGATCACCAGCGAGGCACCGAGCACGGCGAAGGCGCGCCTGCGAAACGGCGCCATGCGCTCCTCGAGATCGAGAAGGCGCTCGCGGCGAAGCTCTTCGGAGAGCCCGCTGCGCGGGGTTCGCTGAACTCCTCTCACAGGCCGTTTTTCGGCTCCGCGGCGTAACCACTTGAGGCATTTGTGACGGAATCGCGTCGGTCCCGGCATGTGCCCAGCACGCAGGCCCCCGGCGCGGCTCCATAGAATCGCGCCGCGCCATGCTCGGACCCAAGCACGACGTTCTCGTAATCGGAGCCGGCCTCGCCGGCCAGCGCGCCGCACTGGCGGCCGCGGAGGCCGGGGTCTCCGTCGGGATCGTCTCCAAGGTCCACCCGGTGCGCTCCCACTCGAACGCCGCGCAGGGCGGAATCAACGCGGCGCTGGCCGAGGATGACTCCTGGGAGTCGCACGCCTTCGACACGATCAAGGGCTCCGACTACCTCGGCGACCAGGACGCCATCGAGATCATGTGCCGCGAGGCGCCCGAGGAGGTCCTCCACCTCGAGCACCTCGGCGTGACGTTCCATCGCGACGAGAACGGACACCTCGGCACCCGCGCCTTCGGCGGCGCGTCGAAGGCCCGCACGTTCTACGTGGCCGACATCACCGGCCAGGCGATCATGCACGTGCTCTACGAGCAGCTCATGAAGTACTCCGCGCAGATCGCGCGCTACGAGGAGTGGTTCACGACCGGGCTCGCGCTCGACGACGACGGCGAGTGCGCCGGCGTCATCGTGCGCAACATCCGGGACGGGGCCATGGACCTCTTCGAGGCGAAGGCGGTGATCCTCGCAACCGGCGGCAACGGGCAGATCTGGCGCCCGACGACGAACGCCCTCATCTGCACCGGCGACGGCATCGCCATGGCCTACAAGGCGGGCGCCGAGCTGATGGACATGGAGATGGTGCAGTACCACCCGACGACGCTCGCGCGCAAGGGCTTTCTGATCACGGAGGGCGCGCGCGGCGAGGGCGCGCACCTCCTGAACGCCAAGGGCGAGCGGTTCATGGAGCGCTACGCCCCCAACAAGATGGAGCTCGCCTCCCGCGACGTGGTCTCGCGCGCGGAGCAGACCGAGATCGACGAGGGCCGCGGCTTCCGCGAGGGCACGGTCGCCCTCGACATCACCGTGGTTCCCCGCAAGCGCATCCACGAGGCGCTTCGCGAGATCGTCCTGGTCGGCCGCGACTTCGCCGGCGTCGACATCACCCGCGAGCCGATCCACATCAAGCCCGGCAACCACTACATGATGGGCGGCGTCAAGACCGACGTCCACGGACGCACGTCGGTCGCCGGCCTCTACGCGGCCGGCGAGGTTGCGTGCGTCTCGGTGCACGGCGGCAACCGCCTCGGCGCCAACTCGCTCCTCGACACGCTGATCTTCGGTCGCCGCTCCGGCGAGGACGCGGCCCGGCGCGCGAAGCACATGGGCCACGCCCGTGCGGCGCGGTCGAGCCTGGACGACGCGCGCGGGGAGATCGACGAGATCATCGGGCGCGAGCGTGGCGTCGGCCGCCGTGTCGCCGAGATCCGCCACGAGATGAGCGTCGCGATGGATCGCTTCGTCGGCGTGTTTCGCGAGGCCGAGGGCATCCAGAGCGCCCTGGAGGTGATCCGCCGCCTCAAGGAGGAGGCGAAGACGGCGTACATCGACGACGCGAGCTCGGTGTTCAACCAGGACGTCCTCGGGGCGATCGAGCTCGGCTTCATGCTCGACAACGCCGAGTGCACCTGCGTCGCCGCCCTGCACCGCACCGAGAGCCGCGGCGCGCAGTTCCGCACCGACTTCCCGGAGCGAAACGACGAGGAGTGGCTGAAGCACATCACCCTCTCCGCCAACGGCGACGAGCCCGAGATCGCCTACTCCGAGGTGACGATCACCGATTGGCAACCCGAAGAGCGGACTTACTAGGGTGCGCGGCAATGGCTGAATACACCGTGCGCGTGAGGCGCTTCAAGCCGGAGACCGGGGACGGCGCCTACTGGGAGGACTTCGACGTCGAGCTCGAGGAGTCGCTCTCGGTGCTGGACGCGCTGCTTCAGGCGCGTTCCGATCAGGACGGCTCGCTTTCGGTTCGCTGCTCCTGCCGGGCGGCGATCTGCGGGTCCTGCGGAGTCAAGGTCAACGGGCAGTCCACGCTGGCCTGCAAGACGAAGATCCAGGACGCCCAGAACGAGGCCAACCGGCAGGCAGGCGAGATCCACGGTGACCCGGTCTCGCCGGGCGGTTCCGATCCGGCGACAGACCGCGGCACGCCCGGACGCGGAGCGGAGGACGTGCCGCGCCCTATTTTGATCGAGCCGATGGGCAACATGCCCGTGATCAAGGACCTGGTAACGGACATGGAGTCCACCCACTGGACGAAGATCCGCCGGGTCACGCCCTGGCTCCTGCCGGAGGGCGACCCGCCTGAGCGCGAGTACGTCGTCCCGGCGGAGTCGATGATCGACGTGACGCAGTCGATGGCGTGCATCCAGTGCGGCGCGTGCGTGTCGTCATGCCTGTCGATGGAGGCCGACCCCGGCTTCATCGGGCCCGCCGCCCTCGCCAAGGCCTACCGCTTCGTCGGCGACCCACGCGACGCCCAGACCCGCGAGCGCCTGTACGACCTCGCCCAGGACCCGCAGGGCATCTACGACTGCACGCACTGCTTCTCCTGCATCGACGCCTGCCCCAAGGGCGTCGCGCCGATGGACCAGATCATGCGGCTTCGTCGGCTGGCCGGCCATGAGGAAGGCATCGACGACGTCAACAACGGCCGCCGCCACGAGCTGGCGTTCACGAAGATCATCCAGAAGAAGGGCACGCTCGACGAGTCGATGCTCCTCCAGGAGTCGTACGCCGCCGGCTTCAAGGGCAAGCTCATCCCGACGATGGCAGCCATCAAGGGGCTTCTCGCGTCGCTGCCCACCGCCTTCCGCGGCATCCGCACGGGCAAGATGCGCTCGCTGCGCAAGCTCATCCCCGGGGTTCACCACAAGCTGCCTGGCGACGCCCAGGATCACGTCAAGCGCATCTACGCGCATGCGGAGGAGCACCGCACCGAGCTCAACCTCTACATCGTCGGCGAGGACGGCGACGAGGAGACGCCGGTGGCCGAGGAAAGCGAGGGCGCGATGACCCAGGGGGCCAGCTCGTGAAGCTCGCCTACTGGCCCGGCTGCGTCTCGCGCGGGTTCACGCCCGAGCTCCACGGCTCGATGGCGCTCGTCGCCGAGCGTCTCGGAATCGAGCTCGTCACGCTCGACCGCGCGAACTGCTGCGGCGCGGGGGTCATCGCCGAGCACAACCAGGAGCTGGCCGACACCCTGAACGCCCGCACGTTCGCCCTCGCGCAGCAGACGGGGCTCGCGATGATGAACATCTGCTCGACCTGCCAGGGCGCCCAGTCGGAGTGCCAGCAGCGCCTCGACGCCGACAGCGCGTACCTGGCCCACATCAACGAGGCCCTGGCTGCCGAGGGGCTCTCCTACGAGAAGGACAAGGAGGGGTTCGAGAACAAGAACTTCCTCTGGGTGCTGGTCGAGGACTTCGGGCTCGACAAGCTGAAGAGCCAGGTGAAGCGCCCGCTGTCAGGGCTGCGGGTCGGCCCGTTCTACGGCTGCTACGTGCTGCGGCCGAAACACCGCCTCGGCTACGACGAGCACCCCGACCGCGACCTGTACCTGGACTGGGTGATCGAGGCGCTCGGCGGCACGGTCGTCGAGTACGACGGCGCGCGCCGCTGTTGCGGGTTCCCGGTGATCACGATGAACCGCGAGACGTCCCTGCGCCAGGCCGGCACCCACATCGCCGACGCGCTCGACTCCGGCGCCGACTGCCTGGTGACACCCTGCCCGCTCTGCCACCTCAACCTCGACCTCCAGCAGCCCGAGGCCGCCAAGGTGGTGGGCCGCGATCTCGGCCTCGCCGTCCTTCACCTTCCCCAGCTCGTGGGGCTGGCCCTGGGGTTCGAGCCCGGGCAGCTGGGAATGTCGAAGCACGTCGCCCCGACCGGCTGGGTCGAGGAGCGCCTGGCCGCGACAGTCGCCTAGGCGCTCTCCCGAGCCCGCCGTCGATCCAGCCAGCCCGCGCCGACGGTGTCCGTCAGCCCGTGGGCGATGATCGAGGTGACGATCGTGAACGCCGCGATGTTGAAGAGGAAGCCCCGCAGAGGCACCTGCGAGTCGAGGACGAAGAGGGCGAACAGCATCGAGGCGACGCCCTTCGGCCCGAACCATGCGATGAAGCCCACCTCGTCCCGGTCGAAGCGGCTCTTGGCGAACGCGATCAGAATCGCGAGCGGCCGGACCACCAGCAGCGCTCCAGCGATGAACAGCACGAGAGCCAGAATGCTGCCGCCGAAGCTGGTGCCGGCGATCAGGGCGCCGAATGCGAAGAAGGTGATCACCTGCGCGATCGCGCTGACGTTCTCGGCGAAATCGACGAACCCGTCAGGGATCTCGTGCTCGGTGAAGCCCATCACGATCCCGCAGACGAACGCCGCGATGAGCCCGTTGCCGACGGTCACGTCGGCCACGCCGAAAGCAGCAAGCCCGAAGCCGACGGCGAAGATCCCCTCGTAGCGTGCGGTGATCCCCCCTCCCGGGAGGTGCCTGTGGAGCCGCCCACCGGCCAGGCCGAGGCAGGTCCCTACGAACGCGCCGAAAGCAGCCTCGCCGAGGAGCTTCAGCGCCTCGGTGCCCGCGTTGCCGCCCGGCTCAGCCAGCACCAGGAAGAAGAGGACAAACGGGAGCGCGAGCCCGTCGTTCAGCCCGGATTCGAGGTTGAGCGTGTGCCGGACCCGTGCCGGCACCCTTCGCGAGGTCACCACACTCGACGTGACCACGGGGTCCGTCGGCGTCAGCACGGCAGCCAGCAGAAAGGCCTGCGCCCAGTTGAGCTCGGAGAACAGAAGCCAGGCACCAAGCGCCAGCAGTCCGAGGGTGATTGGCATCGCTAGGACGATCGCCCGCAGCACCGGGCCGCGATGAACCACCAGGAGCTCGCGTTCGACGAAGAGGCCGTCGGAGAAGAGCGTGAGGATCAGCGCAACCTCGACGAGGTGGGTCACGTCGGGATTGCCAGGGTGGACGCTCACCGTTCCGGCCTCCGCGAGCACTGCGCCGAGAGCTACGGCGAGGACGGAGATCGAGAGCACGGTCCCCTTCATCAGGCCAGAGAGGGCCGCGGCGACCGCCAGGAGGCCACCGAACACCAGCATCGCGTCGCCGAAGCCCAAGTGCATGCGCCTCTTATACGGAGCCGGGGATGGGCTATGTAAGCTGCCGGGCCGCATGAACGACCAAGCTGCACAAACGAACCCGCCCTCTCCCGAGGTGACGCAACTCGTCCTCCTTGGCCAGCTCGACGACGCCATCGCCCTGCACGCGAAGCAGGCCGACCTGGATCCCGCCGAGGCGCGGGCCGCGGTCGAGGCGCTCGCGAGCTGAGTTTCGCGGAATGGCCGATACGAGCCTCCTCGCGGACGGAGTGGTGCGCCTCGGGACGCGCTACGTCAACTGGTACCTCGTCGCCGACGACTCGGGAGTGACGATCGTCGACGCCGGCGTTCCCGGCTACCGGCCGCAGCTCGAGCCCGGTCTCGAGCTACTCGACCGCTCACTCGGCGACGTGAAGGCGATCCTCCTCACCCACGCGGACGGCGACCACACGGGAGTGTCGCCGAAGGTGCGGGAGGAGACCGGCGCGCCGATCCACCTGCACCCCGGGGATGCCGAGAGCGCGCGCTCGCGAGGCAAGAAGCAGACCGACGAGAGCATCGCGGCCGAGCTCGCGCACCTCGACGCCTGGCGGCTGTTCACGCACTTCACGCGCAACGGCGGGGCGCGACCGCCGGTGATCGAGGACACCGTCCCGGTGGCGGCCGGACCCATCGACGTCCCCGGGCGGCCGGTCGCGATTCCCACCCCAGGGCACACTCCCGGACACGTCGCCTACTCGTTCGCCGACCTCGGGGTCCTCTTCGTCGGCGACCTCATGTGCACGTGGCATCCCACGCGCGGGCGCCTGGGCCCGCAGGTCATGGCGTTCAACGTCTCGACGCGACAGTCCTACGAGTCGCTGTCGGCGATCGAGGACGTGGAGGCCGGCCTCCTCCTCCCCGGCCACGGCGACCCGTGGACCGGCGGCGTCGGCGACGCCGTGCGGCAGGCACGCGCCACGGCGGAGTCCGACGGCCGGGTCTAGATGGTTGACTCCTAATTGACGTGCCCGCGGGGGCGGCGCAGGGCGAGCTGGGCGCCGCACGTGTCCCGAAGCCAATAGCTGTCTGCTATTGGCGAGGGCGCGGGTGGCGATCCAGCGACGGAATGCGCCGTCAGCCGCGGGTGCGTGAATTGGGAATCAGCCATCTAGCCCGACCTGAACCAGTCCACGTAGCGGCCGCAGGCGCCTGAACGCGCCACGCTGCGCTCGCCGGCCCCAGGCTGCACGGCCCCGCCGGCCGGTGTCAGCGCGATCGACCCGAGGTGCGCCACCGAGTGGGCGCCGAGGAGGCGACCGCTGAGCGGCGGGCGCTGCACGCCGACGGTGAAGCTGACGGGCCCGGACTTGGCGACGGTGAGCGTGCCTGCCGCGTAGTAGGGAGTCGTGCCGCGATAGTCGAGGTTGGCGGGAAGCTCGGATCCGGTGAGTCCTGCGGCGCTGAGCTCGAGCGGGCGTGATGCGTCGTACTGGATCGAGACGTCCCAGCGCCCGGCGGGGACGGCGAGCGTCTGCGCCGTCGTCGATCCGCTCTCCACCGTCGGGCCGGACGACCAGTCGGCTCCCGCGATCGGCCTGCGGGGAAAGACGGTGGCCACGCCATGCTTCGCCGGGCCGCGCGCGCAGCGGAGGATCGCGCCCGGCTGATCGCCTTCGTGGAGGACGTGGCGGTCGAGCGACGGCCTTCCCTCGACGGTCCACAGCACGAAGCTCGGCGTGACCCGGGCGGGCTCGAGCCAGGCCGGAGGCCCGCTGGCGAACGCGCCACGGGTTGTGATCACGTAGCGAAAGCGCGCCAAATCCCGCGGCCTCAGCGAGTCGAAGTCGAACTTCTGAAAGACGTCCGCGAGGTTCAAATTCGGCCTCACGTAGTAGTTGTCGTAGTAGTTGCGGACCGCGACGTACGGCCGTGCCGGGCTGAGCTCGTACTGGATGAAGTCGTCGCGGCCGAGGAACAGGACCCGGTGGTCGCCGATCAGCGGCTTGAAGCTCGCGAGCTCGTCGGCATGCGTGGTTGGGCCCACCGGCGCCTGGCGGAGGATGAGGAAGGAGGAGGCCAGGGCGGCCGCAGCGGCCAGCGCGGCGAATGCGCGTAGCGCGGAGCCTCGGGCCTCTTCGCTCACCAGCCCGCCCAGGCCGGTGAGGAGGATGAGCGGGGAGGCGATCGCGAGCGCTTTCGCGGAGGTGTAGACGGTCCCCGTGATCCGGGCGACGGCGTAGATCAGCGCCGCGGATGCGATCGCGGCCGGCAGGCTCCAGCCGTAGCGGCGGACCCAGCGGGGAACGCCGACGGCGAACGCGCCGACGGCGAGCACGGCGCCGGCGTAGAAGGCAGCCGGGTGCCCGGCGTCGGCTGCGGCCAGCCGGAACTCGCTCGTCGGCCACACCCCGAAGGCCTCGGCCGGGGAGAGCTGGTGGCGAAGGTTGCCGAGGCCGCCGGCGTTCGCGGTCGAGGAGCTGAATGCCTTGAAGTGGGTGAAGTCGATGAGGCGCCCGATCTCCGGAGCCACGAGGAGAAGAACGGCGGCGTGCCCGAGAAGGAAGGGCTTCACGGTCTCCCAGGGCCGCGCGACCGCCCAGTAGAGGCCTACGGTCCCGGCCATCCAGAAGAGCCCGGGGAAGCTGTACGCGTAGACGGCCCCGGCGCAGATGACGACGCTCGGAAGCGTGTCGCGCACGGTCCGGATCGACGGCAGGTAGAGCGCGAAGCCGAGGACGAGGAGCGCCTCGATCGGCTCCTTGAACGCCTCCTGGGCCAGGTAGGCCGCGGCGAGGTAGGCGACGGCCGCGATCGCGCCGATCGCCACGCGCGCGGTCGTCCGCGCCCTCTCGAGCGCGCCGGCGGCGACCATCGCGGTCAGCGCCGGCAGCGCGACCGTCATCCCCGCGAAGCCGTTGACGAGGCTCGTCCCGAGGATGCTCGTCACGCCGTCGACGAGCGCGTGCGGGCCGACCGGGTAACCCTGGCGGACGAGCGTCGGCATGTGGCCTGCGTGCGAACCGATCCAGTCGGCGATCAGCAGGTGGTAGGACATGTCGTCGTTGACGAGTCCGACGCCGAGGATGCCCATGCGGCCGGCGGCGATAAACGGCAGGGAGGCGAGGAGGAGCGCTGCGAGCCCCGCGAGGAGCGGCGGCGCGGCGGCGCCGGGCACCGCCCCGGCAACCGCACGCCCCCGCTTCGTGGCCACGAGCACCGCAACGCTCGCCAGGAGAAGGAGGATCAGGGCGATTGCGGCTGCCGTCGAGTGGCCCGGGAGCTTGATCGCCACGCCGCTCACCGTCAGCAGCGCGGCGAAGCCGGCGGGGGCCGAGAGCCAGGTGAATCCGGGGCGGCCGGCGAGGGCCATGATCGCCTGACCGATCGCCACCGAAGCGGCGAGGATCACCGCCGCCGATGCGTAGGCGCCGATCAAGGGACGCTAGAGACCGGCTTCGACCAGCAGCTCGGCGACCTGGACGGCGTTGGTCGCCGCGCCCTTGCGGAGGTTGTCACCCGCGATCCAGAGGTTGAGCGAGCGCTCCCCCGACGGATCGCGGCGGATCCGGCCGACGAGCACGTCGTCGCGGCCGGCGGCCTCGATCGCCATCGGGTAGATGCCCTCACCGGGCGAGTCGAGCAGGGTCACGCCGGGGGCCGCGGCGAGGATCTCCCGGCATGCCTCCGCGGAGAGGTCACTGCGAGTCTGCACGTTCACCGACTCGCAGTGGCCGGCGACGACGGGCACGCGCACGCACGTGGCCGAGATCCGCAGCTCGTCGGGATCCGCGCCGAGGATCTTCAGCGTCTCGGCCATCATCTTGCGCTCCTCGGTGGTGTAGTCGTCGCCATCCTTGAAGGTCTCCACCTGGGGCAGGACGTTGAAGGCGATCTGGTGGGGGTAGACGTCGGCGACCGGCTGCTCGCCGGCCAGCACGGCGCGGGTCTGCGCGTGGAGCTCCTCGACGGCACGGCGGCCGGTGCCGGAGACCGACTGGTAGGTCGAGACGATGATGCGCTGGATGCCGACCGCGCGATGGATCGGCGCCAGGGCCACGACCATCTGCATGGTCGAGCAGTTGGGGTTCGCGATGATCCCGCGGTGCGAGGCGATCGCCTCGGGATTCACCTCCGAGACGACGAGCGGAACGTCGTCGTGCATCCGCCAGAAGCTCGTGTTGTCGACGACCACCGCTCCCGCCTCCACGAGCTTCGGCGCCCACTCCGCGCTGACCGCTCCGCCCGCCGAGGAGATCGCGATGTCAAGCCCGTCGAGCGCGTCCTCGGCGAGAGCCACACAGCGAAGCTCGGAGCCGTTGAAGGCCACCGACTTGCCCGCTGAGCGCTCCGAGGTGAACGCGATCACCTCGCCTGCGGGAAAGTCCCGCTCGGCAAGCACTTCGAGGATCGTGGACCCCACCGCGCCGGTCGCCCCGACGACGCCGACCCGGTAGCCGTTTGCCGCTGGCATGATCAGGTCTCGACGGTCGGCCGGTGGACGCCGGTCGGGTCCTCCCTCTGGATCCCGCCGTCGCCGAGGTCAAAGGCGCTGTGGAGGGCGCGGACCGCCTCCGGAACCTGGTCGGCCGCGATTACGCAGGAGATCTTGATCGGGGAGGTGGCGATCATCTCGATGTTCACGCCCTCGTCGCCGAGAACGGTGAAGACCTTGGCGGCGACGCCGGGATGGCTGCGCATTCCGGCGCCGACCACGGAGACCTTGCCGACGCGATCGTCGGTGGAGACGGACTCGGCCACCCCGAGGCCCTCGAGCGCTTCGACCGCGGCGAGCATGTCGTCGTTGGCGACGGTGAACGAGAGGTCCGCGCGCTCGGCGCCGGAGACCGGCTCGTTCTGGATGATCATGTCGACGTTGACGTTGGCGGCGGCCAGGGCGGTGAAGATCCGCCCGGCGATGCCCGGGGCGTCGCTCACCCCGCTCAGGGTCACGCGAGCCTCTTCGGCATGGGTAACTGCTGTCACGAGCGGTCGTTCCATCGTCTCGTCTTCGCCCAGCACGAGCGTACCGGGGCCATCCTCGAACGAGCTTCGGCAGTGGAGCCTGATCCCGTGGTTTCGCGCGTACTCCACCGAGCGAAGCTGGAGGACCCCGGCGCCCGACGCGGCCATCTCGAGCATCTCCTCGAACGAGACCACGGCCAGCTTCCGCGCGCCCGGGACGATCCGCGGATCCGCACTGAACACGCCGGCGACGTCGGTGTAGATCTCGCAGTCGGCCGCGCCCAGCGCCGCCGCGATCGCCACCGCAGTCGTGTCCGACCCGCCGCGACCGAGCGTCGTCACGTCGCGGCTGTCGGTGGAGACACCCTGAAACCCCGCAACCAGGACGATCTGGTCCTCGTCGAGTGCGGCGCGGATGCGATCGGCGCGGACGTCGATGATCCGGGCCTTGGTGTGCGAGGCGTCGGTGACGATGCCCGCCTGCGAGCCGGTGAGCGAGATCGCGCGGTGGCCGAGGTCGTTGATCGCCATGGCGCAGAGCGCGCAGGAGATTCGCTCGCCGACCGAGAGCAGCATGTCCATCTCGCGCGGGTCCGGGCGTGCCGAGACCTCCTGGGCCATGGCGACGAGCTCATCCGTCGTCTTCCCGCGCGCGGAGAGCACGGCGACCACCCTGCGCCCACCCTCGCGCTCGCCGACGATCCGGCCCGCGGCGCGGCGGATGTCCTCCGCGCCGGCCACGGACGTGCCTCCGAACTTCATGACGACGGTTGCCTGCTCGTGGGAAAGGGTCATGTGCGCGCCTGAGGATAGCCGCGGCCAAGGGGCGCCCCGACGCGGAGTGCGGGTCCGGGTCGCGCCCTATCTTGCGCCGCGTGGGACCAACCCGGGTAACGGCCCTGCGCCGCCAGCTGATCGCGATCGGGCTGGCGGTGGCGGCGACGGCGGTGGTCTGGCTCCTGTTCTTCCGCCCCGGCGGCTCGAACGAGGGCCCGGCGGGCGGAGGCGGCGCGAGCGACTCCCGGCCGCAGGTGCAGCGGGTCGAGAGCAAGCTGACGCTGGCGCAGATGGTCGACCAGGTGATGCTCATCGGGTTCGCGGGGACCAGCGCCCGGGGCGACATCGAAGACGAACTGCGAGCGCACCAGCTCGGCGGCGTCCTGGTCGGGGCGTCGAACTGGCCGGGCGCCCGCCAGGGCGCACAGCTTGTCGGGGGGCTGCGGGCTGCCGGGCTTGCGGGCAACCGCGTCGCGCCGCTCATCGTCGCCCAGCAGGAAGGGGGTCCCTACCGCGCGCTCGACGACCTCCCGCCCGCTTCATCCGAGTACGAGATCGCGTCGACCGGCAAGCCGGACGCGGTGGAGCAGTGGGCGCAGGGTGCCGCCGCGGCGCTTCGCGCCGAGGGGTTCGACCTGGACCTCTTCCCGATCGCCGACCTCACGGGCCCCACCAGCCCGGTCCGCGACCGCGGCTTCGCGGCGAACCCGCAGGCGGCCGCCGCGTTCACGGTCGCCGCTCTGAGCGGCTGCGCGGCGGCGAAGATGGCCTGCGCCCCGGCACACTTCCCAGGGCTCGGGTCCGCCTCGCAGGACACCGACGACGGTCCGGCGAGCGTCGGGCTCAGCCCCCAGGGGCTCGAGGCGAGCGACCTCCTCCCGTTCAAGGCCGCGATCCGCAGAAACGTACCGGCCCTGGTGATCTCGCTCTCCTTCTACGCCGCCTACGACCCGGTCGTTCCCGGCGCGCTCTCCCAGGCCGTGGCGACGGGGTTGCTACGCGACCAGCTCCACTACAAGGGCGTGGCGATCACGGACGACCTCGAGGCCGGCGCAATCCGCGGCACCGAGCCGATCTCGCAGGCGGCCGTGGAGGCGATCGCCGCCGGCTCCGACCTGGTGCAGGTCAGCGATCCGAAGGACGTCGACGCGGTGCGCCAGGCGCTGACGAGCGCGGCTGAGGACGGCACGATCCCGCAGCAGCGCCTCGCCGACGCCGCCGCCCGCGTCCTCGAGCTGAAGCGCCGGGTGGGGCTCTTGCGGGGGCGCTGATCCGCGCGCGCTGTGTGCGCGACCTCACAGTTTGTTACCTATCTGACAGATATATTGTGCCGATAGATGAACCCGCGTGGTCCGAAACCGACCCGTTTGGACCGACTGGCGGAGCGCGTGTCCGACCGCTGGAACGCACTCCTCGACCGGGCTCGCCATCCGGATGCGCAGCGGGCGGCGGTTGGCGCGGCCCGCGACTTTCAGGAGCTCGCGAAGCACAAGCACTGCCTCGTAGTCAGCTACCGCCGCTCTGGCGAGGGAGTCCCAACGCCCGTCTGGGCTGGGGTGGAGGGAGACACCATCTACTTCAGGAGCGAAGCTCGTGCCGCGAAGATCCGGCGAATACGCGCCAATCCGCGCGTCGTGGTCGCGCCCTGCACCATGCGTGGCAAGCCTCGTGGGCCGGGCGTGGCGGGGAACGCCCGCATCCTCCCACCCGAAGAGGAAGCTCGTGCCGAGGCGGCGATCCAGGCGAGGTTCGGGGTTGGTCGCAGGCTCTACGAGAGCGTCGTCATGAATGTCGGCCCCGCGGGAACCTATGTAGAGGTGACTCCGGCCGGAGGCGACGCGTGACGCGGCGGAACGCAACCTCCTACGTGATCCTTGGAATGCTCGGCTGGCGGCGGATGTCCGGCTACGAGATCAAGTCGATCGTCGACACGTCGACACGGCTCTTCTGGGCGGCGAGCTACGGGCAGATCTATCCCGAGCTGCGCCGGCTCGAGGAGGAGGGGCTGATCGAGGGCAAGCCGGACCCCACGGGCGGGCGGCAACGCAACGTGTACGCGATCACCAAGGCCGGACGGCGAGAGCTCAACGCGTGGCTCGCGGCCGAGCCGGAGATCTTCGAGATGCGCGACGAGGGCCTGCTGAAGCTCTTCTTCGCCGCGGCCGGCGATGGCGAGTCGGCGGTGGGAACACTCGCGGCGATGCGCAGGCGGAGCCTCGCCAAGCTGGCCGAGCTGCGGGCCATCGAGGAGCAGGTGGGGCCGGAGGGCTACGCGGGGATGGTCCTCGGCTACGGCATCGAGATGAGCGAGTGGCAGGCCGACTGGTGCGAGCGGATGATCGCTGAGCTCGAATCCGGCCGGCGGGGTACCGGTAGGGCAGCCTGATGTTCGACCGGTTGGCCAGGTTCGTCTACGCGCGCCGGCGCCTCGTCGGGATCGCCGCCGGCGTCTTCTTCGTGATCGCGATCGCGATCGGCGGCTCGGTCGCCAAGCACCTCGCGCCCTATGGCAACGACGACCCGGCGACCGAGAGCGTCAAGGCGGACAACCTGATCGAGGCCAAGGGCTATCGCGACACCTCTGTCGTCGTCCTCGTCAGGGGCGCGCCGGTGAGCTCGGCCGCCGAGCGCACCAAGGTCAAGGCGATCGCCGGAGAGCTTCGCCGCCGCCGCGACGTCGACGCGGTCCACGGGTTCTACGACACCGGCTCGCGAGCGTTCGTGTCCCGGAGCGGCGACGAGACCTACCTCGCGGTGTCGCTGTGGGCCACCGACGACCAGGCACAGCAAGATGCCGCGCAGTCCATCGCCGACTCGCTCGCGAACGAGCCCGGCGTGAAGGTGGGTGGCTTCGCCCTTGCGCAGAAGCAGGTCAACCAGCAGACCGAGAACGATCTGCGGACCGCGGAGCTGCTCGTCTTCCCGATCCTCTTCCTGCTCTCGCTGCTCTTCTTCCGCAGCGCCGTCGCTGCCGCCCTGCCGCTGCTCGTCGGCGGCCTCGCGATCGTCGGCACCTTCCTCATGCTGAGGATCGCGTCTGAGTTCGGCTCGATCTCGATCTTCGCGCTCAACCTCACCACGGGCCTCGGCCTCGGGCTGGCGATCGACTACAGCCTGTTCATCGTCTCGCGCTACCGCGAGGAGCTCGCGCGCCGCGGCGTCGACTCCGAGCACGCGGCCGCGGGCCGCACGGAGCGCTGGGAGGCGCTGCGCGCGACGATGCGGACCGCCGGGCGAACCGTCCTCTTCAGCTCGCTGACGGTGGCCGCCGCCCTCGCCTCGCTCATCGTCTTCCCGCAGCGGTTCCTCTACTCGATGGGCATCGGCGGCGCGTGCGTGGCCGTGCTCGCGGCGGCGGTCTCGCTCGTCGTGCTGCCCGCTGTGCTCAGCCTGCTGGGCCCGCGCGTCAACGCCGGGGCGCCCAGGTTCCTCCAGCACCGAGCCGACCGCGACGCCCGCTCCGAGCGCTCGGGCTTCTGGTACCGGCTGTCCCAGTTCGTGATGCGCCGGCCGGTCGTGGTCGCGATCTCGAGCGCAAGCCTGCTGATCGTGCTCGGGCTTCCGTTCCTCCAGATCCGCTTCACCGGGGTCGACCCCCAGGTGCTCCCGCAGAGCGCCAGCGCTCGTCAGGTGGACGACGCGCTCAGAAGCGACTTCCCGCCGTTCGAGACCTCCCCGATCCGCGTCGTCGTCGAGGGCGGCGGGGGCTCCGCCGTCGCCCGCGTGTCGCACGAGCTCCACGAGTCGCAGGGCATCGCCTCGGTGGGCCGGCCCGTCGCGCTTCGCGGCGGGCTCAGCGTCATCGACGCCATCTCCCGGCACTCCTACATCGACGCGGCGAGCAAGGACACGGTGCGTGCGATTCGCGCGCTGCCCGACCCGCCCGGCGCGGCGGTGCAGGTCACCGGCATCAGCGCCCACTACGTGGACTTCGAGTCGAGCCTGCACGCTCACCTGCCGATCGCGCTCGGCATCGTCGTCGCCGCCACGCTGATCATCCTCTTCGCGATGACGGGCTCAGTGGTGCTCCCGATCAAGTCGCTCCTGATGAACGTGCTCAACCTGAGCGCCGTGTTCGGAATCCTCGTCCTGATCTTCCAGCACGGCAACTTCGAGAGCGTGCTCGGCTACACGAGCCAGGGGGCGCTCGAGGAGACGATGCCCATCCTCCTCTTCGCGATCGCCTTCGGGCTGTCGACCGATTACGCCGTCTTTCTCCTGTCGAGGATCAAGGAGGCGTACGACGGGGGCGCGTCCAACGAGGAGTCGGTGGCGATCGGCCTCGAGCGCACCGGCCGGATCGTCACCGCGGCCGCGCTGCTCTTCGCGATCGCGATCGGCGCCTTCGCAACGTCGAAGATCGTGTTCATCAAGGAGAACGGGATCGGCACGGCGCTCGCGGTGCTGATCGACGCCTCGATCATCCGCGCCCTGCTCGTGCCGTCGCTGATGGCGCTCCTCGGGAAGTGGAACTGGTGGGCCCCCGCCCCCCTCCGCCGCCTGCACGACCGCTGGGGTCTCAGCGAGTCCGACGCCGGCCGCGACCACCAAGCCCTCGCCCCCAACTAGGGGCACAAACCGCCCCCGGCCGACTTGTAGTCGCTATGCGACTACAAACCGCCACCCCCGAAAGCAAATGTGCCGAGATGGCCGCAAACCAACACGGCGTGATCACCTACGAGCAGCTACTAGCCGCCGGCCTCTCGCAGCCTGGCATCCAGCGGCGGGTCCGCGCCGGTCGTCTTCACCGCGTTCACCGAGGCGTCTATGCCTGGGGGCACCCCGGGCTGAGCAACGAGGGCAGGTGGATGGCGGCGGTCCTGGCGTGTGGTCAGGACGCCGTCCTGTCGCATCGCTCGGCGGCGGAGCTCTGGACGATGCTCCCGCCGCGCCCGGGGCCGGTGCACGTGAGCGTGGCGCGTAGCGGGCGAGCCAAGCGCTCCGGCCTCATCGTCCACCGCTCTTCCTCGTTGCCAAAGGCGCAGACGACCAGCCGGCGCGGCATCGCCCTCACGACCCCTGCGCGGACGATCGCCGACCTGCGACGGACCGAGTCCCGGGAGGTCGTCGCAAAGGCCCTGAGGGTGGCGGCGTTCAAGGGTTGGGAGGTGGGCAACGAGGGAGGCGATGCCAAAGAGCGAAGTGAGCTCGAGCGGCGGTTTCTTCGGTTTTGTCATAGGAATCGGTTGCCGTTGCCGCTCGTCAACGAGCCCGTCGGCCCCTACGTCGCCGACTTCCTCTGGCCTGCGCCGCGGCTCGTCGTCGAGACCGACGGCTGGCAGGCCCACCGCGGCCGCCAGGCCTTCGAGGACGACCGCGCTCGGGACACCTACCTGCGAGCCCGCGGCTACGAGGTGCTGCGGTTCACATGGCGGCAGCTGGAGGACGACTCCTCAGCGATGCTCTTCCTCCTTCGCCGCTACCTCCGGCCTGACGCGGTTCCGTGACATTTGGAAAATCGCCTGGCGACTTGTAGTCGCTATGCGACTGAAAGTCGTCCAGTCGGGGTGGGGGTTCGTAAAGGGGGTCGCGTTAATGCCGAAGTTGGGGGTATGAGACGCGTCGCAGGGGCGCTCGTTGTAGTCGTGCTGGTGTTCGCCGGGTTCGGGGTCGCCGCAGCCTCGATCCGCCCGAGCAAGAACCCCGCCAACAAGCCGAAGCTCCTCGAGCAGCCGATCGACGACTTCCGCTACGACTACGCCACCGCCTGCAGGGACGAGATGCCGCCCGGCATGAAGGCTCTGCAGAGCTGGCTCGAGCAAAACGTCCGCGGCGAGTCGTGGGGGATCTACCGCTGCGAGAAGCTCAGCCCGCACAACTACAGCCTCCACTCCGTCGACCGCGCGATCGACTGGCACCTCGACCGCAACGTCCCGGCCGACAAGCGCGCGGCGGAGAACCTGATCCACACGCTCCTCGCGACCGACAGAGACGGCAACTACGCCGCCCTGGCCCGCCGGATGGGCATCCAGGGACTGATCTTCAACTGCAAGTCCTGGTGGGCGGGACAGATCGGGATGGGCCCGTACTCCTACTGCTACAAGTCGAACGGCCACCGCCGCCACAACCTCGACCCGACCCAGGCGCACGAGAACCACGTGCACATCGAGCTCAACATCCCGGGCGCGAAGAAGCAGACCAGCTACTGGAACAGCCGGTTCGGCCGCCGCTACTGAGGTCAGCCGCCTCAGACGTTCGCGTCCGGATCGCCCCGCTTCGACTGGATCCATTCCGCCAGCAGGATCTCGGAGCCTTCGAGGCCGACGTAGAGCCCTGAGGCAAGAAAGGCCCCGGCCGCCCACGCGAGCAGATTCGCAAGCAGCTCCGCCGCCGCCAGAGCCGCCGCCACGGAGAGCGCCACCGAGACGAAGTTCAGCGCCGTGCCCAGCATCGCGATCTCAGTTGGAACCGGCTTCAGGCGCCGGCGAAAGCCACCCGTCACCGCTCCGTTGATCAACCCGACCGCGATGCTCGCCGCAGCAGCGAAACCGAACAGGTCAAGTACGCTGCCGCTCCCTTCAACTCGTGAGATGACCCCGAACGTCACGGTGATCATGATCGAGTAGCCGAACGCCGTGCTGTTGTCGACCGCCGATGTGGCGAATGCGGCCCCGGCCCCGCTTCCTCGCTCTTCCCGCCGGCCAGGTGACTCGCCCATTGCTGGGTGGATTCGGGCCGTGAACGCCCAGCCCTGCTCTTGGGTGAAGACGCCTACCGGCTCTACGCGCTGACCGCGCGCCGGCCTGAGAGCGCCCGGCCCAGGGTGACCTCGTCGGCGTGCTCGAGGTCGGCGCCGACGGGCAGCCCGCTCGCGAGGCGCGTGAGCTCGACCTTGCCGCGCAGGAGGTCGGCGATGTGGATGGCGGTCGCCTCGCCGGTCGTGGTCGGGTTGGTCGCCAGGACCACCTCCTCGACCCCGCCGGCGTCGACGCGCTCGACGAGCTGGGCGATCTTGAGGTCGTCGGGGTCGACGCCGTCAATCGGCGAGAGCGCCCCGCCGAGCACGTGGTAGAGGCCGCGGAACTCACCGGTGCGCTCGATCGGGATCACGTCGGCCGGCTCCTCGACCACGCAGATCAGCGAGCGCGAGCGGCTGGCGTCCTCGCAGATCCGGCACCGCGGGCCCTCGGCCAGGTTGAAGCAGACCTCGCACAGGCCGACCTTCTCCTTCACCTCGCGGATCGCGTCGGCAAGCCCGAATGCCGCGTCGTCGTCGGCGCGAAGGATGTGAAACGCGAGGCGCTGCGCCGTGCGCTGCCCGATTCCTGGAAGTCGGGAGAGCTCGGTTACCAGGCGCTGGATCGGAGCGGGATGCACCGCTACAGCCCGGGCAGGCCGAGGCCGCCGGTGATGCCGCCGAGCTTCGACTCGGCGAGCTCCTGCGCGGAGCGAAGGGCCTCGTTCACCGCGGCGAGCACCATGTCCTGAAGGAGCTCGACCTCCTCGGGATCGGCCGCCTGCGGGTCGATCGTCAGCTCGAGCAGGCGCAGGTCGCCGCTCATCTTCGCCTTGACCATGCCCCCGCCCGCGCTCGACTCGACGACCTCGTCCTTCAGCTTCTCCTGCGCGGCCAGCATGTCGGCCTGCATCTTCTGGGCCTGCTTCATCATCGCGTTCAGGTCCATGCCGCCGGGACCCATCGGGCCTCGCGGGCTCACGATGCCGCCTCCACGTCCTGCGCCTCCACCTCGTCGAACTCCTCCGCCTCGAACTCCGCCTTGAACCTCTCGATGGCCTCATCCTCGCTCATCGTGGCCGGTCCGGCCTCCTCGGCGTCCCCGTCGAGCAGGACGTAGACCGGCCGCAGGCGCTCGCCGGCGATCGTCTTGATCGCCTCGGTGAAGCGCTCGCGAGCGTCGGGGCGCTCGGCCTTGCGCTTGTTGAACGAGGCGCTCGACGGGAAGCCGAGCTTCAGCACCGCCTCCTCCGCGTCCACGGCAAGCGGACGCGCCGCCTCGAGCACCTGCGAGAGCACCTCCGAGCCCGACTGGCGGACCTGGTCGATCACCGCCGGCCAGAGCCCGAGTAGCCGCTCGAGATCCAGGCTCTCGGCCACGGCCACCGCCTGCGCCACCGGCCCGTCCTTCCCGGAATCCTCATCCGATTCCTCGCCGGCGCCGGTGGACGACGGGGCTGGGTGGGAGCCAGGACCTGCAGCGCCATCCGCGTCCGACGGCGGCGGCGCCGTGTCCGTCACCGGCGCAGCAGCCTCGGATGTACGGACACTGCGTGTCTGTGCATCCGAGCGCAAGCCGGGGGCGGGCACGGCGGCGCCTTCCGCCCCACCCCCAAGCACGGCCTCGATCCTCTCCAACCTCTGCGCCAACGCCTCCCGCGACGGATCCAGCTGAGGCGAAGCCGACCTCAACAACGCCAGGTCCAAAGTCATCCGCGGCTCATCCCCCTCGCGAATCGCCGCCAGCGCCGCCGCGACGGCGTCGATCGCGCGGGTCAGCCCGAGGTCGGAGAACTCGGCGGCGCTCTCGCGCAGGCGCTCGGGGTCGGCGACCGCGAGCGCGATCGCGTCCGGGACGTCGTCGAGCGTCCGCACCACCACGAGCGCCCGCAGGTGGGCAAGCAGGTCGCGGCCGAACTGGGTCACGTCGCGTCCGGACGCGCCGAGGCGCTCGCTCGCCTCGAGGACTCCGCGGGCATCACCGGCGGCGATCGCGCTCGCGGTTGTGAGGATCAGCTCGGCGTCGGCGATCCCGAGGACCGCGAGGACGTCAGCGGTCGAGATCTCCTTGCCGCCGTAGGCGACCAACTGGTCGAGCGTTCCGAGCGCGTCCCGGAAGCTTCCCGTCGCACCGCGGGCGATCGCGGCAACGGCGCCGTCGTCCGCCTGGATTCCCTCCGCTTCCGCGACGCGGCGAACCACGGCGGCGATCTGCTCGAGGCTGGGCCGCTGGAAGTCGAAGCGCTGGCAGCGGTCGGCGATCGTCGCCATCACCTTGTGAGCCTCGGTCGTGCAGAGGATGAAGACCGTGTTCGGCGGCGGCTCCTCGAGCGTCTTCAGGAACGCGTTCCAGGCCTCGCGCGTGAGCATGTGGGCCTCGTCGAGGATGTAGACCTTCCAGTGCCCGCCCGCCGGGGCGTAGCCGACGCGCTCGCGGAGGTCGCGCACGTCGTCGACCGAGCGGTTGGAGGCGGCGTCCATCTCGATCACGTCGAGCGAGGTGCCGGCGGCGATCGTCCGGCACGGCTCGCACTCCCCACACGGCGTGACCGTGGGCCCGTTCACGCAGTTGAGCGAGCGCGCGAGGATCTTCGCGAGCGAGGTCTTGCCGGTCCCGCGGGAGCCGACGAACAGGTAGGCGTGGTGCACGCGGTCCTGCTCGACCGCGTTGCGAAGGGTCCGCACCACGTGCTCCTGGCCGATGACCTGATCGAAGCTCTGGGGCCGGTGGCGGCGGTAGAGCGAGGGTGGCTGGCTCACCGGCCCGAGTCTAGCCAAGGGCCAAGCGGTCAAGAAAAGGCCTGGAAACCATGGGCTTGAGACGGGTGAGACCCGAATGAGACCAGATCGACACTGACAAGCGGGGCCCCGCCGCCTTAGGTTCGCGCCATGGGATCCGACCTCGACGCGAATCGCGCCAACCGCCTCGCCAGCAGCGGCGTCGACGCCGCTGCGCACATCAACTCGATGCTGGCGACGGGCAACGCGGACGGCGGCGGCAGCCGCGAGTACGAAGTGGCGCTGACCGTTCGGCCGCCGGGCAAGGACGCCTACGCGGCGACCACCCGCCAGTACATCCACCCCTCGGCGAGCTTCGGCGAGGGCATGGACGTGACGGTCAAGGTCGACCCCGAAGACTCAGGCGAGCTGATCCTCTGGAACGTCGTCCGAGGCCCGCGACAGAAGGTCAACAAGGAGCGAAAGGAACCCCATGGTCGTATTCGGTAGTGGCAGCCCGAAGTCGATGCTCGTCTACGGACTGGTCAGCATCGCAATCCTCGCGTTCAGCTACTTCGTGATCATCAAGCCGATCACGAACGACGCGAACGACACGGTGAACAACGCCCTGCAGCAGACCAATCACGCGCTGAAGCAGAGCTTCTCCAACCCGGGCTCGGGATCGCCCACCAAGTCCTCGAGCTCCGGCTCCGGTGGCAGCGCCGGGTCGAGCTCGAGCGCGAGCGGCCAGGCGACCGCCGCCGCGGTCTACAGCGCCTGCATGGACGCGATCAACAGCAACCCGGCCGGCAAGGCGGGCTGCGCCGCCGCCCGCAACGCGTTCCAGCAGTGCTCCGACCAGGCCACGAGCCTGACCGGGACCGCCAAGACAACGGCGATCAACGCCTGCCAGGACGCCGCGAACCAGACGGTCTCCGCGCTCAAGTCAGCGGGCTAGGCAGCCAGCGCGCCTAAGCCGCTCGCCGAGTGGACGGTTTCGACGGCATCGACGTCGTTTCCGTCCACTCGGCGTCTGCGCGCGTCGGCAGTTGCGCCGTTCAAGGCAGGACCGTGCGGCCCGCCTTCGAGAGCGGTCCTTAGGCGCTGACGTCGTGGCTTGCTCGGGCCAGGCTTACCGCGGCGCTTGCCGGCTGACGCTTAAGGCTGCTTCCTTCCGGACCTGACCTGATTCACGGGCCTTCATCGCGCGGGACCTGGCCGTCAACGCCGCCCTTGACGCGCTGTCCCCAAAGGTCGCGACCCTCGGGCGGGCGATCAGCCCCGCTAGAGCGGATTGCGGGTGCAGGGCACCGCTAACGCCCCACTCAGCACGGTCCGCCCGCCATCGTACGCGTTTCGCGGCCGCTTCTGACCCACGGCTCGGCGTAGGATCGAACGCCATGGAGCGCGAAGTCTCCGCGTGGCGCATCGAGGGCACCTACCTCGAGGCCTGCAACTGCGACCCGATCTGCCCGTGCAGGCGGATCGACAACGTCAGCGGCGGGCGCTCCACCTACGGCGAGTGCACGGGCGCGCTCTCGTGGCGGATAGCCACGGGACACGTGGGCGATGTTGACCTCGAGGGCCTTCAGGTCGTGATCGCCTGCCGCTACCACGACGACGAGCCAGGCTCGCCGTGGACCTACGTCCTCTACCTCGACGAGCGCGCCGACTCCTCTCAACTCGAGGCCCTGGAGGGGATCTTCACCGGGCGGCTCGGAGGCGCGGCAGAGGATCACTTTCCCTGGGCCTGGAAGGCCAGTGACCTGCTCGGGGTGCGACCGGCCGCGATCGAGATCGATCACACGCCGGGCCACGGATGGTTCAGGGCCGGCGGCGAGGTGTCGGTGAAGGTTCGCGCCCCGTACGAGGGCGAGTCGACGGTGACCTGCGTCATCCCGGGCCATGATCGGGGCGGCCGCGAAGTGCACGCCGAGTCGATTCGGGTCGCGGCCGACGGGCTCGGCTTCGAGGTTCGCGACCGCTGCGGTTACGAGGCGAGCTTCGCCTACTCGTCCTAGGGCTTCATCCCGCCGTCACCATGACCTCGTTTCCCGCGCCTCGAAGCGGGAACCCCTCGTGCATGAACGAGCCGCGGACAGTCGCCCTCCTGGGCGCCGGGATCATGGGCGCCGGCATGGGCAGGAACCTGGTCGCGGCCGGCCTGGACGTCCGCGCCTGGAACCGCACCCGCGAGAAGGCGGAGGCGATCGAGGGCGCCACGGTCGCCGACTCGCCCGCCGACGCCGTAACCGGCGCCGACGCGGTCCTCACGGTCGTCTCCGGTCCCGATGCCGTGCACGAGGTGATGGCGGGCGAGGAAGGGGCGCTGAGGGCGATGGACGACGGCGCCGTGTGGATCCAGTCGAGCACCATCGGCGTCGACGCGACCGACGAGATGGCAAAGCTCGCCGCCGACACGGGGACGCCGTTCATCGACGCACCGGTGCTCGGGACGCGCAAGCCGGCCGAGGATGGCGCCCTCATCGTGCTCGCCGCGGGCGAGGCGAGCGCAATCGAGCGCAGCGCTGCGGTCTTCGACGCGATCGGCGCCGAGACGGTCGAGGTCGGCGACGAGCCGGGCGCGGCGATGCGCATGAAGCTGGCGATCAACGCCTGGGTCCTCACCCTCACGGTCAACGTCGCCGAGACCATGGCCCTGGCCGACGCGCTGCAGGTCGACAGCGCGAAGCTCTTGGAGATCCTCGACGGCAACCCCGTCGGATCGCCCTACGCCCAGCTGAAGGGCAAGCTGATCCTCGGCCGCGACTTCGAGCCGCCGTCGTTCGCCCTCGAGGGGGCCGCGAAGGACCTCGGGCTGATCGTCGAGGCGGCGCGGCAGGCCGACCTCGACCTCGGCCTCGCACCGACCGCCCTGCGCCGCTTCGAAGAGGCCATCGAGATGGGCAAGGGCGAGCTCGACATGGCCGCCGTCTACGAGGCGGTGAGCCAGCGCGACGACGCGAGGCCGGCAGCCGCCGCCTAGGTGCGGCTCCTGGCTGCTTCGCTCAGGAGCTTGCGGGCTCGTAGCCCAGGTGCACGACGCCGCTGTCGTAGGCCTGAGTCTCGGCCAAACCGAGCTTGACCTCGAATCCCTCCGGGAAGAGGCGCTTGCCTGATCCCAGCGCCACGGGGAAGACGAACAGGTGCAGTCCGTCGACGAGCCCGTCTTCCAGCATCGCGCGGACCAGGGTCCCGCTGCCACTCACGTAGATGTCGCCCTCGGTGTTCTCCTTGAGGGATCGGATGGCCCCGGCGTCGTAAGGGCCCAGCACCGTCGAGTTGCTCCAGTCCGCCCGCTCGAGCGTGCCGGAGACCACGTACTTGGCCGTCTCGTTGAAGAACGGAGCACCCGGATCGTCCTCCGCGGTGCGCGTCGACCAGGCCGGTTCGAACATCTCGTAGGTCTCCCGCCCCAGCAGAATCGCTTTGCTGGAAGCCGTGAACCCGCCGATCGTCTCCCCCATCTTCGGATCGAACGGGTAGTCGGCCGTCCACCGCGGGTCCTCGAAGACCCCGTCGAGGCTGATGAATTCGTGTACGAGGATCTTGCCCATGGTTCGTCCCTCCAAGATAGCTTTCGGCCATGGAAGCAGGCTCAGGCCCGCGCATCGCACCGGGCAGTCGCGAGCAGATCGGGCTGGTGAACCAGGCGATCGTCCGCGCCGCCGGCGCGGCCGTCGGCGGCAAGCCGCCGAACGTCTTCACAACCCTCGCCCGCAACCGCGGGCTCTTCCGGCGCTGGCTGTGGTTTGCCGGCGGGCTCATGCCCGGCGGCAGGCTGCCGCGCCGCGACTCCGAGCTCGTGATCCTGCGCGTCGCGCATCTGACCGGGAGCGACTACGAGTGGGACCAGCACCAGCGGATCGGGGCCGCTGCCGGCCTCAGCCGCGAGGAGATCGACCGGGTTCGCGAGGGACCCGAGGCCGACGGCTGGAGCCGGCGCCAGTCCCTCCTTCTGCAGGCGGTTGATGAGCTCCACGCCGACCGTTGCATCGGCGACGAGGTCTGGACGGGCCTCAGCGCCGAGCTCGACGAGCCCACGCTGATCGAGCTCTGCCTCCTCACCGGCCATTACGAGATGCTGGCGATGACGCTCCGCTCGCTCCGCGTGGAGCTCGATCCCCCGCCCACCGGTCGGCGGCGGCTGCGATGGCTGTCAAGGACCTGAACGGCAAGCGGTGCCTGATCACGGGCGCCGCGAGCGGGATCGGCCGCGCCACCGCGCTCGCCGCCGGGCGGCGCGGCGCCCACCTCTACCTCACCGACATCCAGGGCAATGCGCTCGAGTCGGTGGTGGTGAAGGCGCGAGCGGCCGGGGCGGCGTCGGCCTGGGCCCAGCCCGCGGACGTCACCAACCACGACGAGGTCATCGCGCTCGCAACCGCGGCGCACGAGGAGGCTGCCGGCTCGATGGACGTCGTCATGAACATCGCCGGCATCTCGACCTGGGGCTCGATCCAGCGCCTCGAGCACGCCGACTGGCGCGCCCAGATCGAAGTCAACCTGATGGGGCCGATCAGCGTCCTCGAATGCTTCGTCCCGAAGATGATCGAGGCTGGCCGCGGCGGGCACGTCGTCAACGTCTCCTCGGCCGCCGGGCTCTTCGGCCTGCCCTGGCACGCGGCCTACAGCGCCAGCAAGTTCGGCCTGCGCGGGGTCTGCGAGGTCCTGCGCTTCGACCTCGCCCGCTACGACATCGGCGTCAGCCTGGTCTGCCCCGGCGCCGTCAAGACCCCCCTCGTCGGCACCGTCAAGATCGTCGGCGTCGACCGCGAGGACCCGAGTGTCCGCAAGCTGATCAAGGTCTTCGAGCGGCGGGCGGTCAGCCCCGAGACCGTCGCCGAGAAGATCATCGCCGGCGTCGAGCGCAACCGCTACATGGTCTTCACGTCGCGCGACATCCAGTTCGGCCACTGGATGCAGCGCAAGTTCGCCTGGCCCTACGAGCGCACGATGCAGCTGATGAACGACCGGCTCGTCAAGGTCGCCGAGCGGGCCTCCCGCACCTAGAATCCGCGCCCCTAGCACCAGGGCGCGTAGCTCAGTGGGAGAGCGCTCGCTTCACACGCGAGAGGTCGCTGGTTCGAAACCAGCCGCGCCCATCGGACAAAGCCCTGCCCCCGGGGCGGTTTACGACCAGCCGCGGCGGAGCCACGTCCTCTTCGGGGGCGTGCCCTCCACACCTGGTGTCCCCTTCTCGAGCGAAGCGGTGGTCCTGGAGGATGCGAGTCATTCCTGTACGACGACGAGCCCGCGCGTGGCGGACGGCGTTGCCGAGGCTAAGGAAGTGGTCCTTGCATTTCGGGGGGCGAGTGGAATATGCTGCCCGGCGCGTCATTGGTGGCGGATGCCACTAGTCGTTCGAGGAGAGTCAAGGGCGTGATCAGCCAGGCACCCGAATGAGCTCCACGGCGAAGCGCCTCGCCGGAGTCCTGCTCGTTGTCGCGCTGGCCACGGGCACGATCGTCTACTACGTATCTGAGCTGCTTCGCTCACCAACTCCGATCGCTGCCGCCCAGGTTTCGCCGCACCGCGCCCAGCTCACCCTTGGGACGACCCCGGCGGTCGGCAAGCTCGGCGCCAACAAGAGCTGGGTCTCCTATCTCGTCCGCCGGAACGGCAGCTGGGACCACACGACCGTCTTCGACGTCCCGGCTCACTCCCTGGTCCACGTGACCGTCCTGCAGTACGACGGCGACAGCGGCCTGCGAAACCCCTTCCTCTCCCAGGTCCAGGGAACGGTCGGAGGCACCATGGTTGTCGACGGCAAGACGATGGACTCCATCAACCCCGACAACGCGTCGCACACCTTCACGGTGCCGGAAATGGGGATCGTCGTTCCGCTCCGCGGGGTGGCCGATGACGCCAAGCACCAGTGCGCGGAGATGCCCTGCTCGCTGAAGCAGGCGCACGAGACGATCAGCTTCACGATTCGCACCGGGGCCCCGGGCCGCTACCACTGGCAATGCTTCGTCCCGTGCGCGGCCGGGTTCCTCGACGGGTTCGGAGGGCCGATGCAGACGATCGGCTACATGGACGGCTTCCTCCACGTGGTCTGAGCCGGGCAGGTAATGCAAGAGCCTCCAAATCCACGGCGCGCATTGATCGTCGCGATCGCCCTGAGCATCGTCGCAACCCTCGTCACCGTCCTCGTCCTCGCGCCCGGGCTGTCGCCCGGCAACGGCAGCGACGAGGCGTCCAGCCAGGTGGTCGACAACACCGTGCTGATCGGGATCGTGACGCCGATCACGGTCCTCTTGCTCGCGTACTTTGCCTACGCGCTGTTGAGCTTTCGCCAGCGCGGCGACGAGCCCGAGGAGGGCATCGCCGTCCCGGCGGATCGTCGCGTCCAGACGACCTGGCTCGCGACGACGAGCGCGATCGTCCTCTTCTTGGCCGGCTATGGCACCGTACGGCTCTTCGACGACGGCTCGGGTGGTGGCCAGGGTGCCGACCCGATCGCGAAGCCGTCGGGCCCGCAGCTGCAGGTCCAAGTGATCGCCCAGCAGTGGGCGTTCACCTACCGCTACCCGTCGTTCGGAGGAGTCGAGACCCCACACCTGGAGTTGCCCGTCAACCGTGACGTCGAGCTCCATGTCACCTCACTGGACGTGATCCACTCCTTCTGGGCCCGTACGCTGGGCGTCAAGGCCGACGCCAATCCGGGCGTGGACAACGTGGCCTATGTCCGCCCGACCAAGATCGGGAGCTTCGACATCCGCTGCGCCGAGCTGTGCGGGCTCTTCCACGGGCACATGTTCGACACCGGCAAGGTGGTCAGCGACGCCCAGTTCGCCGCCTGGATCAACGCCCAGCGACGCGCGTTCGCTCCGGCGACCAGCCAATTGCCCCCGTATAGCACTCACTATCTGCCGGAGCCGAAGAGGAGGGCCGGGTGAACGCACGGGTCGAGCCGCGCCCGCTGTGGCGCCGCGTAATCGGCTTCAACCTCCTGACCGGGCTGGTGCTCGGGGTCGCGGGCTTTTACCTCGCCTGGTGGCTGGGCCACCAGATCCACGCCAAGAGCCTCGAGTACTTCGCCGACACGAACCAGAACGACGTGGCGCTGATGCTGGGCTACATCGGCTTTACCATCGGGTTCGTCGTCGGGCTTGGCTTCGCCCGCTACCCGCTAGCGCGGCTTGCGGGGCGCCCACCCTCGGTCCGTGAGAACGAGGACGACGAAGGGTTCGGCCGGTACCTCGGCTTGTCCACCGACCACAAGGTGATCGGCAAGCAGTACCTGATCGGGATCGGCCTCTTCTTCTTCATCGGCGGGCTGAACGCGATGCTGATCCGCGCCGAGCTCCTGCGGCCCTCCCCGCAGCTATGGGGCGCGGGCAACTATCTCACGCTCGTTGGCCTGCACGGGACGATGATGATGGGGATCATGACCTCGGGGGTCCTTGGGCCCTTCGCCAACTACTTCGTGCCGCTGATGATCGGCGCCCGCCGAATGGCCTTCCCACGCCTGGAGGCGATCAGCTTCTGGCTGCTCATGGCCGGCGGCGTGATCCTGGTCTCGACGATTTCCTTCGGCGGCTTCCCGACCGGGTGGACCGGCTACGGGCCCCTCAACGACGAGGCCAACTGGGGTTTCGACTCCTACATCTTCTTCTTCGCGCTCGTGGGGATCTCGATGACGCTCCTGGGGCTGAACCTCATCGCGACGATCGTCACGATGCGAGCCCCGGGGCTGACCTGGGGCCGGCTGCCGATCTTCTGCTGGGGCGCGATTGCGACCTCTGGCCTGATGGTTCTGGCGGCCCCGGTCCTGATCGCGGTCCTCCTCATGGTCGGGCTCGACCGCGGCCTGCAGACCTCGTTCTTCATTCCGAGCGCCGGTGGCAGCCCCTACCTGTTCCAGAACCTCTTCTGGTTCTTCGGCCATCCGGAGGTGTACGTCCTCGCGCTGCCCGGCTTCGGGATCATTCTCGAGATCCTCCCGGTCTTCGCGCGGAGGCCGCTTTGGGGTTATCGCCTGGCCGTCTCGGGAATGCTCGGCGTGGGGCTCTTGAGCTTCTTCGTCTGGCAGCACCACCTGTTCGTCAGCGGCATCAACTCAGCGCTGCGCCCGTTCTACATGCTCTCGACCGAGATCATCTCGGTGCCCACCGGGCTGATCTTCCTGTGCGGAATGGGAACGTTGTGGAAGGCGCGCACGAGGTTCACCGTGCCGATGCTCTTCTGCCTGGCCTGGTTCTTCAACTTCTTCATCGGCGGCATCTCCGGCGTCTTCCTATCCGACACCCCAAGCGACGTCAGCACGCACGGCAGCTTCTTCGTCATGGCCCACTTCCACTACACGATCATGGGCGGCCTCGTGTTCGCCTTCTTCGCGGCGATCTACTACTGGGTCCCCAAGATGATCGGCTTCGAGTTCAACCTGCGGTTGGCGAAGATCCATTTCTGGTCGATGTTCATCGCCTTCAACTCAACCTTCGCCCCGCTCTTCGCGCTTGGCGTGATGGGCATGGCGCGGCGGGTTTCGACCTACCCGTCGAACCTCCAGCCCCTCAACATCTGGGTCTCGGTCTCGGCATTCGTTCTCGGCGCCTCGATGCTCCTCTTCCTCTTCAACGTCGTCTACTCGCTGATCTTCGTCCGCAAGCCAGCCGCGGCCAACCCCTGGGATTCGAAGTCGCTGGAGTGGCAGCTGCCGACCCCTGTCCCAGCCCACAACTTCGACACCATCCCCGTGATCGACTCCGACCCCTACGACTACGGGATCGCACCCACGCCCACCCCACCGCCCGCCGAAGCGCCCACGCCCGCTCCGGGCTAGAGCCATGAGCGACGTCGCGCAAAGCCCACCCGATCCGCTCGCCGAGCCCCCCGAGGTTCACGAGCGCAACCTCTGGATCGGGGCTCGGATCATCGCCGGCACGACGATCATGTTCTTCCTCGCCTTCGTCTTCGCCTACTTCTACCTACGCTCGCTCAACAACGGCGACCACTGGCGCCCGGCCCGGATCGATACGCCGCAGGGATACGGCGCGGCGATCGTCGTGCTCTTCGCCGCGAGCGCCACCTCGTTCCTCTACGCGGCGCGCGCGGGCAAGCGTGGGGGCGCCTGGATCCCCGCCGCTGCCGCGGCGCTGGTCCTCGGCCTTGCGGGCTGCGTCGTGCAGGTGTTCGAGTACGCCAACCTCGGATTCGGCCCGCAGGACGGCGGCTACGCCAGCGTCTTCATGGGGTGGACGATCACCTTCGTCGTCTTCGCCCTGCTGGCTATGTACTGGGTGGAGATCGTCCTGGCCGAGGGGCTTCGCAGCCGGGCCCGGGCCGCAGAGGGATCAACCGGCGAGCTTCCCGCCGGCCTCGGCGACGCCGCCTTCTACTGGGCGCTGCTTGCGATGATCGGCGTGCTCAGCTGGTTCATCCTCTACGTGCTCTGAGGCGCGCGGCATGCCGGTGTCACCAGGCGCGCTGAGCTGGACCGCCGACCCGGCACTCGGTTGGGTGATCGCCGCCGCGTGGCTCTACTGGCTGGGAAGAGGACGGCTGCCGCGGTCCGGCCATGCCGCCAACCGCTGGCGCACCGCCTCCTTCGTCGCGGGCCTTGCGACGATCGTCGTCGCGCTCGACTCCCCCATCGACGGACTCGCCGACAAGCTGCTCTGGGTCCACATGGTCCAGCACGTGCTTCTGCTGATGGTCGCTCCTGCGCTGCTCGCCCTCGCCAGGCCGTGGAACCGGATGTGGCACGCCTTCCCGCTCGAGACCAGGCGACGCGTCGCCCGCGGCCTCGCGACCGGGCGCCTCTCGGCGCCACTTCGGGGTGCGGCTCGCGTCCTTGCCGATCCCCTGCCCTCGTGGCTCGCCTTCAACGTCAACCTGATCGTCTGGCACCTCCCGTTCGCCTACGAGGCGACGCTTCGCTCCCCGCCGATCCACGCGCTCGAGCACGCGATGTTCTTCGCGACCGGGCTGCTCTTCTGGACTCGCGTGATCGACTCGCCGCCCTGGCGCTCCCGCCTCACGCCGACCATGCGCGCCGCCTACGTCGGCGGCGCCCTGGTGGTCAGTTGGATGCTCGCGATCGTCCTTGCGCTCTCGACCTCGCCCCTCTATGCCCCGTACGCGGAGCTCGCCGGAAGACCCGGGGGGATCACCGCGCTCGCCGACCAACAACTGGCCGCCGGGGTGATGTGGGTACCCGGGTCCGTGCCCTTCACGATCGCGATCCTCGTGATCGCCTACCGCTGGCTCGCACCCAAGCGCCCGCGCCCCGCCCCACCGGCGGGCGGGTCGCTGGCCGCAAACCGATAGAACGAGGAGGACCATGCAGACGCTCACGCTCGCCACCTCGATCGCAGCTCAGGGAATCCTCACCTGGGCAGTGCCGCTCGCCGTGGTCATCGTGTTGCTCGTGTGGTACGTGCTGCTCTTGCGGCGCCGCCATCCGGAGTGAGGAGGCGCGCGAGCGCCGCTCTCGCCCTGCTCGGCGCGACGGCGGCGGTCGCGGTGGCCGCGCTCGTCCTTCACGGCGAGGCTCGCCCTGACGCTCCCGCGCCTCGCCTGTTCGGCCAGGCGACCTGGGCCCCGGGCAGGAGGGCCGCGCCGAGGTTCGCACTGCCCGACCAGGCCGGCCCGGGGACCTCGCTTTCGTCGCTACGCGGGCAACCCGTCCTGCTCGCCTTCCTCGACTCCCGCTGCCGGGGCGCCTGCGCGCGCGAGCCACGCGCCATCGCCATGGCGCTCCGCTACGTGCCACGGCTCGAGCGCCCGGTCGTAGTCGTGGTCGGAAGCGACCCGCAACACGACTCCCCCGATTCGGCCCGCGCGGCCATGAGGCGCTGGGGGGTGGCCGGCGAGACGAGCTGGCGCTGGTTGCTGGGCACGCGGTCGAACGTGGCGCCCGTAATGCACTCCTACGGGATCGCCACCGCGGGCGGCGCCGTTCGCACTCCCGTCGTCTACCTGATCGACGAGCGGGGCTTCGAGCGCGCCGGGATGCTTTATCCATTCCCGCCGGGCTGGTTGGCCGAGGACCTGCGGACGCTCGCCGCAGAGAGCTGAGCGAGCCGCGGTCCGGCCCCGAGAGGCTCGTCGCGCCATACTTGGAAGACGGACGGCTGCCGCGATTGACGAGCGAGCAGGCGGGCAGCGGCAAGGCGATGGGAAGAACAACCCGATGAGCGGCCTCTCCACCACCGGCCGGGATCCGGCCGTTTCGGCTCGCATCTCTGTGGCGGTGATCGCGGCGGTCGTCGCAGCGATCGAAGTCTGCGGCTGTGGGGGCAGCGGCGGCGCCACGGCTCAGGACGCCAAGAAAGCGAGCTCGACGCCCTCCTTCGCCGGCGTCAGCGCCAGCCCACAGCGACCGGCCCCGCCGCTGGACCTCTCCGACTCGCTCGGACATCCGGTCAACATCCGCCAGTACCGAGGCAAGGCCGTGCTCGTGACCTTTATCTACGACCACTGCCCGGACGTCTGCCCGATCATCGTGGGCAACCTCCACACGGCCCAGGCGGAGTTGGGATCAGCCGCCAAGCACCTCCAGATCATCGCGGTATCCGTTGACCCGAAGGGCGATACGCCGAAGACGGTGAAGGCGTTCCTCAAGACGCACCGGATGACCGGGCGGATGCAGTACCTCATCGGTTCCCGCCGGCAGCTCGAGCGGACCTGGAGCGACTGGGACATCGTCTCGAAGGCGTCGAAGAGCAAGAAGGACCCGGATGCCGTCGAGCATTCGGCCCTGATCTACGGAATCGACGCCTCGGGGCGAATGACGACCCTCTACCCGGCCAACTTCAAGCCGTCGCAGATCGTGCACGACGTGCCGATCCTGGCCTCCCGGTAGGAGACGGACCATGACCTGGCTCCGGCGCGGGTTGGCGATCCTTGCGGTGATCGGCGCGCTGATCCTCGCCGAGCTGCTCAGCGGGACGTCGAGCAGTGTGCAGGGCAGGCCTGCACCGGCACTGCCGCGGGACGTCCTGGTCCCGCCCCGCGTGACCCTGGGCAGCCTTCGCGGAAAACCTGCGGCGATCAACTTCTGGGCAAGCTGGTGTACGCCGTGCCGTCAGGAGGCGCCGACGCTGGATCAGCTTTCCCACTCGTTGCACGGGCAGGCGCGGTTGGTCGGCGTCGATTGGACCGACGGCATCTCGAGCGCCCGCTCGTTCGTGAGCCGTTACTCGTGGAGCTTCCCGAACCTTCGCGACGCCGATGGCGTCGTCGGCAACCGTTTCGGGATCGCGGGCCTGCCGACCACGTACATCCTGAACGCCCGCGGAGCGATCGCCCAGGTCCTCGAGGGACCCCAGAATCTCGCCGCGCTTCGCGCGGCTCTGCGCTCGGCCGACTGAGCACGGCGACCTCCGCAGAGACGCCGCGATTCTCTTACCAAACTCTTACCTGACCTTGGGTTTCGGCTAACGGCGGCTTGGGAAGAATGTTCAGCAAGCAACCACTGGAGCTGAGAACGATGACAATCGCATCTGCAATCGCCCTAAATGCCGTCGCGGCGGCCCTTCTCCTCACGCTGCTGTTCGTGGTGATGCGGCTTCCGCACCTCGTCGCGGACAGGCCGTCCCAGACTCATCTGAGACGTGCGAAGCGACGTGCTGCGAGGCACCCAAGCGTGAGGTCCGGTGCCCACCGCGGCTCACTCCGCGACCAGACGCCGCAGGCCGCTTACTCGCCCGGCCGCTAGATCACGACGTCGATCGCCATCGCCGCAAAGAGGACCGCGAGGTAGAGCAGCGAGAAATGGAACAGGCGCCCGGCGCGCCGCGGGGTCGTCTGGCGAACGAGCCCCGCGGCGAGGCCGATGAAGATCGCGTCGAGCGCCAGCGCGACCACCAGGTAGACATCGCCGACCGCGTGCCAGAGGAACGGCAGGAGCGTCGTCGTGGCGAGCGCCAGCGAGTAGGCCAGGATTCGGTGTGAGGTCTCGCGGTCGCCGCGGACGACGGGCAGCATGGGAATGCTTGCCGCTGCGTAGTCGCGCTTGATCAGGAGCGCCAGCGCCCAGAAATGTGGGGGCGTCCAGAGGAAGATGATCAGGAACAGGGAGAGCGCGGGTAGGGTCAGATTGCCGGTCGCCGCGGCCCAGCCCACCAGGGGAGGCACAGCGCCGGCAGCGCCCCCGATGACGATGTTCTGGACCGTCCAGCGCTTCAGCCAGCGCGTGTAGACGATCACGTAGAAGAGGCCGCCGACGAGCGCCAGCGCCGCGGTGAGGACGTTGACGAGGCTCCCCAGGAGGACGAACGAGAACGCCGATAGGACGAGCCCGAACTCGAGCGCGCGGGGCGCGGTGATCCGCCCGGCGACGATCGGCCTGCTGGCGGTCCGCGCCCCCATCAGGCCGTCGATGTCGCGGTCGAGGTAGTTATTGAGCGCGCTCGCTCCGGCAGAGGCGAGCGCCCCGCCGGCGAGGAGGACGACGAGCTGACCGAGCTCGGGCATTCCCCCGGCGCCCACGAACATCCCGGCGGCCGCGGTGATCAGCAGCAGGATCATGATCCGAGGCTTGGTCAGGGCCAGGTAGTCCCGCCACGCACCAGGCGCCACGGGCTCGCCGCGGAAGGCGGTGGCCGCGCTGAGCAGCGTTGCGGCGAAAGCGAGCCCGCCGAAGGCAAGGTGCAACGCAACCGCCCACTCGGGATGCCCGGCGCGGGCGACGAAGCCGCCGAAGGCGCTCTCGAGCCCGAACAGCCCCAGGGCCGTAGCTGAGACCCGGAGCAGCCCGCGGTGCGCGATGGCCGCGGCAAGGACCACTGCGGCCAGCGGCGGGACGGCGATGACGGCGGCGGCGGTGTGGGGTACACCGAGGTGCATGGCTCCGCTGATCACGACGAGCCCGGTCGTGGCGGCGCCCGCTAGCGCCGCCAGCCGCAGCCATGCACCGGCGGCCGGGTCGCCGGCGACGGCGATGCCGCCCCGGCCGGCTCTCGCCGTCGGTCGTCGCGAAGCCTCTATCGCTTGCTCGGTGAGTCCCACCGGCTCCTCGGGGAACGCATGCCAGCGGCGGGCGGGCCGCCCGCCGCCGCAAGTATCGCCCCGCACGAGTGGACTGTCAATGGTGCCGGGATCGGCTTCCGGGCAGGAGCCGCGCCTCGTAGAAGCTCGAGGCCTGGCTCTGGTAGCGGAGACGATGATCCTGCCGAGGTCGACGCCGTCAGTAACGGCATCTCCGTTGTGGACGGGGACGATTGCGCACGGCCATGCAGACGAGGGACGTCTCAGCATTGATCGCAGCGGCAAGGTCCCGCGCCACGTTCTGACGGTCGGAGCAGCCCCACGGCTCGAAACCATCGGGCACCCGCCCGCCCCGGGTGCCCGATAGAGGGCACATCCGAGTACATCGGCGCACATCCAGACACATCCACCGCGCCTGAGCACGCCCATCCGTGCCTGGGGCACCATCGCTTCACACGCGAGAGGTCGCTGGTTCGAAACCAGCCGCGCCCATGGAACCGGCTTAATCAAGCCGTTTTCGGATCGCCGCTTGCGATGTTCGTAGTCGCGGTAGCGCTGCTTGGTGCAAGCGCCACGGTGGCGTCGTCCAACGGGCAAACGGCACCGCCGCGACGCGGATCACGGTCCGCCAGCGGGTTTCCGAACAGCGGCGACTAGCCGGCGCCTCGGATCAGCCACGACGTGCCGCACTCGACACAGCCGACCCAGGCGCCATAGCGCGTGTACTCGAATAGTTCGAGGTGCACTGGGTTCGCATGACGACAAGGCTCGGCGGGCTTCCGGGCCCGGCCTGGGCCGAGTCCCCTCTTGCTCGTTTGATCTGGCATCGCGGGGTTTGTGATCACCGTCGTTCTCCTCTCTTCGTCGGCGACGATGCAATGTTGGCGAGGGATCGCCCAACACATGGGAAACCCCGCACAAGGGCTCGGCAAAGTCTTCCGCGACCTACCGTCATGCATCGGCAGAGGCGCGGGATGCCACTTACTCCGCACGGAGTCGGGGTGCACGGGCCTGAAGGCGCGGCGGAGCGGCGGAGGAGTGGCGCTGTCGGGTCGTGATTGCGCGAGCGCCCAGGCGGGGCACATCTAGTCGCGCAAGGCCGTGCGGAACTCTCGTGGAGCGCCGATGCCACCCATCCGCCACCACGCTGGCGCCTCCCGGCCAGTGAATTCCCACCCGCAAGCATGCATTCTCTGGCTCTGGGAGGTCGGTGCTGGCATCGGCCTCGCGGCCTGATCTCGCTTCACACGCGAGAGGTCGCTGGTTCGAAACCAGCCGCGCCCATCCGCGAAGTCCCTGGAACCGCCCCCGCCGCGGGCGCTACGCCTTGGCTACCAGAGGGAGGCGGCGATCTCGCCGGCGTGTAGCGACTGCGGGCTGCACGCGGCAATCATTTCCACCAAGGCCGAGAAGTCGCCCCACGACGCCTGCGCCTGCTGCCAGTGGTCGGCGATGCCGTCCGGGGACTCGTAGATCTCGTTCAAGACATACCGCGTGTTGCCGGTGGCCTCCGAGCCTGGGTCGAGTGGGTTTGCGAGCTCCGGCCCCTTCGAGAAGTTGTAGCTGAGGAGCGCCTTGCTCCCCTCGCGGGGGTGAGTATCCGCCATGAAGGCGGCGTGGCTGGTGATCAACCGATTCCGATGGACTTATTCCTTCCGCGGTCGAGGCCGGGTGGCAACGGTCGCGTTGAAAGTGCTCGCCAACACCGCCTGGGCGCGCTACATGAACCAGTGCGCTGACCTTTGTGTCGAGTTGGCGAGCGCCGACACGTAGCCGCGTCGTTCTGGTCGCCGAATGCAACTGACCCGTCTCGCTCGGAGTCGCTGCTTCCTGTCGTCCAGAGCGGTACTCCTGACGGAGTCTTTCTCCGCTAGGGACCTTCACCCAGAACGAGCACCGTCTCCGGTTTGACGCCGTCGAACTTCATGGCATCCGCGGCGGCGTCGCTCTGCATGAACGTCTGGAAGGCATCCATATCGGGGATCTCGGCGATGAGTGCGACCTTGTTGGATCCCCCCGGGTCGTGAAAGGGCCGCACGGTGATGCCGATAGGCCCGAAAACCTCTTCTCGCTTTGGCGAGCTCAGCCAATGCTCGACGTCCTCCACCTCATGGGTGATCACGTACGTGGCCATCAAACCTGTCCTTTCGTCGCCACCCGGTGCGCGTGAACCGCTCCTCGCGCTCGTATAGGGCGACTCTATTCCGCCACGAATAGGGCCGTCAATCGCGACATCCGGCGAGAGTCAGAGGAATGCTGCTTTCAAAGCGGCATTGCTCTCATTGGGCACCCGGGCCGTTCTGGTGCCCGATCGAGGGCACATCCGCGTACATCGACGCACATCCAGGCACATCCGTCACGCCTGAGGACGCCTATCCGTGCCTGGGAAGCCATCGCTTCACACGCGAGAGGTCGCTGGTTCGAAACCAGCCGCGCCCATGGCTTGAACAAGCCATTTCTCCGCCTTGACGCAAGCCGTCGGTGGTGCGTGTGCGACTCGCGGCCAACCGAACGAACCGTCACCGAACACTCTGGGAGCGCTTGCGCTGCGCGCGCAAGCAAAGCCCCGCCTCTCGCGGTTTAGGCTCTTTCCGTGCCCAAGGGACGACTAGAGGCGTTCAGCGATGCCGTGATCGCGGTCCTGATCACGATCATGGTGCTCGAGTTGCACGTCCCGGCTGGCACGGATTGGCATGCGTTGGGACAGAAGCTGCCGGTACTCCTCGCCTACGTGCTCAGCTTCGTGTACCTGGGGACCTATTGGAACAACCATCACCACATGGTGGCGGCCGTCTCCCGAGTGAACGGCGCCGGCCTGTGGGCCAACCTGCACCTGCTCTTCTGGCTCTCTCTGATCCCGTTCACCACCGCGTGGATGAGCGAGCACCGGTTTCCGACGATCCCGACCGCCGTCTACGGGATCGTTCTATTCGCCGCAGCGATCGCGTACTTGATTCTGCAGACGACGCTCGTCCGCGCTGAAGGCGAGCACTCCAGGCTGCGCGTCGCCCTCGGTTCAGATGTGAAGGGCAAGGTCACGACGCTCCTGTATTGCCTCGGGATTGGGTTGTCGTTCGTTGCTGGCTGGCTCGGCGTAACGGTCTACTTCGCCGTGGCAATGGTGTGGCTGGTGCCTGACCGCCGCGTCGAGCGTCATCTGACCACGGCTCCGGCCGAACCTAGCGAATAGGCGACACCCATTCCCAACCTGCGGAGGGCTACCGCGCCACCCCGGAGGTCCCAACGGGGCTAACGCTGCGGTCGTTCAGTGCATCCTCTACAACCCCGAGGACGATGCCGAACACCGCGTGGCGGATTGTCGCCTGGCCGAAGGCCCGGGGACTGGCGGCGAGCTTCGGAAACTCCTTGCGAGCGGGGTGGTAGCGGTCGACCAGTACCGTCAGCGGCCAGGCCGCGACGTGCTCAATGAGGCCCAGAAGGAGGCCGCGAACGACCGCCGGCCCCGGCAGGGACGGCTTGACCCGCGTGTATGCGACGCCGAGAATCGCGCCGTTCTGCACGTGAGCCACAAAGCCGACGGGTTGCCAGTATTCGCCGCGCGTCAGGAGCTTGCCCAGGATCTCGACGTCGTCGTAGGTGGAGTTGAAGAGGCGTTTGTCGAGCGGCTGCTCGAGCGTCATCACCACCGTCGCGACCGCGCCTGCAACCCCCCCTCGCAAGCTCATGGACTTCAAAGGACGGGACGCACGACGAGCATCCCTCGGTGCGAGACGAGATGCGCCAGGTCGTCAGTCAAGCGTAGAACGTGTTCGGCCGCCTGTTGCTCCCAGTGCTCCACTTCGGCGATCTCTGCGATCAGCACATAATCGGCTTGACCGATCGACTGTCCGGGCACGTCCGCCGGCCGCATGAGACGGTAGTCCGACATCGAGTCCAGCGACCCGCGGACTATGTCCCGATCGTCCGCCATGAAACGCTCAAAGTCCTCGGCCAGTTCCGGAGAGCGCAGTTGAAACCACATGACAAGAGTCGCGGGAGGACTCATCCATCGAGCGTAGTGCACCATCGCACGCCACAACACGCCGGCGCAGGTCGCCCTGGCCTGGCTGCTCGCTCAGGGCGACGACATCGTCCCGATCCCCGGTACGAAGCGCGTTTCCCGCGTCGAGGAGAACACCGCCGCGGACCACCTCGAGCTGAGCGCCGAGCAGATCGAACGGCTGAACGGCCTCGCCCCGGCCGCCGGCGAGCGTCACGAAGAAGCGCAGATGGCCACCATCGACCGCTGACGACGCCTTCACGACCTACCCGCTCAGTCCTGCGAGTCATTGGGCACCCGCGCCGTCCGGGTGCCCGATAGAGGGCACATCCGCGTACATCGACGTACATCCAGGCACATCCGCCGCGCCTGACGACGCCTATCCGTGCCTGAGGCATCATCGCTTCACACGCGAGAGGTCGCTGGTTCGAAACCAGCCGCGCCCATCCTTCAGGCGGAGCGAAATGTCCGCTTTTCGTCCAGAGCGGTAGGCCTGGCGATGTTGCACTAGGGTCGAAGCGATGCGACGAGGACTCATGACCGCCTGCGTCGCGCTCGGGTTCCTCGGCGGATGCGGGAGCAGCGACTCCAACACGGGCGGCGTCAGTGTGGCCTCGCCCACCTCGTTCGAGGGACCGCCGAACGTCCAAGTCGCCTTGACGGTCCATGCGTTCTACAAAGCCTGGAAAGCCGGGGACGGCGATAAGGCGTGCTCCTATCTGACGCCGAGGGGACAAGCCATCGCGCTCAAGATGATCAGTCAGCTGCATGGGCTGTCGACGTCAGTGGAGGCGACGAACTGCCCCGACGCAATCGCCCAGAGCGCGCAGAGCGCCTCCGGGCCTATAGGCCAGAAGGTGGCACCGAGCCAGGTCAGCGTGCACGGGAGCAATGCCACGGTCCAGAGCAAGTTCCGTGGCGCTCTGGCCCTTCGCCGAACCAGCGGAGCCTGGCTGCTCGAAATCCCGCTCTTCGTGGACTAGCGACTTCGTCGCCCGCCTCTCGTCCAAAGCGGTTGTTCGGCGCGCTACCCGAGTATCGAGGTCTCAACCGTCCCGATCGAGCCGGTTCTCGATCCTTCGGAGTTGCTCCTTCACCTCGCCAACCTCCGAGAGAACACGATTCTCGAGCTCTTGAAGCGCCCGCTGTTCGGGCTGCTCCTCCTCGCGGACGAACACAGACGCGATCGTGGCCGTGATCGTCGCCAACAGCAGAAACCCGGTGACCATCAAAACCGCCGAGAGCACCCTCCCGGCCGTAGTCAGCGGCTCCGAACCGACGAATCCGACAGTCGTCATCAAAGAAAGCGCCCACCATACCCCCGCCCAAAACCCGTCGATCGTGTCGCTCTCGACCGCGGCGGCCGCCCCTCCAGCAACGAGGACGACCAACCCCGCGAGCGGAATGACAAGTCGAATGTGCCGGCGGCTCAACCTGAGGATTTGCATGACGCGGCCAATTGTCGCGGTCTCTGGAGCGGGCGGCATTGTCGCCAGTGTGAGTCGCCGCAGCATCTCGCGATTCATTGCCCTTTCCATGCAAAGCGGCATTGCTCTGATCGGGCACCCGGGCCGTTCTGGTGCCCAATAGGACGTACATCCGCGCACATCGACGTACATCCAGGCACATCCGTCACGCCTGGCGACGCCCATCCGTGCCTGGGGCGCCATCGCTTCACACGCGAGAGGTCGCTGGTTCGAAACCAGCCGCGCCCATTTCGAGACCTCCGGAGTAGCCGCTTCCCGCCCTAAGCAGCAGTTCAGATGAACCATCCGCAATCGGCCTCTTCCGCCTCACGCGAAAGCGTCAGCGTCCCCGGAAGACGTCGGTTGATGGGGGCGTATGGATTTCGCTAAATCGACCCCGCTGCGCCCACGCCGAGCCTGCTGCGGTCTAGGCTGCCCCTCGGTGTGCCGGGAAGCCTGGTCGGCGATTGGTCGACCGACCCGTGGCAACTCCCGACACAACCCCCTCGAACCTCAAGCCGGACGCGCGCGAGGTTCTTGTCCGCGGCGGCAAGACCGCGCTCTTCTTCGCCTTCGCCTTCGCGGTAATGGCCGATCCGGTTTCCTCGGTCGCCTACGCAATCGAGGCGGCCCTACGGGCACTCAACGGACACCTGGAGCTGCTGCTACCGACGATGGGAGTCGTGATCGGGATCATCGCCTTGGTCACGATCAACTACTGGCAGCTAGTCAAAGCCTTCCCCGAAGGAGGCGGTTCGCCGGAAGCCGCCGGCAGGGCGTTCGGAGAGGAATGGACCTTCCTACCCATTGGCGCGCTGATCGTCGACTTCGCGCTCACCATCGCGATCTCGATCGCAGCGGCGGGCAGCGCGCTGATTGCATACATCCCGGCGCTGGCTCCGGAGCGCATCCCGCTCGTCATGGCCCTCCTCGCCTTGGTGGCAGCGTTGACCTGGTTCGGTCATGGCGGGCGTCTGGTCTTCGGCGTGATGACGACGCTGTTTGTGATCGCCAGCATCGCGGTGCTCGGGGAGGGCTGGGTCTCCCCGCACTCGACCCACGGCCACTCGCCCGTCACCGGCTCAGCCAGCCCGGCCTTGATCGCCGTGATTCTCGCTTTTCCGGTCGCGATGGCGCTCGCCACGGGAACCGAGGCCCCCGCGACCTCAATCGCCCAGCTCGGGCAGCTCGACAACCGCGGCCGGTGGCGCTTTGGACGCGGGACCCTTGCGCTGACCATCCTGATCGTCGGGGGGCTGACGCTGGGCTTGACGGCCCTCGCCGTTCACCTGCACGTCGGCATCCCCGCCGCGGAAAGTACTCAGATCGCGGACCTCGCGAAGACTGCGGTGGGAGGTGGCCAGCTGTTCGCCTTCTTCCAGCTCTCCAGCAGCTTCCTGCTGCTTGCCGCAGCGGCCTCCTCGTTCCAGGCCGGCCCCGGGCTTCTCAAGGCTCTGGCCAGGACCTGGCCTGACGGGACGCCAGGGCTCCTGCCGGGCAGGCTCGCGCGGGTAAACCAGCACCACACTCCCGTGCTCGCAGTGATCGTCTACACCGTGATCTCGGCGGCGATCATCCTGGCTGCCAGTGGTCAAGAACAGGAGCTGGTTCTCGTCTACGCCGTCGCGGTCTTCGTTAGCTTCCTGGCCGGTCTGCTCGCCATGGCGCGCTTCTCACGTCGCCAGGGCGCCCGACTCTTCCTGGCGATCAACCTGGTCGCCGCCGCAGTGGTCGCGTTCACGCTGGTAGTCAACCTGACGCGAGGCTATCCCCTGATCTCGATTGCGGTCACGATTCTGATCGGAGTCTTCCTCCACTCCCGCTGGGTCCGCGCCGGTAGGCCTCGCGGGATCGAGGCGGTGGAGCGTAAAGCCGAAACTGACGACTAGTCCGACGCCCTGCCGCGTTCGGAACGAGTCTTGGCTGGCTGCGACATCGCCCGGTGTCAGAGCGGCGTTCGCCGAGTGCGCGTTCCGCCGAGAGTGTCGCTTCCATGCAAGCCGCATTGCTCTGATTGGGCACCCGGGCCGTTCGGGTGCCCGATAGAGGGCGCTTCCGCGCACATCGACGCACATCCGCGCACATCCGCCACGCCTGGCGACGCCCATCCGTGCCTGGGGCGCCATCGCTTCACACGCGAGAGGTTCACTGGTTTGAGCCAGCCGCGCCCATCAGGAAGGCCTCGGAATAGTCGCATTTCGTCCAACCCGATAGCGCGTGCTGCCTCCCGCCCATGCCTCGGGGGGATGGCGATGACTTCGGGTGTGCGAGCACACCACGGGGTGGCGTCGCTCGGCCGACTGCGAGTATTCGCCACAGCGTTGTGACGACGATGCAACTGGCCGAAGTCGCGCCCGAGCTCTGGATCGCAGAGGAGCCGCTTCGCTATCTCGGCTTCGAGGTCGGTCGGCGGATGGCCGTCATCCGGCTGTCGGGCGGCCGCTTGCTCGTCCACTCGCCAGCGAGGCTGAGCACCGAGCTGCGCGCGGCGCTTGATCGCCTCGGCGACGTGCGCTTCGTCGTTCCCGCCAGCGAGCTCCACGGCCACCTCTACATGGAGCAATACCGGGCCGCCTACCCGCAGGTCAAGCTGTTCGCCGCGCCAGGCCTCGATCGCAAACGGATGGACCTGGGCTTCGCTGGCCTGCTCTCCGACGTCCCCGAACCTGAATGGCGCGCCGATCTCGCTCAGATGGCGTTCGAGGGCTGGCGCCGACTGCACGAGATCGAGTTCTTTCACTCCAAGACGCGCACCCTCATCACCGGCGACTTGTGCTTCAACTTCGGCCCCGGCATCACCCGGCTCTGCGCGCAGGGTCGTATCCGCCGACGCCTCGGGCCTTCGACCGAGTGCCGGATGCTCGGCGTCGTCCGCGATCGCACAGAAGTCCGGCGCTCCCTTGAGCGGATTCTCGAATGGGACTTCGACCGAATCCTCCCTGGCCACGGCGAGATCGTTCACGCGGGCGCCAGGGACCTCTTCGAGACGGGCTTCGCTCGTCTGCTTCGATGAGGCTCATGGCCCGCCGCGGACCACGCTCCGCGTCGCTCCTTCGACTGCCATGGGTAGCGAGCCGTGCGGGCTGAGATTGCTGCTTCCTCTTTGATCAACGTCCCGCTGTCAACCCGCAGGCCTCACCTCCTCTCGCCGCTCCCAGTTCACTGAGTCGAGCTCATTTCTCTTTCGGCGCTCGGGGCGCAGAATGTTCCTGGGAGCTGCCGCGGCGTCTCAATTCCATGCGGGACCGTCAAGCGGCCTGAAAGCAGAGGGAGCTTGTCGCGGCATTGGGTGTTGATCGGGGAAGGCGAAACTCCTGGCCGCGCGAGAGCATGTGCCAGGAGCAGATCAGGAGCTTTCGCGCGACCGAGATCTTCGCCGGGTTGGTCCCGTGGCGGGCGGCGAGCCGGCGGTAGTGCTCGTGGAAGGGGTTCGTCGCCCGCCAGGCCTGGTTGGCGGCCTCGACCGCGGCCCAGCGAAGCGTCCGCGACCCCGCCTTCGATAGCCGCCCGGTCGCCGAGCGCTCGCCCGACTGGACGATCCTCGGCGCAAGCCCCGCATAGCCGACGAGCTTCGCCGGGGTCTGAAAGCGCGCGACCTCGCCGATCTCCGCGGCGAAGGTGAGGCTGATCAGCGGACCAACGCCGGGGATCGTCTGCAGCAGGCGGGCGCGCTCGTCGGCGTTCGCGATCGGCCGAAGCTCGCCATCGATCGGGCCGATCCGGCGCTGGATCTCGTCGATCTGGTCGAGGTGCTCTTCGATCGAATCGCGCCAGACCGAAGGCACCCCGCGGCGCTCGAGCAGCTCGATCGCGTCGGGCGCTCGCAGCCGGGTGAAGGAGATCCGCAGCCCGAACTGGGTGAGGATCCCGAAGATCCGGTTGCGGGCGGCGGTCCTCTGCTTGACGAGGTGGGAGCGGCGGCGAAGGCGCTCGCGGATCGCCCGGTCCTCGAGCGAGGCGACCCAGACCGCGGGGACAAGGTCGCGGCGGCAGAGCTCGGCGAGGACCCGGGCGTCGACCTTGTCGGTCTTGCAGGCAAGCGGGGCGATGTCGCGGACCTTGCCGGCGTGGGCGACCTCGACTGACCAGCCGCCGCGCTCGAGCTGGTCTTTGACCCAGATCGAGCCGCTCATCGTCTCGACGCAGGCTTTGACCTCGGTGCCGAGCTCGAGGACCAGGCCCGCGAGCCCATCCTCGTCGGCGGGGATCATCCCCTCGCTTTCAATCGCTCCCGATTCGGCCATCGCGCAGAAGGCGGCGCGCCGATAGGCCCAGTCGATTCCGACATAGTTCATGCCGGGTCTCCTCTCGCTCCGAACAGCAGTTGCCAACCGCCGTCTAGGGAGCGTGGCGGAGGCCCCTTTTTCAGTCCGGGCTCAGGGCCCGGACGTCATGCCATTCCATGCAAGCGGCACTGCTCTCATTGGGCACCCGGCCGCTCCGGGTGCCAGATAGAGGGCACATCCGCGCACATCGACGCACATCCGCGCACATCCGATACGCACGACGACGCCCATCCATGCCTGGGAAGCCACCGCTTCACACGCGAGAGGTCGCTGGTTCGAAACCAGCCGCGCCCATCTCCGGTCGCTGTCAGTCCGAGCTGCTCCCGGTCCGCGTCTCGTCCTAAGCGGATCCCGCTGTCACAGTTTCGCCTGGAATGTTGTTGGTCGCGATCTTGGCTGGACTTGCCGCGGTCATCGGGGCCGCCGTCGCTGCCAGCAGAGGCGACCGCTTGCTCGCCGTGGGCTTGATCCTCGCAGCGGTCGTGCTTTACGTCGTGGTCGTCGACGTCATCGTCCCGGGAACGAACTGAAGCGGACCGACCCTGCTTCAGGCGTTCGCTTTTCGTCCAAGGCGACTACTTCGGCCCCTGCGGATGCCGGCGGGCCTTATCGCTCCTTCGAAAGTAGATGACATGTGCTGCGAAGCCGATTCCAGCGGCAACCATGGAGGCCAGAACGGGCCCGATCATGTAGGTGCTGACGAGGTGGATGTCGTCTCCGCCAGTCACCTTGTTCGTGTCACCAAATGGGACGGCGACGCCTAGGAGCACCAGCGGCAGGAGACAAAGGCCAGCACGTCGCGCGTCGCGAACGATCGCCGCCTGCCAGCCGAGAGCTAGCGCGAGCACAACCAACAGCGCAGCCAGCCAATCGCCATTCTGAGCGTCGTCGTTCTGGACGAGAACCAAAGCGACGCCACAGGCCAGGTAGGCGGCAACACCAGGGAACACCGCCCGAGTCTCTTCCAGGTGCGGCGTCCGGGTCAAGGACACCATCTTCTGCTTCTCGTCCAAAGGTACGACCCGCCGGGCAGGCCGTTCAATTGGGTCAGTTCTTTGACCAGGCCGTTCGAGCGAAATTACAATCGTCGCGAAAACCCATCGGCGAACCGGAGGAGCAGAGCATGCGTGGCACGTATCTGGGGGCATTTGTCGCTGTCGTTGCGGTGGCGGCAGCGGCGACTACGTTCGCAGCCGCCCAGCAGTCCGATAACTACGACGGCACGTTCGCCAAGAAGGCGGACAAGAATGCAGTGATGGGCCTGTACGCCGTCTCAAAGCACGGAAAGATCGTCAAGGTCACCAACTTTGACTGGGACGGCTTCCTCTGCAACAAGGGGCAGGAAGGATTCACCGGAGGCGCGAGCGGCAAGCCGTTCGAAGTCACGGACGGTGCCTTTCACGGCAAGCGGTCGGTCTCGTTTAAGGCTGCGCAGGTGACCGCGAAGATCAAGGGCCAGTTCTCGAGCAGCGAGAAGAAGGTCACCGGAACGATCAAGCTCGGTGGGGACTGCAGCTGGAAGGACCGCTTTACCGCTAAGCCCCGCGGCTAAGGACGTGCGCAGGGGCCCCATTTGGCGGCGGTCCTGCGTTGCCCTACCGACATTTCGTCCAAAGCTGCGGCCCGTTATTGCACAAGGGGGTCGCCGGCGACCCTCCACAGCTCGGCCACCGCGGCAAGGGGTGGAACAACGAAGGGCGGAGCGGGCGGCCGCTGGGACCGCCCGTTCGCGCCTTGGTCGCTACGTGATTACGAGCTGGCCGCTGCGGCCGGCTCGGGCGTTGCGCCGATGTTCCTCATGAATCGCAGGGTGTCCCACTGCGTCCACGACTCGGCGACCTTGCCGTCCTCGTAGCGGTCGATGTTGATGCCCTCGACCGGATCGCCCTTCTCGCCCGTGGGCGCCTGGCCCATGAGCTCGTTCTCGAACGTGCCGACGCCACTCCAGCGAATGACGACCTTGTCGTCGACGCCAAACGCGTCGAGGACAGTGAAATGGATGTCCGGGAACGCTTCGCGGTAGCCCGTGATCGTCCGCTTCGAGGCCTCGCGGTCGTCGTCGCCGACGACCGGGTCGTGTCCGACGTATCCGTCCGTGCAGAGCTCGTCGATCAGGTCGACCTTGCCTTCGTTGAACACGTCTTCGAGGAGCTGCCGTGAGACAGCGATGTTCTCCTGGGTGGTGGCCATTCAGCCACTTCCTTCCATTGTGGGGTGCCCCCGGTGGAGCAAGTCACTCCGAAGTTGGGCATCCCTGAGTCGAAGCGGGACCGCGGGGAACCTCAGGTTCTGCCCGACGGTGGCGCGGTCGCTCCACCAAGCACAGTAGTCCTTTGGGCGTATTTGTGCGGGTGGGTACAAATTCAGGAGCCGACCGAAACGTGAGCCTCCGCTCTGGGGCGCCAGAAGTGTCGCTTTCACGCTAAGCGGCATTGCCCTCATCGGGCACCGCGCCCATCCAGAGTGAGGGACCGCCGGCTCTAGCCCGCCCGGCGATACCGGATGTGCGTGGCCAGCGGCGAATGCAGCACCTCTACCGGCTCCATGCCGAGGGATTCGACGCCGTCGAAGATCCGCTCCCCGGACCCGAGCAAAACCGGGGCGATGTCGAGCGTGAGCTCGTCGACGACCCCGGCGATAAGCGCCTGCCGCACGGTCCAGGCGCCCCCCGCAATGTCCACGCCGTCATCGCCAGCGGTTTCGCGCGCCTGCGCGTAGGCGGCGTCGAACCCGCCGGTGATGAAATGGAAGGTCGTCCCGCCGTCCATCTCGATCGGCTCGCGAGCGTGATGGGTGAGCACGAACACGGGAGCGTGGTAAGGCGGCTCAGGTCCCCACCACCCGCGCCAGTCCTCCTCCCACTCACCGCGGATCGGCCCAAACATGTTGCGACCCATTAGGTAGGCGCCACGCGGACGCATAAGCCAGCCGGCCGCCGTCTCGTCGGCCTCGTTGGCGCGCTCGTCGCCCAGGTGCCAGCCGTGCAGCTCCATTCCGCGCTTGCCCAGCGGGTCGTCGCGACTCTGCTGTGGCCCGGCGACGAAGCCGTCCAGCGAAATCGACATATGGCACGTGGTGTCCTGCACCAGCACCCTCCCAAGTGGTTGGGACCTGCAAGCGGGCCGCCCACCCTAAGCCAAGTGATGGCCGACGGCAAGCACCATCGTCGCGTAGCGCGGTCTACTTCGACCCGAAGAGCTCCCTGCAGCTTGCTTACACCGACCGGCTGACAAGGCCGGAGAACTTCATCGATTCCAGACTCCTCAACGAGTCTGTTCTGACCAAGACCAAGAGCGTCTCGTCGGTTCCCTGAGAGTCCTCGTCGGACGCGCGGGGTCCGAATCGTTTCGATGCCGCTTTTCGTGGCGGATTCAAACCACCGCCGCACCACCCGAAAGAGTCAGCGGCTTCGGCTGACCAACGAAGGAGGTGCGGCGATGCCGCCGGGCTACGCCCTAAACGAGGCAACGAAGGAACGGATCTGGGAGCTGCGAGCCCAGGGATTAAGCGAGCGAGAGATCGGTCGTCGACTCGGACTTGGGCGGAACACCGTGAGTCTCTATCTGAGGCAGGCTTGGAGGCATCCGCCCTCGGCCTCGCCGGCGCCCTGATCGCTGCCTGGGCTTCGCCGAGCGCGAGGAGATCTCACGCGGGATCGCCGGCGGTCACTCGGCCCGGGAGATCGCCCGGACCCTCGACCGCTCCCACACGACGATCGCCCGCGAGATCAACCGCGGCGGCGGGCGAAGCCACTACCGCGCCCACGCAGCCGACCGGGAGGCTTGGCGGCGAGCCCGGCGCCCACGGTCGACGAAGCTCGAGCTTTGCCCCGAGCTGCGGCGCCTGGTCGAGGAGCGCACTCGCTGATGACCACTCCCCCGAGCAGATCGCCGGCTGGCTGCGGCTCGTCTACCCCGACAATGAGGCGATGCACGTCTCCCGCGAGACGATCTACCGCGCCCTCTACGTCCAGTCGCGAGGAGAGCTCAAGCGCGAGCTCACTCGCCACCTGAGACGGAGGCCGCACACGCCGCTACGCCCGCTCGCAGTCCTCAAAGCGCCAGGGCCAGGGAAAGCTCACCGAGAAGGTGATGATCTCCGAGCGCCCGCCGGAGGTCGAAGATCGCGCCGTCCCCGGCCACTGGGAGGGTGATCTTTTGATGGGGAACCGTCAAAGCCCGGCGGCGATCGCGACCCTGGTCGAGCGCTCGACGCGCTACCTGCAGCTCGTCGCTCTGCCCGAGGGAGCCGAGGCGACCCGGGTCGCAGATCGCTCTGGCGAAGAGCATCACCACTCTGCCTGCCCAGCTATCGGCGCTCGCTGACCTGGGATCAGGGCCACGAAATGTCCGAGCACCGCCGCTTCACGGTCGAGACCGGGGTCGAGGTCTACTTCTGCGACCCCCAGAGCCCCTGGCAGCGAGGCACGAACGAGAACACCAACGGCCTCCTGCGCCAATACTTCCCGAGGCGCACCAGCCTCGCCGGAGTGACCCAGGAGGAGCTCGACGAGGTCGCCGACAAGCTCAACCGCCGGCCGCGGAAGACGCTCGGCTTTGCTCACTCCCGCGGAGAAGCTCGCGGAGCTCGTCGACTGCCGCCGAGCGCTGACTTCGCTTCGGCCTTCGGCCTTCGCTCGACAGCGCTCGAACTAGATGAAAGGATGCGAGACGTCAAGGGGTGGTGCAGCGATCGGTTGAGCCGCAGTCCAAAGCGAAACGGTTTTCGATGCCGCTCTTGTCCTAAGCGGCCGTCGCGCGATACCGCACCTGGGATCCGAAATCGACGAGACCGTTAGCGCTCGCAGGATCGAGAAGCGGAAGTCGCGCCGAAGGCCGACCGCCCTGCGCAAGGGCTCGGACCACCGCGATCGGCGCGAGGGCTGTCGGGCAAAGAGAGGTACGGACCTCTGATCCCGCGCGCCTTGCGGCCACCGGTGATCTTTGCGATCCGGAAGAATGGCCGCGTGGCGCTTCAACGGATGGACAACGTCGGCATCGTGGTCGAATCGCTTGATGCCGCGATCTCGTTTTTCGCCGAGCTGGGTCTCGAGCTCGAAGGGCGAGCCGTGATCGAAGGAGACTGGTCAGGGCGCGTCACTGGACTGCGCGACCAGCGCGTCGAGACCGCCATGATGCGGATGCCGGACGGCCACGGCCGAGTCGAACTCTCGCGATTTCTCGCGCCACCCGTGGTCGCCGATCACCGGAACGCCCCGGTGAACGCTCTGGGTTACCTGCGTGTCATGTTCGCCGTAGACGACCTCGACGATACGCTCGCCCGACTCCGGAACCACGGCGCAGAGCTCGTTGACGAAGTAGTCCAGTACGAAGATGTGTATCGGCTCTGCTACGTCCGAGGCCCCGAGGGCATTCTCATCGGGCTGGCTGAGCAAATCGGCTGATGCCGGCACCGCTTTTCGTCCGAAGCAGCGGTGCTCAGAGCAGACCGGCCCGCAGCCGCCAGGCATCGCATCGCTCATCGTCGCGCTCCCATGCCTGGTAGCGAGGCACGTACGTCCATCCGCCGCTGTCGATCGTTTCGATCCACCACCTGACCAGTTCACCGAGCGAGCGGGCTGGCGCTTCGCCCCGGAAGTAGGCGCCCTCGGGATCACCGTGGTAATCCACGCAGCGGACAGGAGTTGGCTCACCCCGGGGGACGGAGCAATCGCAGACCACCGGCGGCGCGGCGAACATTGGGAACCACTCGTCACGCCAGAACTCGTCGTCTGTGTGCTTCGAGGCCTTAGCCGCGACCTCCCGCTGCATGACACATCTCCGCACTGCAAGTTCGACCGACAAGAACTCGTGGTCTCCGATCGATCTCGCCGAATAACCGTTCGGCGGTTCACCGGCACCGTTGTGCCACGCCCACCAGACTCGTGCTTCGTCGGGGAGGGCCAAGCCCAGTGGAGCGGTGAGCGCGTCCATCTCAGCATCCGTCAGGCCGGGGGGCGCATCGTCAAGCCACTCCACCCCGGCATCGCGCATCCGGCCTTCAAGGCGATCGATGAGGTCCGGCGTCAACATCGGTGGAGCGTCCGAGGTCATTGGAACCACGACTTCCCGGCTCCTCTGCTTTCCATTGCAAAGCAGACCGCTCGCCGGCTTTCTGCCGGGTTCTGCCAACGGGCACCCGGTGCCCGATAGAGGGCACAACCGCGTACATCCAGGCACGCCACGCCTGAGGACGCCGATCCATGCCTGGGCGTCGTCGCTTCACACGCGAGAGGTCGCTGGTTCGAAACCAGCCGCGCCCATGTCCCTCCTACCGCAGCCGACCGGGGTCGAACACGCCGGAATGGCACTGCCGAGTGGCCTGGTACTTCTTCTCCGAGTACTCCAGCTCCGAGGAGCCCTTCGGCCGCGTCCATTTGTCGGTCCAGCTGCAGCTCTCAACCTCGCTCGGCTGGGGCTGGCCATTGACCTCGACTGGGCAGAGCGCGATCCGATGAGTCCTCCGCTCGCACTTTCCGACGCCCGAGGAGGTGCAGCCACCCATCGACCCTGACCCTGAAGGACCGGGGGGGAACATCTGGAAGCAGCGCTGGGTGGTCAAATCCTCGCTCGCCTTATGAGCTGCCTGAAGGTCGATCCATGCACCGCTCGCCTCCGAAGCCGTGGCGGTCGCCATGCCGACCAGTGCGAGTGTGATCAAAAATCGCTTCATCGTCCCGTCCCTCCGGTACTCGTGTCTCAAACTCCTGGACGGCTTAGCAGCCTGGCGACGACCCTATACCTGTGCGCTCCTTCGCTAGTTGCCCTGCATTCACGGCAGGCCGATTTCACGCCGCGTTGTATTTGGCGGTCCGCTGAGCCTGTTCCTCAGCCGGTGTACGGGTGGGTTGGTGTCTCACCCGAGGAATCCAGGAAGTCGAGCCCGTCAGGAGTCTTGAGTTCGTCGGCGCCCGTGCCCGGGTGGTCAGTGCGCCCGTACTGCCAGACGATCCGCTTCGTCTTCGGGTCGATGAGAACGACGCGGTCGCGGTAGTCGTCGTTGACCGCAATCAGGCCGTTGGGAAGCTGTTCGGCGAGGCTTGGGTGGTCCAGCATTCCGTTGCCGGAGGTCGGCCGGTACGACCACAGGATCTCGCCGCGACGATTGAACTCGACGAGTCCGCCCGGTCGGGTGTAGTCGGCGGCCAGGTAGCGGTCAGGCCCGATCTGCTGAGGGTCGGAGGGATACGCGATCGGCAGATGCGTACTCCACACCACGCGGCCGGCACGGGTGACCTCGTCGACATAGGAGCCGTTGACCTCGGAAACGAGGATATTGCCGTTGGCGAGGGGCGTGTCGCCGTTGGGCGAGCCGAAGGTGCGAGGAGGATCGTGGGCACAGATCCCATTCGTCCCGAGCTGGGATGTTGACTTGTCGCGGGACTTGATGAGCAGAATTCGGCAGTTCTGCGCATCGGCAACAGTGATGGTCCCGTCCTTGAGCAGATAGGCGTCGTCGGGCTCGTGCAAGTAGCCGGCCGTGAATCCCGTCAGCCCGGTGTGGCCGTACGACCACAGGACCTTGCCTGAGGGATAGCCAAGCTCAACGATCGTCTCGTTCTCCTCCTGATTGGTGATGATGGCCGTACCGTTCTTGATGAAGAACGCGTCGTCCGGGAAATAGAACCCGCCCGAGGGCGCTGGGCGGCCGGGTCCCGGGTAGCGCCACAGGATCCGCTTGTTCGCGTCCACGATGATGATGCGGTTGTTGCCGCGGTCCGCAATCATGAGCTTGCCGTCAAAGGGTGCCGCGCTCGGCTTCCGCGCGGTCGTGGTGGACGTAGCGGAGGTCGTGGTTGAGCTCGACGTTCCCGCGGGCGGCCCTGCCGGCGCGGGGGCGACGCGCAGGGTGATGATCGACGCGAGCGGTGTGCCGCCCGCGTCGACCCCGCCCACCAGGTAACCGGTGCTTGCGTCGGCGGTGGCCGCCGCGCTGGTAACGGGCATCGGCAGGGAGCCGGCGTCCTTCGCGGTACCGCTGGCCGGATCGAAGGCCAGGATCCGGTCGGTGGCGGAGCCGCCCACGCTTCCGCCAAGGACGTACATCCGCCCGCCCAAGGCGAGGGCTGCGGCGTGGTCCAGGGGAGCCGGCAGGTGGCCCGCCACGCGGGCGTGGCCGTCGGCCACGTCAACCGCTTGGATCGCGTCCGTCGGCCTACCGGCGGCGGTCTGGCCGCCGAAGACGTAGATCGTGTGGCCGCTTCCCGCCACCGCGGGGTAGCGGACCGGAACCGGAAGTCGCGCGATTGTCGAGAAGTTCCGGCCGTCGGCCGTCCCGAGCACGTCGGCACTGAGCGTCTGGCCGTCATAGCCACCGAGGACGTAGGCGTGGGCGCCGAGCGTTACTGCCGCAAGGTCGGAGCGTGCCGTGGGCAAGCGGCCGACCTGGCGGGCGTCCTTGCCCGGCGTAAACGACTGGACGGCAGCGGTGCTGGTGGTGGTGCCGCCGCCAAAGACCAGCACACGCCCCGCCAGGACAGTGCTTGCGGCATCGTGAATCGGCCCGGTCAGGTTGCCGGCCACCGTCAGGCGGGCGGTGTGCGGGTCCAGGCGAAAGATCCCGCCGGCGGAGTTGCCGGCGTTGTCGAGTCCACCCATCACGTAGATCGCTCCCGCGGCCGCCGTGACCGACTCGCCCGAAACGGGCGCGGGAAGAGGGCGCGGCGCCCGCTTGGCCACGAGCTTCAGCTGCGTGGTCGAGGGAGGCGAGATGACGACCGCGGGCGCGGTGGGCCCGCCGCCTTGAAGAATCAAGCGGGCAAACACCGCGACCGTGGCGCCGAGCGCAACCACGCCCGCAAGCACCAGCCGTCTCTTGCGATGCACGGCGGAGGTGCTGGAACGGCTCCGCCGCGGCGGCGCGGACATCGCGACAGGTTCGCGGCTCCGCATCAAGGGCGGCTAATGACGCGCAGCGATCAGGCGACAGGAGTCGTCGCCGGTCCCGGGCCGCCGAGCAGGCGCTCGGGCTACTCCGCCTGGCCGAACCCGCTCAGGCCTCGCCGGAGGCCAGCAGCACGAGGTTCGAGAGGCGCACCTTGCCATCGCCGCCGGCCGGGCCACGGGCAGCCTCGGTGACCGCCTCCCACGCCGCCTGCTTTTCCTCGTGCGAATGGCCCTCCATCAGCGCGTGGATGGGCGGCGCGATCCCCTTGACGAACTCCGTGAACTGCTCCGGGGAGGCCCATTCGAAGGTCACCTCCATCTCCTCGACCTCCACTCCGGAGAACCCGCCACCCTCCAGCAGTCCGCCGAGGGCCTCGGAGGTGGGGCGCGACAGGGGCCCGGGCGTTCCGGGCGGCGGGGGCGCCGCGCCCAGCTTCTCCATCACCGTCTTCATCGGTACCGCCAGGAACGGCACTCGCTCGGGAGGGCCCCACGAAGCGATCGCGAAGCGGCCGCCCGGCTTCAGCATCTCGCGGACGCGACCGGCGGCTCCCTCGCCGTCGGGGTCGAAGATGATCCCCCAGCGCGAGAGCGCGGCGTCGAAGCTGTCGGCGGGGAAGTCCAGCGAGATCGCGGCGGACTCGACGAACTCGATGTTCTCGACGCTGGCGGCCTCCGCGCGCTCCCGGCCGTAGGCGAGCATCTCCGCCGAGATGTCGGTGGCGACGACGGTTCCCTCGGCCCCGACCACCTTCGCGGCGGTCAGCGAGGGCTCCCCATAGCCCGCGGCGACGTCGAGGACGCGGTTGCCCGCCTCGATCCCCGCGAGCTCCACGAGGCGTTCGCTGACGCCCGTGCTGGACTCGTCGATCAACTCGTTGTGCTTGCGCCAGCCGGCCGCCGCGCTGTTCCAGCTCTCGCGCTGACCCGCTCGAAACTCGCTTGCCTCGGGCAGCTTCGCTTCCATCGCTTCCCCCTTCTTCGGTGTAGCGCGAACCTATCCCATGCGTGGCGGACAGCCGACGGCGACGGGCGATACCCGCGTCAATGCGGGCACCTTGCGATCGTGTGGTCCGCCGGGCCGGCGCGGGCCTGGACCCGGTGGCTCAACGATCGGGAACCCGCCCTTCCTGGGTGTCCGCGGGCGCATACATCGACGCACATCCAGGCACATCCGCCACGCCTGCCGGCGCCCATCAGACACCTGAAACGGCTTTCGATCCCGCTTTGGAGTTTGATCGGGACCGATCGCTCGGTTGACGGGCCGAAGGGCTCTGACTAGCCTCGACTTGTGAGGCGTCTTCGCTTTCCGCTCCTGATTGCACTCGTTCTCGCGCTTGCGGTAGCGGCTGCCGCCATGTCGCGCAACCCTGCGCAACCAATCGCGAAGGATCGGCACGCAGACCCATGCCGACCAGCTGGCCCCGGCACGCTCCTGCTCCACCGCGTGTTCTTCGGTGGCTACACGAGGCAGCAGCGCCTCGGCAAGCTTCACGGCGGTCCCCCAGGTCGTCGCCCCCCACTCCGTGGCAAGCGAGGCGTCAAGGTCGGACTCTTGGTGAAGGGCGATCGACCGGCGGTGATCACCACTCCACGTCGATTGCCGATCTGGACGACGGGATGGGATCGGGAGCAGAGCCAGAGACTGCAGCACGTCGTCGTCGTCGACTCATCCACACCTGCAGACATCCTGGAGCCACCCGGCGTGCAGACAATCGGAAGCTGCAGGTCGAAGGACAAGTGGAGGTTCTTCGCAGGGGGGATCATCTACCGCGGCCAGCATTGTGCGCGAATATCTGTCCGCTCCGACGACAGGTGGCGCAGCATCCGCTGGGGATTGAACGAGGCGTGCAGGCCGTCTAGACACTCCTGAGGCACGGGGCAGCGGTCCGTCTAGCTACTCAGGTGCTCCATCAGAATCCCCTCGACCGCATTGGGGTCGTCCGGAGTAATCGTCGGAACGGTCCGCCGACCGAGTTCGATCTCGAGCGCCACCGTCTTGTGCGGTCGTCCAGGATCGAGATTCCACCAATGCTTAAAGTCGCCCGAACCCCAGATACGCCATCGGCCGCGAATCGGCCTCAGCGGGCGCCTCTTCACCGATCTAATCGAGCTATACGGGATCCTCTTAGTGCCCCACAGGTAATAGCGCCGGATGACGAGCGCCGCGTCGTCACAGGCGATCCTGCCGTCGTCGTAGAGCATGCCCGCATTCTGCATGAGCAGACGATCGCTTCTCGTCCTGAGCGCTAACCCGCTGTACAACCTGGCTTGCGGGAATGGGCCCGGGTCATTGGGCACCCGCGCTGTTTGGGTGCAGGCGTCGTGATGCCGGGCATCGCCAGCGACCTCTGAGCGCCCTTGCCCGCCACCAGTTCCGGGGCTATCGGCGCCCGCGGCCCGTCACTGCCGCGAGCTGAAGGGTGGCACCGAGCAGGTAGACCGTGGTCGCGGCGAACATCGCCAGCGGCCACGCTGCCCAGCTCGGGATCTGGGCGATCAGCGCAACCGTGCCGATCGCAGCGCCAACGGCGAACCAGTGCAGGACGCCGGCCAGGATTCGCTCCCGCTCCGAGGGCATCTCGTCGAGGGCCCCCAGCCGCAGGTGTGCGACGAGACCGATCAGCGTGAAACCCGCTAAGGCCCCGGCGGCGAAGAGAAAGACATCGCCGACGTTTGGCGCACCCCGGAAGTGGATCAGCACGGCGCCAGAGCTCCAAACGGAGATCGTGTAGCCGTATGGCGCGGCACTCGATGAGGCGAGGGTGCCGAGGGCGGGGCCGAGACCCTCGGATCGCTTGCGTTGGTTCATCGGAGCAGCCTACGTCGGCGGCTCCGTGGCCGTCCTCTCTAGCCCTTGCTTCGACAGAGCCGGCCCGGGCGACCGGGAGGCGTCAACCCAGTCTCGGCGGGGGCTCGAGGCCGCGCACGCGCATGGTGTGCTCGATGAGCTCGATCGTCGTCTCAATCACCTTCACACGGGCGTAATGCTTCGACTCGGCCTCGACGAGATGCCAGGGAGCCGCCTCGTGGTCGGTGTGGGCGAACATGTCCTCGGCGGCCGCTTCGTAGGCGTCCCACTGGCCGCGGTTTCGCCAGTCCTCGTCGGTCAGCTTCCAGTGACGCAACTCGTCGTGCCGGCGCTGGTTGAATCGCCGAAGCTGCTCGTCGGGTGAGATGTGGAGCCAGAACTTCACCAGGATCGTTCCCTGGCGGACGAGAATGCTCTCGAACTGCACGATCTCCTCATAGGCAAGCGTCCACTCCTCGGGGGTCACGAGCTCCTGCACGCGTTCGACGAGCACGCGGCCGTACCAGGAGCGGTCGAGCACGCTCATCGAACCCCAGCCGGGAAGGGCAGGTATGAAGCGCCAAAGGAAGTGATGGCGTCTTTCGTCCGGGACCGGAACTCCGAAGGTTGCGACGGTGAAATGGCGCGGGTCGAGCGGGGCGACAAGCCGCCTTATCGCGCCGCCCTTGCCGGACGCGTCCCAGCCCTCGAAGAGCACGCAAAGCCCGGGGCCCATCTCCCGCCGCCCCAGCATGCCACCAAGGTGCAGGCGGAGAGTGAGGAGGTTGCGCTGTGCGGCCGCCAGGCGCTGCTGCTCTTCGCTCTTGGACAAGCTGAGCGTCAGGTCGAGCTCGCGAAGGCGTCGCGCGTGAGCCACGCCACCGTTGATACCAGCTTCATAGGTGGCCGGTACGCGAAGGCGAGCTCGCATAGGGGTCGGGTGAGGCGGCTCTGGGATGCTTGCGCCGAGACGAGTAGGGCTGGAGCGCCTCGCGCAGCCTGAATCCCTGTGGACTCGAGACGGTCGCCGGCCGCTTAACCCGAACGAGGAGACACAATGCAGATCACCCGCAGCTCCATCGACACCGCCAAGGGCCCAGCCGACTGGTTCACCGGCGACGTCTACGTCGATCAAGTGGCCGCCGCGCCCGCCCCCGCCCGCACGCAAGCCGCGCTGGTGCACTTCACTCCCGGCGCCCGGACGGCGTGGCACACCCACCCGCTCGGGCAGACGATCTTCGTCACCGAGGGCGTCGGGCTTTGTCAGCACGAGGGCGGCCCGGTCGAGATCATCCGCCCCGGCGACCGCGTGTTCTTCGAGGCGGGCGAGAACCATTGGCATGGCGCGGCCCCCAATCGCCTCATGGTCCACGTTGCCATCCAGGAGGCGGACGAGACCGGCAGTCCCGTCACCTGGGGCGAGCACGTGAGCGACGAGGAGTACGCCGCGACACCCCCGACCGGCGGCTGAAGCGGCCGCATCGGGCACCGGCGGCTCGCGGTGCCCGACGGCTTATCGTGATCAGCCCGAGACCGCGATCATGAGCAAGTCCTTCGATGTCATCGTCGTCGGCGCGCGGTGCGCGGGCGCGCCACTCGCGACGATGCTCGCCCGGCTCAGGCGTGCGGGTCTGCCTACTTGACAGGGATCGCTTCCCGAGCGACACCCTCTCGACGCACGGGATCCAACCCGCCGGCGTCCAAGTGCTCGAGCGAATCGGCGTTCTTGAGACCCTGCTGGGCCTCGCGCCTCCGATTGTGCGGCGCCTGGCCGAGGCCGTCGCCGAGGGCGAGGTCGTTGCCGAGCATGGGACATGACGCCGTTGAGCTGTCCAGCCTCTCCTACGAGTTTTGGACTACCTTCGTGGCGTCGGCGATGCGCGGCGTCGACCGAGCGGCGCTCGAGACCTGACAACGAGGAGCGCACGGTGAGCAGTCCGAAACGATCATGGTGCAGCGGTTGCTACGCGCTCGGAGCGGCGATCGCCCTCGTACTTCTCCTGTTTCCCGGATCGGGCGAAGCCCGCGGACGCTGTGGCAATCCGGCGACTCGCCCGTGGTGCAACACCTCGCTCTCCCCCGACAAGCGGGCGAAGCTGCTGCTCGCCGAGCTCACCGCCCCCGAGAAGATCTCGCTTCTGGGCGGCGACGAGCTGTCCGGCGTCGCCGGCGGTCAGGGCACCCATACCGGCACGAGCGACGGCATCGAGCGAGTCGGGATACCCACGATCTACTTCTCCGACGGCCCCGCCGGCGTTCGCTCGGGAATGGCGACCGCCATGCCCTCGCCGATCGCGCTCGGCGCCAGCTTCGACCCGCGGAACGCTGCCCGAGATGCCCGCGTGATCGCCGACGAGGAGATCAAGAAGGGCAACGACGTCGTTTTCGCGCCCACCGTCGACATCGTCCGCACGCCGCTCGCAGGTCGCGTGTTCGAGGCTCTCGGCGGCGAGGACCCCTACCTCTCCTCCCGGCTCGCGGTGCCGTGGATCAAGGCGGTGCAGGACAAGGGCCTGATCGCCGACGTCAAGCACTATGCGGGCAACAACCAAGAGGGCACCGGACCGGCCGCAAACGAGGCACGGCCCGGCAACTTCGCCGTCTCCCTCGGCGCGCTCGCGCCAGTCGGAAACCGGATGCGCATCGACGCCCGGATCGACGAGCGCACCCTGCACGAGCTCTACCTGCCGATGTTCGAGGCCGCCGTCAAGAAGGCGCACGTCGCCTCGGTGATGTGCGCCTACAACAGGGTCAATGGCCCGTTCGCCTGCGAGAACAAGACGCTGCTCGAGGACATTCTCCGCGGCCAGTGGGGTTTCAAGGGCATGACGATCGCCGATTACAACGCCGCCCATGACGCCGGAAGATCGCTGATCAACGGACTCGACATCGAGCCGTGGCCAGGGGTCGTCTATGGCCCCAACTCCGTAAATGCCGCCCTCGCGACCGGGCCGGCGACGATGGCGGACGTCAACCGGCACGTCCTTCGCTACCTGCGAACCCTCTTCGCCTACGGCGCGATGGATCGCCCGGCCTTCGATCCCAACGAGGGCGCGATCGACCAGGCCGGCGACGCGGCCAAATCGGGGCGCGTCGCCGAGGAAGGCATGGTCCTGCTCAAGAACGACGGGCTGCTCCCGCTCAAGCGCAAGAGGCTTGATTCGGTCGCGGTGATCGGCCCGGCCGCCGACGCGTACTTCACCGGTGGCGGGTCCTCGGAGATCAAGCCCTTTTCAACGACGACACCGTTCGAGGGGATCGCGAAGGAAGCGGGGTCCGGTGTGAAGGTCACCACCGATGACGGCTCCGACCCGGCCGGTGCCGCACAGCTCGCGAGCAATTCCGACGTGGCGATCGTCGTCGCCGCCTCGTACTCGACCGAGGGTGTCGACCGCACCTGCCTGAGCTTCGAATGCCCACCGGTCTTCGGCGATCAGGACGCGCTGATTCGCCAGGTCGCGGCGGCCAACCCGAAGACGATCGTGGTCATGGAGAGCGGCGGCCCGGTGCGCACCCCCTGGAGAAAGCAGGTCGCCGGCGTGCTCGAGGCCTGGTACCCAGGCTCCCAGGCCGGCAGTGCGATCGCCCGGATCCTGTTCGGCAAGGTCGACCCGTCCGGCCACCTGCCGGTCACCTTTCCGAAGCGCATTGCGGACCTGCCGACCGCCGGCAACGAGCACGCCTATCCAGGCGTCAACGACGTCGTCGACTATGTCGAAAAGCTCCTCGTCGGCTACCGCTACTACGACGCGAATGCCGTCAAGCCCGCCTATCCCTTCGGATACGGCCTCTCCTACACGAAGTTCCGTTTCTCGGACCTGCGGGTCAAGCGGCCGGCGGGCGGATCGAAGGCCCGCAAGCACGGCGGCCCGACGGTCAGCATCGCGGTGAAGAACACCGGTAAGCGCCGCGGCGTCGCCGTCCCCCAGCTCTACCTGTCGCTGCCGTCCACGCATGCCGTTCCAGAGCCGCCGAAGGCGCTCAAGGGCTTCAAGCGGATCAAGCTCGCCCCAGGGAAGACGAAGCGTGTGCGCTTCGCGCTGAACAGGCGCGCCTTCTCCTACTGGGACGCCGGCAACGACCGGTGGCGGGTCGTACCCGGGTGCGCGAAGGTGCTGGTCGGAAGCTCGTCGCGAAAGACGCCGCTGAGAGCCCGGGTCGCGGCAGCCGGAACCTGCCGGCGCTAGCCGGCCTGATCCGGGCGACTACGCCTGGAAGGCGACCTCGCCGTTGGTGACCGTCGGGGAGCCCTCGATCAGCTCCGCGGCGTTCGCGCTAACCCACTCGCGAGCCTTGCCGACCGATTCCTCGACCGATTCCTGGTCATCACCCAGGGTGATGGTGGTCGCCGAACCGTCGCCGTTATCGACGAAGTAGTAAGCCGAGACACCTTGGATCTCCTGGACGATCGGGACGAAGCCCTCCTGCGCTCCGGCCCGCCCCAGGCGAGTGTCATTAGAGTCGTGCCCATGCGCTACCGACGGCTCGGCGATTCGGACATCGAGGTTTCGGAGATCTCGCTCGGCTCCTGGCTCACCTACGGCGCCGGGGTGCAGCGCGAGCAGACCGAGGCATGCACGAAGGCCGCGTTCGAGGCCGGGATCACCCTTTTCGACACCTCGAACATCTACGGGCAGGGGACGGCCGAGGCCGCGTGGGGCGAGGTCCTGCCCTCCTATCCACGCGAGAGCTACGTGCTCGCCACCAAGGTGTTCTTCCCGATGAGCGAGACGGACTCGGGCCTCTCTCGGGAGCAGATCCACAAGCAGCTCGACGCCTCGCTGGACCGGCTCCGCACCGACTACGTGGACCTCTACCAATGCCACCGCCCCGATCCCGAGACACCGATCGAGGAGACGATGGAGGCGCTGACCGAGGTCTGCGAGGCCGGGAAGGTCCGTCAAATCGGCTTCAGCGAGTGGACGGTCGAGCAGATCGAGGCCGGGCTCGAAGTGCCCGGGGCGCGCAAGTGGGTTTCCTCCCAACCTCAGTACAACGCGATCTGGCGCGCCCCCGAGGCCGCGTTGATCCCGTTCTGCGCCGAGCATGGGATCTCGCAGATCGTCTGGTCGCCGCTGGCCCAGGGCGTGCTCGCGGGCAAGTACCGCCCGGGCGAACAGCCGCCCCCGGATTCCCGCGCCGCGAGCGACTCGATGGGCTGGGCCATGGACCGCTACATGACCGACGAGGTGCTCGAAGCGGTCGAAAAGCTCGTTCCGATCGCCGAGGGTGCGGGCCTGACCATGGTCCAGCTCGCCCTCGCGTGGGTTCTGCGCGAGCCAAACGTCGCCTCGGCAATCATCGGAGCGTCACGCCCCGAGCAGGTGCACGCAAACGCCGCGGCCTCGGGTGTGGTGCCTGCCGCGGACGTCCTCGAGGCAATCGACGCGGCGCTTGCGGACGTAGCGGTCACTGAGCCGCAGCTCGCGAACTTCGTCCGGCCCGGCGTCAAGCACCGGTAGGGCAGCGCAAACCGAGGGGTGCATCCGCGGAGAAAGATGCCGTGGCCGTGGCTCAGTTCGTTGCGGAGGTCACGCACCGGTACGGCTCGGACACCGGCAGACTGCTGAATGCGAGCAAGAGGTTGCGAGAGCTGTCGTCTCCGAGCACGGCGGCCTCGCCCTGCGGGCCGGCATCGAAGGGCGCGGTGATCCACTCATCGACCTGTGGCGCCCCAAGGTGGTCGAACACCAACGCGAGCTCTCCCGCATCCGGCAGTCGGCTCTGTGCTGCTGCGCATGTCCGCACAGCCTGTAGCCAGCCGGCAGGGGCGCGCGGGGAAGAGTCAAAACAGATGTCCGCGGCCCGTTGAAGGCCGCTGGCACAGTGCAGCGTGAGCGACGCCGTGAGCGCCGGATCGAGGTCCGGCGACTTGACCTGGCCGTCGCCGATCTTGGCCGAGGTGACGGAGCTCGGGGCAAGGTCCCTGGCGGCGATCGACTTTCGGATGATGTTCTTCTTCGCCGCCGTGCCGGCGTGTCCGGAGATCGTATGCGGGGCAACCTGCGAGTTCGAGCGGATGATCTCGCTCGCTGCCGCGGCGGTACCGCCCAACGCGACGAACAGCGCCAGATAGGCGACTACGGTGGGGTGGCCCGGACGCCGAAGCCTGGGACCGCGGGACTTTGAACCGGATGAATCCGTTGCTCAGACCTAGGCGGGCTAGTGCGCAGCCACCGCCTGCTCGTCGGGATCCACCGCCCCGAGGCGCTTGACGACCTCGACCGCGCCGCCCCGCACCTGGCCGATGTACATGTTCATCCGCGCGTGGTGTTCTCCGGGCACCATCTCCGCCGGACCCCCCGGGCCGACGGCGATCTTCGCGTGGTCCAGCGCCCCGATAACAGCGTCCTGGTCGATCGACCCGGCCTCTCTCACGGCCGCCTCCCATAGCCTCAAACCCCGGTACATGCCCGTGCACGCGCTGCCGGCGGTGAACATGGCGCTGCCCGGATAGAGCTCGTTGTAGCGAGCGAGCAGCTCCTCGCTGAACGGGTCATCAACGGCCTGGTAGTAGTCGAGGCAGCCGTAAAGGCCCTCGGCCTGCTCCGCCGGGACGAGGTTGAGGAAGTTCTCGTCGAAGTACGTGCAGACGAGATGCCCGCCTCGCGCCATGAACCCGGCGTCGTGGAGCTGCTCGAAGAACGGCGTGAGACCCGGCGGGACGATCGTGTTGAACACAACCTCCGCCTCCGCGGACATGATCTTCTCGACGGTCTCCGCGTAGTCCATGTGGTCGAGGGGGTAGTAGTCCTCCTCGACGATCTCGCCGCCCCTGGCGGTGACGATCTCACGCACCCTCTCGTTCATGACGCGCGGCCAGATGTAGTCGGCCGACGGCAGCGCCCACCGCATTGCGCCGGTTTCCTCCATCAGCCAGGGGATCAGCGGCGCAACCTGCTGCGCCGGCACCGGGCCGGTGCAGAAGATCAGCGGATCCGACTCCTGCCCCTCGTACTGCTCGGGGTAGATGTAGAGCGTCTTGCCCTCGGTCACCGCGGGTCCCTTGATCGCCTGACGCGTCGAGCTGTAGATGCCTCCGAAGAGCACATCGACGCGATCCTCCTCGACGAGCTTCCTGGCGCTCGCCGCCGCGGCGTCATCGTCCGTCTCGCCGTCCTCGAGGTAAAGCTCGACCTGCTGGCCCAGCAGGCCTCCGGCACCGTTGATGTCGTCGACAACCATCTTGGCGACGTTCGCGTCGGCAATGCCCATGAACGAGAGCGGCCCGGTCTGCTCGGCGATGACCCCCACCCTGACGGGTCGGTCGAGAGCAGCAGTTGATGCTTCCATGACGATGTCTCCTTTTCCGCGTGTCTGCGGTTCCGCGTCAGGCGTCGAAGCTGTTGGCGAGCTCCGCAACCTGCGGCGGGCCCTTGTGCCCGGCTTCCTTCATGATCGGCGGGACCTCGGGGTCCGTGACGAAGCTCTGCCAGCCCTCCGCGTCCCAGTCGAAGAGGGCCCAGACCCGGTCCTCCTCGTTGGGGTCACGAAACACCTGCACGCCCTTCGACCCATGTTCGCGGCGCTTCTCCAGGCCCTTGGTGGAGAAGATGCTGAGAAATCGGTCGTAGTCCTCGACCGTCGTCGTTGCCAGGATCACCTGCCGCCTCCTTTGGTTTTCGCCGGCGCCATTCGCCGGGCGGTTTCGAGGCGAGTATCTGGCGCGATCGCCAGGCCGCATCGAGGGAACCACCCTATGCCTTTGGGCCAGGCCCTGCGCGAACGCCCAGAGCAAGCCGATCGATTCATGTCTGTGACGACCGCGATGGTCCCGATTCCACGGTCGGAGGGGCCGATTCCGCTGAGCGCGACGCTGCGACGAGCCCAGCTCCCCATCCGGGCGCCCGGCCGCCGGGCGGGGGCTCGATCGAGTCCGCTGGTATTCCGCTCGCGGCAATCACCCAGGCGATGACGGAGTTGGAGTTCCACATCTCGCCCGCCCCGAGCTCATCCCGGCCCCAGACGAGCCTGGGAACGCTCGGTACGACATCGAGGAGGTGACGGGCCACCGCCTCATCTTCCGAGAGGATTCGGGGACTGTCGACCGCTTCGCCGATGTCGGGAATGTGGCCGCCGCGCCACACCCTGATCTCGTAGCGGAAGAGGCGAAGGCGACCGGCCCAACGGCTTCCCACGGGGCCTTCCGTGACGACTCCACGGTCCGCTCCGCTCAGATCGGGCTCGGGGGTTTGCTCGATGACATAGCGACCCTCGGGCAGCTGCACCTGCAGCGCGGAGTGGTAGAGGTCGGAGCGGCGCCGGCGTTCGAGTCGGGCCTTCATCCATTCGTACACCCGGCCGTTGTACTTCACGCAGTGCCCTCCCGCGCCAAGCGGTAGCCAGTAGAGGTAGACGCCGGTCTTCTCCTCAGTTGGAGCGTGCGGGCTCGCCGTCGTCACTAAGTTCGGGATTCACCGGAATTCCGCCGTTCCCTCGCGTCTCGGGTCGATCAGGATCTTCGCGTGCCTGTCGGCGCCGCCCAGCGCGTCGAATGCGCCGGCGACCCCGTCGAGCCCGACCGTGCCGGTGAGGAGCGGCGCGGGATCGACCTTGCCGTCGGCAAGCATGTGAAGGGTCTCGCGGAACTCGGGCGGCGTGTAGCCGAGGACGAAGCGCAGCTCGATCTCCTTGTTGATGGCAATCGCCGGACGGATCTGGTCGGCGCCCATGCAGACGCCGACGACGACCACGCGCGAGAAGAGCGGGGCGCTCGCGACGATCTCGTCGATCACGCCGGGAACGCCGACGCACTCGAAAACCACCGGGCTCTTGGGGCCTGCCCCAAGCCGCTCGGCGGCGCTCCAGACCTGCCACCACGGCAGCGGCAGCCGCTGCAGCCGCTCGATCGTCGACATCGCGAGATCGAACGCCTCCGGGGCGCTGGTCAGGTGGCCGTGATCGCCGGCGTACGGGGAGCGCTCGCCCGGCTCGACGACGACGTCGGCGCCGCAGCGCTGGGCCAGGGCGCGCCGACCCGGAGAGAAATCGCTGGCGACCACGTGACGGACGCCCTTGGCCTTCAGCATCAGGATCACCCCGAGTCCGATCGGGCCGCAGCCGATCACCACGGCGACGTTGCGCCGCTTGATCTCGCTGCGGCGCACCGCGTGCCAGGCGACCGCGAGCGGCTCGGTGAGCGTCGCGACGTCCGGCCGCAGTCCGTTCGGTACGGGAAAGGCAAGCGACCCCTCGACCACGAGCTGCTCGGCGTAGCCGCCGGGAGCCCTGGCTGACAGCCCGATCGGGTGCACGGCATCACCGTGGCGAACGATCGGTAGCGCGACCACCGGAGTCCCGTCGGCGAACGAGTCGCGGGTGCCGGGACCGCGATCGATCACCTGCCCGCAGAACTCGTGCCCGAGGACGACCTCCTGGCCGGGGCGCATCGCCTCGTCGTAGCCCACCTCCGCGGCGACGTCGGCCAGCTCGTCGGCCTGGTGGCGCGCGTGAAGGTCCGAGCCGCAGATGCCGCAGCGAAGCACCTCGAGCAGGAGCTGGCCCTTGCCGGGCGTGGGGTCCGCGACCTCGGCGACGTTGAGCTCGGCTTCCTTGCAGACGACGGCCTTCACGAGGAGACAGTCTCCTTGGCGGGGACGATCGCCGTGAGGAAATCGCTCATGACCGAGCCCTTGATCCTCGGATCGGCGGCGCGCTGGATGCCGATGCCCAGGCTGAGCCCGACAATCGCCGTTGCGAAGAGGTCCGTGGGGATGCCGAGGTCGTCCCCCAGCGCCTCGGCGGCGATGCCGGCGGCACTTGCCCGCAGGCGCTCGTAGCGTGCCGCAGCCGCGCGGAATTGCTCGTCGTGCCGGCTCGCTGCCGCGACCTCGGTCTCGAGCCGCGCCCAGGCGCGGTCGCCGATGGTCTCGTCGGCCCAGGCGGCGAGGGCATCGAGCTTGGCCTGCGGATCGCCGGCGCGGGCCAAGGCGGCGGCGAGTCGCCGCTGCTCGCTCGCGTAGAGCTCGTCGATCACGGCAATGCCCAGCTCGGTCTTGCTCTCAAAGTTCGAGTAGACGGCTCCTCGCGTGTAGCCAGCCTCCTCCCCGATCCGCTCCAGCGAGGTCGACCCGAAGCCGTCGCGAAGCAAGAGCCGCGTCGCCGCTTCGACGATCCGCGCCCGCGTGCGCTCCTGGCTCTCCGCCCTGCTCAGGGCCTTCGTCATGCGGCGGCGAGCCGGTCGTAGCGGTAGTCGTCGAGATCGAAGCGGGCGCTCCGCCAGGCGACCTCGATCGTCGGGCTGGCGCGAAACGGGACGTCGCCGTGGCGGTCGAAGTAGTAGCTGTTGGCGTTGGCGCAGGCATCCCGGAAGAAGATCTGGTTGTGCCGGCGGCCGAGCATCTTGCGGAAGTAGCGGTCGTTGGCGTCGTGGCGAACCTCGACGCGAGTCGATCCGGACCTTCGGGCTTGCTTCAGGCACCGCACTATGTGCCTCGACTGGTGCTCGATCAGGTTGAAGTACGACGACCCGTTGAACCCGTAGGGCCCGAGGATCGCGAAGAGGTTCGGGAAACCGGGAACGCTCACGCCCTCGTATGCCTGGAAGCGGTTCTCGTCCCACCAGGTCTCCAGGTCCACTCCGCCTGAGCCCCGCACGGGGTAGGCGGGCATGTTGCCCGCCTCGAACACCTTGAACCCGGTGGCAAGAACCAGAACGTCGATCTCGTGCATGGTGCCCGCCTGCGTGCGGACACCCGCCGGCGTGATCGCCTCGATCGGGTCGGTCTCGAGGGTGACGTTCTCGCGGTTGAACGTCGGCAGGTAGTCGTTCGAAAAGCCTGGGCGCTTGCAGCCGAGGCCGTAGCGGGGCGTGAGCTTGTCGCGTATCTCAGGGTCCTTCACCTGCTTACGAAGGTGCTTGCGGGCAACCGCCTCGCCGCGCTTGGCAAGCGGCACAACGCCGTAGAAGTGCGCGGCGAGCGGGAAGGTGAGCTCCACGAAGGTCTCGCTGAGCACCCGCGTGACGCTCTTCGCGCCGGGAACCCACCGCAACGCCCGCCGGACGGCAGGAGAGATCTCGCCGTCGGCCTTGGGCAGGCACCAGATGGGAGTGCGCTGGAACACCGTCAGCTGCTTTACCTCGGGCGCGATCGACGGGATCACCTGCACGGCCGAGGCGCCGGTTCCGACCACCGCCACCCGCTTGCCGCGGAGGTCCTGGTCGTGATCCCAGCGCGAGGTGTGCATCGCGACGCCCGCGAACGAGTCGAGTCCCGGGATGTCGGGCGGGCTTGGCTGCGTGAAGACGCCGGTGGCGCCGACCACGAACCGGGTCGTGATCGTCTCGCCGCCATCGGTCTCGAGGTGCCAGAGGTGCGCCGCGTCGTCGAAGGTCGCGCCCACGACCGTGGTGCTCAACCGAAACCGCGACCGCAGGCCGTACTTGTCGACGCAGTGCTCGGCATACGCCTTGAGCTCGTCGCCGGGGGCGTAGACCCGCGACCAGTCGGGGCGCTTCTCGAACGAGAACTGGTAGCTGAACGAGGGGATGTCGACCCCGATGCCCGGATACGTGTTCCAGTGCCAGGCTCCGCCGACGCCGTCACCCGCCTCGATGACTGAAAGGTCCGTGAAGCCGGCCTCATCCAGCTTTATCGCCGCGCCGATCCCGGAGAAGCCGCCGCCCACGACGACCGCCTCGTGGTCGGGCTTTGGGATATTCAGAATATCCACATATCCACGGTATCAGGCGACCGAGTCAGCCGCGCTAGGCGGCGGAGCTTGCGGAGACGCGATCACCGAGCTCGCGGATCACCTGGCGCCGCAGAGCCTCCGTCCCCAGGACCGCGAACGCGATGAGGAGCAGCGAGGGAACAACCCTGTGCGTTGCGATCACGGGGTCCCACCAGAAAACGAGCGCCAGGACGGCGGCGAGCCCGCCGTAGGCGCTGCCCGGCTCACGCAGGTAGGGCGCTAGCTGGGCCCGCGACCAGGTCGCGTAGCGCGCCGGGCCCGCGAGCCACGCGGCGAGCACGATCACGATGCCGTAGGCAACGATCGACTGCGCCGTCTCCTGCAGCAGCGAGGTGCCGACGTCGAACGTCGCGCGAACCGCGTCGTCGGACGACGCCGCGCCGCTCAACGAGCTGACGACGACGTTGCCGGCGGCCTTGCGGGCGAACAGCACCACCACCCCGATGACGACGAAGGAGATCCCGACGCCGCGCAGCGTCTCGCGGCGTCGATCGGGCGCAAGGTAGATCGCCGCCGCGTAGATCAGCAGGGTGAGCGCCGTCAGCACATACGCGGCGAGGCGCAGCAGGTTGACGCCGGTCTGAGCGGCGCCCAGCTCGTCGGACTTCATGATCTCGATCGAACTGGCCGCAGCCGGTAGCTTCGCCACCAGCTTCGATCCGATCCCGAGCTCCGCGGTGACCGACTCGAGCAGAGACTTCAGGTCGAGGGTCACCGTGCCGTTGGTGTTGGACGTGAATTGCCCCTTGTCCTCGATCAGGTTGATGAGGCGGCTCTGCGCGGCTCGCGTGGCATCCACCCAGAGCTGCTGGACCCTGGGTTCCTGGAGCGCCTTCAGGGCAACGTCCTGAGCCGCGCCGTGCAGCGCCCCCGCGACTGGACCGGCGAGTGGAGCGGCCTGCGGCGGAAGGCGCTCGGCCAGCACCTTCTCGACGTCGACGTTGTCGTAGATCGTGGTGACGATGAAGCTCGAAAGCGCCGACTGGACCTCGGGGCGCTGGATCAGCTTCTCGCTGGTCGTGCTCCAGGTGTCGGTCTCGAGGAGCTGACGCTTGGCCCACAGTCCCATGACCGACGTGATGCCGATGATCGTCGCGAGCACGATCAGGATGATTGGCAACGCCCGTCGACCGCTCTTGGGGCTTCCTTCCGGTTTGCTCACGCGTCCTCCAGGACCCACCCTAAGCGGTTTCGGCTGCCGACACCATGCGCTCGGAGTGATCCGGGATACAGCGAAGCCGTCCGTGGGGGTAGGGTCGGCCGGTGACGACCACCGCCTACCCCGAACGGCCGTCGGCGGTTCCGGCGGCCGCTCTGTTCGGCGGCGTCATGGCGCTCGTCGCCCTCACCGTGGGCTTCGCGACACTCGGGGTCTACCTGGGCCGAGGGCTCGGCGGCCCGGGCTGGTTCATCGCCTGGCTGCTCTCCATCGGCTGCCTCATTGGCTTGAACTTCGCCAACTCCCGCGGCCAGACCGGCCTGGCCTTGACGCTGCTGTTCGCCTTCGGCCTGCTGGTCGGCGGAAGCATCGCGACCACGGTCAACTACTACTCCAAGACCGACCCGACGGCCGTCCGTCAGGCGTTCGGGGCGACGGCGCTCTTCGTCGGAGCCCTCGGCGCCGGGGGCTACGCGGTCCGCCGCGATCTCTCGTTCCTCTACCGGATCGCCTTCGTGCTTCTGCTCGGGCTGCTTGGCGCGGGCGTCGTGCTGATCTTCGTCGACATCCCCGGCAAGTACACGGTCTGGTCGCTCGCCGGCCTTGCGATCTTCGGGCTCTACACCGTCATCGACTTCAATCGCCTCCGCCGGGCCGGCGCGCAGGATGCGATCCCGCTGGCCGCGGGGATCTTCCTCGACGTCCTCAACGTCTTCCTGCTCTTCCTGCGTCTGTTCGCCCGGTCTTCCTGAGCCGCAGCTAGGCCGGCTCGGGCAGGAGTCGGTCCACGAGCTCCAGGGCGGGGCGACCTTCGAAGATCGGCATGACGTCGGGCCGGTAGAGGATCAGCGCCAGGCTCGGCGCGACCATGAAGTCGGCGGCGTTCAGCTGCGCCCCGCCAAGCACTCCGTCGGCGATCCAGGCGTCGATGCGGTCGAGCATCAAGGGGAGCTGGGCCAGGAGCTCGGGCTCGGACGCCGGGCCGGAGGCAAAGACGGTGCGCAGAAGCCTCGGGATGATCAGGCGCCGCGTTAGCTCGCGCTTGTAGAGGAGGTACCCGAGCCGGCCGCTTCCGGCCCCCCGGGTGAACGTCTTCGGATCGCGGACCACAGCCGCGCCCGGGATCCGGCGAGCCGCCATCTGAAGCGTTTCGTTCGCCCAGCGCTCCGCCTCCTCAACCGCCGCCCGCCGCTCGGGATCGGCCGGAAAGAGGGGCGGCCCGGGATGGCGCTCGTCCAGGAAGCGCGAGATCCCGTGGTTGGTCGAGATGCGGTCACCGTTGGCGGCGAGCGCCGGCACGGTGCCCAGGCGATCGCCGAAGCGCAGCCCGAACGTGCGCCGTCCACCAGCGGTGCGTGACTGCCCGCCGGCGTCGAATCCGAGCATCCGGACCACCACGGGATGCATGAGCGTGACGATGTCGACACGGCGGTAGGGGACCCGCTTGTGCTCCAGCATGAGCATCGCCGAGCGGCACGCGTGCGAACCGGGGATGACGTAGAGAGTGTACATACCGACTGGTCAGTCGGTACACTAGCACCATGTCAACCACGGAGCGTCGTAGGCCCGACCACGGGCGCAAGTCAAGTGGGCCTGCTGCGCCCCGTCTCGACCGGCGCACCCGGGCCGCTCGCGAGGAGGGCCGGGAGGCTCGCGACGAGCTTCTGAGCGCGGCGCTGCGGGTCTTCGCGCGCCGCGGGTACCGCCAGGCCGGGGTCGACGAGATCGCCGCCGAGGCCGGGTACTCGAAGGGGGCGCTCTACTGGCACTTCTCCAGCAAGGAGGAGCTCCTCACGGCGCTCGTCGACGAACGCGTCGACGCACCGATGCGCGAGCGGTTCGCGCTGCTCGCATCGGCGCCGCCCGAGCGTGACATGTCGGTGGAGGCAACCAAAGCGTTCGCCCAACAGGTCGACGAGCAGCGCGAGGCGATGCTCCTCGAGCGCGAGTACTGGAGTCTTGCGGTGCGTGATCCCGACCTTCGTGCCCGCTACGCCGAGCGCCAGGCCGAGCTACGTGACGATCTGGCCGCCGCCCTGGAGGCCCGGGCGCGGCATCTCGGGACTCCCGATCTCACGATGCCGGCGGACGACGTCGCTCGCCTCGTGATGAGCATCATCGGCGGCCTCGCAGTGGACGAGCTGATCGAGCCGGGCTCGATCCGACCGGAGCTCCTGGGCGAGGCGCTCGCGATCATCTACGCGGGCCTGGTTGCACGCGCCGGGAAACACTAGCCGGCGAGCTCCCGAGTCAGCGCGCCGGCCGGCCTCACGGCCTGGATGCGCTCGACCGACACGCCCGCGTAGAGCGGGGTCGCGTCCACCAGGCGATCCGCATCGCCGACTAGCGGCGGTGCCGGACCGAAGAGCGGAAACCCGGGACGCTGACGGACCATGGCGCGGCGGGCCGTGGAATCCGATAGCCGTGACGCCAAGGGAGCCGACATGCGGTTCAGCAACCGAGCTCCCGCGGGGCCACGAGCATCTCTGCGCAGCCAGCGTTCCGTCGCGGCATTCGGGACGACTCGGTGCGGGGCGTCCGGCCAGCCGATGCCGAAGAGCTCGGTGAGGATCGTCTCCCTCGCACCGAGCAGGCGCCGAACGTACTCGGGGTGTGCTCCGCTCTCCTCGCTGAGCACGTAGCGCGTCCCGGCCACCACGGCGGCGGCGCCGGCGCCCAGGGCCTCGCCCACGTCCGCGGCGTCCGCCACCCCACCGGCCAGGAGCACCGGGTACTCCTCGGGAAGGGCAGCGCGCACCCGCTCCAGCAGCACCAGGGCGGGGACCGTCCCCCGTACATGGCCTCCGGCCTCGATTCCCTGGGCAACCACGGCGTCCGCGCCTGCCGCGTGCGCTGCGAGCGCCTCCTCCACCGAACCGCACTGGTGGATCCAGACCCGGCCCGTCCGGCGCTCGGGTGACCCCCAGAACGTCACCACCACGTCGGCCTCCTCAGCCACCTCCCAATGAGCCTGCCGGGTGAACGGAAGCAGCAGGTTGACCGCGATCGGCTTCGCCGTCAACCGGCGTGCCGTGGCGAGCTCCCTGCGCAGGCTCGCGGGATCGAGAATGCCCAGCGTGCCGAGCCCACCGGACTCGGAGACGGCGGCGGCGAGCTCGCTGCCGGCTATTCCCCCACCCATTCCGGCCTGGAAAACCGGCAGCTCGATGCCGATCCGATCGAGTAGTCGCGTCACGGAAGGCCGGATGGTGTCATGCGATAGCTGGCCGCAGGCTGGGCGAGTGAGACCGCAACTACTTGCCGGACGAGACGTTAAGGTCGCGGTGTCATCCAGGGCACGCAGGGACACGATGTTTCAAGAGCACCCGGGCGGACCATGAGACGGCTGGGGGCACTGTCGGCGAGCGCGGCCGGCGCGGGCGCGATCCTGTTCAGCTCGCTCAACTCGGCTCCCGCCGCCGACGTCGGTCAGCCCGTCGTGACCACGGGCGACGCGAGCCGCGTGGGGGCTGCGTCGGCACGGCTTGACGGGACGGTCAACCCCGTCGGCCAGCCGACGACCTATCACTTCCAGTACGGGAAGGGCTCGGCTTTTGCTCACTCCACCGCGGTCAAGACGGCAGAAGCGGGAATCACGCCGGTGGACGTGTCGGCCCTGGTCCAAGGGCTCGAGTTCGGGACCACTTACTCCTATCGCGTGGTTGCCACGAACGCCTTCGGCACCGCCACCGGCGCCGCGCGACAGTTCACGACCCTCGACCCCCGCCTCGCCGGCCGCTTCGAGATGCGCGTCAAGGTACGCGGCGGCGGGGCAGCGTTCCACCAGCATCGCGGCGATGCCTTCCGCCGGGATTACCGTCTCGATACCTCTTGCTCGGGTCCCCGCTGTCCCTCGTTGCGGGTGCGAAGACAGAGCCAGCGCGGACACTTCCACGCCGTCCTCGACCGCAGGGGCCCCGGCGTCTACAGGGGAACCGAGCGCTTCGACGGCGGCCGCTGCGACAACGGGCTTCGCTTCAAGTCGCGGGTCCGCATCGTGCTCAGGGTGGTGCGCGTCAAGGGGAATTCGGCCAGGCGCGTGAAGGGCACGCTGAGGCCGAAGGTCGCGGGGTGCGTGACGGGATCCGAGCACGCGAGCCTCTCCGGGAGCCGCCGATGAAGGCGGGCGGGTGAAGGCCGCGATCGCCCCCCTCTTCGCGACCGCCGCCGCGCTGGTGGTGCTGGCGGGCGCGAGCAAGCTGCGTTCGCGGGACGGGGCTCGGGCCGCCCTGGGCTCGGTTGGCCTGCCGGCCGGCGACCTCACGGTGCGGCTCATCGGTGCGAGCGAGGTGGGCCTCGGCCTCGTCTGCCTTGGGTGGCCGGGCCGGGCGAGCGCCGCCGGCCTTGCCGCGGCCTACCTCGCCTTCGCCCTCGTCATCGTGCTGATGCTGCGAGGAGCGGTCGCGGTGCCCTGCGGTTGCTTCGGGGCCGCCTCGTTCTCGGCCTCGAAGCTCCACGTCGCGCTTGATCTGCTGGCCGCGGGGGTCTGCCTGGCCGCGACGGCGACCGGGGTCCCCGGCGTTCTGACTCTCGCCCACGGGATGTCAGGCCTGGTGCTCGTGCTCGGCGTCGCCGGCGCAACGTATCTGAGCTTTCTCGCGTTTGCCGTTATGCCCGGTTTGTGGCGCTCCTACGGCAGCGGAGGCGAGCTCACGTGACCAGGCGAATCGCGGAGAGCTCCGCCCGGCTGCTCGAGCGCCGCACGTCCAGGCGCGGCTTCCTCTCGCGAGCGGCGCTCGCCGCCTCGGCTCTCGCCGTCGCGCCGATCCGCTACCTGCTTCGCCCGGTGACGGCCTGGGCCGTGATCGGCCCTGGCAACTGCTCGCCCGGGTCGCGGTGCCAGGACGGCTACACCGAGTTCTGCTGCTCGATCAACAGCGGTCAGAACTCGTGCCCTTCGTACACGTACGTCGGCGGCTGGTGGAAGTGCACGAACTACTCGGGGACCCGCCTCTGCGCCGACGAGAACGTGCGCTACTACCTCGACTGCAACCTGAAGCCCGGCCAGGGCGCTCCCGGGGGCTGTCACTGCGCCAACGGAACCTGCAACGAGCGCCGGGTGGCCTGCAACGTGTTCCGCTACGGGCAGTGCAACACCGACATCGGGGGAGTCACGGCGATCGCTTGCCGCGTCATCACCTGCGTCAACCCGGCGACGATCCCGGACTACAACTGCAACGCGACCTCCATGACGGACGACGCCACCTGCGGGCACGAGGCGGGATGCCTGAGCGAGTCGCATGCCGGGATCCTCGGCAGGAGCCCGGGGGCATGACGTGGTAGCGCTGGTCGCCGTCGAGACCCTGCTGCTCCTCCTGCTGGCGGTGCTCGTCGCCGGGCTGCTGCGAAGCCACGCCGAGATCCTGCGGCGGCTGGGGCCTCCGAATGACGACGAGAACAGGCTGGACCCCTCGCTCCCCCGCCCACCGGCCGGGCAACGGCCTGCCGCGGCCGCCCCGGATATCGCCGGCACCACGCTCGACGGCCAGGTGATGCAGTTCGGGATGCGCGCGGGCGGCGAGTCGACCCTGCTTGCGTTCCTGAGCAGCGGCTGCCAGGTGTGCGGGCGGTTCTGGGAGGAGTTCCGGGCGCCGCAGCCGCCGGAGATGCCAGGGGGCGGGCGCATCCTGATCCTCACCAAGGACTCGAGTCACGAGAGCCCCTCGAGGCTCCGAGAGCTCGCTCCCTCCGGACTGCCGGTCGTCATGTCGTCGACTGCCTGGAGGGACTACTCCGTGCCGACGGCTCCGTACTTCGTGCACGTCGACGGGGCCTCGGGCGAGGTTCGCGGCGAGGGCACGGCCGCCGCCTGGCCGCAGGTGGTCTCGCTGCTCCGCGACGCGATCGACGACGCCGGCGGCCAGAGCGTCCGCAGCGGCCGGGCGCGCGCAGAGCGCGTGGATTCCGATCTCCAGGCGGCGGGAATCGGTCCCGGCCACCCCAGCCTCTACCCCGGCGGCCACGAGGAGGCCGAGTTGTGAGCGCAGAAGGCGAGCTGCTCGTCCTGGGCTGCGGAGTCGCGGCGCTGGCCGCGCTCCGATCGGCCTGGTCGCCCTGAGGCGAGTCGATGCTGACGAGCATCACTCCGCTCGGGGAGCGGAGCCGCGGATCGCATTGGGCGCTCACCGTCGCCGCTTTTGCCGTGGGCGCCGTCGCCGCGGGGGCGACGCTCGGGCTCTTGCTCGGAGCGCTCGGCGCGCTCACCTCCCTCGACGAGCTCTCAGCCGATTCGCGGATCGCCCTGCTCGCTGTGGCTCTTCTCGTGGGCCTCGCGCTCGACCTCGGAGTGGGCGGGCTGCATCTGCCAACGACCCGCAGGCAGGTGAACGAGGACTGGCTTCGGGCCTACCGTGGCTGGGTGTACGGGATCAGCTTCGGCGCGCAACTGGGCCTCGGCGTGATCACCGTCGCCACCACCTCGATGGTCTACATCGCGTTCGCCGCCTCGCTTCTGAGCGCCGCGCCGGTGGCCGGGGCTGCAATCGGCGCGACCTTCGGGCTCGTGCGCTCGGCGTCGCTGCTGCCCGCCCGGAGCGCGACTCAACCGAACCGGCTCGTCGCCCTCGGATCGGCCATTCGCCGGTTGGAGGCCCCGGCCAGGCGAGTCGCCCTCGGCGGTCAGGCAACCCTCGCGCTGCTTGCGGCGCTGGCGGCGTTCGGAGGAAGCCTGTCATGAGGATCAACGGCTACGGGATCTCCCTCGATCTGCCCGGCGGCTGGGACGGGCGCCTTTACTCGCGGCCGCTCGTCGAGCCACCGGTTCTGCCGCCCGGGCTCGGCCAGCCCTTCTTCCGCACGCCGGCCGCCCGCGGGGGCGCGGCGACCCTGCACATCGCCAACTTCACGCTGCCGGTGAAGACGGGCGATTTCGGCACCGCGGCGACGGCCGCGATGCCCGCCGACGGCGTGTTCGCCGCGCTCGTCGAGTACCAGCCCGGGCAGGGACTCGAAGCGCGGAAAGGCCTCTTCGAACCTCAGGGGGTTCCCGCTCCACTCACCGCGCGGGACTTCGATCCGCGCACCATGTTGCGGGCGAGCCCCGGACAGGCCGGGCTTCAGCGCTTCTTCTCGATCGGCAACCGCCCCCTCTGCCTCTACGCGGTGCTCGGCTCCGCACGGGGCGCCGAAGCGCGGCTTTACGAATTGAACGGGGCGTTGGCGAGCCTTCAAATCACGAGTCGATGACGGCCAAGCGCAGACGCGTACGGGCAGCCGCGGCCCTCGCCCTCGCCGGGGTGGCGCCGCTCTGTCTCGCCGCCTGCGGCGGCGGCGGGTCGAGCGTTCAGAGCACCGCGGCGCCCGCCGGCAACGGGGGCGGCTACTCGCATGCCACCGCGGACGCGCTGGCCATCAAGGGACTCCCGGTGAAGGCCGCCGTCTCCCCCACCTCGGGTACTCCCCACACCGACTTCGTGGTCAGCTTCCTCGCCAGGGAGCCGACCGGACGCGCCGGACAGGTGCGAAGGAGCTACCTGGTCACGGTCCGCGGGCCTTCCCGGAACGGCTGCGTCGTCAGCGCGACGGCACCGAGCCAGGGCACGCAGCCGGGCGCCAGGGTCAGGGTGACCCTGAGCCCGGCGCAGACCGAGGGACGGGTCTGGTGCCCGGGTGAGTACCGGGGCCGAGTCGCGATCACCGCCGCCTTCGCCTGCCCGTCGAGCGGTCGCTGCCACGTGCCGCCGCACTTCCCAACGCGCCGCGAGCAAGCCGGCACCTTTGGGTTCACAGTGAGGGGATAGAAGGTCTCGCCGGCGCCGGCCGGCTCAGCGGACGATGAGCGTGGGGATCGGGCTGGCGTGCGCGACGTACTGGCTGACGCTGCCGAGGAAGAGCGCCGCGGCGCTGCCGCGGCCGCGTGAGCCGACGACGACGACGTCATGGGCGCCGGAGGACGCCTGCTCCACGATCGCCGGACCCGGCGGCCCGTGGGCGATGATCGTCTGCACGGAAGGCCCGCCGGGCAACGCGTCGACCGCTGCATCCAGGTCTCGCCGAGCGCCGCGCTCGGCGCTCTCCCTCATCCCCGCGATGTCGACCGGTGCGCCCATCCCGCCGCTCATCATCCACGAGGAGACGTCGGGGACGACGCTGATCACGGTCAGCGCACCGCCGGTCTCGGCGATGAGCCCGGCTGCGCTCTGCAGGGCTCGCTGGGCGTGAGGCGAGCCGTCGAAGGCGACCAGCACGCGGCGCAGGCTCAGCGGCTCAGCCTGTGTGGCCTCCCCCTCGCCGCTGCTCATCTCAGGCCCCCGCCCACCTCGCCTCAGGCTCCTCGGCGGTGTGCGTAGCCCAGCGGTCCCAGCGGCTCGCCGCTGACCACGCCGGCGCGAGGCTCCACCGGCGCGAACGGGCTCTCGGGCGAACGCCGGGGGCCGAACGGGCCCGGTCCGCCGTCCCCGTCGACGTCGAGCTCGCTCGGACGCACCTGGTGCGCGAGCCAGGGGGCGAGGTAGCGTCCCGCGACCTTGATCGCCGGGCGCCAGAGGGCATCCTCGGAAGAGCGTCCCTCGCCCTCGCCGCCGGCGATTCCGGCCCGCATGAAGAGCGAGTCGGCCCCGGTGACGAGCTTCCCGCGAAGCACCGGGCGAAACGGTACGGGAGTCAGCGGCGCGCCATGCTTCGCCGCGATGTGAAGCGCAGCGACGTCGGCCTGCTGGCACGCCAGGCCGCCCTGCTTGATCGGCATCGTCGTCGCGTCCCCCGCCGCGTAGACGTCCATCGCGCCGACGACCCGGCCGAGCTCGTCAGTCGGAATGAAACCGCGAGAGTCGGAGGGCAGACCGTCGAGGAGGGGGCCTTCGACGGCCGGGAGCGCCACCGCGCGCGAGAACTCGAGCTCCGCGCCACCGATGCCGCGGACGAGCCTGCCGTCCCGGCGCTGGCGGACATGGGTCCCCGACTCCAACAGGATCCGCCGCGTCCGCAGCAGGGTGCCGACGTTGGTGCTCGCCTCGATTCCGAAGATCGAAAGCGGGAACGGCTCGGGCGTATAGACGGTGATGCCGACGTCCAGGCCGAGCTCCTCGGCGCGGCCGCGCGCGAGCAGGGCGAACTCATAGATCGGCAACACCCAGGTGGCGCCGGTTGGCACCAGCAGCGCGAGGGTTTTCGGCTCAACCCGCGCCGCCTCGACGAGGATGCGGTCGACGTCAACCGGTAGGCGAGGATCGAGAAGGCTGGGGATGCCGGCGTAGGCGCCGACCCGGCGCGCCCCCAGCGCGATCACGAGGTCCGAGTAGGTCTGAGTCGAGCCGTCGGCAAGGTTGATGATGTGCCGGTCGGGCTCCACGCCTCGGATCCCTCCGAGCCTGAAGTCGGCCCCCAGCTCGGCGGCGGCAAGCGCGAGATCGGTCCTGCGCGCGGGATTCGACGTGAACGGCTCCTCGAGCAGCTCGGGCAGGTACGTGAACTCGGGCTCCGCGGACATCAACGTGACCCGGACTCGTTCCCCGGCGAGGTCGTGGATGGCCAGCAGCGCCTCGATGCCGGCGATCCCGCCGCCGGCGATGACCACGTGGGGAGCGTCTGAGCGGTCGTTCGTCATACCTCCGCACACTAGGCGCGCCGTGACGGCCGAGCATCGGGAAGAGGCCGCGCACGCGCTACGGAAAAGCCGCAGTCACGCGCATTGCGGCGCGGCTGCGCCGCCGAAGGTCCCCTTAGGCTCGTTCCATGTCCGATGCTCCTCCGGGTGGGATCACCGGCCAACCTCGCCCGCAGGAAAGCAGCCCGCGGATCCTGCTCTCCGAGCTTCTCGGAGCACCCGTCTCGGCGCCGTCGGGCAGACGCCTGGGGAAGCTCTTCGACGTCGCCGCACGCCTCGACCGGCAGCATCCACGGGTCTCGCGGATCGCCTGGGGCTCGCGCCGGCGGCACGAGCACGCGCGCTGGTCCGACGTGGCCGGAATCGGCCGCGACATCGTCGAGGTCCGGGACCTCGGCGGAGTCGCGGATACCGCACTCGGCGAGGATGAGATCTGGCTGCGCCGGCACGTGCTCGACGCCCAGGTCATCGACGTCGGCGGGAGGCGGCTGGTGCGCGTCGGCGATGTCGGCCTGGACCCGCGCGGACGCGAGCTCGTGCTCTCCGGTGTGGAGATCGACGCCGGCGCCGTCCTGCGACGCCTGGGGCTCGGACGCCTGGCGCGTTCCTTCCCGGCCGAGTTCCTGGACTGGGCGGAGGTGCACGTGGCCTCCGGACGCGGGCATTCCGTTCAGTTGCAGACGGCGACGTCGAGGGTCCACGCCCTGAGCGCCGACGAGCTCGAGGCGGTCGTCGGCGGCCTCACGCCGGCCCGGGCCGCCGAGCTGCGCGAGGTGGCCGGGGCTCCGAAACGGGACAGGCGGATCGGGCACCGACGACGCTTCCGTCACGTCCTGCGCGCGAGGCGTCGTGCGCCGTCGTAGCGGCCTCGTCGCCCTCGCCGCCGTGGTTGGGCCCGGGCTCCTCGCCGGGCTCTCCGACGACGACCCGGCGGGAATCACCACCTACTCGATCCTCGGCGCCGACTACGGGTACCGCCTCCTCTGGATCCTCTTGCTTTCCACCCTCGCCCTCGTGGTCTTTCACGAGCTGGGAGCCAGAATGGGCATCGCGACCGGCCAGGGCCTCACCGGGCTGGTCCGCGAGCGATACGGGGTGCGGGTCGCGCTCGTGGCGGTCGTCGCGCTGGTGGTGGCGAACGTCGGCACGACCTGCGCGGAGTTCGCCGGAGTCGCGGCGAGCCTGGGGCTTGCCGGCGTCACCCGCTACGTGAGCGTCCCGCTGGCGGCGATCGGCGTCTCGGCCCTGGTCCTCGGCGAGAGCTTCCACCGCGTGGAACGGATCCTCCTCGCGATCGGCACCATCTTCGCCGCCTACATCGTCTCCGGGATCCTCGCCGGGCCCGATTGGGGCAGCGCGGCGCGGGGCCTCGCGGTGCCGAGCCTTCCGTTCAACCGCGACGCCCTGCTGCTGATCACGGCGACCGTCGGGACGACCCTGGCACCCTGGGGCCTCGCGTTCATCCAGTCCTACACCGCGGACAAGCGCCTGCGTCCCTCGGACCTCAAATACGAGCGCGTCGACGTAATCGTCGGCGCGCTCATGACCGGCGTCATCGGCCTCTTCGTGGTCGTCGCATGCGCGTCGACCCTGCACTCGCAGGGCCGGGAGATCCACGACGCCGCCGACGCCGCGGTGGCGCTGAAGCCTCTGGCCGGGCACTTCGCCTCCACCCTGTTCGGCGCCGGGCTGCTCGGGGCGGCCCTGCTCGCCGCGTCGATCCTTCCGCTCTCCACCGCGTACTCCGTGGGCGAGGCGGTCGGCACCGAAACCGCGCTCGACGATCCCATCGGTCAGGCGAGGCTCTTCTACGGCACCTACGCCCTGGTCGTCGTGGTCTCGGTTGCCATCGTCCTCATCCCCGGGATCCCGCTCGTCAAGGTCCTCTTCCTGACCCAGGCGCTCAACGCCGTGCTGCTCGTGCCGCTCTTGGTGTTCGCCTACGGCGTGGCACGCGACCGCGACCTCATGGGCGAGTACGCGAACGGCCCCTGGGCCTCACGGGCCGCCGCGGCGACCATCGTCTTCATCACCGCTTCGGTCCTCGCGCTCGCCTGGCTCGCGGTCAGCTGAGCCCCGGTCCGCGGAGAAGCACGGACCGGTCTGCGCAGGACTACCGATGGCCGTGCGTGCTCCGGCGTCTAGGCTCGCGCGCGTGTCCACCGTCGACCACGAGGCGCTTTCCGACAGGGATGGGACGACCCGCACCGGCCCGTTCGCCAAGCCGATCTGCGGCGTCGACGGCACGCCGGCGGCAGCGGAGGCGGCGAGGCAGGCGATGGCGATCTCCGGCCCGCAGTCGGCCCTCACCCTGGTCGCGGTCGCCTCGGAAGCGGGTGCCGCGCTCACCTCGCACGGCTGGCTCGATCACCGCGAGGCGGAGCGAGCGGTCCGCAGGCTCGAGGCCGAGATTGCCCGACCCGGCGCGCTCGCGACCGAGGTCATCTCGGGCCTGAACGTGGCGAAGGCCCTCGCGGTTCGGGCGGGCACGGGCCACGACCTGCTCGCCGCCGGCGCGGGCGGCTCGGCCCGGTCAGGCTCGCTGCCGGGATCGACCTCGTCCCGTCTCGTCCACGACGCTCGGATCCCCCTGCTCCTGGCCCGGGCCCCTAGAGAGGGAATCCGCTTTCCCGGCGCGATCATGATCGCGTTCGACGGCTCGCGCGACGCGCGGCGCGCGGCGGAGCTCGGTGGCAGGATCGCGGCGCTCCAGAGGGCGCCGGTGAAGATCGTCCACGTACGTCAGGAGCTCTCGGGCCGAACGGAACAGGCGGCTGCTCTGGTTCGCGCGCACTCCGTCGAGCCGACGGTCTCGGTGATCGAAGGCGAGCCGGCTCCCGCGCTGCTCGAGTTCGCGGCGAGTCAAGACGTCGGCCTCCTCGTGCTCGGCAGGCGTGGAATCAGCGGGCTGAAGCTGCTCGGCGGCGTCTGCGAGAAGGCCGCCGGCCGTGCTGGGTGCTCGGTCCTGCTCACGCCGGCCCCGCCCGAGGGCGACGACCCGGCTCAGATCTGAAGCGCCAGGCTCAGCGCGGCCATCGCGGCGGCGCCCGCGGCTAGCCCCGCCAGGCCGAAACGGGCGGAGCCCTTGGCGAGCGCGTCGGGCAAGAGCTCCACCGCCACGAGGATCAGCATCGCCCCCGCCGCGAAGCCGAACGAGGCCGGCAGAAGGCCGCTGACGCGCTCGACGGCGAGGTAGGCGATCACGGCTCCAACGGGCTGCGGAAGGCTCGTCGCGACGGCGGCGGCGAACTGCTGCCAGAACCCGTATCCGGCCTTGCCCATGGGAATCGCGACCGCGCTCCCCTCGGGAACGTTCTGGATCCCGATGGCGAGGATCACGAACAGCCCCAGGCCCCCGGCCTGCACGGCGTACGCCGTGCCGATCGCGAAGCCCTCCGGAAGGCTGTGGGCCAGCAGGACGACGAACGTGAGGACCGCGGCCATGCGACCCGGCCGGACGGGGCCGCCGCGCCGGTCCTGCCGGGCGACCAGCACCCGGCGTGTCCCGAGCACGAACACGGCGCCCAGGGCAACGCCGGCGGCGACGCTGGCCACGGAGCCGCGGCGCAGGGCGGGCTCGAGAAGCCCGAGAAGGGAGGCGACCGTCATGACGCCGGCGGCGACGCCGGTGAGCACGACGTCGGCGAGCTCGCGTCCGTCGCGCAAGAGGTAGGGCGGGATCACCCCGAGCCCCGTCGCGAGGGCAGTCGCCGCGCCGGCGAGGAACACCTGAGCCTCCGGGCTCATGCCCGGCGCCCGGTCGCGCGACGGTCGGCGAAGCGCCGCGCAAGGTCGGCCCAGTCGACGCGCACCAGCGCCACCAACCCGCCGAGGCAGAGGAGTTGGAGCGCGATCGCGAGAGGCGAGCCAACGACGCGCCCAAAGACGCCGGACAGGCTCTCGCGCGCCAGGTTCGCGGCGGTGAGGTAGACGGTGTAGGAGACCAGCCGCCCGGCGAAGAACGCGACGGTCAGCGGCACGATGCGGAGGTCCATCAGCCCGGCGGCGACGAACAGCTGTCCCGACGGGAGGGGCGACAGCGCGAACAGGGCGAGCGCCATGATCGAACCCTTTCGGTTCCGCTCGAGCACCGACCTGGCGGCTTCCAGGTTCGCCTGAGCGCGACCCGCAAGCCGGCCGCGGAAGCGGCGGCTCGCCGCTGCGAGCGCCATCCGCCCGCCGGCCGCGGCGATCGCGCCGCAGCAGACCAGCGCGGGTACCCCGATGCCGACGTGAAAGCTGAGGAAGACAAGCACCGCCCAGGTCGGGGGCCCGAAGGCGGGCAGCAGGTTGATCGCGAATACGACCCCTCCGACCAGCGCCACCTCGGCGAGCGGCGACATTCGAGTCCGCTCAGACGGAGGTCGACTCGATGAGGTGCGCGCTGCCCTCCTGCTCGGAGAACCGGAGGGGATCCGCCCCGGCGCCGCGCGGGATGACGAGCACGGGGCAGCGGGCCTGCTCGATGATCGGAGCAGAAACGCCGCCCAAAAGCACGCGCCGCAGGGGCCCGTAGCCGCGTGAGCCGATGACGAGGAGGTCCAGATCCTTGGTCGCAGCGGCAAGGGTCGCCGGGACAGCGCCGGTCAGCCGCCGCCGGTCGAACGGAATCGACGCGGGGATCTGCGAAGCGGCCCGGGTGAGCACGCTCTCCGCCTCGCGATCGATGGCCTCGGCGTAGGCGCCCGCCGAGAGCGCCGCGTAGACAGCCGCGTATCCGCGGCCAAGCGGCGGCGAGACGGTGAGCAGCGAGAGCGAGGCGTGCGCGCGGCTCGCAAGGGAGACTCCCGCGTGGAGAGCCCAGCGAGCCTCGTCGCCGTGATCGAGCGCGACGCCGACGCGCAGCAGGCGATGGCCGGGACGCTCCGCGTAGTCCTCGGGGGCGACGGCCACCGCGCAGGGAGCGCCCTGCAGAAGTGAGGCCGCCGTGGTGCCCGGGACCAGGTGACCAACAGCTCCGCGGTGCGTGGGGCCGACCACGGCCAAGAGCGGCGCCTCCTCTTCGATGAGCTCGCTAAGGGCGCGTCCCGGCGACTCGTCGATCAGCCCCCGGACCTCCGGCTCCAGGCCCTTGAACTGGTCGGCGGCGAGCCGCATCCGTTCTCCGGCCTTGCTCTCGAGCACCGCGTCGAGATCGGCGACGTCCCGCAAGTACTGCGGGAACCGCACGACCGTGGCTAGGATCGGCTTTGCGGCGAGCACTTCGCAGAAGACGCGGCCGAGCGCGAGGGCGTCGGCGCCGCTCGAAGTCTCGTCAAAGGCCACGACGACGCTGCGCCCGGAGGCCTCGTTCACGACGACGCCTCCTGCTGCACCTGGATCCCTTCCGGAGCGCCGGAGCCGCGGACCGCCTTCGTCGGCACGATCAGGAGGGGGCAGGGCAGCGTCCTGATGAGGTGGGTCGAAACCGAGCCGAGGAGGGTGCCTCGCATCCGCCCGTAGCCGCGCGAGCCAAGCAGCATGAGGTCAACCCCGTCCGCGGCGGCGATCAGGCCGAGCACGGGGTCTCCCTCGCCCGTGATGCGAATGTCCACGAGGCGCGCGCCGCTCGCCTTGGCCATCTCGTCTGCGAGCGCCGCTGCCGCGCGGGCCTCGAGCGAGTCGTCGTCGGCGATCAGGAGGGAGCCGATGGCTGCGGGCTCGCGGAGCCGCCGGCCCCTGGGAACGACGACGACCGGGGTCGAGGCGACATGCACCAACCGCCTTGCCGTCGAGCCGAAGAGGATCCGCCCGAGCTGGCCGCGGTGGGTGGAGCCGACGACGATGACGTCGGCGTCGAGCTGCACCGCGGCTCGAGCCAGCGCGTCCGGCGCCTCGCCGAGCATGGCACGGGTCTCGGTGCAGAGGGCGCCGAGCCCCTCCCTGACCGGTCCCAGCAGGGCTTCGCCACGATCCTCGAGTGAGACCCAGAGGAGCGTGTCGAGCTCCGGCTCGACCGGAAACGAGGCGACGAGGGTGATCTTCGCCCCGCAGGCGCGCGCGAGGTCGGCTCCGAACGCCACGGCGTCCTGCGACTCCTCGCTGCCGTCGAAGCCGATCAGGACGTTGTCGATCATGGGCAAACCTTTCCCGACGCTCAGCGTCCCCGCATCGGGGGTCCGGCCGATACCGAATGGGTGTTTTTCCGTAGTTGCACGGCGGTGCTCCACTGCTGTCGTCGCCCGGTCGAAGACCTAGCTTAGGTGTGTGATCGCGCCGTGCCCGGCTTTCCTAGGATTTTGGCCTTGACCGGCCCCGACGAAGCCGCGCCGCGCGCCGACGGTGCCACCATCCGCATCGTCCTCGCCGACGACCACACGCTCGTGCGCAGCGCCCTGCGAGTTCTGCTCGAGTCGGAGGAGGGGTTCGAAGTGGTCGCCGAGGGCGAGAGCGCCGAGGAGGCGGTTCGCTACACGCGCGGGCACAAGCCGGACGTCCTGCTCCTCGACGTCAACCTTCCGGACCAGACCGGGCCGAAGACGATCCCCCTCATCCGGGAGGCAAGCCCGGACACCCGAATCGTCATGCTGACGATGCAGAGCGAGCCCGCCTTCGCGCGCGAAGCGCTTCAGGCCGGCGCGCTCGGCTACGTCCTGAAGGACGCGGCCGACGACCAGCTCGTCGAGGCGGTTCGCCTCGCGGCGGCGGGCAAGACCTACGTCCAGCCGGAGATGGGCGCTCGCCTGGCGCGTGAGCCCGCCGGCCCGCCCGACGAGCTGACCGAGCGAGAGGTCGAGGTCCTGAGGCTCATCGCTCTCGGGTTCACCAACTCCGAGATCGGCGAGCAGCTCTACCTGAGCGTCCGCACCGTCGAGTCGCACCGAGCGCACATCCAGCAGAAGCTGGGTCTCTCGGCGCGCTCCGAGCTCGTCCGCTACGCGCTGGACCGCGGCCTCATCGGACCAGACGCCTGAGACGAGCCGCAGCTCGCCGGCGCGCGCGGGCCCGTAGGATGGGGCGGGAGATTCTCCTCAGTCTCGGCATGGACGCATCCTCACCGCCACATTCCGAGCTCCGGGGCGCGGTGGACGCCGAGGCGCTCGACTCCAAGCACCTCGCGCGCCTGTTCGCCGCGGGCCGCACCCTGGTCTCGGGTGCCGACCTGGAGACCGTGCTCCGCGACGTGCTCGACGCCGGACGCGAGGTGACCCAGGCCCGCTACGCCGCGCTGGGAGTCCTCGACGAGGACGGCGAGGGGCTGGCTCGGTTCCTCACGCTCGGAATCGACGACGCTGCCCACCGCGAGATCGGCGACCTGCCGCGGGGCCGGGGCGTGCTGGGCGTCCTGATCCGGGAGCCCAGGCCGCTGCGCCTCGAGGAGGTCTCCGGGCACCCCGACTCGTTCGGGTTTCCGCAGCACCATCCGCCGATGCACACCTTCCTCGGCGTGCCGATCTTCATCGGCGAGCAGGTGTTCGGCAATCTCTATCTGACGGAGAAGTCGAACGGCGAGCCGTTCTCGCCGGCGGACGAGGAGGCCGCCCGCATCCTCGCGGAGTGGGCCGCGCTAGCCATCGCCCGCGCCCGGACGGCGGATGAAGCGGTGGCCCGTGAGAGCATCGCCGGCGCCGAGCGGGAGCGGCGCCGCTGGAGCCGCGAGCTTCACGACGAGACGTTGCAGGGCCTCGGCGCGATCAGGGTTCTGCTGGCGACGGGGTTGCGGGCAGGCGGCGAGCTGGAGCGAACGGCCAGCGACGCCATCGCTCAGCTCGGCGGCGAGATCGATCGCCTGCGGGGCCTGATCACCGACCTCCGCCCGGCCGCGCTGGACGAGTTCGGGCTGGGGCCGGCGATCGAGGAGGTCGTTCGCCGCGCCGAGCTGCGCGATCTCAACCAGATCTCCCTCACCCTCGTCCTGGCATACGAGCTTGGCGTCGAGGAGACCAGGCTCGCGATCGACCTGGAGAGCACGCTCTACCGGCTCGTGCAGGAGTCCCTTCGCAATGCCGGGCGCCATGCGAGGGCCGAGCAGGTGATCGTGAACCTGGTCGAGCGCGACGACTTCATCACCATGGTCGTCGAGGACGACGGGCGCGGCTTCGACACCTCGGCGAGCAGCAGTGGCTTCGGGCTGCGCGGGCTGCGCGAACGAGTCGCGCTGCGCCGCGGCTCGCTATCGATCGAGAGCGAGCCGGGCGAGGGGACCAGGATCACCGCCAAGCTGCCCGTCGAGCGGGCCGACGGCCCGTCCGTCTGAGCGTGCCGTGCGGGCCGATCCGTACTTTCCGCGCCGGCGATCAGTGGCGTCCACGGTTTCTCGGGCGCCGTGGGTGAGCCAGGATCCGGACATGGCTGAAGATCACCGCTACGAGCATTCGGTCTCGGAGCTGCGGGCGAGCCCCGGGGACGAGCTCGTCGTCAAGGGTCACCACCTCGGCGAGCCCGATCGCGAGGGCGAGATCCTGGAGGTGCTGGGCCGGGACGGAGCGGCGCCGTTCGTCGTCCGCTGGGACGACGGTCACGAGAGCACTCTCTTCCCCGGCTCCGACGCCCACGTGCATCACCTGGTCCGAAGGAAGCGCCGCGGGGACGCCGCCGGCTGAGCCGGGACCCGCAGCACCCACGTGAGTCAACCTCCGACCGAAACCTCGATCGTCGTCGGCTTCGACGAGGCCGCCCAGGGCTTCGACGCACTGGAGCTCGCCCGTGTCGGGGTCGAAGCTCTCGGAGGCCGGGTCGACGTCGTCAGCGTCATCGAAACGGACGCCCTCTGGCTGGGGGCGGAGCGAGACGACGCCGATCTCGTCGAGCACGAGGCCGCGGTCACCCGAACGGCTGGGAGGCGGCTCGCGAACGTCGCCTACTCGGTTCACGTCCGGTTCGGCCGGGCCGCCGAGACGCTCCACGAGGTTGCCGAGGCGGACAACGCCGCCGCCATCGTCCTCGGCTCCAGCCACCGCAGCTCCGCCGGCCGCGCCCTGTTCGGCAGCGTCGCCGAGGGCGTGCTCCAGGGAGCGCCGTGCCCGGTGGCGGTGGCGCCGCCGGACTACGGGAGGCGCACCGGCAACTCGCTCGCGGGACGGATAGCCGTCGGCTACGACGCCGGGCAGGAGGCGCGAGGCGCCGTCCACGCCGCGGCCGACGTCGCCGCCGCCACCGGTGCGACCCTGCAGATCGTGGGCGTGCTTCGACCGCTTCAGCCCAGTCCCGGCCGCGGACCGTACCTGCCGATGGCCCGCCGGACCGTCCAGGATCGCCTCGACCAGATCGCCAGCGAGGTCCGCTCCGGGGTCACGGTGGAAACCACCCTCGCCGAGGGTGACCCCGCCGGCTGTCTGGCGGGTGCCGCCGCGGAGGCCGATCTGCTCGTCGTCGGTTCTCGAGGCTACGGGCCGGTGCGCCGCACCCTGCTGGGCAGCGTTTCGCGTGCGGTCATCCACAAGGCGTCGGCCCCGGTCCTCGTCATGCCGAAGGCCTGGCGAGCGAGCGCGGCCCCGGTCACCGACGACGAGTAGCTCGCGCTACTCCTGGTGGATCGCCTCCAGCACGTCCACACGTGAGGCCCGGCGGGCGGGAGCGATCGCCCCGACCACCCCCACCAGGAGCGCCAGCCCCATGAAGACCAGCAGCTGCCCGACCGGGATGCTGATCGAGAACCCGAACTCCGAAAGCGACTGGATCACGAGCCACGCGAGCAAGATCCCGATCGCGGTGCCCAGCAGTCCGCCGATGACCGCGGTGATCACGCTCTCGTAGCGGATCACGCGGCGAATCTGAGCCACGGTGGCTCCCACGGCGCGCAGCAGGGCGATCTCCCGCGTGCGCTCGTGGATCGAGAGGAAGAGGCTGTTCGCGATGCCGAAGAGGGAGATGACCAGGCTCATCGCGAGCAGCGCGTAGAGCAGGTAGACGATCTGGTTGAGCCTGTCGTTCAGCGACTGCTGGTACTGCGCCTTGTTCTGGACCTTGACGGTGGGGAACGGGCGCAGCGCCTTCTTGATCGCGGCCTGGACCTGGTTGGAGTCGGCTCCAGGGTCCAGGGCCACCAGCAGGCTCAGGGGGTCGCGCGCGGGGGAGATCGAGCGCAGGGTCGCGACCGACGCCATCGAGCCCTGGAGCACGGTCGGGTCCCGGTAGATCCCAACCGCCGTGAGCCTGCCGCGCCCGCCGCTCGGCGTCACCACCCGGTACGTGTCCCCGACCCCCAAATGGTGCGCCTTGGCGAACTGCTCCTCGATCAGGGTCTGTCCCCGTTTCAGGTGGTCGAGCAGGGCGTCGCTGCCGTCGAGCCAGTGGAACGTGTAGACGTCCAGAAGCCGCCTCGGATCGACGCCGATGAGGACGTCCGTGGTTGCGTTGGAGCTCTGGCCGTTGACCTCGAGCTGCTCGAACGGGGTGCCCACGACCGCCTTGACGCCGGGAACCCGCCGGACCACGCGCTCCGTGCGCGCGGGAAACGCCTGGTAGTCCTGCGAGTAGACGACGAGCTGGGCGCGAATGAGGTCGTCGATTTGCTTACCGATGCTCGCCTTGAGCCCGGCGGCGAAGACGGCGACGAAGACCACGAGCCCAAGGCCGACCATCAGCGCCGCCGAGGTGATCGCGGTCCGGCCCGGGTTGCGCTCGGCGTTCTCACGCGCCAGCCGGCCCGGGCGTCTTAAAGGCGCGCTCGATCGGCCACCCGACCACCGCGGCCAGTGGCCGGACCACGTAGCGGGCCGAGAGCGCGACGCCGACGAAGATGAGCACCGCGCCACCGGCGGCCGCACCGAGCTTCTCGGTCGAGGTGCCCGAGCCGAAGAGCCCGTGGGCAGTAGCCGCGCCTCCGGCGACGGCGCAAAGAGCGGAGGCGACCGCGGAGATCCGCCGCCCGCGGCTGCCGAGCCGCGCGGGGCGTACCCGTCATGGCGACCACGGGCGCCACGCGGGTTGCGCGGAGCGCGGGAATGAGCGAGGCGAGGACGGTCACGCCGATGCCCACCGCGTAGGCGACCACGATCGTCCGCGGCGCCAGCGACGAGCCCCGTGCGCGGGATGCCGAACCCGATCGCGTCGAAGAGGGAGTTCAGGACCTTGGAGAAGCCGATCCCGGCGAGGATGCCGAGGCTGGAAGCCAGCAGGCCGACCATCAGCGCCTCCCCAACGACCACGGCCAGCACCTGGCGCCTGGTCGCTCCCAGCGCCCGCAGCATCGCGAACTCCCGCATGCGCTGGGTGACGGTGATCGAGAAGGTGTTGAAGATGATGAACGCGCCGACCAGGACCGCGGCTCCGGCCAGCGCCAGCAGCGCCGGGGTGAGGAACGAACCGATCGAGTCGTTGATCTCCTTTGCGTTCTCGGCGGCGTTCTTCTCGGCCGTCTGGACCTTCGGGTGCCCGGGCAGCGCCGATCGGATGCGAGCGGCGAGTATCGCCGGGTCCACGCCCGGTGTCGGCCAGGACGCTGACCGAGGACACCTTTCCTCGCAGGTCGAACCAGCGCTGCACCTGCTCGCGGGGGAGCTCGACCATCGTCGCGCCGCCGAGCGAGGAGCCGCCCTGGCCGAAGGCGAACGTGCCGCTGACGGTTACGTGGCGCACCCCGTGGCGGGTCGTGACGCCGATGCGATCGCCGACCTCGATCCCGTGGTCGGCGGCGTTCTGCTGGAGGACCGCGGCCTCCCCGGGGCGGCTCGGCTGGTGCCCCGCGACGGGCTCGCTGGGATTGAAGCTCGCCGCCGGCCGGGCGATCACCAGGCCCGGGGCACCGAAGGTGTCGACCACCTTCGCCGTCGACGACGAGGCTTCCGAGCGCCGTCAGCTCGCCCTCCGCCGCCTTCACCCCCGGGACGCGGCGGACCTGCGCCACGGTCGACTCGCGGCAAGCGTCGGCGGCTCGGATCCGAAGCTTGCGGTGAACTTCTCCTCCGGGCTGACGATCACGTCGAGGCCGGCCACCGACTCCTTGGTGATCGCGCCGAAGGCGTTGCGGATCTGGTCGGTCTCGATGTAGGTGCCGCTGACCATCGCGACGCCGAGGAGGACGGCGATCGCCGTCAGCGCCGAGCGCAGCTTGCGCTCGGCGAGCCCGCGGAGAGCGATGCCGCCTCATTGCAGGCTCTTGAGGTGGTCGAGGATGCTCCTCGACCGCCAGGTGCTCGTGCTCGGTCGACGATGCTGCCCGTCGGCGAGGAACAGGACGCGGTCGGCCGTCGCCGCCGCGCCCGCGTCGTGGGTGACCATGACGATCGTCTGCCGAGCTCGTCGACGGCGCGGCGAAGGAGCTTCAGGATCTCGTGGCTGGCCACGGAGTCGAGGTTGCCAGTGGGCTCGTCGGCGAAGATCACGGTCGGCCGCGTCGATCAGCGCGCGGGCAACGGCGACCCGCTGCTGCTCGCCGCCGGAGAGCTCCGCCGGACGATGCTCGCGGCGATCCTCGAGGCCCATCGTCCGGATCAGCGTGTCGAGCCACTCGCGGTCGGGCTCGGCGCCCCCGATCGTCACGGGCAGCGTGATGTTCTCCTCGGCGCTCAGCACGGGCAGCAGGTTGTAGCTCTGGAAGACGAAGCCGATGTCACGGCGGCGAAGCAGGGTGAGCTCGCGATCGGAGAGCTCGTCAAGGCGCACGCCCGCGATCTCGACCCAGCCCGTCGGTCGGCTTCTCGAGCCCCGCGAGGATGTGAAGCAGGGTCGACTTGCCCGATCCCGACGGCCCCATGATCGCGGTGAAGGTGCCGGTCGTGAAGTCGGACGTCGACGCCGCGCAGCGCGTCAACGGCGGTCGAGCCCTCGCCGTAGCGCTTGCTCAGCTCGTGGCCCGCCACCGCCACGGCGGCCGCGCCCCGTCCCGTTCCAGCCTCTTCGTGACCCTGCACGGACCCCATTGTCCCAACGCTCACCCCGAGAGCCTAGATAACGTCTGCGTCGCCAATGGTTGATCTCGAACGCGTGCTCTGCGGGGTGGACGGCTCGCCGGAGGGCCTGGAGGCCGCGCGGCAAGGCCGGACGCTCATGGCGCCCGGGGGCACGCTGCTCGGCGTCGCGGTGTGGGACCCGACGCTCGCCATGCGGGCCGGCTTTCAGTCGGCGGAGTTCATGAAGGAGCTTCGAGACGATGCCGAGGCCGCACTGCAGGAGGCGCTCGAGGCCGTTCCTCAGATCGAGACGCTGCTCGTGCGAAGCCGCGAGCTCGCCGGGCTGCTCGCCGCCGCCGCGAATTGCGAGGCGGACGTGATCGCGGTTGGCATGCGCGGTCGCTCGCGCGCCCTGGGCGCAGCGCTGGGAACGGTTTCCAGCGGCGTCGTGCATCACGCGCCGTGCTCGGTGCTCGTCGCGCGTCCCGGCGGGCTCTCCGGCCCGATCCTGCTTGCAACCGACGGCTCGCCCGACGCGCTCGAAGCCGCGCGCGTGGCCGCGACGCTCGCCGAGCGCCTGGAAACCCCGCTGACCGTGCTCGAGGTCAGCGAATCCGAGAACGCCGGACAGGCCGCCGCGCAGGCCCTGGAGGTCTGTCCCGCCGCCGAGGCTCGTACGGTTTCGGGGAACCCGCATGAGGAGATCGTCGACATCGCAGCGCAGACCCACTCGAGCCTCGTCATCGTCGGCAGTCGCGGGCTCACCGGCCTGCGGGCGCTCGGTAGCGTGAGCGAGCGCGTCGCCCACCGGGCTCCCTGCTCCGTGCTGATCGCCAGGGAAAAGTCGCATCCCGAGTTGGCGCTCGACCGCCGGAGCGGGACATGAACGACTCGGGGGTCGGGCCCGAGCGAGCTCGCGAGCTCCTCGAGCGTGAGCGCAATCGAATCGAGTCGGCGCTCGCGAGCGCGCGACGGGAACGTCAGAGCGTGGTCGACGAGATCGGCACCGCCACCGACGCGGAGGACGACGCCGAGCTGATCTCCGACGAGCAGGTGGACGACGCCGTGGCCTCCCAGCTGCGGGCGGAGCTGGAGGCCGTCGAGCGCGCCGAGGCGCGGCTCGAGGCCGGCACCTTCGGACTATCGGTGGAGAGCGGGACGCCGATTCCGCGAGAGCGCCTCGAGGCGATTCCGTGGGCGGAGCGCACGGCCGAGGAGCAGGCTCGCTACGACGTCCGCGGCCGGTGAGCGCGGCGCCAGGCGCCGCCACCGCGCCTCCTACGGAAAGACCTGCTCGCCGGTCCCCTCGTCGACGACGGTGATCGCGAGCGATGGACAGGCCTGCGCCGCCGCGAGGATGGCATCGTCGGACCCGGGCCCGACGACGACCGCCACATCCTCGAGCTCGAAGACGCCCGGGGCGATCGCCGCGCAGTCGCCGTGAGCCGCACAGGCACCAGCATCGATAACGGGTAAGTAGCTCATGTGAGCGCTCCTTCCAGGGGTGAGGTGTGCCGATCTGCGTGAAGCTCGATCTCGCGGCGGCGAGCCAGGATGTCGCGGGGCCGGTCAACCGCGAGCGCCGCTACCGTCACCCCGCCGCGGCGATAGGTCACGGCCAGGTCGCGCTCGCTCGATCCGGAGTCGACCTCGCAGGAGTCCGCGTGCTCGGCGTGGCCGACGTATTGGATCCGCATGCCGTACTGGTCGCTCCAGAAGCTGGGGGCCGTCGCCGGCCTCGGTTCCCGGCCGAGCATCGCCAAGGCAGCCGCAACGCCCTGCCGAGCGGCGGCGTCCCAGTGCTCGCAGCGGGCATGAACCCCGAAGCGGGGATCGAATGGCCGGGCGACGTCGCCCGCGGCGAAGACTCCCTCGAGTGGCGTACGGCCGGCGGCATCGGTGAGGACACCGTCGGGAGACAGCCCGCTGCCGTCGACCCACTCCGCCGCGGGGGCGACGCCGACTCCCACCAGGACCGTCCCGCACTCGATCGAGGTCCCGTCCTCCAGTTCGATGACCTCGACGCTGCCGTCGCCGCGCGCTCTCGAGATGCAGGTCGAGGTCAGCACCTCCACGCCCGCCTCGCGGTGGCGGTCGACCAGCCACGTGCCGACCTGCTCGCCGAGGAGCCTGCCGAGGGGGACCGGAGCCGCCTCCAGGATGGTCGTCGGGACCCCGAGCGTCCGCGCGGCGGCGGCGACCTCCTGGCCGATGAATCCTGCTCCAACGATCACCAGCGGCCCGCCTGCACGAAGCGCTCCGCGCAGCCGCAGCGAGTCCGGGAGGGTGCGGAGCTCGTGGACGTTCGCGAAGCCCTCGAAGAGCGGCAAGCGCCGCGGGCGACTCCCGGTCGCGATCAGGAGCTTCTCGTAGGCGATGGACTCGCCGCTCTGCAGTCGAACGATCCGCCCCCGGGGCTCGAGCCCGGCCGCCGCGGCTCCCAGCCGGACCTCGACCCCGTGATCCGCGTACCAGCTCGCCGCGCGGAACGCGAGCGAGGACGGGGCACGCGCCGCGACTAGGACCTCCTTGGAGAGCGGCGGGCGATCGTACGGGGGCTCCTCCTCGGCCGCGAGCATGACGAGCCGGCCGTCGTAGCCCTCGGCGCGAAGCTTCTCGGCGCATCGCTGCGAGGCGAGGCCGCCGCCGGCGAGCACCACGCCGGAGGACGGGGTGCTCATGCCGGGTCCTCGCTGATCGCCGGACGCGCCCCGATCGGAGCCCGCGGCGCGGGCGCGCGTCTCGGCGCGGGCGCGCGATGCGGCTGCCGGAGCCGTGGGTTCACGAGGCGCGCCACGAACAGAATGGCGATCGGGGGGCCGGTGACGGCGAGGAACGCCCGCATCCACGGGGTCGAGGCGTCGGTTCCGGCGCCGAGCGTGTGGGCAACGCCCAGCGCGTAGACCGCAACCGTCGCGCGGTGGGCCTTTCGCCAAAGCCGGGGGCCGATCCGGCGGCGCGCGTAGAAGCTCAATCCGAGGAGCGCCGCCAGGTAGCCGCCGATGATCCCGAGGCCGGTGAAGAGCGGCCGGTAGGCCATCGCGAACGGCACGGCGACGCCCTTGATTCCGGGGTTGAGCCACGGGTCGCCGAGGAGGGTGATGCCGTGGATCGTGATTGCCATGAGGCCGGTCAGCGCGGTCTGCTCGTGAAGGGCGACGAGGATCCGCGGCAGCCCGGGCCGGCGGGCGAGCTTGCCCGCCATGAGCAGGCCGATGCCCACGGAGATGGTCACCAGCACGAGGGCGATGATCCCCGAGGCGCGGCTGGCCAGCCACCACGCGTGGCTCGCGAGGTCCGGGGGGTTCACGCGGCCACCTCCTTGCGCAGCAGCGACGCCGGCACGGCCACGGAGATCCTCGGCCTGACCGAGAGGCGCCCCACGAGCTCGACGTCGCCGTCGTCGTGCACGAGGACGCCGCCGCGCTCGCGCAGGAGCTCGCGGCCGCCCGCCGGACCGGCGAGCAGGGCCGCCTTCGAGAGCGTCTCGGCCTCGAGCGCGGTTTCCCCAAGCGCCGTGGCGCCGATCAGGCCGGTCCAGGCGGGCTCGCCAGTCGACGGGTCGATGAGATGGTGGGCGAAGCCGCCATCGGACCTCCGCCAGACCCGGACGTTCACGCCGGAGGTCGCGACCCCGCCGGAGCGCAGCGTGAGGACGTGCGCGCGCTCTCCGCTCAGCGGGTGCTCGATCTCGACCTCGAAAGGCTCGGCATCGCCGGCGGCGTGCACGCGGAGATCGCCGCCGCAATCGACGACGAAGCGGTCGAAGCTCGCCAACCGGTCCGCCATCATGTCGGCTGCAAGCCCCTTGCCGCAGCCGCCGGTGTCGAATTCCGTTCCCGGCGGTCGGCGGATCACGCCCGCCACCTCGTCCACCTGGAAGTCACGCCAGGCACGCGCAGGGCTGGGCGCCGCCGAGCGGCGAGCGGGCGCAAGCAGCAGCGCCTCGCCGAGCGGCGCCGGCCGCGCGCCCGCGAGCGAGTCGCGGTAGCCCGCCGCCTCGAGGGCGGGCAGGATCGTCGGGTCCACGAGCCCGCCGGTCCGCCGTGAGGCCCAGAGGCCGGCGGCCACCGCGGTGCGAAGCAGGCCCGAGGCCGGCACGGCCGGACGCGGGTCGCGGTTCAGGCGGCACAGCTCGCTGTCTTCGATGAACCGCGAGAGCGCCGCCTCGAACTCCTCGACGAACAGCTCGCAGCGCCGCGCCGCGGCGAGCGCGGAATCGTCCTGCGGAGAGCCCTCGACGATCAGCCGAACGTCGCTGCCCATGGCGTCGAATGTGGCGTCCGCGCGACTCATGAGGAGCTCGTGACGACCGGCGCAGGGGCGGGGGCCGGGGCCGGCGCGGGGGCCGCTACGGGTGCGGGTGTCGGGGCCGATGCGGCCGGTGCCGAGGCGCCGGCCGACGAAGGGGCGCCGCCCGCAGACGGTGCCGCGACGTCGATCCCGGCGGCGGAGGTCGCCTGACGACGCTCGATCACGACCCGCCGGACGACGCGGCGAAGGAGCACCGGGCGCGCCGGCTGCGCCGCGGCGACGGGGGTCGACCCCAGCGCCGGATCGTTTCCCGAGCGCAGCTGGAACACGAGGAACTCGAAGACGAGGAAGAAGACTGCAAGCGCCGCGGCCGCGGTGGGCGCCCAGCCGATCGGCCGCCTCGCCCCTTCCGTGCCGGGACTCACGAGGACTCCCCGCGTTCCGTCTCGCGCTCGTGGCCCAGGCGTCCGCCAGGGCCGCCGGCGGCGCCGCTCGCACGGGTGGTGACGCGCTTCGCCGTTGGCGAAGCGGACGCGAGCGTGCTCCGGCCGGCGGCCACGGACCCGTTCTGGGCGATTGGAGCTTGAGGCGCGGCCCCGCTGGTCCGGGTCACGAGGCTCGACTTAGGGGTTGCGCCGATCGAGGCCGCCTGGCGAACCTGGGCGGTCGCGCCGCTCGTCGCGGCCGCGCTGAGCGCGGGGTCGTTACCCGTGCGCAGCTGGTACGCCAAGAGCTCGAAGACCACGAAGAATCCGGCAAGCGCCGCAAGCACCGTGGCGGCGAGGCGCGGCTTGCGCCGCGATGCTCGCGCGGTGGCCACGGGTTTCGGACCCGCGGGCTCAGGAGCCTCAGTCATCGCCCCCACCACCGTCGTCCGAGCCCTCGGACTCGCCGCCGCCGCTACCGCCGGCGCCGCTCGTGTGGGTGACGACCGGCGTGCTCGATGCCGACGACGTGGAGCCGCTCGAGTGCGTGGCAACCGGCGTGCTCGATGCCAACGAGGCGGTCGAGGACGACGCGCCACTCGTACGCGAGACCGGAGCCGAGGAGCTGGGCGCCGCGGCGACCGTCGCGGCCACGGGGGTGGGCGCGGGGGCAGGCGCCGGGGCCGGCGCGGACCCTCCGGAAGGCGGGGCTGCAGCTGCCGCGGACGCGGGCAGCGCGGATCCACCCGGCGGTCGCTTCGGCGGGAGGCGGCGATGGATGGTCCGGTGGACCACCTGCGTCTTCACCTTGGGCGGCTGTGCCGCCGCGACGGTCGCCTTCGGGTCCCCGGGGGTGCCGTTGTTGCTCCCCATGGCCCAGCCACCGAGGCCGCCAAGCGCGGCTGCCGCCGCCACCGATGCGATCTGAATCCGGTAATCCGCTCTCACTTCGTCGCTCCTCAGTTGAAGGGTCGGCGGGGAGTCTGCGAAACGGCGTGCAAGCAGCGGCCAAGGCCAGGGCAAAGAGCAGGCAAAACTTGTCCCGAACGAGCCCTGGTGCGGCGAACGCTCGGCTACAGTCAACGCCGTGGACGGCGTCGCGACTCGCCCCCGCATCCTGTTCGTCGAGGACGAGGCCTCGATCTCGGAGCCGTTCTGCGAGGCGCTTCGCCGCGAGGGTTTCGACCCGGTGGTGGCACCGACGGCGGCCGCCGCCATGGCGGCGGCCGAGCGCACCGAGCCGGATCTCGTGCTGCTCGACCTCCGGCTTCCGGACGGCGACGGCCGCGACGTCTGCCGCCGCCTGCGCCGGCTCTCGGATACGCCGATCATCATGCTGACCGCGAGCGGAACGGAAACCGACCGAGTCGTCGGTCTCGAGCTCGGCGCCGACGACTACGTCGTCAAGCCGTTCAGCTCGCGCGAGGTCATCTCGAGGATCCGCGCGGTGCTGCGGCGAACGGCGGGCCCTCGCGTGAGCGGGCCGTCCGCGATCCGCGTCGACGGCATCGACCTGGACATCGCCGCCCGGCGGGTGGAGCTCGACGGTCGCGAGCTGCAGCTCCCGCGCAAGGAGTTCGACCTGCTGGCGGAGCTCATGCGCCACGCCGGCGAGGTCGTCTCCCGGGAGGACCTGATGTCCCGCGTGTGGGACGTCAACTGGTTCGGGTCGACGAAGACCCTTGACGTTCACATCGCTTCGCTGCGCCGCAAGCTCGGCGACGATCCGGCGGCTCCGCGGTTCATCGAGACTCGTGCGAGGCGTCGGCTTTCGCTTCGCCGCGCCCGAGGGGGAAGACCGGTAAGCCTTCGAGCTCGTCTCGTTCTCGGCGTCGCCTACGTGCTCCTGCTGGCCCTCGTGGCGCTGGGCATACCGCTGTCGCTCAGCCTCCGTGATCGCGTCAACGCCGAGGTCCGAGGCCAGGCGACGAGCCAGGCGGACGTCGTCGCGAGCTCAGCCGGCGAGTTCCTCGCGAAATCGAGGCAACACGGCCTGAATCATCTCGTCGAGCTGTCGGCCCGGTCGGTTCGTGGCCGTGTCATGGTCCTGAACCGGCAGGGGGTCGTCGTCGCCGACAGCGCGGGGGCGGCCGCGGTGGGCTCCAGCTACGCCAGCCGGGAAGAGGTCAGTGGGGCTCTGGCCGGCTCCAGCGTCCAACTGACCCGGGCCTCGAAGACCCTCGGCACGGACCTTCTGGCGACCGCCGCTCCGGTACTTCACGGCGGTCGCACGATCGGGGCCGTGCGCGTGACGCAGAGCGTGGCCGCCGTCGACCACGCCGTGCGGACGGCCATCGTCGGACTCGCCCTCCTGGGCGGAGTCGTGCTCCTCCTCGGGCTGGTCGCCGGGGTCCTGATCGCCGGACAGCTGGCTCGTCCCATCCGGCGGCTCGACCTGGCGGCGCGTCAGGTCACCGAGGGGGCGCTCGACACCCGCGTACCGGTCGAGGGATCGAGCGAGCAGCGCTCGCTTGCGCAGACCTTCAACGCGATGACGGAGCGGATCGACCGGCTGCTCGCCGCTCAGCGTGAATTCGTCGCCGACGCCTCCCACCAGCTCCGGACGCCGCTCACGGGCCTGCGCCTTCAGCTCGAGGAGCTGCGCGAGACCACACGGGCGGAGGACCCTCGGGCCACTCGCCTCGACGCCGGGCTTCACGAGGTCGACCGGCTCTCGCAGATCGTCGACGAGCTGCTCATCCTGAGCCGGGCGGGAGAGCACGAGCTCCCCGGTGAGGCGGTCAGCCTCGAGGACGCGTGCACGCGCGCCGCCGAGCGTTGGCGAGGGACGGCGGCCGGCGCGGGCCAGGCGATCGCCTGCGAGCTCGATGGCGCAGGCGACGCGTGGTGCGCGCCCGCCGACCTGGACCGTGCCCTCGACTCCCTGATCGAGAACGCGATCCGCTACTCGCCGCGCGGCGCGGAGATCACGATCTCAGCCACTCCGGGCACGATCAGCGTCGGCGATCGCGGCCCTGGGCTCGAGCCCGGCGAGGAGGAGGCCGTGTTCGAGCGCTTCTACAGGGGAAGCTCCGGACGCGTCGACTCGGCGGGCACGGGACTGGGGCTGGCGATCGCACGCGAGCTGATGGAGCAGTGGGGCGGCTCGGTGACGCTCGGCAACAGAGAGAACGGGGGCGCGCTCGCCACGGTCGCGCTGCCGAACAGGCCGGTCGGAGCCGGCGCGGCGCGATGAGCCCCGCAACCGCCTCGACCCTGCGGTGGCTAGGGCTGGCGATCGTCGGCCTCCTGATCGCGGCGGCGATCGCCTTCGCCGCCAGCAAGGTGGTGAGCCAGCGAGTCGGCCTCGCGGGCGAGCCCTTCTCCGCAGGGCGGGAGCTCGCCCCGCCGCGCGAGCCGCATCGCCGCGATCACGGTGGCGGAGGCCGCCAGGATGGCGCCGAATCGACCACCACCCCGGGGTCGACCACGATCCCCGCCCCGCCGCCGACGTCGACCGTGCCAACGACGGCACCCCAGACCACGACTCCGCCTTCGACGAGCGACGACTCCGGGGGCTCAGCGCCACCCGGCGGCGACGACTGATCGATCAGAAGCCGCGTGTCTCGCGCAGCTCGCCCTCGTGCCGGCGGATCTCGCGGCGGGCCTCAGGATCGGGAGGCGATCGACGTACGGCGACCGCTACCGCCGCGATACCCACGACGCACGCGACCGCGACGACGGTGAAGGCGCCCAGCTCAAGGGGAGTAAAGACCCCCATCGCGAGCCCCCAGACGTAGAACCCGAGATAGGCGGCGGCCAGGATGATCGGCAGCGGCCTGACTGAATTTGACAGCTTTTTCATTGCATCGAACCTCCGACCGCGACCTTAGCCGGGGCCTGAACGGCCGCCATCGGTGGAGTTCCGCCGAGTTGGGTTCGGCGGACTACGGTAAGAGTTCTCTACCGAAACTCTCAGGCCCGGCTTAGCGGGCCGCCTCAGCATGGTCCCGGATGCGAGGCGGGACGGTCGGCAACGCGCGACTGACGTCGATGACGGCGGTCGTCCTGCTCGTCCTGCTCGCCGCGGAGGGAGTGACGATCCTCAGCATCGGCCCGCTACTTGCCCCGCACATCTTCATCGGGGCGCTCCTGATACCCGTGGTCGCGCTGAAGCTCGGCAGCACGGGCTACCGCTTCGCCCGCTACTACTCGAAGGACCTTGCGTATCGGAGGAAGGGGCCGCCACCGGCCTGGCTGCGGGTGATCGCGCCGCTCTCCGTTGGCCTGACGGCTGCCGTGCTCGCCACCGGCGTGGCGCTGCTTCTACACGGTCCCGACTCGGGTTTGCTGCTGCTGCTCCACAAGGCCAGCTTCATCGGCTGGCTCGCACTCATGTCGCTCCACGTCCTGGGCCACATCCGCGAGGTCCCGGCGGAAGCCGGCGCCGACTGGAGGCGGTCGCTGCCCGCCGCCCGGGTGGCGGGAGCGTCCGCCCGCGCCGTCTCCGTCGCCCTGGCGACCGCGGCGGGCGTGGTCCTCGGCTTCGCGGCGATCTCCCTCGACGGCTCGTGGATGCGGTTTCACGGCGGCTGAGCGACTCCGATTCGGCGTAAGAGCTTTCCAATCCTCACCACAGGGCGCGCTTAGGCGAGCCACCGACCATCCCGGCATGGATTACGACGCGAGACCACCCTCCGCATCGCCCGTCGAGAGCCGTGACCTGGGCCTGTCCAGGCTCGCCCGGATCCGCGGCGGCCTGGCCGTTGGCTGTGCCGCCCTGGTCCTGGGCTTTGCGTTGCTGGTTGCGAGCGCGCGACCCGGGAAGTCGAGCGGAAGCACTCCCGTGCCGGCGTCGGCGGGCGTTCACTCCTCGACCCCGGCCCGCTTCGCCCAGGCGCCCCTGCGCGCGGCGTCGGCGGCGGAAGGCTCCGACTCCGAAGGCGCGCCCCCGGTCACGACCCCGACCTCGCCCCCGGCGCCACCGGCTCCGGCGCCGGCGGTGCCATCCCCACCCGTCGTCTCGGGCGGGTCGTGAGCGAGGTCGCGACAAGGTCGTTTCCGGCCCTTGGCACGAGCGCCACCGTCCTGACGGCGGATCCCGCCGCGATCGACAAGGCGGTGAGCATCCTCCGCGAGGAGCTCGCGGCGATCGACGTCGCCTGCAGCCGCTTTCGCGAGGATTCCGAGCTCACCTCGCTGAACCACGCCGCCGGGAAGCCGGTCCCTGCGTCGGACCTGCTGCTCGAAGCGATGGGGACGGCGATTCGCGTGGCGGCCCAGACGGACGGCGCCGTCGACCCGACCGTGGGCCGGGCGATGCGGCTCCTCGGCTATGACCGCGACTTCAGCGAGCTCGCCGACTCCGCCGTTTCGATCGAGCGAGTGGGAGCCTCTGCCGCCGTCGGCTGGCGCGCCGTCGAGCTCGACCGCGAGCGCGGGACGATCCGGGTGCCGGCCGGCATCGAGCTCGACCTCGGCGCGACGGCGAAGGCCCTTTGCGCGGACCGCTCGGCCGCCGGCGATCCATCGCCGGCTCGAAGTGGGCTGCCTCGTGAGCCTCGGAGGCGACATCGCGATCGCGGGCCCGCCGCCGCAGGGCGGCTGGCCCGTGCGCGTGACGGACGACCACTCCTCGCCGGCGTCAGCCGAGGGCCAGACCGTGAGCCTGGTCGGCGGGGGCCTCGCAACCTCGAGCACCACGGTCCGGCGCTGGCGGACGGCGGAGGGCATGCCCCTCCACCACATCGTCGACCCGGGAACGGGCCGGCCCGCAGCCGAGGTCTGGCGCACCGCCACCGTGACCGCCGCCTCGTGTGTGGACGCCAACGCTGCCAGCACCCTGGCGATCGTCCGCGGCGAAGCCGCTCCGGCATGGCTCGACGAGCGCGCTCTTCCCAGTCGGCTGGTCCGGGAATCGGGCGAAGTCCGGCTCGTCGCCGGCTGGCCGGCCGAGCCGAGCGCGGCGGAGGCCGCGTGACCCCGCTCATCGCGAGCGCTCCGAGCGCCTACTGGTACACCACCCGCGCGGCGGGGATGGTCGCCCTGCTCCTACTCACCGCGAGCCTCGCGATGGGGATTGTCGACGTTTCGCGCTGGCAGTCCGAGCGCTGGCCGCGGTTCGCGCTCGACGGGGTCCACCGGATCGTCTCGCTCCTCGCGATCGCGGTCGTCGCCGTTCACGTCGGCACGACGCTCCTCGACAGCTTCACGCAGATCGGAATCCGCGACGCGTTCGTCCCGTTCGCCTCGAGTTACCGACCGCTCTGGCTCGGCGCCGGCGCCCTCGCCTTCGACCTGCTGCTCGCGCTCGCGATCACGAGCCTGCTGCGGCGGCACATCGGCTTCAGGACGTGGCGCTTCGTCCACTGGACGGCATACGCAAGCTGGCCCCTGGCGGTAGTCCATGGGCTCGGGAGCGGGACGGACGCCGCGACCGGCTGGATGCTCGGTGTCACGCTCGCCTGTCTCGCCGTCGTGCTGACGGCGGTCGGCTGGCGCGTCGGCACCGCGTGGCCGCGAGGAGACAGCCGCCGCGCGCTCGCCTGGAGCTGCATCGCCACCGCACTCGCCGTGACGACGATCTGGGCGCTTCAGGGGCCGCTTGCCTCCAACTGGGCCGCCCGTGCGGGCACGCCGGCCTCGATCCTGACCGCCTTCGCCTCGCCGAGCCCCACATCCGGAGCGTCGCCCGGCGCCGCGGCCATCTCCGGCAAGACGCTGGACTTCCCGTTCTCCGCGCGCCTGCGCGGGCACGTGCTGCAGCGCTCGGGCGGCGCCGGCCTGGTCGACGTGGACATCCGCGCGGTCCTCCAGGGGCAGACGCGGGGGAGCCTCGAGATCCAGATCCTCGGCGAGCCGCTCGGCGCGGGCGGGGTCTCGATGCAGTCGAGCAAGGTCTCGGTCGGTCCCGCTGGCCAGCCGCTCCTCTACCAGGGTCAGGTGACCGCGCTGAACGGGTCGGAGGTCATCGCAAACGTCTCCAATGGCCAGACCAGCGGGCGCCTGCGCGCGCGGCTCTCCATCGACCCGACCGGCCACCGCGTCCACGGAACGGTCGTCGGGACGGGAGGGGTCGAGAGCTGATGCTCGCGCCGAGGGCGATCCCGCGCCTCTTGGCCGGCTGGCATCCGGACGCTCCAATGAGCCTCGCGGAGCACGCGGCGGTGCACGGCGAGCCGCCGGCGTCCACGCGTCGCGCGGCACCCGGTCTCATCGAGCTCGTCGAGGGCGCCGGCCTGCGGGGCCGCGGCGGGTCCGGCTTTCCCACGGCGGCGAAGATGCGGGCCGTTGCCAAGGGCGCGGGGCGTCGTGCCCCGGTCGTGGTTGCCAATGGCTCGGAGAGCGAGCCGGCAAGCGCCAAGGACGCGGCCCTGATGGCGCACGCCCCCACCTGGTCCTGGACGGCCTGCAAGCGGCGGCCGCGGCCGTCGGGGCAAGCGCCGCCATCGTCTGCGTCAAGGAGACGAGCACGCGGGCACGGCACGCGCTCGCGCTGGCGCTCCAGGAGCGCGGCAGGCTCGACCGCGTGGCGGTCGAGCTGGTGGACGTCCCGGCCGACTACGTCGCCGGAGAGGAGAGCGCGTTGATGAACCTCCTGAACACGGGCTCCTCCCTGCCGACGTTCACGCCGCCGCTGCCGTTCGACCGCGGCGTCCGCGGCCGGCCGACGCTCGTGCAGAACGTGGAGACGCTCGCCCACGTGGCGCTCATCGCCCGTTACGGCGCCGAGTGGTTTCGTGCCCTCGGGGCCGCCGAGGACCCCGGCTCCACCCTGGTCACGGTCACGGGGGCGGTCGAGCTCCCGGGCGTCTACGAGGTCGAGGGCGGGACGAGCCTGGGCGGCCTGGTCGCCACCGCCGGGGGATCGGCCGCGGCGATTCAGGCCTGCCTCGTCGGCGGCTACGGCGGGACCTGGGTCGATGGCCGCCGCGCCGCGGAGATGCCGCTCACGAGTTCGCGCCGGCATGGGCGCGACGTCGAGCCTCGGCCCGGGCATCGTCGATGTGCTGCCGCAGGGCCGCTGCGGGCTGCGCGAGACGGCGACGATCGCCCGCTACCTGGCCGACGAGTCCGCGGGACAGTGCGGGCCGTGCGCGTTCGGCCTGCCGGCGATCGCCGAGGCTCTCGACGACATCGCCACCGGCGCCGCGCGCCCTGGCACGAGTCGCTGGGTCAAGTGGTGGGCGGGACAGGTCGCAGGCCGCGGGGCATGCCATCACCCCGACGGTGCGGTCCGCATGGTGCGGAGCGCCCTGCAGACGTTCGCCGAGGACCTTGCCCGGCACGAGTCCGGGGAGACTTGCGCCCAGGCGCCCGCGATGCCGGGGGCAATCAGGTGAGCGCGCCGGCTCGCGGCCGGACCCGGGCGACGCTGCGCGTCAACCCGATCGCCTGCGACGCGCACGGCCTCTGCGCGGAGCTCTTCCCCGAGCGCATCACCCTCGACGACTGGGGATACCCGCTGATCGACGGCCGGCCCATCGAGGATGAGCTCGTCAAGCACGCCAAGCGGGCGGCCGACGCCTGTCCGCGCGCGGCTCTCCTGCTCGAGCTCAACCGCGACTAGCCCTCAGTCGGGGCGGAAGCCCGGCAGCTCGAACGCGACCCGGGCCCCGCCCTCAGGCGCCGCCTCGGCCCAGATCCGCCCGCCGTGGGCGTCGACGATCGCGCGTGCGATGGCGAGTCCCAGCCCGCTGCCGCCGCTCTGCCGGGCTCGCGAGACGTCCGCACGATGGAAGCGGTCGAACACGGCCTCGCGCTCGACCGGCGCGATGCCCGGCCCGTCATCGTCGACCCGGACTACCAGCGAGCCCGCCGCCGCGCCGGCCTCGACCCGGACCAGCCCGTCGGGCCCCGTGTGCTCGATCGCGTTGCGCACGAGGTTGCGGAGCACCTGCGCCACGCGGTCGGCGTCGCAGCGCAGGCGACCGGCCGGTATCGCGCCGAAGGCCACCTCGCGGCCGGCGCCGGCGGCGACGCCGCTCACGGTCTCCGGGATGAACTGCGCGGGATCCACGGAGTCCGTGCGCTGCACGAGCCCCTCGTCGGCCTGGGCGAGGACGAGCAGGTCGCCGACGAGCCTGTCCATCCGCCCGATCTCCTTCACGATCCGCCCCTCGGCCTCTGCCACGTCCCGCGCGCTCGGAGCCTGCGTACGCGCCAGCACCTCGATCTGCCCGCGGATCGCGGTGAGCGGCGTGCGCAGCTCGTGGGAGGCGTCGGAGACGAACTCACGCTGTCTCGCAAACGCATCCTCCAGGCGGTCGAGCATCCGGTTGAAGGCCTCGGCCAGCTGGCGGACCTCGCGAGCGCCGCCCTCGGGCATCCGGTGGGTCAGGTCCCCGGAGTCGACCGCACTTGCCGTCTGCGCCATCCGTCGCAGTGGCGCCACCGCGCGCGCGGCGGCGTAGAGCGCCACCGCCAGCGCCGCCACGAGGGTCAGCGACCCCGCGATCAGGAACGTTCGCGAGACGCCGTCCTGCGCGCGGTCGACCGGCTCGAGAGGCTGGCCGACGATCACCGTCGCCGGCCCCTCCCCCACCTGGACCCGCCGGGCCTCCAGGAGGACCGGGCCGGCGTCCTCGAGGGACACTGTCGAGAGCCCCTCGGGGGCGCCCAGGATCAGGGCCGGCTCGTCGGCCTCGCTGGCCCTGTCCACCTGGCTTTCGGGCTCCCGGCCGGACCGCCGAAGCCCGAGCAGCTCGGGGTCGTTGGTGGCGGTCCCGGCGCCGGGAACCCTCACCACGAGCAGGCGCGCCGAGGCTGCGAAGGCCGGCTGCGCGGCGATCGCGTGCTTCGCCGCCGCCAGCGCCGATCTCGGGCCGCTCGCCCCAGCGGCCTGCAGCTGCGAGGCGAGCGCAGACCCCTCGGTGGCGAGGTCCGCCTGGATCTGCTCGCGAACGCGGGCGCCCGTCCCGCGATACACCGCGACGTAGGTGGCGCCGGCGGCGACGATCAGGATCGCCGCCACGGCCGCACCGAGCCGAGCGCGAAGGCCGCTCGCGCGCAGCCGCGCGGTGAGCCGCTCAGCCATCCGGCCGCAGCCGGTAACCGACGGACCGGATCGTTTCGATCGGCGACTCCAGCCCCGGACGGCGAAGCTTCCTGCGCAGGTAGCTCACGTACACGCCGAGGGTGTTCGTGCGCGGATCGAAGTCGTAGCCCCAGACCGCGCTGAGGAGCTGCTCGCGGGGCAGGACCTGACCCGGGTGACGAGCAAGGAACGCCAGCAGGTCGAACTCCGTCGCCGAGAGGCGCGCCGGCTCCCCGGCGCGCTCGACCGTGCGCTTGACGAGGTCGATGCTGAGCGCCCCCACCTCGAGCCTGGTCGCGCGCTCGCGCTCCGGGAGCCGAAGCTGCGCCCGCACCCGCGCGGCGAGCTCGTCGAAGGAGAACGGCTTGGCGATGTAGTCGTTGGCCCCCGCGTCGAGGCCGCGGACGCGGTCGTCGACCGCGCCGCGGGCCGTCAGCACGATCACCGGCAGCGCCGGCAGCGCCGCCCGGATGGACGAGAGCACCTCGAGCCCGCTGCGATCCGGAAGCATGAGGTCGAGCAGCACGAGATCGAAGGCTCCCGAGAGCGCCCGCATCTCGCCCTCCTCCCCGTCGGCGGCGCAGGAGACCGTGTAGCCCTCGCCCTGCAGGCCCCTGCGGAGGAAGTCCGCGATCGATTCTTCGTCCTCGATGACCAGGATCTCCATATCCGGATCTTGGCTGATGAGGCGATGAAGCCTCGCCCACCAGCCCTCTCAGCTGGTGGCGGGACGGTGAGGGCGAAGGCGCAGTGGCCCGGCCCTGCGCTCAGCTACCGCGGATCAGGGCTCCTGCGGCTTGCGGCGTAGTCCTCGTCGCCGTACATGGCGAGGCCGTAGATGATCCAGAGGTCGAGCGTTGAGAACGCCGGCGATCATCAGCAGCACGCTCACGAAAATCGCGCGCCCGGCTCCAGGTCCCATATGGCTCTCCTCCTCTGATCGGCCCGGCGTTCGCTGCCGGGTCCGCACTAGGGAGTATGCGCGATTTGGCACGAGTTCGCCTGCGCCGCTTCCGCGGCCTCGCCGGACTCAGCCGGGCGAGGCGGTCGCTGCCGCGGCCCCGGATTCGGCGCCCGCCTCCTCCTCGCGGGCGTGACGCACGTCGTTGGCGATCCGCACCGCGGCCGAGGTGACCGGCGCCGCAAGGATCAGGCCGGCGGCGCCGAAGAGAGCGCCACCGGCGATCGTCACGACGAGAACCGCCAGCGGATGGATGCCAAGCGCCGCTCCCATCGCGAACGGCTGCACGAGCTGCTGGAGAATGCCGTTTGCGAGGAGCTCGACGATCACCAGGCCGGCGGCGGCCTGCGTGCCCTGAGTGCCGAGCGCGATCAGGACCGCGAAGGCGCCCGCGCCCCAGGCGCCGAGGTACGGGACGTAGGCGCCGACGAAGGTGACCGCCGCGATCGTGCCGATCAACGGCACGCCGAGCACGAGACACCCGAGTGCGACGACCGCCGCGTTGAACGCGGCGACGATCGTGACCCCGAGGAAGTAGCCGCGCAGCGATTGCAGGACTCGGTGGGTGATGGTGCGTGCCAGTGAGACCGGGACGCCCAGGTGACCTTCGACCCAGCCGCGGATCGTCGGCCCGTCCTTCAGCAGGAAGAAGAGGCTGAGCAGGGTCATCGCGAGGAAGAAGCTGAGCGACGAGAGAACCGACACTCCCGTCGAGATCCCGTTGAGCAGCGTCTGGACGCTGTCGGAGGTGGTCGCGCTCGCGTGCGCCTTCGCCGCGTCGGCCCTGCTCGGATCCAGGCCGAGGTCCTTCAGCCAGCCCGCGATCGTGTCCTTGGCCGCGCCGAGGTGGCCGGCGATGCTGCTTTCCTGGCCGGTGATGCCGGTGACGATGAGGACGACCATCCCGACTCCCGCCGCGGCAAGCAGCACGAGGACCAGGGCGGCCGCGAGGCCGCGCGGCAGGCGGCGTGCGCAGAACCAGCGGACAAGCGGCGAAGCGACGGCCGCCACGATGGCGGCGGTGACCACCGGCGCGACGATCACCTGCGTGAGCGCGGCAAGCGACACGAGCCCGAGCAACAGGACCGCAACGCCCACGAGGAGCCAGGACATGAGGCCGACGTCCCGCAGCCACTGCGGCACGGAGAAGATGCCCGTCAGCTGACCCGGGTCGATCTCGATGTACTGATCATCGCCGTCCCCGGGGTCCTCTTCGCCGCCCCGGCTTCGCAGGCGACCGCGCATGATCGGCATCGCCCGAGGACGCTACGCCCGCGCGCGGACAGCACACCGCCCGGGCTGCGGGGATGATCAGGGCATGGCTAGTGAGCGTCGCGCCACCTGGCTCGGCCACTCTACGGTTCTCCTCGAGCTCGCCGGCGCGCGGCTGCTAACCGATCCGGTGCTGCGCAAGCGAGTGACGTTCCTGCGGCGCCACGCGCCTTCCGCTCCCGATACGGGAGCGGTGGACGCCGTGCTGCTCTCGCACATGCACCGTGACCACACCGACCTGCCGACGCTGAAGAGGCTGCCCGCCGACACACCGGTGCTCGCTCCGCGCGGCAGCGCACGCATCCTTCGCGGCCTCGCCGTGCGCGAGGTGGACGCCGGCGAGGAGATCGAGCTGGCCGGTGCCCGAATCGACGTCGTGACGGCCGAGCACAGCGGGGCGCGGAACCCGGGCGGGCGCAACCTGCCTGCTTTGGGGTTCGTCACGGAGGGCGTCTACTTCGCCGGTGACACGGAGATGTTCGAGGCCATGGCGGACCTCGCTCCGCTGGCCGCGGCACTGCTGCCGATCTGGGGATGGGGCGCGGTCCTCGGGCCCGGCCACCTCGACCCGGAGGGGGCGGCGCGGGCGCTGTCGCTGCTTCGGTCGCAGGTGGTGATCCCGATTCATTGGGGCACGCTCCTGGCGGTGGGGTTCGGTCGCCGCCACGCCCACCTGCTCCGCAAGCCGGTCGACGATTTCCTCAGACATGCCCGGCGGCTGGCGCCGGAGGTGGAGGTGCGGGTTCCGGAGGTGGGCGTGCCGATCGAGCTGCCCGCTCAGCCTGGCCCGTAGGCCGTCTGCCCCATGCTCGCCAGCCAGCCGCGGAAGATCCGGTGGACGGCGGCGGCTCCCACGACCGGCTCGTCCGGCCAGGGCAGATCCGGAGGGACCAGGGCGAACGGGTGCGCCTGCCCTCCGCCGAGCCCCCCGTGTGAGCCGACGAGCTCCTCGAAGGCGGCGACCTCGTCGAGGTCGGCCCACCAGGTGCTGTTGAGGACGATGTCGGGGCAGTGGGGAAAGGCGTCGGTTCGGGCGACGTGGGCGGCGGCGTTGGGGCCAAACGGCTCGAGCGGGTCCTCGCCTTCGACCTCTCCTCCTTCGAGGGTCCGCATGCCGCGCGCCCCCAGCACCAAGGGCCCGTCGCGCTCGGAGCGGACGAGCAGGAAGCCGACGCCGGGGTGGACGCGCAGCGCCTCGATCAGACCGGGACGGATCTCGTCGATCCGCTCCCGAGGCGTGCGCCCGGGCTCGCGCGGAAAGGTGATCAGGCCCAGGTTCCCGGAGGCCATGACCGAGACCTCGGGGAGGCTCGGATCGACAGGCCCGGTATCGGGTTTCCGGCGCAGCGTTCGCATGACGCGGCCCGTTCCCCCTTCGCCTCCGGCGAGCTCCGTCAGTCCGGCGTTCAACGACTGGCGAGCCTCCGCGCTGTCGGCTTCCTCCGCCCGCACGTCGCCGGCTGCCGTGGCGCTCGACGATGTCCTCGAGCCCCTCGCCGAAGCGCTGGCGGAACGTGGCGCCCTGGCTCTGGCCGTGGTCGGAGAGCACCACCATGCGGTAGGGACGCGGCGCGTGCGGCACCGCCGCCGCGATCTGGGCGATCGCCCGGTCCACGCGCCGCAGGACGGCGAGCGTGTCGGCCCGCTCGAGCCCCGAGTGGTGCGCGACCTCGTCGTAGGCGAGGAACGTCGTGTAGACCACGGGACGGCCGGCGAGGATGTCCGCGGTCACCGCCGCCACCTGGAGGTCGAGCTGGACCACGGTCGCGTAGGCGCGTACCAGCGCGTAGCTCCAGCCGCGCTTGATCCGCGGCTGGACGTCGCGGCGCACCTGCTGAATCGCCGCAACGCGCTCGACGAAGACCTCGCCGATCGATCGCAGGATCGTCCGCGCCACCCCGTAGGGGCTGGCGAAGTAGGAGAAGTAATCCTGCCCCAGCCGGCCGGAGTGGCGGTCCTCGAGCACGGTGCTCATCGTGAGCATGCTGTGTGGCGCGTCGCCCGACAGGATGTTGGCGCGGCTCGCGCCATCGGCATGGAGCAGGCCCTTCCCGTCGGAGTGGCGCCTCTCGATCTCGGCCGCGTCGCGGGGATGGTTGGTCACGAAGGCGCGGCCCTCGTCCTTGTCCCACCAGCGGAACGCGGGCATGTCGTCGTTGTCGCCGTGGAGGAGGCCCGCCTGGCAGGCGCCGGTCTGCGACGAGAGGTCCGTCTCCCAGCGTTCGAGGCTGTAGCCCTCGTCGCGCACCCAGTGCGAGAGGTGCGGCGCGTTGCCGTCGCGGAGCGCGCGCTGGAGCACGTCGTGAGCGAGGCCGTCGATCTCCAGCAGCAGGAGCCCGGGCACGTCCGTGCGCACGGCGAGCTTCGTGCGCCGCAGCTGCCGCCGCACGATGTGGCGGTACCAGAGCTCGTCGCTGTCGAGCGCCAGCACGCCGCCGATCGCCGTCGTCAGCGCCGTCATGCCGAGGATCACCAGGAGCGCCGTTCCGAGGTCGTCGACGTGCACTGCCTCGAAGCCCCCAGCGACGCCGAGGAGGACGGCGCCGTTCAGAAGCAGCGCGCCGAGCCCGAGCGTCACCACCGTGAACGGCAGGGCAACCCTGACGATAAGCGGCCAGACGACCCCGTTGGCAACGCCGATGGCGACCGCCAGGCCCAGGGCCGCCAGGGGGCCGTCGAGCCGGAAGCCCGTGAGCAGCTCGCTGAGGAGAAGCAGGGCGAGCGCGTCGATCACGACGATGACAACGAGACGAGCCAGCCGGCGAACGCGCATTTGAGGCGGAGCCTACGTCCCGCGGTGTATGAGAGGATCGCCCGCGTGAGACTGCCGCCGCTCCTGGAGGAGCGTCCGCAAGGGGTTCAGGTACTGCTGGCGATCGTCGTGCCCGTCGTCTACGGCGCGGTCACCGGGTACTTCCTGGGCAAGTCGGAGGGCGTCTGGGTCGTCCTCAACCTGCTCGCCGCGATCGGCGGCGTCGGGGCCGGCTTCGACCACTTGGGCGCGAGGGCGGGCGCGCGGCGCGGCGCGCTGGGCGGGGCGCTCTTCGGCGCGGCGCTGCTGATCGGCCACGAGATCCAGGGAGGCGACCCGAAGGCGAGCATCCCCCACCCCGGCATCCTGTTGATCGTGGTCACCGTCGTCCTGGGCGTGGCCCTCGGCGCCCTGGGCGGGTACATGCGCGGCCGCGCCGCGGTACCCGGCGCAGCGTGACGCACGAACTCAGCAGCCGGTCTTCGCCCTCGCGGCGCTCTTGATCACCTGAAACGCGGAGCCCGGGACCCGTGTCAGGCGGCTTAGGTCGTCGTCGTTCCAGCGAGAGTCGCTCGCCCCCTGGAAGAACCAGTCCGAACCGTTGTCGGCGACGATGAACCCGTAGTGGTAGAGGGCGACGAAGATCGCCCGCGACTGGCTCCCCTGGGGATAGCCCGCGAGGTGCTTCGTGAAGTAGCCGCGCTTCATCCGCAGCCGCAGGCCCATCGCCGGCAGCCGGGCCGAGCAGCTATCCGACGCGTAGTGGGTCGCCGGGTGGATGTAGGCCTTGCGTGTCGCGTCGAACGTCAGCCGCAGCGCGTGGTTGACGCTGCCCGCCGCGGCCTCGTCGTAGCGGACGAGGCCCGGGAGGATGGGAAGGCCCGCGGCGTCGGCGGAGGTGTAGCCGTCATGGCGAAGCGGGCCGGCGCTCGAGAGGTTGAAGAACGCGGTCGAGTACGCCCGCCAGTCGTTCCCGGTCTTGAACGCACGGCCGAGCTCGTAGAGGCCGCAGCTCGAGCTGTTGAGCACGAGGACGTGGCGATCCCCAGTCGAGTTGCTGCCGCCCTCGACGGCGGCGTCGGGAGGGATCGGAGCGGGCCCGAAGTCGCTCTCGTCCGGAGCGCCCGTCGGTGTCACGGTCACGTTAGGCTGATCGGCGCTAACGACGGTCACGGGAATGCCGAACCTCGTGTTCGACCCGAAATCCGGGTGGAGCTTGCCGCCGAGGCGACTGATGATCTTGTTGGAGTTCTTCGCCACGGGTGCCCGGGAGACGTCCTGGTTCCAGGCGGTCTGGTCAGCCGCGGACTTGGCGGTGGGTGCAGCCGCTGAGGCCGGGAAGACGTCGCAGCCGGCCACCGTCGGCGGGAAGGCGTTCGCGGCTCCCGAGGGGCTTGAGGCGATCAGCGCCAGGCAAGCGCCCACCACCACGACTGCGACCAGCTTCGCCCATGCCCGCGTGGCCGGATCCGACACCATGCGCCGAGCCTACCGGCAGCCCTGTCCGCTTCGTTGACGAAACGTTGACGCCGGCCGTCAGCGAAACGGGTTGTACGGGTTGTCGCCCCCGTGGAAGCCCCAGCCGTGGTGGCGGCCGTCGAGGACGTTGTGCACGTAGTGATGGCCGTCGTCGACGCTGAGGACGTCGTGCGCGTTCAGCTGGATGTTGACCGCCGCCAGCAGGTCGTCCAGCGGGTGGTAGACGTCGTGTCTGCCCGGGACCCGCCACGAGCGGAAGACCGGGTCGATGAGCTGGAGCAGGCCCTTGGCGTGCTGACCGGTTGGGCTCCGCGCGGCGGGGATGAACCCGGAGTCGTCGCCGATCTGACGCAGGTTGCCGTCGATGCGGTATCGAAGCTGATGCCTCGAGAGGGTCCTGTGGTGGCACCGCTTGTAGAGCTTCTTCCAGACCACCTTGACGAGCTCGCGCGCGTCGCCGCGGGGAATGGGCTTGTGCGAGCCGGCCCACTTCGCGTCGATCTTCAGGACCCTGTGCGAGAAGTGCGGCGGGTCGAACGGGTACGGCGGATCGCACCTGCTGCTGAGGCTGGGGTCGTGGCCGGCGCGCGCCGGCGAGGAGCCGAGGACGATGACGCCGAGGCCGGCCGCGAGGAGCGCGGCCACGCGGCGAGGGGATCTGGAGCGCCCTGTGCCCGGCACGACGCGATTATCGCGCGCCGGTCACGAAGCGCCCCTCGCGCCACCACCCTGTCGATTCCGGAGGCTTCCGTTCGTCTGCCAGGAGACATCCCGCAAGACAGGAGGAAGCGATGAAGTACATGCTGCTGATCCACCAGGGCTCCACTCCCCTGCCGGGGACGCCTGAGTGGGAGAGCCTCTCTGCCGAGGAGCAGGGGGCCGTGTACGCCGCCTACGGCGAGGTCAACCAGACGCCGGGCATGACTCCCGGCGAGAGCGGGGATCTTCGCGGCCAGCTCGATCGCGGCGCCGCCGGCATGGGGGGCGCCGTCGAGGTGCGGCCGCTGGTCGAGGGCTGACGCGCCGCCCCGGGTCGGGGGCGCAACCACGCCTGGCGACGCTCAAGCGCGGCGAGCTTCTACCCGATAAGGGGGAGGTGAGGCGTGCGCAGGCGTCCATCGGACTACTCCTGATGCTGGGAAGCGGCCTGCTCTCCGGCTGCGGCGAGACCGCCAGCCAGGCGGCCCCGATCACGCACGTCGCCGTCTCCGAGCGGGACTTCTCCATCGACGCTCCGCGGCACGTCGGCGCCGGCCCTGTGGACTTCGCCGTCCACAACATGGGCCCCGACGCCCACGAGCTGATCGTGGTCAAAGGGACCAGGCGCTCGCTGCCGTTTCGCTCGGACGGCCTCACGATCGACGAGGACGCGGTGGCGAAGAGTGAGGCAGGCGCGCTGGAGCCTGGCGACCCGGGGGCCCGGCGCAACCTCGACGTCGACCTGAAGCCCGGCCGCTACGTGCTGTTCTGCAACATGTACGGGCACTTCCAGGGCGGCATGCATACGGAGCTGGTGGTGCGATGATCCGCCGCCGGGAGTCCGCGATTCGCCCGTTCGCCTCCCGCAACCGGCGGGCGGTCGCCGGGATCCTGGTGACGATCGCCCTCATCTCGGCGCTCACCGTCACCCTCTCGATCCGCTCCACGACCCGCTCGCAGCACCGGGCGGTGGTCGTCGAGATCGCAGCACGCCAGCGCACCCTCACCGAGCGCTACCTGAACGATCTGCTCCTCCGCCAGGACGGTGCCCAGGCCAGCCCCGGCGCCACCGCCGCGCTCCTGCGGCAGAGCGCCAACGTGCTGCTGAACGGCGGCGAGGCCCCGCCCGTCGCGGGCGACGACGACGAGGCCGAGCTCCCGCCGGCGACGGATCCGGTGGTCCGCGGCCAGCTCGAGCAGGCGCGTCGACTCGTGAGCGATCTGACCCGCAGCGGGGGCGCCTACCTCGCCGGGCGAACCGTCTGGCTGGTGCCGCTGACGGCGAACGAGGTCCCTGAGCGCTCCGGGGCGCTCGGGCGGATCCGCGACCTCGCCGCCCTGACCTCGAACGTCTCGCTGAACGCCGCGCGCACGATCGCCAAGCAGGCCGATGCCAGCGTCACGAGCCTGATCAGGACCCAGGTCCTGCTCGGCGCGGCGGGGCTTCTGATCTCGGTGCTCCTTGCGCTGGCGCTGATTGCCGCGACTCGCCGCCAGACGGCGCACTTCCGCAGCCTGGTCACCTCCTCCACCGACCTCGTCATCGTCTTCGGCCGCGGCGGCTGCCGCTACGTCAGCAACTCGGTCACCGAGCTCACCGACCGCTCCGAGCAGGAGCTCCTCGGCGGAGGGTTCTTGGAGCTCGTCCACGACGACGACCGGCAGGCGGTCGTCGACGCGGCGGAAGGCTCGGAGACCCGCGGTGTGATCTTCCGCCTCAAGGACCGCTTTGGCGAGTGGCGCCAGATCGAGACCCAGATCACCGACCTGCGCGGCGACCGCCACCTGCGCGGCATCGTCTTCAACGCCCGCGACATCAGCGAGCGGATGCGCCTGGAGGGCGAGCTCACACGCCAGTCGTTTTACGACACCGTCACGGAGCTCCCGAACCGGGCTCTGTTCCGGGACCGCCTGACCCAAGCGCTCGCCCGCGCGCGCCGGTCGCGCGATTCGCTGGCCGTGCTCCTCCTCGACCTCGACGGCTTCAAGAAGGTCAACGACAGCCTCGGCCACGACACCGGCGACCGCCTACTGCGCGAGGTCGCCGAGCGGTTCGGTCAGATGAGCCGCCCAACCGACACGCTCGCACGCCTCGGCGGCGACGAGTTCACGCTCCTGGTCGAGGGCGCCACCGAGCAGGAGGCGGTGATCGTCGCCCAGCGTCTCCTCGAGAGCCTGCGCACCCCGTTCTCGGTGAACGATCAGGAGATTCAGATCCACGCGAGCATCGGCGTCGTCCTCAGCGAGGACGGCGCGAGCGTGGCCGAGGACATGATTCGGGACGCCGACGTCGCCATGTACGCGGCGAAGGAGGCCGGCCGCAGCCGCTTCGAGATGTTCCGCACCGAGATGTCCGAGAAGCTCGGCGCGCGGCTCGAGCTCGAACAGGACCTGCGCCGCGCTCTCGAGCGCGGCGAGCTCAGCGTCCACTACCAGCCGGAGGTCGACCTCGACTCGGAGGAGATCGTGGGAGTCGAGGCGCTCGTGCGCTGGACCTCGCCGACCCGAGGCAACGTCTCCCCCGGTGAGTTCATCCCCCTCGCCGAGCAGACCGGCCTGATCCTCGACGTCGGCGCCTTCGTCCTCAACCAGGCCTGCGCGCAAGCGGCGAGCTGGCGGGACCAGGGGATCCTGCCCCAGCGGTTCGCAATGTGGGTCAACGTCTCCGGCAAGCAACTGGTTGCGGGAGGGATCCAGCACGTCGTCCGCAAGGCGCTCGCCGACTCCGGCCTCTCCCCCCACCAGCTCGGCCTCGAGGTCACCGAGACGGCGATCATCCAGGACGCGCCCTACGAGAAGACGCGCGGCGAGCTCGAGGCGCTTCACGAGCTGGGCGTGCGGATCGCGGTCGACGACTTCGGAACCGGCTTCTCGGCGCTCGGCCAGCTCCGCCGGTTCCCGATCGACATGCTGAAGATCGACCGCTCGTTCGTGCAGGGAGTGGAAACCGATCCGAAGGACGCCGCCATCGTCGCCAACGTGGTCAGCCTCGCCCACTCGCTCGGGGTCCCGGCGATCGCCGAGGGGATCGAGTCGGACGCACAGCAGGCATCCCTGCAGGCGATCGGCTGCGACCTCGCCCAGGGCTTCCTGTTCGCACGGCCGACCACGGGCGACGAGGTGGCAAAGCTCCTGGCCACGGGCCGGGCCCCGGCGATCGCCGCTTCCTAGGCGCGCCGCCACGCGGCCTCCCTGTGCGAGGCTTCGGCGGTGAACGGGGACGACCGCTCAGATCAATCCCGCGCCGACCTAGCCGAGGCCATGGAACGGCGTCGAGCGACCCTCGACGAGGCGCGGCCGGAGGCGGTGTCGCGGCGCCACGAAAGCGGCGGCCGAACCGCGCGGGAGAACATCGCCGACCTCGTCGACGACGGGAGCTTCGTCGAGTACGGCGGGCTCGCCCTGGCCGCTCAGCGCCGGCGGCGCTCGCTCGACGAGCTCCGGGAGCGCACTCCGGCGGATGGCCTCATCGGGGGAACGGCGCGGATCAACGGCGAGCTCTTCGGCGCGCGAAGCGCGTGCGCGGTCCTCGCCTACGACTACACCGTGCTCGCGGGGACGCAGGGCGCCCTCGGACACCGCAAGAAGGACCGGCTCTTCGAGCTGATCGAGCGCATGCGGCTGCCGACCGTGTTCTTTGCGGAGGGCGGCGGGGGACGCCCGGGCGACACCGACTACCCGGTCGTGTCGGCGCTCGACACCCGAGCGTTCGCGCTCTGGGCGCGGCTCTCGGGCGTCGTTCCGCGGATCGCGGTGGTCGCGGGGCGCTGCTTCGCGGGCAATGCCGTGATCGCCGGGTGCTCCGACCTGATCGTGGCTACCGCAAACGTCTCGCTCGGCATGGGCGGTCCGGCGATGATCGAGGGCGGCGGCCTGGGAACGGTCGACGCCGACGAGGTGGGTCCGCTCGACATGCAGTCGAGGAACGGCGTGATCGACGTCGCCGTGGCCGACGAGGCGGAGGCCGTGGCGGTGACCAAGCGCCTGCTCGGCTACTTCCAGGGCATGACGCCTCCCGGCCCGGAGGCCGATCAGACGCGCTTGCGCGAGATCGTTCCCGAGCGCCGGCGCCGCGCCTTTGCCGTCGGGCCCGTGATCGAAACCCTCGCCGACGAGGGCTCCGTGACGTTCCTGCGTCCCCGCTTCGCGCCAGAGATGGTGACTGCGCTCGGGCGGATCGAGGGCCGGGCCGTCGGCTTCATCGCCAACGACTCGACGCACATGGCGGGCGCGATCACAAGCGCCGGCGCCGGCAAGGCCGCGCGGCTGCTGCAGCTCTGCAACGCCTTCGGCCTCCCGGTCGTGTCCCTGGTCGACACGCCGGGGATGATGGTCGGTCCCGACGCCGAGGCGACCGGCCTCGTCCGCCACACCTCTCGCCTGCTGCTCGCGGGCGCGGCGCTGCGCGTCCCGCTCGTCGCCGTAGTACTGCGTCGCGGGTTCGGCCTCGGCGCTCAGGCAATGGTGGCCGGCAGCCTGCACGAGCCATTGCTGACGGTCGCTTGGCCGGCCGCCGAGCTCGGGCCGATGGGGCTCGAGGGGGCGGTGCGGCTCGGCCTGCGGCGCGAGCTCGAGGCGATCGCCGACGAGCGGGAGCGAAACGCGCGGGTCCGCGAGTTGACCGAGGCCGCCGAGGAGAACGCCAAAGCCCTGAACGCGGCGACGCTGTTCGAGCTCGACGACGTGATCGACCCCGCCGAGACCCGGCGCGTGATCACCGCCACGCTGGCGGCCACAGAGCCCCTCGGCGCCGACGGCGCGGGGAGGTTCGTCGACGCATGGTGAGCGCCGTTACGATCGGGCCGAGGACTGCCTGATGGGCTTCGACGACGTCGGCAACCGGCGCATCTACGAGGACCAGCGAGAGATCGAGCCCTACCGCGGCCAACGGGCGCTCGAGCCGGTCGAGCTGCGCGTGCTCGAGCGCTTCCACGGCCGCTGGGACGAGGTCGACATGCTCGACATCGGCGTCGGCGCCGGCCGGACCGCGCTGACCTTCGCGCCGATCGTGAGGTCCTACCTCGGCATCGACTACTCCGAGAAGATGGTCGCGCTCAGCAAGGAGGTCGTGAGCGAGAACGACCACGTGGAGTTCCGCGTGATGGACGCCCGCGACCTGTCGGAGCTCGAGTCCGATCGGTTCGACTTCATCCTGTTCACCGCGAACGCCATCGACGCGGTCGGGCCGGAGGACCGGCTGGTCGTGCTGCGCGAGCTGGCCCGAGTCATTGCGCCCGGTGGTTACCTGCTGCTCACCTGCCACTCGCTGGAAGCGCTGCCGATCCGCAGGCCCGGCAAGCTCCCCTCCCTGCGCTCGCCGCGCTCGCTGTACGCGTTTCTCGGCGGTGTCTCGAACGCGCGGAAGTACCGCCAGGCCAATCGCGGGCTCGACCTCGAGGCCGCTCGCGAGCGCGGCTGGGGAGTCGCGCGCGACCCGGGGCACAACTTTGCCCTCGACCACGTCTACGTCACGGCCGAGACCCAAATCGAGCAGTTTCGGGACGCGGGCCTCGAGGTCGTCGAGGTGCTCGACATCTCCGGAGCCCCGGTCGATCCCGCCGCTCCGGGCACGGACTCCTCCCTGGGGTTCGTTTGCCGGCTCGCCGGGTAGCTTCGGCACGCCGGAGCGGCGATAGGATCGGCCCAGCGATGGCGGCCACCGAAGACGACCTCAAGCACGTCCTCGTCACCGAGCGCGACATCTGGGCCGGCGGCCCGCCGCACGAGCTCTTCGGGAGGCTCCGGTCCGAGTGCCCCATCCATTGGACGGACCGGATCACCGAGTTCCCCGAGGAGGACGGCTTCTGGTCCGTGACGACCGCGGACGACGTCTACACCGTCAGCCGGGACTGGGAGACGTACTCGTCCGAGCTGGGCGGGGTCACGGCGGCCCGGGCCGTGTTCCCGCTGGAGCTGGCGCGGGCGATGTTCATCGGGATGGACCCGCCCAAGCACGACCGCGTCAAGGCGCTGTTCCAGGCCGGGTTCACTCCGCGCCGGATCGCCGCGCACGAGGGCGCGATCCGCGAGATCACGACCGGAGTCCTCGACCGCCTCGAGGGCCGTGAGGAATGCAACCTGGTCGACGAGGTCGCGCAGCCGGTCGTCGCCAGGGTCATCGGCAGCTTCATGGGCATCCCGCCCGAGGACGACATCGTCTGGGCGCGGCTCATGAACTCCGCGCTCGGCGCCGGCGACCCGGACCTCAACCCCGGCGGCCCCCAGGCGGTGGTCGACAGAGACATCCCCGAGATCTTCGAGCGCTGCAACAAGCTGATCGACGCGCGCCGCGAGAACCCAACAGACGACCTCACGAGCGTCCTCGTCCACGCCGAGGTTGACGGCCACAAGCTCGAGCAGCACGAGATCGTCATGGGCTTCTTCCTGCTGGTGGCGGCGGGCAACGACTCGACGAAGGCCACCTACTGCAGCGCCATGCGCGCGCTGATGGAGAACCCCGACCAGCGCGACATCCTCCTCGACGACCCGTCGCTCATCCCCAGCGCGGTGGAGGAGGCGCTGCGGATGTTCCCGGCCTTCGCGCACTTCCGCCGTACGGCGACGACCGACGCCGAGCTGAACGGCCAGAAGATCAAGGCGGGCGACAAGGTCGTCATGTGGTACGTGTCGTCGAACCGGGACGAGACCCGCTACGAGGACCCGCACCGCTTCGACGTCCGCCGCAACCCCGAGCACCAGGCGTTCGGCGCCGGCGGCCGGCACTTCTGCCTCGGCACCGCCCTTGCCCGCCTCGAGCTGCGGATCCTGCTGGCGGAAACGCTCGCCCGCTATCCCGAGATGGAGTCGGCAGGCGAGCCCACCTACGTCGAGTCGCCGTTCCTGAACCAGCTGAAGACGATGCCGGTGAAGCTCGGGCCGCGCGCCTGAGCCGCGGGGTCAGTCCCCCTTTTCGCCCTCGCCGGCCGGCGGGACGCCGCCGGGCTTGTCGTGGCCGAGGGCGCGACCGTGCGGCGGGCCCTCGTCCTTCGGCGGCTTCTCGGCGGGCGGGGCGGGCGGCGTCTTCGGCGTCGGCTCCCCCGCCGCGGCGCGCGCCGCGTCGAGCTCCGCCTGGACCGTCTCGGTCTGGTCGGGAAACTTAAGGCGCTCCTCGAGGATCGGGATCGCCGCCTCGGGCTGCCCGTCCAGCCGCAGGGCGTGGCCGAGGTTGTAGAGCGCGTAGGCGTAGGTGAGGCTGGACGGGTCGTCGCGGCGAAGCTCCGTCACCGCGCGGCGCAGGATCGGGATCGCCGCAGCGTGGTTGCCCTCCTGGATCAGCGCGTAGCCCTGGTCGTTCAGATCGGCGCCGGAGGTCGCGGAGCCGGCGGTGGCGCTCTCCTTCGGCCCGGCGGGGGTGGGCGCCGAGCTCGTCGAGGTGGACGTGCTGGCGCTTTTCGCGCCGCCTGCGGAGCCGCTTTGGGTCGACGCGCTCCGTCCCTGCGCGGAGGCCGAAGTGCTCCCCGCTGTCGGACTCGACGAGTCGCCGCCGCCGATCGCGGCGGCTGCGATCACCGCCGCCAGGAGCGCGCCGGCGACCAGGGCCGCGGGGGCGGCGCGCCGCGGCCATGACCGCTCCCAGCCGGCGGGCGCCGGCGGAGGCTCGCCGCCGGCGGGTGCCGCTAGCGGGGGGACGAAGGCCTGCGTGGGCCCGAAGTCCGGAGTGAGGCCCTCCTCGACGTCGGCGATGAGGGTGGCGGCGGTCGCGGGGCGCGCGCTTGGCTCGGGGTCCATGCCGCGCTCGAGGGCGCGGGCGAGGTCCGGCGAGGCCTCCGGCCAGAGGGCCTGGATGTCCGGCACCCCGTTGAGGGCGCGTCCGAGCTGCTCCTGCGGCGACGCGGTCGGCCAGGGCAGCCTGCCGGTGAGGGTCTGGAGCGCGAGCACCGCGAGCGAGTAGATGTCTCCGGCCGGCTCGCCCGTCGACTCGCCGGCAAGCCGCTCGGGCGCCAGGTAGCTGAGCGTTCCAACCACCTCGTGCGCGCGGGTGACGCGAGTCGTGTCGGCGCCGATGGCTGCGCCGAGATCCACCAGCTTCACCTGTCCGTCGTCGCCGATCAGGACGTTCGCCGGCTTGACGTCGCGGTGGACGACGCCGTTGCGGTGGGCGTAGTCGAGCGCATCGGCCACCGACCACAGGATCGGCAGGGCCTCGTCGGGCTCGATGCCGTACTCGCCGATCAACTCCGCCAGCGGACGCCCCTCGACGTACTCCATGACGATGTACGCCCCGTCCTCCGCCGAGATCGTGTCGTAGACCATCACCAGGTTGGGGTGGGTCAGGGCGGCGCCGATCCGCGCCTCGCGGCGAAGGCGGCGGGTGTCGTCCTCCGTGCCGTCCGTGTGGACGCGCTTGACCGCGACCTCGCGATCGAGGACCTCGTCATGGGCGAGGAAGACGGCCGCCGTGCCGCCAAGGCCTATCCGCCTCTCGACGCGGTAGCGGCCCGCCAGCAGGAGGCCGCGATGGATGTCGGTCCCGACGGCCATGCGGTCTCCAGTAGAGCCTTACCCAAAGACCGCCGGGTGTAACTCCTGGGACCCGAGTCCGGTCGTGCCGAAGCGCACGACCGGCCGTCGGCTCGCCCCGGCTCAGACCGTGCGGCTGCGCCCCGAGAAGTACAGCGCCAGCGCGACAAGCGCGAGGACGAACAGCACGGGATGAATGATGACTCCGCCTGCGATCGCGATGATCAGCAGGATGATCGCCAGCAACAAGAGCATCCGGTCTCCTTTCCCCAGGCCCCCCTCCCTGGGGGACCGATGATGCCCGTGAGGTACCCACTCTCCCTGGCCCTCAACCGGGGGCCAACCGGGACTCACGTCCAGGACGGCACCCGCCGATAGGTTTGCCGTATGGACAGCCGCGTCGAACGCGTCGTGCTCGAGACGAGCCGTCACCTGATCACCGGCGACCTGACGATGCCGAAAGAGGGCTACCGGAGCCGCCTCTCGGACTTCCTCAACCGCGGCGATCTCGACTTCGTCCCCCTGGTCGACGTCGAGGTCAGGCCCCTGGACGGCGGCGCCGTGGAGGCGTACGAGTTCCTCGCGGTGGCGCGCTCGCACATCCAGCTCGCCTACCCGCACCCATCGGCCGGCGAGTAACGGGCGCGCCGCTCAGGGGGTCAGGACGATCTTCAGCGCCTCGCGCCGGTCGTAGACTCGGTAGGCCTCGGCGGCGTCGTCGAGCGGCATGTGGTGGGTTACGAGCGGGGCGGGGTCGAGCGTCCCGGCGGCCAGCGCGTCCAGCACCGGATCGACGTGCTTGATCACATTGGCGTGACCGGTCTTGAGCGTCAGTGCCTTGATCCAGACGATGCCCATGTGGAGGTCGATCCGCTCGGCGTAGACGCCGGTGGCCGAGACGGTGCCCGCTTTGCGCGCCAGGCGGCACGCGAGCTCGAGGGCATCCGGGTGGCCGACGGCATCGATGGCAGCATCCACGCCGCGGCCCTCGGTCCCGGCCTTGACCGCCCCGCGCACGTCCGACTCGGTGAGGTGAAGCGGCTCGGCGCCGAACGACTCGGCCATCGCCAGGCGGTCGGTCACCGTGTCGATCGCAAACACCCGCTCGGCGCCGGCGGCGCGCGCCGCCTGCACGGCGCAGAGCCCCACCGGGCCCAGGCCGAGCACGGCGACCGCGTCGCCCGGGCCCACGCCCGTCTCGACAACGGCGTGGTAGCCGGTGCCCATCACGTCGCCGGCGAAGAGGGCGACCTCGTCCGACAACCCCTCCGGGACCCGGCGAAGGGTCAGGTCGGCGTTCGGGACGAGGAGGAGCTCGGCCTGAGCGCCCTGCAGCGAGCCGAGCGTGGCGCCGTGGCCGAAGACACGGCCGTGGTCGCACTTGTGGAAGTCGCCGCGCCGGCAGAAGAAGCAGTCCCCGCACGCGGTGCAGTAGGTCCCGAGAACACGGTCGCCGGCGGCGACGCTCGTGACCTCGTCGCCCGTCTCGACGACCGAGCCGACGAACTCGTGACCGATGGTGAAGCCGGGCTCGATCTCGACCCGGCCGTGGTAGATGTGGAGGTCGGAGCCGCAGATCCCGCTGGCCTCCACGCGAACGAGCGCCGCGTCGGCCCCCTCGAGCCGGGCGTCGGGCTTCTCCTCCACGCGAACCTCGCCCGGCGCCTGAAAGGTGACCACTCTCACCGGCCGGACTCTACGCGGCGGCGGCCCACACACCGAGTTCGACGTTGACCGCGCATTAGGGGGCTAACGTCGAACTCGGCGAAGAGGAGCTGCGCGGAAGCTCGATTTCCGCACCGAATTCGCGCTCATGCGCACGAGAGACGGTTGCTTCGCTGCCTCGTCTCGCCCAACGTCTCTGCCCATATGATCGGAGGCGCGGGTTCGGAGCTACCGATGGGAGAGAGTCAAGTGAGCGAACCGTCGAAGGCCGTTCTGATCACGGGCTGCTCGAGCGGCATCGGCCGCGCGACCGCCGAACGGCTCGCCGCCGCCGGGCACACCGTCTACGCCACCGCTCGCCGGCTCGACTCCATCGAGGACCTCGCCGCAGCCGGCTGCAGGACGCTGGCCCTGGACGTCACCGACGAGACCTCGATGAAGACCGCCGTAGCCACGGTCGAGGAGGCCGAGGGGGCCGTCGGCGCCCTGGTCAACAACGCCGGCTACAGCCAGTCGGGCGCGGTCGAGACGCTGCCGATGAACCGCCTCCGCGACCAGTTCGAGACCAACGTCTTCGGGCTCGTGCGGATGTGCCAGCTCGTCCTCCCCGGCATGCGCCGCCAGCGCCACGGGCGCATCGTCAACATCAGCTCGATGGGCGGCCGGCTCGTCTTTCCCGGGCGGCGGCGCCTACCACGCCACCAAGTACTCGGTGGAGGCGCTCTCCGACGCGCTGCGCTTCGAGGTCAAGGGGCTTTGGCGTCGACGTGGCGATCATCGAGCCCGGGCTCATCACCACGGAGTTCGGCAAGACGGCGGCGGGCTCGATCGAGGGCACGGGCGACGCGATGGCGTCGGACGACGCCTACGCGAAGTTCAACGGCACCGTCGGCGCCGCCACCAAGGCCGTCTACGAGGGGCCGATGCGCCACCTCGGGGCGGGCCCCGAGGCGGTCGCGAGGGCGATCGAGAAGGCCATCACGTCGGGGCGCCCGAAGACCCGCTACGTGGTCACCCCGTCGGCGCGCCTCGCGATCCTCCAGCGCCGGCTGCTGCCCGACCGCGCCTGGGACGCGGCCATGCGGACGCAGTTCCCCCGCCCCGGCGCCTGAGTAGAATCTTTCCTGAATTTCCGTCAGTCCGCTTCGCGCCTCGCGAAGTGCTAGAACGGGGCGGGTCTGGGGGCGCGGAACGCGCCTGGACGGTACGTGAGAGAGGTCAATGGCCGCAAGGCCAGGAGTCCAAGGAGAGAGATGATCAAGGTCAGGCGGAGTTGGCAGAAGATGCTTGCCCTCGCAGGAGTGACGGCGATGGCGGGCTTCGGGCTCGCTGCATGCGGCTCGAGCAGCTCCAGCAGCTCGGGCGGCCAGGAGGGTGGGTCGATCACCACCATCCACACCAAGGGCCCTGACTATCTCGATCCGCAGCTGGCGTACACGGTCGATGCGTGGGTCGCCGAGTACAACACCTACATCCCGCTGCTGACCTACGCCCACGCCGCGGGCCCGGCGGGCACCAAGATCATCCCGGGCCTCGCCGAGGACCTGCCGAAGATCACCAACGGCGGCAAGACCTACACGTTCACCCTGCGCAAGGGCCTCAAGTACTCGGACGGCACCGACGTGAAGGCCTCGGACTTCCAGACCACCGTTCAGCGCCTCTTCGACGTCGACTCGGGCGGCGCGCCGTTCTTCTCGGGGATCGTCGGCGCCACCGACTACCAGAGCGGCAAGGCAAACTCGATCTCCGGGATCAAGACCGACGACAAGACGGGCGAGATCCAGATCAACCTGACGGCGCCGAACGGCTCGCTCGAACCCTCCCTCGCGATTCCGTTCACGGCGCTGGTCCCGCCGGGCACCCCGGCCAAGGACCAGACTCCGAACCCGCCGCCCTCGACGGGGGGATACACGATCAGCTCGTCTGATCCGGGGCACTCGTGGGTGCTGACGCGCAACCCGGAGTGGGAGAAGAACAACCAGCAGATCCTCTCCCAGCTGCCGACGCCGCACCTCGACAAGATCACCGAGAAGGTGGTGCCGAACCAGGCGAGCGGCACCACGCAGGTCGAGCAGAACAAGGCCGACCTGCTGTTCGACCCGCCGCCCAGCGACCTCCTGAGCTCGGTGCAGTCGAAGTACAGCGACCGGTTCGCAGCGGAGCAGACGGTCTCGACGTACTACTTCTGGATGAACACCTCGAAGACCACGGCGGGCGGGGACCCGAACCCGTTCAGCGACCTCAAGGTCCGCCAAGCGGTCAACTACGCGATCGATCCAACCGCGATCGCGAAGCTGTACGGCGGCCTGCTCACCCCAACGCAGCAGGTCCTGCCGTCCAACATGCCCGGGTACCAGAAGATCGAGCTCTACCCGCACAACATGACGAAGGCGAAGCAGCTGATCGCCCAGGCCAACCTGACCCCCGCGGAGAAGGACATCAGCGTGTGGACCGACGACGTCGAGCCGAACTCGAACGTCGGCCAGTACTACCAGAGCGTCCTGCAGGACCTCGGCTTCAACGCGAAGCTGAACGTCGTGAACGGGCAGACGTACTTCACGACGCTCGGCAACCTGAAGACGCCGAAGCTCAACACGGGTTGGTCCGACTGGTTCCAGGACTTCCCGCACCCGAACGATTTCTTCGAGCCGCTTCTGAACGGCTCGGCGATCCATCCGACCAACAACAACAACTACGCCCAGCTCGATGACCCGGCGATCAACAGCAAGATCGACGAGCTCGCCAAGGAGCAGCTGACTCCAGCGTTGGAGAGCCAGTACGCGGCGCTCGACAAGCAGACCATGGAACAGGCGCCCTGGGCGCCCTACGGAGCCCGCGAGCTCACGCTGTTCACGTCGGATCGGATCAATTTCGACAACGCGATCTGGAGCCCGGTCTTCGAACAGGACTACTCGAGCCTCGAGCTCAAGTAGTCCGGTTGCCGGCCGGAAGTCAAGCCGAGGATGGGCGGAGCTCCGCCCATCCTCGGCTTTCGCATGAGCGCTAGCGGGTAGCCTTGCTGGTGGAGCGATGAGGGCCCGGGAGCCGAACCGAGAGCCGAGGAGCGCGCGCTAGTGGCCTCCGAGCCGTACGCCGATCCCGCGCTTCCAGGAGCGCTCGGCGGTCCGGCCGGACTCGTCGACGAGTCGATCGAGGGGCGCAGCCCCTGGTACCTGGCGTTCCGGCGGCTTCGCCGCAACAAGACCGCCCTGGCGTTCGGGATGCTGTTCCTGATCATCGTCACGGCCTGCCTGCTGGCGCCGGTGTGGGCCAACCACTACGCCCACACGGGCCCGAACGACGAGCACCTGAACGGCGCGATCACGATCGACGGCCACCGCACCCCGGTCGTCGCCGCGCCGGCTCCCGGCCAGCTCGGCAGCACGCTTCTGGGACCTGGGCTTCACGCCCGCTTCCTGCTCGGCGCCGACCAGAACGGCCGCGACGTCATGGTCCGCCTCCTCTACGGCGGCAGGGTCTCCCTCTACATCGGGGTGATGGCGGCGCTCGTCACGACGATCCTGTCCGTGGCGCTCGGGGTGCTCGCCGGCTACAGGCGCGGCTGGGTCGACGCTGTGATCTCGCGCGTCCTGGACGTGATCTGGGCGTTCCCGGTGCTGCTCCTCGGGATCGCGCTCGGCACGGCGATCGCCACCTCCGGCAGCGGGATCTCCGTGTCGATCCCGTTCACGAGCGTCCATCTCTTCACCCTGGACAGCGGCTCGCTCTGGATCCCGATCCTGATCATCGGCTTCGTGTACATCCCGTACATGGCACGGCCGATCCGCGGCGAGGTGCTCGCGCTGCGCGAAAAGGAGTTCGTCGAGGCGGCGATCGCGCAGGGCATGGGGCCGCTGCGGATCATGTTCAGCGAGATCCTGCCGAACCTCGTCTCGACGATCATCGTCTTCTTCACCCTCAACATCGCCAACAACATGCTGCTAGAGGCTGCGCTCTCGTTCCTCGGGGCCGGCGTGCAGCCGCCGCAGTCGTCGTGGGGGACGATGATCTCCGAAGGCTCGAAGCTGATCAACACAGCGCCGTGGCTGACCATCGTCCCGGGCATCGCGATCGTGCTTTCCGTGCTCGCCCTGAACGTCTTCGGCGACGGGCTGCGCGACGCGCTCGACCCCCGCGCGAAGCTGAGGCTCGAGGCGGCCGCCGTGGAGGAGAAACACTAGATGGGAATGGGCCGCTTCATCGCGCGACGGCTCGTCGGCATGGTGCTGGTCCTCTTCGCGATCTCCGTGATCGTCTTCCTGATCTTCAACGTCATCCCCAACGGCGACCCGGCGCTGCGGATTTGCGGCAAGAACTGCAACGCGCAGCTGCTGAAGCAGATCAAGGAGGACTTCGGCTTCAACGACCCGATCTACGTCCAGTACTGGACGCTGATGAAGCAGATCTTCACCGGCACGCTCGTCTCCTACAACAGCCAGCTGAACGTGATGGACCAGATCGCCAAGGGGATCCCGATCACCCTCTCGCTCTGCATCGGCGCGGCGGTGATCTGGATGAGCGTCGCGATCGTCTTCGGCTACCTCAGCGCGATCCACGCCGGCGGACTCACGGACCGCGCGCTGACGATCCTCTCCCTGGTCGGGATCTCGATGCCGGTCTTCTGGCTGGGCTCGATCCTCCTCTACTACCTCACGTCGAAGACGCAGGTATTCCCGCCCGGCGAGTACGTGGCGCTGACGACGGACCCGGTCCAGTGGGCCTATCACCTCATCCTGCCGTGGTTCACGCTGGCCGTTCTGTTCATCGGCTTCTACAGCCGCGTCCTGCGCTCGAACATGCTGGACGTGATGAACGAGGACTACGTCCGCACCGCCCGCGCCAAGGGCCTCTCCGAGCGGCAGGTGCGGATACGGCACGTGCTGCGCAACTCGCTGATCCCGATCGTCACCCTCTTCGGCCTCGACTTCGGCGCCGTTATCGGAGGCGGCGCGATCCTGACCGAATACGTCTTCAGCCTCCCCGGCGTGGGCAACTACGCGGCGACATCGATCACCAACCTCGACCTGCCGCCGATCATGGCGGTGACGATGTTCGGCGCCTTCTTCATCGTCCTCTTCAACACGCTCGTCGACGTCGCCTACGCCTACCTCGACCCGCGGGTGCGCCTTGGGGAGTCCGCGGTATGAGCGACGCCGCCGCAACTCCGGCCACGCCGGCTCCGGCCAAGGGGCCGCTGCTCGCGGTCGACGACCTGCGGGTCGGGTTCCTCACCGAGGACGGGATGCTGACGGCGGTCGACGGCGTGTCGTTCGAGCTCGCGGCGGGCGAGGTGCTGGCCATCGTCGGCGAGTCGGGCTGCGGCAAGAGCGTCACCTCGCAGACGATGATGGGCCTGACCCGCTCGCCGAACGCGCGCATCGAGGGCTCCGTCCGCTATCTGGGCGAGGAGCTGCTCGACGCTCCCGACGAGGTCCTGAGGCGGATCCGCGGCGAGGAGCTCGCGATGATCTTCCAGGACCCGATCAGCGCCCTCAACCCGGTCTACAAGGTGGGCGACCAGATCGTCGAGGCGATCCAGGCGCACGAGCACGTCGACGAGGACGAAGCCCTGCACCGCGCGACCGAGCTGCTCGGGCAGGTCGGCATCCCCGACGCCGCGCGCCGGGTCGGGGAGTACCCGCACGAGTTCTCCGGCGGCATGCGCCAGCGCGCGATGATCGCGATGGCCCTGGCCCTCGAGCCGAACGTGCTCATCGCCGACGAGCCGACGACGGCGCTCGACGTGACGATCCAGGCGCAGATCCTGCGGCTGCTCAAGCAGCTGAACGACGAGCGCGACCTCGCCGTGATCATGGTTACCCATGACCTTGGCGTCGTCGCCGACATCGCCGATCGCGTCCTCGTCATGTACGCCGGGCGCGTCGTCGAGACCGGGACCCTCGACGAGATCTTCTACGACCCCCAGCACCCCTACACCTGGGGCCTGCTCGGGTCCCTGACCAGGCTCGATCGCCCCCGCGCCCACCGCCTGGCGCAGATCAAGGGCCAGCCGCCGTCGCTGGTGCGGCCGCCCGAGGGCTGTCACTTCCGGCCACGCTGCCCGCACGCCTTCGACCGCTGCATGACCAAGCCCGAGCTGAAGGCCCGCGGCGGGGCCTCCGACCACGAGGACCGCTGCTGGCTCGATCCCGAGAAGAAGAAGGCCCTTCGGGTCGTTCAGGGCGACATCGGGCTGGAGGCCCCGGCAGCATGAACGCGACCCCGGCGAGCGGCACCGCGGCGAAGACGGCGAGCACGTCCGCCGGCGCAAGCGCCAACGGCGAGTACCTGCTCGAGGTCAACAACCTCGTCAAGCACTTCCCGATCAAGTCGGGCATCCTGATCGACCGTCAGGTCGGCGCGGTTCGCGCCGTCGACGACGTCAGCTTCCATGTCCGCCCCGGTGAGACGCTGGGCCTCGTCGGCGAGTCCGGCTGCGGCAAGTCGACGCTCTGCCGTACGGTCGTCAAGCTGCTCGAGCCGACGTCGGGGTCGATCCGCTTCGAGGGCAGGGAGATCTCGGACCTCGGCCGGCGCGAACTCCGGCCCCTGCGCCGCGAGATGCAGTTCATCTTCCAGGACCCGTACGCGTCGCTCAACCCGCGCAAGCGCGTCGGCCAGATCGTCGGCGACCCGCTGAGCCTCCACGACATCGCCAGCGGATCGAACCTCCGGCGTCAGGTCCAGGACCTCCTCGAGCGCGTTGGCCTCTCCTCCGAGCACTACAACCGCTTCCCGCACGAGTTCTCGGGGGGTCAGCGCCAGCGGATCGGCATCGCCCGCGCACTCGCACTGCGACCCAAGCTGATCATCGCCGACGAGCCCGTCTCCGCGCTCGACGTCTCGATCCAAGCCCAGATCATCAACCTCCTCGACGACCTTCAGGACGAGTTCAAGCTCACCTACGTCTTCGTCGCCCACGACCTGGGCGTCGTCCGTCACGTCGCCGACCGCGTGGCGGTCATGTACCTGGGGAAGATCGTGGAGATCGGGCCTGCCGATGCCGTCTACTCGAAGCCGATCCACCCGTACACCGTCTCGCTGCTCTCGGCGGTGCCGATCCCGGACCCGAAGGAGAACCGTGCCCGCGAGCAGGTGATCCTGGAGGGCGACGTCCCAAGCCCGGCAAACCCCCCGCCCGCGTGCCGCTTCCACACGCGCTGCCCGTACGCCACGGAGATCTGCTCGCAGGAGGAGCCGCCGCTCGTGGACTACGGACGCGGTCACTGGGCGGCGTGCCACCACCCGCGCAACGTCGGCGCAGGCGAGAAGACCACGACCCTCACGTCGTAGCCGGCCGGGCGCCGGCCCGGCGTACGATTCCGGGGAATGGCAGCGACGCCGACACTCGACCCCACCGACGTCGTCGCGTTCGGGGAGCGGCTGAGCGAGAACATCCGCCGGGCGGTCAAGGTCGAGGAGGACGCCCTTCGAGGCCTGATCGTCGCCCTGCTCGGCGACGGGCACGTCCTGATCGAGGACTTTCCGGGAGTCGGGAAGACCGCGCTCGCGCGATCGCTTGCGCGCTCGATCGAGGCCGACTACGCGCGCATCCAGTGCACGGCGGACCTCCTCCCCGCGGACGTGGTGGGGGCCAACGTGTTCGACCAGAACGCGTCGCGGTTCGAGTTCCACCCGGGTCCGGTCTTCGCCAACGTGGTCCTGGTCGACGAGATCAACCGCAGCTCGCCGAAGACCCAGTCCGGCCTGCTCGAGTGCATGCAGGAGCGCCACGTCACGCTCGACAACCAGCGCCGCGAACTCGCGCGCCCGTTCATCGTCATCGCCACGCAGAACCCGGTGGAGTACGAGGGCACGTACCCGCTGCCGGAGGCGCAGCTCGACCGCTTCATGGTGCGCCTGAGCCTTGGCTACCCGGACGCGCGAGCCGAGGCCCAGATGCTCGCCGAGCACGTCGACCGCGACCGGGTGCTCGATCTCGAGCCGATCTCGAACGTGACCGGCGTGCTGGCAGCGCAGGCGGCGGTCGCCGCCGTCGAGGGAAGCGAGGCGTTGCGCAGCTACGTGGTGGCTCTGTGCGCCGCCACGCGGCGCGACAGCCGGGTCGAGGTCGGCGCGAGCCCGCGGGCCAGCCTGCTGCTGTTTCGGGCCGCGAAGGCCGCGGCGGCGCTGGCGGGCCGCGACCACGCCCTACCCGACGACGTGCAGGATCTCGCCGTGCCGGTTCTGGCCCACCGCCTCCTGCTCTCCCCCGGTGCCGGGGAGGAGGACCGCGAGGCGGTGATCCGCGACGCGCTGGGAGCGGTCTCGGCGCTGTGAGCCGAGGGTGAGAACCAGCACCGCGACGCTCTGGGCCGGGCTCGCGCTGCTTGGCATCGGCCTCTTCTTCGGCACCCCCTCTGTGGAGGTCGCCGGTGTCGCGCTCATCGCCCTCACCGTCGCCCTGCGCGCCTGGGTGAGGCGCGCTGCAAGGAGGATTCGCCTGACGACGCTCCCGAGCCCGCCGACGACGGTCGAGGGGGAGCCCTATTCGGTCGTCGTCGCAATCGAGGGCGCGTCGCGCCTCGCTCCAGGCGGCTGGATCGAGCACCCGAGGCTAGCCGGCGCGCGGCTCAGCGCCGGGATGCCGCTCCCGCCGCTGGCCCGGCTCGAGCTGCGACTGGAGCGCCGCGGGCGCCAGTCGCTGGGCGCCCCGACCCTCGTGGTCGCGGACCCGCTGGGCCAGCGCGAGGCACGAGTGCGTGGAGACGCCGACCAGCGCGTGCTGGTGCTGCCCCGGACGGAGCCGATCCGACGACCGGAGCGCGACAACGGCGCCGAGGGCGCGGCCGACCTGGGCGGCCTGGAGAGCCTGCTCGAGGGCTCGTCGTCGGCGCGTTCGGCGGGCATGGACGTCGACGTCGACGGGATCCGCCCCCACCAGCCCGGCAGCCCGAGCTCGCGCATCCACTGGCCGACGGTGGCGAGGACCGGCGAGCTGTTCGAGCGCCGGCTGGTGGCCAGCGCCGAGGGCGGGCCGCTCGTGGTCCTCGACTCCAGCCGGCCCGCGAGCCCGGAGGCGCTCGACGCCGCGGTCCGCGCGGCAGCGTCGATCTGCGTCGCCCTCGCCCGCACGGGCGGCTGCACCCTCCGCCTGAGCGCCGCTGCGAGGCCGCTTACGATCGATCGCGCGATGCGCGCCTGGCCGGCTGCACACGCCGCCCTGGCTCTCGTCGAGGAGGCGGCCCGCCCGCCGACGATTCGCGCGCAGCGCCTCGACGCCGCCTTCTGGGTCACGGCCGCCGCCTCGGCGCCCGCGCTCGTCCCCAGGCTGGCCACCGCCACCTTCGTCGTCTCCCCCGCGCCGCCCAGCGGCGAGGCTCCAGCGTTCGAGGTTGCCGGCTGCGTCGGCTGGAGGGTGCGGCGAGCCGTCGCCCGCCCGCGCGAGGTGGCGGCGTGAGCGCTGTGGCGGCACCCGCCGCGCCGGTTGCGCTTGCACCGCGATCGTCTGCGGAGTCGCCCTCGCCGGCCGGGCCCGGCTGGCCGAGCTGGCCGCGTTCGTCGCCTTCGCGGCGCTGATTGCGCTGGCGTGGAGTCGCCTCGCCGACAACGCGCCGGTGGGGCGCATCGCGCTGGCTGTCGTCATCGCGGCGGTCGCCGCCGCGGCCGCCCAGGCGGCTGCGCGAGGTCCGGGACCGCGACGCGTGCTTGCGATCGCCCTCCCGGTGATCGCGATCGCGGCCGGCCTGGTTGCGATCGGCGTGCCGCTGCGACTTCTCCTTCCCTCCGGTTGGAGCGAGCTCGGCGATCACGTTGGAACCGCGATGACCGAGCTCGGCGACGCGAAGTACCCGTATACCGGCTCCGACGACTGGGCCCGGATCACGTCGCTCATTCCGATCCCGCTCATCCTCGGGCTGGTGGCCTCGCTCTCGTTCTGGCCGGGGCGGCGGGGGAGTCGCCTGCGGGTGGCCGCGCTTGCGATCGCGGTCGCGGGTGTCCTTATCGCCTCGATCATGAACTCTGCCGCGGCAAGCCTGGTCGACGGCGCCGCCCTTTTCTGCGCGGCCTGCGCCTGGGTGTGGCTGCCGGGACTCGCCGGTACGGGCGCCAGGCGGATGGCGGCGGTCGTTGGCGGGGTCGCCTTCCTCTCGATCCCGGTGGTCGCGGCGCTCGGCAGCGACTCGCCGATCGTCGACTACACCAACTGGAACCCGTTTCGGAGCCTCGCCGACGTCAGCGAGTCCTTCGGCTGGGACCAGACCTATGGCCCCCTCGACTGGCAGCGCAACGGCACCGTCCTCCTTCATGTCCAAAGCCACGGCGCCCACTACTGGCGGACGGTCGTCCTCGACGAGTTCGACGGGTTTCGCTGGCAGAGCTCGCTGAGCACGGCCCCACCCGGCAGCGAGCTCCCGGCCGGAGCCTCGATGCGGCGCGCGTCGGCGACGCTCAACCCGCAGTGGATCGCCAACCTGAAGTTCACGGTCGGCGAGCTCACGAGCGGCACGGTGATCGGCGCCGGAACGATCCTTTCGGCCAAGGGACTCGACGGTGCTGAATTTGACGGCACCCGGGCCTCTCTGCCCCTCGACCATCCACTTCGGCCCGGCGACACCTACAGCGTCAAGGCGTACGTCCCCAACCCGACGGTGACGGCGATGCGCGCGGCCCCGCAGCGCTTTCCCGCCGCCCTCAGCCCGTACAGGGCACTCTCCCTGCCGGTCGCGGCGGGTCCGGCGTCGTTCACCCGGGTGGGCGGTCTGCGCCCTGGCGTTCCGGTCAGCCTCAGGCGAGTCGTCGTTCCGCCCTGGAGCCGCGGCGCGCGCCCGGCGCCGGCGCTGAAGCGCGACGTCGCCGCCTCTCCCTACGCTCGAACGTATGCGCTGGCGCGAAGGCTGACCGGCGGCGCGGCAAACGAGTATTTCGCCGCCGAGGCGATCGACCGGTACCTCAAGCGCAACTACCGCTACAGCGAGTCGCCGCCGCGCCGTCCCTACCCGCTGAGCGCGTTCCTCTTCCACGACCGCGCCGGTTACTGCCAGCAGTTCTCGGGCTCGATGGCGCTGATGCTGCGGATGGTCGGCATCCCGGCCCGCGTCGCCTCGGGCTTCGCGCCGGGCATCAACGACGCCAACGGCGACTACAAGATCACCGACATCGACGCGCACGCCTGGGTCGAGGTGTACTTCGGCGGCATCGGCTGGGTCCCGTTCGACCCCACGCCCGGCGTGGCGCCCGCGGCGCGCCCACCGGGCGCCCTGCACGCCATCCCCGCGCCGATTCGCGCCGGCCCGCGCGAGCTGCTCGGCTCGGAGCCGGCGCCAAACGGCTCGATCGCGGGCACGCCGCCCAGCCGGAGCTCCTCCTCGAGCTTCCCCGGGGCGCTCGTTGTGCTGGTCGGCCTCGCGCTCGCCGCCACCGTCGCCTTCGCCCTACTCGTGCGGCTGCGGGAACGGCGCTACCGTGGCCTCCCGGTCGCGGCGGCCACGGAGCTCCAGCTTCGCGAGCTCGAGCGCGCACTCTCCCGTCTGCGCTACCGGATCCGCCCCGGCGACACCCTGCTCGGCGTGGAGCGCCGGCTCGCGACGACTTCGGGGCCGGTGGCGGCCGCCTACACGGCCTCGCTCCGGCGTCATCGCTACGCGCCCGGCATGCCCGCGGGGCCAACCCTCGGCGAGCGGGAGGCGGTGCGGCAAGAGCTGACCGCCAACGCGGGGATCCTGATGCGCCTTCAGGCCCTGTTGGCGATCCCGCCCGGGGCGCCCTCAGTCCCGCGGGAGGTTCGCAAACGCCAGCCGCGCGAGGGCGACGGCGCCGGCCTGTAGTCCGGAGTTCCCCACCCCCCGTACGTCGAAGTCGACGATCAAATAGCGCGGGCCCTCGACGGTGAGCAGCTGCTCGGACTGCGGGATCCAGTTCGCGCCGGCGCTGCTTGGGAGATCCTCACCCACGCCCTTCACCGGGTGCGGGTAGAGCTGCTTGGTGGAGCCGAACTGGGCGAGCTCCGTGACGCGGTTCTCGTAGCGCCTGTGGGACCGGGAGGCGGTATCGAGGTTGACGTGGAGCCGCACGCCGGGCGCCGTATACCGACAGGCGAGCAGGTTGGGCGTCCCGGTCGCATCGGCCTTCAGCTCGGGGGGCTTCCCGCCGGTCGCGTGCGCGACGATCGCGGCGATCCTCGCAGTCGGCATCCGGAGACAGGTCACGCCCGGATGCGGAATCTGCGTCGCGGCGGTGGTCGAAGTGGAGCCGGTCCCCGAGCCACCGCCACAGCCGGCGACCAGCACGAGCCCGGCGAGCCCGGCGATTGCGGGCAGGACGCGCATCAGTCGAAGAACTTGGCGACCATGCTCTCGACGGTGCCCATCGTCCGCTTCGTCGTCGGGCCGACCAGCGTGTCGATCGCGGTGCGGTCGAGGCTCGAGTCCATCATCCCGCCGCGCGGCAGCCAGTAGAGCTCTCGGCCCTTGATCGCCAGGCGGTCGTCGTCGGTGGCCAGCGCCAGGACCTGCCGGCGGGCGGCCTGCGTGGGTCGCTTCAGGAGCAGGTCGATCTGCAGCTTGCCCTCCGAGCGGGCGACCTGGCGGGCATCGAACGGCTCGTGTGCGGCGATCGCCCGCACCTCCGCGGCGGTTCGCAGGAACACCTGGATCTCGAAGCCGAATGCGTCCGCGAGCCCGGCCTCGACTCGCCTCGTCAGCTTCGCCTCACCTGGACGCCCCGAGACCGAGAAGATGATGTTGCCGCTTGCCCGGAACGTGGCCACGTCCGCGAAGCCCATCTCCTCGAAGGCGCCCCGCAGCGCAGCGCTCGGCGTCTTCCGCTTCCCGGCGAGGTTCACGCCGCGCAGGAATGCCGCGAAGGACGCCACCTCGCCAGTCTTTCAGGGGATTTGAACCTTCGGCGCTCCGCGCCTGTAGAGCCAGGTAAGCCGCAGCCGCTCGAGGAGGATCACGTGCGCAAGAACCATCTCCACATGCTCGCCCTGTCCGCGCTCGCCGCGCTCGCATCCGTTGCGATCCTGGCCTCCGTCTCGTCCGCCCGCGGCTCGAGCCACGTCACGATCGCGGGCTCGACGCTGTCGAGCTATCACTTCGCGCCGAAGACGGTCACGATCGGCAAGGGGCAGAAGGTCCACTGGAGCTGGAGCTCCAACGCCCCCCACAACGTCACCTTCAAGAAGCTCGGCAAGCACTCGAAGACCGGCGCCTCGGAGACCTACAGCCTCAAGTTCAAGAAGCCCGGCACGTACCACTACCTCTGCACGATCCACGACTTCAAGGGCACCGTCGTGGTCAAGTAATGTCTCGCTGACGCGAGACCGGAGGCAGGTGATGGGCAGGAACCGTGGACGCTGGACGTGGCGCGCGACCGCCTTGGTCGCGGTGGCCCTGGCGGCGCTCGGGTTCGCATCGGCGGCCGGCGCCCACGGCGCGCGGTTCACGAAGCCGATGAAGCTTCCGAAGACGCCGCCCAAGGGCGACCTCCAGGGCGGCGAGCCTTCCGTGGCATTCGACGCGGGCGGCCGCTACGTCTACGTCGTTGCGCCGGGAGGCGAAGCGCCAAGCGGAGGCGGCGTCGGATTCTGGCGCTCAGCGAACGGCGGCCGGACGTTTCCGATGGCACGCGCGATCGGGGCGCTCAGTGGCGGCGGCGACGCGGACGTGTCGGTCGGGCCCGACCACACGGTCTACGTCGCCGACCTCGAGGTGGTGGGCAACGCCCTCTGCCGCTCCCACGACCATGGCAAGACGTTCGACAGCGGCTGCGAGACGGGCATCGCGACCAACGAGACCGGGTTCGAGTCCGATCGCGAGTGGGTCAATCCCTCGCCAACCGACGACAACCTCGTCTACTTCAGCTACCACGACTTCGCCGGGGAGGTGCCGCTCGTCTACGTCTCGACGCAGGCAGGCGCGCCGAACAGCTTCGTGCCGTGCGGCCCGGTGCTCGAGCCTGGCGGTGAGGCCGAGCAGAACGCCGAGCCCGGCGGAACCAACCAGGGCAAGCTCTCGGTCGCGCGGAACGGCGACGTCTACGTCCCGATCCTCGAGCCGACGAACCCGGCCACGGTGACCGACCCCTACAACAACTTCTACGTCGCGATCGCGCGGGGCGGCTGCGACTCGTCCACCGGGTTCGTGGACACGACGGTGTTCAGCAACCCGAGGGCGAACCTCGCGAACATCTTCCCGTACGTGATCGCCGACGACCACGGCAACGTCTACGCGGCGTTCACGGGGCAGGCCGGCCGCGGCAAGAGGCGCGCCGCGACCCACTTCGGCGCCTATCTGGTGATCTCCCACGACGGGGGCATGCACTGGGGGAAGCCGATCCGCGTCGATGACCGGCGCAACAAGACCGCCTCGCTCGCCTCGCTCACGCTCGGGAAGCGGCCCGGCCAGGTCGCCCTCGGGTACTACTCGACCCGCTCGACGCGCGACCCCAACGCGGACAAGGACAAGTGGAGGTTCAAGGTCGCGATCTCCAACGGGTTCGGCAGGCGCTTCCGCTACACCCGCATCACCCGCAAGCCGATCCACTACGGAGCGATCTGCACGAAGGGCATCCTCTGCACGGGAGGGCGCAACCTCCTCGACTTCAGCTCGGTCGGGACAAACCCCAGGACCGGATGCGTGATCGCGGTCTTCGCCGGCGACCCGTACGACACGCCGTCGAACGGCAAGGACGACGAGGCGGCGGTCTACACCTCGCGGCAGAAGACCATGTGCTTCCGGGCGCATGCGCGCAAGCCAGGGCACCGCGGCGCCCGCTAGGGCCGCGACAGAAACGCGCTACTTGTTGCCCGCCCGCGACGGCGCCCTCGGGCCGGCGTGGCCCGCGGAGGGCAGCCTGCCGAGGTTGCCGACGATGAGCGAGACCACGCTGACGAGGTAGATCTGACCGATCAGCGCCTCGATGATCGAGACCGAGCGGCCGAGCTCGATGCTCGCCGTCAGGTCGCCGTAGCCAACCGTTGTCAGAGTGGCGTAGCTGAAGTACAGGTAGTCGGCCGGGGTCCCGTCGATCCCGTGCTGGAAGAACGGCTCGGAGGCCTCCGAGCCGATGATCGAGTCGACGAACGTGAAGAAGAGGCCGATCAGCAGGTAAACGCTGAGGACGCCGATGATGGTCCGTACCGTCACCCGGTGCCGGGTCTGCATGTCGTCGATCATTCCCAGCACGAGGGCGACCGGCGCGAACGCGATGAGCATCAGGTTGATCACGCGGGTATCGAGGACGCCAAGGGAGGTGAAGTCGGCCAGCGCGACCGCAGAGATCAGGACACAGGCGATGATGAAGGTCACGATCACGCGGTCGAGCGTGCCATGGATGTGGCCGACGCTGAGCGCGATGAGCAGGGTGCCCGCCTGGAGGAGGACGATGATGAACTGCGTCCATTCGCGGTCGGGCGCCGCGAGCTGGAAGCCGATCGTCGCCAGGATCAGGGCGAGCAGGGCAAGGTAGCGGCGCGTGTCGCTGCGTCTGAAGGCCCTGAACATTCGGCTTGGACTCTTCGCGTGCAAGGCCGGGCCCCCTGCCGCTGCACGGCGGAGCGCACGCCGCCGTACCGGGGCCCTTGTCCGTCCCGCCACCCGACGATAGGGTGAGCGGGACATCGACAGGGAGGCAGGAGGTACACATGCGTAAGTTCACGGCGCTTGGAGCCGTGGTGGCAGTGGTAATGACCACTGCGCTCGTCTCCACAGCAGGCGCCCGGGACATCCCGGTCACCCTCAACCTCATCGCTCATGAGACGAGTGGGCACGTCAACCAGGCCCACACCCGGTTCATCGTCACCGGCTCGCTGCTCAAGGCCGGAGACCGCGACCACAGGAAGGGGCACTTCAGGGCGGTGTTCAACCGCAACAACCGGGGCCGGGCCGTCGCCTACCTGCGCAACGGCAAGATCAAGTTCGACGGGCGCGGCAACAACCTCGTGATCATCGGCGGCACCCGGCACTGGGAGGGCGTGACGGGGACCCTCCACGCACACGACCTGAACAAGCACGACACCCTGCTCACCATCCACGTCGAGTAATCGAGTAGAGGAGAAGACCCATGCGCAAGCTCATCGCCGTCGCCGTCGCGGCGGTTATCGCCGCCACGGTCCTGGTCGCGAGCGCCGGTGCCCGCGACGTTCCCGTGACCCTCAACCTGATCGCGAAGACGACGTCGGGCCATCCGCTCAGCCCGCACCGCTTCGCGTTCTCGGGCGTTTTGTTCAAGGCCGGTGATCGCACCCACCAGAAGGGCCATTACAAGGCGGTCGCCAACGACAACAACCGGCTGCGGGCGGTCGCCTACCTGCGCAACGGCAAGATCAAGGTCGACGGCCACGGCAACCACGTGCGGATCATCGCCGGGACCCGGCATTGGGCCGGCGCCACGGGATCGCTCGACATCGATCCCATCGGCAAGAACACCGCGCGACTCACGTTCCACGTCGAGTAGCGACGCGGACGAGCTCACAGCGAGGAGCCGCCGGGCAGAGCGCCCCGGCGGCTCCTTCGTCTTCGGCCCGCGCTCGCCTAGGATCGCGTCATGGGAGCGAGCCCGATCGTCGTGCCGCCCGGCAAGGGGCACGTGGCCGGAAACGTTGAGTTCCTGGCGCGCACCACGGACACGCCGCGCTTCAACTTCGCGATCATCGAGATCGCGGCGGGCCGCGAGCTGGAGGCCCACGTCCACGAGTCGGAGGACGACTCCTTCTACATCATCGAGGGCGAGATGACCTTCCTCTTCGGCGACGAGGAGGTGAGCGCTCCTCCCGGGACCTTCGTCCTCGTCCCGCCGGGCGTGGAGCACGGCTTCCGCAACGACGGCGACATCCCCGTCCGGATGTTCAACATCCACGCGCCGGCGGGCTTCGACCGCCGCATCGGGCTCGAGAGCTGACGCTACCCGTGGCGCCGAGCCCGCAGAGGCCCCCAAACGACACGAAGCCGGGCAGCGCGCTCGGCGCTGCCCGGCTTTCGTGCTTGCCCCGCCGCTTTAGAGGTGGAGCGTCTTTGAGATCAGCGGCGTGCAGTTGCCGCGGGCGTCGACCGTGGCGTAGAACTTGCCGTGGGCCTGGCCGGAGTTGCCGGTGTCCCAGCTACCGTTGGACTCGGTCGTGTCCGTCAGCTGCTGGCCGTGGGGGCCGTGGACGGTGACCGTGCGGTTCTTCAGGCAGCTCGGCTTCGAGCTCTTGACCTTGCCGTAGAAACCGTCGCCGGAGTAGTTGATCGTGACCTTGCCCTGGTCGGGGCTGGCCGGGGTGCTGGCGGCCGCGACCCCGGTGGCGCCGACGGCGACGCCGAGGGCGGCGACGAGAGCGGTGAGGTTGCGGCGGGTCTTGGTGACGGTCATTTGGTCTCTCCTTGGTTGGGTTGGACGAACTGGGTTCATGATCGGGGCGAAGCGCGTTCGCAACCAGGGGCCCTAGGGGTGAAGTCGCTCACCCCTGTGGGCTTGGCCGTTGCGCGGCTAACCTGGGCCGCCGTCCACGAGGAGGAACCACTTGGAAGCCAGCGCACCGCCCCCGTCTCCGCCCCCCGCGCCCCCCGCGCCCCCCACGGCGCCCGCAAAGCCCGGCAAGGCCGGCGCCGGCGCCCGCACCCTTGCGGTCCTCGGAGCGCTGGTGCTCGCCTTCGCGGCCGCCGTCATCATCAGCGTCCTCGCCGACCTCGGCGACGGCCCGCTCTGCAGCGAGCCCGTTCAGCCCGGCAAGAGTTGCTGGGACGTGAGCTCGGCAGGCCGGGTGATCAGCCTCATCCTCGGCTGGCCCGGCGCGATCCTCGGCGCCGTCGCCGCCCTTGCCGCGCTGGCGTTCGCGGTGCGGGGCCGCGACGGCAGGACGGTCTGGAGTCTCACGACCGCGGCCGTCGTCCTCTGCGGGCTCAGCATCGCGGTAGCGCAGGTCTCCTAGCGCAAGCAGAGGCCCCCAAACGACACGAAGCCGGGCAGCGCGCTCGGCGCTGCCCGGCTTTCGTGCTTGCCCCGCCGCTTTAGAGGTGGAGCGTCTTTGAGATCAGCGGCGTGCAGTTGCCGCGGGCGTCGACCGTGGCGTAGAACTTGCCGTGGGCCTGGCCGGAGTTGCCGGTGTCCCAGCTACCGTTGGACTCGGTCGTGTCCGTCAGCTGCTGGCCGTGGGGGCCGTGGACGGTGACCGTGCGGTTCTTCAGGCAGCTCGGCTTCGAGCTCTTGACCTTGCCGTAGAAACCGTCGCCGGAGTAGTTGATCGTGACCTTGCCCTGGTCGGGGCTGGCCGGGGTGCTGGCGGCCGCGACCCCGGTGGCGCCGACGGCGACGCCGAGGGCGGCGACGAGAGCGGTGAGGTTGCGGCGGGTCTTGGTGACGGTCATTTGGTCTCTCCTTGGTTGGGTTGGACGAACTGGGTTCATGATCGGGGCGAAGCGCGTTCGCAACCAGGGGCCCTAGGGGTGAAGTCGCTCACCCCTGTGGGCTTGGCCGCGTGCGGAGCAACGTCACAGACGCCCATGGAGCGATCTTGAAAAACTCTCAGCGCCCGACTTCCCACGGAGGACCGACTTGAGCCGAACCGCCCGAGCCAACCCCACCCTGACTATCGTCGCCGCCTGCCTCGCCACGGCGATGCTGATGCTCGACATCAGCGTGATCAACACCGCGCTCTCGCAGATCGCGCACGGCCTCGACACCGGCCTCGACGGGCTGCAGTGGGTGGTCGACGCCTACACGATCCCGCTGGCGGCGACGGTGCTCACGGCGGGAGCAATCGCTGACCGGTTCGGTCGCCGGCGGCTCTTCGCGCTCGGGCTCGCCGTCTTCACGCTCAGCTCCGCGCTTTGCGGCGCCGCCGGGGGAATCGAGATGCTGGTCGCGTCACGTGCCGTTCAGGGTCTGGGCGCCTCGATGATGTTCGCGACCGCGCTGGCGCTGATCTCGCAGGTGACGCCGCGGCCGGCCGACCGCGTGAAGGCGCTTGCCGCCTACGGCGCCGCGATCGGCGCCTCGTTCGCGCTCGGGCCCTTCATCGGCGGCACGCTCACCGACGTGTTCGGCTGGCGGGCGATCTTCCTCGTCAACGTCCCGATCGGCGCCGCCGTGCTCTGGATCACATTGCGCCGCGTCGCCGAGGGCCGCGACCCGACGCCGCGGCGGATCGACCTCCCCGGCCAGATCACCCTGATCGGCGGCCTGTTCCTGCTGGTGCTCGGGCTCCTGCGCGGCAACGACGACGGCTGGGGCAGCACCGGCATCCTCGCCGCCCTGGTCGGCGCCGCGGTGCTGCTGATCGCGTTCGTCATCGTGGAGGGACGCTCGCGCGAGCCGATGCTGCCGCTCCGCCTCATGGGCCAGCGCCGCTTCGCCGGTGCGCAGGTTGCCGTGTTCGCGATCGCCGCGTCGTTCTTTGCGGTCTTTCTCTACCTCACGCTCTACCTGCAGACCGTGCTCGGGATGTCGCCGATCCAGACCGGGCTCGTCTACCTGCCGGGGACGTTCCTGGTGTTCTTCGTCTCCGGGATGACGGCCCAGCTCGGCGAGAACCACTCGCCGGCCAAGATCGCGAGCGCCGGGCTGGCGCTGGTCGCCGCGGGGCTCGCCGGCATGCTTCTCGCGGGCGTCGGCTCTTCATGGACCGCCCTGCTCCCCGGCCTCCTGGTGACGAGCATCGGCACCGGCCTCTTCAACCCCACCGGGAGCGCCCTGGCGCTGCGCGCGCTTCCCGATGAGCAGAGCGGCCTCGCCGCGGGCTCTAACGATACGTTCCGCCAGGCCGGCGTGGCGGTCGGGATCGCCGCGCTAGGAACGCTCGTCCCTGCCGACGCGGCCCTCGGCGGCAACCTCCAGGCCTACGTCACCGGGCTGCACCACGCGCTGATCGTGAGCGCGGCGATCGCGGCGGTGGGAGCAGTAACGACCGCCTGGCTGCTCGTCCCGGCACCAGCGTCCGCCACTGAAGTGGAGGCCGTGACGGAAGCGGCCTGAGGCGGCGACGGCTCGGCGCTACGCGGCGTGCTGGAGGCCGCCGAACTTCGGGCGCCGCGCCGCGACCCGCATCAGCGCATCGACCACCTTGGGGTCGAACTGCGAGCCGCTGTTTCGGCGGATCTCCCCGAGGGCGTCCTCCGCTGACATCGCCTCCCTGTAAGGCCGGGCCGTGGTCATCGCATCGAACGCATCGCAGACGAAGATGATCCTCGATCCGAGGGGGATCTCCGAGCCGGCGAGGCCCTCGCAGTAGCCCGCACCGTCCCAGCGCTCGTGCGCTGAGCGGACCAGCTTCGCGATCGGGGCAAGCGGCGGCGCCGAGCCGATGATGCGCGCTCCGACCAGCGGATGGCGTCGCATCAGCTCCCACTCGCTGTCATCCAGCGGCCCCGGCTTGTGCAGGATCTCCTCGGGAATCGCGATCTTGCCGATGTCGTGCATCTCCGCGGCGCGGACGAGGACGTCGAGGTCTTCTCCCTCGAGCCCGAGCTCACGCCCCACCTCGAGCGCCAGCCGCGCGACGCCGTCGATGTGGGTCGCGAGGCCGGGCTCGTTGCCGCGCATGAGCTCGAGCAGAAGCCCGTGCATCTCCTCGCTGAGGTTGCCCTGCGCGTCGCGGGCGAGATCGCCGGCCTCCCCGTGGTGATGGGCCTTCTCCTCGTACATGCGCTGGTCGGCGACGCGCAGGGCCTCGCTCGACGAGTCCGCCTCACGCGGCAGGATGACGATGCCGCCCGAGGCTCCGATCGAGAATCCCTGGCCGCGCTCGCTGAGCGCCGCGCGAGCGGTCTCGACGACCGGATCGGGGCCCGACCGCGGCAGCGGCGCGACCACGCAGAATTCGTCGCCGCCGAGCCGGTAGGCGATGCCGCCGAGCGGCTCAATCACCTCGGCGAGGCACAGTCCGAGGCGGCGCAGCAGCGCGTCCCCGGCAGGGTGCCCAAAGCCGTCGTTGTACGCCTTGAACCCGTCGAGGTCGAAGAGCGCGCAGACGTACTCATGACTTGGTGACGATCAGCGTCGTCGCCGAAGAGCCGCTCGAAGTCGCGTAGGAGGGCGCGGCGGTTCGGCAGCTCGGTCAACGCGTCGGTCACGGACTCCTGGTGGAGCGCACGCGATCAGCCGGGCGTTCTCGCGGTGGCTCAGGAGAAGGCGTGCCGCGACCGCGAGCACGGTGGCGCCGCCGAGCCAGACCGAGGCGACGTGGACGCGGCTGAAGTGATCGATGATGAGGACGGCCACGGCGGACGGCGGCCGCGGTGACCGGCACCAGGGGACTCGCCTGGTAGCGGCGCGGCTCCCGCGCGCGGCGGCTGCGCGCCGAACTGAGCGCTCCCGAGGCCATAAGCAGCGCGCCGAGGAGCCAAGCGCGTCGAGAACAGGTCGGGTAGGGGGTATCGGTCGCCGCCGTCCACAGGTAGACGATGTCCGCGCCGGTCCAGGTCGACCAGCCCGGCGCCGATGCGGATCAGCATCCCGGCGCCCGCCGGTACCGCTGACCACGAGCGTGCCCACCAGCATCCGACCAAGATCAGGTCGCCAAGCGGGTAGGCGAGATTGGTCGCGACGGCGGCCGGGCTCGCCCTTCGTGAGGCCGGTCAGCGCCGGCTGCCAGGATCGCCGAGGCGATCGCGGCGGCGGCGAGCGCGGCGATCGCCCCGTCGAGCCAGCGCGTCAACGTGAAGTGGCCGACCCGGTGGCGGATCATCAGAGCGATCGCCGCGAAGAAGAACGGGATCGCCATCAGGTAGCCAACGTCGGCGAGCGACGGATAGGGAATGTGCTTTACGTTCTCGAAAGCGACAGTCCAATAGGTGTCGGCCAGCGACCACGAGGTCAGGCCCTGCGCCAAGCGCGATCCAGGGCGCCCGAAGCTCACGCGTCGAAGCCGCCCGCAGGAAGCACACGAGGGCCGCCGCAAAGAGGACGCCGTTGTAGATCCAGAGGTTGGAGACCGAGTCATCCCGCGGGGCTGCCGAACAGAAGAAGGACGCAGTAATAGACGCAGGCCGAGACACCCGAGGCCGAAGGCGCCCCAGGCCAGGCCCCGCTTCACCTGCTCCCACTCGATTTTGCGCGCGTACCTGCGTGCTCCTGCCATTCGATCCTCCTTGATCGGCGGCGTGCATCCCCAAGCGTTAGTGCCCCTACAACGAATTGGCTACCCCCGGCGTCAGAGACTTGGGCGCGGCCCGGACGAATGTACGAGGAACTGAGCGCCTGGATTCGGTGAGCGCGCGCTTTGCCGCCGCCAGCTAGGTTGCGCTCAATGCCTGAGGCCGAACGGGTGCTGCGGTCTGCCTACCGCGCGTTCAATGCGCGCGACATCGAGGCCGCGATCGAGTTGATGCATCCCGGCGTCGATTGGCCGAACGCCTGGGAGGGCGGTCGCGTGGTTGGCCGGGAGGCGGTCCGCGACTATTGGATTCGGCAGTTCGCGGCGATCTCGAGCAAGGTCGTTCCCGAGGACTTCACCGAAGAGCCCGACGGCGCCATCACGGTCGGCGTCTATCAGGTGGTCCACGAAACGAGCACCGGCGAGCTCGTCTCCGATTCGCGCGTTCGCCACCGCTACCGCCTCGAGAATGGACTGGTCGTGCGGATGGACGTTCTCGAGCTGCCGGATCAGCAATAGAGGCGATGAACGGGTGGCTTCGGTGAGCAAGCGCTCCGACGACGAGATCCAGCTCAACAACCCCCAGACGCTCTACCGGCGCTGGGAGGACTCGCAGTGGAATCCGTTCGACGTCGACCTGACTCGCGACAAGGAGCAGTGGCCCGGGCTTGCCGAGAGCGATCGCAGCCTCGTCTACTGGGCGCTCTCCTCGCTGCTGGTCGCCGAGGAGCGCATCACCACCAAGTTCTCCGGCCTTGTCGGCGCACATGGAACCGAGGAGGAGGCGACGTTCCTCGCCACGCAACAGGTCGACGAGGCTCGACACATGCAGTTCTACGCGCGCTTTCGCGACGAGGTGATCGCCTCGCCCGCCGAGATCGCGGTTCACGTCGCGAAGGCCCGGGAGCAGGTCTCGCCGGCCTTCCGGGCGATCTTCGACGAGGCGCTGGTCGAAGCCCACGAGGCGCTGGTGCGCTCGCCGGGCGATCGCGCGGCGAAAGTTCGCTTCGTGACGATCTACCATCTCATCCTGGAGAGCACCCTCGGGCTGACCTCGTTTCGGTTCATCACCGCCTACCTCGAAGCTGAAGGCCTCCTGCCCGGCTTCGTGGAGGGCTACTCGAAGATCCATCACGACGAGACCCGCCACATCGGCTACGGCATCTGGTTTCTGCGGGAGGAAGTACGGCGAGGCGAGGAGGCCGCGGCGGGCGTGCGTTCCGTCCTCGCGGAGCTCCTTCCCCTGGTGGCCCAGTCGCTGACCCCGCCGGACCGCAACAGCGACACGGACTGGGAGGCCCTCGGGGCCGGAGCGGACGAGATCCGAGAGTTCGCCTTGACCGGGCTCACGAGGCGCCTCGAGATCATCGGCGCCCCGCTCGGATAAAGCGCCGCCGCGAATAGGATCGGCCGCGTGACCGTATGCGAGCAGATCGCGGACTGGGCCTCGCGCCTGGCCGCCGACGACCTGCCGGCGAGCGTTCGCGAGCGCGCCGAGCTTCAGTCCGCCTCGATCCGCGCCGGGGCCGAGGCGGGTCGGGAGGCCGCGGCGCCGTTCGTGGCCGCGGCGCCGGGCGGCGAGCCGGGCGAGATCTTCGAGAGCGCGGCGGCGTCGATCGCCCACGACTGGGACGACTACCTCTTCATGGGCCACACGGGGCATTCGGCTGTCCCCGCCGCCTCCGCATTCTGCTCGGATGAGGAGCGGGCGCTCGTGGCCCAGGTGGCGGCGAACGAGGTGGCCGGGCGGCTCGGAGCGGCTCTCTTCCTCGGCCCCCACAACGGGCAGTTCTGGTCCTCCATCCACTGCGCGGGCGCCGCCGTCGCGGCCGGGATCGGCCTCGGCCTCGACGCCCGGCGCCTCGCCCATGCGCTCGCGATCGCGCTCTACCAGCCCCCGTATGGGCTCTGGCCCGGCTTCATGGGCCCCGAGACCAAACTGCTCACCGCTGCCGAGCCCGCAGCCCAGGGCGCCAGGGCGGCACTGCTGGCGGCTGAGGGGGTGGAGGGCGGGCTCGACGTGATCGAGAGTCCCCGCGGGCTCCTCGTCCACTTCGCCTTCGCGCCGCAGCCGGCGATGCTGGGCGCCCTCGGTGACGTCTGGCTGACCGACACGCTCGCCTTCAAGCCCAACCCCGGCTGCGCCTACCTCCAGGGGGCGCTCGACGCCGCGCTCTGCGCCGGCGTCGACGCCGCCGACGTGAGCTCGATCGACGTCGACGCCGCGTACCTGACCTGCGAGATGGAGCGGCTCGGGGCGGGGCGGGGCGTGACCCCCGTGAGGGTCAACTTCTCCGTCGCGCTGAGCGTCGCGGCGGCGCTGCTCGCCGGCCGGTTCACTCACGAGGAGCTGCGGCCCGCCTGGCTCGCGGCGCACGAGGCCGAGCTTCGCGACCTTGCCGCGCGGGTCCACGTCCGCCACGACTGGAGCCTCACCGCGGAGACGTTCGCTGGCACGGTCGACGCCGGCGCCAGGCTCGGCAGCATCTCGCGCAGCGCCTGGCGGCGAGTCGGGCGCCGGGCCCGCGAGCTGAACATGGGAGTGACGCCCGACCTGACTGAGCTGCGCGAGCTGCTGGCCGACCGCGACGCCCGCCGTGCGATGGGCCGGGTCCTGCGACGAGCCCTCCGCGGCAGGGCCTCCATGGCGGCGATCGACACGGAGGCGATGCGCCTGCGATTCCCGGCGCGACTGCGGATCCGGTTGCGCTCGGGGCGCCTGGTCGAGATCGAGGGCCGGGAACGGGGCGCTTGCGGCGCCGCGATCGCCGAGCAGCAGCAGGTCGTGGCGGAGAAGTGTCGCCTGGTCGGGCTCACGACCTCGAGCCCGGCGCCCGCGGCCTGACGGCCCGCGAAACGACGAAAGCCCCGGTCCGTAGACCGAGGCCTTCGTTCCACCCGATTGAGCGAGCCCTACGTCACTTCATTCGGGGGTCGACGTAGAAGTTGGAGAGCTGGAACTCGGTGTTCTGGCCCTCCGCCGCAAAGGTGAAGCGCACGAGCTGCCAGCCGGTGACGTGGCTCGGCTTCACGTTGAAGCGACGCGAGGCGACCCAGTCGCTCCCATCGCCGTGGATGTTGCCGGTCGCCGAGGGCTTCTGGCTGTGCTTGCCCTTCTTGTAGGTGACCGAAACGCGGACGCCACCGCCGTGGCCGGCGACATCGCGGATCAACGTCCGTGCCGCCTTGAAGGAGGTGTCGACGCACATCGGCGGGCTGACCGCCGTGGATCCACTCGGTAGATCCAGGACCGACCCGGTCGCACCGCTTGCGAGCGTTGCCGACTCGAGCTGCGCACCGTCGCTCAAGGTCCAGTCGGTGCCGTCGAAATTGTCGACGGTCTGACCCGGCGCCAGCGTGTACCAGTGCGAGTCGTGGATGGCCAGGAACGGCTGCGTGAAGTCCGGCGTGGCGCAGTCGGTTGCCCCGATCGTCGCCGGGCGGCCCTTCGGGCCGTGGCCATGACCGGAGCCGTGGTTGCCTTGGGAATTCCCCGAGCCCTGGTTCCCTTGCGGGTTGCCCGAGCCCTGGTTCCCTTGCGGGTTGCCCGAGCCTTGGCTTCCCTGGGGGTTGCCGTTGCCCTGGCTAGCTCCGGAGGGCTGCGTCGCCGGTGGCTTTGCAGCCGTCGCCTGGCTGGCCGCAGTGGCGGCAATCAGAATCGCGAGGACTCCGCAAAGCACGACCGACCGCGAGCGGAGGCTGAAGACATGTCTCATCTGTACGCACCTTTCGGTGTGCACTGGCGGCCGGGCTGTCTCACGCTGTGTGAGATCCCGTGGCTTTGCGTCCCCGACTCACGCCGGGTTTGCCTTTTTCAGTCTTTGGCTTTCACCAGTGACTTCGGCATCGGGCCCAAGCGCTTGACATGTCCGGGCGGGATTGGACGGATGTTCGGCAGCGCTTCTTCGCAGGCTCTGGTGAGCGCGTAGGCCGGCAGCGTAGGCGCGCGGCTCACTTGACTCTCCACCCCAGGTAGGAAAGGATCGGCTGATCAGAGGGAGGGCCTGGAATAGCCGTGAGGCGGCCCGGGCGGCGAGAGCCTTCGTGGCTTGCCTGTTCGCGCTGCTTGTGGGCGCCGCCCTGCTTGCTTCTGGATCCGGCGGGTCGGTAAACCAAGGCGAACAGCAACGCGCAGGCCAGAGCCCGGTCGCCAAGCATCCGAGGTCGTGCCAGGGTCCAAGGAACAGACAGCGGGCGAGGTGTGCCCGCGCGCGGGCCGAGCGCACGTGCCTGCAGCACGCCGGTGCGCAGCCGAGCACCGAGGTCTGCAGCGCCGTGATCGTCTCCCGGCTTGCGGAGGACCGACTGCGCGGCCGGAACAACGGGACGGTGGGCTCGGAGCGCGCCCGGCGGTTCCTGACCGATCAGCTCAAGCCGATCTCCAGGGGCCTCAACTCTTCCGCCCACGGTGATGCGGCGTACGAGCAGGTCTTCCCCGACGGAACCAATCTCGTCGCGGTGATCCCGGGCACCGTCCATGCGGATCAGTTCGTGCTCGTGAGCGCACACTACGACCATTTGGGCGACGAGCAGGGCGCCTGCCGAAAGCAGACGCCGGGCGACCTGGTCTGCAACGGAGCCGGCGACAATGCGTCCGGCGTGGCGGCTGTGCTCGGCATCGGCCGGGCGCTCACGAGGAGCCACTCGCGACCTCGTCGCTCGGTCGTGCTGGCGCTCTGGGACTCGGAGGAGGATGGCCTGTTCGGCTCTCAGTACTACGTCGACCACCCGCTCGTGCCGCTCTCGCGCACGGTGGCGTCCGTCAACTTCGACATGCAGGGGGTGAACCTGCTCCCCAGCCTGCGCGGGACAACCTTCGCGGTGGCCGCCGAGACCGGCGGCCACCGGCTGCAGACGGCCCTCGATGCGGCGACCGCCGACTCGCCGCTGGAGACCGGAGTGGTGAGCGCGATCTTCGGTCAGTACCGAAGCGACTACGCGTCGTTCTACGGCGCGGATGTACCCGGTGTCTTCTTCACGGACTCGACGGGGCCCTGCTACCACACGGCCAAGGACGAGGCGGGTGTCGTCGACTTCGGCAAGCTGGCGACGCAGGTGGACACCGCAACGCATCTCACCCGCCGTCTTGCCTCTGACAGCAAGGCTCCGAAGTTCGATACCGAAGCGCCCATCGCCACTTACGACGACCTCATGACCATCTCCAAGCTGCTTGACCGCGCCTGGCCCGACATCCGGCGCTTCTCGGCGGACGACCAAGCGACCGCCCGATCGATACGGAGGGAGCTCCACCGACTCGTCGCAGACGGCCGAGCCGCCTTCGACTCGAACGACCAAGCAACCCTCTTGGGCGACGCGGCGAAGCTTGTGGAGATCTTGACCCACGGGAAGTGCAACGGGTTCGTCCCCCGGCACTCCTCGCCTTGGTGGATCAAGCCGCTGGGCTGATTCACGCTGAGCCGTCGTCGCCGTGGTCCGCGATCGCGGCTCAGCTCAGTAGCGGAGGGGGAGGGATTCGAACCCTCGTCGGACCTAAATGGCCCGAAACGGTTTTCGAGACCGCCGCATTCAACCACTCTGCCACCCCTCCGAAGGGCGCCTGTGGCGCGGCTCGGAAGGGTATCGGGGCCACCTAGGTCCTCGAACCCGCGCGCGTCCCGTCGGTCCTCCCTACCCTGACCAAATGGTTGGGAGGCCTGGTCGAGTACTCGGCTCGGTGGCGGTCGCCGCGCTGGCGGTTCTGGTGTTTGCGGCACCCCCGGCAGACGCGGCAAAGTTGCGGGCCGGCGCCGGCCGCGCGGACATCACCCCGCCCACCGGCTTCGCGATGTTCGGCTGGGTGCGCTCCGACGCCCGGTCGCACGGACAGCTCACCCGGCTCTTCGCTCGCGCGATCGTTCTCGCTCGCGGCGACCGCAAGGTGGCGCTCGTCTCGGCCGACCTCGGAGCGATCCCGGCCGGGCTCGTGGCCGACGCGGCGCAGCGCGTGGCGGCTCGCGGCTACAGCGAGGCCAACGTGATCGTCTCCGCGTCACACACCCACAGCGCACCGACCGGCTACTTCAACTACCCGGCCTTCAACACCGTCGCCCCCACCGACACGACGCCGACCGACTTCTCCCTGGCGCCGCCCGCCGACCGTCAGCTCTACACCTTCCTCGTCCGGCGCCTGGCCACGGCCATTCGCCGCGCCGACGAGGACGTCGGCCCCGCCGAGGCCGGCTGGGGATCGACGCGGCTTCTCCACGTGACCCAGAACCGCAGCATCGAGGCGCACCTGGCGGACCATGGCATCGACGTGGAGTTCGGGCAGGGCGACGTGTCGATGGACCCGAAGGGGTACTCGCACACGATCGACCCGGACGTCAACGTCCTGCGGGTCGACAAGCTCGAGAACGGCCGCCGGATCCCAATCGGCATGTGGTCGACGTTCGCCGATCACGGCACGGTCGTGAAACCGACCTTCCCCTACTACAACGCCGACCATCACGCCGCCGCGGCGCGCCTGGCCGAAGCCGCAATCCGCCGCGCCGGGAACGTCCCCAAGGGACAGACCGTCGTCAACTCCTACGGCAACAGCGACGAGGGGGACATCACGGCCGGGATCGAGCACAGCGGGCCGGCGGGCGCCTTCGAGGTCGGGCGCGACGAGGCCCGCGCGATGTTTACCGCCTGGCGGCGCGCGAGCGGCCACCTCAGCTCCCACCCGGCTCTGGCGCTCCGCTGGACCCGAGCGTGCTTCTGCGGGCGCGACACCGCGGCCGGGCCGGTCGACGACCATGCCGTCGTCGGCCTGCCGTTCCTGACCGGGTCCGAGGAGAACCGCGGACCGCTCTACGACGAAACCGGCGTTCCCTTCGAGGGCTATCGGCAGCCGACCAGCTCCGGGCCGCAGGGCGACAAGATCACGGCGGTCACCGACACCGGCGAGTTCCCGACCGCGGTCCCTCTGGCTGCCCTGCGGGTTGGCGACCGCGTGATCGTCACCGTGCCCGGTGAGATGAGCGAGGGCATGGGCCGGCGCGTGCGCGCGGCGGTGGTCCGCGCCGCGCAGGGCTCCGGCATCACGCGCGTCGACATATCGGGCCTCGCCGGCGACTTCATCCAGTACATCACGACGCCCGAGGAGTACGGCCGCCAGCATTACGAGGGTGGCACCACCCTCTTCGGCCAGTACGAGGGCGTGTTCATCCAGGAGCGCCTCGTCGACCTGGTCAAACGAATCGTGAGCGGCCGCCCGGCGCCGGCGCCCGACCCGTTCGACCCGCGAAACGGCGTGGTCGACGACGCCGCCCCCTACGAACGCGGCGCCCGGAAGGGAAGGATCACGCGGCAGCCACGCAGCACCCGACGGCTCGGGCACGCGACCCTCGAGTGGAGCGGCGGAGAGCGCGGCTTCGATCGCCCGCTCGATCGCCCGTTCGTCACCGTTCAGCGCAGGGCGGGCGGGCGCTGGCGCGCGGCGGCCAGCGACCTCGGGCTCCGCATCCTCTGGCAGGTCGATGCCGGCGGCAACTACCGGGCCGTCTGGGAGCCCGCCCTCAACACTCCGCTCGGCTCCTACCGCTTCCGGATCACGGCCAACCGCTACCGGCTGCGCTCGCGCCCGTTCAGGCTGCTGCAGGCGCGAAGCCTCGAGGCGAAGGTCGTTCGCTCCAACCCGGGACGCGCCGTGGTGGCGCTGAGGAACCCGATCGCGATCGAGAACCGCGACCTGACCTGGAGGCCGGCATGGTCCAAGATCGCCGGCGTCGCGGTCGCCGGCCGCGGTCCGGTCCGGATTGCCGTCAGGCAGGGCCGCGCGGTTGTTACTGGGCCCGCAGGCGCCAAGCTCACGATTCCGCCAGGGGCAATCAGGGACCAGAGCGGCAACCGCAGTCGCAACGCGGTGCGGATCCGCCTGCGCTCCTCACAGGGCGGGCGCGCCGTGCGCGTTCGCTGAGCTAAGGAAGGTCGCCGGTCAGGTAGTTGTGGACCTCGTGCGCCGTCACCTCGGGCGGTGCGAGCCCTTCCTCTGCCGTGATCGGACCGATCTTGGCCTCCGCGAAGGCGTTGAAGTCCGCCTCGGTCTCCCACACGTCGACGACCAGAAGGCCATCGTCCGTCTTCGTGACCCAGTGGAAGTAGGCCTCGTCGGCTCCCTTCCCGCCCGGCGAGAAGCCCATCTTCTCGATCACGCGGTCGTACTGGTCGAGCGTTCCGCCTGCGAAGCGCATCTCGAAAGCCATCGGCATCTGTCAAGACCTCCTTGGTTGGGTGCCTGTCAGGCGATCCTACGTCAGACCCCTGGCCGCGGATCATCCATTTCGTGAACGCCTCCGCGCTTTAGGATCGGCGGATGAGCGAGACCACGAAGTTCCTGCTGCCGGAGTCCTCCATCCCCACCCAGTGGGTGAACCTCGCGGCCGACCTGCCCCCCGGCGCGCCGCCGCTTCACCCCGGCACCGGCGAGCCGGTCGGGCCCGACGACCTGGCGCCGCTCTTTGCGATGGAGCTGATCCTCCAGGAGGTCTCGACCGAGCCCGAGGTGGCGATCCCGGACGAGGTCCGCGACGTCTACAAGCTCTGGCGCCCCACCCCGCTGCATCGCGCCTGGCGGCTGGAGCGCGAGCTCGACACCCCGGCGCACATCTACTACAAGTACGAAGGGGTCTCGCCGGCGGGCTCGCACAAGCCGAACACCGCGGTCCCGCAGGCCTTCTACAACAAGCAGGCCGGCATCAGGAAGCTCGCGACCGAGACCGGCGCCGGCCAGTGGGGCTCGGCGCTCTCGCTCGCCTGCCAGATGTTCGGCCTGGAGTGCGAGGTCTTCATGGTCGGGGTCTCCTACGACCAGAAGCCCTACCGGCGGGCGATGATCGAGACCTGGGGCGCGACCGTCCACCGCAGCCCCTCCGACCTCACCGACGCGGGGCGCTCGCAGGCCGAGCACGAGTCGGGGAGCCTCGGGATCGCGATCTCCGAGGCCGTGGAGGTGGCTGCCGGAAGCGAGGACACCAACTACTCGCTCGGCTCGGTCCTGAACCACGTCTGCCTGCACCAGACGGTGATCGGCCAGGAGTGCCTGGAGCAGATGGAGATGGCGGGCGAGTACCCCGACGTCGTGGTCGGGTGCGTCGGCGGCGGCTCGAACTTCGCGGGCCTCACGTATCCGCTGATCCGGCGGCGGCTTCGCGAGCAGCTCGAGACCCGGTTCGTCGCGGCGGAGCCCGCGGCCTGCCCAACGCTCACGCGAGGCGCCTACCGCTACGACTTCGGCGACACCGTCGGCATGACGCCGCTGATGCCGATGTACACGCTGGGCCACGACTTCGTCCCGCCGCCTGTCCACGCGGGCGGCCTGCGCTATCACGGCGACGCGCCGAGCCTCTGCGCGCTGGTGAAGGAGGGGATCGTCGAGGCGAAGGCCGTTCAGCAGACCGCGGCGTTCGAGGCGGCGGTGCGCTTCGCCCGCGCGGAGGGCATCGTCCCCGGGCCCGAGCCCGCGCACGCGATCCGCGCCGTGATCGACGAGGCCGAGGCCGCGAAGGAGTCAGGCGATGAGCGCGTGATCCTCCTCGGCCTCTCCGGCCACGGGCACTTCGACATGGCCGCCTACGCGGCCTACCACGCGGGCGAGCTCACCGACCTCGAGTTCTCCGAGGCCGACATGGAGGCCGCGCTGGAGCGCCTGCCCGAGGCGCCGGCCCTCGCCTAACAATCCTGAACCGCGGTACGGCAACCGGGTAGGTCATCCGTCCAGCCGAGCGGAGAAGGCTCTGACAAAGGGCTTCGCGCTCCGTTGGTCCTTCAAGAGGCGGGAACAAGCTCCCGCCGAAGAGAAGGAGTTCAGGTGAAGGAGCATTTGAATCTCGCAGGGTCACTCGGCAGGCGTTCGGCCATCGTCGGCGGCGTCGCCTCGCTGATCGTCGGGATCTTCGCGAGCACGGCGACGGCGACGAAGACGCCGCCGAGGGTCGATGGAACGGACTGCACGACGCCGTCTTTCAGCCAGCCGTTCCTCTCGATCGGCGACTCGCACTGGTACACGCTGGCCCCCGGGCAGTCCGCCGGGAGCTTCACGGGCGAGGGCTGGACGCTGAGCGACGGCGCCCAGATCGAGCCGTCGACGATTGCCGACGGCAGCGACGGCTCCGTCCTCGACCTCCCGCAGGGCGGGAAGGCCGTGAGTCCGCCGATCTGCGTGGACACCAGCTTCAAGGCCGCGCGGACGATGCTCCAGAACGTCGGTTCGAACGGCGGGGGCATCCGCGTGAAGGTCTCCTACGAGAGCAAGAAGTTCACGAAGAAGCCCAAGAACACGGGCCGACTCCAGGCGAGGAAGGGCGAATGGACGGCCGTCGCGCCGCTTCAACGTCAAGCCGAGCCACGTCGACGGCTGGCAGCTGGCGACGTTCACCTTCACGGCCGAGGGCAAGGGCAGCGAGTACATGCTCTACGACTTCTGGGTCGATCCCCGCATGAAGAGCTGACGGCTGCGAGGCGCCGGCGCTCGCTGGCTAGCGGGCGCCGGCCCGAATGTACGGCGCTGAGGCCACGGTCACGGTGAACGGCATCGGGGTGGTGTTCGCGGGCGTCGCCGAGGACGGACACATGTGGTTGCCGTTGTCGAACGTGGCCGTCCAGGAGACCTTGTAGGCGCGACCCGCTGTGCGGTGCTTGAGCGGGATCTTCAGCTTCACGACGCCGGCTCCGCCGCCCGAGACCTTCTTTGCCTTGATGCCGCGGGACTTGACCTTCGCGTGCAGGGTCACGTGGTTCATGTCGTCGCCCGGAAACGACGATTCCGAGGCCTCGAGGGAGACGTGCCGCTTGGTGCTCGACACGGTCAGGTCGCTGCCGTTGACGCTGACGCCGGAGATCTGCACGAAGTCCGCATCGACCCCGCCTGAGAACGAGCAGTCCCGCATGGTCGGGCTGTTCGCCGCCTGAGCGGTTCCGATCGCCGCCATGAAGACGCCCGTCGCGACGCTGGCTGCGTAGAGAAGGGAGCGCATCGACCCGGGATACGGGCGACCGCGCCCCGAGGTTCAGTTACCTCGCGATCGCGTAGCGGAGGATCTCGACGACCTGCTCGGGCGTCTCGGCGACGGCCATCGCCGCGCGGTCGACCTCCTTGAGCGCGTGCTCGAGCTCGGGATCGTGCAGGGTGATCAGCGGCTTGCCGAGCGCCGCCGCGTAGCCGGCGTCGAAGGCGGCGTTCCACTGCTTGTACTTCTCGCCGAAGCGCACGACGACGACGTCGGCGCGCCGCAGCAGCGTCTGCGTGCGGACCGCGTTGACGCCCGCGCCCTTGTGGTCGCGCCAGAACTTGCTCTCCTCCTCGCCGAGGATGTCGGCGCCGACGTCGTCGGAGGCCGCGTGGTCGGTGACCGGCGCGAGGAGGTCGACCGGCAGGCCGGCCTCCTCGACGCCCTGCGGCGATGCGGTCGCGCCAGTCGGAGTGGATCTCGCCGGAGAGGTAGACGCTCCAGCGCCCGTTCGCGTCGCTCAAGCGGAACCGCTCACCTTCTCGGGCTCGATCTTCACCTTCAGCCGTACCTCGCCGGGCCGGCGATTGGGGTAGCTGTCGGCGTCCAGGTACTTCTTGGCGAGCGCGTCGATGTGCTCGTCGGCACCCTCCTCGGTGATCTCCGAGGCGTGGCCGCGGATGGTCACCATGTCGTAGGTGTCCTCGGGGTCGGTCATCGAGACGGCCACTCGGGGGTCGCGGCGCAAGTTATTCGCCTTCAGCCGCCCGTCGGCGGTGTTGATGACGAGCTCGTCGCCCTCATAGTCGACCCAGACGGGCGTCACCTGCGGCGAGCCGTCCTCCATCAGGCGTTGCCACGTGGGCAAACGCCTTCTTGTCGATCAGCTCCTTGGCATGTTCGTTCAGCTTGGTCATTCCGGCCTCCTTTCAGGAGGTAACTACCCGGTTCGCGCGGCGCTCAGCCAGGACGGGGCGAGCGGTATCTTCCGGCGCCCGGAGAGGTGACCGAGCGGCTTAAGGTGCACGACTGGAAATCGTGTGGGCGGGTTATTCCGCCTCGTGGGTTCGAATCCCACCCTCTCCGCTGCGCCAGGCCTGACTTCGCTCTGTTTCATCGGGTACATGGCTCCAAGCCGAAGTGCAAGGATGGAAGGGCGGACACCGGCTGGTGGGCCTGAATTGAGCGATTCCCCTGAATTCGCGGGCGAAGAAGCCCTCGGGCTCGAGCCCGAGGGTCCGGGCCTCCAAGCCCAGCTCGCCGCTCAGCACGCCCTCGCGCGGCGCCTCATGGGCGCAGACGACCTGGCCGACGTGGGCCCCTCGTTCCTCGCCATCATCTCCGAGCTCCTCGGCTGGGAGCTGGGCGCGCTGTGGGCGGCTCCGGACGGCTCCGGGCCGCTAAATCTCGTCGCCACCTGGGATCCCGGCGACCTTGGCGCCGGCGATTTCTGGAGCTCCACTCGGGAACTTCGGGTGACGCGGGGCGTCGGCGTCCCGGGGCAAGCGTGGGAAACAGGCGAGCTGACCTGGGCCAGCGACCTCGCCCAGGAGGCAAACCTCCCGCGACGCGACGCGGCGCTCCGAGCCGGTCTCGAGGGAGCATTCGCGATCCCGGTTCCCGTGGGACCTCCGGAGAGGGTCGTCGCCGTGGTCGAGTTCTTCGGGAGGTCCTTCACAGCGCCGAGCGACGCCGTCGTCGCCCTCCTCGTCGGCTTCACCGATCAGCTCGCGATGTTCATCAGCCGCCGTCGCTCGGAGCAATCGCTTCGCCGCAGCGAGAACCTGAAGTCCGCGATCCTCGCCTCATCCCTCGATGCCGTGATCGGCATGAACGAGTCCGGCGAGGTCATCGAGTGGAGCGCATCGGCGGCCGAGCTTCTCGGGTTCTCGCGCGAGGAGGCCCTGGGCCGCGAACTCGCCGCCCTGGTGATTCCCCCTGAGCTCAGGGACGCCCACCGGGAGGGCCTCGCGAGGTGCATCGCGGGCGGTGAGGCGCCCCTGCTCGACAAGCGGACCGAGCTGGTGGCCCTGGACCGGCAGGGAACCCGGATTCCGGTCGAGCTCACGATCACCCGCATCCCCGACTCCTCCCCACCCAAATTCACCGGGGCGCTTCGGGACATCCGCGGGCGTACCGAGGCCGAGCGCACCAGGGACCACCTGGCAGCGATCGCCGAAAGCTCCCAGGACGCGGTTATGGCGAAGGACCTCGAGGGCTACGTGACCGCCTGGAACCGGGGGGCCGAGCAGACGTACGGCTACTCGGCCGAGGAGGCGATGGGACAACACGTCTCGTTCATCGTGCCGCCGGATCACGCCGGCGAGGAGATGGACATCCTGGCCAGGATCCGTCGCGGCGAGCGAGTCGAGACCTACGAGACGGAGCGAATCCGCAAGGATGGGATCCGGGTCAAGGTCGCACTCACGGTTTCGCCGATAAGGCAGCCGGTTCTCGGCATCACGGGAGCCTCCATAGTCGCCCGCGACATCACCGCGGAATGGCACCGACGCAACGCCGCCGAGTTCCTGGCGCGCCTCACCAGCGCCTTCGACGCCTCGCTCGGTCCCGAGGAAACGGCCAAGGCGATCGTCGAGGCCGCCATCCCCGGCCTCGCGGAGGTTTGCGTGATCGACCTCGTCCAGCCAGACGGGACCATCGGGGGCGGGACCGTGGCGGCCCGGGAGCCGTCGCTCGCACGGGAGCTCGAGGCGATCCGCCGCCGCAGTCCACTATCGCCCGAGGGTGCTCATCCGGTCGCGCGCGTCCTTCGCGACGGCGAGCCCGCGGTGGTCCGCGACCTCACCAGTCCCGGCACTCGAGCCGAGGTGGCGCAGAGCGACGAGCACGCGCACTTCATCGCCAAGGTGGGATACCGCTCGGCCGCCGTCCTCCCCATGGTCGCTCGGGGACGGACGCTCGGCGTCCTTTCCTTCCTTCACGCGCACGGCGACCTCCGCTATGACCCCGAGGATCTGGCGCTGCTGTCAGACCTGGCAAGCCGAGCCGCCCTGGCGCTCGACAATGCCCGGCTCTCGAGCGAGCGCGCAGCGATAGCGAAGACGCTCCAGGCCGGCCTGCGCCCGGACGAACCGCCGGAGATACCTGGCTACGAGGTGGCCGTGGTCTTCGAGCCGGCGGGCGAGAACGTCGAGATCGGCGGGGACTTCTACGACGTGTTCCAGGCAGGGGACGGCTGGTTCGTGCTGATCGGAGACGTCTCCGGGAAGGGCACCGGCGCCGCGATCCTGACGAGCCAGATCCGGCACACGGTCCGCGCCCTGGCTCGGCGCGGCGGCGCCACGAGCGAGGTCATCCAGACGCTGAACGACCTGCTCCTCGAGGAAAGCACTGCGGGGCGCTTCGTAACCCTCCAACTCGTCGCGATCCGTGCGGGAGGCTCCTCCCTCGAGCTCGTTTCCGCAGGCCATCCTCCGGCCATGCACGTTGCCACTGACGATGTGCGGCAGATCTGGGGAGGTTCTCTGCTGGGTGCCTTCGAGGGCTCGACGATCGCGGGCCATGAAGTCGATCTCGGACCCGGCGAGACGCTGCTTCTCTACACGGACGGCTTGCTCGAGGCCGGGCCGCTCAGCCGCCATCGCTCACCGGACAACCTCGCCGCCGAGCTCTCGCGGCAGGGTGAGCTCGACCCGGAGGACCTCGTCGAGATGCTTCGCGCCGACGCCTTCGGCCGCGCAGACGGCGAGATCGACGACGATCTGGTGATCCTCGCGCTTCGGCGAGGTACCGGCGGCGGAGAACGTTGAGGTCACGCGGAGGAGGGTCGTACGCGCTCGGCGCGCACCGTGGGTCAGCCCGAAGCCGGCGGACGCGTACGGCCGCTAGCGCCCGCCGACAGGCTCGGTGTAGTCGCCGGTGTACGGCGATCCCGCCAGGGGGGCGATCATCCTCGGCGGCAAGGTGAAGCGCGACGCCTTCGCGACCGCGTCGGCCGGCGCCGTGGCGACGTGGTTCGTCAGGTATTCGTGGAGCTGGACTCCCGGCTTGCCCTGGATCGTCTGCGTCCTGCGGTGGCGCAGGAACGGGATCCTGATCGACCCACCCTGAACGCTCACCGTCTGGCCGCTCGGCGTGGCGGTCCACCAGTCCTGGTTGTTGTCGGTCACGCGTACCGCGATGCGGTCGCCGGGGCTGAACTTCCAGTCGGCGCCCCAGAGCCGGAGCGGGATCGTCGACGTGCCCGCCTTCCGAACCAGGTAGCCCTGCCGCGCGACCAGCGGACCGGTCCACCCGCCGTTCTTGTCGGCGTCGAGGTCGTAGAGGTCGACCACGAGGTTGGCGTTGGGAGCCGAGGTGGTGACCTTGACCAACGCCTTCGTCTTGCCCGCGAGGTGGACGCCATACGGCAGCGGCTTGGACACGGTCCACACGCCGGACTGAACCGTCGGGTCGGCGGGGTCGCCCGACGCGGAGTCGAACCCGGTCCCGTTCGACTGGGCGTTGTCCACGTAGCTGCCACTGCCGAGCTGAGTGGTGTAGGCGTGGGCATCGGCGGGCGGCCACTGCTTCTCGGAGCGCCAGACGCCGTCGTTCGTCTGCACAGCGATCGGGGGGTCCGACACCTTGGGCTTCCTGCCCTTGAGGAAGCGGCCGTAGAAGCGCATGACCTCGCGGAACCAGCCCTTGCGCCCGTCCTTCAGACGGCCGACGTTCGAGTCGGTGCAGCCGGTGGAGGAGTCGCCGGAGAAGCATTTCTCGTTGCCGCGCACGTGCTCCCAGGGCCCAAGCCAGGCTCGCTCGTAGCCGGTGTGGTTGGCGAGGTACTGGGGCAGGCCGTCGGGGACCGTGTTGTTCTCGGTCAGGCCCTGGGTGAGGAACAGCGGGACGTTCGACCCCTTGGCGCCCGGAATCAGGTTCCGCTGCTTCCAGAAGGCGGTGTGGTGGCGATCGTTGTTCGCCTGCGCGGTGAGGTTCTGCGCCAGACAGGTCGGGTCGGTGAGGCTCTGCGCGTTGTAGCCAGGGGTATCGCGGGGGTCGGCGAGCGGGCCCGGAGTGGCGGCGATCCCGTCGTAGAGGGCCGGGGTCGCAACCGAGTTCAGCCGCCGTATTCCGTTGCCGTAGAGGTAGCGGTAGCCGTCGTAGACGGGTTCCTGGGCGACGACCGCATCGAGCCCCGGCGGGTGGTGATCGACGCCGATCAAGCCCGTCATCGCGTCGTAGGACTTGCCGTACGTGCCGACCCGCCCGGTCGACCACGGCCGGCTCGCCGCCCAGCTGACGGCGTTGATCACATCGGCCTGCTCGCCCGGGCCTCCCCAGTCGAGGCAGCCGTTCGAGCCGCCGAAGCCGCGGAGGTCCACCATCACGAACGAGTAGCCCTTCTTGAGCAGGCCGGAGCCCTCGACGAAGTCGTGGAAGCGCTCCGAGGGGCCGGTGTTCGGCCCCACCGGGTCGTAGCTCGTGCCCTCGGCCGGCCCGGCCGGGCCGGTCTGTCCCGAGTGGTTGAAGTAGGGCCCGATCGAGATGATCACCGGCGTCTTGTCGGCCTTCGTGGCGCCCTTGGGCCGCAGGACGTCGGCGTGCAGGGTCGCGTCACCCGCGCTCGAAGGCGAGTTGATGAAGGCCTCGCTCCAATCGGCATCCGGATAGGCGACGCCGGAGGCGGACGCAAGCGCCGGAGTTAGCGCGACGACCGCCGTCGCGAGCAGAAGGGCCATGCCGAACCGAATGAACACTGTTTCCACTACCCCGTAGAGTTGACGACCGCCCGGCGCAGGCGCGCTGGGCGGGACTACCTATCCCGCCCAGCAGCCTAGAAGACGATCGAGGCCCGCACGCCGGGTCCCGGCCTGGCCCAGGCGGGTATAGGGTCCGCGCAGAGCGCGAAGCGGAAGGGAGCTCGGAATGTGGTCTGCTCGTGCGGGGCCTCTCGGCTGCGCCGTCGTCCTGCTAGCCGCAGGATGCGGAAGCTCGGACAAGGCCGAAACCACAAGCAAGCCCGCGCCGACCCACGCCGCGACCTCAACGAGCGCCCCGCGCAGCGCCGAGGTGCTCGGTGTCTCCGTCACGGCGGCAACCGCAGGCAAGCCCGGGGTGGTCGTGCAATTCGTCCCGGCGGCCGAGAAGTCGAGGCTACGTGCCGGCGACGTGATCGTCGCCTACAACGGCGATCCGGTGAAGACCGTGGAGGAGCTCCAGAAGGTGGCCGAGACGGCCGAGCTGGGGAAGCCCTTCACGCTTACGGTCATCCGCGGCTCGAACCGCTTCCCGCTCACCGAGGTTCCCTCGGCGGTGACCTACCTCGGGGTGAACGTCAAGGACAGTGATGGCGAGGGAGCGCTGGTCGTGGCCCCCGCGCCGGGCAGCCCCGCCGCGAAGGCGGGCCTCGAGCGTGGAGACGTCGTGACGGCGGTCGGCGGTACCGAGGTCAAGGAGGTCAGCGACCTGCTCGAGACTGTCGCCGCTCACAGCCCTGGCGACACGGTTGTGATCGGCTTCAGCCGGGGGTCGCACGAGCTTCACACGAAGGCCACGCTGACCACGAGGCCGAGCGGCTAATCGAAGAACTCGAGGATCGCGCGATGCGTGGCATCGGGCGCCTCGATCTGCGGAACGTGGCCACAGTCGAGCTCCACGTGCTCTGCCGCCGGGAGCTCGCGCTCGACGTGCTTCATGAACGACGACGGGACGAGGCGGTCGTGCCGCCCCCAGACGAAGAGCGTCTTCGGGGAGAGCTGGCGCAGGCGGGTCCAGAAGCCCTCCTCACCGTGCGGCTCGTCCATGTAGATGTTGCGCGCGGCTTCGTAGAAGGCGACGCGGCCCCGGGGCGTCAGGTAGGCGCGAAGGAACTCGTCGACGCCCGCGGCCGACCAGCCTTTGGCCCCACCGGGGACCACGGCGCGGACGATCGGCTCCACGGCCCAGCGCGGGGCCGGCTGGATCAGGCCGAGCTTCGGCAGATCGAGTCGCAGCAGCCAGTCCCACTGGCGGGGGCGAAGCCAGGCCAGCGCCGGGCTGAGGAGCGCGATGTGGCCGATGCGCTCAGGGCGGGTCAGCCCGACCTCGATCGCGATGCGCCCGCCCATGCTGTTGCCGACGAGGCTCGGCCGCTCGAGGCCGAGGGCGTCGAGCAGGTCGATGACCGCCTCGGCGAAGTAGGGGGCGTCGTAGGCGGCGGAGAGCGGCTTCGAGGAGTCGCCGAAGCCGGGAAGATCGACGGCGATGACGCTCCGCCCGGCCTGCGCGAGCGCGCTGACGGTGGTCATGAACGACGCCTTGGTCCCCCCGAGGCCGTGGAGGCACACCACGGGCTCGCCGACGCCCGCCCTCAGGATCGAGAACTCGTGCCGGCGCGTGCGCACGCGCTCGAAGCGGAGGCGTCCGGGCTCGGTGGACCCGCTGGTCGCCGCGAGGAACCCGACGCCCAGGTGAAGGTTGTGGCGCACGCGCAGACGGCCTCGCCGAAAGGCCGTCATTCCGCCGCGGACGTCCTCGGCGATCCGGTCCCAGGTTTCGGCGTCAGCGCCGAGGACGGCGTCGGCGTCCCCCTCCGCCTGGGCCAGGTCGATGTCGGGCATGACGATGACCGCGTCCCAGTCCTCGCCGTCCGTGACCGCGAGGCGGATGCGAGCTCTGCCACCGGCGACGTCGACGTCGTCGGGGTTGAAGCGCGAGACGAGCTCCTCGAGCGCTGGCGGCGCCGCCGGGGCGACGCCGGTCCCCGCTGACTGCGGTTCAGTCGTCACGCACGAAGTTGTAGCCGTTCCGGCCGCTCGAAAACAGGCACAGCGCCCGCAGACGGCTTGGCTGCCGTCACCGAGGCGCACCCCGGAGGTCATGGGCCCTCGGAAAAACCCCAAGCGCCTCCCCCATTCGCGCGTTTTGAAACTCGGAGATAGGTCCAAACCGGCGCTGGTACACCTGGCCAAGGTCTGACCGCCCTCCCCTCCGCGGGGTAGTTCGGGGGCAATGGAATCCCGAATCAACGACGGGCGAGCGCTGGGTCTGCCGGCGTGCCCGCAGGAGGTAGGTAATGACCAACCACCGCATAGGTGAGGGGGCCCTGGCGGCGATCGTCGCTGTGGTCGCGGTCCTCGTCGCCGGGGCAATTGCGTTCGCCACGCGCGCCGAGGCATCGAGCGGTCCGGAGTATCCACGGGCTCAGGGCGAGCGCTTTCACTCCGGCGCGCACGGCTGGACCGCATCGACCCATCGCATCGGGACGTGCGTCGACGGCATCGGCTGTCCCACGATCACGAACAGCGCTCCGACGAGCGGTGGCGTCGGCGGCAGCGGCGACGGCTACATCGAGACGGCCGAGAACGGCCTTCTCGCACCCGGCGTGATCGCCACGTCGAGCGGGATGTGGCAGAGCCCGCCGTTCAAGTACAACGGCAACGACGGCGCGGCGCCGGCGGAGCTGACGCTCTCGCTGGCAAGGCGAGCGAACGTCGAGGCCCTGCTTTCGGCGGGAGGCAGTGTCCAGTACTCGGTCGCACTCCTCGACGTGTCGAGGGGGCCGAACGTGGTCGTCGTCGACGGTCGAGATGTCACGCACAGCTCGACCTTCGCGGAGCTTCCCTCCGTGAGCGTCGATCCGGATCGCCTCCACGTCGGCGACCGCTACGCGATCAAGATCACTACGCGTTACCTGACCCCAGCAGACGCGCTGCCGGCCGCGTCGGTCGACTACGACAACGTGCTGCTGAAGGCCAGCGGCACGGGCGGGCCCGCAGGCGGCCAGCGCTCACGCATCCCCGCACGCGCGCACGCGGCGACGACGAGCACGGCCGTGATCATCGGCCGTCGGCTCTACCTGCGCGCGCGGTGTGCGAGGACGGCCAACACGAAGAGCTGTAAGCGGCGCTTCACGGCGGTAAAGCACCGTCACGGCACCCGACGGAGCACCACCGCTCACAGCCGAGTTCGGCGCGGCCGCAGCCGCGTTGTCAGCGTCCGGCTCAAGCGCGGCTTCGCGCGCAAGCTCAGGCACAAGCACCACGTGCTCATCCGCCAGCGGGTGACCAAGCGCGGCCACCGCCCCAACACGCGGTACGTGCGCTTCCACATCAAGCACTAACCCAGAAGGCGCGACCCCGAGGGCCCGGAGCGGCCCTCGGGGGCTGCCGCCTTCCGGGGGGCGAACCAGGGACCGTCCTGCCCTGTAGTCGGTATCCGACACCTAGGCAGGACAGCCCAGACCGAGATCAGCCACATCGCCTCGCGACAGCATGGCGTGGTGGGAAGGGGGCAGTTGCTCCGCGTCGGGATCTCGTCGTCCGCGATCGCCAGGGGCGTTCGAAGCGGCTGGCTGCTCGTCGAGCATCGGGGCGTTTACCGGGTGGGACACGTCGCCCCGAGCCGCGAAGCGACCTACCTGGCGGCTGTCATGGCCTGTGGCTTGGGTGCCGTGCTCTTCTCCTTGCCCGCTGCTCACCTACACGTCCTCCTTCGCGGCGTGCCGCCCGCCCCCGAGGTCATGACCGGCACCGAGCGGCGCATCCGCGGGGTCGCGACGAAGCGTTCGCGATCGTTGCATCGCCGCGACACGACCCGCGTCCACGGAATCCCGGTCACGACGGTCGCCCGAACGCTGATCGATCTTGCCGGAGTGCTCTCCCTCGATGCCCTCGCTCTCGCCTGCCACGAGGCAGGGGTGAAACATGCCCTGACGCCGCGAGAGCTTGCCGCTGCGCTTGAGCGGAAGCCCAATGCTCGCGGCGCCGGAAATCTGCGAGAGGTGATGAGCGGCGAGGTGAAGGTGACCTTGAGTGCGTTGGAGAAGGAGTTCCTCTCGCTGCTCGCCGCCGAGGGATTGCCCGCGCCGGCAACCAACAAGCCGGCCGGCGGCAGACGGGTCGACTGCCGCTGGCCTGAGAACCGGCTGACCGTCGAGCTCGACAGTTACCGGTTCCACAGCTCGCGCCACGCCTGGGAACGCGATCGGCGGCGCGAGCGCGAGGCGTACGCACGGGGCGATCAGTTTCGTCGCTACACCTACGGCGACGTCTTCGAGCGTCCCGGCCAGATGCTTTCCGAGCTTCGCCCCTTGCTCGACGGCCGTCCTGCCTAAGTGTCGGAATCCGACCCCGGGCCAGGACAGCCCTGAGCCGCTCCTCGCTGATCCGTAGCGCCCCGGCGCGCGAATATTGGGTCGTGAGCGCGCTTCGCTACCGCACGCTGGATGCCGCCCTCGGCCGCGGCCTGCTGCCCGACGCGGTCCTCCGGCTGGGCTCGCGATGGGGCGCGGCGGCGCGTGAGCGGCGCGAGTCCCGGGGCGGCGTGGTTGCCCAGGAGGCGCGCCTTCGCGCCCTCGTCGAGCGGATGTCGAGCGGTCCCGTCGCCGAGGTCCCGGAGAAGGCAAACGAGCAGCATTACGAGCTGCCGCCCGACTTCATCGGGCTGATCCTCGGGCCCCGGCGCAAGTACTCGGGCTGCCTGTGGGAACCGGGGCTGAGCGATCTCGCCAAGGCGGAGAGGGCAATGCTGGCGCTCACCTGCGAGCGCGCGCAGGTTCGGGACGGGCAACGGATCCTCGACCTCGGCTGCGGCTGGGGCTCGCTCTCGCTCTGGCTTGCCGAGCGCTACCCAAGCGCGGAGATCGTCGGGGTCTCGAACTCACAAAGCCAGCGCGCGTACATCGAGAGCGAAGCGAGCGCGAGGGGCTTCGAGAACCTCACGATCCTCACCGCCGACGTCAACGACTTCGAGCCGCACGGGAGGTTCGACCGGGTGATGTCGATCGAGATGTTCGAGCACATGCGCAACTGGAAGGAGCTCCTGCGGCGGATCTCGACCTGGCTCGAGCCCGGCGGCAAGGCATTCGTCCACGTCTTCAGCCACCGCACCCTGCCCTACCGCTTCGAGTCCACGTGGGCCGCTGAGCGCTTCTTCACCGCCGGGCTCCTGCCCTCGCACGACCTCCTGCTGCACTTCCAGGACGACCTCGCGGTGCGCGAGCGCTGGGTTGTCCCCGGCACGCACTACGCGCGGACCCTGCAGGCCTGGCTCGGCCGCCTCGACCGCCACCGCGGGGAGGCGCTCAGGATCCTCCGCCAGGATGGCCGCTCGGAGCGCGAGGCGAGGCGGATGCTCGGCGCCTGGCGCCTCTTCCTGATCTCGACGGACGAGATCTGGGGCTACCGCGGCGGACAGCACTGGCTCGTGAGCCACTACCTGCTCGAGCCGCGCTAGCGGTCAGGCCTTGCGCGGTGGCATCGGGAAAAAGCCGGAGGTTCGCCGGACGTACTCGGCGTAGCCGGGGCGGCGCTTGCCGATGTTCTTTTCGAGCAGTCCCTTGCCGCTGACCCGGATCAGGAGCGTCGACATGACGATCGGCCCGATCGCGGTCCACCAGGTGCCGCCCGCGGTGAGCGCCACGAGCCAGATCCCCCACCAGATGCAGAAGTCGCCGAAGTAGTTGGGGTGGCGCGTGTAGCGCCAGAGGCCGCGGTCCATGACCTTGCCCTTGCTGTCCGGATCGCGCTTGAACGCGGCGAGCTGCGCGTCGCCGATCGACTCGAAGGCGAGGCCGAGGAGATAGAGCGCGACGCCGGGAATCACCGCCGCGTCGATCGACGACCCGCCCGTGGCCGCGAACTGCAGCGGCAGGGAGACCACCAGGACCAGGAGCCCCTGGACTCCGAAGACGTTGAAGAGCGACCAGATGGCGAAGCCGTCGCCGACACGCCTGCGCATCGCCGCGTAGCGGGGGTCCTCCTCGGGCTCGCGGAGCTTGCGCGAGATCAGGTAGGCACCGAGGCGGATGCCCCAGACCGCGGTCATGGCGAGCAAGACCCAACGCAGGTCCGCGTCGGCGTCGCCCACAAGGGCCGCGACCAAAGCGACGAGAACGAACGCCGGGCCCCAGATCGGGTCGACGATCGACACGTCCGAGCGGCGAATGCTCTCGAGCCACGTCAGTAGCATGAGCGCAGCCACAGCCGCGGCGGCGAGCAGGGTGATCTTCATCACTCCAACCTACGGGTCCGGGCCGCGGATCGGATCGCACGAAAGGTTCAAATGGCCAACTTGGACGTAGGTGACGAGGCGCCGGACTTCACCCTCGAGGGCACCGACGGGACCGTTCACGCTCTCAGAGCACCGCGGCGAGCGCGTCGTGCTCCTCTTCTATCCCGGCGACAACACCACCGGTCTGCACCAAGCAGTTCTGCTCCTACCGCGACTCGGCCGAGGACATGTCGAAGCTCGACGCCACCTTCGTCGGGATCTCCACCCAGGGCATGGAGTCGCACGAGGGCTTCAAGGCCAAGTACGGCCTGACGGTTCCGCTCCTCGCCGACGAGGGCGGCAAGGTCACCGACGCCTACGGCGTCTACGCCAAGCGCCTGAAGGTCGCCAAGCGCACGCGTGTTCATCGTCGACGAGCAGGGCAAGATCGCCTACAAGCACGGCAACCCGATGTCGATGACCTTCGACGACACCGACAGCCTGGCGAAGGCCCTCGACGAGGTCGGGACCGCGGCCTAGCGCCTAGCGCCGCTCGCGCAGGATCACGCGCGCACCACGCGCGGGGATCATCGTCACGTTGCGGTGGACGGCGTGCTCGGGCTCCGGGTCGTCGGCCTCGAAGTCGAGGCGTCGCGCCATGGCCTCGAGCACGATCCGCTGCTCGGCCATCGCGAGCGTGGCGCCGAGGCAGCGACGGATGCCGCCGCCGAACGGGATCCACTCGTACGTCCCGGGCTTGTGCCCGACCCAGCGCTCGGGCCGGAAGGCGAACGGGTCCGGGTAGAGGTCCTCGCGGTGGTGGACGAGCAGGATGCTCATCGCGATCGGGGTGTCAGCCGGCACCATGTATTCGCCGAGGCGCCACGGCACGGTCACCCGCCGGCCAACCATCGGGATCACCGGACGCGAGCGCATGCCCTCGTTGATCGCGTACTCCACGTTCTCGTCGGCCTCCTCGCCGGAGCGGACCGACTCGCGCAAGCGGTCGTACGCCTCCGGGTATCGCACCAGCCGCTCCCATGTCCACGCCAGCGAGTTGGCCGTGGTCTCATGACCGGCCAGAACCAGGGTGAGAAGCTCGTCGCGGAGCTCGCGGTCCGTGAGAGCCTCGCCGTCCTCGGTCCGCGCCCGCAGGAGCATCGAGAGGATGTCGGTGCGCTCGTCGAGGTCGGCCACGGCGCGGCGCTTGGCGATCACCGCGTAGGTCGGCTTGTCGAGCAACACAAGGGCGGCGCGGGTGATGCCGGTCGGCTCATCGCGACCGATGTTCATGAGCTCCGCCACCTGTGCCAGCGGCCAAGTGGAAGCCTGGACCAGGCCGCGCGTGGCCATCCGCAGGCCGTGCTCGGGTGAACCGGGAGCCGGCTTGCCCTCGATCCCGAAGATCCCGGCCATGATCACGTCGAGCGTGATCGCCTGCATCCGCGGCGCGAGCGCGAACGGGCGGTCGAGCGGCCAGCGGTCGATCTCGCGCTCGGCCGCCTCGGAGATCATCTGCGCGTAGAGCGCGACCGCCTCGCCGTGAAACGACGGCAGCAGGAGCTTGCGCTGACGGAGGTGGCGCTCGCCCAGGGCGGTCAGCGTCGAGTTCGGCCCGACGATCGGCCGCAGGGGCGACTCGCCGGTGAGCGAGGGGGCGTCCTCGGGCTTGGCCTTGAAGAGCGACTTGACATGGTCCGGGTGCGAGGTGATCACGGGGTGGCCGGGCACCATCCCGTTCATGCGGAAGACGTCGCCCAGCTCGCGACGGGCGCGGAAGACGAACTCGATCTGGCGCTGGTTGAAGCGCAGGACCTGAGCCCAGCGAGGCAGGGGGATGAGCGGAGGCTGGCGGAGGTCATCGGCGTCCTCGAATGAGTCGAGGCGCCCGGCCGGCGACGCCTCAGCCTCGCCGATCAGCGAGCTGGGCGCTTCGGCCTGCGGCGTGTCGAGCTCGGCGAGGGCCATAGAGCAGCTAAGAGTGTTACATGGATCGATGTCACGATCAAGTGAGCCTGCTCACACTGGACTCGAATAGCGTCCGCGCCATGAAGGTCGACGCCGGCGGCTACGCCCCCACCGTGGACGACGCCGCCAATGCGGCGAAGCAGGCGGAGGCCGACGGGTACGACGGCTGGTTCGCGGTCGAGACGCAGATCGACCCGTTCCTCGCCGCCGCGCTCGCCGCGGAGCGCACCAGCGCGCTCGAGATCGGCACCGGCATCGCGGTCGCCTTCGCCCGCAACCCGATGACGGTGGCGCTCCAGGCCAATGACGTCCAATCGCTCTCCGGCGGTCGGTTCATCCTCGGCCTCGGCTCGCAGATCAAGCCGCACATCACCAGGCGCTACTCGATGCCTTGGTCGAAGCCGGCGGCGCGGATGCGCGAGTTCGTGCTGGCCATCCGCGCGATCTGGAAGTCCTGGGAGACCGGAGAGCGGCTCGACTTCGAGGGCGACTTCTACACGCACACGCTGATGTCGCCGTTCTTCAACCCCGGCCCCAACCCGCACGGAAGCCCAAAGGTCATGGTCGCCGCGGTGGGGCCGCTGATGACGCAGACCGCCGGCGAGGTCGCCGACGGGATCCTCGTTCACGGCTTCTCGACCGAGCGCTACCTGCGCGAGGCCACGCTGCCGGCGCTGGAGAAGGGATTCGCGAAGGCCGGGCGGACGCGCGACGGCTTCGAGATCACCGCGCCGGCGTTCGTCGTGGCTAATGACAGCGAGGAGGAGATCGCCGCGGGCGTCCAGTTCATCAAGCAGCAGATCGCCTTCTACGGATCCACCCCGGCCTACCGGCCGGTGCTCGAGCTCCACGGCTGGGGCGAGCTCCAGGACGAGCTCACCGCGATGACCAAGCGGGACGAGTGGGACCGTCTCGCCGAGCTGATCGACGACGAGATGGTCCGCGCCTTCGCGGTGGTCGGGACGCCCGAGGAGGCGATCGCCGAGATCAAGCGACGCTACGGCGACGTCGCGACACGAATCACCCTGACGCTGCCGGAGCGGCGTGACGAGGAGCGCTGGCGCGGGCTCTTCGAGGAGCTCAGAAGCAGCGAGTAGGATCGCTCGCGATGGAGCTCGGGCGCGGCGTCGCCACGTTCAACAGGCTGGTCAATAATCGAATTCAGGGCCTTTACGCGTGGCTGATCCCCCCGTGGGCGGTGCTGCTCCATAAGGGGCGAACGTCCGGCCGGAACTACAGGACGCCTGTCTTGGCTTTCAAGCGGGGCGACACGTTGGTCATCGCCCTCCTGTACGGCGAGCGGTCCCAGTGGCTTCGAAACCTCACCACGGCGGGCGGCGGGCGGTTCGTTCGCGCGGGCCGGACCTATGAGCTCGGCGCTCCCCGGGTTGTCGTCACCGACGAAGCGGGGCTCGACGACCTCTCGCCCCTCGCGCGCCGCTACTGCAAGCTCGCCGATCACCAGGTCCTGGCGCCGATCGGCGAACGCGTCGGCGGCTTCGGCCGCGGCGAGCCCATCTCCTGAAGTAGCTTTCGGCGCGTGGTGGCGCTGGTGACAGGGGCCTCGAGCGGGATCGGCGAGGCGACGGCTCGGCGTCTCGCCCGCGAACCGGAGGCCAAGCTCGTCCTCGTAGCCCGCCGCGAGGACCGGTTGAACGCGCTGGCCGCGGAGATCGGCGGCGCCACGGTCATCGCCGCCGACCTCACCGACGACGAGACGCCCGCCCGCGTCGCGAGCATCGTCGAAGCCGAGCATGGGCGGCTCGACCTGCTGGTCAACAACGCGGGGGGCGCCCGGCGCGGAACGTTCGCCGAGACCGGGTGGGCAAACGTCGAGCCGCACATGAAGCTCAACTTCGAGGCGGTGTTGAAGCTCACGGAGGCGCTGCTGCCGATCCTACGGCGCTCGGCGCCGAGCGCGATCGTGAACGTCGCGAGCACCGCCGCCCGCGTCTCGCGACCGCGATCCGGCAGCTACTCGGCCAGCAAGTTCGCACTCGTCGGCTGGAGCGACGCGCTGCACCTGGAGGAGAAGCCGCACGGGGTCCACGTCGGCACGGTGCTTCCGGGGTTCGTCGCGACCGAGGGCTTTCCGCAGCGTGAGCTTGTTGGACGGCGCCTGACCAGGTGGCTGGTGAGCTCGCCCGAGAAGGTCGCCGAGGCGATCATGGACGCGGGGCCGGGCGGGCGCGCGGAGCGCTACGTCCCGCGGATCTACTGGCTCGCCGCCGCGCTTCGCATCCTCGCCCCCGGGCTCGTCCGTCGCATGACGGCCGGAGGCGCGATGACGCCGGCGACCGCCGAGCGGGAGTAGCGGCCTCCGCGCGAGGACCGAGCCGCTAGGCAAAGCCGACAAGCAGGGCGAACCCTTCGGAGGGACTGCCCGTTCGCCTGCGGCTCCAGTGTACAGGCGGCCGTACGGAGGCACATCCCGCGTGCGCTGGAAGGTGCGAACACTCTCCCACCTGCTCCGCAACACCCGCGCCATCATGCCGAGCCGCCGATTCGCGAAGAAGTCGCGAAGCAGGCTCGCCGACTCCTCGGCGAGCAGGCCGGCCTCGACCACGGGGCGGTGGTTCAGCCGGGGCTCACCGAGGACGTCGAGCACGCTGCCGGCGGCACCTGCCTTGGGGTCCGGGGCCCCGTAGACCACGCGCGGCACGCGCGCCAAGACGATCGCCCCGGCGCACATCGCGCACGGCTCCAGGGTGACGAAGAGCGTGCAGCCCGGAAGGCGCCAGCCACCGAGCTTGCCGGCGCCCTCGCGGAGCGCAAGGAGCTCGGCGTGGGCGGTCGGATCACCGCGCAGCTCGCGCTCGTTGCCGGCGACGGCCAGCTGCTCGCCGTCGCGGGCCAGCACGGCGCCGATCGGCACGTCGCCGTGCGTGGCGGCCTCCCTGGCCGCGCCCAGGGCGGCCCGCATCAGCTCCTCCTCGCCCTTCACCGCGACGCAGTATGGGGAACTTCAGGCGTTCAGCCGTGTTAGGGGAGGGCCCTCATGCCACGCCCAAGGATCATCTCCGCTGCCTCGCTTGCGGCTCTGTGCGGCGCCGCCCTGTTCGCAACGCCGGCGCTCGGCGCGGGTACGGTCAGCGTCGCCGGCTCCGCAGACGCGCCGTACGCTGCGGTAGACGTCCTGGTGCGCTACGCGGGACGGCCGGGAGTCGCGCGCGTCGGCGTTCCGGACGGCTCCACCGTGCCGCAGACCGTCCGCCGGCTGAACGCCGACCCGTCGGTCGCGAGCGCCCAACCGGACTTCGTGGCCACGGCCGCCTCGTTTCCCGACGACCCCGGCCGGGAGGGGGTCGCGGGCGGGTGGCGGTCGGACCAGTGGAGCCTCCTGAGCTCGGCCGCGGGCATCGACGCCCCGGGCGCCTGGGCCAACCTGGGAGCTCCCGGCTCGCGGCCCGGCGAGGGGGTGACCGTCGCGGTCCTCGACAGCGGTGTCGCCTACCGCGCGAGGGGCGCGCAGTTCGCCCGCGACCCGGATCTCGCCAGGAGCAGCTTCGTCCCGGGCCAGGACTTCGTCGACGGCGACCGCCTGCCACTCGACGAGAACGGCCACGGGACCCACGTCGCGGCGACGATCGCCGAGCAGGCCGACAACGGGCTCGGCGAGGTTGGGATCGCGTACGGGGTCAAGATCATGCCGGTCCGCGTGCTCGACCGCGACAACTCAGGGCGGGCCTCGGACGTCGCCGCGGGCATTCGCTGGGCGGCGCGCCAGGGGGCGGACGTCATCAACCTCAGCCTGGACTTCGGGCCCGGCGTCCGCAGCTGCGCCGCGGTCCGCGATGGTCTGCAGGGCGATCCGGGCCGCGGCCGCAAAGCAAGGGGCAGTCATTGTCGCCGCGGCCGGGAACGAGGGCGCGGCCATTCCTGAGCTCCCGGCGGCCGCGCCGAAGGCGATCTCGGTCTCGGCGTCAACCGAGCAGGGGTGCCTCGCCGCCAGCTCCAACACCGGGGCGACGATCACCGCTCCCGGTGGAGGGTCGTGCGCCGGCGGCGGCTCCGGCGCGCCGATCTACCAGTACTCGCTCGATCGGGCCGCCGCCGTCAACGGCGACTACTCGAAGTTCAGGTTCGTCGGACTGAGCGGCACCTCACAGGCGGCGGCGGAAACCTCTGCGGCAGCCGCGCTCGTGATCGCCGGCGGCGTGCGCGGCCAGAGCCCGACGCCGCTCGCCGTTGCCAGGCGCCTGCGCTCGTGCGCGAAGCCGGAGCCGGCTGCCTTCGGCGCCGGGCTCCTCGACGTCGGTCGCGCGACGTCCCCGGGCGCCTGCTGAGGGCGCTCCTCCGCCGGCTACAGCTCCTCCGCCGGCTAGGTGGTGCGGACGATGTAGACGCCGCAGGGGGCGTGGTGGGAGACCTTGTTCGGCACGCTTCCGAGGAGGAAGCGCTTGGCGCCGGTCATGCCCTTGTTGCCGACGACGATGAGGTCGGCGCCGACCTCCTCGGCGACGTCGAGCAGCGCGTCCGCCGGGTCGCCCTCGCGCGGGCGCGACTCGGCCTCCACCCCGGCCTTTTCGGCCTCGCCCGCAGCCGCAGTCGAGCACCTGGTTGACGCCCTGGCGCGGTCCGGTCGTGTACTGGACATCAGCCGGGACCTCGGCGGCCTCGCTGCGATCATCGACCGGCTCGGAGGGGACGAAGGCGCTCACCACGTAGATCTTCGCGCCCATGGCCTTCGCGAGCTCGACCGCCTGCCGCACCGCGTTCGAGGCGGTCTCCGAGCCATCGGTGCCAACAACGATTCGCTCCAGCAAGGTCCCCACTCCTCGTCTAGTTCCGGTGAACGGGCGCAGTCTAACCCGCGGCCCGCGACGCGGTCGAGGATCAGGCCAGCTTGACGATGGCGATCACCATCGACGCCACGAGACAGGCGACGAGAATCCCCATCGATATGCGCCAGCCGATCGGCATTGATGAAAGACTAGGCGCGATGGCGGCCGTGGAGACGGTTAACGGGCCGATCGAGGCCTCCGAGCTCGGCACGACGCTGATCCACGAGCACCTTCTCGCCCGCGACGAGGCCGTCCACGAGCAATGGCCCCACGCCGGCACGGCTCGCGAAGAAGCCCCGCACGCCGTCGCGCCGGGCGACGAGTACGAGGAGGCCGTGAAGTGCGCGCGCGGCGTCTTGGAGCACGGCGTCAAGACCATCTGCGACCCGACCGCCATGCTGCTCGGCCGCGACGTTCGCTTCATGAAGCGCGTCGCCGACGAGACCGGCCTGCAGGTGGTGCCGTGCACCGGCATCTACACCTACGACTACCTCCCCCACTTCTTTCAGCTCCGCGACGCCGACGCAATGGCGAGCTTCTTCGTCCACGACATCACGGAGGGAATCCAGGGGACCGACATCAAGGCGGCGTTCATCAAGTGCGCTGCGGACGAGGCGGGCGTCAACGAGAACATCGAGAAGGTGCACCGCGCAGCCGCGAAGGCGAGCGTCGAGACCGGCGCGCCGATCATGGCCCACTCGCGCCCCGCGTCGAACACCGGGCCCCGCCAGGTGGAGATCTTCCTCGAGGAGGGCGTGGCGCCGGAGAAGATCCAGATCGCCCACACTGGCGACACCGACGACCTCGACTACATCGAGGGCCTTCTCGAGAAGGGCGTCTACGTGGGCCTCGACCGCTACGGCCTGGACATCTTCCTGCCGACGGCCAAGCGCAACGAGACCGCCCTTGCTCTGCTCGAGCGGGGACACGTGGAGCGCATCTTCATCTCGCAGGACTTCTGCGCGACGATCGACTGGTACCCGCCCGAGGTCGTCGAGCAGATGAATTCCGCGCCGGGGCTCCTCGACGACTGGAGCATGACGATGGTCTTCAAGAAGGTCTTCCCGGCGCTGGCCGAGGGCGGGATGACCGACGAGCAGCGCGAGACCATCCTGGTCGAGAATCCCAAGCGCTGGCTCACTGGTTGATCCGCCACGCCGAGCCCGAGCGCGACGCGGCCGTCTGCGCCGCCATCTACGCCCAGTCGTTCGACGCCGGCGGCACGACCTTCGAGGAGGTCCCGCCGGACGCCGAGGAGATGGGTCGCCGGATCGCCGAGCACAACTCGACCCACGCCTTCCTGGTCGACGAGCGCGACGGCGAGGTCGTCGGCTACGCCTACGCCGACCCGCATCGCGAGCGCGCCGCGTACCGGTGGTCGGCGGAGGTCTCGGTCTACATCGAGGCCGGTCATCGCGGGCAGGGCGTCGCGCGAGGGCTCTACGAGGCGTTGATCGAGCTGCTGCGCCGCCAGGGGATCAGGAGGGTCCTGGCGGGAATCTCGCTACCCAACGACACAAGCGTGCGGCTGCACGAGTCGCTCGGCTTCGAGCCGGTCGGCGTCTACCGGCGGATCGGCTGGAAGCTCGGCCGCTGGCACGACGTCGGCTGGTGGCAGCTCGACCTCGGCGAGGGCGAGGGCGAGCCACAGGAGCCAGGCGGCCCGCAACGCCTCCCCTGAAGCCCATTGTCAGCTTTGTCGGCCCCGCGCCGACTAACCCGACAACGGGCGGAGAGGGTTAGTGCTGACGGCGGATGCGCTCGCAGCTCTTCGCGACCCGGTCGCGCGCGCCGGCGGTCGCCGTGTCGCGGCCCGGCCCGCATTTGACGACGTCGTGACCCTGGCCGAGGGCGTGCACCGTGTCGTCGCCAGGCCCGCCTGAGATCAGGTCGCGTCCGAGTCCGCCGCCCACGCAGTCGTCGCCGCCCTCGCCGTACACCTTGTCGTCCCCCCCGCGGCCGCGGATCCGGTCCGAACCCCTGGTGCCGCGAAGCGTCTCGCCCTTCGCCGTGCCGATGATCTGGTGCGAGCACTGGCCGTGCGGCTCCGACGGGCGGCCCCGCAGATGCACGACCACCGGGCGCCCGACGTTCCCCTGGTCGTCCACCGCGCGGATCGCGACGTACTGTCCGGCGCTCGCGGGCGGCGAGTACGTCTGCTTCGCGCCCGGGGCGCCCGGCTTCGGAAGGCCGGTCAGTCGCCTGGCGGCGGTAAAGCTGGCCGCCGAGATCGGCTTGTCGGATGAGACCGCCTGATAGCGCCTGGCGTTGCCGCACATCAGGTCGTCGCCCGGCGCCTTGAACGAGATCTTCCCGCCCGAGACCGACGCCTCGTACGGAGCCCCCGGCAGGGTCGCGTCGCGCTCGAGGTCGCCGGAGTTCGCGTCGTCGTGGTGAAAGCGCGGCCAGGCGGACGGCGAGCAAGCCGGCGCCGCGGTCCTGAAGGCGTTGACGTAGCCGGAGCGGGTCAGGCCGATCACGACCTTCCTGGCGTTCGGCCCGGTGTCCTGCGTGCCGAAGCTGCCGATGGTCGGGTTGGCGATCGTCCAGTCGGAGCTCAGCTTCGGCCAGCCGGGTAGCTCGGAACCCCCGGCGGTGAACGCGTTCAGGTCCATGCTCGCCGTTCCCTCGAGCGTCTCCTGGCCGGGGCTCGAGGGGTCGATGTCCGCCACCGACGGCCCCGTGAGGAACTGGAGGTCGTTGACCGGCTGCGGGAAGCCGGAGCGCAGCTGCCCCTGGCCCGAGACGTTCCACGCCGCCAGGAAGTCCTGGCCGTTCGGCTGGTACTCGGGAAGGGCGACGTCGAGCGCGCGGCCCAGGCCCGCCACCGGCGCCAGCATCGTGAGGCCGCTCCCGTCGAGGTTGGCGAAGGCCGGGCTTCCGACCGCGGGGACGATCGGGTGATCCACCTGTGAGGCGGTCGCCGAGAAGTCGGTAGCGAGCGGCACGTCGTGCCCCCCGGACCGCCCGTAGCAGGAGGCCCCGTTCGTCCCGAACACGTAGGCGGCGCCGTTGTTGGCCATCGCGCCGATCTTCGGCCCGCTCGGGCCCCCCGCGCAGCTCGTGTCGCCGATCACCGGATAGCCGGTGATGCCCTCGCCGACGTCGGGGAGGAGCTCCGCGTCGACGATCCCGATCTTCGCCGGCCAGCCGGGCAGGAAGGGACCACCGTGGTGAGCGCCGCCGTCGGAGTGGATCGCGTAGAGCCGCGAGTTCGCGGTGTTGAGCGGGACGTCGGGAATGTCGTCGCAGGAGCCCCCGCAGGCGGACTTGAACGCGCCGATCGCCTGGTTCAGCTGGTCGAGCAGGCTGAACGACGTCGTGTTCGACGGGGAGACGTTCCAGCCGCCGTCCTGGTCGGCGGCGTACTCCTCGTTGGTCCCCAGGACGATCTCCGGCTTGCCGTCACCGTTCAGGTCCCCCACCGCCGGCGTATCGACGATCGCGCCCTGCATCAGCGAGCCGGAATCCGGCTTGAAGGTCACCTCGTCCGTCTTCGGGTTCACCTTCCTCACCTTCGAGGGGTCGACGACGAGGACCGGGAAGCCCTTTGCCGGCTTGCCGTCCGCGTGCCACGCGTAGAGGTGGCGATCCATGCCGGCGGCGATGATCTCCTCCTTGCCGTCGCCGTCCAGGTCCGCCAGCACCGGTGAGCCGATGAAGCCGTGCTGGGTGCGGTTGGTCTCGCCGTCGCGCGAGTTGACGAACGGCTCGAGCGGCTTTCCGGAGAAGGCCGGGTCGGAGTGCGCCTTGAAGATCCGCTTGCCCGCCGCGTTCCAGCCGTAGACCTTTCCCTCGAGGTCGGCGGCGTAGACCTCCGGGGCCCCGTCGCGATTGGCGTCGCCGACGGCCAGCGAGGCGAGGATCGCGCCGCCCTCGTTTGTCGACATCTCGCCGGACTCATAGGCGCGCTCGCTCGAGTGGTGGGAGACGATCCCCGGCGCGTCCGCACGCACGGGCCAGCCGGGGAGCTCTTCGCCGTTGGGCTCCAGGGCGTGAACGAAGCCGTCGGCGCCCGCAACGATCAGCTCGTTGCGGTTGTCGCCGTTGAGGTCGGCCAGCACCGGCGATGACTCGCCGTCCGACGTCGGCGTGCCGGCAACGACCTTCCCGCGCCGGATTCCTCGCGGCCATCCCGCCAACGCGTCGGCGTCGTGGTGCAGGTAGGCGGTGCGGCGGTCCTCGCCGGTCATCGCGACGCCTCCGCGCGTGGCGTGCACGATCACCTCGAGCGTGAACGCGTGCGGCGCCGGGTTGGGACGCCCGTTGCCGTCCGTCACCGACGCCTGCGGCTCCGGCCCGGAGAAGTCCGTGCCGGGCGGAAAGCGCGAGCGCAGGGCCGCGATGCCGATCTGACCGAGCGACCCCGAGTGGTCGTCGGTGTGCGCCGTCGTCCCGTCGCACCAGCCGTTGTGCAGGGGCGCGAAGTCGCCGGGCGGGGAGTCGCTCGTGCGGGCGTTGTTGGGGTACTGGCCGGGCGCGACCAGGACCTCGCAGGTGTAGCTCGTCCCGCGCGCGTACACCTGTCCGTCCACGTCCACCGAGGAGCGGTTCGAGTCCACCTGCTCGAACCACTGCGGCGAGGTGATCTCGGCCTCGGGAGGGATCTTCGACTGCGCCGGGCTCGCGGGGCTGGAGAGAACCGCGGAGACCGCCCGGTACATGTTGACCCGCCCGAACCCGTAGAACTGGTCCGGACCCCTGCGCGCGGGATAGGACTCGAAGATCGCGGGAGGCACGACCACGCGGTTGGAGTCCACCTGAGCCTGAAGCGCGCCGTTCGGATCGGTGCAGCCCGGGGTCGGAGCCGGGGAGCAGGACGGCTCGTTCGCAGAGCCTGCGGGCGATCCCGCGAAGTCGATGTCGTCGGCCTGGGGCGTCCCGGCGATCGTTCCCGTCGCCATGAGCTGGCGAACCTCGTTGGGGGTGATCACGCAGGGCTTGCCGCTGGTGAGCTCGCACTCGGAGGTGTCCGGGTAGCCGGAGAGGGCGCCCTTGGCCTTCGCGTCGAGCGCGGCCGAGTAGATCAGGCCCGCCATCCCCGAGGCCAGGCCGGTGGCGTTCGACGAGCAGCTCGTCGAGGGGATCGCCAGCGTGATCTTGGCGTTGAAGTTGGTGCAGCCGTTGAACGCGGTGTACTGCTGGTCGGGAGCGGGAACCGCGCCGGTGGTGATCGAGTTGACGACGATCACGTGCGGAAGGCTCGACGGCCAGTTGTTGTGCTGGGCCGCCTCGTCCGCGGCCGAGGCGATCACCGTGACGCCGTGGCGGTAGGCGTAATCCACCGCCGAGCGGGCCAGGCTCGTGTTGTCGATCGTCCCGAGCGCCTCCTGGACGACCGAGACGCCGTTGTCGGTGGCGTAGAGGACCGCGGCGGCGAAGCGGTTGACGTCGGCGATGAAGCTCTCGCCGACGCGGAGCGGCAGCACGGTGCAGTTCGGGCAGCTGCCGAGCTGCCCGCCGTTGTCGCCCTCCGAGGAGGAGTCCTTGGCCTCGCCGGTCCCGTGGCCGTACTGGACGTCGTCGAACGGGTCGTTGTCGTCGTCGACGAAGTCCCAGCCGGCGATGTCGTCGACGAAGCCGTTGCCGTCCGCGTCGGTGCCGTCGGAGAAGGCGATGATCAGGTCCTCCGGAGTGAGCACGTTCGGCGGTCCGTTGCGGCGCGGGTCGGTCTTCAGGACATTCCTGACGCGCGGGTCGCAGGCGTAGTCGTCGATGTCGAAGACGCCGTCGCCGTTGGCGTCGTCGGCGTTCCTGTACGACGAGCAGTGGTTGGTCGCGGGGTCGGAGATCGCAGTCGCGAGCGTGTGCTCGGGCGCCGGGAGCTCGCCGCTGTTCAGGTGCACCTTCAGGCGCAGGTCCGACATCGCACCCTCGTCGTTCCACTTGATCCCGGAGTCGAGGACGGCGAGCTCGACGTCCGGGCGGCCGAGCGTGAGCTTCATCGCCGTGTTGGCGGACGGGTCGGCGTCGGCGAGGTGCGCGCCCCTGACCCCGCCCAGCTCGGTCGGCCTGGCGTTGTCGACCGTGTTGGATGAATCGGAGGTCGCGGCGAACTTGAAGGTGTTGCCGTCGCCGTCGAGGTCGTTGGGCACCGAGTTGCCCAGGTAGAGGTCGGTGAAGTCGTGCGGGTTCCCGCCGGGCCGCGTCAGGGGGTAGGCGCCGTTGGCCGCCGCGGCAACCAGCAGGCCAACGAGCAGCGCGCTGAGCGCAGCAATCGACGCCGCCCTGCTCCTTCTCCGGCTCCCCATCGCGGCGTCAATCTACCCCCGGCGGCCAAGCGGCGCGCCGGTCGTCCAGCCCGCATATGTTGCCCGCGTGAGGCAAGTGGCCATCAGGGGACTGGTGCTGCTCACCGTCGCGGGGACGGGCCTCGCTGCGCCGTCCGCGCACGCCGCTCAGGGCTTCTCGGTCGGGGCCGCGCGTGTGGACACGACTCCCCCGGCCTACTCGCCGTCGCAGGACGCCGGTGCGTTCCCGGGCTGCGACACCTCCACCTACGACGGACCGCGCCAGTTCGCGTTCGAGGAGCCCTACACCGACACCGACGGATCCGGCACCTTCACCTACCCGGAGTCCGAGGGCGGACTCACTCCTGAGCCCTACTGCGACGCCAACGGCAACGGTCGCTGGGACGGCATCTACATCTCGGGCGGCGTCGACCACCTGGCTATGGACGTCCACGACCCGCTGGACGCTCGAGCGCTTGCCATCTCCGATGGCAAGCGGACCGTGGTGGTCGTCTCAGTCGTCGCCCAGGGGATCTTCCAGGACTACATCGAGGACGCGCGGCGGATCGCCGAGGCCAGGCGCCCCGGGATCAGCGACGTCATCGTCAGCTCGGACCACAACGAGTCCTCGCCGGACACGATCGGGATCTACGGCGCTCCCGAGGCCCCGGATGACGTCCCGGTCCTCGGCGGCGCGGTGGGCCTCAACTCCGGCATCGACTCCTACTACATGGACTACCTCGACCGGCGGATCGCCAACGCCGCCGCCAAGGCGTACGACCGCCGGCGCCCGGCCACGGTTTCCGAGCGCGACTTCACGACTCCGGCCAACGTCAAGGTCCACCTCTCCAACGACTTCCCGACGACGAACGACGACGGCACCGCCGCGGCAATCGACCCCAAGATCCGCGTCCTGCAGGCGCGCGCGACGTCGGGCAAGCCGATCGCGACAATCATGAACCTCGCGGCCCACAACCAGGAGATCGGCCACTCCGGCAACCCGGCCCTTCAGGACGACCTCTCGGCGGACTGGCCGGGGTACTTCGAGCGCAAGCTCGAGCGCCGCGTCGGCGGGATGGCGATGTTCCTCGTGGGCGACAACGGCTCCGAGGAAGACCCCCAGACGGTGCCGCCGGTGCCCGACAGCGCGGGCCCCGATTGTCCCGATGGCTGCTACGCGCAGGCCGCCGCCACCGGAGCGGCCTTCGCGGACGACGTCGTCAAGCAGCTCCCGAAGGCCCGCCCGCTGCCGTTCGGCCGCGTCGACGCCGTCCGCCAGGTCTTCTTCATTCCGCTCGAGAACAACCTCTTCAAGGCCGCCGCCGGCGCCGGCTTGTTCGGCGAGAAGCGCTCCCTCTACACGGACGGACAGCCCACAGGGCACACCGGCGAGGACCTGCGGACCGAGGTCGGCGTGGTGAACGCCGGCCCGGGCCTGCAGATGATCGCGAACCCGGGGGAGGCCTTCCCGGCGCTGATGCTGGGGAGCCCATGGGGCATCGACGAGGCGAGCTGCCCGGAGCGCCCGAACCCGCCGGTGCCGGCCTGGCATGCGAAGGCGCCGCACCGGATGGAGGTGGGCCTCGCCGACGACATGATCGGCTACCAGAGCCCGGCGTGGGCGTACACGAGCCTGCCGGGTGCGCTCAACTACGGCGGCGCGCCGGCGACGTGCGCGGACGATGCCGACGACAGGGATCAGCGCGGCCACCAGCACAAGCTCGAAACGGAGGGGGCAGGTCCGAGCGCCGGCAACATCGTCGCGCAGCACCTGACCGACATCCTCGACAGGCACCGGGACCCGCTGGCCCACATTCGCCTCGGCCGCTACGTGTACGCGGACGGCACGCTCTCGCGCCGTCCCCGGCGCCCGGCTCGCGGCGGCGGCCTCGAGTCGGCGGTCGCGATCTGGCTGGCGAAGAAGGGGAGCGGCAGCCTCGCCGCGTCGACCGGCCGCATCGTCGCCGTCGACGGAGTCAAGGCATTCGGCAGCCGCAGGGTCCGCTTCCACGGCGAGTTCATGGACTACGACGGCGCCGCGCAGGCATCGGCCACGGTCACCACCCGGGGGATGCGCGCGATCCGCCATGGGCGCGTGCAGGCTCGCTACTACCTGAACGTGTATCCGCGCCTGAACGAGACCCCGCTCGGGCCGGCCCGAGGGCCGCGCTGATGGAGCAGCGGCTGAGCCTCGTGACCCTCGGGGTGCGCGACCTGGGCCGCGCGCGCCGCTTCTACGAGGCTCTGGGCTGGGTGACGAACGCCGGTCCCGACGACGACGTCGTGTTCTTCCAGGCCGGCGGGATGATCGTCGCCCTCTGGAGGCGCGACCAGCTCGCCGAGGACTCGACGGTCACCGACGCGGGCGGCTGGGGCGGCGTGACGCTCGCCTACAACACGCGCTCGCCCGCGGAGGTCGACGCCGTGATCGAGGAGGCGCGCTCCGCCGGCGCCGAGGATCGGCCGCGAGCCCGCCGGAACGTTCTGGGGCGGCTACTCCGGCCTGTTCGTCGACCCGGACGGACACCCGTGGGAGGTCGCCCACAACCCCCGCTGGACGATCGCGGAGGACGGCTCGACCAGGCTCGGCCGAGGCCTAGCGGCGCCGGCCGCAGCCCGGGCGGTTGAAGGTCTTCGGCGCCGAACGGCTTCAGGCCGCTGCTGGCCCGCGTAGCCCAGGTGCGGGAGGCCGAAGTTGTCCTCGATCGAGCGCAGCATCGAGTAGTGGTTGTAGGGCGTCGCGTTGGTCGTGCCGGGCTTGATGCAGGGCGAGACGAGCACGGCGCCGATCTTGCCGCCGCCCGGGCCCGGGGTGGAGGAAGCCCGGGCGTGTCAGGCGCCAGGTTCGGCCCGGGCTGCTCGCCGCAGCAGGCGCGTGGAGTCCGCGCTCGGCGCCGGCTGCCCTCGGCCTCGTCGAAGGTGACGATCACGAGCCCGTGGTCCTTGTACGCGGGGGAGTGCAGGATCTTCGGGACCCACTTCTGGAGGAACACGTTGGCGCTCACGAGCCCGCCGGGCTTGCCGTCGACGCACGGCGAGTCGTGCCCGTCGCTGCAGAGGTTCGGCGTGATGAACGAGTAGTTCGGCGTCGTGCCCTCGCGCTTCGAGGTCCTTGCTCAGGTGCGAGAGGTCGACGACGTTCCGCTTGCAGGTCGGGAAGTCGATGATCGAGTGGAAGTAGACGAACGGGTTGTGCCGGGTCGCGTACTGGTCGCCGACCTCGGCGCTCTGCGTGTCGTCCCGAGCGCCGATGGCGGGATGCCGGCAGGGATCCTCCTTGCCGCTCGGCGCGCTCGGCGTTCATGTCCTCGGCGTACTCGTGCCACGTGTAGCCCGAGTCCTCGAGCTGGTTGGCGACGTTCTGGCGCCTGCGGCGGAAAGACGCAGCCGCCGCCGGGCCCGACCCACTGGCCGTCGGCTCCCTGCGGTCGCGCTGAAGTCAGTGAAGAACTGGCAGTCGGACTGCGTCTGCGAGGTTCGGAGCCTGGCCGGAGATCATCGAGATGTAGTTGTCGAGGCTCAGGTGGCCGGTGCGCGTAGTAGTTGGGGAGGAACTCGCCCTTCGGCGTAAGCGTCTTGGCCAGGTACGGAGCCTTGGAGCCGGGGCCGAACGAGGTGTCCGCGTTCTCGTTCTCGAGGACGATCGTGAAGACGTGCTTGAGCTTCGGCGGCTGCTTGTGGTGGGCGGCCGCGTTCGACACGTGGGCCGGATAGACCGGCGGCACGCCGCCGGTCTCGGCGCTGCCCGTGCCGATGCCGACAAGCGCACCAGCTGCGAGACACACGGCGACCAGCCCGAGGAGTCCGAGGCGCCGCGTCACGTGAACTCACCGCGCGCCGCGGCCTCGCGCCACAGCCGGCCGATCTCCCTGGCGCGCCCGGGATGGGCAAACACGCGCTCAGGTGTCGGCGGCTGAACGTCAAAGCCGAGGGACTCCGCGTACTCGGCGATCTCCGGCAGCTCCGGCCCCTCTGCGTGGGCGGCCCGGTCCTGCTCGGGGGACGCCTTCGTCGCGCACGCGACCGGAGCCGCCGGGGCGGGACTGGGAAGGTCGGGGACGTCGTAGTCCGGCTTCGAGAAGTCGAACGTCCGGCCGATGTCCGAGGAGTAGCGGTGCCGCTTGTTCAGGAAGCCAAGCCCGAACCGATAGGAGATCATCTTCAGGATCGAGACGTGGGTCATGGTCGAGTGGCTGACCTGACCGCGCCGGGCCCACGGCGAGATCGATACCGCGGGCACGCGGAACCCGGTCACCCCGAAGTTCTTCGCGAGCTTCTTGCTCTGGCGATCGTCGGGCACGAAGCGCGGGCTTACGTGCTCGAAGAACCCACCCCACTCGTCGTAGTTGACGAACATCGCCCCCCGGCGGAAGTTCGGGGAGTTCAGGAACGCGTCGACCACCTCTGACATGAAGAACTGACCCACCAGGATGTTGCCGTGCGGGTGCTCGTCGCCGGAGATGCCCTGGTCCTCGCCGTTGAACACCGGGTCGACGAAGGCGATGTTCGGCAGGGTGCCCGCCTGGGCGTCGTCGTAGAACTGCGCGATCGGCTTGAGCCAGGAGCCCGCGCGCTTGCCGTAGAGCGCGCCGAACGGGATGTCCGAGAAGTAGTACCCAACCGACAGTCCTTGCGCCGTCGCGCGGTCGAAGATCGTCTCCCATGGATTGCCTCCGGCGTCCCTCGGGATGGCGTTGTCGATCTGGCCGCCGGACTGCGCCGCCCACTGGTAGTGGCGGTTTGGATAGGTCGGACCGAGCAGGGCCGCGAAGTAGCGGTCGTAGATGGTGAACGCCTCCGCGAGCGCCGGGATGAACGGGAGGTTCTGCTTCAGGTAGTAGCCGATGGCGTACTCGTCGTTGACCTTGAGGAAGCCGTCGAGCTTGCCGTGGTTGTACTCCTCGCGACCGCCCTCCCAGGAATGGTCCGGATCCTTGAAGCCGCATCCCTGGAGGTCGCTGCCGAGCGCGTGGGTGGGGTGCATCTTGCCGCTGTCGTCGGGATACGAAAGCCCCGTGTTGCGCCCGTCGACGTCGTCGCGCCAGCCGAAGTAGTGGTCGAAGGAGCGGTTCTCCATCATCAGGACCACGAAGTGGTCGATCGGCATGTTGCGGGGCGACGGGTAGGGAACCCGCGTCTGGCGGCTTGCCGCCGCCGACATCAGGGAGTCGAGCGGCAGCGCCGCCCCGACGCCGGCCGCGCCGGCAAGCGCCGCGGTGCGGGCGATGAAGTCCCGGCGCCGCATGTGCTCACGCGGGTGCTCGGCCGCGAAGCGCTCCTCGCCCTCGCGCCCGTCGAGGGGGCCGCCCGGTCGCCGCTCGGGTTCGAAAACGCTCATCGCCCACCTCGCTTCTGCCCGGAGCCCGGGGTCCTTACCTTCTCGCAGTCGTAGACGCCGTCCTCGCTGCGGTCGACGACGGCGACGTCGTGGGCGCCCGGGCCGCAGTCGATCGTGTCCTCGGTCCCGTCGCGGGCGAGGATCCTGTCGTTGCCCTTGCCGCCGCTCAGGCTGTCCCTGCCAGCCCGGCCATTGATGACGTCGTCGCCCTTCTTGCCGTCGATGACGTCAGGGCCCCTGGTGCCGACGAGGTGGTTGGCCTTGCCGGTCCCGGAGATCGCCTTCGCGTCCGAGTTCGCAGGCCCGCCGTTCGGGGCGGCGAGGGCGATGCCCGCGCTCACCGCGACGGCGATGGCGACGGCACCCGCCAGCGCTCGCCTCGTCGCCTTGCCCGAAGGACGCACATCCATGCCTCCGGAAATCTAGTCGCCCAGCGCGATCGCCGCGTGAATCTGCGGTTACGAGCCCGACGCCGCGAGCTGCCCGCACGCCGCGTCGATGTCGCGGCCGCGGGTCAGTCGCACGGTGGCGGGGACCCCGTGCGCCCTTAGCGCCGCGGCGAAGGCCTCGATTGCGGCTCGGGAAGATCCCCGAAAGCCGGCCGCGGTCGGGTTGTACGGGATGAGGTTGACCTTGAACGCCGCGCGGGGGGTGAGCGCCACGGCCAGCGCGTGCGCCTGCTCGACGCGGTCGTTGACGCCGGCGAGCATCACGTACTCCACGTAGACGCGCCGGTTGCGAGCCGTGTTCCAGCGCCGGCAGGCCGCGAGCACCTCGGCAAGCGGATAGCGGTCGTTGACTGGCATCAGCTCGGAGCGAAGCGCGGGCTCGGCCGCATGCAGCGAGAGCGCGAGGCGCACAGGCGTGGGCTCCGCCGCGAGCCGGTCGATGCCCGGTACCCAGCCGACCGTGGAGACCGTCGTGCGCGAGGCCGCAATCCCGAGGTCGGGGAGCCGCCGGCAGGCCTCGAGAACCGAGTCCAGGTTCATCATCGGCTCGCCCATCCCCATGAAGACGGCGTGGTCGAGCTCCGTCCGGCGCCGGAAGTGAAGAGCCTGGTCGAGGATCTCCCAAGCCGTCAGGTTGCGGCCGAACTTCATCGCCCCCGTGGCGCAGAACGCGCAGGTCAGCGGACACCCTGACTGGCTCGACAGGCAGACCGAACGACGGCCGTCCCGGAAGTGCATGAGAACGGCCTCGACCGGCCGCCCGTCGTGCGTGGAGAAGAGCGCCTTGCGGGTGCCGTCGCGCGACGTCTCCTCCTTCTCCAGGGTGAGGCCGGAGAACGGAACGGCGTCCGCCAGGCGATCGCGGAGGCCCGCGGGCAGGTCGGTCATCGGCGCGTAGGAGTCCGCGCCCCGCGCCGCCCAGCGCCAGATCTGCCCCTCGCGGTACTGCGGCTCGCCGAGCTCGGCGAGCGTCGTGCTCAGAAGCTCGAGGTCCACAAGGCCAGTGTAGGTAGGGCGCGTGGGGTGCACTCCGGAGCGCGTCTGGCTGGGTGGGACGGCGCTCGGCGTTTGAGGTCAAGCACGTGCGTGTTCTGTAACGGCGCTCCTGACGTTTGCCCCGCTATTCGAGGCAAACGTCGGAAGCGTGCCGGCGCGCACGCGGGCCTGCGCCTGGCTGCTTCAAGCGCTTGTCGCGCCAGGCCGCCTGAGCGTCAGCCGGCTACGCCACCGCCGCGTGGTCGATCACCACGTGGCGCACCGGAACGGTGGCGCGGCGCGAGACGTCGCGAGCAGCGCGCGCCCCCCGTTCGTCGTCACGGTCGGTGAAGAAGACGATCATCTCCGCCGGCCACGAGCGGACGGCGTCCTCAGTCGCGAGGATCGGGTCGGAGTCGCCGACGCGGCTCCTGGCGTCGAGACCGGCGGCCGCGAGGTTGGCAAGGGCGACCACCAGCCGCTCGGCCGCGGCGAGCCGCCCAGCCTGCAGATCGGAGGTCCAACTGGCGAGCCTCCCCATGGAGGCCGGCGCCACGACGAGGATCTCAGCGGGAGAGTCGCTCGAGCTCGTCGGCCGCGGCGGCGATCGATGCGACCGCCGCCGGCTCGTCGAGCGTGGAGCAGGCGACGACCAGGAGCCGCCCGGCTCGCGGCCCCGGCCCCTCGATCGGCTCCTCCGGCCGGGCCCGGGCCGCCAGGTAGAGCACGCCGGCGGCAGCGAGAAAGGCGGCGCCGAGCCCCGCGGGCGGGCCACCGAAGAAGGTCGCCGCGATGATCGGCACGGTGAGCACGGAAACCGCCACCGGCAGTTGCCACGCCTTGGTCAGAACCCCTTTTCCCTCCACAACCGTGTTCTACCCGTTTCGGCGAAAGTCGAGGCGTCTGGCTTCCCCTACATTCAGGACATGTCTACTGCCACGCTCCATACGAACGCCGGGGCCGTCTCAGTCGAGTTCTTCGACGATGACGCGCCGAAGACCGTCGAGAACTTCCGCAAGCTGTCCGCCGACGGGTTCTACGACGGGTTGACCTTCCACCGGGTGATCCCCGACTTCATGATCCAGGGTGGGTGCCCGCAGGGAACGGGCACCGGGGGGCCCGGCTACACCTTCGAGGACGAGTTCAACGACAACAGGATCGTCCGGGGAGCGCTCGCGATGGCCAACGCCGGGCCCAACACCAACGGCTCGCAGTTCTTCATCGTCACCACCAAGGCCGCCGAGTGGCTGGACGGCAAGCACACGGTCTTCGGGCGAGTCGTCGACGGCATGGACACGGTCGATGCGATCGAGGCGGCGCCGACGGGCCCCGGCGACCGGCCGCTCGAGCCGCAGGTCATCGAACGCGTCGAGCTTGGCGACTGAGCGCTCCTCCTCTAGGGGCGAGACGCCTGGAGCACCCGGGGCTATTCCTCAGCTCTCCTGCTGCCGATAAGACACTCGCAGCTTTCCCCGACTCCCAAACCGGAGACGATGAACAGGACGGACATCGCGCAGAGCCTGGAGGCGCTCGCCCGCTCGACCGATCGATTCGGCGAGCTGATCGCAGCCGTGCCCGCCGTCATCTACGAGGCCGAGACGGGCATCGACGGCCGTTGGCGCTACGTGAGCCCGCAGGTCGAGACTCTGATCGGCGACCGTCCGGAGGACTGGATCGCCGATCCCAACCTCTACACGCGACGGATCCACCCCGCGGACCGCAAGGCCGTCTTCGACACCGAGGACGACGAGGTTCGAGATCGCAACCCGCGAGCGGGCCACCTGCGTAACCGAGTACCGGATGCTGCACGCCGACGGCCACCTCGTCTGGGTCCGCGACGAGGCCGCGCTGGTCGATCCGGGCTCCGACGCGCCCTTCTGGCGCGGCATCCTGGTCGACATCACCGTCGAGCGGACGGCCCAGACGGAACTCACCGAGACCTACCAGCGCCACCGCTCGGACCGCCTCGCCCCGGCGGTGCCCGCCGGCCGACGGCGGCGTCGACGTGTTCAGGATCAGCTGTGCCGACTGCGGCGCCGTCCGGGCGTCAGAGGCCCCGCACGCCTGCCCGAGCTGCGGCGGCGCCAACGTCCAGGCGGAGTCGATGGACGGGCTGATCCGCCAGCTGCGCACCGCGCGAAGCAACGTGGAGGACCTCCTCGACGGCGTTCACCGCCACCTCGACGTGCTCGGCATCACCCTCCAAGGCGACGCCGGCCTGAACGCCGGCCGGCGGCGCATCGTCACACCGCTTCGCGACGAGCTCGACGAAACCGCCTAGCCGGTCTCCGGCGGCGGCTCGGGAACGGTCTCGGGCACCTCGTCGTTGGCCCCGCCGGCGCCTCCGTCCAGCGCTTCCAGCTCGCCCGTGTCCATGGGCAGGCAGACCTCGCAGAAGTCTCGCCCGAAGGGCGTGAGGACGATGCTGCGGCGGACTGTCCTACCCCGTCCCGCCCTTCGCATCGCCTCGAGGACCTCGGGCTGCGCCTCGAGCACCTGGTAGCGCAGCCCGTCCCCCACGGGCTCCCGCGAGAACCAGATCAGACCGAGGCGGAAGAGGTTGTTGAGGTAGGCGTGGACACGATCGACGTGGCGACAGCCCGCCTCGGCGCCGATCATGGTGAGCCCCGGCGCCGACCAGCTCGGAGCCGACGACCACGAGCCCGACGGTCCGGACGTCGACCGACGGCTGCGGCCCCTGCTCGCTGAGCAGGCGAAGGATCCGGCCTTCGTCAGGCGCCAGCTCGGAGAGGATCCGGGCGTACGCGGGGTGCGCCTCGTCCAGGTAGTCGACGTCCGCTGAGCGGCGCAGGAGCTCCGCCCCCTGCTCGCGCAGGGAGTCCGGGGCGCGCAGACTCGCCATTACGCGGAGGCGAACAGGTCGCTGAGCCGGCCGGGCACCCACTCGCCCTCGACGTCGACGAGCCCCAGGAAGCGGCGGGCGTAGCCGCGGACCTCGTCGCCGACCTCGCGCAGCAGCTCGTCGGGGGCCTCGCGCGAGGTCGCGGCTCGCAGGACGCGAGAGCCGGCGCGCGCCGAGGCGTCCACCGCCCACTCGGCGGTGTGCAGCCAGGCGGACGCCGTAGATCCGGGCCAGCCCGGGAATCGAGCCCAGGACGTCGTCCCGGCGGCGGCGTCGAGTGCGCCGTTGGCCGATTGCGGTTCGTCGTTCCATGGTCAGACCCCGAAGAGCGCCAGGTGGACGAGGCCCGCGCCGAAGCCCAGGACTGCGCCGTGTGCGTAGAGCATCCACTCATCTTCCTTGATCGCCGAGCGCAGCAGCTCGACGAAGTCCGGATAGGACATCTCTCGCATGCGCGATGCCAGCAGCGTTCGCACGCGCGTGGACTGCTGCTCGGAGAAATCCGGATCGCTGAGCGGGCCCATCGTGTACTCCACGGCCTCGTGCGCGACGGACTCGCGGATGTTGTCGTACTGGCGCGGACCCACCGCGACCCGGACGGCCCTCCGTGCGGGGCCGGTCGCCTGGTCGACGGCCGGCCGCAGCGCCGTCTCGAGCATCTGCCGCGTCCGATCGGAGCTGGGGCCGTGCAGGAGCTGGTCGCCGACGTTGCCAAGGGTGACCACGTCGTCGGCGATGATGCCCGAGTAGACGTCGGCCACCTCGCTGCGGCGCCGCAGGAACAGGCCGTGGAGACGGAAGGGGCCGAGCCGGCGGGGCTCGACGGGCTCGAAGATCACCTGCATCCCGAGCAGGTTCGTGATCCAGCCGACAACGACCCCGCAGACCGGCAGCACCCACCAGGCCGGGAGCCAGTGCGTGATGAGGACCACCGGGATCCCGAAGATGAAGCCGAAGAGGAAGCCGAAGTTGATCATCAGCCGCAGCTCGCGCTGACCGACGTCCAGGAAGGCCCGCGTCGCCAGCTCGGGCCGCTCCTCGAACTGGCGGATGACCATCAGCTTCACGTCGAGGAGCTGGTCGATGTTGCGACCGATCTCGCCGGTGACGTCGTGAACGATCTCCGGCAGCTGCGCCTGGACGCGCTGGTGGACCGCCTCCCGCACCCGCGGCGGCAGGTCGTTCCAGAGCTGCGGATTCTCGCGCTGCATGATCCGCTCGACCATGTCGCGGATGTCTCCCTGCGCGGTTATGAGGATGTGCTCCGCGATCCGGTCCGGCTCGAGCTGCTCGTAGAACTCGCCCGGGGTCCCCAGCTTCGCCAGGCCCTTGTCGGCCGCGATCGAGCCCATCTTCGCAGCGCGGTTGGGAATGATGCCCTGCCAGCCGACGCCCCCGTGCATGATCCCTGGGATCTCCTGCAGCCGGCGCGGAAGGAGCCGGGCCAGCATCGCCAGCCCGGGTACGCGAAACCCCCTGAAACGCAGCGGGTGAAACAGCATCCACACGCCGGTCCAGTTGATGACGTAGCCGATCGCGCCGGTGAACAGCGGGATCGTGATCGCCTTGACCAGTTCGCTCCCGTGAAAGAGCGGGAGGAAGAAGCTGAACGTCTGGCTTGGCATGGCTCCGGCGTCTCCTCGGGGCGAGGGCCGTCGCCGGCACCCCCTCGCCACGAGCCTAGTGGGTGGCGGGAGGTTTGGGCCGCACTGGCCGCGTTACCGGGGGTTTCGCTAGGCGAAGGCCGCGACGGCTTCGTCGCGGGTGTCGAAGATCCCGAAGGCCTCCTCGATCCCGGTGATCTCGAGGAGCCGGCGTGTTTGCGCGTCGGCGCAGCAAAGCTCGAACCGCGCGCTGGAGCGACCGTCATCCATCAGCTTCGATCGGGCATGGACGATGACGCTGAGGCCGGTTGAGTCGATGAACGGGCAGTCGGTCAGGTCGATGAGGATGGCGCGCACACCGGCCTCGATCGCCGCGTCGAGGGGATCGCGCAGCTGCGGCGCGGTCGCGTGGTCGAGCTCGCCCTCGATTCGGAAGGCGTGAAGCCCGTTGTCGAGCTTCTCCACTTCAACCTTGAATTCGCTGATCACGGTGTCTTTTTGCAGGGCCCCCCGTTCCAGGGCGGGGAGGGCAGCGCCCGCGATTCTACCCCGGATCCCCGGCGAACAAGGACTGGGCCTCAGCTCGCGGTGCGGGTCTCCGCCGCGGCCTCGGGCGGCCGCACCGGCGGCTCCGGGCTGCGCATGATCGCCACCGCCGCGGCGTCGTCGGCGCCGTCGCCGTCGACCTCAGACAGGAGCGTCTCGATTCGCTCGATCGCCTTGGCCGGGTCACTCGCTCCCTCGAGGCGGGCACGCAGCCGGGCCTCGCCGACGAGCTCCCCGTCGACCCGCGAGTCCGTCACCCCGTCCGTGTAGATGACGAGCTGCTCGCCAGGCTCGACGCTCACCAGGTCGAGGTGCCACTCCGCGTCGGCCATCGCGCCGAGCATCGGACCGGGGCGGCAAACCTCGCCGACGCCGTCGCGCCGAACGAGCAGGGGCAGCGGATGGCCGGCGCTGACGACCACCGCGTCAGCGGCACGGTCGGTCCCCCTCGAGAGCACGACGATCGCAGCTGTGCACAGGGGCTGATCGCCGCGCCGGAGAAGCTTTCGGTTGAGCAGGGAAAGCGCCTCGCGCGGGTCGCCCGTCACCGTGCACGCGGTGTTGATCGTGTGGCGCGCCAGGGCCGTGAGCGCAGCGGCCTTCGCGCCGCGGCCGACCACGTCTCCGACCACCACCATCCAGCCGTTCTCAACCTCGAACGCGTCGTAGAAGTCTCCGCCCACCTCGTTCAGCTCGCCCGCGGGTCGGTACATCGCGGCCACGTCCCATCCCGCCATGAGCGGGATCTTCGGCGGCAGGAGGCCGTGCTGGAGGGTCTCGGCGATCTCCCGTCTGGCACGGGCAAGTCGCGCGTTCTCGATCGAGACCGCCGCCCGCTCGGCCATCTCCGCGGCGATCGCGACGTCGGCGTCGGTGAGCCGGCGCCGGCCCGGGGTGTTGGCAAGCGTCAGCGTCCCCGCGACCCGGCCCCCGCCACGGATCGGGACGGTGATCGCGGGCCCCAGCCCCGCAACGCGAATCGCGTCTGTGCGGCCAAAGTCGCCGGCATGGCTATCGGTGCTCGGATCGCCGATGTCGTAGCGATGCGGCCGCTCCTCGGCGATGACTTTCGCGAGCATCGACCCGTCGCCGGCGCGCGCCGGCGCGCGCCGGCGAAGCTCGCTCGCAAGACGCCGGCGCTCGGGGTTCACGTGCGCCAGAGCGACCTGCTCGATGGTCCCATCGTCGTCCAGGAGGTTGAACGAGCACCAATCGGCCAGGTCCGGGACGGCGAGCTCGGCGACGCGCTGCAGGGTCGGTCTGAGCTCCCGCCCCATGGACAGGAGCTCCGTGGCCCCCGCGATCACACGCTGGCTGAGCTCGGCGCGCTTCGTTTCGGTGACGTCCTGCATGGTCGTCACGGCGTAGAGGACGTCCCCGCCGGGCCCCCGAATGGCATCGGCACTGACCATCAGCCAGCGTTCGCGACCGTCGACCCGGGTGATGACGTGAAGCATCCGGCGAAACGGGAGAGCGCCGGTGCGCACGCGGGCGGCGATCAGGTCGCCCTCCTCCTGCTCGAGTCGCTGGCCCTGCTCGTCATAGAGCTCGAGGCGGTCACGCAGGCCGTCCAGGCCGACGGCGACGACCTCCTCGGCGGAGTCGAACCCCAGCCAGCTGGCGAACGTGCGGTTGGCGAAGACGAGGTTCCCGGACGGATCGTGAACGGTCACGCCCTCGGGGATCTTGGACATGACCGCGTCCATGCGACGCTCGACGCTCTCGAGATCGGAGAACAGGCCCGCGTTCTCGAGCGCCATCGCCACCCGGCTCGCGAGGGCCCGGGCGAAGGCGAGGTCGTCGTCTCCGTAGCGCCGGCCCGACCAGGCCACGGCCATCGTGAGCGTGCCCAGCAGGCGGCCGCGGGCCACCATCGGGGCGATCACCACCGAGCGCAGGCCGAGCGAGCGAATGAATTCCAGGTCCCCGTCGGGGCCGTGCGCGAGAATTTCCTCGTGACCACGGCTCACTCGCGGCAGGAAGTACGGGACCGCGGGGATCCCGATCTCGGGATCCCGCAACCAACTCGGCGTGGACGGCTCCCGCGCCCGCAGGCCCTCCTCGATCTCCTGCCAGCGCCCGACGCCCCGGGCTCGGACCGCAACCCGAAAGACCTCCGCGTCGTGGATCACGTCGATCATGCAGAAATCCGCCGCCGCCGGGACGATTCCGGCGAGCGCGCGGTCGATGGTCTCGTTGAGTGGAAGCGAGCCGTCCGCCGTCGACCCGATCACGTCGAGCAGGACCAGGCGGGCGGACACCGCCTCGGCCCTGGCCCGCCGGTAGGCGAGGAGCGCCGCGAACCCGCCCCCGCCCGCCACGATCACGATGCGCAGCCAGTAGTCGAACGCGCCGGTGTCGTGGTTCCAGAGAACGCTGATCCCAGCCAGCACGAGGCAAAGGGCCCAGACCGCAACCGTTGCGCCCAGCGAGAAGGCGCTGGCGACCACGGCGGCGAGCGGGTATGCGGCGACGAACACCACGCTGAGGGCGACGTCGAGCCCGACGATCGCTCCGAGCGTGGCGCTGCCCGCAAGCAGGCCGCGGTCGAAGGCCTGCCGGGAGCCGCCCATGAGCCAGGCGTTCCCAGTCCCGTGTTCTCCCGTGCCCTTCATCCGGCCCCGCGTCGAAATGTAGTCCCTTGCACGCGCAGAAATTCAGCTTGATCCTGTTAGAGCGCACACGTGGCCGGGTAGCCGAACCAAACCGGCCCGGTACAACGAATGTTCAGAGAGTGGCAGGACCGCTAGCGACATGGCCAGCATGCCCAGAAGGAGGCTCGTGACCGAGCTGTCCGGCGCTGCCGGGAGCCCGTTCGAGGCGACGTCGATGCCCGGCATGCGGCTCAGCGTTCCCGCTCGAGCCGAGAACGTGATCCTGATCCGCCACGCCGTCGCGGGCATCGGGGAGGCCGTGGGGATGGACGACGAGGCGCTTGCGAACCTCAAGACCGTCATCACCGAGGCATGCAACAACGCGGTGGTGCACGCCTACGACGAGGACGCGCTCGGGATGCTCGAGGTCAGCGTGGCCCACCGTCCCGACGCCCTCGAGATCGCGGTGCGCGACCATGGGCATGGCTTTCGGCCTCGACTCGGCGCGGCGCAGTCTTCTCCGAGCCTTCGCCTCGGCCTCTCGTTGATCGCCACTCTGTCGAGCGGCTTCGAGCTTCATGCAGCCGCGGGCGGCGGGACGGAGCTGCGGGTCATCGTGCCGATCACGGCGGTGGACGAGGAATCCCAGGCCGGGGCTCCGGCACTCTCCGAAGAGACGGTTCTCGCGGTCGAGGACGAGGCGCTTGCGGGTGTCGTCGTCTCACGCGTGGTCTCGGCCCTCGCGGCTCGGGCCTCCCTGTCGGTTGACCGGCTCTCGGACGTGCTGCTGCTGGGCGACGCTATCGCGAGCGAGCGTCCGGACGGCTACAGCGACGGTCAGACGCGAATGGCCATCGAGGAGACAGAAGACGGCATCACGGTCCGGGTCGGCCCGCTCAACGACGGCGCCGGCGACCGCATGCTCGCGGGACTCGCCATCCCCTCCCTCGACGCTTCGCTCAAGACCCTCGCGGACGAGGCGCTGGTCGAGCGCGGCGATCACGGCGAGCACCTGGTCCTCCGCATCAGCAACGGACACTCGGCCTCGCGGGGCTAATCCGCGGGGTCCGCCAGCTTCTCCCGCAGCTGGGCGAGCGCGCTGCGGAGGATCCGCGAGACGTGCATCTGGGAATGGCCGATGCGCTCGGCTATCTGCGACTGCGTGAGGTCGTCGACGAATCGCAGCCGCAGGACGGTGCGCTCGCGCTCCGAGAGCGACGGGATGCCCTCGGAGACGGTTGCCCACGCCTCGACGCGTTCGTAGCCCAGCTCCTCGTCGCCGACCTGAGCTCCGAGCGTGGCCTCGTCCGGCTCGTCGGCGGCGACGGGGGCGTCGAGCGAGGCGGTGCGGCGCGCGTTGGCCGCCGTGAAGGCCTCGAGCACCTCGTCCTCGCCCAGGCCCAGGGAATCGGAGATCTCGGCGACCGTAGGTGAGCGCTCGAACTCGCCGGTCAGCTTGGTGATCGCCTCGTCGACCTTGCTCACGCGCTCCTGCAGACCGCGGGGCAGGCGCAGGTTCCAGACCCGGTCGCGAAAGTGCCGCCGCAGCTCGCCGAGCACCGTGGGAGCCGCGAAGGCAAGGAACGGAATCCCGCGCTCGGGGTCGAAGCGGTCGATGGCGTTGACGAGGCCGAGGCTCGCGACCTGCAGAAGGTCCTCGGTGGGCTCGCTTCCTCCCCGGTAGCGGAAGGCCATGCTCCGGGCGAACTGCATGTAGCGACGCACGAGCTCCTCGCGCACCGCCGGGTCGCGGGTGTCGTGGTAGCGGCGCAGGAGCTCGTCGTCGTCGGCGAGGCCCTCATGCGGCCCGGGAATCCGCGGGCCACCCGAGGGTGGCCGGTCGCCTTCGTCGCTGTGGTCCACGTTCGCCAAGGATCGTCCTGCGAACTCCAATAGTTCTGGATTTCGACCCGAAAAGAGTCAAGCCCCACCCGGCGGGGCCGGAGGGGCTTGACCAGAGGGCGCGGGGGTCGTCGGGGGGGATCGGCCCCGCGCGATACGTCATCCCTGACGGTGGCTGCCTCAACCACTTGCATACCCCCTGCTCAGACCCTGAAACAGCGCGCCACGCCGCACGCCTCAGGCGAGCTCTGGGATGTGCTCGCGAACGTGATCGGCGATCGTCCTTCGCACCCATTCCTGCGTCTCTGCGTCGGCCATGCGATAGCGGCCCAGGAGCATCGCCTGGTCGGTGAGCGGCAGCCCCGCGATCTCCCAGCTGACCGCCAGGCGCTCGAAGAGCATCTCGGCGCGGCGCCGCCAGGCATCCTCCGGCGAGGCGCCGGGGCTGACGGGGGCGGAGCCGATCGTCCCGATCGTCCCCGGGCTCAGCGCCTGCCGCAGGCGCAGCACGTTGCCGTCTGCGTCCTCGTAATCCACGGTCGCGGGCGGCTCGCGCCTGCGGCCGCGCTTTCGCTTCGCCATGCGTGGAAGCTAGCGCGCAGGGGTACAGCGCCCTACGAGCTATGAAGGAGGACCCATGACACCCGCGCCCGACATCCTCGCCGACGAAGCCGGGGAGGATCGCAAGAAGGTCATCGCCCTGCTCGAGCGTGCCTACTGGATGGAGATCGAGACGGTGATGAGCTACATCGCCAACTCGGTCAACCCGGACGGCGTCCGCGCCCAGGAGATCAAGCAGTCGCTCGAGCAGGACATCCAGGAGGAGCTCGGTCACGCTCAGCTCTTCGCCTCGCGGATCAAGGAGCTCTACGGCGTCGTACCCGGCTCCGAGGCGTTCAAGCCGGAGCAGAGCTTCCTCCAGCCCCCCGAGGACCAGGTCGACATCGTCCACGTCATCCGCGGCGTCATCGAGGCCGAGAGCGGGGCAATCGACCACTACGCGAAGATCGTCGAGGAGACCGAGGAGATCGACCCGGTGACTCAGGACATGGTCACCGCGATCCTGCACGACGAACAGGGTCACCGCCGGCTCTTCGAAGGCTTCCTGCGCGAGTACGAGAAGGAGGGCCTCGCCTGACCCAGAGGCTGCGCCGGGTCGACTGCAACGAGCCCGGAATCACGCGCCACCGGCGCGGCCGCGGATTCTCTTACGAGCGCGCGGACGGCGAGCGGGTCGACGACCCGGAGGAGCTGGAGCGGATCCGTGCCCTGGGCATCCCGCCTGCCTGGCGGGACGTCTGGATCTGCATGCGCTCGAACGGGCACATCCAGGCTACCGGGCTCGACGAGGCGGGCCGGAAGCAGTACCTCTACCACCAGCACTGGCGGGAGGCGCGGGACCGCGAGAAGTTCAGGCGGATGGAGCGCTTCGCCCGCGCCCTGCCCGAGGTCCGGCGACAGGTGGCGGCCGACCTGAAGCTGCGCGGTCTCGTGCGCGCCCGGGTCCTCGCGTGCGCGGTGAGACTTCTGGACCTGGGCTTCTTTCGAATCGGCGGGGAGGCGTACGCGGCGGGCAACGAGAGCTACGGGCTTGCGACGCTGCGCCGGAACCACGTGAGCTTCGACGACGGAGTCGCGGTCTTCGACTACCCGGCCAAGTCGGGGCAGCGGAGGGTCCAGACGCTCGCCGACCCCGAGGCGCTGCCGACGCTGAAGGCTCTGAAGAGGAGACCGACCGGCGCGGGCGACGAGCTCCTCGCCTACTGGGAGGCCCGCTCCTGGAACGACGTCCGCTCCGACGAGATCAACGAGTACCTGAAGGACCGCGCCGGCGACGAGTACTCCGCCAAGGACTTCCGGACCTGGAACGCCACCGTGCTGGCGGCGGTTGCGCTCGCGCAGGAGAAGCCACCGGAGACGAAGACGGCTCGCAAGCGCGCCTCGAGCGAGGCGACCAAGCGCGTCGCCGAGTACCTCGGCAACACGCCCGCCGTCTGCCGCAACGCGTACATCGACCCCCGCGTCTTCGATCGCTTCGACTCCGGCACCACCATCCGCAGCTCGATCGCCCGCCTGAACGCCGGAGCCGAGCCCGGTGAGTTTCCCGACCGCGAGAAGATCGAGCGTGCCGTGCTGCGTCTGCTCGCCTGACCGGGCGGCGATAGGTTGCTGCGATGCCGGCGCCGCGCATCGTCCTCGCCCGCCGCCTTCCGCGCGCTGCGCTGGACATCCTCGAGCCGGCGGGGGATCTCTGGGCGCCGGAGACGAATCGCCCGCTCACACCGGAGGCGCTCCGAGCGGCGGCGGCGGGCGCGGCGGCGCTCTTGACGCTCCTTCACGACCGCGTCGACGCCGCGCTCCTCGACGCCGCCGGGAGCACGCTTCGGTGCGTCGCCAACGTCGCGGTCGGCTACGACAACGTCGATCTCGCCGCCGCCGGAGAGCGGGGGGTCGTGGTCACCAACACCCCCGGCGTCCTCACCGACGCGACCGCCGACCTGACGCTTGCGCTGCTGCTCGCCGTGACGCGCCGGGTCGTCGAGGGCGACCGGCTGATTCGCTCCGGCGCCGAGTGGCGCTGGGACCTGGAGTTCATGCTCGGGCAGGGCATCCAGGGCCGTGCGCTCGGCGTTGTCGGCCTTGGTGCGATCGGGTCCGCGGTCGCGCGGCGCGCCCGCGCCTCCGGAATGCGGATCGTCTACGCCGGGCGCCACGACGCGGAGGCGGAGCTGGTCGCCGAGCTCGGCGCCGAGCGCCTCGATCTCGATGACCTCCTGCGCGACGGCGGACGTGGTGACCCTCCACCTGCCGCTCACCGCCGAGACTCATCACCTGATCGACGCGCGACCGGCTCGGCCTGATGCGCCCCACCGCCTTCCTGCTCAACGCCGCCCGCGGGCCGATCGTCGACGAGGGCGCGCTCGTGGAGGCGCTGGCGGCGGGCTGGATCGCCGGCGCCGGGCTGGACGTGTTCGAGGACGAGCCCAACGTCCATCCCGGGTTGCGAGCGCTCGAGAACGTCGTGCTCCTCCCCCACCTCGGCTCGGCGACGGTCGAAACTCGAACGGCGATGGCGGTGCTTGCGGCCCGGAACGCGGCCGCCGTACTGGCCGGCGAGCCGGCGCTCACTCCGGTGACCGACGCCTCACGCTGAGCCGCTCTGCGGCCCGTCGAAGCGCTCGAGGCCATCGTCGGGGATCGCTTCCCAGACGGCCGCGCTCGCGACGTGCTGACGTGCGGACGGCCTGATCCCGGGATCGCCGTCGATGACGCCGAGGCGGACGTGCTTGGCGTCCGGATCGTCGGGCGACTGGCTGAAGAGGTGCGAGCCGCACTCCGTGCAGAAGGCCTTGCCGAAGCCGCCACCGGGAGGCCAGAACGTCTTCACGAGCTCCTCGCCGGCGAGGATCCGGAAGGAGCCAGGGACCGTCGCCGCGCCCGCGGAGGAGGACGTGCCCGTGCGGCGCTGGCAGCGCGTGCAGTGGCAGTAGCGGGCCGAGACCAGCGGCTCGGTGATCTCGAAGCGGACGCCGCCGCACAGGCAACCGCCGGTGAGGCTCCGACCGGGGCTCACGCGCGCCATCTTCTCCTCGAGGCGGTCGGCGAGCCTGGCCATGCCGCGCTCGCGAGCGTCCTTGGCGGCCCCCGCGTAGTCGGTCGGCGCGGTCCCGCGGCCGCTTCGACGCCCGCGTCGCGCAGCGTGGCGATGTCCTTGAACGCGAGCAGCTCCTCGCGCGCGTCGTCCGAGCGCGCCGCGGAGCCTCGGCGTGCCCTCGCGAAGCGCCGAGTCGAGCACGGCCTCCAGCGAGCCGTGGCGGCGAAGCAGGTCGGCCGCGGTCTTCTCGCCGATGCCCTTCGCGCCCGGGATGCCGTCCGAGGGATCGCCGCGCAGCGCGATGAAGTCCGGGACCAGCTCGGGGCCGATCCCGTAGCGCTTGACGACCTCTTCGGGGCTGACCGCCTCGGCGCCCCTGCCGCCGGTGCGCACGTAGAGCACGGTCACGCTCTTCGACGCGCACTGGAACATGTCGCGGTCACCGGTGAGGATCAGCGTGCGTCCCGCCTGCCTCGGACTCGAGCCGGGCGAAGGTGCCGAGCAGGTCGTCGGCCTCCAGCGAGTCGTGGTCGGCGACCGTCCAGCCGAACGCCTCGAAGAAGGGCCGGGCCGCGGCGAACTGCGGCGCCAGCTCGTCGGGCATCGCAGGGCGCTCGGCGTGGTAGCCGGCGAAGAGCTCGACCCGGTATGAGGCGGCGTCGGGGCCGAAGCAGAGCGCGACGGCGCGCGGCTCATGCGTCTCGACCTCGCGGAGGATCAGGTTGGCGGAGCCGAGCAGGGCGTTCACCGGCTTGCCGTCGGAGCCCTTGATCTTGCTCGGCAGCGCGAAGAACGCGCGGTAGAGGAGCGAGGGCGTATCGACGGCGAGGAGCGGGGCGGTCACGCCTCAACGGTAGCCGCAGCACCACCGGCTTGGAATCCGCCGCCGCGGGGTAGGCACTCCGGATGACGAGACCCAAGAAGTACGCCGGACGCAAGGCCGTCAAGGCGACGGTTCGCCACAGCATCCGCGGGACCGCTTCGAAGGTGCGCCGCCAGCCGCCGCGCGTGATCACGCTGGTCGGCATCGGCGCCGTCCTCGGCGCGATCGCCGGTTGGCTCCTCGGCAGGCGAGGCGCCTCCGCCGGCGACCCGTTCCCCGCCTACCAGCCGCCCGCGCCCGCGGCGAGCCATTCGACGCCCGAGGCCAAGGCGGCAGCTGCGATGCTAGCTGCGGATGCCGACGGGCGCGCCCAGTGGGAGCTTCGCGATCAGCGCCTCGAGGTCGTCCGTGGTCGCGTGCAGGCAGCCGTCGGAGATCGCGCCGCCGACGGCGTTGTCGGGGCTGCCGTGAATGGCGATCTGATCGCCGCCCGTCCATCCGGGCGGCAGGTTCGGTTGGTGCGCGGAGAGCGCAAGCGCGCAGCAGCCGTAGACGGGGTTGAGCCCGCTGCTGGATCTCGTCGGTGATCGAGAAGCGCCCGGTCGGAGTCGGCGACTCGGGGCGGCCGATGGCGACCGTGAACGAGCGGACGACCTTTTCTCCGCGCATGAGGCGAGCGCGCTGCCGGGACAGGTCGATCTCCACGGACCACGGCGTCGAGTGGTGTTCACGGCGCTCGAGTGGTCCAGCTTGATCCACCCGAGCTCCCCGTTTTCGAGCGCCCGCGTCGACACGCCGACCCAGTCGCCGCGCCGCTCGAGGACCGAGAACGCCGTGGGCGAGCCGAACTCGTCCACGGAGCCCGCGGTCGCCACCTCGGACCCGCCGGGAGACGGTGGATGTCCACGCTGGCTGCCGTGCCGAACGGTCACGATCGGGTGGTGCAGCGCATGCGCGCGCGCGCGCCCGCGCCTTGCCTCCGCCGGGCGGCGCGCCGCTGCTGCGCGCTGTGCGGCGCGTTCGCGCTCGAGATCTCGGCGGCGAACGGGGCGGGGAGCTGACGCCGGTCGCGGCTTCGCGGGTGACGGGGAGAGCGCGCGACCGCACCGCGATCGACCAGGTCGCTACGACCAGAGCGGAGAGCGCGAGGATCGCCGACCGGAGCACGAACCCGAAGGTTTCCCATGTACTACCGGTCGATTCACGACGCTTCCCTCCAACGCTCTCGCGGCCGGCTGGACGGATGTAGGAGGCGCAGAGCCCCTCCGGGTGCTCGATCGTCCACGTCGTCCCTTCGTCATTCCTGCGGATGACGAGGCGCAGGCCGGGACGCTGCCTGCGAGAGAGGCTGCGAAGCTCGCGGATCGCGTGAGCGACGTCGCCGGCCTCGAGCCCGCAGTCGACCAGGAAGTCCTCGAACCCGTCACGCAGGGCCTGGCCCGCGCCGAGGTCGAGCTCGTCGACGATGGATCCGTCACGACGAGCGTCCTCGGGCTCGAGGAGGCAGAGCGTCAGGTCGTCCGCCAGCGGGGCCTCGCCGCAGGCGTGCGTCGAGGAGCCTGGCCTGCACCCGCGTCCGCGGGGAGGTCACCGAGGATCGACGCATGAGGAGCGCGCGTCCGACCAGCGCGCCCGTGGGAGTCGCGCGCCTCCAGCAGGCCGTCGGTGACGAAGCAGATCCTGGTCCCGGGCTTGAGCGCGACGCGCGTCTCGCCGCCAGCCGGTCGGCGGCGCCGACCCCGATCGGCGGCGCGTTGACGGTCTCGACTGCGTGGTCGGGGCCCGCGCCGAGAAGGAGCGGTGCCGGGTGGCCCGCGCTCGAGTAGGCAAGGGTGCCCCGCGACGAGTCGTAGACCGCGGCGACGACGGTCGCAAAGTGCTCGCCGAGCTTGCCGCCGAGCGCGCGGTCGGCGAGACGGAGCGCGTCTCGCGGCGCCATCCCGGTCTCGAGGTACGCGCGAACCGTGTAGTGGACGAGCGCGGTCACGGTGAGCGCATCGCGCCCGTGGCCGGACACGTCGCCGACGATGATCCCCGTGCGACTCCCGTCGATCGCGACGACGTCGTGGAAGTCGCCGCCGGCCGCCGGGCCCTCCGCGGGCCGGTAGGCCGCAGAGATCCGAACTCGGCCAAGCCGATCCGGGACGGTCGGCAGGAGCGCCTCCTGGAGCGCGCCGACGTCCTGGCGAAGCTCGGCCCGCTGCGACCTGAGGCGCCTCGTCATTCGCGCGAGGAAGCGCGGAGCGGCCCGCCATGAGGAAGCCGAGGATCGCCAGGCCGATACAGGCTGCGAAGAAGCTCCACGGCATCGCCGCCACCGTGCCGAAGAACCCCCGAGGCGGCGGCGTCGTAGTGGCGGGGACCTGGTGGCGCTCGCCGGAGGCCCGCGCGGCCGAGGCCCGGCCGGCGGCCGGCGTCGCGGCGGCGGGGGTCCCGTGAGCGACGGGGGCATGCGCCGCCGGGGCGCCGGAGGCCGGGTGAGGAGCGGACGCGGCGGAGCTTGCGGGCACCCCGATCGACGGCGGCGTTCCGGCCGGCGACGATCCCGGCGTTTGGCCCCCGCCGGTCGAGGGGTGGCTCGGGTTGTTCGGGCCGGTCGACCCGGGGTCATTCCCGCCGCCGCCGTTCCCCCCGGTCACGTCGCTGACCACGCCGTTGACGGTGCCCTCGGCGGTAGTGACGGTTTGGTTGGCCGTGGTCTCGACCGAGGTGACGGTGCGGCGAACCGTCTGACCCACCTCACCGGTGCTCGGCACCGGTGGCGGCGAGGGCAGCGAGACCTGGGCGATCGCGAGCCGCGGGACGAGCACCGCCATGCCGGCGACCGCGCCGATCGCTGCACGCCTGGCTGAAACCTCGAGGCGCATATAGGATTAGTCGTCCTGAGGCGCGGATGCCTTGAGACGTTGGGAACGCCTATGACCCACTCGATTCGCCTGGAAACCGCGGAAGGCGGGCAGGTGATCGTCGTTGCCGGGGACGCCGACTCGAGCGCGGCACCGGGGATCGACGAGGCCCTGGCCGCCGCCTGCGAGTCCTCGCACCCCGGTCTCGTCGTCGTCGACCTGACGGAGGCGGAGTTCGTCGACTCGCGCACGATGGGCGTCTTCGTCGCCTGGACCGAGCGCCAGCGCGCCGCGGGCGGCCGCCTCCCGATCGTCTGCACCAACGCGAACATGCTCCGCGTCTTCAGGCAGATCGGCCTGGACCAGACGCTCGAGCTCGTCTCCTCGAGGGCCGAGGCGCTCGGCTCGAGCTGAACCGGCGGAGCTCCGCCCGCAGGAGACGCCTCGCCCAATCCTGGCCAGTCGGCTAAAGCGGCCTGGTTCCTGGCCGATTAGCCGTATGTATGAGTCTCTCGGCGTCCCCGCCGACCAGGGCCCGCGCCCACGGGATGCCCGCCCGCGGGATGAACCGCTCCACGCGCGTGGCCGACGCGACCCTCCGCCTCGCTCCCGTCGCGCTGGGGCTGATCGCCGGGCTCCTGCTGGCGCTTCTTCTCGTCAACCGGGATCACGAGCGGACCAACCGCAACGCGCAGACGCTGGCCGTGGCCCAGGATCGGGCGCTCGAACGAATGACCGCTCGAATCGGCGGCCTCGGGCGTGAGGCGCTGAAAGTGGGGCCCGGTCCGGCTGACGCCAGGGCCCTCGGCGCCGGCGCGAGGGAGGTCGATGCCCTTGGCGGAGCGGTCTCGATCGCGGTGATCCGCCGCGACGGGCGAATCACGTACTCCGACGACCCGAGTCGCGTCGGGCTCGCCCCCCCTCTCAGCGCGGCGGAGCGCTCGGCCTTTCACCCGGCGGGCGCAGCGCTCCGCGGCGGGAGCTGCCGACAAGGAAGCGGCTCGCTACATCCCGCTTCCGGCCGGCGCCGCGCACCCCACCGCGCTTCTCGAGCTGAGCGACCGGGAGCCCGGGGGCGAGGCGCTTTCAGCCGCCGTTCTCAGCTGGCGCGAGTACATGCTCGCCGGCGCGCTCGCGCTCCTGGTCTGGCTCGCGCTGCAGCCGCTGGTGAGCCGTGCCGCCCGGGCGCGCTCCGCAAGGCTCTATCGCGCCCGCCCGCGGACGGTGCGGGCGATCAACCGCGGCATCGCGAGAGGCGAGTTCGCGCTCCACTACCAGCCCCAGATCGACGCCCAGACCGGCCTGCCGATCGGGGTCGAAGCACTGCTTCGCTGGCATCGCGGCGAGCTGGTGATGCCGGGCGCCTACCTTCCCGACGCCGAAGCCGGCGGGGCGATCGTTCCGTTGACGAATCACGTCCTGGCGGTCGCTATCGCACAGGCCGGCGAGTGGCGCCGGGACGGGCAGTCGATCCGGCTTGCGGTCAACCTCTCCTCCGCAAGCCTCGGCGACCTTCGCGTTGCCGAGCGGATCGAGGGGCTGCTCGAGCGCCACGACGTGCCTGCGGACCGCCTGACGGTCGAGGTCACGGAGACCGCCGTGCTCCAGGAGCCGGAACAGGCGCGGGCGGTCCTCGACGCGATCGCGGCACTCGGCGTGGACGTCTCGGTCGACGACTTCGGGACCGGTTACTCATCGCTGCTCTGGCTGCGCCTGTTCCCGGTGGCGGAGATCAAGATCGACCGGACCTTCGTGGCGAGCATGGAGGAGGACGGGGAGGCCTTCGTCTCGGGTGTGATCAGGATGGCGCACGACCTCGGCGTGCGGGTCGTGGCCGAGGGCATCGAGGAGCCGCAGGTCCTCAGCAGGCTGCAGGAGCTGGGTTGCGACGTCGGCCAGGGATTCCTCTTCGCCAAGGCGATGCCCGCCGGGGAGATCCCAGCCTGGTTCAAGGCTGTTTCGACGCGACCCTGGGCGCCCAGCCGGGAGGAGATCGCCGTCGGCCCCGGGGCAGCGGGGCTCGACGAGGCGCGAGCTCTGGTCGAACGGGCGGCAGCGGCGCTGGGCTACGGCCTCGAGGACATCTGGGACCTGAAGTTCGCGACCACGGAGGCACTCACGAACGCCATGGACCACGGCGAGCCGGCGGTGGACGGCCACGTACACATGCGCGTCGGCTCCGAGCACGGCGAGATCCTGGTGGAGGTCTGGGGCGGAGCCCGGGGCAACGGGGCCACGGCGCGAGACCCCAGCGGGGGCCGTGGGATCGCGATCATGTCGGCGCTTGTGGACGACGTCGAGCTCTCCCGCCACCAGGGGTGCACGATCGTGCGCCTCTCGAAGCGCGCGAAGGCGCGGGCCGCAGCGGCCGCAAACGGCTCGAGCCCGGACTGAGAACGACCTGGCTCAGGCGCGGAGCTTGTAGCCGCGCGCGAAGAGGCGGAGGTTGAAGGCGAAGAGTGCGCTCGTCGCCACGGTCAGCGCCAGCAGCGACAGGCCGACGCTCGTCTCGGAGTAGCCGAGAAACCCGTACCGCACGAGGGCGATCATGTAGTAGACGGGGTTGAAGTGGGTGAGGGTCTGGAAGGGCTCGGGCAGGAGCGCCGCCGAGTAGAAGACCCCGCCCAGGAAGATCAGCGGCTGGAGCACGAAGGTCTGGGCAATGGCGACGTCGTCGAACTGCTCGGCGCGGACGCCGATGAGGACGCCGAGCTGGGCGAAGAAGAAGCCGACGAGAAGGAGCCCGGGAAGCAGGACGAGGACGTGCTCGACCGGCAGGTCCACCAGGAGCGCCGCGGCGACGAAGGTGAGCGCCGCGACCACGAAGCCGCGCATGAGGCCGCCGAGCGAGAAGGCGAACAGGAGCTCGAGCGGGCTGGCCGGCGAGGAGAGCTGGTCCTGGATGGCGCCCTGGAACTTCTGCTGGAGGATCGAGGACGCGTTGTTGGAGAAGGAGTTCATCGCGAGGGCCATCATGATCAGCCCTGGGATCACGAAGACCACGTACTTGAAGCCGTGCAGCGTGTGGATGCGCGAGCCGAGGGCCGCCCCGAAGACCGAGATGTAGAGGAAGGTCTCGAGGAGCGGAGCCCCGATCGTCTGCTTCTTGATCTTCATGAAGCGGTTCATCTCGCGGCGCCATAGCGCCATGAACCGGATCTGCGCGGTGCTCACGCGAGCGCCTCCTCCATGCGCGAGCGCGAGAGCTCCTTGCGGCCGACGAGCTCCAGGTAGGCGTCCTCCAGGTTGCCGACCCCGTACCGGCTCGCGAGCTGGTTCGCCGTTCCCTGGCTGACGATCTCGCCGCCGTTGATGAAGGCGATCTTGTCGCAGAGCTGCTCGGCCTCCTCCAGGTAGTGCGTGGTGAGGAGGATCGTCGTGCCCTCGTCGTTGATGCGCCGCACGTAGTGCCAGAGCTCGAGCCGAAGCTCGATGTCGACGCCTGCCGTCGGCTCGTCCAGGATGAGCAGGCGCGGACGGTGCATGAGAGCGCGCGCCAGGATCAGCCGGCGCTTCATCCCTCCGGAGAGGAACCGAGTGCGCTCGTTTCGCTTCTCGACCAGCGAGAAGGTCTCCAGCAGCTCCGCCGCGCGCTCGCGCCGCTCCCGCTTGGGCATGCCGAAGTAGCCCGCGTGGTAGTCCAGGGTCTCCTCGACGGTCAGGAACCAGTCGAGGTTGAGCTCCTGCGGCGCGAGGCCGATCGCCTGGCGAGCGTTCGCGTAGTCGTGGATCGCGTCGTATCCGAACACGTGAATCGAACCGGACGTCGGCTGGGCGAGCCCGGTGGAGCAGTGGATCAGGGTGGACTTCCCCGCGCCGTTGGGACCGAGCAGGCCGAAGAAGTCACCCGCCTCGATGTGCAGCGCAACGCCGCGCAGCGCCTCGACGCCTGTGGAGTAGCGCTTGACGAGGTCTTCGACGTGCAGGGCGGGCTCGAGGCTCACCCGCTCCAATCTAGAGGGCGCGCCCAGCCAACCGCTGAGAGGGGCACCGCTACCCCCGGGCGACTTGTAGTCGCCATACGACTACAACTCGCCACCCCCGAAAGCAAATGTGCCGAGATCGCCGCAATCCAGCACGGCGTGATCACCTACCGCCAGGTGGATGGCGGCGGTATTGGCGTGCGGTCAAGGCGCGGTGCTCTCGCATCGCTCCGCCGCGGAGCTCTGGGCGATGCTCGAGGGCCTCTCGAGACCCATCCAGGTCACGGTCGCAGGCGACGGCGGCCGCGCAAAGCGCGACGGGCTCCTCCTCCACCGCTCATCCTCATTGCCAAAGGCGCAGACGACCCGCAGGAACGGCATCGCTGTCACGAGCCAAGCGCGGACGATCGCCGACCTGCGGCGGACCGAGCCACGCGCGGTGGTCGCGAAAGCCGTCAGGTACGCGAGCTTCAGAGGTTGGGAGGTGGGCAAGGAGGGAACAGATTCCGGGACTCGGAGTGAGCTCGAGCGGCGCTTTCTTCGCTTCTGCCATCGAAACCGGCTGGCGTTGCCTTCGGTCAACGAGCAGATCGGGATCTACGCGGTCGACTTCCTCTGGCGAGGTGAGCGGCTTGTCGTCGAGACCGACGGCTGGGCGGCCCACCGCGGCCGCCAGGCCTTCGAGGACGACCGCACGCGTGACGCCTACCTGCGAGCCCGCGGCTACGAGGTCCTGCGGTTCACCTGGCGGCAGCTGGAGGACGACTCCGCATCGGTGCTGACCCTCCTTCGCCGCTATCTCCTACCTGACGCAAGTCCGTGACGTTTGGACTTTCGCCTGGCGACTTGTAGTCGGATAGCGACTACAAGTCGCCTTTGTTTGGGCGGCGAAGGTTCGGGAAGCCGTTAACCATGGAATCCACCACGAGCCAGGTACCGCAGATCGAGCTGAACGACGGCGCGTCGATACCGCAGCTCGGGTTCGGCGTCTTTCAGATCCCACCCGAGGAGACCGCCGAGGCGGTGACGCGGGCCTTCGACGCGGGCTACCGGCACATCGACACGGCCGCCGCCTACCAGAACGAGGCGGCCGTCGGCCACGCGTTCCGGGCATCGGGCCTCGACCGCGAAGAGGTCTTCATCACGACCAAGTGCTTCAACGACGACCAGGGCTACAACGAGTCACGCCGCGCCTTCGACGACAGCCTCGAGCGCCTCGAGCTCGATTACCTCGACCTGTACCTGATCCACTGGCCCGTCCCGTCTCGGAACCTCTACGTCGAGACGTGGAAGACCTTCATCGAGCTGAAGGAGGAAGGGCGGGTCCGCTCGATTGGCGTCTCCAACTTCAACCCGCCTCACCTTCGCCGGTTGATCGACGAGACTGGCGTGACCCCGGCGGTGAACCAGGTCGAGCTGCATCCCCGCTTCCAGCAGACCGGCCTGCGCCGCGAGCACGCCGACCTGGGCATCGTGACCGAGGCCTGGAGCCCGCTGGCGCAGGGCGAGGTGCTCGACGACGAGGCGATCGTCGGGATTGCCGAGGCTCACGGCAAGAGCCCCGGGCAGGTCGTGATCCGCTGGCATCTGCAGCTTGGCAACGTGGTGATCCCGAAGTCGGTGACGCCCGAGCGGATCGCGGGCAACTTCGACGTATTCGACTTCCACCTCAGCGAGGCGGAGATGGAGGCGATCGAGGCACTCGAAGCGGGCGGGCGAATCGGCCCGGACCCCGAGACGTTCGTTCGTCCGTAGGGGCCAAGCCCCCGCGCTAGCCTGACGGGTGAACTCCCGGTGGGCAAGCTCCTCTCATTCCTCGGACTGTCGCTCGTCGCCGCGCTTGCCTGCGCGACGCTTGCGGCCCCGGCCGGCGCCCAGTCAGTGAGGTGGATGCGGGGCTACGACGCCCCCGGCACGCCCGAGCGCTACGACCGCGTCGGGGTCATCGAGATCGGCCCGAAGCGCGCCAGGAACGTCCTCGTGCTCAGCCCCGGCACGAGCGCCGGCGCCGCGTACTTCGTGCCCCTGGCGAAGTCACTCGTGAGCCGGCTTCCGGGCTGGCAGGTGTGGTCGGTCGAGCGCCGCGAGAACCTGCTCGAGGACCAGTCGGTGGCGAACGAGTACAAGGCCGGCGGGGTCTCCTCCAAGCAGTTCTTCGACTACTACCTCGGGTGGGTCACCGACAGCTCGATCACCAACCACGTCCAGCTCATCCCCGACGGCCAGGTCGGCTTCGCCCGCGACTGGGGGATGAACGTCGAGCTCCACGACCTGCGCGACGTGGTCAGGGCGGCGAAGCGGCGCGGGGGAAAGGTCGTGCTGGGCGGCCACTCGCTGGGCGGGACGATGACCTCGGCCTACGCAACCTGGGACTTCGCCGGCCAGGCCGGCGCGAAGGGGCTCTCAGGGCTGGTCTTCATCGACGGCGCGAGCCGCCCGCAGCCGATCAGCAGGCACGACGCGAAGGAAGCGCTTTCGAACCTGCAGGCGGGCTCGCCGTGGCTTGCGTTCGGCGGCATCGGGGCGCCGTTCGCCGGGATCTTCGCCAACGTCGGCTCCGGGCTCGCCTATGAGGATCCAGCCTCGAAGTCGCAGTTCGATGGCTTAGCCGCGCTGCCGCCGGAGCTGAAGCCGCCGGAGCCGCTCACGAACGAGGCCGCGCTCGGCTACGCCTCGGACGTCGAGACCTCCCCCTCCTCGCTCCTCGCGTTCCAAGCGCACGATGGCCGGGTTGCCGCGAGCGGCGATCCCCGGCCCTGGGACCAGGCCGGTGAGATCACCCCGATCCAGCGCTACGCGAAGATGCTCTTCGGCGTCGGCGTCAAGAGCTCGGACGGAGCCGTCTGGTACCACCCGCTCCGCCTCACGATCGACGCCGGGGCCGTCGCCAACGGCAACAGGAACCCGGCGCAGAGCGTGCTGGACGTACACGCCACCCACGGCGACGACGTCAACGTCCCGATGTACGCGTTCGGCGCGGCGCTCGGCGACGGCCGCGTCCTCCGATCCGTCCGTGCCCTCGCGCGGCAGTCAGGCGAGCCGAAGAGCGAGCTGACGCTCGTCGACCGCCACGCCACCTACGCGCACAACGACCCCAACGCCGCCGCGCCCGCGAGAAACGCGTTCTTGAAGCACCTCGTTCCGTTCCTCGCGGGCATCGCCCGCTAAGCGGTCAATGGCTGGTGGCCTCCCGGCCGCCCGCGGCGGCGCCGCGCCTGGAGCGGCGCTGGGGCCGCATCCGCCCGAGCGCGACCGCGCCAAGCCCGCCGGTAACCCCGGCCGCGAGGGCCGCGATCGCCCAGCCGATTCCGGTGAGGCCGATGGCGAGCGGGTGGTCGAGCGAGAGCGTCCCGGCGCCGATTCCCGTCACGGCGAACGCGATCGCGGCGTAGAGGGCGTTCAGCTCCCACCCCTGATCCGTGACCCAGGGCCCGTTCTTTAGGTGAACCGTGGCGACGGCGGCCGTCATCGTCGCGACGACGAGCGCGGCCGAAAGCGGCAGCAGGAACCCGGCTGCGAGCAGGAGCCCGCCCGCGAACTCGTTGAACCCCGCTGCCCGGGCGTGGACGCGGCTTGGCCGCAGGCCGATCTTCTCGAAGGTCGAAGCGGTCCCGTCGATGCCCGCTCCGCCGAACCAGCCGAAGAGCTTCTGGGCCCCGTGACCGGCGAAGAGCAGGCCGGTGACAACGCGTAGCGTGAGCAATGCAATGTTCATGCTTTGTGACTACCCGTCACAAGGGGGCGGTTAACGGCGTGGATTCCCGCCGCCGGCTCGTCACGATCGGCGTGTACGGCTTCGACCTCCAGGCGTTCCTCGGCGCGCTCGGCGGCGCCGGCGTCGCGCTGCTGCTCGACGTGCGGCAGCGGCGCGGGGTCCGCGGCGCCGAGTATGCCTGGGCCAACTCGCAGCGTCTGCAGGCCGCGCTGAAGGAGGCGGGCATCGGCTACAGGCACGTCAAGGAGCTGGCGCCGACGACCGAGATGCGCCGGCTCCAGTACCGCGCGGACGACCGCGAGGGCGTCGGCAAGCGGTCGCGCACCCGCCTGGACGACGAGTACGCCGGCCGCTACGAGCGCGAGATCCTTGCGCCGTTCGACCTCGCCAACCTGGCCGGCGAGCTCCCCGCGGACGCGGCCTCGGCGCTCATGTGCGTTGAGCGCGACCCGGAGGCCTGTCACCGCTCGCTGATCGCCGCGAGGATGTCCGACGAGCTCGGGGTCGCCGTCACCCACCTGCGTCCCAGCTGAGCCGAGTCGTCCTCGGCGCGACTCAGTAGCCCGGGAAGTGGCGGACGGCGAACCCGGTCGGGTACGGGCCCTCGGGGTGCCAGCGCGGTCCCGTCCCATGGGCGTCGCCCACGGTGTCCCAGCGCAGCCCGGCGATGACCGCGTAGGCGTGACTGGGGCTCGCGTAGACCGTGAGCCACTTTCCGGGGCCCGGCACGCCCCAGTGCATGAGCTGGCCGGAGTCGAGCGGCTGTGAGAGAAAGCCGGCACCGTGGAGCGCGAAGCTGACCGCCCCCGAGCAGTCGTAGCCGCGGGCGTTGAAGCCGGCGTGGCCGCCGCCCCACACGTAGGGCGTGGTGCTGATGCTGTTGGCGGCGTCGACCGCGGCCTGGATCGCCGGCGGGGCGCTCGCCGGCGCGAGCGCGATGCCGCCGAGAAGCGTCGTCATCGGCCCGCCGCTCTGCGAGCCGTATCCAAACGAGTCGCGGCTCGCGAGGCCGACGTGGTGCGTAGTGCGCGCGAACGACGTCCCGTTGGTTCCCGCCGAGGCCGGGGGAAGCTCGCCCGGCGCGGCGTGTGGCGGGGCGACGATGTGCTTCGCCGCGCGGTCGGGCCGCGGGCTCTTGGGCGCGGCCGGGGCGCCCGTGGCGGGAACCACGAGCGATCCGCCAGAGCTCTGACCGCCTGCGCCGCGAAGCCCGGCGAGCGAGACGTGGGGATCGAGGATCCCGATGGCCCAGGCGACGGACGAGACGCCGTCGCGGAGGCTCGCGCCGCTCGGGGACGTGGCGGCGCCGGCGCGGGCCGGCGCGGCCCAGACGAGCGCGAGCAGACACGCAAGCGCCGCGCCGGCTCGGCAGGGACCTCGGAGCCCACGCAGCATGATTGCGATCGGCGGCACCATCCAAATCACCCTATCGGCACGATTCAGCCGGCCTCAAGCGCGAGGCAGCCCTTGACCCCCTGCGCGATCAGGCGCGCTCGCGCCTGCGCCCCGGCGGGGATCGGGTGCAGGTCGTCGCTCTGCATCAGCTCGGGATGCGCCGCCTCGAAGCGCGCCCAGTCGGGCGTCTGAGTGCCCGGCCGGGACGCCGCGAAGGCCCCGACCACCCTGTTCTTCGCGCTCGAGTCGACCCCGTTCACGGTCAACCCGTGGATCGTCGGCACGACCATGCAGCGGTTGCCGATCACGCTCGCCACGGCCTGCAGCTCGCCGGCGAGAATCTGCGGATAGGACGGGTTGTCGTTGGTGCCGGCGTCGAAGACGATCACGGACTGCGACGGGTCATAGCTCTCCTTGAAGAGGCCGAAGATCTGCGGGCTCGAGTACCCACCCACGGCGTTGACCGTGATGTGGACGCCCGGTAGGTATTGCCTCAAATACGGCGAAGTCAGTACCTCCAGGCTGTCACCGACCACCAGCACGTCGCCCGAGACGGGGCCGCCTGCTCCACCCCCGCCGATGCCGCCGATCTCCGCCTCGGTCTCCGCGCGACCGGTTGCGATGCCGGGCGGCAGGCCCCTGCCGCCCAGCGATGCGTCCTCGACGGCAAGCCTCGCGGCCACCCGTCCGCGCCGGGCGCCCGCAGCCGCGCCCTCGCGGGCGCCGGTGCCGCGGCCCGCGTGCCGACCGCGCTCGAGCCGCGCCTTGAATGCAGCCGCGCGCGCGGCCGCGAAGGCTTCACGTGCGGCGTCCCGGCGCCCGGCCTGCGCCTCGTCGGTGCTCGGCACGCTCGTCGAGCCGAGCGCATACCCACCGGCGATGAGCGCCGCGGCAAGCAGCGAGCGCAAGCAGGACCAGGGCAACGTGCTTCCCGCTCCAACCCACAGCGCCCAGCCTAGACAGGCGGTAACACTTTCCCGAGTGGCGATGAGTCGTTCAGGTCGCGAAATCCCAGGGCCATCGAATGCCTGAGCCAATCAGGCGCGGGCGGCGCTACATGCCGGGCCTGGACGGCCTCCGGGCCATCGCTGTGCTCGCCGTCATCGCCTACCACCTGGATCTTGGCTGGGCGAACGGCGGTCTCCTCGGCGTCGGGGTGTTCTTCACCCTCAGCGGGTACCTGATCACCGACCTGCTCCTGGCGCAGTTCTCCGAGCGTGGCGGCATCCGGCTGAAGGAGTTCTGGTTCGGCCGGGCCCGGCGCCTGCTCCCGGCGCTGTTCGTGCTGCTGATCGTGGTCATGGCGTGGGTGACCGTCCTCGGGCCCCACCAGCCCCCGGACTTCAGGACGGGCGTGCTCAGCGCGGTGGCCTACACCAACAACTGGTGGCTGATCTTCCACAACGTCTCCTACTTCGCGCAGTTCGCGGCGCCCTCCCCCCTCGGCCACCTCTGGTCCCTCTCGGTCGAGGAGCAGTTCTACATCCTGTGGCCGTTCCTCCTCGTCCTCGGCGTCCGGCTCATCCCGGAGGTCAAGCTGAGCGGCGGCGTCCGGCCGCGGCTCGGCGCCGCCATCCTCGGCATGGCGTTCGTCTCGGGGGTACTGATGGTCGCGCTCTACGACCCGCACCGCGATCCCTCGCGGGTCTATTACGGCACCGACACCCGCGCCCTCGAGCTCCTGATCGGCGCCGCGCTCGCGACCGTGTGGCCCAGCCGCAACCTGAGCGCAAACGTCGCGCCGCAGGCGCGACGGATCATCGACCTCGCAGGCACCGCCGGCCTCGTGGTGATCGCCGCGATGATCTGGCGCTCGGGGGAGTTCTCACCGTTCCTCTATCGCGGCGGGTTCCTCCTGCTCTCGGTCGGCACCGCGCTCGCCGTCGCGGCCCTAACGCACCCGGCCTCGCGGCTCGGGCCGGTCATCGGCTGCCCGCCGCTGCGCTGGCTGGGGGAGCGCTCGTACGGCATCTACCTCTGGCATTTCCCGATCATCGTCCTGACGACGCCAACCGGGGCCGACGCCACCGACCTCACGCGGAACGTCCTGCAGGTGGGAGCGACGATCGGCGTCGCGGCTCTCTCCTGGACCTACATCGAGAACCCCATCCGCCACGGTGCGCTGGCTCGCTTCCGGACGCGCGTGCGCGAAGGGCGCGTGAGCCGAAAGCAGATCACCCGCCCCGCCTGGGCTCTCTTGGCAGCCAGCGGCCTCCTGGTGGCGTTCGCGCTGGCGGGCTTCGCGGGCGTCGGCGTGGGCGCGCAGGAGGCGGGCGTCCTGGGCAACACCTCCAGCGTCCAGAAGACCTCGACGTCGAACGCCGTCACGGTCAACGAGCACCGGACGACATGCCGCTCGGTCGTCCACGTCGGCGACTCCACGTCCCTCGGCCTGACCTCGAGCGACTACCTGCCGAACCCGAGGCAGCGGATCAGCGCCCAGTACGGGCGCGTGGGCGCGACGACCCAGCACTTCGAGATCACGGCCGGCCAGTCCATCTACGAGACGTTCGAGGGCAACCCGAACGCCCACGACGTCGCCGAGAACTGGTACCAGCGCGGCTTCCGCGGCTGCTGGGTCTTCGCCCTCGGCACCAACGAGGCGGCGGACGTGGCCGTCGGCTCCGCCGAGGGCTTCGCGAAGCGGATCGACAGCATGATGTCGGTCGTGCACGACGGCCCGGTTCTGTGGGTGAACGTGAAGACGCTGACGACGAGCGGCCCCTATGCGGAGGCGAACATGCAGCGCTGGGACGACGCCCTGTTCAAGGCCTGCGCGCGGTTTCCCAACATGCGGGTCTACGACTGGGCCGCGGACGTGAAGGACGTCTGGTTCATCCCCGACGGGATCCACTTCACGACCCCCGGCTACGCCGCCCGTGCCCGCTACATCGCGAGCGCGCTGCTCGACGCGTTCCCCGACGGCGCCCCGGTCGACCGCGCGCCGGGGACGAGCTGCGTCATCCACCCGAACGCGGCACCGCCGCGCCATTCCAAGCGCGTGCCCGGCGGAGGCTCCGCTTGAGGCAGACGCTCGCCGCCCGCCGGCCCGCGGCGGCGCTCGCCGCCGTGGCGGTCGTCCTGGCGCTGGGCGTGGGGGCGTACCTGGTCGGCCGCTCCACCGGCGCCGACGTGGACGCCGCCCGCCGCGCGGGCGCGGCCGCGGGGGCAAGCCACGGCCGCGCCGTCGGCGCGACACAGGGCTATGCCCAGGGCTTCAAGGAGGGGCACGACCGGAGCTTCAGGCGCGCGTTCTCAGCCGCCTATCTCCGGGCCTACCGCAGGGCGTTCGAGGCGGCCGGAATGCCGGCGCCGAAGGACATCCCCGTCCCCCGAAAGTGATCGCTAGCCGGCTGCCACCGGCTCGCGGTCCCAGTCCGCGAACGCAATCCGGTCTAGGCGCTCAGCCCGAGCGGTTCTTGAACGGCTTGTAGTCGCGGCAGGGCTCGCCCCGCAGGCCCGGGCAGGGCGGCAGGCCGGTCGGGACATCGACGCCCGGGACGACCGGGAGCGTCAGCGTCGACGGCTTTTTCTTCGAGGAGCTGATCGAGACCCTCGCGTGCCCCTTCGGCTGCGTCTCGCTGAACGACCAGATCGGCTGGGTGCCGTTGGGCGCTGCGATCGTGACGCGGATCCGGGAGCCGGCCCGGTAGGCATGCCCCTGGTAGTAGAGGGGGATCGTGACCGGCACGTAGCGGTCGCTCGGCAGCGGCGAGACGTCCGACTTCCGAAGGCTCAACACCGGCTCGAGCGGGGTGCTCTTTGCGGCGTCGAGCTTGCGCTCGTTGCCGCGGACCCAGCCGTTTTGAACGAAGGTCTCCTTGCCGTCGGGCCTCACCTCGCTGATCGTCGCCTGGAGGTCCACGCTCGGCGCCGAAGACTTGACCCACAGGTGCACGGCGCCCGCCCCGATCACGGTGGTGTCGTGCTTCAAGGGAGCGCTCACGTAGGAAAGGGCGCTGCCCTTCGGGCTCTGCTTCCAGTGATAGGGCGGAGTCGCGGTCCACAGGCCGTTCGTCCCGGCCGCGGTGTCGCCGGAGAAGTCGGTCATCGGCAGCGCGTGCGGATCCCAGTTGAAGGAGAAGGAGCCTGCCTTGGCGGGAGCCTTGCTCGTGAGCTCCCCCTTGCCCGCGAGATACCAGGACTCCGCCTTCGTCGCGGGGATCGGGAACTTTCCGAACGACTGCTCGAAGCCCGGGTCCGGCATTCCGGGCGATGAGCCGCCGGCGCCGTTGTCGAAGAGCACGCGGATCGGCTTCAGCTGCTGGAACGCCTGGAGGGCGCCCGCGTAGGTGGGCTCCTGCTGGATCGGGTCGGGGGGCAGCGTTTGATCCGGAATCCCCATGGCCTCCTGGTAGATGACCGGCGCGGCTCCCTGGATCAGCGCCGCGTTCTCGGCGGGCGCCTGCTCGGCGACGTAGAGCTCGAGGAAGTCGTACCAGCGGTTGAACGTCTCGGGATCGAGGGAGTCGACGTGGGTGCCGTTCGTGAACGTGAACCACTTTCGCCGCGTGCCGGACATGTGCTCGGCGAGCGTCGGGCAGTGACCTCCTGTCTGCTCGTCGGTGAACTGGCAGGCCATGTACATCGGCACATCGATCTTGTGCACGAAGGTGACCGGAGCCAGCGGATCGGCCACCTTCGGCCGGTAGTGGTTGTTCTCGCGGATCTTCTTCAGCAGGTTCGCGGCCTCGCCGTGCAGGGCCTGGTTTGCCTTGCAGGTCTCGTCGCCGTCCTGGATCTGCTGGTAGGCCCACGGCTGACCGCCCTTCGGCGACGCCGCCATCGCGTCGTGGATCCGCTCCTTCGCCCATTCGACCGCGAAGCCGGTGTTGAGGATGCCGCCCGGATAGAGGGTGGTCTGCGTGGCGTCGATCACCGAGAGCGGCGAGACGGCGGCGAGGCTCGGCGGATCCGTCGCCGCGGTGAACAGCTGACTGATGCCGCCGTAGGAGATGCCCATCATCCCCACCTTGTGGTGCAGCACCCACGGCTGGCGGGCGATCGTCTCGATCACGTCGTAGCCATCGAGGCTCTGGAGCGGCTCGAAGAAGTCGAAGGCGCCGCCCGAGCAGCCGGTGCCGCGCATGTTCACGTCGACGACCGTGAAGCCCATGAGGTTGGCGAGGATCGCGATCCCGTTCTGCGGCCCGGCCGGGTCGGCGTAGCCGTAGCCCGAGTACTCGATGAGGGTCGGGGTCGGAGAGCCGGGCTGGCTCGGCGGCGGATGAAGGCCCGGCACGACCGTGGTGACGTCGGACGGCGGGTGCACGTCGATCGCCAGCTTGGTGCCGTCGCGCGTCTTCAGGTACTGGTATCCGCTCGGCGCGATGTCCTGGCCATAGACCTTGGTGCTCGGAGGCTTGGGCTTGGTCGTTAGCACCTTGAGCGGCCCCGACTTGGCGCCACCGGTCGTGCGCTGGACGCGGTAGCCCCCGCCGGGCTTCACATGACGGAAGAGGAGGCCGCCCTGCCGATCGGCCCTCTGCGTCTTGACCGCGTCTCCGCTTGCGTCCAGCAGCGTGGCTCGGGAGAGTGGCTTCAGCCCGGTGACGTAGACCTGCTCGACGCTGCCGTGGGCGCTGAATCCCGCACCCGCGGCGCCGGCGGACCCTGCTGCGGCGAGCATCGCCACCAGTCCGCACGCGAGCGCCGCGCATCCGGTTGCAAGTCGCAGGCACCAGCCCCTATCGAGATCCCGCCGAATGCTCAACAGGAAGCGAGTTCTAGCACCGGCCGTGCGCCGGGGTAGCAATTGGCGAGGCATCCGGCGACGGGGGGAACGCGGGGCTCACGCGAGGGGCCGACGTCAGTCGAGCCCGGCCTGCCCGAGCGGGTCCAGCGCCATCGGGATCTCGTGCCAGTCCTCGGCGGCGCTGAGGCCGGTCTCGCCCGCGATCAGGGGATCGTCGTCGAGCTCGCTTGGGCCCAGTCCGCGGGTCAGCCAGGGGCCGAGGTAGCGACCGGCGACCTTGGACGCGGGCCGCCAGAGCGCGTCCGCCGACGCCGCTCCCTCCCCGCCACCGCCGGCCACCGCGCCGCGCATGAACAGCGACTCCGCGCCGGTGATGAGCTTGCCGCGAAGGACCGGGCGAAACGGCACAGGCTCCACATCCGCTCCGTGGGCGGCGGCGATGTGCAGGGCGATCGCGTCGGCCTGTTGACACGCGACGCCGCCCTGCTTGATCGGAAACGTGGTTCCGTCGCCCGCCGCGTAGACGTGCTCGACGCCCCGCACCCGGCCGTACTCGTCGGTGGGGATGAACCCCTGCTCGTCGGCCGGGAGGCCGTCCACCGCCGGACCCGCGATCTCCGGCAGGGCAAGCGCCTGTGAGTACTCGATCGGCTCGTGGCCCGGCTCGCCCACCAGGGTTCCGCCGGCCTCCTGGCGTACGCGCGCCCGCACCACGACGTCGATGTCCCGTGCCCGCAGCAGCTCCGCGGCGGCTTCGCTGGCCTCGGTTCCGAACACTCCGAGCGGCGCCGCCTCGGGCGTGAAGATGCGGATGCGAACGTCCACGCCAAGCTCCTCGGCGCGCCTGCGCGAGAGGAGCGCGAACTCATACAGCGGCAGCGACCACGCGATCCGCGGAGGAACGATCAGCGCCAGGGTTCGCGCGTCATCCGCGGCGCTCAGGCGCAGCAACCCGTCGACGTCGACGGGAAGGTGCGTCGCCAGCGTCTGGACCTGCTCGTAGGCGGGCACGCGGCGACCTCCGATACAGACGACCAGGTCCTCATACGCCTCGGTCGAGCCATCTCCCAACCGGACCGCGCGTGCCTGCGAGTCGACGGCGGCGACCTCGCCCAGCCTGAACTCCGCCCCCAGCTCCTGAGTCGCCGACGCCAGCTCTCGGCGCCGCGCGGGCTGGGCCGTGAACGGCTCCTCGACGAGCTCGGGCAGGTAGGTGAGATCGGGCTCGGCGGAGACCAGGCGCACCGAGACCCGCTCGCCGCCGACGTGCAGCAGCGCCAGAAGGGTCTCCATCCCGGCGATCCCGCCGCCCAGGATCAAGATCCGCGCTGCGCCATTGACCGGGTCGGCCATGTGCCAAGGCTATGGGGTTCCGGGCCTTCCCGCTTCTCGCGGAAAACCCGCAGCCGGGCTGCGCCGGTTTGCGGATGGCGGCGCCGCGCGAGGCGAATACGGTCGGCGCTTCGTGAACCGTGATGCACACGATCTGACCCGGGTGCTCGTCGCCGGCGCCGGAGTGGGCGGCCTCGAGGCGATCCTGACCCTGACCGAGCTCGCAGACGAATACGTGGACATCACGCTCCTCGCCCCCGACAGCGAGTTCCGCTATCGCCAGCTCGCGGTGGTCACGCCGTTCGAGCATCTGCACCCCGAGGGGTTCAACGTCGACGAGATCACCCGGGAGCTGGGCGTTCGCCATCACCGCGGCCTGCTTGAGCGGGTCGACCTAGAGCGAAGCAGGGTCCTGACGAAGGGCGGCAACGAGATCGAGTTCGACGCCCTCCTGATCGCGGTGGGGGTGGAGTCCGAACCGGCGATCCCCGGCGCGCTGACATACCGCGGCAGCGAAGACGCGAGGGCGTTCCGCGACCTGCTGGCTGCCGTCGACGCCGGGTCCGTGCGCCGGATCACGTTTGCCGTCCCTTCCCGGGCGGCCTGGTCCCTCCCCCTTTACGAGCTCGCCCTGTTCACAGCCGAGCGAGCCCGAACGCATGGAGACGTCGGGATCGATCTCGTCACCCCCGAGTCGGCGCCGCTCGCGATCTTCGGCCGAGAGGTGAGCGTGGCTGTCGCCCGTTTGCTGGACGACAGCCAGATCGGCTTCGAGGGCAGGCGAAGCGCCACCGCATACCGGGACGGGCTCTTGGAGCTCGACGGAGGCGAGAGCCGGCCGGCCGACTTCGTCGTCTCGGCGGCGGTCCCCAGGCCGCCTGCGATCTCCGGCCTCGAGCGCGACGCCAAAGGGTTCATCCGGACCGACGCCTTCGGACGCGTGCCGGGAAGCGATGTCATCTTCGCGGCCGGCGACGCAACCTGGTACCCCGTCAAGCAGGGCGGGCTGGCCGCACAGCAGGCCGACGCGGCCGCCGGCGCGATCGCCGAGCTGGCCGGCTCCGGCGTCGTCGCCAAGCCCTTTGCTCCGGTCCTGCGCGGTGCGCTGCTCACGCCCTGGGGCCCGCGCTACCTTCGCCGGCAGGCTGACGCCTCGACCATCTCGCGAACGATTCTCTGGTGGCCCCCCACGAAGGTCGCCGGCTCCCGGCTGGGCCCCTACCTCGCTGCCCGCAGCAGCGGCCAGAGGGGCGCCGTCGAGAGGTTCCACGACGTCGAAGCGGTGCCGGGTGACCGCCCGCTCGCCCACCGAAGCGGCCACGGCGACGCGTTCGCGCTGGCGCTCTCCTCGGCCCAGGCAGCCGCGGACCGCCGGGAGTTTCGACGGGCGGTGGGGTGGCTGCAGGTCGCGGAGGACCTGGAGCTTCGCCTGCCCGCGTCCTTTCAGACCAAGCGGATCGCCTGGCGCGAGCTCGCCGAGCAGCGCCCTGACAGCCCGCTGACGAGGGCGGTTTGACGCTGTGGCCGGAGGGTACGAAGACTCACCGCACCAAGACAGGGGAAGGCAGATGGAAGCTTCAACGGCCAAGGCGCTCGGCCGGGCCCGCACCGAGAGCGCGCCGAGCGCAGAGGTGGCCGGCCGTTCGGAGGCCCGCACGCGGCCTCGACGCGTGCGAAAGACCAGCCTCGAGGGCCTCACCGACCTGGCGAGGAAGGCCCGCGCATCGCTGGAGCGCAACTAGCAGGCGATCGCTTCCGCGTGCACCGCTTGCGCGTCGAGGGCCGCGCCGATCCCCGACGACGCGCCGGTGATGACGCAGGTGCCCCCCGGGCTCGGACGCGGAAGCCCGGGCCTCGCGCGGCCTAGAGCCACCGCCGCGTCCTTCGCCTGTAGTCACGGTACTCGTCGCCGAACGCTCGCTCCAGGTAGCGCTCCTCCCGGGCGATCACGCCCCGGTCGATGACGACCACGACGACGAGAAGCGAGGCGAGGGGCCAGAGGGCGCCGCTGACGAGGGCGATCCCGGCGTAGGCCAGGGCCATGCCGAGGTACCCGGGGTTGCGAGTGAGCCGGTACGGCCCGTCGGTCACCAGCGCGCTGCTCGAGCCGTAGGGGGAAATGGTGGTGCCGGCGCGGCTGAGGGCCCGGAAGAACGATCGGGCGAGGAGTGTGCCGGCGACGATCAGCGGCACGCCGGTGACGATTCCCACCACGGTGGGGATCGATGCAGACGGAAGGAGCGCCTCCAGGAGAAAGCCCACCCCGAGCCCCGCGAGGTAGATCAGCGGCGGCGGGGCGACGGCGTTCGCCGCATCGGTGCTCGGGCCGGTCCTCATGGCGCCGGCGCCTCCTGCCGGGCCTTTGCGACCTCGCCCAGGCCGAGCATGAACGTGGACAGCATCGTTCCGTAGAGCTCCTCGCTCAGGTCGGGATCGATCTGCAGGCGCAGCATGAAGCCGTCGGCCATCATCCACGTCATCCTGGTGATGTCCTCGAGCGGGAGCGGCGGCGAGATCCCCAGCTCGCCGGTCCAGCGCGAGTAGATGACGCCCACCCGCTCGTCCATCGCCTGCACCCGGGTCAGGAGCTCTTGGCGGAACTCATCGTCACGGGCGGCGTAGGTAACGAACTCCAGGTACAGGCGCTGCCACTCGGAGTCCGCCCGCAGGAAGCGCGCGAAGTCCTCGCCGGCGGCGCCCGCCGCGTCCTGCGGTGCTCCGCGCGCGTGAAGCGCGCCCTCGATCCGCTCGAGCTCCTCGCCGAACTTCTGATCCAGCATGGCGAGGAAGAGCTCCTCCTTGCTCTTGAAGTTGGAGTAGAAGGCGCCCTTCGTGTAGCCGGCGCGCCGGGCGATCTCGTCGATCGACGCGTCCGCGAGGCCGCGCTGGCAGAAGAGCCGCGCGGCGGAGCGCATGAGCTTCGCGCGGGTTCGCGCCTGCCGGCGCTTGCGGACGGTCGGGCGAGCGCCCTCACCGTGCGGCGCTCCCTCGCTCACGCGGCCTCCCCCGCCAGCGAGCTTCGGAGCCCCGGCGCGAACCTCATCGCGAGCTCGCACGGACGCGGAGCCCGCTCGCCCACCAGGCGTGCGGGGATCGGCTCGGGGACGTTGCGAAGCCAGTGGAGCTCGAGCTCGCCGAGATCGGCCCGCGACAGCCGCCCGGCGGCCGCGATCGTCCGCTCGCTCGCCAGGACCTCGCCGCCCGACGCCGCCGAGCACAGCCGCGCCGCCACGTTGAGGGCGCGGCCGTACCACTCACCCTCGCGAAGAACGGCGGGGCCGGTGTGCACGCCGACCCGCACGGGCGGGAAGCCGGGGATGGCCGCAAGCTTCGAGACGATCCTCACCGCGAGCTCCACTCCGTCGGCGGGTCGCTCGCAGCGAAGCAGGACGCCGTCGCCGAGGGTCTTCAGCTCCTCGGCTCGATAGCCGTCCAGCAGCTCGCGGACCGCTTCGTAGAGCCCAGTCGCCACGTCGGCCGCGCGGTTGTCGCCCTCGACCTCGGCAAGCGCCGTGTAGCCGACGAGATCGGCGAAGAGGAAGGTGTGCTCGTTCACGCTCAATTTCGAATACCGGCTGGTATGTATCTCACATACCAAGCGGTATGTCAAGTGCGAGCGGGATCCGCGGCAACGGGAGGCCTCTGAGGTCAGGACCAGAGCCGGCTCAGAACTTCTCGCTCGACGGCGTTCGCGAGCTCGTCAACCGGGCGGTCCGTCGCGATTTCGAAGCGGCTTGCGTCGGGAACCTCTTCGAGGGGCTCGAGCTCGGCGAGCTGGCGACCGACGATTTCGGGACCGGCGTCCGAGATCCGGTTCGGGTCGCCCTCGCGCGCCTTTGCACGCGCGACGAGCAACTCGGTCGGCACCCGGCACTGGACGAAGAGGACTGGCGCCGCGGTCTGGCCGAGGCCGGCGCGGAACGCGTCGCGCTCGCTTCGCAGGTGAAACGTCGCGTCGACGAGCGTTCCGCCGACGTCGGCGAGCGTCGTCGCCGTCGCCGCACCGAGGTCGCGATAGGTGCGTTCGGTGAACTCCGGGGAGTAATGCTCGGACCCGCCGCGCGTCGTGGCGGGGATGCCGGCGAGCCCCTTGCGGATCGCATCCGAGGAGAGGTGGGGCCAGCCGCTTCGCTCCGCAATCGCCCGGGCGAGGGTGGACTTGCCGCTGCCGGAGACGCCGCAGAGCACGAGAACCATCGGGCTTCGTGCGCGCCAGGCAAAGCGGCGGCCGAGCTCGAAGAGCTCGCGCGTCTCGTCCTGGAGACGCGCCCGGTCCGGACTGTCCCGGGCGCCGAGGGCGGCGACCTTCGCTCGGACCCAGGCTCGGTACGCGGCAAGGAAGGAGAGGAGGGCCTCGTCGCCGGGGTCGCCACCCGCGTTCCGGTAAACGCGCACGAGACGCTCGGCCTGGTCGTCCGCATCCAGCCGCACCAGATCCATGACGAGGAAGGCGAGGTCGGCGGCGACATCGATCAGGCGCAGATCGCGGTTGAACTCGACGCAGTCGTAGATGTAGGGCTCGTCCCCCGGTGGGACGACCACGTGCTCGGCGCGCAGGTCGCCGTGGCAGTCGTGCACGAGCCCGCGCGCGGCGCGCTGGTCGAGCTCTCCTCGCCGGGCCGACAGGAATGAGTCCGTGAAGGCAGCCGCCGCAGCGAGCTCCCGCTCGCCGAGGACGCCGTTTGCCGCCTCGCCCAGCGTCTGGAGGTTCTCGACGAGCGCCGCGGCGAGCGCCTCCACGGATTCGGCGGGCGACGAGGCCGGCTCCGCCCCGGCATGGAAGTGGGCGAGTAGCTCGGCGACCGGATCCACCTCGGAGAGGCCGAGACGCCCGCGGCGCGCGAGGGCGTCGAAGCTGTGTCTCTCGTCGACTCGCCGCATCTCGACCGCGTAGTCGACCGCCCCCGAGTCGTCTTCGTCGACGAGTGCGAACCCTCCGGAGCCTCCCCGCCGGGCGATCCCGACGACCCGGAGGTAGATCGCCGGGGCGAGGCGGCGGTTGAGGCGGACCTCCTCGTGACACATGAGCCGCCGCCGCGCGGCCGTCCCGTAGTCGAGGAACGGGAAGACCACGGGCCGCTTCACCTTGTAAGCGAGATCGCCGGCGAGGAAGACCCACGAGATGTTCGTGGTACGCAGCTCGACCGAGCCTGGGCGATGGGGGTAGAAGCCCGGCTCGAGCATCGCCTCGACGAGCGCTGGCGGCGACATGCTCAGCGGTCGGCGGCGCGCCGGACGGGCTACTCGGCGATCGCCGCGGCGACGTCGAGCGAGGAGAGGACGCCGATCGGCTTCTCAGCGTCGACGACGACGATGTGGCTCACCTCGTGCTCAGCCATCGCCCGGGCAGCGGTCTCGAGGTCGTCGTTGGGATCGATCAGCAGCAGCTCCGTGGCTGCGGCGTCGCCTGCGGTCAGTGCGTCGAGATCACCGCCGACGCTGTCCAGGAGATCGACGTCGGTGACGATCCCCCACGCGCGCTCGCTCACCCCATCGAGGTCGGTGACGACGACCGAGTGGAGCCGGTGCTCGCACATCATCCGTGCGACTGTCCGCAGCGGCGTTTCGGCCTGGCAGGACAGGGTTCCGTGCCGCATCGCGTCGGCGACCCGGACGCTGGCGAGGGTTTTGGTGCTGAGGCTCATTGCGTTCCTTTCGAGTTCCTTTGCGCCGACGCTACGCGCGGTCCCGCTGCTTCACATCGGGGAAACTCCGCAGGCCGGAGGGTGGAGACCGCGGATCGGCGCCGGTGGGATCGATCTACCGTTGGCTCGATGGAAACCGCCTTCCCGGCCCACCGCGAGGCCGACGTCGCGCTGCGCGACGGCTCGACTGTGCGGGTACGGCCGGTCCGGCCGGCGGACCACGACGCGCTGCTCGCCTTCTTTCAGAGCCTCAGCCGAGACTCGCTCGCGTTCCGTTTCTTCTCCGCCGGTCCCAATCTGGAGGCCGCCGTGAAACAGGCGGTCGACGTCGATTACGCACGGCGCTACGGCCTGGTCGCGCTTCGCGGCGAGGAAGGCCGCATCGTCGGTCACGGCACGTACTTCTCCACCGCGGACGGGCAGGCAGAGCTGGCGTTCGCGATCGCGGATGCCCTGCAGGGACACGGGCTCGGAACGATCCTCATCGCGCACCTCGCCGAGGTCGCCCACGAGCACGGCGTTGCGCTGTTCACCGCGGAGGTGTTGCCGTCGAACCACCGGATGGTCGAGGTCTTTCGCGAGAGCGGCTTTCCGGTGGAAACCGCCTCGGTCCCGGGCGCGATCCACGTCGAGCTGCCGACCTCGTTCTCGGCCGGCGCCCAGCAGCGCTTCGAGCAGCGTGACCGGCTCGCCGCCGCCGCCGCAGTGGGCGGCTTCTTGGAGCCTCGCTCCGTTGCGGTCATCGGCGCCTCGCGCGAGCGCGGCACCGTCGGCGCCGAGCTCTTCCACAATCTGCTCGAGGCCGGCTTTCGGGGCGTCGTTCATCCCGTCAACCCGAACGCCGACGTGGTGCAGGCGGTACAGGCCTACTCCACCATTGCCGACGTCCCCGGAGAGGTCGACCTCGCCGTGATCTCGGTTCCGGCGCCGGCGGTGGTCGCGGTCGCGCGCGAGTGCGCGGCGAAGGGCGTGCAGTCGGTGGTCGTGGTCTCGGCCGGGTTCGGCGAGGCGGGCGAGGAGGGAACGGTTCGCCAGCGGGAGCTCTTCGACGTGTGCCGGGCGGCGGGGATGCGGCTGGTCGGGCCGAACTGCCTTGGCGTCATCAACACGGACCCGGACGTCGCGCTCGACGCCACCTTCGGTCCCCGCCAGCCGCCGGCCGGCAGCGTCGGGTTCGTCACCCAGAGCGGCGCCCTCGGACTGGCGCTGATCGAGCTCGCCGCCGACCGCAACCTGGGCCTGTCCTCGTTCGCGTCGATCGGCAACCGGGCCGACATCACGGCGAATGACTTCCTCGAGTACTGGGAGGACGACGAGCGCACCGCGGTCCCCCTGCTCTATATCGAGTCGTTCAGCGATCCGCGGCGATTCTCACGGGTCGCCCGCCGGGTCGGAGCCCACAAGCCGATCGTCGTCGTCAAGAGCGGCCGCTCGCAGGCCGGCGCCCGTGCCACCTCATCGCACACCGGGGCGCTGCTCGCGGCCTCGGACGTCACCGTGGACGCGCTGTTCGAGCAGGCTGGGGTGATCCGTGCCGACAGCTTCGCCGACATGCTTGACGTCGCCTCGCTCCTGGCGAGCCAGCCGCTGCCGGCAGGACCGCGGGTCGGGATACTCACCAACGCCGGCGGTCCCGGGATCATGTGCGCCGACGCCTGTGAGGCCGCGGCTCTGGAGGTGCCAGCGCTTCCCGACGCCGTCCACGAGGAGCTGCGCGGGTTCCTGGCTCCCGAGGCCTCGCTCGCAAACCCGGTCGACATGATTGCGACGGCGACCGCCGAGCAGTACCGGCGGGCGATCGAGACGCTCGCCGGGTCGGACGCGATCGACTCGCTGATCGTGATCTTCGTCCGGCCACTGCTCATCCGCGCGGAAGACGTCGCGCGGGAGATCCGCCGGGCGCTCTCCGGGCTCGACCGCGACATCCCGGTCCAGGCCGTCTTCATGTCGGCCGCGGACCACGCGGCGGTGGTTCGCGGCGGAGGAATCCCCGCCCACCTCTATCCGGAGGATGCCGCGCGGGCTCTGGCGCGCGCGACGCACCACGCGGACTGGCGGCGGCGGCCACACGAGGAACCGCCCGAGCCGGCGGGGATCCGTCGCGACGAAGCCACGGCGGTGATCTCGGAGGCGCTCGCGCGAGGCCCAGGCTGGCTCGGCTTCGAGTCCCTGATCCGGCTCCTCGACTGCTACGGGATCCCGTTTGCGGATTGGCGGCTCACCCGTGATCCGGTCGAGGCAGGACGGGCGGCCACCGAGCTCGGCGGCCGGGTCGCGCTGAAGGCGGTCGGCCCCGAGATCGTCCACAAGACCGAGCTCGGCGCGATCGAGGTCGGGCTCGACGGCGAACGCGAGGTGGCCGGCGCGGCGACCTTGATGGACGCGGCGCTCGGACGGGCCGGCCGCCGCCGTGAGCGCTTTCTCGTCCAGCGAATGGCTGAGCCGGGAACGGAGATGCTCGTCGGCGTGGTCGGCGACGCGGTATTCGGCCCCGTAGTCGCCTGCGGGGCCGGTGGCGTCGCCGCCGAGTTGACTCGTGACGTCGCGGTGCGCGTGGCCCCTCTCACCCGCTCCGACGCCACCGACATGATCCGTTCGCTGGCGACCTTTCCTTTGCTCGGCGGGTACCGCGGGGCGCCGGCCGCGGACGTCGCGGCCCTCGAGGACGTCGTCCTGCGCGTCAGCGCCCTCGTCGAGGCTCATCACGAGGTGGCCGAGCTCGACCTCAACCCCGTGATCGTCGGCCCGGAAGGGGCGACGGCCGTCGACGCGCGCGTTCGGGTCGAGGAAGCGGCCCCGGCGCGTCCGTGGCCGAGCGCGTTCGCCGGGCGGGGATGAGACGGATCCCCGGCGGTCAGCGTTCGCCGTGGACGATCAGCACCGAGCCCCGCGAGTGGTGGGCGACGCCGCCGGCGACGCTGCCCAGGAGGACACCCGCCAGCCCGGTACGCCCGTGCGAGCCGAGGACGATGAGGTCCGCGCCCGCCTCCTCGGCGGAATCGACGATCCGCTGCCAGATCGGTGCGCCCTGGATCGCGACCGCGTGTGCCGCGAAGCCCGCCGCCTCCGCGAGGGCCGCCCCCTCGGCCGCCGTCTGCTCGGCACCTTCCTGCAGGCTCTCGATGAGGTCCGGGTCGACCGGGACCGGCCCCGCGGGAAAGAACGTGTTGACGTCGAGCGGCTCCCAGACGGTGACGACCACCGCTTCCCGCGGGGTCTCGAGCTGCCTTCCCGCCTCCTCGATCGCCGCGCGCGCGAGATCCGAGCCGTCGTAGGCGAACAGAGCGGGGCCGGCTGCGGCGGGCACCATCGAGCGTCAGGCGGCCCAGGCGAAATCGGATGTCGAGATTCCCGTCTTCCCCTCGTACTCGATGCCGAAGGCGCTGATCTTCGAGCGCTTTGCCTCCGCGGCGTTGAACTCCGAGGCGGCGGGGTGGAACATGCCGACGAGCCGGACCGGCTGGCCGGTTTCCACGCCGAAGGGGACGATGTCCTCGATCTCGAAGTCGATCGCGTCGCCGATCTTCACGGCGTGGCTCAGACCTTCCTCGACGACCTCGAAGGGAGCTCGCTCGACACCGAGCATCTCTCCCACGAGGGGCACGATCCCCTCCATGGGGCCCCCCTTCTGTCCGCCGAAGACCCCGGCGAGCTTTTCCACCTGCTCGTCGCTCGCCTGATCATCGATGAACATGCCGAGGCGCCAATTGCCCTCGGTCATCACCTTGGGAGCATCGAAGATCGCGGCAACCTTGCGGCCGCTGACGTCGGTGCCCTCGATCTCGCCGTCCTCGATGTTGAAGACGAGGGTGGCGCGGCAGTAGTCGTACGTCGCGCCGTGGTCGAACGACAGGTTGCACGGGCACATGAGGTCACACGAGCATGTCTCGATGTAGCTCCCGTTCAGGCTCCAGGACATCGCTTCCTCCTTGTCGCGGACCGTTCGATCCTACTCCCTCTCAACCCAGCTCTAACGGCCCATCGGGCTCGGATTTCCCCCGCTCGACTGCATCGGGCCCGACTTCATCTGCGAGCCCTCCGGCCCCATCCCCATCGCCCGCATCGCGCGCGTCGCCGCGGCTGAACCCGGTTGCGTGAGGCCGGGCACGCTGCTCGGGACGATCGCAACCGCAACGCCCAGCACGACGAGGAGCACCGCGATGCCCCGGTTGGCGAGCTCCTTCACCGGGAGCAGCTTCTCGAGCGCGATCAGCGCGGCGATGAACGCCATCCAGCCGATGCTCATGACCCCGAGCGCGAACAGTGCCGCCATCAGCATCCAGCAGCAGCCGACGCAGAAGCCGCCGTGCTCGATTCCCATTCGCAGCGCCCCCGGGCGGCCCGGCTTCGAGTGGGTCATGAAGAACAGGATCGGGCTGCGGCAGTAGCGAAGGCACACGTCCTTCAACGGCGTCAGCTGGTAGACGCCCGCAGCGACGATCACGCCACCGGCCAGATACGGGCCGGCGGCGTCCCAGGAGAACGCGTCGCCGACGGTTGCACGCCCCAGCCGGAACAAGCCATATGCGAAGAGCCCCGCGGCGCCCCAGCTCACCAGGTAGCCGCCGACGAACAGCGCCGTGAGCGTCGTCGGGACGCTCTCACCCCGCTCCCGCCGGCCCTCCTGGATGCGCGCGAACATCAGCACCATCGGTGCGATCGACGGGAACATCATGGCGGCCATCATCACCACCCACGCGGCGAGGAAGAAGGCGAGACCGCCGGGGTCGGTTCCCGGCCCCGCGTCCATTCCGGCCATCTGCCGGCTCGTCAGCGCCCAGGCGAGGGCCGCGAGGCCGAGCAGCGTTCCGACCAGCGCCAGCTGGATCAACGCCGGCAGCGGCGGAGGACTACGCCTGAGCGTCGCCGATTCCACTGCCGCTCAGGCTATTACGTTCGCGCCCGGCCGAGAAGGGATTCCGGAAGCGTCCGGCAGAATTCGCAGGGCGCCCTGTGAGCGTTAGGAGCTCGCGACCAGACCAGCGACGGCGCGCGTCCTGGCCACCACTATGGCTCCAACCCCGACGAGAACGAGGCCGGCGACCAGCGGCGTGCCGTCGAGAGCGGCCGTGCCCCAATGCTCGCTCAGGTAGACCGGCTCCAACAGCACCGGCAGGAACGTCTGAACTGCGAACGAAAGCGGAACCACGAGGGTTGCCGGCCGTCGCTGGAGGGCCGTCATTTCGGCGATCAGCCCGATTGCTCCGGTCGCGGCGGCCGCGACGACCCAGACTGCAACCAGCGACCACGAACCCGCACCGAGGCCCTCGGAGACGAGCTTGGTCGCGATGTTGCTCGCGCCGAACGCGAGCGCGGAGGCGACGATGACGAAGGTCGCGGAGTCCAGCCGTCCGCGGCCGCGGAGGAAGAACGGCACCCCAGCAACGACCGTCATCGTCGCCATCACCGAGATCACCGCCGCGTCGCTGCGCGGGGTCTCGGTTCCCGCCGGCGTCCCCCAGGCGAGAAGCCCGATGCCGGCGATGACGGCGGCGACAGCGGCGACTTCGGCGCCGCCAACTCGCTCGCCGAGCATCCGGACGCCCAGATAGAGGACGAGCAGCAACCCGGCCGCGAGCATCGGCTGGACGACCACGAACGGAGCCCACGACAGGGCGAGGACCTGCAGTCCGACACCGACACCCCCGAGCAGGAATCCGCCGATCCAGCGCCGATGACGCGCGAGGTGGGCGAGCAGTGAAAGCCTGAGCCCATCGCGAGCGGGGGCGCGGCGAGCGTCGACCGCCTGCAGCACGACGCCGACGTTGAAGGCGATCGAGGCGGCGGCTGCCACGATCAGGCCAAGGAGCACCACCGCTAGCCCCTGGCCTTGCCGGCGAGGCGTTCCGGGCGGATTCGGACCACGTCCCAGGCGAGGCCGACGCGCTCCATGAGATCGATGAGCCAGGCCGACGGATCGACCTCGAAGCGGCCGAGGCCGTGGCGCGCCGACGTCGGGAAGGCGTGGTGGTTGTTGTGCCACGCCTCGCCGAAGGTGAAGGGTGCAAGCCATGCCAGGTTCCGCGACTCATCCCTGGTCTCGAAGGCTTGGCGGCCGAAGAAGTGACACAGCGAGTTGACGCAGAACGTGATGTGGTGCAGGAAGAAGATCCGAACCGCCCCGCCCCAAAGCAGGCCCATGAGGCCGCCGAAGATGGTTCCGGTGAGGGCCACCCCGAGGCCAAACGGCAGCGCCAGTCCGAGCGCCGCCCAGACGACGAAGGTGCGGTCGATGGCGCGAATGGCCGGATCGGCGACCAGGTCCGGCGCGTAACGGGTCTCCTCCGCAGGCTCGTCGCTGAACAGGACCCAGCCGACGTGCGCGTGGAAGAGCCCGCGTAGGGCGCCGACCACCCCGCTTCCGTGGCCGACGTGCGGACTGTGCGGATCGCCGTCGGCATCGGAGAAGCGGTGGTGGCGGCGGTGGTACGCGACCCACTCGATCACCGGCCCCTCGAGCGCCATCGAGCCGAGCACGGCCCAGACGAGCCGCATCGACGGCCCGGTCTTGAACGAGCGGTGGGTGAAGAGGCGGTGGAACCCGACCGTGATCCCGAACCCGAACGGGATGAGCGTCGCGAAGAAGATGACGATGTCCTGCCAGGTGAGGGGCCCGCCCCACGACAGCCCGATCGCGACACCGATCAGGGCCAGCGGCACGACCGTCACCGTCAGGTTGGCGATGCGGTCGACGAGGGTCCCGGCGCCCGGCATCCCGGCGGCGTACTCGCAGTCGCCTGCACTTCGCTTCTCTTCTTCGGCCGCTCTCGCCATCGGGTCGGGGTGGGCTCTCGGGTGCTTCCACTCCCAAGCCGAGGCTTCTGGCCGACGCGCGACCGGATGACTCGTCTTGCGTCTTGTCCGCGAGCGACCCGCGAACCGCTGTGCGATCGTTGGGCCGCTGCGATTCAGCTTACTCGCGCCGGGCCGCGCATGCCGGCCCTCAGCCCGGCGTACTGCTCAGTCCGATCGGTCGCGGTCGCCTAGCGACACGACGTGGGCCGGATTGATGCCCACCCGCTCGCCTGAGACGAGGTCCATGAACCAAGCGAGGCGGGATTGACCGGACCGCGCCGCATCCGACAACTTCTTCTCGGCCTCCTCGACGCTCCCTTCGACGGAGAAGCTGTCCCCGCCGAGGAGGCGGATCTCTGCGTTGGCCACAAGGCGATGGTAGATCCCCGGAGGAGAGCCCGGATCCTTCCTTCAACGTACGACGGGAAATTCATGAATTGATGGTAAACTGCTGGTGCCCAACCTAAAGGAGGCCAGCAATGGCCGATCTCGCCCAGCTCCCGCCGACAGTGATTCCGGCCGCCCGGACGGCGATGCCGGCGCCTTGCGTCCTTCCGCCCGCCGTCATCCTCCCTGACTCTGCCCCGATTCCCGCGGCCTCACCGATCCCCGCCTCCCTCCGCCGCAATGAGCAGGAGGGGATATGAGCGTCCTCCACTTCCTCCGCCACCCCCCAGCGCGGGGCGCGGAGACGCCGCCGGATGAGAGCGGCACCGCGGCCCCGCCGCCGTTCAATGGCTACGAGCGCATCGCGTCCGAGGAGCTGATCCAGAAGCTCGCCGACCATTCGCAGGTCGAGCTCGAGGCCGCGGAGGTCTACGAGCGAGCTCATGAGAGCCGGCCGGCGGTGCTGAACAAGCTGCACTACCTGCGCGGCCCCGAGCCGCTGCCGGGCTACGACGCACTCGACGTCGAACAGATCCTGTCGGCGCTCGGCGAGGCTGACGACGAGACGCTCAAGAAGCTCCGCGGCTACGAGCGCAAGTTCGCCAAACGCCCGCAGGTTCTCGAGACGGTCGCCAGCATCCAGCACGACCGCCGGAGTACGAAACCCGCGGCGCCGGTACCCGCCTATCAGCCGCACAGCGCACCGCGCGCCGGCTGAGCAGACGCAAGTCCCAACCCGCCGATGTCCTCATGAAGCGGGCCGTGTCCCACTGAGTCCACGACTCGGCGCACCGTCCGCCTCCTGGGGCAGCATGATCTCCGCCGCCTCCTCGGCGGTGATGTCGGGGTAGAGGGTGCGGATGACCCCGATTGCCACGACGCCGCCGACGAGCTGGAAGACGACAAAAGCTGGCACCGATGCCGGGGCGATCCCGGCGAAGGTGTCAGAGAACATCCGGCCGACGTCGATCGCCGGGTTGGCGAAGCTGGTCGAGCTTGTAAAGAAGTAGGCCGAGCCGATGTAGGCACCGACCGCCGCCGCGGCGAGGTTGCCCCGGCGGGTTCGGGCGAGCGAGAAGATCACCAGCAGAAGCCCCAAGGTGGCGATGACCTCGGCGAAGAGATGTGCCGGCGAGGCACGATGATGAGTGGAGATCGTGATCGCCGGCAACGCGAACATCGCGTTCGCCGCCACCCCCCCCGCGATGCAGCCGGTGACCTGAGCCGGAATGTACGCCAGGGCGTGGCGCCAGCGCAGGCCGCCGAACGCAGCGTCGACCAGCGAGACCACCGGGTTGAGATGGGCACCGGAGACCGGCCCGAACATGAGGATGAAGGTGAACAGGCCCGCCGCCGTGGCGGCGGCGTTCTCGAACAGCTGCAGGCCGACGTCATTAGGTGAAAGCTCGGCGGCGGCGATCCCCGAGCCGATCACCGTGGCGGCGAGGAAGGCCGAGCCCAGGAACTCGGCGAAGAGGCGGCGCGGCAGAGGAGGACTCACCGCGAGCCCACCAGCTTGGACTTCATTCGGGCACGAGTTCTGCGATCAGCCGCCGGACCCGCACCTCGATCTCGTCCCGGATCCCGCGCACCGTCCCCAGATCCTCGCCCGCGGGGTCGGCGAGCTCCCAGTCTTCGTAGCGCTTGCCGGGATAGATCGGACAGGCGTCTCCGCAGCCCATCGTGATCACCGCGTCCGCGGCACGGACGAACTCCTCGGTAAGCGGCTTCGGGAACTCCTCGGAGAGATCGACGCCGACCTCGGCCATCGCCTCGACCGCGGCCGGATTGATCTCCTCGGCGGGATCGGACCCGGCGGTGCGGACGTGGACGCGCCCGTCGGCCAGCTTGTTGAGCAGGCCGGCGGCCATCTGGCTGCGCCCCGCGTTGTGGACGCAGACGAAGAGGACCTCCGGGACGTCCTTTGTAAGCATCTCGTCCGCTTGGGCAAGTGCCCGCAGCCGCTCACGTGCGAAGCGATGACAGAGCAGGGGCACGAAGGTCTTGATCCGCGCCCCGCTCAACCCGCTCAGCGACTCGGCTATGTGGCGCTCGATGGTCTGGGGCCCGAAGATCCCCGAGAACTCCTCGTTGAGCGCCTCAAGGCTCCGTTCCAGATGACCCCTGGTCATGAGGTCGATGTCGAGCTCTGCCAGTTGCGTAGCCATCTCTAATCCCTTCACTGCCCAGCCGTTGGATCGGCAACCTCTGCAACGCGCAGGCTACTCCATTGACAAATGTCTTTTCAATCGATATACGTAGATTGATGTCCATCGATCTTGAGTTGACTCCGAAGGCCAAGAGTCCCAACGGCGAGCCCTGCTGCGAGCCGGTCGTCTACCCCGACATCGAGCGTGAACAGGCCGACCGGATGGCTGCGGTCGCCAAGGCTTTGGGCGACCCGGTGCGGATGCAGCTGGTGGACGTCCTGCGAAGGCACGCCGGCAAGGTCTGCGTCTGCGAACTGGTGCCGCTCTTCGACCTCTCCCAGCCGACCGTCTCCCACCATCTGAAGAAGCTCCGCGACGCCGGCATCGTCGGCTCCGAGCGCCAGGGCCTATGGGCTTACTACTACGTCGAGCTCGAAGCCCTGGAGGAGTTGAGCGCGTGGCTCAGCTGAAGACCGTCGATCCAGAACCGGTCGTCCCGCGCTGCTGCTCACCCGCCGCGCAGGAGCCGTGCTGTGAGCCCGAGGCCAAGGGCAGCTGCTGCGGGCCCGAACATGAGGCCGGAACCTGCGGCTGCAGGGCAAGCGCAGACGTGCCCGATGGTGCGGGCGAGCCTTCAAGAAGACGCCAACACGCAGGTCTTTCAGCCTGAGACCTCGAGCGCGCCCGACAGGATTCGAACCTGTGACCTTCGGTTTCGTAGACCGACGCTCTATCCGGCTGAGCTACGGGCGCGGGGCGGGCTTTCGCCCGGGCGGGGATTGTAGAAGCCGGGCACCGAAGGACCGGGCCGCGCACCGGGGGCTGCGTCCGGCCGGGGGGCCGCGGCCAGCGCAAAGGACGTCCGGACGCTGTAGTCGCCGTGCGGGCAACCGGTCGTCATCCAGCCCCCATGGCGCCGGGTGGTGCGGAGGTGACGGACGTTGTGCGAGTCGAACCCGGGCGTCCCGGGAAGGACGCCCTTGGGAGTCCAGACCCGCAGCCCGCAGTCGCGCGCCCTGGCGCCCGTCTCGGCGCTCATCGAGATGACCGCAGTGGACGGGTCGCTCTTCATCGTGAGGATCCGCCCAGGGGCGGAGCGGACGTAGGGGCGGCCGAGCACCCGGCGGGTGCCCAGGGGAATGCCGGTCGGGTGGTCCCCCGGGCAGCGGTAGCGGTTGAGCCCGTTGGCGATCGAGGCGCCCTTTGAATCCGGCTCGCCGAACGTATGGGGGTCGCCGCAGCGCTCGCGCCACAGCCACCAGGAGTCGCCGGCGAGCACCGAGTCCTCGTCGGCCGCGAAGTCGGCGATCTTCGTGTAGTCCGTGCGCGGCGCGTCCGAGTAGAAGCCCCACTCGCCGATGAACATCGGCGCCCGGTAGGCGGCACGGAGGCTGTTTGCGGCCGCGAAGCTGTCGTCGCTCGAGAGCGGCGAGAACGTCCCGGGATAGAGATGCGGGGAGAAGACGAGGTCGTCGTCGTCGGTGAAGCCGGGCAGCGGGGAGTCGGTCGGCGCGACGGTGATGTCGTAGAGCACGCTCGGCTCGAAGAAGACGATGTGGCGCAAGCCGCCGCGAGCGCGGCCCTCGGCGCGGCGGATCGCCGCGATCGCCCCGTCGTAGAGAGCGCCGATCTCGGCCTGCGCGGCAGGCCCCTGCTTCGTCCCCGGATGGGGCTCGTTGAAGAGATCGAAGCCGGCGACGCCCGGGTTGGTCGCGAACTCGCGCGCGAGCCGCGCCCAGGCCCGGTCGAACTCGGCCTGGATCCCATCCGTGTCCGCGTACAGGTTGTCGAAGGCGGCCGCGACCGCCGGCGAGACCTCGCGCACCTGGGCGTGGCAGCGCGACATCCCGTCGAAGCGGGTGGCCCAGGCGGGCGCGCCGTCCCAGCCGATCGACGGCGCGAACCCCGGTGCGCACACCTCGCCCGGGGCGGTTGCGACCTCCTTGCCCCAGGCGTCCTGGTGCATGTCGAGGATCACGTAGATGCCCTCCGAGCTTGCCCAGCGCACCGCGCGGTGGACCTTCGCCAGGTAGGCGGTGCTGAACTGGCCGCGCCGGGGCTCGAGCTTCGACCAGGAGACGACCAGCCGCGCGACGTCGAAGCCGAGCCGGCGCATCTGCACGAAGTCCGAACGGTGCAGCGGGAAGACGGGCGGGCGTCCGGGCTTGACGCGGTAGTAGTCGCCGAGCTGGTTGACGGCGACGCCATGAAGCAGCACCTGGTTGCCCGCGGAGTCGACGATCGCCGGGCTTGAGCCTTGGGTTGCATGAAGGGGCGGCAGGCGAGCGTCGGCGCCGGCCGCGAAGAGCGCGAGCAGCAGCGAGAGCGCTCCGGCGACCGCCGCGATCCTGCCCGCCTTCACCGGGCGGACGATAGCTGCCGGCGCGCTGCCCCCCGCCGATAGGCTCGCCGGCGGATGGCGGAGCGAACCACCCGGCTCTCAGCCGCGGACATGTCCTCGCTGCTCGCCGAGCGCGGGCCGATTCACGTCCATGTCGGGGGCACGGTGGTCGTCGCGGGCAGGCCGCCGCCGTTCGTGGACGTGCTCGCCCACGTCGACGCCCGCCTCAACCTGGTCCCGCGCTTCCGCCAGCGGGTGACGAAGGTGCCGGTGGGCATCGCCAATCCGGTGTGGTCGGACGACCCGCGCTTCGACCTGGGCTGGCACGTGCGCCACGCGGCGCTGCCGAAGCCCGGAACGCTCGCCCAGCTTCGCGACCTCGTTGGCCGGATCATGTCCGAGCCCCTCGACTTCACCCGCCCGCTCTGGCAGATCTACCTGATCGAGGGCCTCGAGAAGAGGCGACACGCCTACATCTCGAAGACCCATCACGCCCTCGTCGACGGCGTCTCCGCAATCGACGTGGGCACGCTCCTCGTCGACGTCTCGAAGGACGGCACCGAGATGCCGATTCCGGACGCTCCCTGGGAGCCCGACGAGCCGAGCCCCCGGATGCTCGTGACCGGCGCGGCGACGGAGCGGCTGAGCGCCCCGCTGCGGGCGGCCCGAAGCGCCACCCGCTCGGCGCTGGCGCCGCGGGGCGCCGCCCAGCGGATGCGGAGGACCGCAGAGGGCTTCGCCACGCTTGCCGCCGGCGGCCCAAGCGCGCCGCAGACCTTCCTCAACCGCGAGATCGGCCGCGACCGCCGGGTCGCCTTCGTCGAGTCCGATCTGGAGTCGCTGAAACGCGCCCGCGGCGAGACCGCGGCGACCGTCAACGACGTGGTCCTGGCGATCGCGGCCGGTGGCCTTCGGCGCCTCTTCGACCGCCGCGGCGAACGGTTGCCGGACCACCTCGTCGCGCTCGTGCCGGTGTCGGTGCGACGCCCGGACGAGGACCTGGAGCTCGGCAACCGCGTCGCGACCATCCTGATGAAGCTGCCGCTCGGTGAGGCAGACCCGCGGCGCCGGCTGGAGCTCATAAACGCCGAGATGAGCCGCCTCAAGGCGTCCGAGCAGGCGAACGCGGCCTCCCTCATCATCGAGGCGACGGGCTTCGCGCCGCCGACGATCAATCGCATTCTCGGAGGAGCGCTCGCGCGTCCGCTCACCTGGAACCTCGTCATCTCGAACGTCCCGGGGCCGCAGGTCCCCCTCTATCTCCTCGGTCGCAGGATCACCGCGATCTACCCGTTCGTGCCGCTCTCGCCCCAGGGCCACGCGCTCTCGATCGGGGTCCTGAGCTACGACGGCGGCGTCAACTTCGGCCTTGTCGGCGACCGCGACCGCCTCGCCGACCTCGACGCGCTGGCGGCGGACCTCGCGGCCGCGGTCGCCGAGCAGGTGGCCGCGGTCTGATGGAGCCGCTAGATGGTTGATTCCCAATTGACGCGCCCGCGGGGGCGGCGCAGGGCGAGCTGGGCGCCGCACGTGTCCCGAAGCCAATAGCTGTCTGCTATTGGCGAGGGCGCGGGTGGCGATCCAGCGACGGCATGCGCCGTCAGCCGTGGGTGCGTGAATTGGGAATCAGCCATCTACTCGTGGACGTCGACGTGCGAGCCGATCACCACGTGGGCGACCAGCCAGCGGACGTCGCGGTTGGCGGCGCGGATGCAGCCGTGCGAGACCGCGTAGCCAACCGGCTCGAACGTCCCGTGGATGGCGATCCGGTTGCCGCCCAGCCAGCCCGTCGGCAGGTTGGGCTGGTGGGCGGTCAGCGCCAGAGCGCAGCACCCGTAATCCGGGTTTTCGAGCCCGCGGAACGTGTCCGTGACCGCGAAGCGGCCGACAGGGGTGTCGGTGCCGGGGGCGCCGATCGAGACTCCGAACGAGCGCACCGGCCGACCGTCGCGCGTGACGGTCGCTGTGCGCGTCGAGAGGTCGACGTCGATCGAGGCGGGCGTGTAGTAGCTGCCAAGCCGCCGGCTGTCGAGCTTGGCCCAGCCGAGATCGCCGTTTGGCAGCTCCGAGGTCATCACGCGCGCCCATCTGCCCTCGACGCCCGCCACGGCCAGGGTCGTCCTCGATCCCCACGCGGTGTGCGAGCCAACGTCAGCGGCAACGCTGCCTCCGTCCCGCGCCGTGCGGATCTTCGCGTGGTGGTGGTCCTTGACGAAGAGGGCCGGGTGCGCGCCGTCCGGGGGCGTCGCGATGCGAAGCCGCGTCGAGTGGCGGCCGGTCGTGGCGGGGTCCACGGAGCCCCGCGCGGCGCTCTCGCGGATCGACTGCGGCGCTGTGGCGGCGGAGCTGGGCGGATCGCCGCCGGTCAGGCGCACGGCCAGAACCGCGACGGCCGCGACGCAGGCGGCGACGGCCGCGAGCCTCGCGCGTCGCGATGTCGTCCACCTCATGCTGCTCACGCTCCCACCTGCTGCACCTGGACTCGGCCCTTCTCGGAGTAAGGTTGCTCGAGAGGGTCAAGGATGACGGACACGACGATCGGGCAGGACGTCAGCCCTCTGAACGAGGAAGCCACCGCCGCCTGGGACGGTCCGCTCTTCGAACGCTTCTCACGCTTTCGCCACATCGTCACCTCCGGGCTGGGCAACCACGGGGAAGCGGCCCTCGAGCTCGTCCCGCCCGGCAAGGGCGAGCGGGTGCTCGACATCGGCTGCGGCTTCGGCGACACCACCCAGCGGATCGCCGGGCTCGTGGGCCCGAGCGGATCGGCGACGGGGGTCGACGTCTCGCCCCGGTTCATCGAGGCGGCACGCGGCGAGGCCGAGGAGGCCGGAGTCGCGAACGCGCGCTTTGCCGTGGCCGATGTCCAGATCGGGAACCTCGGCGGTCCCTACGAAATGGCCTTCTCGCGGATGGGCGTGATGTTCTTCGCCAGCCCAGTCGCCGCCTTCCGGAACATACGCGCGGCCCTGGCCCCCGGCGGCCGCCTCGTGGTGGTCGTCTGGCGCCGGCGCGAGGACAACGAGTGGCTCCACCGCGCCCAGACCACGGTCGAGCAGATCGTCCAGCGCCCGGAGGAGTACGACGAGCCCACCTGCGGACCGGGGCCGTTCTCGATGCAGGGCGCGGACACCACCAGCGACATCCTCAAGGGAGCCGGCTTCGAGGCGATCGGCCTCCGGCGCTGCGACCTGCCGATCATGATCGGCGGTGACCTGGAGGAGGCGCTCGAGTTCGCGATGGCGCTCGGGCCGGCGGGCGAGATCCTGCGCCTGCAGGGCGATCGCGCCGCACACGTCCACGACGGCGTCCGCGCCGCGCTACGAGACTCGCTTTCCGAGTACGTCAACGACGGCGGCGCCGTCATCGCACCGGCGTCGACCTGGATCGTCTCTGCAACCAATCCTGCCCAGGAGGCGTGACTTTCCAGGCCCACGGGTAGTAGGCCCGTATGGGTATGGCAGGGCCCGAGCCACTGACGGTCCGCTTCCCGGCAAGGCCGGAGAGCGTGACCGAAGGCCGTCACCGCGTCGAGAAGTACGCGAGCGATCTCGGCATGGAGGACACCGGTGACCTCGCGCTGGCCGTGAGCGAAGCGGTTGGGAACGCCGTCGGTCATGCCTACCGCGATACCGAGCCCGGGTCCATCGAGGTGACCGCGGAGGTCCTCGTGCCCGACACCCTGCGAGTCACCGTCAGCGACGACGGCGACGGGATGCTGCTGGATCCGCTGAGCGGAGGGCTCGGCCTGGGCCTCTCGCTGATCGGGTCGCTCAGCTCCAGGCTGGAGATCCAGCACCGCCGCCCGCATGGGACGAGGGTGCGAATGCACTTTCCGCTGCCGGCGAGCTGAGCCCACCGCGCCCGCACGTAATCACGACCGGCTCAGTCCAAACTACAGACGCGAAACCGTGGTCAGCCCGGATGCCGGCGCTCGGGCCGAGTGGCAGGCTAAAGCACATGAGCGCTGAGGGAACCCCGTGAGCGAGCAGCTGAACGCTCTCGACGCCACCTTCCTCGAGCTCGAGGAGGCGGACCAGGGAGCCCACATGCACATCGGCGGGGTGATGATCTTCGAACCGCGGCCGGATGGGACCACGCCCTCCGTCGCCGAGGTCGTCGCGAGGCTGGAGGGCGGGACGAGGGAGCTGCCGCGCTATCACCAGCGGCTTTCCTCGCCGACGACGGGCGGCTTGTCCTGGCCGTCCTGGCTCGACGATGGACGCTTCCGGGTCGCCAACCATGTCCGCGCGGTGAGGCTTCCGGAGCCCGGTGGCCAGCAGGAGCTCCTGGATTGGGCCGGCGAGTATTACTCGGAGCGCCTCGATCGAACGCAGCCGCTCTGGGAGATGGTGATCGTCGGCGGGCTCGACGGCGGGCGCTGGGCCCTCGCCACGAAGACCCATCACTGCATGGTCGACGGGGTTGGCTCGATCGACACCATCCAGCTCGTGCTCGACACCGAGGCGCAGCCAGCTCCGAAGTCGCGCAATGGCGAGCCGGCGACGAGCGCCGTGCCCGCCCCGAGGCGGCCGTTGCTCCTCGACTCGGCCGTTTCCGCAACGACGGGACTGGTACGGATTCCCATCCGCGCCGCGGCCGTCCCGCTGAACGCCGCCCGAGCGGTGGCCAAGGCCGCTCGCGGCGCCGTGGGCGTCACCCTTCACCCTCGACGCGCGCGGGGCGCGCTCGAGCGCTCGCGCGCGCTGGCGGACGTGATCGTCAAGGACGAGCTCGCAGCGGCGCCACGCACGAGCCTCAACGTGCCGATCGGGGGGAAACGGCGCCTCGCCGTTGCCTGGGTGCCCCTTTCCGACCTGAAGGCGATCAAGGAGTCGATGGGAGGCACGGTCAACGACGTCGTCCTCGCGATCGCCGGTGGCGGCCTGCGGCAACTGCTGCTCGAACGCAGCGAGCCCCCGCCAACGCAGGGGCTGCGGGCGATGGTGCCCGTCAACCTGCGCAGCGCCGGGGAGGAGCTGGCGCTCGGCAACCGCATCACCTCGCTGTTCGTCCGCTTGCCGGTCAGCATCGAGGATCCGGTTGAGCGCTACGCACGCCAGCGGGAGGAGGCCGAGACCCTGAAGTCCGGCACCCAGGCGCTCGGGTCCAGCACGCTGCTCGACCTCACTCAGCACGCCCCCCCGGTGATCCACAGCTTCCTGGCTCGAGCCCTGTTCGCGACGCGGCTGTTCAACGTGACGATCACCAACGTGCCCGGCCCACAGCTGCCTCTATACGGACTCGGCTCCAAGATGACCGAGATCTGGCCGCTGGTCCCGCTGGCCGCCGACCACGCCGTCGGACTGGCGGTGCTGAGCTACGACGGCAAGGTGTTCTTCGCGCTCAACGCCGACCGCGACACGATGCCGGACCTCGACACGCTGGCGGAGGGGATCGAGGACTCGTTCGCACAGCTGCGCGAGGCCGCAAGGCGGCAGCCGTCGCCGCAGCAATCGCGTTAGATCTCGAGCAGTTCCTCGATGTGGCGGAAGTAGTCGAGCAGGCGGCCGGTTTCGAGGAACTCGCTGATGACTCGCTGCCGCGCGGCGTGACCGATCCGAGCTGCGCGCTCGGGCTCCCGCAGCAGGCTGTCGATGGCCGCGCCGACCGCGACGAGGTCTCGAGGGTCGTCCACCAGGAGGCCGCTCTCGCCATCGACGATCTGATCCTGAATCCCGCCGACCCGGCCGGCGACCACCGGCTTTCCCTTCCACATCGCCTCGGCGACCGTGAGCCCGAACCCCTCGGCAACGCTCTTCTGCACCACCACGGTCGCGCGGCGCTGAACGGCATTGACCATCGCCGCGTTCTCCTCGAGGTCGTCCATCGGCAGGCTCACGAGGTGAACCCGGCGACGGACCGGCTCGGGCACCGCGTCGAGGGCGACGTACACCTCGTTCAGGCTCTCCGCGCCTTCGGGATCGTCGTCGACGGCATCGACGGCCGGTCCCGCGATGACCAGGTGAGCGTCCGTGTCAGCGACGTTCTCGCTGAAGCATGTGAGCAGGCCGACCGGGTCCTTGAGCCGATCCCAGCGCGACACCTGGGCGACCACCGGTACCTCGGGTAGGAGTCGCTGCTCCTGGGTGATCGTGGCGGCGCGGTTGACTCGCGCCGGGCCGCCGTCGATTCGCCGGTAGACCGGCGCCGGGAGCGCTCCGTCCGGACCGAGGCCGATCGTGCCCACGATCGCGGCCACGGTGGCGGCGTCGATGTCCTGGTTCTTCGGTGAGAAGGCGTCGATGGCCGGCGGCATGATCCAGATTCGCTCGGCGTCGAGTCCCTCCCACACGAACCGCTCCCGCGAGAAGACCAGCGCGTCGGCGCCGTCCAGCTCGGGCCGCAGAAAATCCCAGGCGCCTCGCACGAGCTCGTTCGGTGCGTCCACACCGACATGGCAGCGCCACACCACCGACGCGCCGAGCTCATGCAGCGGCGCGGCCATTCCAGCCGTCTGCGGATCGTGGAGGAAGACGACGTCGCCGCGGCGGACCAGCTGCGCCAGCGCGCCGACCGCCTCGGAGAGGGTGGATCGGTAGAGGGCGCGCTCCGCCTCACCGAGCGGGCCGCCGTCGCCGGCGGCGCCGTGCAGGTGGTTGTGGATGCGCTTGGTGACCTCGAAGAACGGCGGGCTCCCGCTCGTGACCATCCAGCGAACGTCGACCCCGGCGCCGCGCACGTAGGCGAGATAGGAGCGAAGCATCTCGGCAACCCCCCCGCCCCGGGCGGTCGAGTTGACGTGCCAGACGACCCTTCCCGCGAGCTTGGTGCGTGCCCGCGCGATCGCTGCCTCGAACTCCGCGAAGCGATCGCCCACCAATGGCCGGAAGCGCTCCAGCGGCAGGATGGCGAGGTTCACCTCGCGGAGCGGCACGGCCTACCCGTCTTGCCTACAGATGGCTTGAGGCTACAGCGTGGTGCCCGGAGCACGGAGGCGATAGCCTCGGCTTCGAGCCTTGAGCGAGACGATCGAACTAGACGGCCTGGACGATCTGCTCGAAGCCCTGCGCGCTCGCGGGTACACGCTCGTCGGGCCGACGGTCCGCGACCGCGCCATCGTCTACGAGGAGATCTCCGGCGCGGCGGACCTCCCCGCCGGCTGGACGGAGCACCAGGACGGCGGGACCTACCGGATCGAGCGCCGCGAGGACGAGGCGCGCTTCGGCTACGCGGTGGGCCCGACCTCCTGGAAGCGCTTCCTCCATCCCCCCGTGCTGAAGCTGTGGAAGGCGCGCCGCTCCGAGGACGGATCGTTCGAGGTGAACGAGGTGGTCGACGAGGTGCCGCGCTACGCGTTCATCGGCGTCCGCTCCTGCGATCTGCATGCGATCGCGGTCCAGGATCGCGTGCTGATCGAGGGAGAGCATCCCGACCCGCACTACCGGGACCGGCGCGAGGGGGCGTTCACGGTGGCGATCAACTGCGGCGTTGCGGGGGGCACCTGCTTCTGCGTGTCCATGCAGACGGGGCCGAAGGCCAGCTCCGGCTTCGACCTGGCGCTGACCGAGCTGGTGGAGGACGACCGGCACTACTTCACCGTCGAGGTCGGCAGCGAGCGCGGAGCCGAGGTGCTGGCGGAGATATCGCACGCGCCGGCGAGCCCGGAGGAGGAGGCTGCGGCCGCCGAGCTCCTCGAGCGGACCGCGGCGAGCATGGGCAGGGAGCTCGAGACGGAGGGCATCAAGGAGCTCCTCTACCGCAACTACGAGCACCCGCGATGGGACGAGGTCTCCGAGCGCTGCCTCACCTGCGGCAACTGCACGATGGTGTGCCCCACCTGCTTCTGCACCAGCGTGGAGGACGTGACCGACCTCGCGGGAACGGAGGCCGAGCGGGTGCGCGAGTGGGACTCGTGCTTCACGACGGACTTCTCCTACGTGCACGGGGGAAGCGTCAGGCCCTCGTCACGGGCGCGCTACCGGCAGTGGATGACGCACAAGCTGGCGACCTGGATCGACCAGTTCGACAGCTCGGGCTGCGTCGGCTGCGGGCGCTGCATCACCTGGTGTCCCGTGGCGATCGACATCACCGAGGAGGCGGCGGTGATCAGAGCTACGGACGGCGAGGGGCAGCCGGGATGAGCCCGCGGGGCATCGACGAGCTGCTTGCCGGAGTCCCGACCCTCGCCGGCATGGATCCCGCGCACCTGGAGCTGATCGCCGGCTGCGGGTCGATCCGCGCCTTCGAGCAGGGTGAGCGGCTCTTCAAGGAGGGACAGCCCGCCACCACCTTCTACGTCCTGCGCCACGGGCGGGCGGCACTGGAGATCTTCGTCCCGGGCCGCGGGGAGGTCACGGTCGCGACCGTCGGGCCCGGCGACATCGCCGGCTGGTCCTGGCTCGTGCCGCCGTACGAGTGGCACCTGGACGCGCGCGCGCTCGAGCGGGGCTCGGCGGTCGAGTTCGACGGCGCGTGCCTGCGAGGCAAGTTCGAGGGCGATCCCGCCCTGGGCTACGAGGTCATGAAGCGCTTCGCCACGGTCCTGCTCGAGCGCCTGCAGGCAACGCGCCTCCAGCTCCTCGACGTCTACGGCCACACTCCAGCCGATGGCTGAGCGGGGACCGATGGTCCCGGTCCCGCACCGGGTGACGGAGCGCGTCCAGGAGACGGCCGACACCTGGACCCTCCATCTGGAGCCGCCCGCGGGCGCAAACGGCGATCGAGCGTTCTCCCCTGGCCAGTTCAACATGGTCTACGCCTTCGGCGCGGGCGAGGTGCCCGTCTCCATCAGCGGGTCGTCCGAGACAGACACCCCTCTCGTCCACACCATCCGCGACGTGGGTCCGGTAACCCGCGCGATCTGCGCGGCCCGCCCCGGGGACACGCTCGGGGTTCGCGGCCCGTTCGGCAGCGCCTGGCCGCTGCAGGAAGCGGAGGGACAGGATCTCGTGGTGGTCGCCGGCGGGCTCGGCCTCGCCCCGCTGCGCTCCACGGTGCTCGCGGCCTTCGAGCGCCCCGGGCGCTTCGACTCGACGCACGTCCTCTACGGCGGCCGGGAGCCCGCGCAGCTTCTCTACCGCGAGGAGATCGGCCGCTGGGCGTCCGCCGGGCTGCCCACCGCCCTCACGGTCGACAGCTCGGACGGGGATTGGGCCGGCGAGGTCGGGGTCGTCACGAAGCTGATCGAGCGGGCGCCGTTCGACCCGGACCGGGCCGTCGCAATGGTCTGCGGCCCCGAGGCGATGATGCGCTTCTCGGCCCGGGCGCTGCGCGCGCGAGGGGTCACGGCGGAGCGGATCCACATCTCGATGGAGCGCAACATGAAGTGCGCGATCACCCACTGCGGGCGCTGCCAGCTCGGGCCCACGTTCGTCTGCCGCGAGGGGCCCGTGTTCCGCCTTTCGGAGATCCAGGACCTGCTGGAGATCAGGGAGCTCTGACCCGGCATGCCGAAGCCGAAGCTCGCCGTCTGGAAGTTCGCGTCCTGCGACGGCTGCCAGCTGAGCCTGCTCGCTCTCGAGGACCAGCTGCTCGGCGTTGCCGAGCGGATCGAGATCGCCTACTTCCTCGAGGCGACGCGCGGCGAGGTGGAGGGGCCCTACGACATCTCGCTGGTCGAGGGCTCGATCACCACCGCCGCCGACGCCGAGCGCATCCAGCGCGTCCGAGCCGCCTCGCGCCGGGTGATCACGATCGGCGCCTGCGCCACGTCGGGCGGAGTGCAGGCGCTGCGGAACCTCGCCGACACCGCCGAGTTCGTCGCCGCGGTCTACGCCACACCCGCCTACATCTCGACGCTCGACACGTCCACGCCGATCAGCGACCACGTCGCCGTCGACTTCGAGCTCCAGGGCTGCCCGATCAACAAGCATCAGCTCCTGGAGCTGATCAAGAGCTACCTGAAGGAGCGCCGGCCCAACATCCAGCCGCACAGCGTCTGCATGGAGTGCAAGCGGGCGGGCAACGTCTGCGTGATGGTGGCGCACGGAACTCCGTGCCTCGGCCCGGTCACCCACGCCGGCTGCGGCGCGCTGTGCCCGGCCTTCGATCGCGGCTGCTACGGCTGCTTCGGGCCGATGGAGACTCCGAACCCGGCGTCGCTTACCACCTGGCTCGGCCGCGAGCTCGACGTCGAGCGACGACGAGCTGGTCCACGTCTACCGGACCTTCAACACCAACGCCCCGGCGTTCCGGCGAGAGGGCGCCGAGGTGGAGGCGAGCGGCGGGGAGGGGGCGCGATGCCTGAGGAGGAGGCGGGCGGCATGACCACGAGGACGATCCGCACCGAGGCGCTCGCCCGAGTGGAGGGCGAGGGCGCGATGCACGTGCGGCTGCGCGGCTCCGAGGTGCTCGACGTGCGCCTGGAGATCTTCGAGCCGCCGCGCCTCTTCGAGGCCATCCTGCGCGGCCGCGACTTCACCGAGGCCTCCGACATCACCGCGCGGATCTGCGGCATCTGCCCGGTCGCCTACCAGATGAGCGCCTGCCTGGCGATGGAGGACGCGCTGGGCGTCCAGGTGGACCGCCGGTCGAGCGAGCTCCGGCGCCTCATCTACTGCGGCGAGTGGCTGGAGAGCCACGCCCTCCACGTCTACATGCTCCACGCGCCGGACTTCCTGGGATACGAGAGCGCCTTCACGATGGCCGCCGACCACCCCGAGGTCGTCGAGCGGGGCCTGCGGCACCAAGAAGGTCGGCAACCGCCTGATCGAGACGATCGGCGGGCGCGCCGTGCATCCCATCAACGTCCGCGTCGGCGGCTTCTTCGCGCGCCCGATCGGCGCGACCTCGAGAAGCTCCGCGATCCGCTCGAGCGCGCGCGGGCCGACGCGATCGAGACCGTGCGCTGGGTCGCCGCGCTGCCGTTTCCCGACCTGGAGCGCGATCCCGAGCTCGTCGCGCTGCGCACCGCCGACGGCCGCTATCCGATCCATCGGGGCCGGATCGTCTCGTCGGCGGGCATCGACATCGCGGCTGAAGAATGGAACGACGTCTTCGAGGAGCGGCACGTTCCCCACTCCAACGCGCTGCATTCCGTGATCCGTGGGCGCGGCTCCTACATGGCGGGACCGACGGCGCGCTTCAACCTCAACCGCGATCGGCTCTCGCCGCTGGCGCTCGAAGCGGCTGCGGAGGCCGGCATCGGATCCGGATGCAGCAACCCCTTCCAGAGCATCGTCGTGCGCAGCGTCGAGATCCTCTACGCGCTGGACGAGGCGCTGCGGCTGATCGACGCCTACGAGCCGCCGGACCCGCCGGCGCTGCGCTCGAGCCGCGGCCGGGATCGGCCACGGCGTCACCGAGGCGCCGCGCGGACTCCTCTACCACCGCTACGAGCTCGACGACGCCGGGCGCATCGTCACCGCCCAGATCGTGCCGCCCACCTCGCAGAACCAGCTCGCGATCGAGGAGGACCTGCGCGACTTCGTCGCCGCCCACACCGACCTGCCCGACGACGAGCTCCAGCTGCGCTGCGAGCAGGCGATCCGCAACTACGACCCCTGCATCTCCTGCGCCACCCACTTCCTGCGGCTGGAGGTGGAGCGGGAGTGAGCCCCGGCGGTCGTCATCGGCGTGGGCAACGAGCTGCGCGGTGACGACGACGCCGGCCTGCGGGTCGCGAGGGAGGTGCGCCGGCGCCTCGGGTCCGGCGTTCGCGTCCTCGAGCTGGACGGCGAGCCCAACCGCCTGCTGGACGCATGGTCCGAGGCCGACGTTGCCGTTGTCGTCGATGCCTCCTCCGCCTCCTCGGGGGCGAAGCCGGGATCCGTGCGGCGGTTCGACGCGGTTGCGACACCGCTTCCGGTGGGCGTCGGAGCCACGTCGACGCACTGGCTCGGCCTCGCCGACGCCATCGAGCTGGGCCGCGCCCTCGGCCGGCTTCCGCGGAAGACTCATCGTCTACGCGATCGAAGGCAGGAGCTTCGGAACCGGCGCGGCACCCACGGCGGCCCTGGAGGCAACCGTGGCATCGGTCGCCGGACGGGTCATCGCCGAAGTGGGACACTGAAATCCATGTTCGAGGTTCGCATTCACGGCCGAGGTGGACAGGGGGCCGTGACCGCGGCGGAGATGCTCTCGGTCGCCGCATTTCGCGAGGGCCGCCACGCGCAGGCGTTTCCCAGCTTCGGCTCGGAGCGGACCGGTGCGCCGGTGGTCTCGTTCTGCCGGATCGACGACCAGCCGATCCGGGCGCGCGAGCCGATCGCCGAGCCGGACGCGCTGATCGTCCAGGACCCGACCCTGCTCCACCAGGTCGACGTGTTCGGCGGCCTGAAGGCCGACGGCTACATCCTCATCAACTCGAGCCGGAGCCTCGACGAGCTCGGGCTCGCGGACCTCGCCGAGCGGTTCCGCCCGGAGCGGATCCTCACGGTGCCGGCCACTGAGCTGGCGCGCCGCTACCTCGGCCGGCCGCTGCCGAACGCCGTGCTGCTCGGCGGCTTCGCCGCGCTCACCGGGCTGATCTCGATCGACTCCGTGGAGGCGGCGATCCGCGAGCGCTTCGCGCAGAAGCTCGGCGACGGCAACTGCGAGGCGGCACGGGCCGCCTACGACTTCGTACGGGAAAACGCCGTGGAGCCCAGCAGTGCTTAAGCAGATCGAGGGCTCGGTCGCGGTCGCGCAGACCGTCGCGCGCTGCCGCCCGGAGGTCGTCTGCGCCTATCCGATCTCGCCGCAGACCCACATCGTCGAGGGGCTTTCCGACCTGGTCCGCAACGGCGAGCTGGATCCCTGCGAGTACGTCACGGTCGAGTCGGAGTTCGCCGCGCTGTCGGTGTGCATCGGCTCTTCGGCGGCGGGCGCGCGCTCCTACACGGCCACCGCCAGCCAGGGCCTCCTCTACATGGCCGAGGCGCTGTTCAACGCGTCCGGGCTGGGCCTGCCGATCGTGATGACCGTCGCCAACCGCGCCATCGGCGCGCCGATCAACATCTGGAACGACCACTCCGACGCGATGTCGCAGCGCGACTGCGGCTGGATCCAGCTCTACGCCGAGACGCAACCAGGAGGCGGCCGACCTCCACGTCCAGGCGTTTCGGATCGCCGAGGAGATCTCGCTGCCGGTGATGGTGTGCATGGACGGCTTCATCCTCACCCACGCCTACGAGGAGGTCGACGTCCCCGACGCCGACGCGGTCGACGCCTTCCTGCCCTCCTTCGAGCCCCGCCAGGTGCTCGACCCCGCCGACCCGGTGACGATCGGCGCGATGGTCGGCCCGGAGGCGTTCACCGAGGTCCGCTATCTGGCCCACGCCAAGCAGATGCAGGCGCTCGACGTGATCCCGCGGGTCGCGTGCGGAGTTCGAGGCGGCCTTCGGCCGTGAGGCCGGTGGGCTCATCTCGAGCTACCGCGCCGACGATGCGGAGACGATCGTGGTCGCGCTTGGCTCGGTGCTCGGGACCATCCAGGACACGGTCGACGAGCTTCGCGAGGAGGGCGTGAAGATCGGCGCGGTCGGGATCAAGTCGTTCAGGCCGTTCCCGATGGAGGAGCTGCGCGAGGTGCTGAAGGACGCCGAGCGGGTCGTCGTCCTGGAGAAGGCGCTCGCGGTGGGGGTGGGCGGCATCGTCTCGGCCAACGTGCGGATGGCGCTCTCGGGCATCCAGCTTCACGGCTACACGGTGATCGCCGGGCTCGGCGGGCCGGCCGATCACCGGCAAGTCGCTGCGCGCCCTGTTCGAGGACGCCATGGCCGACCGCCTCGAGCCCCTCACGTTCCTGGACATGAAATGGGACCGGGTCGAGGCGGAGCTTCGGCGCATGCAGCAGGGCGGCCCGAGCGGTCCCCACGAGGAGAACATCCTCCGCGACATCGGCATCGTCGCGGCGCGGTCGCACTGGAGGACGGGTGGCGCAGCAAAACGAGAACAGGCCAGCGCCCTCCCGCCCGGCCGGGCAACCGGCGGAGACCGGCACCCAGGACGTCCGCTTCTACCAGGCCGGCACATTCGTGGTCGGCAACCGCCTGCTCGACCCCGAGCAGCGCTCCGTGCAGGCGCGCAGCGAGCGCTCCAACACGCTGACCTCGGGCCATCGCGCCTGTCAGGGATGCGGCGAGGCGCTGGGCGCCCGCTACGCGCTCGACGCGGCGATGCGCGCAACCGACGGCAAGCTGATCGCCGCCAACGCCACGGGCTGCCTGGAGGTCTTCTCCACCCCGTTCCCCGAGTCGTCGTGGCAGCTCCCGTGGATCCACTCGCTGTTCGGCAACGCCGCCGCGGTCGCGACGGGCGTCGCGGCCGCGATGAAGGTGAAGGGCCGCGAGGACGTGCGGGTCGTCGGCCAGGGCGGCGACGGCGGCACCCTCGACATCGGCTTCGCATGCCTCTCCGGGATGTTCGAGCGCAACGACGACGTGCTCTACATCTGTTACGACAACGAGGCCTACATGAACACGGGCGTCCAGCGCTCGAGCGCGACGCCGCCCGCGGCCCGCACCGCGAACACGAAGCCGATCGGCGACCACCCGGGAACGTCTTCGGGCAGGGCAAGAACGCGCCGCTGATCGCGATGGCGCACGAGATCCCCTACGTCGCCACCGCCACCGTGGCCGACCTGCGCGACCTCGAGTACAAGGTCGAGAAGGCGATGACATTCCGCGGGGCGCGCTACATCCACGTCTTCGTCCCCTGCCCACTGGGCTGGGGCGCCGCCTCGCGCGACACCATCCGCCTCGCCCGCCTGGTCAAGGAGAGCGGCCTGTTTCCGGTGTTCGAGGCCGAGCGCGGCGAGATCACCGGCGTCTCGAAGATCCGCCGGCGCGTTCCGGTCGAGGAGTACCTGAAGCTCCAGCGCCGCTACGCGCACCTGTTCGGCGACGACGGCGCGGCCCGACGTCATCGAGGCGATCCAGGCCGACGCGGACCGCAACATCCGCCGGTTCGGGCTCCTGGCCGACCCGGGGGAGGCGGCCGAGCTGCCCGGCGAGCGCAACGGATCAGGCCGGCCACCCGGGCGACGCGACCCACCCCGCCAAGGCAGCCGAGGAGAGCGACCTCATGCGCCTTCTCGCCGAGACCGATCACGGGCCGCAGTGATGCAGAAGCCCTACGCGATCACGCTTGACGTCGGCTCGAGCCTCGCCAACAAGACGGGCACCTGGCGCACCGAGCGCGCGGTCTACGTCGATCGCCTGCCGCCGTGCAACAACGCATGCCCCGCGGGAGAGAACATCCAGGGCTGGCTCTACGAGGCCGAGGACGGCGCGGACGGCTACGAGCGCGCCTGGCGGAAGATCATGGAGGAGAACCCGTTCCCGGCGATCATGGGGAGGGTCTGTTACCACCCCTGCGAGAGCGAATGCAACCGCGCCCACCTCGACGAGGCCGTGGGAATCCACTCGGTCGAGCGGATGCTGGGGGACGAGGCGATCGAACACGGCTGGAGCGTCGAGGCCACGGCCGAGCGCTCGGGGAAGCGAGTGCTCGTGGTCGGCGCCGGCCCCTCCGGCCTCTCCGCCGCCTACCACCTCACCCTGCTGGGCCACGAGGTCACGATCCACGAGGCCGGCCCGATGGTGGGCGGGATGATGCGATTCGGAATCCCCAAGTACCGCCTGCCCCGCCCGGTTCTCGAAGCCGAGGCCCAGCGGATCATCGACATGGGCGTCGAGCTCCAACTCAACACCAAGGTCGAGAACATCGGCCAGAGCATGTCGGCCGGCGGCTTCGACGCGGCCTTCCTTGCCGTGGGAGCCCACATCGGCAAGCGCGCGTACATCCCGGCCGGCGAGGCGGCGCGCATCCTCGACGCCGTAACCCTGCTGGCCAGCATGGAGGGCGAGGAACGGCCCCTCCTCGGGCGACGGGTCGTGATCTACGGCGGCGGCGACACGGCAATGGACGCCGCTCGCACCGCCAAGCGCCTCGGCGCCACCGACGCGATCATCGTGTACCGGCGGACCCGCGAGCAGATGCCCGCCCACGACTTCGAGGTCGAGGAGGCCGAGGAGGAGGGCGTGATGATGCGCTGGCTTTCGACGATCAAGCACGCAGAGGAGGGCAAGCTGGTGCTGGAGCGGATGGAGCTGGACGAGACCGGCTTTCCGCAGCCCACGGGGGAGACCGAAGAGCTCGAGGCCGACTCGCTCGTGTTGGCGCTCGGCCAGGAGGCCGACCTCTCACTGCTGGAGGGAGTGCCGGGACTGGAGGTGGAAGACGGCGTCGTGAAGGTCGGCCCGAACATGATGACCGGCTATCCGGGGATCTTTGCCGGGGGTGACATGGTGCCGGCCGAGCGCACGGTGACGGTCGGGGTGGGCCATGGAAAGAAGGCCGCCCACAACATCGACGGCTGGCTGCGTGGCGTCCCCTTCGAGGCGCCGGCCAAGCACGAGCTCGCGACCTTCGAGACGCTCAACACCTGGTACTACTCGGACGCGCCGCGCGCGGAGCAGGCGCAGCTAGAACTGGCGCGCAGGACGTCGAGCTTCGACGAGGTCGTCGAGGGGCTCGATCGCTCAAACGCGCTGTACGAGGCGCGACGCTGCCTCTCCTGCGGCACCTGCTTCTCCTGCGACAACTGCTACGGCGTCTGCCCCGACAACGCCGTGCTGAAGCTCAGCGAGGCCGCGGACGCGAACGTCCACGGCTACGAGATCGATCTCGACTACTGCAAGGGCTGCGGCATGTGCGTCGCGGAATGCCCGTGCGGGGCGATCGAGATGGTCCCGGAGAAGATCTAGCGCCGCTCGGTCAGCGGCTGGCCCTCTTCCGTGCGGGTGAGCGCTTCGGTGACGGTGAGCGCTTCCGTGACGTGGCCTTGGTCTGAGTCGTGCCCTTCATACGGGCCTGCGCCTTCTCGGCGTCGCGCTGCAGTGCTTTCGCGAGCTTCCCGCTGTCCCGCCGCGCGTCCTTCACAAAGCGCTTGAGGTCGTTGTAGAGACTGTTGGAGCCGGCGCTGACATCCTTGCCGACGTCCTTGCGAAGGCGCGTGAGCGCATCCTGCGCCGAGTCGAGGGAGCGGTTGAGACGGCGAAGCGCGGCTGACTCCTTCGGTGCTGCGGGCTTGCGCTTTGCAGTCGTGCGAGTCGGCTTCCGCGTGGTCGGCTTCCGGGTTGCTGGCATGTGTGCCTCCGTTGGTCGTGTGTTTTCGTCCCTGCCCCCCACGCTCGCGGGCGCCGCCTGAGAGCGCATCGGGCTGAACTACTGCTTGGGGCTCCGTAGACCCGTACCGCGCGCACCCTACCCGGACGTCGCGTGTCTGCGTTCCGGCGGAGGAAGATGGTTCGGTGGAGCTGGGTCTCGCGATTTGCTTCTCACTCGCGTTCGCGCTGACCAACGGCTTCCATGACGCCGCGAACGCGATCGCCACGCTCGTGGCCACGCGCGCGGCAACCCCGGGAAAGGCGATCGTTCTCAGCGCGGTCTTCAACATGCTCGGCGCGCTCATCGTCGGCACCGCGGTCGCCGACACGATCTCCGGCATCGTGGAGGTCGCACCCGAGCAGGCGGTCGAGGTGATCGGCTCCGGGGTGCTGAGCGCCACGCTCTGGAACGTCCTCACCTGGTGGCGCGGACTGCCGTCGAGCTCTGCGCATGCGCTGGTCGGGGGGCTGGTCGGCTCGGCATTCGCTGACGCGGGAATCCACGCGATCCACTGGGGAGGGATGGATGGCCTGAAGCCGAGCGGGCTCGCAGGGGTGTTGATCGTCCTCGCCGTCTCCCCGGTGCTCGGGCTGGCGTTCGGCACGGCCTTCGTCCGCGTCGGTGGGCGCGTGCTTCGGCGCGCCAGCCGGCAAGTCCGGGCGCCCGTCCGCGGCGCGGAGTGGGCGATGTCTGCGGTCCTCTCGTTCGGCCACGGAGCGAACGACGCGCAGAAGGCGATGGGGGTCATCGGAGCACTCCTCCTCGCCACCGGCCACCTCGACTCGTTCGCGGTTCCACTCTGGGTCAAGATCACGTGCGGCGGCGCGCTGACCCTCGGAACGGCGCTGGGCGGCTGGAGGATCGTTCGCACGATCGGGCGGCGCATCTTTCACCTGACTCAGCTGGACGGCCTTGCAAGCCAGACGGCCTCGACCTCGGTCATCCTCACCGCCTCGTTCGGCGGCGCGCCGGTGTCGACGACTCAGGTCGTCGCCTCGTCGGTCGTCGGTGTCGGCGTTGGCCGTCGCCGCTGGCGTCACATCCACTGGGCCGTCGTGCGGGAGATCGCCCTCGCCTGGCTCCTGACGCTGCCTGCCTCGGCCGCGCTCGGCGCGGTTACCCTTGTCGTGTGGAGGTCGCTCGGGTGAAGCGCAGCAGGTGGTTCCTCCCGCAGACGCCTGACGTTCTCGGGATGCTTCGCGAGCAGTCCGAGGTCACGGTCGAGGGGATGGACGCGCTCGTGGCCTGGGCGGGCGGCAAGCCAACCGCGGCTGAGCGGCTTCTGGCGTGCGAGCACCGCGCCGACAAATGCAAGCGTGAGCTGCGCCGCGCGCTGAGCGTCTCGTTCACCACTCCCCTGGAGCCGGAGGATCTCTTCGAGCTCTCGCGGGACCTCGACGAGGTGCTGAACCATGCCAAGAACGCGGTCCGAGAAGCAGAGGTGATGGGGATCGCGGCGGACGCGGCCACCGCGGAGATGGCGAAGGAGCTCGCGGAGGGCACGCGGCAGCTCGCCACGGCGTTCGCGGATCTCAGCCATCCAGGTGAGCCGCGCGCGACCGAGGCTGCCGACCTCGCCGTCAAGAGCCAGCGGCGGGTGGAGCACATCTACCGCACGGCCATGTCAGCCCTGGTGAACGTCGACGACCTTCGCGAGGTTTCTGCGCGGCGCGAGCTCTACCGTCGCCTCGTCCGCACCAGCGATCATCTCGCCGCCGTCGCTGAGCGAGTCTGGTACTCGGTGCTGAAGGAGAGCTGAGGAGCGTCCTCTCGCGCCGCCGTCCGAGAGGGTCGGCTAGCGAGTCCCGCTACCCCCCGGCATCGAGGATGCCCGTGCGTCGAGACTGAGCGATGAGGTGGTCCATTCCGTCATCCAACGCCTTGAGATGCTCGCGCATCTCGCCCTCGTTCCTGTAGGCGATCTCGCGCAGCCAGCCGATGCGTCTGTGCAGGTCGGCGACTGCCTCCGCGGCGCTCGCGAAGCTCGGATCGATGCGAGCGGCAGCCTCATCGGCGGCCAGGTCGGGGTAGAGCTGGAGCCGCCACGCATGTCGTCGCGCCACGTACTCGGGCGAGATCGTCAGGTTGAACCGCTCGGCCAGTGAGAGCCACCTCAGGGCGCCCTCGAAGTCACCTCCTCCCGCGTCCGCGTCGGCCGCGGCCAAGACGAGCGCAACCGCCTGCCGGTGCTCGGATTCGTCCTCCGCCGGCTCGGTCGGGGGGTCGAGATCGATGAGCTGCTCGGCCGGGTAATCCTCGCCGAGCACGCGGGCGATGTAGGGGCCGAGGTACGCGCCGGCGAGCTTGGCCGCCGGCCACCACAGGGCGCGACCGGTCGCCCGGGTGGTTGCAGCCGGGTCGCTCCGCGACGAGCGGAGGAACTCCGGAGCGCCTCCCGTCGCGAGAGCCGCTCGCAACACCGGTTGGAATGCCTGGATCGGGACGTGGGCGCCGGCGCGGGCAGCGATCGACCGCGCCGCCACGTCGGCCTGCTGGGTCGCTAGCCCACCCTGCTTGATCGGAAACCAGGTTGCATCCCCCGCGGCCCACACGTCCTCGAGCCCGTCGACGTGCATGCCCGCGTCCGTCTGCACGAACCCGTTGTGGCGCTGCGGCAGGCCGGAAACGGGTGCTACCTCGAGCGCGGGCAACGCGACCGCGGCGTCCACGGCCAGCGGCGCGCCCGCCGACAGGACCAACTCGCGGTTCTCGAAGCGCTGCGCATGGGCCGACGTCAGCAGCGAGATGCCCGCCTCCTCGAGCCGGGCCGCGACCAGCCGCGCGGTGGCGCCGCCAAACAGGTCCAGCGGCGCCGCCTCGTGGGTGACCAGCGAGATCTCGACACGCGGCAGGCGGCGGGCTTCGCACTCGGCCGCCGTCAGCAGAGCCAGCTCGTAGGCCGCTATCGACCAGCTCGCCGCCGGCGGCACGACGAACGCGATCCGCCTCATCCGCGTCCGGCCAAGCTTGGAGAGCAGAGCGGCGAAGGCTCGGCGCTCCGCGGCGCCGCCGAACGTGAGGGCGCCGGGGACTGCCTCGACGGGGCGCGCTCCCAGCGCGACCAGCAGGGCGTCGTACCCGAGCCGCTCGCCGGAGGCGGTAATCACCTCGCGAGCCGACGGGTCGACCTTCGCCAGCGCGTCCTTCGTGTGCCGTGCCCCGGTGTCTCGGGCAACGCGCTCGAGGTCGATCCGCAGGCCCTCGGCGACGCCGAATGGCTCGGCGACCAGCAGCGGCCTGTAGACGAATTCGTCTCCGGGGCTGATCAGCTCGACGTCGACGAGACCATCGGCAAGCGCCGAGAGGGCCAGGCACGCCTCGAGTCCGGCGACCCCGCCTCCGGCGATGACGACGTGCAACGGCCCGGCGTCCGGTTGGTCGCCTGCCGGCTAGCCGGCAGGCACCTCGGCAGAGGTGTAGACCTCGACGAAGCGCAGGTAGTTGTCCGCCACCTGCGCAGCGGCGTCTTCGCGCGACAGACTGCCGTCGAGGAAGCCCCTGAGCGGCCCATCCCAGATCGAGCGGCCGATCGCGAAGCCGACATAGCCGCTCACCGGTGCGCCCTGGCGCAGCCAGTGATCCACCTTGTCGTCGTCGGCTCCGCGCCCAAGTACCACGCAGACGACGCCGCTGCGATCGCCGGCGCGGCACTGGGCCGCGATCCGCTCGCAGTCGGCGCCCTCGTCCACCCCCTCGATCTTCCAGACGTCGGGCTCGACCCCGGCGTCCTGCAGCTCGACGATCGCGCGGCGCATCAGCTCGGGCCGCAGCTCGGCGTCGTAGCGGTCAGCGTCGCCGTCCACAGAGGCCAGCTGCGCCTCCTCGGCGGGCACCAGCAGCTCGAAGAGGAACCTCCGGCCATGCTCGTGGAGCCAATCGCCCAGCCGGCGCAGACGCTCCGCCTGCCGCCGGTTCATCTCCGCGTCCCCGTCGGGGTTGTAGCGGACCAGCACCTTGGAGAAGTCGGGGTCGAAGCGCTCGATGTGTGTGCCGAAGTCCTCTCCGTACTCGAAGTCGAACTCCTTCTGGCCGCTCTTCTCCACCGGCATCGCGAGCTTGATTCCCCTGGCCTTCGCCTGCTCCGGGATCCCGGCCGGCCCCGCGAACTGCTCGTCGACGAGCACTCCAGTCACCGACGGGTCCACACCGCGGTCGAGCGCCGCCTCGACGCCCTCGAAAACGAGGTGCTTCGCGTCGGCGATCCGCTCCAGGTCTTCCGGCGTCGGGTCACCCTCCAACCCGAAGCGCTTGGTGAACGACCCGCGGTGATCGCAGGCGAGGATGTACAGCTTGCCGTCGTAGCCCAGGTCCATGAAACCTCCCGAGGATTCGGACCGAGTCTAGACCGGCACCGCGACCGCCGGCTCGCGGGGCGGCCGTCCGAGGCGCTTCTCCAGCTCGAGAACGCTTCCCGTCGTCCTGAGGACCGTGTCGGGGTTGAGGCTGATCGAGTCGATCCCGATCTCGACCAGGAACTCGGCCATCTCCGGGTAGTCGGACGGCGCCTGGCCGCAGAGGCCCGAGTGGCTGCCGTTGCGCCGGCATCCGTCGACGGCCATCTGGATCATCTTCTTGACACCCTCGTCGCGCTCCTCGTAGTCGAAGGCGACGATCTCCGAGTCGCGGTCGACGCCGAGGGTGAGCTGCGTGAGGTCGTTGGAGCCGATCGAGAACCCGTCGAAGAGCTCGGCGAAGCGGTCGATCAGCAGCACGTTGTTCGGGATCTCGCACATGCAGTAGATCCTCAACCCGCCGGCCCCCCGCTCCAGGCCCAGCTCGGCCATCCGGTCCAGGACGCGCTTTGCCTCGTCGACACGACGCACGAACGGAAGCATGAGCACGACATTGGTGAGCCCCATCTCCTCGCGGACCCGCTTCATCGCCTTGCATTCGAGGGCGAATCCCTCCTCGTAGGCCGGGTGGGCGTAGCGCGACGCTCCCCGGAACCCGAGCATGGGGTTGGCCTCCTGCGCCTCGAAGCCGGCACCCCCGAGGAGGCTTGCGTACTCGTTGGTCTTGAAGTCGGACATGCGCACGACGACCGGCTTCGGCCAGAACGCCGCAGCGATCGTGCCGATGCCCTCCGAGAGGCGCTCGACGAAGAAGCTCGCCCCGTCGTCGTGAGTGCGGAAGAGCCGCTTGACGGCCTCGCGCTCCTCGGGGTCGGTGACCTGGTCCGGGTGCAACAGAGCCAAGGGATGGGCCCTGATCGACTCGGAGACGATGAACTCCATTCGCGCCAGCCCGACGCCGTCGTTCGGGAGGAACGATGTCTTGAAGGCAAGGTCCGGGTTGCCGAGGTTGACCATGATCTCCGTGGCGGGGCGCTCGACCTCCCCCACGTCGGTCCGATCGACGTGGAAGTCCACCTCCCCCCGGTAGATGCTCCCGGTGTCGCCCTCCGCACAGGACACGGTGACCTTCTTGCCGGGCGGAACCGAGGTGGTCGCGTCGCCGGTGCCGACGACGGCCGGGATGCCGAGCTCGCGGGCGATGATCGCGGCGTGGCACGTACGCCCCCCGCGATTGGTGACGATCGCGGCCGCGGTCTTCATCACCGGCTCCCAGTCCGGGGTGGTCATGTCAGCGACCAGGACCTCACCCGGCTTGAACTCCGAGAGCTGCTCGACGTTCGTGATCGGGCGAGCGGCGCCGGCGGCGATCCTCTCGCCCACCGCGCGGCCCTGGGTTACGACCTCACCGTCCCCGTCCAGGACGTAGCTCTCCAGCATCGTCGCCCGGCGCTGCGAGGCCACGGTCTCGGGGCGGGCCTGCACCAGGTAGAGCTTGCCGTCGAGCCCGTCCTTGGCCCACTCCATGTCCATCGGCTTGCCGTAGTGGCGCTCGATCTTGATCGCGTAGTCGGCGAGCTCGAGGACGTCCTCGTCGTCCAGGCAATAGTGCTCGCGGTCCGCCTTGGGGGTCGGGACGTTGCGGACGGTGTGCTTGCTCTCGCCCTCGACGAAGATCATCTTGATCGCCTTGTCGCCCACCAGGCGGCGGAGCACCGCGCGGTGACCCTGCTCGAAGGTGGGCTTGTGGACGTAGAACTCGTCCGGGTCCACGGCGCCCTGAACGACGTTCTCGCCGAGCCCGTAGGCGCCGGTGATGAAGACGACGTCCCGGAAGCCGGACTCGGTGTCGAGCGAGAAGAAGACCCCGGACGACGCGAGATCGGAGCGGACCATCTTCATGATGCCGATCGACAGCGCCACCTGGAAGTGGTCGAAACCCTGGTCGACCCGGTAGTGGATGGCGCGATCGGTGAAGAGGCTGGCGAAACAGCGGCGGCACGCGTCGAGCAGGCTCTGCTCGCCGTGGACGTTGAGATAGGTCTCCTGCTGACCCGCGAAGCTCGCCGTGGGCAGGTCCTCCGCGGTCGCCGAGCTCCTCACCGCCAGGCTCATGTCCTCGCCGTACTCCTCCCGAAGGCGCCGGTAGCCATCGAGGATCTCTCGGGCCAGATCGTCGGGCAATCCGGCGCCATAGACGATCTCCCGGGCACGCTTGCCGCGACGCGCCAGATCGGTCATGTCCTCCGGGTCCAGGTCATCGAGAGCGTCGTGAAGCCCGGTCCAAGCGCCGGTCTCGGCCAGCATGTACCGGTACGCGTCCGCGGTGGTGGCGAAGCCGTTGGGCACGACCACACCCTGGTCAGACAGCTCGCGGTACATCTCGCCGAGCGAAGCGTTCTTGCCTCCCACGAGCGGCACGTCGTCGATGCCAACCTCGTCGAAGAAGCGAATGTACTGCGCTTGGCTCATGCCCTCTCCACAACCTAGCCTGCCGCGGCGGCCGGCGCTGCCCAGGCCCGGGACGGATCATCCGCGGACCCGTTGTCGATCTCAGATGTACGTCCCGCGGTTCCTGAGCCGCACCCTTTGCAAGTTTCGCGCTACTGAACGAATATGAGCGGACACTCGACGCGCTCCACCTCAGTGGGACCGCGGGCCCCAGCTCGGGTCCATCGACTTCCCGTCGTGGGTCAACTGCTTCAGGTCGCCCCCGTTGGCCCCCATCGTGAAAATGTCCGATCGATCGCTGTTCTTATGCTCGATCGACTGTTCGAAAGCGATTCGCCGGCCGCCCGGGGAGTAGCTGGGGCTCAGATACAGGACCCGCCCGTTGTCGTTTTTGGTGAGCTTGCGCCGATGGGTCCCGTCGAGGTCGACCGAGAACAGCTGGCTCGGCACATCCTCGTTGATGCCGCTGTAGACGATCCTGCGGCCGTTCGGGGAGAACGTCGGATCGATGCCGTCTGGGGCGACCATCCTGGAATGCGAACCGTCAGATCGCATTACGAAGATCGCGTAGTCCACGACGCCTCGGGCAAAGCCCTGGTATGCGATCAGCTTGCCGTTCGGCGAGAACGTCGGTGCCGTCTCGACCTTGTGGGTCAGCTGCCGGAGATGGGAACCGTCGGTTCCGACCGTATAGATGCCGGCGCCGCCCCCGGAATGCTTCGCGCGGTGCCCGTAGAGAACGAGCCGCCTGCCGCTGGGCGCGAACGATGGCTCGTAGGCGCTGAAGCCGCGAATTCGAAGAATGTGTCGGTCTGAGCCATTCGGGCGCATGAGCCCGATTCGGCCGTTTGCCGGGCCGCTGCCGTCGAGAAACGCCACCCGAGCGCCGCTCGGAGAGAGGGCAGGAGCCTCGTCGTCTGACTTCTTGGGCGAGATCTTCTGCTTGTGTGACCCATTCGAGCGCATGACGAAGATGTAGGGCTGAGAGCCGAAACGAACGAAGGCGATCTGCCCCTCTTCCCCGGGGGAAGCGGCATGAGCTGGGACCGCGTCAGCCGGTGACCCAGCTGCCAGCGCGGCGATCAGCCCGACAGCGAGGGATACGAAGACCACGGCCAGAACGGAACGGGAGATGAGCCGGGACATTGTCGTGCGAACCCGTGCGGGTGACGTGTTGAGAGCTCTCAAAAGCATCGGCAACTGCTCCTTGTGACCGCGAGCGCCGGAAAAGTCGGCTCTCGACGACTCTCCACGATCGTCGTTTCCGATCTGTGGACGAAACGATTCTGAGCACAGGAGCCTTCACGGGGTGAGCGGAGAGGGAGGGATTCGAACCCTCGAGAGAGCTATTAGCCCCCTACTCGCTTAGCAGGCGAGTGCCTTCAGCCACTCGGCCACCTCTCCGGAAGTGCGCCGCCAGGGTGACGCCGAAGCGGCGGCACGATCGATTCTAGATACGCTCGCCGCAAGTTGAGCCCGCGCGTCACCGAGTCGAACGCCGCCGCCCTCCATGCACGCTACGAGGCGATATTCGAGGCGATCCCACCGCCGTTTGCGTTCGTCGACCTGGACGCGTTCGCGGCCAACGCGCGGGCGATGCTCGCGCAGGCCGGGGGTATGCCGGTCCGGGTCGCGTCGAAGTCGATCCGCTCCGTCGACCTTCTGCGGCGCGCCCTCGCGCTTGCCGGGTTCCGGGGAGTCCTGGCCTTCACCCTGCCGGAGGCGCTTCACCTCACCCGTCTTGGGTTCGACGACGTAGTCGTCGCGTATCCCACGGTCAACCGCGAGGCCATCTCCGAGGCCGCGAAGCTTGCCGCCGCAGGCGGGCGGAATCCGCCCGTCCTGATGGTCGACGTCGTCGCCCAGCTCGACCTGATCGAGGCGACGATCGGCGCCGGCCCCTCCCAGCTGCCGGTCTGCATCGACATCGACGCGAGCTATTGGGCGCTCCGCGGCCGCCTCGCGCGGATCGGGCCGAAGCGCTCGCCGATCCACTGGCCGTGGCAAGCGAAGCGCCTCGCGCAGGAGATCCACGGGCGGCCGGGCACGGGCCTCGCCGGAGTCATGGCCTACGAGGGCCAGATCGCGGGCGTCGGCGACCGGGTCCCCGGCAAGCCGATCCGAAGCGCGCTGATCCGCGCGATGCAGTCGCGCTCGGAGGCGGACCTCCGCAGCCGCCTTCCCCAGATCGTCAGGGCGATCCGGGGGGTCGCCGAGCCGCGCTTCATCAACGGCGGCGGCACGGGCAGCCTGGCCCGCACCGCCGCGGCAGGCAACGTCACCGAGCTCACCGCGGGCTCCGGCTTCTTCGCGCCGGCCCTCTTCGACACGTACCGCTCGCTCGACCTCACGCCCGCGGCGTTCTTCGTGCTGCCGGTGGTCCGCCGGCCCGGTCCGGGGATAGTCACCGCCCTCGGCGGCGGCTACCTGGCGTCCGGGTCCGGAACGCCCAGCCGTCTCCCCCAGCCCTACCTTCCGACCGGGCTCACACTCGACTCGGAGGAGGGCGCGGGCGAGGTGCAGACGCCGCTCCTGGGCACCGTCGCCAAGGGCATCCGGGTCGGGGACCGCATCTACATGCGCCACGCCAAGGCCGGTGAGCTCTGCGAGCGTTTCAACTCGCTCTACCTGGTGTCCGGCAACGAGATCGTCGACGAGGTCAACACCTACCGCGGCGACGGCCACGCCTTTCTCTGACTACGGACCGAGGACGCGCTCGGTGTATTCGTTGGCAAACAGGCGGCCGGGATCGAACCGCTCGCGGATCGCGAGGAAGTCCGCGAAGCGCGGATAGACCTCTCGCAGGGAGGCGGCGTCCTGGAAGTGCCGCTTGCCCCAGTGCGGGCGGCCGCCGAAGGAGCGCATGATCGCCTCCACGGCCTCGAAGTAGGCGCGCCACTCCATCCCGTTGTACTGGTGGACCGCGACGTAGGCGCTCGGTCGCTCGTAGGTGGGACTCAGCAGGGCGTCGTCGGCGGCGACCACCCGGAACTCGATCGGGAAGAAGACCTCGATCGACTGGAGCGGATGAGGTCGAGGACCCGGCTGAGCGCCTCGGGACCGTGCTCGCGCGGCACCGCGTACTCCATCTCGGTGAAGCGCACGCGCCGGTCGGTGGCGAAGATCCGATAGCTGCGGTCCCGTCGCTCCCCGTGCGAGAGCAGGTGGGCGGCGACCCTCGCCATCCGCGGGTTCATGCCGGGAACCGCCTGCCGGTCCTGGCGAGTAGGTCGAGGACGTGGTTCTCCAGAAGCACGTCGTTGAGCCAGGCGTCGCCGCTCTCCCTCGGGGGGCCGGCGGTTCGTCCGTGCGGTTTCGCTCGATCACCAGCGCGGTCTCGGTGTACGGGAAGACGAAGAGCTCGAAGTGGTCGTTGGCGTCGACGATCTCCTCGTAGCGGTCGAGCACGTCCGCAAGGGGCTGCGGCGAGTCCAGGCGGTTGAGGGTGAACGCGGGCACCGTGCGCAGCGTGACCGCGGTGATCACACCCAGCGCGCCGAGCGAGACTCGCGCGGCACGTAGCTCGTCGCCGCCGTCAGCTCGTGGACCTCGCCGTCGGCGGTGACAAGCTCGACCGCCTCGACCTGGGCGGAGATGTTCCGCAGGCGCCGCCGGTGCCGTGCGTGGCGGTGGAGATCGCCCCGGCCAGCGACTGGACGTCGATGTCGCCGAGGTTCTCCATCGCGAGGCCGAGGCCCCAGAGCGCCGCGTTCAGGTCATGAAGCGCGACGCCGGCCTCGACCTTGACGCGGCCCGTTTCGCGGTCGGCCTCCAGAAGGCTGTTCATGCCTCGCGAGAGAGACCATCGTCCCGCCGGTGAGCGCCGCCTCGGTGAACGAGTGGCCCGCGCCGGCAACGCGCACTCTTCGGCCCGCCTCCCGGCTTCGCCTCAAGACCTCGATCAGCTCCTCGCGGGTGCCGGGCTTTGCGACCTCGGCCGGTGGCAGACCTGGTCGCCCGCCCAGTTTCGCCACGCCGTCTCATGCCGGATGAGCCTAGAAGCGACGGGACCCCGTAGGCGGCCCGTCCAACCACCGGCCACCGGCGGTCGTCCTCGGCGCGCGGGCTCAAGCACAAAGTCGGCGGGGTCCGATGGGCGGGCATGAAGACGTTGGGGGCCGGACGGGCGATGCGCGCGTGGCAGTTGCCGATGCTCTTGCTCGCAGGGCTCGTGGCGCTGTGCCTGCCCGAGCGGTGCGGGCGCGCATCGCCACCGCCACCATCATCACCATCACGCGCGCCGCCACATCACGGTCGCCATCGCCACCATCATCGGAAGCAGAAGGACCCGACGTACACCCCGCCAAAGGGCAAGATCTTCCAGCGGGATCTCCGAGACCCGTGTCGGCAACGCCGACCTCAGCCTGTTCGCGAAGCAGGTCGGCGCCCACCCCGCCGTCGAGGAGGACTTCTTCAGCTGGGACACGCCGCTCTAGACCGGGGCGCTCGACCGCTGGCGCCAGACCCGCACCCGCGGGATTCTCAGCCTCTCGACCGCGCCCGGCGGCGGGCCGGAGGTGATCACGCCGGAGCAGATCGCGAGGGCCGCGGCGACCACTACATCCTGCGGCTGAACCAGTCGATCGCCGGCTCCGGCCAGGTGGTCTACATCCGGCTGATGCCGGAGATGAACGGGGCCTGGAACCCCTACGGCGCCGACAACGCCGACGGCTCGAGCCGCGGGCGCGACCACTCCCAGGCCCAGTACCGGCAGGCGTGGCGGCGGTTCTCCGATCATCGTCCACGGCGGGTCGCTCAAGAGCATCAACGAGCATCTGCGGCGGCTGAAGATGCCGCGCCTGCTGCGCGCGTCTTCGAACCACGACCCGCGTCTACAAGCGGGAGGGGGTCTCAAAGGCGCTCGAGCAGCCGAAGGTGGCGATGATCTGGAACCCGCAGACGATCTCCTCGCCGAACGTCAGCGGCAACAGCGTCGGCGGCGTACTGGCCGGGCGCGAAGTACGTCGATTGGGTATCCGCGGACATCTACGGCAAGTACGCGACGCCGGGATCAAGAGCGCCCTCACGAGCTTCTACAAGCGCTACGGGCAGTTCCCGTTCGCGATCACCGAGTACTCGCCCTGGGATCGCGACGGCAACGGTGCATTCGTCCGCTGGCTCTTCAAGTGGGCAAAGCAGCACGAGCCGCACGCGGATGCTCGTCTACTACCGCTCGGTCTACGCGGCAGCCCCTACGACATCGAGCACTACGACAATCGCGCGCCGCGCCTGCGACAGATCCTCGACGCCCAGCGCTACATGCAGTACGCGCCCGGCACGCGAAAGAACGCCGCCGCCACCACTAACTACGCTGAGGCCACCCTCGGAGGGGTGGCAGAGCGGTTGAATGCGGCGGCCTTGAAAGCCGTTAGAGGCCCTCGGGTCTCTCGAGGGTTCGAATCCCTCCCCCTCCGCACCACCCTCGGTCGAGGTGCCGTGATGCCGGCGAGGCAGAGCCGGAAGCGCGAGACTACGCGGCCATGGTCGACTACGCGGTTGCCCGCCTCGAAGAGATCGACGAGATCAGCGACGGCCGGTGTCCCTTCCGCCCGGTCCGCCACAGCTTCGGGATCACCTCGTTCGGCGTCAACGCATGGACCGCTCGCGAGGCGGGCGACCGGATCATCAACGAGCACGACGAGGCCGATGAGGGCGAGGAGCTCTACGTCGTGATCAGCGGTGCAGCGACCTTCGAGCTCGACGGCGAACGCGTGGCGGCCCCGGCCGGCACGTTCGTCTTCGCCCGCCCCGGAGTGCGCCGGACCGCCTTCGCCGAGGAGCCGGGGACGACGATCCTCGCGGTCGGCGGCACGCCGGGGCAGCCGTACGAGCCCGAGGGCTGGGAGATCTGGGCGCCCTTCAACCGCCTCTACCTGGAAGGGCAATACGCGGACGCGGCGGACGCGGCCGGCCCCGTGGTCGAGGCACATCCCGAGTACGCGGGGCTGCTCTACAACCTGGCCTGCTGCGAGAGCCTCGCAGGTCGAACGCAGGACGCGATCGGGCACCTCGGGCTCGCGATCGAGAAGTCGGAGCGCTTCCGCGAGTTCGCAGCAGGCGACTCCGACTTCGACGCGATCCGCGAGCAGGCGGGCTTCCAAGAGCTCGTCTCGGGCCGAGAGCGGCCGGCTTAGGCGCCCCGTCGGCCGGGTATTGCTCGGGGGCGGCCCCGGGGCAAGCCGTAGCGGCTTACCACCGGCTTCGGTACGGATCCCGCTGCGGTCAAATGACCAACCGCCGTCCACGCGGTGGCGAGGCGCTTGCCCCGGGCCGCCCCTCCTCCCGCTCCGCCCGGTCCCCCGGGGGGCGAACGTCCCGGACCCTGCGCTCTACTGAGGTATGAGGGACGCTCAGGTAGCCGAGCTGGCCGGCAGGCAGTTCAACCGAGTCTCGCTGGCTCAGCTCGTGGCACTCGGCTGGAGTGACTTCGCGGTCGGTCGGCGCGTCGCCAGCGGTCGCCTGGTCAGAGTCGAAGAGGGCGTGTTCGCGATCGCGCCGGTTCTCGAGCACGATGACTGGGGCAAGTGGATGGGGGCCACCCTCGCCGCCCCGGAAACATTTCTGAGCCATGTCAGCGCCGGTGCGGCTTGGGCTCTGTGGTCGCTGCCGCGGCAACTCGAGACGGTGACGCGCCCCGGGAGCGGCGGCCCTCGCCGCCACGGCGGTCTGCTCGTCTATCGCAGTTCCACCCTCGACGGCGACTGCACCCAGCTTCGCGGGATTCCAATCACCACGGTGCCGCGGACGCTTCTGGACCTCGCCGGCGAGCTGAGTGCTCGGGCGCTGGCGAGGGCGGTGAGGGAAGCGGTCCGGCTGGAACTGACGACCCTTCCGTCATTGGGCGACGCACTCGGTCGTCATCGCGGACGCCGCGGAGCGGCTCGCCTGGCCACCACCATCGCCCGGTACAGCGGCCTGCCGCTCGTGCGCGCCCGCAGTGGTGCAGAGGTCCGTGCGATGGAGATTCTGCGGGCCGCTCACTTCCCGCTGCCGGAGCTCAACGTGCGGATCGCAGGGGAGGAGGCGGACCTGAGCTGGCGCCCGTTCCGCCTCATCATCGAAATCGACGGCGCCCCGTTTCACCTGGACGTTGGCGAGGACATTCGGAAGCAACGAAGGTGGGAGGGCGTGGGATGGACCGTGCGCCGAGTGAGCTCCGAGGACGTTTACGAACGCCCTCACCGCCTCCTCGCGGCAGCTCCCGGGCCGAACGTCCCGGAACCCTGCGTATAGCGCTATCTCCGGGACGTTCGGCGGAGGGGCGCTGGGGCCTTAGCTCTTCTTGCCCGCGACCGCGCGCTGGAGCTGGGACTTGCTCATGCTCGAGCGGCCGTCGATCCCGAGCTTCTTCGCCTCGTTGTAGAGCTGCTCGCGGGTGCGGCCCTTCGGGCGGTTGGTGCCCGAGCGCTGGCCGCCGCGCTGGCTGGACGACTTGCCCTTGACCGACGTTCGCGAGCGAGTCCTGGATTCGCCCGAGCGCGCCTTCTCCTTGTTCACCGTGCGCGCGGCGATCTCCTCGGCGCGGCTCTCGGAGCGGCCCTGCTTCTTCTCGGACGCCTTGATGTGCTCGTACTGGCGGGCGCGCTTGGTGCCCTTCTTGACTCCGCGTGGCGGCATGCGCATCTCCTCGTTCGCTTCGAGGAGACCCGTACCCCTGGCCAGCGCTACGAATCCGCCTCGGCTGGGATGAAGCTGATCCTGCCGTTCGTCTCGAGCACCGCCAGGCGGATGCCGCTGAGCGTGCTGATCTGCTGCAGGCGCGCCTCCGCCTCGATCTCGCTGACCGTCACGCGCTCGCGCTTGGCATTGCCTTCGATGACCTCCCCGTTCTCGACCAGCACGACCGGACGCCCCTCGAGGAACGGCCGGCTGCGCGGAAAGCGGAAGTTCACGTAGGCGACCAGGGCCGTGAGCAGCCCGATGGTCGAGAGGACGATCACGACGCCGGTGACCGACTGATCATTCTGCGTGATTCCCTGCTGGACGAGGTCACCTACGACGACGAGCAGGATGAGGTCGAAAGGCTCCATCGACGAGAGCTCGCGCCGGCCGATCACGCGCGTCAGCAGGACGATGAAGACAAACCCGGCGAGGCTCCTGAGAACGAGATCCATGCCTAGGGGAAGATCGTCACCGTCCGGTGGACGGTGGTCAGCGGGGCCTTGCCGTCGTAGAGGGTCGCCGTCTCGTCGCGGGTCGCCACGTTGGTCGGGTTGACGGACCACTCCATCCAGACCGTCTTCGTCTCCCCCGGGCGCAGCGAGCCGAAGGAGTAGCGGACGCCCCCCGCTCCGTAGGTCTCCGCGGACGCCTGCGGCGAGGTCGAGTTGAGGGTCATCGACTCGAACCAGCCGGGGCTCAACGCAAGCCGCGCGTCCTTCACCGCCTGCGACGATGAGATCTGAAATCGCGTCTGGAAGATCAGGCCGCCCCGCAGGCGCGTGGGTCCCGAGAGGCTGAGCGACGCGCCGTTCGCGGTGCTCGACGCGGTGCTCGGATCCTGTCCGAAGACGTTGAGGAGGGCCGCGCCGACGATCGCCAGGAGCAGGAGCAGCCCGAACCGGCGAAGCCAGACGTGGTGCGTGCGGCCCTCGAGGTCGCGATCAACCCGCGGGTCGAGCGCACCGGGCAGCTCCCGACCTGTCTGCTCCTCGGAGGCCATGGCGGGATTGTCGCCCGCGCGTCAGACCCATCTTCAGCGCGCCGGAGCCTCGAGTGCGGCGATGAGGTCGGGCAGGGACTCGTAAACGCCCGCGGCGCCCGCCTCGCGCAGGTCCGCCTCGGGGAAGCCGCCGCTCAGGACCGCGAGGAAGCGGACGCCCGCCTTACCGGCGGCGATCGCGTCCCACGGCGTGTCGCCGATCATCAGCGCGTCGCTCGGCGCCGCGTCCCCCAGGGCGGTCTCCACCAGGTCGCTGTCGGGCTTGGTGGCGTCGACGTCCGCAGCGGTCGTCCAGCCGCTCAGAAGGTCGCCCGCGTCGAGGAGCTCGAGGTAGCGGTCGACCTCGCTCTGGTCGGCGGAGCTCGCGAGGACGACCTCGAAGCCGCGGCGGCCGAGATCCTCGATCAGCTCCCGCGCTCCGTCGAGCAGGGCGACCTCCTCGATCCGCTCCTCGTAGTCCTTCGAGTGGACAGCTCGCACCTCGTCGCCGTGCTCGGCGTCGAAGTCCTCGCCGGCGACCTCGCCGACGAAGCGGTCGGAGCCCATCCCGACGTGGCGGTGAAGCCGCCAAGCCGGGACGTCGAGTCCGCTCGCGCTGAACGCCCGCTGCCAGGCGATCACGTGGTGGTAGTTCGAATCGACCAGGGTTCCGTCGACGTCGAGGATCGCGCGCCGGCGCATGGATTCGCTCACGTGCGGGAACGTAACCCGAGGCCGGCCGCCGCAAACGCCGCCACCGCGAGGACTCCGGCCCCCGCCGTGGCGCGGCGCGCGGCTCGAGCCGGGTGAAGATCCGGGTAGCCCTGCTCGGGGAGCGGCCCCGCCGGGCCCGAGGGTCCCTCCCTTCGGGCCATCGCCAGAACCTGGGCCGTGTGCAGGGCGCGGCGGTCGGTCAGCTGCTCGATCTGCGTCTTGCAGGAGAAGCCGTCGGCGACGATGAGCGCCTCGCGCCGAGCCTCGCGCACAGCGGGAAGCAGACGACGCTCCCCCACCGCGACCGAGACGTCGTAGTGCTCCGCCTCGAAGCCGAACGCCCCCGCCATCCCGCAGCAGCCCGAGTCGAGCACCTCGACGTCGAGCCCGATCCGCTCGAGGAGCTCGCGCTCGGTGTCGAAGCCCATGACCGCCTGGTGGTGGCAGTGGCCGTGCACGATCGCCTTGCGCTCGAGCCGGGGGGGCTGCCAGTCCTCGGCCTCGCCGAGGAGAAACTCCGGCAGGGTCAGGACCTGCTTCGCGAGGCGCTTCGCGTCGAGGTCGTCCGTGATCAGGTTCGGCAACTCGTCGCGGAACGCGGCGACGCAGCTCGGCTCGACGCCGACGATCTTCGTTCCCGTCGCGGAGGTGTGGCCGCAGGATGTCGAGCGTCCGCCGCCAGAAGAGCTTCGCGGTATCGAGCATCCCGTAGTCGTAGAGGGGGCGGCCGCAGCAGGCGTCGCGAGCGGGCAGGACGACGCGGTAGCCGGCGTCCTCGAGCGCCTCCGCGGTGGCCTTCAGCGGCTCCGGATGCAGGTGGTTGTTGAAGGTGTCCGGGAAGAGCACGACCGGCGGGCCGCCCGGGTTCACCGCCCCCCGCTCCGCGAACCACCCCGTGAACGTCTGCGCCGCGAACGGCGGCATCTCGCGCTCGCGCGCGATGCCACCGGCTCGCTTCAGAAGGGCGCCGAGCCCGGGCGCGCCGGCGAGCGCGTTGACGAGACCCGGCGCGCGGGCAGCGAGCCGGGCGTGGAAGGGGATCAGGCCCATCGCGTAGGCGGAGAGCGGGCGCAGGCGGCGCCGGTAATAGCGCGAGAGGAACTCCGCCTTGTAGGTCGCCATGTCGACGGAGACGGGGCAGTCGCCCTTGCAGCCCTTGCAGGAGAGGCAGAGGTCGAGCGCCTCGTGGACGTCGTCGGAGCGGAACCCGTCGGCGATCGTCTCGCCCTCGAGCATCTCGTAGAGGATTCGCGCCCGGCCCCGCGTCGAGTGCTGCTCGTCGAGGGTGACCATGTAGCTCGGGCACATCGTCCCGCTCGAGGCGTCACGGCACTTGCCGGCGCCCACGCAACGAAGCGCCGCGTGGGCGAAGCGGCCATCGTCCTCCGGGTAGGAGAAGTGGGTCTTCGGCTCGGCCGGGTTGTAGCCCGCGCCGAGCTTGAGGTTGGAGACGATCGGATACGGGTCGACGACCTTGTGGGGGTTCATCCTGCCCTCGGGGTCCCAGATCGACTTCATCTCGCGAAACGCCTCGACGAGCTCGGCGCCGTACATGCGCTCCGAGAGCTCGCCGCGCGACTGGCCGTCGCCGTGCTCGCCCGAGAGCGAGCCCCCGTGCTGGAGCACGAGGTCCGCTGCCTCGACGATGAACGCCCGCCACTTGCGAAGCCCGGCAACGGTCCCGAGGTCGAAGTTGATCCGGCAGTGCACGCAGCCGTCGCCGAAGTGCCCGTAGAGCGCCGTGCGGTAGTCGTAGCGCCCGAGCAGGTCGCGGAAGCCGCGGAGGTAGGAGCCGAGCTCGGCCGGTGGAACGGCCGCGTCCTCCCACCCCTCCCAGTGATCCGGATGGCCGGGCAGGAACGCGGTGGCGCCGAGGCCCGACTCGCGGATGTCCCAGAGCTTCGCCTCGTTCGGCGGCTTGTCGTAGAGCTCCATCCGCGGCGCGCCCTTGGCCTTGCCGAGCGCCTTCATGCACTTGCGCGCGCGGTCGTCGGCCTCCTCCCTGGTCTCGCCGCCGAACTCGGCGAGCAGCCACCCCTTGCCCTCGGGCAGGAGGCGGAGGTCCTCGACGTGCATGCCGAGCGTGCGCATGTCGTCGATCAGCACGTCGTCCAGTCCCTCGAGCCCGAGCGGCTGGTGCTCGAGGATCTCCGGCACGTGGTCGCCAGCAGCGAAGACGTCCTCGTACGCGCAGACCACGAGCGTACGACACGGGGGGCTCGGGAACCAGCCGGACCGTCGCCTCGAGCACGGTCACGAGCGTGCTTTCGCTGCCGACCAGCGCGCGGGCGACGTCAAAGCCGTTCTCGGGCAGGAGCTCGTCGAGGTTGTAGCCCGAGACCCGCCGGGGGATGTCGGGGTAGCGCGCGCGGATCAGGTCGGCGTAGCGATCACGAAGCGAGCGCATACGGCCGTAGATCTCGCCACGACGGCCACCCGCGGCGATGATCGCCTCGAGCTCCTCGTCGGATGTCGGGCCTACGCGCATGCGCTCCCCGTCGTACGTGACCACCTCGAGCTCGCAGACGTTGTCGGCGGTCCGCCCCGCCATCACCGAGTGGGTCCCGCAGGAGTTGTTGCCGAGCATCCCGCCGAGCGTGGCGTAGGCGTGGGTGGAGGTGTCGGGGGCGAAGGTGAGGCGGTGCTCGCGCTCGGTGCGGTCGGAGAGCTGATCGCGGATGACGCCCGGCTCCACCCGGGCGATCCGCCGCTCCGGGTCGATCTCGAGGATCTCGCGCAGGTACTTGGAGTGGTCGACGACGACCGCGACGTTGCAGGTCTGCCCCGCGAGGCTGGTCCCGCAGCCGCGGGAGAGGACCGGCGCGCCGTGCTCGCGGCACACCGCCAGCGCGGCGACCACGTCGTCCGGGCTCCGGGGCATGACGACGCCGATGGCGGGTTGGCGGTAGTTCGAGCTGTCGTGCGAGTAGGCCGCCCGGTGGCCCGCGTCGAAGCGAACCTCACCGCGAACCGCTTTCTCGAGCGCGGACCGCAGCGACCTGACGTCGATTTCCTCGACGGCCTCAGGCCGCAGGGTCCCGTGGCCGCCATTCGGCCCCATTCCGCGGGCGCGCCACGCGGCCATCCGCTCGGGCCCCGTGCGGTGGTCGGGCTCGCGAGCGCGAGCCGGCGTGACCTCGGTGCTCACGGCGCGCGCCACTCCTGCGCCGCGGCGCGGAGCGCCAATCCGTGCCCGGGCACCGAGGCGCTCGGAACGAGTCGGCCTGCGTGGGGCTCGACCACTCCGTCGAAGAGCATGGATTCGACGCGCACGTGGTCGTGGAAATACTCGAGGTGTCGCAGCGTGTCGACGGCGCAGCAGGCGTGGACGGAGACCGCCGGCGCGCAGTGAGCGGAGAACGGAAGCCGGCTCGCCGCCGCCAGCGCCGCGATCTCCAGGAGTCCGCTCACGCCGCCGCAGCGGGTGACGTCGGCCTGGAGAATGTCGACCGCGCCGGCCTCGATCAGGCGGGCGGCGTCGAGCGGCGACCAGCAGTATTCGCCCGCCGCGATCGCCATCCCCGGGGGCGCCGCGTCGCGAACACGCCGCAGCCCTGTCGCGTCCTCGGAGCTCACCGGCTCCTCGAAGTAGCCGATGTCATGCGCGGCGAAGCGCCAGGCCCAGTCGATCGCCTCGGCAGGCGCGTGGGCGCCGTTCGCGTCAACCATCAGCTCGACCTCCCTGCCCACGGCCTCGCGGGCGACCGCGACCCGGTGCTCGTCCTCTTCGGGATGGCGCCCCACCTTCATCTTCACGGCGCCGATGCCGGCCGCGGCCCAGCCCGCCAGCTGCTCGCGCAGCCGCTCGTCCCCGTACGAGGTGAAGCCTCCGGACCCGTAGACCCCCACGTGCTGGTGGACGCGCGGGAGGGCATCGGCCAGCGGCAGGCCCAGCAGCTTCGCCTTCAGATCCCAGAGCGCGATGTCGACGGCGGAGACGGCCATCGCCCCGGCGCCGGGCTGGCCGGCGTTGCGCAGGGCGGCGCGCATCCTCTTCGCGGCCGCGCCGGGCGACATCGGATCGGCTCCCTCCACCACGGGGCGAAGCAGCGAGTCGGCAAGCTGCGCAACCGACGCGTCGGCGTAGGTGTAGCCAAGCCCGCGTTCACCCTCAGCCACGAGCTCGACCACGACAACGGTCGTCTCGTTCCACTCCAGCGTCCCGTCGGACTCGGGAGCGTCGGTGGGGATCGTGTAGGCGGCGGCCTCGACCGCCGAGATCGCGGCCGTGCGGCCTTGCGTGGCCACGCTCACCGGCGGACGACGAACTCTTCCGCCTTGCCCTTGAAGGACTGCTTGATGACGTCCCAGGCCTTCGGGTCGCCCTTGAAGAGGGCCTTCGAGATCGCCTTCGCCTGCTCGACCTTGATGTGCGGGGGAAGCGGCGGGACGGACGGGTCGGTGACGGCTTCGAGGACCACGGGACGATCCGCCGCGAGGGCCTCGTCCCAAGCGTCCCCGACCCGATCCGCGTCGTCGACGCGGATCCCGCGCAGGCCGATCAGCTCGGCGAACCTGGCGTACGGAAAGTCGGGGATCGACTGGGTGCCGGGGAACATCGGATCTCCCTCCATCACCCGCTGCTCCCATGTCACCTGGTTCAGGTCGCCGTTGTTCAGCACCAGGATCACCAGGCGCGGGTCGCTCCAGCGTTCCCAGTACTTTGCGATCGTGACCAGCTCGCTCGTCCCGTTCATCTGCATCGCCCCGTCGCCGACCAGGGCGATCGCGACGCGGTCCGGGTGACAGAACTTCGCGGCGATGGCGTACGGGACCCCCGGGCCCATGGTCGCCAGGGTCCCTGAAAGCGAGGCCATCATTCCCTCGCGGATCTTCAGGTCGCGAGCAAACCAGTTGGCGGCCGACCCCGAATCGGAGGAGAGGATCGCGCCGTCCGGAAGCCGCGAAGACAGCTCCCAAAAGACCCGCTGCGGGTTGATCGGATCGGCCTCCTGCAGCGCGCGCTTCTCGGTCAGCTCCCACCAGCGCGCGACCCCGGCCTCGACCTCCTCCCGCCACGAGCGGTCCTCCTTGCGCTCGAGGTGCGGAATCAGCGCGTCCAGCGTGGGGGCGGCGTCGCCTGCGAGCTGTACCTCCATCGGGTAGCGGATGCCGATCATCTTCGGGTCGATGTCGATCTGTACGCCGCGCACCGCACCCTCCTCGGGCAGGAATTCCGAGTACGGGAAGCTCGAGCCGACCATCAGCAGGGTGTCGGCCTCCATCATCAGGTCCCAGCTGGGCTTGGTACCGAGCAGGCCGATCGAGCCGGTGACATAGGCCAGGTCGTCCGGCAGCACCGCCTTGCCGAGGAGCGCCTTCGCGACGCCGGCGCCGAGGAGGTCCGCAGCCTCCTTCAGCTGGGGGGCGGCGCCGAGCGCACCCTGGCCGACGAGCATCGCCACGCGCTCGCCGGCGTTCAGGATCTCGGCCGCGCGACGCAGATCGTCCTCCGGGGGAACCATCCGGACCCGGACGTGGCCAGAGCCGGAGTGGACCGTCCCGTGAGCCCGCTCCGGCGTCTCAACCGCGTCCGCGCCCTGGATGTCGTTGGGGATGATGATCGCGGTGACCGTGCGCTCCGCACGGGCGATGCGCATCGCCCGGTCGACCGCGTGGCGCATCTGAGCCGGGTTGGTGACGTTGACCAAGTAGTCCGAGGCGACGTCCTTGAATAGAACCGGCAGATCCACCTCCTGCTGGTAGTTGCCGCCGAGCGAGGCGGAGGCCTGCTGCCCGACGATCGCCACCACCGCCTGGTGGTCGAGCTTCGCGTCGTAGAGCCCGTTCAGCAAATGGATCGCGCCTGGACCCGAGGTGGCGAGGCAGACGCCGACCTCTCCGGTCCATTTGGCGTGCGCGCAGGCCATGAACGCCGCCATCTCCTCGTGCCGGGCCTGGATGAAGTCGATCTGCTCCGAGTGGCGGTCGAGGGCACCGAGCGTCGCGTTTATCCCGTCCCCGGGATAGCCGTAGATGCGCTTCACGCCCCACTCTCCGAGGCGCTCCAGCAGGTGATCGGCAACCGTCGCCATCTTTCGGCGCGTACCCGCAGGGTCCCCCGGCAAACGAGGGCTGTCAGCCGGCGAACCGTCTCCGGCGCGCGAGGCGGCAGTGCGGCCGGGCAAACGGACGCACCGCCTCTCGCTCTACTCCCCGGTGTCCTCGGAGTCCTCGTCCGGGAGCGGTAAGCAGCGAGTCCACTCGCGGGGGATCCGCCCGATGCGTCAGACGACCGCGATCGAGCCCGGCGCGCCCTCAACCAGGCGCCCGATCTCGATGCCGGTCGCGACCGCGGCGTGCTCCGCCGGCACGGCGACGAGGAGGCCTCCAGAGGTCATCGCGTCCGTGAGCAGAGTGCGACGCTCGGGGCCGACGCGCTCGCCGAAGCTCGCGAACGTCGCGGCGTGGTCGGCGTTGCGACGGCTGCCCCCGGCGACGCAGCGGTCGTCGGCGGCAAGCTCCAGCGCGCCGTCGATCGCCGGCACGGCCTCGGCCCGGACCTCGGCGGCACACCCGCTCGCGCGGGTCAGCTCGTGGAGGTGGCCGAGGAGGCCGAAACCGGTCACGTCGGTCATCGCGCTGGCGCTCGCGCCTCGGGCCGCGAGCGCGGCTTCGGAGTTCAGTGCGGTCATCACGCCGATCGCTCGCGCCACGAGATCGTCCGCGGCAAGGCCGCGCTTCGCGGCCGTCGTCACGAGGCCGCCACCGAGCGGCTTCGTGAGCTGGAGCACGTCGCCCGGTCGCCCGCCCGCGTTGGTGATGATCTCGCTCGGCGACGCAACGCCGGTAACGGCCATTCCGAACTTCGGCTCGGGGTCGTCGATCGAGTGACCGCCGCCGATCACCGCCCCGGCGAGCGCGGCGGTGGCCGCGCCGCCCGCCAGGATCTGCGTCAGGATCTCCTCGCCGAGGTCGGCGAGCGAGTAGGCGACGAGGTTGAGCGCCAGCACCGGGGTCGCGCCCATCGCGTAGACGTCGGAGAACGCGTTCGCTGCGGCGACCCGCCCGTAGTCGTAGGGATCGTCGACGATCGGCGTGAAGAAGTCGACGCTCTGGACGATGGCGAGGTCGGGCGCGACCCGGTAGACGGCGGCATCGTCGGCTGTGTCCGCGCCGACGAGGAGGTCCGGGTGATCGGCGGCGCCGAGCGCCGCGCTCAGGATCGGCTCGAGCTCGGCGGCGCCGATCTTGCACGCGCAGCCGGCTCCGTGCGAAAGCGACGTGAGCCTCGTCTCGATCCTGCCAACGGCCACGGGCGGAGGGTACCCTCGGGCCGATGAGCGAGCCCCTCAGCGCGTTGCCGCCGGTCGACGCGGTCGCCGGCCGCCTCGACGAGTTCCCGCGCCCAGTGGCGCTCTCCGCCGCCCGCGGGGCGATCGCCGCGGCGCGCGAGCGCCTGCGCGCCGGACTGACGGACGGGGACGACGGCGCCATCGAGCTCGACGCCCGTGCCCGGGCGCGGGCGCTTCAGCGCTCGTCGCTGCGCCCGGTGATTAACGCAACCGGGGTCGTGCTCCACACCAACCTTGGCCGCGCCCCCTGGCGCCGGCCGCGATCGATCAGCTCGTCGCGATCGCCGGCCGCTACTCCACGCTCGAGCTGGACGTCGAAAGCGGCGAGCGCGGAAGCCGCGACGGGCACGTCGAGGGCTTCCTGCGGGAGCTGACCGGGGCCGAGGCGGCCATGGCCGTCAACAACAACGCGGCGGCCGTGCTCCTCGCCCTTGCCGCGACGGCCGGCGGCGGCGAGGTGATCACCAGCCGGGGCGAGCTCGTGGAGATCGGCGGCTCGTTCCGCATCCCGGAGATCCTTGCGGCCTCGGGTGCGGCCCTGGTCGAGGTCGGAACGACCAACCGGACACGTCTCGCCGACTACGAGACGGCGTTCGGGCCTCGAACCGCCGCGATCCTCAGCGTGCACCAGTCGAACTTCCGAACGGTGGGGTTCACCGAGAGCGCCGCTGCCGGAGCCCTGGCCGAGCTCGCGCGCCGCAAGGGGATCGCGCTGATCCTGGACCTCGGCTCGGGCGCCCTCGCTCCGGTCGAGGACGAGCCGGACGTGCCCGGCGCCGTCGCCACGGGCGCGGACCTCGTCTGCTTCTCCGCCGACAAGCTGCTCGGCGGGCCGCAGGCGGGAATCCTCACCGGCCGCCGGGAGGCGGTTGCGAGGTGCCGCAGCCACCCGCTGGCGCGTGCGCTCCGCCTCGACAAGCTGCAGCTGGCGGCGCTCGAGGCCACGCTTCGGCTCCATCGCGACGGAGCCGCCGCCGAGGTCCCGGCGCTGGCGATGCTGGAGGCCACCGAGGCGGCGCTCCACGCGCGAGCCGCGCTGATCCGGGACGCGATCGGCCCCGAGGCACGGGTGGAGCTCGCGAGCGGGCGACCCGGCGGCGGGACCCTGCCGCTGACCGAGCTCGTCGGTCCCGTCTGCGCCGTGAAGCCTCCGGACGGAAACGCGGACGGCCTCGCGGCGCTCCTTCGCACGGCTGACCCACCGGTGATCTGCAGGATCAGCGGTGGCGACGTGCTGCTCGATCCGCGGACGATGACGGACGCAGAGGCCCGCCTCGCCGGCGAGGCGGTGCGCGCCGCGCTTGCCTGACGCTGAGGGCAAGCGCCGGCTCGCGCTGGGAACGGCCGGTCACGTCGACCACGGCAAGTCGGCTCTGATCGCGGCGCTGACGGGCATCGGAATGGACCGGCTCGACAGGCTCGCCGAAGAACGGCGCCGCGGCATCACCATCGAGCTCGGCTACGCCGACCTCGAGCTGAACGACGGGCGGCGCCTCTCGGTGATCGACGTTCCGGGCCACGAACGGCTGGTGCGCACCATGGTCTCGGGAGCGACCGGCATCGACCTCTTCCTGATGGTCGTGGCCGCCGACGACGGCGTCATGCCGCAGACGGTCGAGCACGCCGCGGTGATGCACGCACTAGGACTATCCAGGGGCGTTGCGGCGATCTCGAAGTCCGACCTCTCCGACGACGCGAAGCTGAGCCGCGTCGAAGCCGAGGTCAGGTCGCTGTTCCCGACCCTGCCGATCGTCCGCACGAGCGTGACGGCGCCGTTCGGCCTGGACGAGCTCCGGGGGCGGCTCGCGTCGGTTGCCGACGCCGTTGACGCCGTCGACGCGGGGAAGGCCACCGGCCCGCCCGTCCTTCACGTGGACCGCGTCTTCAGCCTCCCGGGCGCCGGCACAGTGGCGACCGGGACGCTGCGCTGCGGCACCCTCGAGACCGGTCAGCGCCTGCAGGTCCTCCCGCGGGGAACGCGGGCGCGAGTCAGGAGCCTCGAGGTTCACGGCGAGCCGGTGGAGCGCGCCGGACCCAGACGGCGAGTCGCGGCGGCGCTCAGCGGCGTCCGCCGCGACGACGTGCGCCGCGGCGACGTGCTCGCGGCTCCCGAGGCGCGCCTCGCCGCGAGCTACCGCCTCGACGTCGACCTCGGGTCCGCGTCGGCGGCGGCGGGCCTCGACCGCACGAGGCTTGAGGTCCACGCCGGCACCCGCCACGCGCCGGCGCGCCTGGTCGCTCTCGGCGACGGCCTCGCCCAGCTTCGCCTCGAGGCGCCGCTGATCGCCATGGCCGGTGACCGCGTCGTCCTGCGAGCAATTGCTCCGCCCGATACCGTCGGGGGGGCGACCGTGCTCGACCCGGCCCCGCGCCGTCACGGACCGGGCGCCGCGACGGAGCGGCTGCTGGCCGTCCGGGACGGACGTCCACCGCCCGCGGAGGAGGCCCGCCGGCCCCGCCCCGAGCGCAGACCGGCCCCGCAGGTCGGTCCGGTGGAGCTCGCCGTTCTGGCGCTGCTCGACTCCTACGGCGACGCACCACCTTCGTCGGCCCTGCTCGCGGAGAGGCTCAGAAGCGATCGCGCGAGGGTCGACACGGCGCTGATCAGGCTCGTGGAGGCGGGCCGAGTGACGCGGGTCGCAAAGGACGTCTACTACCCCTCCGAGCGGCTGGCGGGACTGAGCGAGCGGGTGGTCGCCCTCGCCGCGGACTCGGGAGCGCTGAGCCTGGCGCAGGTCCGCGACCGGCTCGGCACGTCGCGCAAGTACGCGCAGGCCCTTCTGGAGCACCTGGACTCGGCGGGCGTCACGGTCCGCCACGGCGACGTCCACGTGGTTCGCCGGCGGGGCTAGTCTCTCTGGCCGCCTGGGGCGGCAGGGGTCTGGTGGCCCATCTGGCCTTCAAAGCCAGCAGGGCGGTGGAGCCCACCGCTTGGAAGGTTCGATTCCTTCGCCGCCTCGCTTCTGCCGCGCTCAGCCGGTTGGCTCTAGATCGAGACCGGGCGGGTCGCCGCGAAGCTTCCAGCCCTCGCTCGTCCGGACGATGCGGTCCGCCCGCGCAAGCTCGTTCAGGGCGGCTGTCACCGACGGGCGCCGTGCGCCGATCAGGGCAGCGAGGGTCTCGTGGGTGAGGCCAAGGGGCACCAGCACCCCATCGCTTTCGCGACGACCAAGATGCTCGGCGAGGTGCCAGAACAGAAGGATCAGCCGGCGGTCGAGCCCGACGACGGTCTCGATGGCCGCGTGGACCGCCAGCGACCGGGAACGCCGCATCGCTCTTTCGATCAAGGCCGAGACGAGCGCCGGGTAACGACAGATCGCCGCGGCGGCCGCGCCCTCCAGGGAGGCGATCGAGACGTCGGTCAGGCAGCGCCAGCTCGCCTCGCAGAAGGAAGCGGTGTCCTCCTGCCAGGGCCGGAGCACGTCTCCTTGGCTCAGCAGCTCGATGCTGCTCGCGCCGCCCACGACCAGCTCGCGAACCATCAGGCCGTCGAGGATCATCAGGCCCAGCTTCTCGACCCCCGGGTCGGCGCGAACCGGTGTCCATGGGCCGGCGGCAAGCGCCTCGACCTCGACCACAATCGCATGGCGCGCGCGCTCCCTCTCGGCACGCGGCAACGCCGAGGCCACGCTCGGGGCTGCATCGAGGAGGAGCATGCGCTTCACGCTGCGACGAAGGTACCCGGCCCGCCGCGGAGGCGGCGGCCACTGTCAGCGGGCCGGCAGGGGCCGGTTCGCGGGGGCAGCCTTCGGGTATCTCCCCCTGCGCCGCAATGGATCTGCGCGAAAAGGTCATCGCCGTAACCGGCGCCTCCGCGGGCGTCGGCCGCGCAACTGCGCGAGCCTTCGCTGAGCGCGGCGCAAGCGTGGGGCTGATCGCGCGGGAGGGAAAAGGCCTGCGTGCGGCGGCGGCCGAGGTCGAGGCGAGCGGCGCGGCAGCCCTCGCGGTGCCCACCGACTTGGCCGACGCCGTGGCGGCCGAGGCCGCGGCCGCGCGGATCGAGGCCGAGCTCGGCCCGATCGACGTCTGGGTGAACGACGCCATGGCCACCGTCTTCGGACGCGTCTGGGACGTCGAGCCCGAGGAGTTCCGGCGTGCCACCGAGGTCACCTACCTGGGCGCCGTGCACGGGACGATCGCCGCGCTTCGGCGCATGCGCCAACGCGACAGCGGGAAGATCGTCCAGGTCGGCTCGGCGCTCGCCTACCGCGCGATCCCGCTGCAGTCCGCGTACTGCGGCGCGAAGTTCGCGCTGCGGGCCTTCACCGACTCGCTGCGGTGCGAGTTGATGGCCGAGAGCTCGGCGGTCGAGGTGACGATGGTTCACCTTCCCGGCCTGAACACGCCGCAGTTCACCTGGGTTCGGGTCAAGGGCCTTGGTCGCACGCCGCGGCCCGTGGCTCCCGTCTACCAGCCGGAGGTCGCCGCGGACGGCGTCGTCTTCGCCGCGACTCACAGCCGCCGGGAGGTGTGGGTGGGGGGCAGCACCGTCGCGACCATCCTCGGCAACAAGCTCGCGCCGTGGGCGGCCGACCGCTACCTCGCGGCCACGAACATCGACGCCCAGCAGACCGAGCATCCCGTCGCGGCGGACCGCCGCGACTACCTGTTCGAACCGGTCGCCGATGACCGCGGCGCGCACGGCCCGTTCGACGGCGAGGCGAAGAGTCGCTCGCTGCAGCTCCAGCTGACGAAGCGGCGCCGCGCCCTGGGGACGGTCGCGGGAATCGCGGCGCTTGTCGCCGCGCTGCGTCGCCTCGGATGAGCGCCGCAGCCTCGCCACCTGCGGAATCGTTTGCCGACGCCCCTTACGTCCTGCGCGAGTACGCGCTCATCGCGGACGGCGAGCGGGGCGTCCTGGTCGGCCCCCGGGGCGACTACACCTGGATGTGCTTTCCGCGCTGGCACGACGAGGCGATCTTCGCCTCGCTGATCGGCGGCGCCGGCAGCTTCGCGGTCACCCCGCGCGCGCGAGCGGTCTGGGGCGGCTACTACGAGCCGCGATCGCTCGTCTGGACGAGCCGCTGGGCGACCGAGGAGTCGATCATCGAGTGCCGGGAGGCGCTCGCGATGCCCGCCTCCCCCAGCCGGGCGGTGATCCTGCGGCAGGTACGGGCAGCGTCGAAGACCGCCCGGGTCGAGGTGCGGCTGGACCTCCGCGCGGACTTCGGCCGCGCGGCCGCCCGTAACGTCCGCGAGCGGGACGGGCTCTGGCGCGCTCGCGTGGGCGACGCGCACGCCCTCGTGATCGGGCTGGCCGGAGCCGAGAGCGTGCCCGACGGACACGGCGGGCGCATCATGGGGCTCGACCTCGAGCTCGCCGAGGGCGACTCGCACGACCTGGCGCTCATCCTCGACATCGAGGAGGAGCCCGAGGAGCCGGAGTCCCTCGCGACGCTCTGGAGCGGCACCGAGTCCGCCTGGAGGGAGCGCGTCCCGGTGTTCGATCACCTCCTGGCCCCAGCCGACAGCCGCCACGCCTGCGCGGTCCTGACCGGGATGACGAGCGCCACCGGCGGGATGGTCGCGGCGGCAACCACGTCGCTTCCCGAGCGCGCCCGCGAGGGCAGGAACTTCGACTACCGCTACGTCTGGATCCGCGACCAGTGCTACGCCGGCCAGGCGGCGGCGCGCGCCGGAGCGAACCGGCTGCTGGACGCCGCCGTCGGCTTCGTCGGTGAGCGCCTGCGCGCCGACGGCGAGCGCCTGCGTCCGGCGTACACGGTCGCGGGGGAAGACCTTCCGGACGAGGAGAAGCTCGGCCTCCCGGGCTACCCGGGTGGCGCGGACATGGTCGGCAACTGGGTGCGGGGACAGCTGCAGCTCGACGCCTTCGGCGAGTCGCTCCTGCTGCTCGCGGCGGCGGGGAGATGCGAGCGGCTCGACGGCGACGGCTGGGCGGCGGTCGAGACGGCCGCGGAGGCGATAGCCAAGCGCTGGCGGGAGCCCGACGCCGGCGTCTGGGAACTGGACCCGACCGAGTGGACGCACGGCCGCCTGATCTGCGCGGCCGGCCTGCGGGCGGCCGCTGAGCTGCCCGCCGCGGAGCGCCAGGCCGCGGAGTGGCTGGCGCTCGCCGACACGCTCGTCGCCGACTGCGCGGCCCGCTGCGTCCACCCCAGCGGCCGCTGGCAGCGCGCGCCAGACGACGAGCGCGTGGACGCAGCGCTTCTGCTCGCGGCGGTTCGTGGCGCCGTACCGCCCGACGACCCGCGCAGCGATCGCGACGCTTCGCGCCGTCGAGGCCGAGCTCACGGACCGCGGCTACGCATACCGCTACCGCCCGACTCACGTCCGCTCGGCGAGGCCGAGGGCGCCTTCCTGGTCTGCGGGTACTGGATGGCGTTTGCCCTCGCGCAGCAGGGAGACCGCGTCGAGGCGGCGCGCTGGTTCGAACGCTCGCGGGCGGCGTGCGGGCCCCCCGGGCTCTACTCGGAGGAGTTCGACGTCCACCAGCGCCAGCTGCGAGGGAACCTGCCCCAGGCCTTCGTTCACGCTCTGCTCCTGGAATGCGCCGCGGAGCAGGCTGCCTGGAGTTCCGGCCCCGAGTAGACATCGCCACGGGGACGCCCGCGCCGTTGCATCGGGAAACCTCCCGTGGGAGCTGCCACTCCCCTCCCACTTCGAGTCGGCGACGCAGCACCGCGGCGCTGAGAGGCGCGGTCAGCCAGGTGACGCCCGATGCGTTTCCGCGCCCGGCGCTAGGGTAATCGGACCTCATGCCGCGGCCGGTTCCGCCGTTCCTCCGCCAGCTCGCCGGAGACCCGTTGGGCCTCGGCCGGGCGGCGCAGTCAAAGCGGTCGGAGACCCTGACGCCACGCACCGAGACGGCCGACCGGGTCGTCCAGTCGGTGTGCCCGTACTGCGCGGTTGGCTGCGGCCAGAAGGTCTACGTGAAGGACGAGAAGGTCGTCCAGATCGAGGGCGATCCCGACTCCCCGATCTCACGCGGAAGGCTCTGCCCGAAGGGAGCCGCCTCCGAGAAGCTCGTGAACGCTCCAGCCCGCGAGACGAAGGTGAAGTATCGGCGCCCGCACGCCGGCGAGTGGGAGGAGCTGTCGCTGGAGGACGCGACGGCGATGATCGCCGACCGCATGATCGCAGCGCGCGCAGAGACGTGGGAGGAGGAAACCGAGGACGGCCGTCCGCTGCACCGCACGCTCGGCATCCACTTCCTGGGCGGTGCGACGCTCGACAGCGAGGAGAACTACCTGATCAAGAAGCTCTTCACCGCCGCCGGCATCGTCTCTGTCGAGAACCAGGCACGAATATGACACTCCTCCACCGTCCCCGGTCTGGGGACGTCGTTCGGTAGGGGTGGCGCCACCACCTTCCAGCAGGACCTGCAGAACTCCGACTGCATCCTGATCATGGGCTCGAACATGGCCGAGCAGCACCCGGTGGGGTTCCAGTGGGTGATGGAGGCCAAGGAGCGCGGCGCCAAGCTCATTCACGTCGACCCGCGCTTCACGCGGACCAGCGCGATGGCGGACCTGCACGTCCCGATCCGCGCCGGCAGCGACATCGCCTTCCTCGGCGGGATCGTCAACTACATCTTCGAGAACGACGCCTGGTTCCGCGAGTACGTCGCCCACTACACGAACGGGCCGGCGATCCTCAAGGGCGAGTTCGAGGACACCGAGGAGGCGAGCGGGTTCTTCTCCGGGTGGGACGCCGACACGAGCGCGTACTCGATCGAGAGCTGGGGCTACGCCGGGACCTCCGGCGAGGCGGCGGCCGGCAAGGCCGAGCAGAAGGCCGACGTCTCCGGCGACCAGGCACACGGGGCCCACGGGATGGACCTCCCGCACGGCAACCCGCCGGAGATGGACCCCTCGATGGAGGACCAGCGCTGCGTGCTGCAGACCCTGCGCCGCCACTTCTCGCGCTACACGCCCGAGCTGGTGGCGGACACCTGCGGCTGCTCGGAGGAGCAGTTCCTGGCGGTCGCCAGGGCGCTGTGTGAGAACTCGGGTCGCGAGCGGACCTCGGCGGTCTGCTACGCGGTGGGCTGGACCCAGCACACCGTCGGTGTCCAGAACATCCGCACCGCCTCGATCATGCAGCTTCTGCTCGGCAACATCGGCCGGCCCGGCGGCGGGATCCTCGCCCTCCGCGGCCACGCCAACATCCAGGGCTCGACCGACATCCCGACCCTCTACGACATCCTCCCGGGCTACATCCCGATGCCGCACCCCCAGTCGCATCCCACGCTGGAGACGTTCGTGGAGCTGAACGGCCCGAACAACGGCACCTGGGGGAACCTCTCGAAGTACATGACGTCGTTCCTGAAGGCGTGGTGGGGCGACGCGGCGAACGCGGGGAACGACTACTGCTTCGACTACCTGCCGCGCATCGACGGCGACCACTCCCACTACGCGACGATGCTGAAGATGCTCGACGGTGGGGTCCGGGGAATGTTCTGCGTCGGGCAGAACCCGACCGTCGGCTCGGCGAACTCGAAGCTGATGCGAATGGCGCTGGCGAAGCTGGATTGGCTCGTCGTCCGCGACTTCACCGAGGTGGAGACGGCGGCGTTCTGGCACGACTCGCCCGAGATCGAGTCGGGGGAGACGTCGCCGGAGGAGATCGGCACCGAGGTCTTCCTGCTCCCGGCCGCGGCTCATACCGAGAAGGACGGTTGCTTCACCAACACCCAGCGCCTCCTGCAGTGGCACCACAAGGCGCTCGAGCCCCAGGGGGACTGCCGCTCGGAGCTCCACTGGATCTATCACCTGGGCAAAGCGCTCCGCGAGCGCCTCGCCGACTCGACGCTGCGCCGCGACCGGCCGCTCCTCGACCTCACCTGGGACTACCCGCTCCAGGGCCCCCACGACGAGCCCGACGCCGAGGCGGTCCTCCAGGAGATCTCCGGGCGGGCGGCGGACGGCTCGTTCCTGACCAAGTACGAAGAGCTCACGGACGACGGTTCGACCGCCTGCGGCTCATGGATCCATTGCGGGATCTACGCGGACGGCGTCAACCAGGCGGCCCGCAGAAAGCCGGGAAGCGAGCAGAACTGGATTGCGCCCGAGTGGGGCTGGGCCTGGCCGAAGAACACGCGCATCATCTACAACCGGGCGTCGGCGGACCCGAAGGGCAAGCCCTGGTCGGAGCGCAAGCGCTACGTGTGGTGGGACGAGGAGGAGGGCGAGTGGACCAGCCTCGGCGACTCGCCCGACTTCCCCCCGGACAAGGAACCGGGCTACGAGCCCCCGGAGGGCGCCGAGGCGCTCGACGCCATTCGCGGCGACACGCCGTTCGTCCTGCACCCCGATGGACGCGGCTGGCTCTACGCCCCCTCCGGCCTCGTCGACGGCCCGATGCCCACTCACTACGAGCCCCAGGAGTCGCCGTTTACGAACCCGCTCTACGCCCAGCAGCGAAACCCGACGCGGCAGACCTTCGAGCGTGAGGAGAACCCCTACAACCCGACCTCGGGCGAGCGGGGTGCCGAGGTCTTCCCGTTCGTCATGACCACCTACCGGCTCACCGAGCACCACACGGCCGGCGGGATGTCGCGGACCGTGCCCTACCTCGCCGAGCTCCAGCCCGAGTTCTTCTGCGAGGTGTCGCCGGCGCTGGCTGCCGCGCGCGGGCTCGAGCACGGCGGCTGGGCGACGATCGTCAGCGCTCGCAACGCGGTGGAGGCTCGGGTGATGGTGACGGAGCGCATCAGGCCGCTTCGAATCCAGGGCCGCGAGATGCACCTCGTGGGGCTGCCGTACCACTGGGGCTACCGCGGCCTGGTCACCGGGGACTCCGCAAACGAGCTCATCCCCCTGGCGCTCGACAACAACGTTCACATCAGCGAGTACAAGGTCGGGACCTGCGACATCCAGCCCGGGCGCCGGCCACGCGGCGGGGAGCGGCTGGCCCTGGTGGAGGAGTACCGCCGGCGGGCCGGAGTGAAGACGTGAACGGCAGGACGGTCACGCCGGCCTGGCCCTCGAGCTACGGCTCGGACGCGCGCGAACGGGTCGGGTTCTTCACCGATACCTCGATCTGCATCGGCTGCAAGGCGTGCGAGGTCGCATGCAAGGAGTGGAACCAGATCCCCGACTCCCCGAAGGGGTTCTCGGGGCACTCCTACGACAACACCCTCGCCCTCGACGCGGACACCTGGCGCCACGTCGCCTTCGTGGAGCAGCGGCTGCCGGCCGACGTCAACGGCGGCGCCTCCCTGGTCGAGACCGCCGAGCGCGCGGCCGCCATCGACTCCGGGGTCGAGACCCTGCAGGAGGGAGACGGCCTGCGCTGGCTGATGTCCTCGGACGTCTGCAAGCACTGCACGCACGCGGCCTGCCTGGAGGTATGTCCGACAGGCGCCCTCTTCCGAACGGAGTTCGGCACCGTCGTCGTCCAGGAGGACGTCTGCAACGGCTGCGGCTACTGCGTTCCAGCCTGCCCCTTCGGGGTCCTCGACCAGCGCAAGGAGGACGGGCGGGTCTGGAAGTGCACGCTCTGCTACGACCGCCTCCGCGATGAGCGGGAGCCGGCGTGCGCGCAGGCGTGCCCGACCAACTCGATCCAGTTCGGCGACCTCGACGAGCTCCGCGACCGCGCCGAGTCGAGGCTCGCGAAGCTGCGGGACGCCGGGCAGTCGGAGGCCCGCCTCTACCTCGCCGACGACGAGGACGGCATCGGCGGCGCTGGCGCGTTCTTCCTGCTGCTGGACGAGCCCGAGGTCTACGGGCTGCCGCCCGATCCGGTGGACACGAACCGCGACCTGCGGGGGATATGGGGGGCGGCCGGCGCCGCGGCGCTGGCGCTCGGCGCGGGGCTCGTCGCGGCGGCGTTCGGAGGGCGTGCCTAGTGCCGGAGCCCCAGTCCTACTACGGCCAACCGGTGATCAAGGAGCCGGTCTGGACACCGGAGATCCCCCTGTACTTCTTCACCGGCGGGCTCGGCGGCGTCGCGGCCGGGCTCGCCCTGCTCGCGGAGCTCCGTGACAACGACGAGCTCGCGCGTCGCGGCTGGGGGGTCGCCTTGGCGGCGGTCGGCGCCAGCCCGACCCTGCTGATCTCGGACCTCGGCAGGCCGGCTCGCTTTCTCAACATGCTGCGGATGTTCAAGGTGACCTCGCCGATGAGCGTCGGCTCGTGGATCCTCGCCGGGAGCGGCACGGCAACGGGGGTTGCGGCGGCCAACGCCTGGCTGCGGCTGTTCCCGAGGAGTGCGCCGTTCGCAAAGGCGGCGGCGGCGCTGCTGGGGATGCCGCTCTCCACCTACACGGCTGCGCTCGTGGCCAACACGTCGGTGCCCGTCTGGCACGGCGCCCGCCAGACGCTGCCGTTCGCGTTCGCGGGCGGCGCGGCGGCGAGCGCCGGCGCCGTGCTCACGGCAGTGACGCCGCCGGAGCAGGCGGCGCCCGCGCGGCGACTCGCGGTTGCGGGTGCGGTTGGCGAGCTGGTCGCCACCGAGATCATGCATCGGCGGCTGGGTCAGCTCGGCGACCCCTACCGCGAGGGCCGGGCGGGGCGCTTCTCGAAGCTCGCGAAGGCGCTGATCCCCGCCGGGGCCGGGCTGATCGCTGCTCGCGGACGGGATCGCCGGGCAGCCGTGGCCGGCGGCGCGCTCCTTGCAGGCGGGGCGCTGGCCGCGCGCTGGAGCGTCTTTCGCGCCGGCTTCCAGTCGGCGGCCGATCCCACCTACACGGTGGCTCCCCAGCGCGAGCGAATCGCCGCGGGCGAAACCCGCGGCGCCACCCGCAAGGAGCCCCACCCGGCCTGACCCCCCTCGCCGAACGTCCCGGAGGTAGCTTTATATGGGGGGTTCCGGGACGTTCGGCGAAGTTGCGGCCGCGGCTCTGGCCTCCGCCTCCGCGGCCTCGCGGTCCGTCTCCAGGCGCTCGGCCTCCTGCAGGCTCAGGCAAAGTCGCTTGGCCGCGAGGAACGCGATCACCGGCCCCACGAATATCGCGACCCGGTAGATCCACATCTGGGTGCCGTAGTCGAGACCGGTGAAGACGTCGAAGCGGTCCGCGGACCCGGCCATGAAGACGAGGATCACCAGCGTCAGCACGGCGGCGCCGATCGCGGTGCGCAGAGGAGCGTCGCGGGGGCGATCGAGGACGTTGTGGACGCGCCGGTCGCCGAAGGTGCGGCTCTCGATCCACGGCCAGGCGAGCAGCGCGGCGAGGATCAGGGTGGGAAAGAGGATTCCGCCCCAGAACGGGTTCGGCACGACAGTGCGCCCGGCGATCACCACGTCGAAGGACGGGACCAGGCGCAGGGCGCCGATCAGCCAGCCCAGGTACCAGTCGGGCTGCGCGCCGTTCGTGCCGTTGGCAACGTGGTAGGGGCCCCAGAGCCAGATCGGGTTGATCTGCAGGAGCCCGCCCATGAGGAAGAGGACCCCCGCGACGGCGGCCAGAAGGGCGAGCGAGCGCGGCGCCTGGCCGGGGAACGTGGGGACTCCGATCACCTTGCGCTCGCCATCCACACGGCGGCGGCGGAACTGCGTGTGGTGGCGGCTGGCGACCAGCGCCAGGTGGGCGGCGAGGAGGCCGCCGATCAGCAGCGGGAAGATCAGGACGTGGGCGATGTACAGGCGCGACCAGAGGTCCGGCGTCCCCGGGAACTGCGCGCCCCAGATTCCCTCGGCGACGTTGGCGCCGACGAACGGCAGCGATAACGCGACGCCGTAGCCGATCGCTAGCCCCATGCCCGAGAGCAGGTCGTCGATCAGCGAGTAGCCGAGGTAGCCCTCCAAGAGCGCCGTGAACAGCATCAGGACGCCGAGGACGTACGTCAGCTCCCGCGGCTTGCGAAACGCCCCCGTGAAGAAGACGCGCAGGAGGTGCAGCACGATCGCGACGACGAAGACGTCGGCGGCCCAGTGATGGGTCTGGCGCATCAGGAGGCCCGCCTTGACGTCGAAGGAGAGGCTGAGGACCGACTGGTAGGCCCGGCTCATCTCCTGCCCGTCGAGGGGGGCGTAGGAGCCGTGGTAGACCGTCGACGCCGTCGATGGCTCGAAGAAGAACGTCAGGTAGATGCCGGTGGCGACGAGGACGATGAAGGCGTAGAGGGCGACCTCGCCAAGCAGGAACGACCAGTGGTCCGGGAACGCGTAGCGCATGGCCTTGTTCGCAAACGACGCCGAGCCGGTCCGCTCGTCGAGGAACCGCACGAGGCGCCGGCTCATCCCGGGCCCGCGGGTCAATTCGGCCCTCGCGTCCGGATGCCCCAGAAGGACGGGCCGACCGGTCCGGAGAAGTCGCCGGCGGCTCGAAGCTCGCCGGAGACGATCTCGAGTGGAAGCTGGGGGAGGTCGCGGCCGGCCGGGCCGAACGTCACGGTCCCGCCGGTGGCTGGGTCGAACGTCGAGTAGTGGCAGGGGCAGACCAGCATCGGGCCCGGCTCGGCGGGTGGGAACAGCGGCTTTCTGTAGAGCGAGATCGCGCAGGCGGCGTGGGTGCAGATCTTCGAGTAGGCCACGATCCCGTCCGGCGCCCACCCGGTTCGCTGCGAGGGCAGGGCGAGGTCCTTGCTGCGGAGCCGGACGACCACCACCGGGGCGCCAAGCTCCTCGCGCGCGGAGTCCTCCGGAAAGGCGGTGTAGAAGGAGCCGATCTCGATGTCGTCGGCGCGGTACGGCTCGCCCGCCTCGTCGACGAGGCGGCGGCCCCGGTGCCATGGCGAGTCGTAGAGCGAGTTGGTGTCGAGGATCGGCCCCAGGCTCGCCGCCGGCACGATCAGCGCTCCGCCGAGCGCCGCTCCGGCCGTGCCGGCCGCGGCGGCGAGGAACCGCTTCCGGGTGATCGCGGTCCCGGACTCGGCAACGATCTGCGCGGTCCGCTCGGCCTCGGCGGGGTCCTCGACCACGGGGTAGTCCTCGACGAGGTGCTCGTCCGGGACGAGCTTCTCGGCGGTCACGGTGAGCGCCGCCGCGAGCAGGACCAGCGCGCCGCCGAGGGCCAGGCCGAGGAACTGCGTGTCGTTGTCCGGAGAGATGGCGTAGATGACGATGAACAGGACCGCGCACGCCGCGACGCCGAAAAGGAGCGCGATCACGGCGAGCTCCGCACGGCGGTTCGGCTCGGCCGTTTCGACCACCCGGTCCGGGCGGCGCGGCCGGCGGACGATCCCCCAGAGGAGGACAACCGCAAGCCAGATCCTGCGCGCGACCCTCACTCCCGGTACCGCCTGGGGTCCAGCCGCTCGCCGAGCAGGACGCAGAGCCCGACGAGGATCACGGAAACGACGAGCCAGGGCACGATGCCCTCGGGAACCGGGCCGATGTGGCCGAGCCCGAGGCCACCGCGGTCGTCCGGCTGCTTGGCGTAATTGACGTAGGCGACGATGTCGTCGAGCTGGCGCTTGGAGATCGCGCTCGGCGAGAACCGGGGCATGAGGAAGGGCCCGATCCGGACTGCCTCGGCGACCTCCCTCGAAGTGGCGTGCTGGAGCGCGGGGACCCGGGCGCCGGTGACGTAGCCGCCCTGGCCGACGACCTGGTGGCAGCCGGCGCAGTGGTCCGTGAACAGGGCCTGCCCGTGGGCGACGTTCGCGCCCTGCGGGCGCGGGTGCGGGATCGCCGGGCCCCTGCCGAGCGAGGCCACGTAGCGAACGATCGAGCGCATCTCCGGCTTCGAGAAGTACGGGCGCTGCCGCTCGGGCTCCTCGCCGGGGTGCGAGATCGGCATCCGCCCGGTGCGCAGGTAGAAGTCGGCCGCCAGCGCGCCGACCCCGCGCAGGTCCGGCCCGGCCCCGCCGATGTCGCCGGCACCCGGCCGCGGAGAGGAGATCCCGCGGCCGTCGACGCCGTGACAGCTCGAGCAGTTGGCCGCATAGAGCTCGGCGCCGCGGGCCACTGAGGGCGGGCCGGCGTCGCGAGCGCTCTTGACGATCCCGCTCGGGGGCGGCTGACCGAGAGCCTGGCCCGGCGCAGAGCCGAGCAGAGCCGCCCCGGCGAGGACGAGCAATGCCCCGCGGCGCGGGCTCATGACTGATTGCACGGGGACAGCACGCTGACCCCGACCCCGGTCATGACGACGAGGAAGAAGAAGAGGACCGCGACGGTCAGGCCCACGGTCGCCAGGAAGTGGTTTCGCCCAGGCGGCGGCGCGTCGTCGTCGTCGGCGTCACGCGCCCCCCTGTAGATGCTGAGCGAGGTCGCCGCCGCGGCGGCGACAACGACCGCGGCGGCGACGGTCAGCCCGATCGTCGCCAGCTCGTGGCCGAGCGTCCAGCGAGCGTCGGAGCGGTCGCAGCTCGCCTCCGCCAGCCAGTAACCGGCGGCGAACTGCCCGGCCCAGGCCGCAGGCGGGCCGAGCACCGCGAACCAAAGGAGCGGCGATGCGGGAGATGAGATCGAGCGCGCCCTCATAGCGACGGGAAGAGGACGGTGAACACGACGGCCACGCCGACCCCTGCGACGAAGGCCCAGTAGAGGGCCACGGCGCGCAGGGCCACCACGCGGTAGCTGGTGAGCCCGCCGGCGAGCTTGCCGAGGAGCCAGGCGTCGAGGGCCAGGCCGAGCGCGACGTGGGCGTGGTGCACCGCCAGCAGCGTGAAGTAGATCGAGCCGTAGGCGTTGTCGCTCGGCCGGAAGTCGTGGAGGTCGTGCACGAAGAGATGGATCTGGAGTCCGAGGTAGACGCCCTGGACGACAGCCGCCAGCGCCACTCCGAGCCACGCCGCGCGAGCGCGGCCGCGGGCCCCGGCGCGGGCCGCGGCATAGGCGGGAACGACGGACCCGACGAGGACGCCGGTGAGGACGAGAGGCATGACGACGGACGGCTTCGGCACCCCGGGCGGCGGCCAGGCGCCGGCGTCGAGGCGGAGGTAGAAGTAGCTCGCGATCAGCGAGCCGAACAGCGCCGTCTCGGTCGCGACGACCAGGGCCATGCCCCACAACCCGCCCGGCAGCGACAGCCGCCGGCGCTCGACCGTGGCGGCCTCGCCTGCCTCCCCGGCCTGCATGCTCCTGGTCACCTCCGTCATGCCTCCTGCGGCTCCTTCCCATGCCAGCCGGCGACGGCCGCCAGGGTCAGCACGACGAACACCGCGGACGCGAGCCACTGGCTGAGGAGGGCGAAGGCGAAGACGCCGCTCATCGCAAGCGCGACCGCCGCAGGCCAGGGCGAGCTCGACGGCATTTCGAGGATCTCGTCCCATTCGGCGTCGACCACCGACACCGCCGGGGTCTCATGGCCCTGTTCCAGCACGCGCTGGCCTCGTTCGAGGTCGTCCCGGTCCCGCTCGCGGTCCTCCTCGTCCCACATCGGGTACGGGCTCGTGACCCTGGGGATCACGGCGAAGTTGTAGGCGGGGGGCGGCGAGCTCGTCGACCACTCCAGGGTGGCCCCCCGGAACGGGTCGCTCGGCGCGCGTGCGCCGCGGAAGAGGCTGACGATCAGGTTGGCCGCGACGGCCAGGAGCCCGGCCGCGAGCAGGTAGGAGCCGAGGGTCTCGACCAGGTTGAGCCCGGTCCAGCCGAGCCCGCCGGAGTAGGTGTAGTCGCGGCGCGGCATGCCCTCGAGGCCGAGGATGTGCATCGGAAAGAAGGTGATGTTCATGCCCGCGAAGGTGAGCCAGAAGCTCGTTTTGCCCCAGCCCTCGTGGTACATCCGGCCGGTCACCTTCGGGAACCAGTAGAAGAGCCCCCCGATCAACGGGAAGACGGCGGCGCCGAAGATCACGTAGTGGAAATGCGCGACGACGAAGTAGGTGTCGGTCAGCTGCTGATCGAACGGGATCGCGGCGAACATCACCCCGGAGAGGCCGCCGAGCATGAACAGCACGATGAACCCGACGATCCACAGGAGCGGCGTCTCGAACTTCGGCCTCCCGGTGACGATGGTCGTGATCCAGGCGAAGAGCTGGATGCCGCTGGGGATGACGATGATGAGGCTTGCCGCCGCGAAGTAGACGGTGGTCACCGTGCTCAGGCCGACGGCGAACATGTGGTGGGCCCAGACCCCGAAGCCGATGAAGGCGACAAGGAGCTCCGCCAGGGCGACGAGCGGAAACGCGACCATCCGACGCCGGGCGAACGCCGGGATGATCGAGGTCGCGATCCCGAACGCCGGCAGGATGATGATGTAGACCTCGGGGTGGCCGAAGATCCAGAAGAGGTTCTGCCAGAGGATCGTGTCGCCCCCCTTCGCGACGTCGTAGAAATGGAAGCCGAGCAGACGGTCGGCCTCCAGGAAGATGAGCGCGACGGAGAGGACAGGGAGCGCGAAGACAAGCGCGAACGACGTGGCGAGCATCGCGAAGCAGAACAGCGGCATGCGGTTGATCGACATGCCCGGCGCCCGCAGCTTGAAGATCGTGACGATGAAGTTGATCGCCGCGGCGGTCGAGGAGATCCCGGTGAAGATCAGCCCGAGGGCATAGAAGTCGACTCCGTACCCCGGGCTGAACGCCCGCGACGCGAGCGGCACGTAGTCGAACCAGCCCGCCGCGGGGGCATTACCGGTTGCGACCCCCACGTAGATGAAGATCCCGGCGCAGACGTAGACCCAGTATGAGAACGCGTTCAGGCGCGGGAAGGCCATGTCGCGGGCCCCGATCTGAAGCGGGATCAGGTAGTTGCCGAACGCCCCGATCGACATCGGGATGACGAAGAGGAAGATCATCGTCACCCCGTGCATGGTCATCGCCTGGTTGTAGGCCTGGGGGCCGAGCACGGCCTGGTGCGGGCCGATGAGCTGGGTGCGCATGAGCAGCGCCTCGACCCCGCCGGCGGCGAAGAAGGCCAGCGAGGTGAAGAGGTAGAGGATCCCGATCCGCTTGTGATCGGTGGTCGTCAGCCATCCGTAGACGCCCGAGCGCTCCGCCCAGATCCGCTCCAGGCGATCGATGCGCGCCTGGGCAGCGGGAGGGACAGCGACGGCCATCAGTGGAGCCCCCGCAGGTAGGCGACGACGGCGCCGAGCTTGCGGCCCGAGAGCCCGAGGTCGGGCATCACGTTCCCGGGCTTGATCGCCTGCGGGTTCGCGATCCAGCTGCGCAGCTCGCCGTGGGCGTTCGGGATCGTCCCGGCGGCGAGGCTGGCTCGGGTGGCGAGGTGGGTGAGGTCGGGGCCGACGGTCCCGGTGGCCGACGTGCCCCGGATGGTGTGGCAGCTCGCGCACTGGGAGCTCGTGAAGACCTGCTTGCCGATCCGCGCCCTGCGGGCGGCCGGAGCTCGGGCCGGTTTGGCCATGTTGCGAAGCCAGGCCTCGTAGGCGCGCCGCGGCTCCGCAATGACTGAGAGCGCCATGTTCGCGTGCTGGAGGCCGCAGAACTCGGCGCACTGGCCGCGGTAGACCGCGGGCTGGTCGGCCTCCAGCAGGGTCGAGTTCCTGCGCCCCGGGATCAGGTCGATCTTGCGGTTGAGCTGCGGGACCCAGAAGGAGTGGATCACGTCGGCGGTGGTCCCCACGATTCGCACCGGCTCGTCGACCGGGATGTGGATTTCGTTGGCGGTGACCGCCTTCGTCCCCGGGTAGCGCACCTCCCAGAACCACTGGTGTCCGACCACGCGGACCGTCAGGTCGTTGGCGTCGGCGGCGGGCGCCTGCGTCTGCTTGATGACGACGAGGTCGGAGACGACGAAGAGCGCAACGAGGACGACCACGGGCACCGCGATCCCGAAGAAGACGACGAGCCGCGTGTTGGCCGCCTCGCTCTCGCCAACGATCGGCAGGCCGGGCCGCGCGCGCCGCAAGTAGCCATAGACGAGCATCGCAACGGCGCCCAGGAACACCACCGAGGCGACCGCCAGCATCACCCACCACAGCGTCGCGATCTCCCCGGCCGCCTTGCTGTGCGGCTCGAGCGGTGACTGCCGCGCGCAGCCGCCGAAGAGCAACGGAAGGGCAAGCACGCCGCCGGCGATGCGGCGGCGGTATTTGGAGGCCTTTCGACGCACGGCAGAACGCGGACGGCGGGGCCGCCCTCCGTCGCCGTACCCCCGGCGCCCGCCTCGGAAACCGCGACTGTCACGGAGCGTGTTTGCCAGATCGCACGGGGGGAATTCGCACGTTGTGAGCGAGCACCCTGAGGGCGAAACCGCGGCTGACGGCTTCGCGGTGGTCGCCGCCAACGAGGCCGAGGACGCATACGCCTCCGACGGCGACGTTCCCGGCGAGTTTCGCTCGCTGACCGATGCCCTCGGCTGCGAGCAGGTCGCCGTGACCTTCATGCGGATCCCGCCGCACTCCGACTTCGAACAGGGTACGGGCCACTCCCACGAGGAGATCGAGGAGCTCTACCTCGTGACGCGGGGCGTGCTGACGATGCGCTTCGGCGAGGAGATCCGGACCGTCGAAGCGGGATCCGCCGTCCGCGTGGCGCCGCGGACCGTGCGCTCGCACCGCAACGAGGGGCCGGAGCCGGTCGAGCTCTGGGCGATCTCCTCAAGGAACGCGGACGGCGGCACCAAGGTCGAGGACTTCTGGGAGGCTTCGCCGCGGGCTCGCCAGCACGCCGGCTAGGGCACCCTCCGCTTCAGCCCACGAGCATCAGCCGCGCGGCTTTCCTTCCCTCTCCGAAGACCGTCTGAGTTCCCAGGCGCCGGAGGTCACAGGCGCGGCAGCCGGCTGCCTCCTCGCACAGCTTCCTCAGGCTCGGGCGACCTCCCGCCGCCACCGCGTTCAGGTCGAAGGCGTGTAGCCGTGGGGCGCCTTGGGCGTGGCGTCGGGGGGCGCGCTTGGGTCGCTCACCTGGTCGATGCCTTCGGCTCTCCCTTCGGGCTCCGGAGAACCTCCCTCCAAGCGGCGCACCGCGAAGGGAACGATCGCCAGGAAGAAAAAGCCAGCGACGATGATGAGAGCGAATACGGCGGCACCCAGGCCGAAGGCGGCGGCAAGCACCAGCGCGACCACCCCGATCACCAGGCCGGCGCCGATATAGGTGTGCCCGTACATGAGCCTGGGTTACCCGCGCAGGAAGCCCGGAAACCGGGGGCCGGGCCCCAGGGGCCCGGCCCAGAGGTTCCCTACGAGGTCTTGCGCTCGGCCTCGGCGACCTCCTCGGCCTTCTCGTCGGCCTTGTCCTCGGCCTGGGAGAGCTCTTCCTTCTTCTCGCCCTTGCGCTCCTCCTCCTGGCCCTCGCGACGGAGCTCGTCGTCGCCTGCGATGTCGCCGGCCGCCTGCTTGGCCTTGCCCGTTGCCTTGTCGATGAGGTCGCTCATGTCGTCTCCATTCGGATTGCTTGTGGGTGCCAACCGGGGTACCCACCGCCCGACGCCCTAACCCGCGCATCGGGGGCCTCAAGCTCATTCGCGCCCTTGCCTGCGTCGCCGCTCGTCGGGGCTTCGCCATTCCCCTCGAAAATGGGATGCGGCCCACGTTCCCCCCCCGAAGCGCCGGTTCTCGACGAGGCGTTGGGCAAACGGCGTGGCCATCCCCCAGCAGGCGCGGTTCACACGCCATGGGTCCTTTGAGCTCTGGTCGCGCCTGCCGGCCCGCGGTCGAGCGCAGACGCCGGGGTCAGGGTACCCGGTATCCTCGGATGTAATCGAGTGCCTCGACGGCATGATTCGGGCGCCAGGTAGCGGGTTCGGAACCCCGGCCCCGCACGGGGCTCCCGAAGCCGGTTCGCCAAAGAAGTCGAGGCAAACGGCTCCAGCAGAGCACGAGACCGACCGGGATCGCCAAGAACGTTCACGGCACGCCCGTGACGAGTCCACCTAGACCGGGAGCCGTTATGGAAGCGCCAGCACGTTCGTACGAGGATGCCGATCGCGGCAGGCTGATCGCGCAGCTCTCTCGCGAGATCGTCCAACTGCACGCGCGGATGTACGGGCGCGGGCCGACCCGGGCCCGTAGCTATCTGCAGCGCGACTACGGGTTGTGCGTCCTCGAGGAGATCTTCACGCAGGCGGAGCGGACCCTGATCGAGAACGGGTCAGCGGAGCACGTCCGCGACACCCGCCTGAAGTTCCAGGACGCGGTGGGCGAGCAGTTCGTCTCCATCGCCGAACGGGTGGTCGGCCGTCCCGTGCGTTCGTTCATGAGCCAGGTCGACACCGACAACGACATGGCCGCCGAGATCTTCATCTTCGGAGACGACTCGGCCCTGCGCGGGGAGCCGGGCAACGGTCCGTCTTCGCCATCCCAGAATGGCGAAGTGGGCTAGGTGGAGGTCGCAGCGCAGACAGAGATCGCCAGGGAGATCGAGCGCGTTCACGACGAGGCCTACGGCGGCGCCGTCATCAGTGATGACGTTGTCGTCGTGATCCTCGACGTCGTGCTCAATCGCGCTTCCGCCGAGGTCTTCCGGCTGGCGCCCCGCTAGCGTTCCGGACCCGACCCGTCGGACGAAGCCCCGCCCGCACCCGAAGCTGCGCAGCTCGTTTGTGCCCTTGACCACCCGGATATAGTCCCTCGCAGGACGGAGCTCGCAGGCGAGCCGCCGTTCTCAACTCAAAGTGGAACACCAGGCACCTCCGGGGGGGGTTGCCTAGGTATCCGCCGGATAACCATCTGTCTTTCTTGGAGGATCGATGAATTCGGTTGAGTTTCGCAACGAGCTGGCTTTGCGCCGCTCAAAGAGCGCCTTGTCGAGGCGCTTTCCCGCCTCTGGATTTGACGAACCGGTCCGGGTGGTGCACATCGGGGAACTGTCGATCGTGGTTCGCCAGGCGCCTGAGCTCTGCGAGCTGGCGCTCTACGGAGAGCTCGGTCTGGCCAGCGCGAGCGGCTTCGAGCACGAAGCCCGGCTTGCCGAGAAGTCCGTCGGGACGGGATCGCTGGTCATCGACCTGTCCGGAGTTTCGGCAGTCGACGCCCATGGCCTCGGCGTTCTGCTCGGCGCTTGCCGACGAGCGAGGCGAGGCCCCTGGGCGCTGAGCGTCCTGCGTCCGGCCGAACGCGCGGGCGGCACCTTCCGACTGCTCCACCAATGGGACGAGATTCCCTTCGTGGACTGACCATGGCCCTCGAACTTCCAACCGGCACACCCCGGCGCGTCGCTCTCCGAGACCGCGATGAGGCGGTCACAGCGGACGTGACGACGCGTATGGGTACGGAAGAAGAGTTGTTTCGGCGCTACTTCGCGACCCGCGACCCGGCGATCCGCGAGGAGCTCGTGGCGCGGTACATCCGGTTTGCGCGGAGCATGGCCAGCCGCTACGCGGGCAAAGGCGAGCTCAGCGAGGATCTGTTCCAGGTCGCCTGCGTCGGGCTGGTGAACGCAATCGACCGCTTCGACCCCACCAGGGGGAAGCCCTTTGTCGCGTTCGCGGCGCCGACGGTTCTGGGGGAGCTTCGGCGGCACCTTCGAGACAAGGTCTGGGCCCTTCGGCTGCCGCGCAGGTTGCAGGAGCGAACGCGGCAGGTTGAGGCCGCAATCGGAGAGCTCTCGCTCGAGCTCGGCAGGGCGCCAACCATCAGGGAGACGGCGGACGCGCTCGACTTGGCCGAGGACGAGGTCCTCGAGGCGTTCGACGCCGCGAGCCAGCGGCGCGTCAACTCGCTGGACGCGCCGGTCGCGGGCGACGACGCCGGCGCCGAGACGCTCGTGGAGCGCCTGGGGGCGCGCGACGGCGGCTTCGCCCGGGCCGAGGACTGGACGACGGTTGAAAGTCTCCTGCCGCTGCTCACCGAGGAAGAGCTGAAGGTGCTGCGCATGCGCTTCGTCGACGAGCTGACTCAATCGGAGATCGGCGAACGGATCGGCCGCTCGCAGATGCACGTATCCCGGATGCTTCGCAGGACGCTGGAACGCCTGCGGGAGGCCCTCGGCTAAAGGACGCGGCGGGCCAGATAGATGATCAGCAAGACGAGGATGATCACGATCAGGACGGTTACGACGGACATTGGCTCTCTCCTATTCCTCTGTTTCCCCTGCCCGGCAGGGGTGCTACCCGGCCCGGGGACGATCTACTCGCGGGCCCGCAGCCACCAAGCGCAAGGGATGACTGGCGCTCAAGCCACGCCCTGAGCCTCGAGGGCGGCGTCGACCGCCACGTCCCAGAGACCGGAGATCCGTTCGGCCATCTCCCGCTCTTGGACTGAGATCAGCTCGGCCGCGGCAACGACGTCCTCGTCGCCGGCGCGGCTCGCCACCCGGCGCAGCTGCTCGTAGCCGGCGATCTCCAAGTGCTCGAATGCGAACGCGAAGCCGGTGAGCTTCGCCGCGACGTCCGGCTGCACGCCGAAGAACCCGCCCAGATTGAAGCCGCCGAGGCGCAGGCCGATGTCCTTGATCTTGCTCGGCGACGAATCGCGAGCCTGAAGGCGGTCCTCGAGCTCCTGCTCCTGGCGGCGGGTCGTACCGAGGTGCTCCTCGAACAGCGCGGCGATCCGCTCCTCGCCCACGAGCCGGATTCCGCCCTCGAGGAGGGAGATCGACTGCTGCTCGATCGCGTGCGCGTCGGCGAGGTAGCTGTCGAGCTGATCGTCGAGATCATCGGGATCGACCTCGCGCAACGAGGCTTCGACCGCGTCGTCGAATTGCGCCTCCAGCCGCCCGGCCATCGCCTCCTCCTCCACCTTGATCTCTGCGGCAAGCGTGCGCGTCTCCTCGTCGCCGGCACGCTGCGCCACTCGCCCCAGGAGCTCGTAGGCGGCGACCTCCATGTGCTCGTAGGAGTAGCCGTGGTTGACGAGCTTTCCCGTGGTGTCGGGGTTGAAGCGCGCAAAGAGGACCATGCCGTGCCCGCCGGCCTGACCGGCGAGATCCTTCACGGTCGATGGCTCGGCGCCCAGCGCCTCGAGGCGCTCGCGAACTCGCTGCTCGTGGCGCTCCGTCTCGGTCAGGTGCGCGGCGAAGCTCTCGGCGAGCGCCGAATCGCCGGCGATGTCGGGTGCGCGGCGCATCTGCACGAGTGCCTGTTCCTCGATCGAGTGGACGTCGGTGAGGTGCTTGACGAGCTGCTCGTTGATGTCTTCGGGCATCGCATCGCCCTCGGTACCCGCGCGCCTTGCCTCAAAACCCCCTTTTTCGCCTCGGCCTGGTAGCCAAGCCGCGGAGCGGGTACGCCAAAGAAGGGCCGCAATCTGCGGCCGTCAATCGAGAACGAAACGATCAAGGAGCCGAGATGGCACAGACGAAGGCAGACCGCTCCGCGGCGGCCAAGAAGGCCGCGGTCACGCGGCAGCGAAACCGGCAGCGATCGGAGGCCGGCGAGCGCGGCAAGAAGTCGGCGGCGAGCCGCCAGAGCACCGAGGCGCGCGAGGCGGCGAGACAGGCAACCAAGGCTGCCGGATCCGCCGCGTCAAGCGTCAAGTCGGCGGTCAAGCACGCCGGAGGCGCCGCGAAGTCGGCGGGCAAGGCAGTGGCAAGCCAGGCCGGAGCGGCGACCCGGAGAGGCTCCCGCTAGGCAGGGTGGCGGCAAGCCACGCCAGAACGCGAACGGGCGCCCAGACTGGGCGCCCGTTTTCGTTCAGGGCCCCGGCGGCGGCGGTGCGAGCGCGGCCGGGCGCGGGTCGAAGCGCCGCTTGGGGCGCTCGTCCTCCGCGCGTCTGAACCGACCGGTTCTGGCCGAGTCGTCGCGCGGCTCGGTAGCAGCGTCGTTGCGCTCCTCGTCGCTCTGCTCCGCGGAATCGCCGTGATCCGGCGGGCGCTCGGTTCTGTCGGCATCGGGCATCTGGGCTCCTCTCCTCGAGCCGCTGCTTTCGCCTGATCGTCAGGGTTTCCTGTCGGCGAGGTTCGAAACTACGCTCCATTCACACCTTCTGAGGTGTTGAGAAGGAGATGCTGAGGATCGGTCGAGCCAACTCACGCCAGCGACTGCTCGCGGCCGGCGCCGTCGCTGCCGGCGCTCTCTTCTGGGCCACGGCCGCCTTGGGCGCTCACCGTATCCCCTTCGTCCCTCCCGACGGCCGGGTCTTCCACGGCGTCTCGGAAACCGTCGAAGGCGTCCATGGCGTCCGCGTGTTCAGCGATCAGGTGGGGGCCCACCCCGCCGTCGTCCAGGACTTCTTCCCGTGGGGCACTCCGCTCAGCACGGGGGCATTGCGGCGCTGGAGCAACGAGCGGGCGCGCGGCATGTTGAGCCTCTCGTCCGTCTCCAGCCACAACCCGGAGGTCATCACACCGCGCCAGATCGCGGTCGGCCGCGGGGACCACTACATCGTTCGGCTCAACCAGTCGATAGCCGCGTCGGGCCAGGTCGTCTATGTCCGCCTCATGGGCGAGATGAACGGCTACTGGAACCCCTACTGCGCCTTCAACTCCGATGGAAGCCGCAGGGACGGCCACTCCACGACCTGGTTCAGGCGGGCGTGGCGGCGGTTTGTGATCATCGTGCGCGGCGGCTCGATCAAGGCGATCAACGCCAAGCTCTCCGCCCAGGGCCTGCCGCTGCTCTTTCGCGCCGGCGGCGGCCGAGACCGGATCTACCGCGAGGAGGACGTCCAGGACGGCCTCGAGCACCCGAAGGTCGCGATGGTCTGGAACCCGCAGACGATCGCCAACCCCTACATCGCCGACAACGCGCCGGCCGCCTACTGGCCGGGACGGCGCTACGTGGACTGGGTCGGCGCCGACATCTACTCCAAATTCGCGACGCCCGGAGTCAGGGCGGCGCTTCGCCGACTTCGAGCGTCACTACAACGGACTCCCGATGGCCATCGGCGAGTACGCCCCCTGGGACAACGACTTCCAGGGCAAGTTCACGAGCTGGCTCTTTCGCTGGGCGCGGAGCCATCCGCGGGTGCGAATGCTCGTCTACTACCGCTCGGTTGTCTCGCACAACCCCTTCGACATCTCCGGCTACCCGGTGGCGCGCCGCAAGCTTCGGCGAATTCTGAACGCCCACCGCTACATGCAATTCGCGCCCGGTGCGTGAGCGAACACCCGCAGCCGCGCCCGGCCCTCGGCCAGACAGCGGTTGACCTTGGTGTGGGTCCAGCCGGTGATCGTGGTGATCTCGGCGTAGGAGTAGCCGCGGGCCTGCAGGACGATCGCCCGGCGCTCGTCGGGCTTGAGGATCGTGAGGGCGCGGAGGCGCTCGAGTGCCCGCTCGCGCCGCTCGACGCGCTCGGGAGTCTCGGGCCGCTCGCTGAAGAGCCGCTCCGTCGCGTCGTCCGAGGCGCCCGCGAGCAACCGCTCCCGCGCGCGCCGCACCGCGAGGGCCTCCCGGCGGGTCACCACGCGCATCCAGGCCAGGAGCTTCGCCGGCGGCAGGGGCGGGGCCTTCGTCAGCAGGATCAGGAGCGCGCGCTGGCAGGCGTCGTCGGCGTCGTCCGCGCAGAGCGAAACCCGCCGCGCGGCCGCCCTGATGGCGCCCGCGTGACGAGCGAAGAGCTGGCGGGCGGCGCGGTGTCGCGCCGCCGCCGGGTCGTCTTGCATGTGAACGACAAGCGGCGCGCGGCGGCGCGCGCCCCCGGTATCCTCGGCCGGCCGGCCAGTGCCGGAGGAGATTCGCTCGATGAGCACCTGTCTGATCACCGGCGGCGCCGGGTTTCTCGGCTCCCACCTGTCCGAGCTCCTGCTCGAGGATGGCCACCGCGTGCTCTGCGTCGACAACCTCGACACCGGCTCGCTGCAGAACGTCGAGCACATCCGCGACGAGGACTTCCTGTTCGTCCAGCACGACCTGACGCAGCCGTTTCACTGCGAAGAGCCGATCGACTTCGTCTACCACCTTGCCTCGCCCGCGAGCCCGATCGACTACCTGCGGCTGCCGCTGCACACCCTCAAGGTCGGTTCCTACGGCACCCATCACATGCTCGGGCTGGCGAAGAAGCACCGGGCGCGCTTCGTCCTGGCCTCGACGTCCGAGGTGTACGGCGACCCGCAGGTCCACCCCCAGCCGGAGACCTACTGGGGCCACGTCAACCCGATCGGCCCGCGCGGCGTCTACGACGAGGCAAAGCGCTACGCCGAGGCGCTGACGATGGCCTACCACCGCCAGCAGGGCGTGGACACCGGAATCGTCCGCACCTTCAACACGTACGGCTCGCGAATGCGCCCCCACGACGGCCGCGCGATCCCCACCTTCCTGCGCCAGGCCCTCCAGGACAAGCCGCTGACGGTGTTCGGCGACGGCAGCCAGACGCGCAGCTTCTGCTACGTCGACGACCAGATCCGCGGCTACGTGGCGATGGCCGAGTCCGACGTCCACGAGCCGGTCAACATCGGCAACCCGGATGAGTTCACCCTGCTCGAGCTCGCGCAGGTGGTGATCGAGGTGACCGAGTCGCGCTCGGAGATCGTCTACGAGGCGCTCCCCACCGACGATCCGCAGGTTCGCCAGCCCGACATCACCCGCGCGCGGGAGCTGCTCGGCTGGGAGCCCAAGGTCGACCTCCGCGAGGGCCTGCGCCTGACGCTCGAGCGCAGCGGCGTGGAGCGCCTCGTCGGCGCCGGCGAGTAGACCGAACCGGCGCGCCTGCCGCCGCCCACTGTTATTCCTCCCGGCCCGATGCGACGCCTCGCACTGATCGCCGCGCTCGCCGCCCTCCTCACCCTGCTCGGCGCCGCCGCCGCGATCGCGAAGCCGCTGCGCCTGGACGTGCTCTCGAACCGCTCGGACCTGGTCTCCGGAGGCGATGCGCTGATCGCGGTGCGGTCGCCTGGCGCACCCGGCGCGACGCGCGTCTCGCTGAACGGCAGGGCGCTGGCCGCCGGGTCCCTCCACTGGCGAGGGAAGCGCGGAATGAGCCTGGTGACGGGCCTGCACGTGGGCCGGAACACGCTCCGCGCGCGCTCCGGCGCGAGCAGCGCGAGCGCCACGATCATCGATCATGCGAGCGGCGGGCCGATCTTCTCCGGCCCGCAGGTCCAGCCATGGGCCTGCCAGAACGCGGATGCGACCGACGCGCAGTGCGACCAGCCGCCCACCTACGAGTACCAGTACATGTCGTCGGTGACCCACAGCTTCGCGACCTACGACCCCGCCTCGCCGCCGGCTGACGTCGCAACGACCACAACGGACAGGGGCAGGACGGTCCCCTTCATCATCCGCATCGAGAGCGGCTACCTGGACCGCGACGAGTACCAGTACGCGGTCCTCTTCGACCCCTCGAAGCCGTGGCAGCCCTGGCACCCGCAGCCACAGTGGAACCACAAGCTCCTGATCACCCACGGCGCGAGCTGTGCAATCGATCACCGGACCGGGAGCGCGCCCAGCGTCACGGGTGACACGGTCGGCGTGCCCGGAGCCCCGGCGGTCGGGTCGTCGAGCCCGACGACCGCGCTCGGCCTCGGCTTCGCGGTGATGTCCACCGCGCTCGACAACGCCGGCCACAACTGCAACATCGCGACCCAGGCCGAGTCGCTCGTGATGGCCAAGGAGCACCTCATCGAGCAGCTCGGAACGCTGCGGTTCACGATCGGCACCGGGTGCTCGGGCGGCTCGCTCGCCCAGCAGCAGGTTGCGAACGCCTACCCCGGCGTCTACCAGGGCATCCTGCCCCAGTGCAGCTTCCCCGACTCCTGGTCCACGGGCCAGCAGCTCGCCGCCTACCACCTCATCCGACAGTACGTGGAGGACCCGTCGAAGTGGGCACCGGGGGTGACCTGGGACCCGCTGTCCATCGCCGCGATCGAGGGCCACCCCAACCACGTCAACTCGATCGTCTTCGACTCCATCTACTGGACCGCCCTTGCGGACCCCACGAATCCCTGCGCCGGAGTCTCCGACGCCGAGCGCTACGACCCGCAGACCAACCCGGACGGCGCGCGGTGCACGCTTGCCGACTACATGATCAACGTCCTCGGACCACGCCCGAAGCGCATCTGGTCGAAGCAGGAGAAGGCGGACGGGCACGGCTTCGGCGCAATCCCGCTCTCCGACGTCGGCGTGCAGTTCGGGCTCGGGGCGCTGAAGGACGGCGACATCACCCCAGCCCAGTTCGTCGATCTCAACATGAAGATCGGTGGCGCGACCATCGACCTGGCCCACACGAAGAGGCGTCTCCAGGCGACCCGCACGTCGCTTCGCAACGCTTACAGAAGCGGCGCGGTAAACGAGACCAACAACCTCGCGGGGACCGCGATCATCGATCTGCGCGGGCCCGATCCGGGCGCCTTCCACGACGCGTACCGCTCGTTCGCCATCCGCGCCCGCCTCGCGCGCGAGCAGGGGCTCTTCCCGAAAAACCAGGTGATCTGGTACGGCCAGACGCCCCTCATCGGAGACCCCACCTACACGACCAAGGGGCTGCTCGCCATGGACCGGTGGCTGACCGCGGTCGAGAAGGACAAGCGTCGCGTCTCCCTGGCCAAGAAGGTCGCAAGCGACCGGCCGAGGGACGTCCACGACCAGTGCTCAAACGTGCAGGGCGTCAGCCAGGTCAACCTCCCGGGCGTCGGCAAGGTCTGCAAGGACGACCTGGTCGAGACGAAGTTCGGCACGCCGGCGACCGTGGCCGGCGAGGGGATCGCCACGGACACCAACCGCTGCAAGCTGCGGCCGCTGCGGCGCGCCGACTACTACCCGATCAACTTCACGGGCGCACAGTGGAAGGCGCTCGAGAAGGTGTTCCCAAACGGCGTCTGCGACTTCTCGAAGCCCGGCGTCGAGCAGCAGGCGACGGTGCCCTGGCAGACGTATCAGCGCAACGCCGCGGGCTCGCAGGTGATCTACGGCGGAAGCTCGCTCGGGCCGGCCCCGCGCGGCTCCGGGACGGGCTGGACCGCACCGGCGTTCCGTTCGTGGCGCAGCGCCAGGGTCGGCCGCTAGCGTCCCCTGCCTGCCCCTTCGAATCGCTCATCTGACAGCGACCTTCCCGCCCTACCTGGGAGGAGCGGGAAACACGTGCTTCCGGTTCGCCCGCGGCCAGGCGGAGCGGGGTCACGACGTCGAGGTGTTCACGGCGGCGGCCAACGGGAACGCTCCGGACGCGGGCAGCGTGATCGTCCACCGCGCGAAGCCACTGCTTGCGATCGGCAACGCACCGCTCATCCCGAGCCTGGCGCGGATCGAGGGCTTCGACGTCGTCCACCTCCATTACCCGTTCATCTTCGGCTCCGAGCTGACGCTTCTCGGCCGGCTGGCAAAGCGCCGCCGCGAGCAGGCCCTTCTCGTCCATTACAAGAACCAGCTGATCGGCAAGGGCGCCTGGGGACGGCTCTTCGCCGTCTACGAGCACACCGTCTCGCCCCGCTTGATCCGCTGCGCCGATCGGGTCTGCGTGCTCTCGGAAGACCACGCCCGCTCAGTCCCGTACCTGCGCAAGGCCGCCGAGCGCTCGCCCGGGAAGCTCGTGCTGATGCCCAACGGCGTCGACGTCGATGAGTTCTCGCCGGGAGCCGGCGGCGGTGGCCTCCGTGAGCGCCTGGGAATCCCGGGCGACGCTCTGGCGGCGGCGTTCGTTGCGACGCTGGACCGGGCGCACAACTTCAAGCGCCTCGACGTCGCCATCGAGTCCCTCGCCAGGCCGGGGGGCGAGGACGTGCACCTGATCGTCGCCGGCGGCGGCGAGCTGCTCGAGGAGTTCCGCAGGGACGCGGCCGCGGCAGGCGTCGCCCAGCGGGTCCACTTCCTCGGCGCCGTCCCGCACGGCGAGCTGCCGGCCGTGCTGCGGGCCGCCGACCTGCTGCTGCTCACGACCGAGCCGCCCGAGTCGTTCGGGATCGTCCTGATCGAGGCGATGGCGTGCGGGCTGCCTGCAATCGCCAGCGACTACCCGGGTGTCCGGGCCGTGGTCGACGACGGTGAGACGGGCCGGCTCGTCCCGCTCGGCGATCCCGTGGCGGTTGCCCGGGCGCTTGGCGAATTGAAGGGCCTCGGCGCGGAGGGGCGGGAGCGGCTCGGCCGCGCCGGGCGCGAGAAGGCCGAGCGCCAGTGGGCGTGGCCGGCGCTCTTGGATCGGATGGATGCCGCCTACGAGGACGCGATCGCCGCGCGGCGGCGGCGGCTCGCGTGAAGCTCCTCCTCGTCGCCTACTTCTACCCGCCGTGCACGGACACGGGGGCGCAGCGCTCCGTCTCCATGGCCCGTCATCTGAGCGCCCTCGGCAACGAGGTGACGGTGCTGACCACGTCCGCTTACGGGGCGCCCCCGAGAGGCCCCGTGCGCGTCGTGCAGAGCCAGGACGCCGCTCGGTTGCGCGCCCGCCGGGCGGGACGCGACGCGGTCGCGTCGATGTACGACGCCGACAGCTACTCCGGCAGGCCGCACGTGCTCAGCAGGGTGATAGTCCCGGAGCCGCTGGCGCTGGCCTGGGCGCCGTTCGCATGGCGGCGGGCCCTGCGGCTCGCCGCCGAGGAGGGCTTCGACGCGGTGATCACGAGCTCCCCGCCGGAGTCGGTGCACATGGTGGGGCGCGCGCTGCAGAAGCGAGGGGTGCCCTGGCTCGCCGACGTGCGCGACGCATGGACCTTCGAGCCCCTGCGCCCGCGGTTTCCGACAGCTCTGCAGCGGCGGCTCGACGCACGTCAGGAGCGGCGGCTGCTCGGGGCTGCGGACGCGGTGGTCTGCGTCTCGCGGCCGGCCGCCGACGACCTTCGCCGGCGGGGCATCGCCGACCCGGTCGTCGTCTCGAACGGATGGGACCCGGATGGGGCGGCGGCGGCGGCGGCGAGCTCCGGCGTGGAGCTGGATTCGCAGCGTGTCTCGCTCGTCTACACCGGGAGGTTCGGAAGCTACGGGCGAGACCCGCACGCGCTCGTGGACGGACTCGCGATGCTGGCGAGGGAGGACCCAGTAGCGGCGGGCAAGCTCGCGCTGGTGATCGCCGGTCCGCTCGCCGAGCGCGAGCGACCGCTGTTTGCCCGCGACGTCTCCCCGGCCCGGATCGTGCTCGCCGGGAGCCTGTCGCGCGAGCGGGCGATTGCCCTCCAGCGCGAGGCCGACGCGCTCCTGCTTGTCGCCCAGCCCACGAGGACCCAGCTGCTCAACTTCAAGCTCTTCGAGTACTTGGCGTCCGGCACGCCGATCCTCGCCCTTGCGGAGGGCACCGAGGCGGGGCGGGTCGCAGCAAAGGCCGGCGCGGAGGTAGCGCGGGCCGACGACGCGGCGGCGATCGCGGCGGCGCTGCGGCGAGTCGCGCGGGGCGAGCTCGCGCGGCCCGCGGCGGACGCCGTGGCCGAGTACACCTATCCGGCACCGGCCGAGGCGATGCTGGCGGCGGTGGAGCGGGCGCGTGCTACGTCGCCGCCAGGGGCGCGCCGAGGATGATCTCGACGGGCTCGGGGCGTCCGAGGTGGTAACCCTGGGCGAAATCCACGCCGAGCCTGCGGATGCAGTCGAGGACCTCTTCGTCCTCGACGAACTCGGCCACGGTCTGGAGCTCGAGGCTGCGGGCGATCTCGACCATCGCCCCGACCATCCGCCGGTCGATCTCGCTGTTGGCGATGCCGCGAACGAACTCGCCGTCGATCTTCAGCAGGTCGACCTGGAAGTGCTTTAGGTAATAGAAGGAGCCGAACCCGGCGCCGAAGTCGTCGAGCGCGAACCGGCAGCCGAGCTCGCGGACCTTGGTGGCGAGGCGGCGCGCCTCGTCCATGTTGGCCACGACGGCGGTCTCGGTGATCTCCAGGATGAGGCTCGCCGGGTCGATCGAAGTTGCGGCGATCGCCGCCTCGATCGCGCCGGGCAGTCGCGGGTCCGCCATCGAGCGGCCCGAGAGGTTCACCTCGCAGACCAGGTCCCGTCCGGCGGCGTTCTCCGTGGCGATGAGGCGGGCGGCCCGGTTGACCATCCACGCGTCGATGTCCTCGATCAGCCCGAAGCGCTCCGCCACCGGCAGCCACGCTCCGGGGAGGACGAGCGAGCCGTCGACATCGGTCATGCGAACGAGGAGCTCGAGCCGCGTCGGCCCCGAGCCATGCAGGGGCACGATCGGCTGCGCGTAGACCTTGAGCAGATCCTCCTCGAGCGCCCGGCGAATCCGGTCGGTCCAGACGAAGCCGGCGCGCTCGCGGCTCGGCCGCGTGGTATCGCGCAGGTAGACGGTCGAGGTGTTGCGCCCGTCGGACTTGGCCTCGTACATGGCCATGTCCGCCTCCACAAGGGCGTCGTCCGGTCCCAGCGACGCGTTGTCGAGGGCCGTGATGCCGATACTCGTCGTCACGCGCGCCGGCTTCTCGGCGACCACGAAGGGCTCGCCGTTGATCAGCTCCAGGAGCTCATTGGCGATCTGCCCGGCGTGGACCAGGTCGGTGCCGACGAGCAGGACCGCGAACTCGTCGCCACCGAGCCGTGCCACCACGTCCGTCGAGCGAACGCGCCGGTTGATCCGGCCCGCGATCGAGCGGATCAGCTCGTCTCCCGCCCGGTGGCCGAGGGAGTCGTTGACGAACTTGAAGTTGTCGATGTCGAGGACGAGGAGCGCCGAGGGAACCCCGTAGCTCGCGGCGTACGCGATCTGCCGCTCGAGCTCAGCCTCGAAGTGGCGGCGGTTGTAGAGGCCGGTGAGCATGTCGTGATCGACCAGGTACTGAAGCCGGGACTCGGCGCGCTTCCGATCGGTGACGTCCTTGAAGGTGATGACGGCGCCCTCGCCGCGCGAGGTTCCGATCGGCGTCGCCACGTACTCCGCTGGGAAGGCGCCCGACCCCGGGGAGATGAAGACGTCCTCGCCGGCGGTGCGCTCGTCGAGCAGCTCGGGCCGGAACGGACACTCGCCGGCGTCGTGGTCGTCGGCCCGGGCATTGCCGTGAACCGCTTCGTGAAACTGGGCACCCTTCAGCTCCTTCACGTCACGGCCCAGGAGCGCCGCCGCCGCCGGATTGACGAAGCGGATGCTCCCGTCGGGGTCGAGGCCGCAGATGCCCTCGCCGGCGGAGTTCAGGATCAGCTCGTTCTGGCGGCCGAGACGGGCGAGCTCCTCGTCGATCCGCCTGCGCTCGATCGCGTATCTCACCGCCCTGCCGACGGTGAACGAGTCGAGCCGGTCGTTGGCCAGGTAGTCCTGCGCGCCGGCCTGAAGCGCCTCCATCGCGAAGGCGTCGTCCTCGTCCTTCGTGAGCATCACGATCGCCACCGCCGGGCAGCGCTCCCGGACGCTGGCGATCCCCGCGGTCCCGGGCGCGTCCGACAGCGAGGCGGAGAGCAGGGCGCAGTCAGCGCCGCGCGCCTCGAGGTCGGCGAGCGCGTCGGCGAGCGTCGTGTGCGTACGCAGCCTGATGTCCGCGGACGACCTCCGCCTCACGGCGAGGCTGATCCGCGCGGCCCGCGCGGAGTTGTCGTCGACGAGCACGACTGTCGTCAGCTCATTCATCGGTTCACGTGCCCGCCCGACCGCGCCATGCCTAGATCGTTTCGACCGTCCGCGGCCGCACCTTTAGGCAGGCGCCATGCCTGGCGCAGGGCGGGGGCAGCGAACCGGGGCCGGCGGCCTGCGGGCACGAGCGTGCGCCTATGCTTCCCGGTCGATGGCGACGCACCCCGAAACCGAGGTGGATCGCTTCATCGCGCCGCTTGTCGGCCCCGACGACGAGCGGCGCTTCACCGACTCCGGGATCGAGGTCGAGCGCCTCTACGAGGCGGATGACGTGGCCCCCGGGCTCGACGAGCGCCTCGGTGAGCCCGGCGCCTATCCGTTCACGCGCGGGATCCATGACGGGATGTACCGCGACCGGCTCTGGACCATGCGGCAGTACGCCGGCTTTGCGAGCCCGGAGGACACCAACAACCGCTACCGGTACCTGATCGAGCACGGCTCCACCGGCCTGTCGATGGCCTTCGACCTGCCGACGCAGCTCGGACGCGACTCGGACGACCCGCTCTGCGACGGCGAGGTCGGGCGAACCGGCGTGCCGATCGACACCATCGAGGACATGCGGATCTGCTTCGAGGCGATCCCGCTCGACGAGGTTTCGACGTCGATGACGATCAACGCGCCGGCCGCGATCCTCCTCCTGCTCTACGAGCTCGTCGGCGAGGAGCAGGGCGTGCCCTCGGAGAAGCTGCGCGGAACCGTCCAGAACGACGTCCTCAAGGAGTACGTCGCGCGCGGCAACTACATCTACCCGCCGGAGGCGACGATGCGCCTCACCACGGACATCTTCGAGTACTGCGCCAAAGCGGTCCCGAAGTGGAACACGATCTCGATCTCCGGCTACCACATCCGCGAGAAGGGCTGCTCGGCGGTGCAGGAGGTCGGCTTCACGCTCGCCAACGCCATCGCCTACGTCGAGGCGGCCCTGGAGCGGGGGCTCACGATCGACCAGTTCGCGCCCCGCCTCGCCTTCTTCTTCAACTGCCACAACAACGTCTTCCAGGAGATCGCGAAGTTCAGGGCCGTCCGGCGGATGTGGGCGCGCATCGTCAAGGAGCGCTTTGGCTCCGAGGAGCCCCGATCGCAGACGATCCGCTTCCACACCCAAACCGGAGGCGTCACCCTCCAGGCCCAGCAGCCCGAGGTGAACATCATCCGGGTCGCCCTCCAGGGCTTTGCAGCGGTCTGCGGAGGGACCCAGTCGCTCCACACGAACGGCTTCGACGAGGCCCTCGCGCTGCCAACCGAGCGCTCGGCGCGGATCGCGCTGCGGACCCAGCAGGTGCTTGCGCACGAGTCGGGGGCCGCCGACACCGTCGATCCGTTCGCCGGCTCCTACTTCGTCGAGTCCCTGACCGACGAGATCGAGGCCAGGGCGTGGGAGCTGATGGAGAAGGTGGCCGACCTCGGCGGCTCCGTGGAGGCGCTCGACTTCATCCAGCGCGAGATCGAGGAGTCGGCGTCCTCATACCACGAGCGCTACCGCACCGGCCAGGACATCGTCGTCGGCGTCAACAAGTACGTGACCGATACCGTCGACGACGTCGACATCCTCAAGGTGGACCCTGAGTCAGAGCGCCGTCAGAAGGAGCGTCTTGCCAAGTTCAAGGCCAACCGCGACCAGGCCGCCGTCGACGCGACGCTTGCCGAGCTTCGCGACGTGGCCACCGGGGACGGCAACCTGCTCCACCCGATTCGGGCCGCTCTCGCCGCCGACGCGTCGATCGGCGAGGTGTGCGGGGCCATGCGAGACGTCTTCGGCGAGTACGCGGGCGGCGCATTTTTTTAGATGAGGACCTTTAGGTCCGAAAGCAGCGTGTAAGGACGGCGAAGCCGTCCGCAAGGGGTTGTCCGAAGTTCGCCGCCGCCCAACGTGCAATCGTCTCGACGTCGGCAGGAGTCCGCGATTCTTGCCAGAACCCGTGCCGAATGGAATCGAAGGCGAACCGCACGCTGGTCAAGTCCGCGCCGGAGCTCTGGCAGCTCGCGGACGACATCGCTCGAATGGAAGCTTGGATGGCAGGGCTCGTCGGCTCGGCCCCGCCGCTCGACGTCGAGGTCACGGACCGCGACCCCGAACGAGTGCTCGCGTGGCGATCCAACGGCGCGAGCGACGCCCGCGGGCGCATCGCGATCGAGCTCGCCGAGAGTGGCTTTGGCACCTCGGTGACGATCACCGCCCAGCATTCTCGCCCGGATGCGGGCCAGGCAATCGCCGCACTGGAGCGGCTTCTCGATGAGCTCTCCTCCCCGGAGCGACGACCTTTCTCAAGAGGCTGAGGCGACCGGCGCCGAGCAGTCCGCGGCCACGCTCGTTCGCGAGCGCGGCGCGGTGCTGATCGAGAGCCTGGAGGGGCACATGGCGGGCTGCAGGACGCCACGCCGAGGCCACGGCGGGATTCGCCTTCGCGCTCGCGGAGGCATCGTGGCTCGAGCCCGAGACGCGCCGAGCTCGTGCGCGAGGCGGCCAAGCTGCACGACGTCGGCAAGGTCTACGTGACCGCCGAGGCGCTCTCGAAGCCCGAGGAGGAGCTCGACGACGAGGACCGGGTGGTGCTGGCGCTCGTCGCCGAGAACGGCGCCGGCCTCGTGCGCGGCGCGGGCATCCCCGAGGAGGTCTGCCAGTGGGTCCTGCGCTGGCCCGAGCGCTTCGACGGCAACGGGCCCTCCGGGCTGGCGGGCGAGGAGATCCCTCTCGAGTCGCGGATCATCAACGCGGCGTGCGCGTGCGCGGAGGTCGCCGGAAACGCGCGCCCGCCGCTTCCCGGGCCGGCGGCGGGCGTCATCGGCCGTGCGCATGCGCGCCCTCGGCGGCAAGCGCCTGGACCCGGCAGTGGCCGACGCGCTCGCCAGGGCGCTCGGCTGAGTCCGGATCCAGGCCCGGGGTGTAAAGGGCCGGGGCCGATGCGACGGCAGAAGGAGGTCGCAACGAGTCGCGGCGTGGCTTTCGACTCTCGCAGCGACTCGGTGCTCCTGACGTGCCCGGCGGCCGCCTGCGGCGCGTCGCGACGTCTTCCCGCTGGGTCCCCGCGTGGTACGCGCCACCGGCCGGTTTTGGACGGTCGGGAGACGGACCGACCAGACGATGCGCATGATTCTCGACGCCTCGCGGGTCTCGAGGTCGCCGCATCTGCGCATCCGGATCGACGAATCGCTACGGTCGGATCCAGGCCTCTGAGTTCCGACGACGTCAGCTCGGGATCGTGGATGCCGGAGCGCTGCGGTTCGGCCCGGCTCGAGCGACCTGATCACCTTCGGCGGCGGCGAGCGAGCCTGAAGCTTGACTCCCGGTGAGGAGGCGCGTCAGCGACCGGTCCGCGTCGCGCATCAAGACCACCCGAGTTCGGCTCGCCGTCAGCGCTTACCTGCCAGGCGACCAATGGCCGAGGCGCACCGGCGACGCCGAGCAAGTCTCATATCTGAGCGCAGCCCGGGGACCGGGACGTCAGGCGGGTCAACCTGATGGGTCGCGAGTTAACGCAGAACGATACGCCTGGTTTGGCTGTGGCATCGAGGTGGACACTCGACATCCGCCGCATGCACGGGATGCCCACCGATCGTCGCTCTCGGCGATTCGTTCACGGACGGGTGCGGATCCGGCTACGAACGAACGCCCGCTACCCAGACGTCCTTGCCGACGCGGCTGCCAGGCAGACGGCCGTGGCACCCGGTCGTCAACGCCGGCATCATGGGCGACGTTGTGCGTCCGGCCAGCGCCGGGCCGAATGGGAACAAGCGCCCTCGGCGCGGCTCCGCGACGACGTCCTAGACGCAGCCTCATCTGCGAGGCGGTGATCGTCGAGGACGGGAATCAACGACTTGCGCAACGAACCGCGGGCTGAGGCGCGGAAGATGATCGAGGACTAAGGCGATTGCGCGCGAGGCTGCGCGCGCACGGGCGTTACGCGTCGATGCTGGCGACGATCGCGCCGACGGCGGTGAGCCATTTACCGGCGGCTGGGTCGAGCCGCGCGGCGTGAACGCGATCAACGCCTGGATCCGGGGCCTCCCGAAGCGAGAGGTCGTGGACTTCGACCGCATCCTCCGTGAGCACGTCGCGAGCCGCTGCGCCTGCGAGCCGGCGTACGACAGCGGCGACCATCTTCATCCGAGCGCGGCCGGCTACGACGCGATGGCACGCGGCAGTACGCCTCGACCGCCTGCTCGGCCGACCTGAGGCTACCGAGCGGCCATCTAGAGTCCGCGCGCATGTGGAACGGGCGGACCGTCTCGGTCGTGCTGATGACCTACGCCGAGCGGGACTCCATTCGCGGCGTCATCGAGAGCTTCCTCGACACCGGCTACGTCGACGAGGTGCTCGTCGTCAACAACAACGCCGAGCCGGGTACCGAGGACGAGGTCGAAAAGACGCCCGCGCGCCAGGTCTTCGAGGCCCGCCAGGGCTACGGCCACGCGATTCGGCGCGGCCTTGCGGACGCGGACGGGAGAGCTGATCGTCCTCGCCGAGCCCGACGGCACCTTCCTGCCCGAGGACCTGGTGAAGCTTCTCGCCTACAGCAACGAGTGCGACGCCGTGCTCGGCACGCGCACGACCCGCGAGCTGATCTGGGAGGGCGCCAACATGGGCTTCATGCTCAAGTGGGGCAACTGGGCCGTGGCGAAGCTCGTCGAGTTCCTGTTCAACACCAGCCACCTCAGCGACATCGGTTGCACCTACAGGCTCTTCGACCGGCGCCTCGCGGATCACCTCGTCGCGAACATGCGCGTCGGCGGCAGCCACGCCGGCCCGGAGATGCTGATGCTGACGATCGCCTCCGGCGCGCGCTTCGTCGAGATCCCCGTCAACTACCTGCCCCGCGTGGGCACGTCCTCGGTCACCGGCGACCCGCTGCAGGCCGCGGCGCTCGCGGTGCGGATGATCGGCCTGATCCTCCGCTTCCGCACCGAGTCGCCGCGGCGGCTCCCGCGACCCGAGGCGTTTCGGGACTCGGTACGCAGTTGAGCGGGCCCCAGGCGGACGGACGGCACTTCGACGCGGTTGCCGGGGAGTACGACCAGTCCCTCCCCCGCCACGTGATCGAGCACTACCTGCGCAAGCGCACGCGGTTCGTCCTCGAGCACTGCCCGCCCGGGCGCGCCGTCGACGTCGGCTGCGGCACGGGCGCCCTCGCCGAGCGCCTGAGCGCCGCCGGCTACGACGTCGTGGGCGTCGACCCGTCGGCGCGGATGCTTGAGGTGATGCGCCGCCGCGCTCCGCACGTGGACGCCGTTCAGGCGAGCGGCGAGCGCCTGCCGCTCGACGACGGCTCGTTCGACCTCGCGCTGACAGTGGCGACGCTTCACCACGTCGCCGAACCGCGGGCCGTGCGCGCAACCCTCGCGGAGATGGCGCGCGTCGTGCGCCCCGGCGGGCATGTCCTGGTCTGGGATCACAACCCGAGAAACCCCTACTGGCCAAGGGTGATGAGCCGGGTTCCCCAGGACTCCGGGGAGGAGCGGCTGATACCGCTCTCCGAGATCGTGGCGGGACTCGCAGCGGCGGGCGCCGAGGCGGTGCTCGTCGCCGAGTCCGGGCTGGTGCCGGATTTCGTGCCGGCTCGCGCGATGCCGGTGGCCCGGGGCCTGGAGGGCCTCGTCGAGCGCACGCCGTGGGTGCGGCGGCTCTGCGCCCACAACGTGGTCCTGGCGCGAGCGGCGCTGACGCTCAGCCGGCGCGGCGCCTCGCGGGCCGGCGATGACGTCGACCTCCATCGGCCCAAGTCCCTGGAATTCGGCCCGCTGCTCGACCCTGTACCCCGGCGGCAGCTCGGCGAGGAGCTTGTCGGCAAGCCCGGCGTGGTTGGCTTGAGCGTCTCGGCATGCGCCAGGTAGTGACCGGGAAGTGGGCGCACGAGGAAGATGCGCGCGCCGCGGGAGAGGGCAAACGCCCGGCGGATCAGCCGCTCGGCCGGAGGCGGCTCGTCGCCCAGGGTGAACGGCGTCCGTGCTCTCGCGGCAGGCCGAGGCGGACCTCGGGCCGCCCCGGACGCAGGTAGACGTCGAGGCCCGTGAGCGGCACCGGCGTGAACGGGGCGCCGTCGACCACGACGTCCCGGGGCCCGGCTGGACCGTCGATGAAGCTCGCGGCCGCGGGATAGTCCGGCCGCGAGAATGTCGGCTGCAGGGTTCGCACGGTGCCGATCGCAAACCCGGCCAGGGTCACGGTCGCGAGCGCGGCCGCAAGACGGGGCGGACGGGCGGCCGCCAGGGTGGCGCCGATGAGGAGGGCGAGGCCGGGCCACGAGGCGTTCAGGTTGCGCGCGCCGAGCACGTTGGTGCCGAAAAGGCTGTAGACCGCCTCGCCGACCGGCGTCGAGAGCGCGAGGACGACCACCAGGACAACCCCGGGCGGCGCCGCCCGGACCCGCCGCCAGCTCACGGCGCCGGCCGACGTGGCTCCACGCAGGAGCGCCAGGGCCGCGCCGCCGACGCCGACGCCGATGGCGACCACGCCGGGCACGCTCGGCACGACCGCCGGAGCGTGACGTAGGGGTAGCCGATCGCCCAGGCCTCGAGGTCGCGCGCCACCTGGCCGGGGGTGAACGGCTGCAGCGCGGAGAGGATCGCGGTCGTCGGCGAGCTCTGATCCGCGAGATATCCCGGGATCCACGGGCGCGAAGAGCAGGGCCGCCCCGAGGTCGGCGCCGGCGAGCCTCCGGCGGCGCGCCCGGGTGGAAGAGCCACGCCCAGGCGAGCTGTCCGAGCAGCGGGAAGGCCGCCGTGTAGTGGCTGTACATCGCCGCGGCGGAGAGCGCCGCAAATGCGAGCCACGCACCCAGGCCGTCGCGCTCCAGGGCGCGACGAGCGCGAGGGTCGCGCAGAGCCACCAGCGCGATCATCAGCGCGTACGAGCGCGCCTCGGTCGAGTAGTAGATGAGGAACGGGCTGAGGGCGACGATCGCCGCCGCGAGCAGGCCGGCGCGCCTGCCCACCGTCCTGGCGCCGAGGAGGTAGACGATGGGAACGGTGGCGACCCCCGCCACCAGCGACGGGAGCCGGATCAGGTCCGGGTTCGAGCCGAGCTTCGATGAGCCCCAGGCGAGGACGAAGAACAGCGGCGGCGTGATCTCGTCGTTGCTGCGAACGGTGCTGAGCACGTGGCCGAGGCTGTGATCCAGGACCACCCACGCCGTCGAGAGCTCGTCCGCGAAGAGCCCCTGGCCGAACGTCGCAAGCCTGATCGCGAGGCCAGCAGAGTGAGGCCGGCGATCAGCCAACCGGCCGGCGAAACCTTGAGCTGGCGAGCCCAGGCGAGCGTTGACGGAACCGATCGACCAAGGCGCGGGGAGCCTACAATCGCCGCCGCGCGTGACACCGACGCTTCAGATCGCATCCGTTGATGTCTGAGAGCGCCGGCTCCAGTGCGAAGGCCCGGCGCGATGCCAAGGTCATCGTCGTCATGCCGGCCCGCCAGGCCGCCACGACCCTCGAGCGCACCGTGAACGGGCATTCCCCGGGACTGGGTCGACGAGATCATCCTGGTCGACGACTCCTCGACCGACGACACGGTGCAGCTGGCGCGGGGCGCTGCCGATCAAGCTGATCTGGCATCCGCACCGGGTCGGCTACGGCGGCAACCAGAAGACCTGCTACCTGGAGGCCCTGCAGCGCGGGGCGGACGTGGTGGTGATGCTCCACCCGGACGGCCAGTACGAGCCCGAGCTCATCCCGAGGCTCGTCGAGCCGATCCTCGAGGGCCGCGCGGACCTCGTGCTCGGCTCCCGCTTCGCGGAGCCCGGCCAGGCGATCCGCGACGGCATGCCCCGCTGGAAGTTCGTGGCAAACCGCGCTCCTGACGAGCATCGAGAACGCCGCTATGGGCACCAGCCTGACGGAGCTCCACACCGGGTACCGGGCCTACTCGACGCAAGCTGCTGCTGACCGTGCCGTTCCTGCGCAACTCCTCGGACTTCGTGTTCGACAGCGAGCTGCTGTTCCAGGCCGCGAGCTTCGGGCTCGTCGATCGACGAGGTTCCCGCGCACTGCCGCTACTTCAACGACGCTTCCTCGGTGGGCTTCCGGACCGGCCTCGTCTACGGCCTGAAGACGCTGTGGACCGGCGTGCGCTACCTGCTCCACCGCCGGGCTGATCGTTCGCTCGCAAAGTTCACCCCGTGAAGGTCACGGGCGAGCGGGTCTCGACCGCGGCCGGGCGGCTTCAACCCGACCTGGCAGCGGCACGCGCCTGCGTACGCGCTCGCGCGAGCCGCTTCTTCCCGGCGGCTCGGTGGTGGACCTTGGCTGCGGCGTCGGGCACAGCTTTCGGCTGCTTGCCCCGCGGGTCAGCGTGGGAGTGGACATGGATCCCGAGGCGCTGGCGGGTCAGGAGCGCGAGACCGTCCAGGCCGACATGCGGCGCCTGCCGTTCGCCGCTGAGAGCTTCGACGCGGCGATCGCCGTCCAGTCGCTCGAGCACGTGCCCGACCCGGAGGCGGCGCTGTCCGAGGCGGCCAGGGTCCTGAGGCAGGGAGGCGTCGCGGTCTTCGTGACCCCGAACCGGCTGACGTTCGGGCGCCCCGACGAGATCATCGACCCCTTCCACTACGTGGAGCTCGACGCGGAGGAGCTGCGGGCGCTCTGCGCCCGCACCTTCGGCAACGTCGAGGTGGCGGGCATCTTCGGCTCCCCGCGCTACATGGCGATCTTCACCGCCGAGCGCCACAAGCTCGACCGGCTGCTCCGGCTCGATCCCCTCCGAGCTCGGCGGCTCCTCCCGCGGCGGGCCCGGCAACGGCTCTACGACCTGCTGCTGCGCCGCAGCCGCCGCGAGCACGACCCCCGCGCCGCGGCGATCGAGGTCGCCGACTTCGAGCTCGGCCGCGAGAACCTCGAGGCGGCGCTCGACGTGGTGGCGATCTGCTCGAAGGCGGCGGCGACCGAGTGAGCGGCCCACCCGGCAGCGAGCCCGCGGTCCGCTGCCACTGGTGCGGCGCGTCCCTCGGCATCGCTGCGGTGAGGCTGTCCGGCCGCACGATCTGCCCGCAGTGCGGAGCGGCCACCACCGATCCGTTCCCGGGTCCCGAGGCACTGGCCGCGGCGTACGGCGACTGGTACCGGCCGGCCGGCCGGCGCTTCGCCGGCTTCGGAGATCGGCTGCTGGCCCGAAGCCGGGCGGCGCTGGCCCGGCGGGTCGACCGCCTCGCGCCGCCGGGTGCGGTGCTCGATGTCGGCGCCGGCGCCGGCTGGCTCCTGGACGCGTTGCGCGCCCGCGGGCGCACCGCGGTCGGCCTCGAGCGTTCCGGGCAGCGCGACGACATGCGCGATGCCTCCGTCACCGAGCTCGACGGCGAGTGGGCCGCGGTCGTCTTCTGGCACTCGCTGGAGCACCTGAGCGATCCGGGGGGTGCCATCGCCGCGGCCGGACGGCTGCTGGTCCCGGACGGCCTCGTGGTCGTCGCGATCCCCGACAACGCGAGCCTCCAGGCGCACGCGTTCGGCGACGCCTGGCTGCACCTCGACCTGCCGCGCCACCTCGTCCACCTCACCCGTGGCGCGCTCACCGCGCGGCTGGAGGCCGAGGGGCTCGAGGTCACGCGCGTCTCGGGCTGGCGCGGCGGCCAGGTGGTCATCGGGTGGCTCGACGGGCTCGTCGGCCGGCTGCCGGGCCGGCTCGACCTCTACGAGGCGCTGCGAGACCCCGGCGCTCAGAGCGTTCCGATGAGCGCCGGCCGGCGCGCGGCGAGCATGGTCGCCGGCGCGGCGATGCTGCCGGTTGGGGCACTTTGCGCGGCGGGCGAGATCGCGATCGGCCGGTCCGGGACCGCCTACGTCGAGGCCCGGGCGCGAAGCCGGCCAAGCTCGAGCACCGCGTAGTCCGCGTCTCGGTGGACCACGCGGTAGCGGTAGCGCAGGGCGAGCCGCCCGAGCACCCACTCCTGCTGGTCGGTGAGCGCGTCCGGCGTGGGAATCGGGTCCGCGAAGAGGTCACGACCCGGGTCGCTGCGGGCCGCGTCGAGCACGCCCAGGGCGGAGCGCGAGACCAGTACGCGCTGCCCCGGTTGCAGCCCGTCGACGGCAGCGCCGAGCCCCCCGAGCAGCCTGCTGCCCACGAAGGAGTCCTCCAGCGGATCGGTGAACGGAATCGAGTCGACGCGGCCGGTGCGGATCAGGACCTCGTCCTGCAGGTCGCTGCCGAGGACCACGGGAACGCGCTCGACTCCGGGCATGTAGCGGGTCAGGAGCGCCTCCCCCTGCGGCGTCTGATCGTCCAGCGCCGGCAGGTGCCAGAGGCGGTGAAACGCAGCACCCAGCGTGCTCCCGCCGGGGGCGAGCTCACCGAGGGGCGAATCGGAGAAGCGGGGGCCGATCGAAGACCAGGCCACCGACGTCGCCAGCACCGCCGCCGCGGCCGCGAGGGCAGCCGTCCAACGGACGACGCGCGCCGACGCCTGCCGGCCGAGGATCAGGCTGAGCCAGAGCGTGCCGCTGAGAACGACGGGAAAGGAGACATACGGGAGGATGTGGTCCGCCGAGCGGTCCACGAAATACGAGAAGAGGACGATCCCGAATGCGGTCGTCCCGCAGATCGCCGCAAGCCGGGGACGCTCCTCGGTGACGAGGTCTGGCCGCGAACGGACCAGAAGGACGAACCCGGCGGCGGAGGTGAAGGCGCCCGCACCGGCCACGAGTCCCGCCGACCATGGTGAGAAGTCGTAGGTGAGGTCACCGAGGTTGCCCACCAGGAACTGATGGAGGAAGGCCAGGTAGTCGCCCCAGTCCGGGAAGCTCCCGCTGAAGGCGAGGGTGAGCAGCGCGAAGGCGATATGAAAGCCGACGCATGCCAGCGCCGCCAGGCCGACGTCGCGGCCGAGTGCGGCGAGCGGGCGCGTTGCGCCGGACCAGCGGGCGAAGGCGCGGACGGCGAGAAACGTGGCCCCGGTGAACGCGAATGCCTCGAGGGCCCAGATCGACGCCAGGCCGACGGCGAGAAGCTGCAGACCAAGGGCGAGCCCGGCCCACCGGCCCCTGGCCTCAGCCACCGCGCCCAGCACCACGAGCATCGGGATCCCGAACCGCAGCGGCCCGTGCTGGAGCAGGGCGCCGACCGGGTAGACCAGGTTGTAGAGGAGGACCACGACCGCGAGCCCGACGGCGAGCGCCGCCAGCCCGCGCCGGACCCCGGCGAGGCGGAGGATCGCGTAGCCCGCCGCGAAGTAGAGGACGTAGAGACAGCCGTCGAGGAACGCGAGCGGGCCGTAGCCCAGCGGGGCGAGCTGAAACCACCCGGCGAGCGCGTAGATGCTCCCCACCCCGTACTGCGAGGCGACGTCCACGAGCATCGCGCCGCCGTGAAGGACCGCGTCCACCGGGCCCAGGAAGAAGTCCTGGTGAAACTGCGCGATGTGGGTGGCGAACGCCGCGTCAAGCGACGGGCTCTCCACCGGCGGCGCAAAGACCACGAGGTCTGGGATCACCAGGGCAAGCAGCACGACGAACGCGACGTCGAAGCCCCGGCGCCCGCGCGCCGGCCGTCGAGGCGAGCGGGCGGAGCGGACGAGCAGGGCCGCGAGAACCGCTCCGAGGGCCAGCCCGAGGAGGCTGATCGAGGCGATCGTGGTGAACGCCAGCAGCCCCGCCACGACCAGCACGCCCACTGCCGGCCAGCCCCAGGCGGCGAGCCGCGGGCTTGCCAACAGACGCGGCAGCCCGGCTCCGCTCGCCACACGCCGAAGCACCAGCAGGGCCGCCGCCGCCCAGACGACGTCGGCGATCACCGCGGCCGCGACTGCGTCGCCGGCGGGAGCGATGCGCGTCACGAGGAGGAGCGCGGCCAGCCCACCGCAGAGCGCGGCGCAGAAGGCCGACGCCTCCGCCGGGCTCAGCCGGCTCCACAGAAATCGGCCGAGCCGTTCGGCCCCGACCAGCGCCAGCGGCAGAGCGACCACGAAGGTCAGCGCGTAGAGCGCCGACTCCGCGTGCTGGTTCTCGGCGTAGTTGAGCGCGCGCAGCTCGACCGGCGTGGTCAGCGCCATGACGACGGCGACGAGGGGCGGAAAGGTGGCGAGCCCGATCGTCGCCGCCAGCGCCGTCATCTCGGCGGGCGGGGGGACAGCGCCACGCGCTTTTGTGGCCGCCTGCGGCACGGCGCGGGTATCGGTCACTGGGCGCCCATCCGTGCGGGGATCGATGTTAGATCAGGGTCACCGGACGCTCGACGAGCGTCACCTGCCACTCCCATACGATCGCCGGGCCTTGGCCAGCGCGGACGCCAGATCTCTCGACCCGGGGAAGTCCGAGCGTGCCGCGACCGGGATCCCGGTGATCCCGTCCTTCGACGGCTTCCGCGCGTTCGCGATCCTCGGGGTGGTCACGATCCACATCCTGCTCGCGTCGGGCGTCGTTGCCCGCGCGGGAGACTCGGCACTCGGGCAGCTCATCTGGGGCACGGTGGGCCAGGCCGTCGACACCCTCTTCATCATCAGCGGCTTCGTCGTCTTCCTGCCCACGGTCGTGCGGGGTGAGTTCGGGAGCGTCGGCAGCTACGCGATCAGGCGCGCGGCCCGGATCATGCCCGCCTACTGGATCGCGGTTGCGCTCCTCCTGCTGGCCCTGACGCTTGTCAAGCCGGGCGGCGTGCCCTACCCGAGTGCGGGCAACGTGGCCGTGCACCTCGCGTTCCTGCAGACCCCGACCGTGTTGGTCCAGTCCTTCGGTGATAGCTCCTACGGCTACGGGTTCAACGTCGACATCCCGCTCTGGACCCTCTCGGTAGAGATGGCCTTCTACCTCGTGCTCCCGTTCATCGCGGGCGCCTATCTGCGCCGGCCGCTTCTCGGGCTGGCGATCTGCGCGGCGGTGGCCATCGGCTGGCGCGAGCTCTTCGCGCACCTCGGTTCGGTGGGCGACTTCTTCGGTCTCAGCGTCGATTCCAGCCGGCTGCTCGCGAACCGCTTCGCCTCGGACGACCAGCTCCCATTCTGGGCGTTCTCCTTCGGTCTCGGGATGACCGGCGCGTGGGCGTACGTTCGCATTCGCGAGGGCATGCCCCCCGACCGGCTCCGACGAATCGCCAGCCGGGCACAGATCGCCGCGCTGGCGGCCCTCGCCGTCTTCGTCTACATGGCCGGCCACTACGCGAAGACCGTCGCCCCGCCGTTCACGGCGACCGCGGCGCGCCAGACGATCCTGATCGGCCTCGGCTACTCGGCGGCGATGGCCAGCTTCATGCTCGCCACCGCGCTGTCCCCGGGCCGGCGACAGCTGCCCTGGAGCGCGGGGCTCTCGCGCCGCCTCGGCGACATCAGCTACGGCGTCTACCTCAGCCACTTCGCAATCGCGGCCTTTGTCGGTGAGCTCCTGTCTCCGATCAACGACGGCTCCGTCGGGGCGTTCGCGCTGTGGTCGGCAATCGTCTTCCCGCTGGCGCTGGTCTACGGCTACCTCTCGGCTCGCTACGTCGAGATCCCCATCCGCATCTGGGCCCGGGCACACGGACGCCGGGCCGAGGCGCCAACCGAGCCGGCGACGGGCCGGTGAGCGCCGAGCCGGACGCGCGCGCCCCGGACGCCGTAGCGCCGCCGCCCCACCATCCCCGGTTCCCGCTGGTCGACGGGATCCGAGCGATCGCCGTGCTCGCCATCGTCGTGGTCCACTCGGCGGTGGCGGGGCGCGCGCTCGGCGGCTCCCTCGGGGGACGGCTTCTCGCGCACCTCAACGTGGGCGTGGCGATCTTCTTCGTCGTCTCCGGGTTCCTCCTCTTCCGGCCCTTCATCGCCGAGCGTGCGGGAGGCGCCGCGGCACCGGCGGTCAGCGATTACGGGAAGCGGCGCGTCCTGCGGATCTTTCCCGCGTACTGGCTCGCGCTGGCGGTGCTCACCGTGCTGCCGGGGCTGACCGGCGTGTACGGCGGCCACTGGTTCGCGCAGCTTGGCCTCGTCCAGACGCTTCCCCCGTCTCCGAGCCCCAACTGCACGCAGGCCCTGCTCTCCTGCGACCTGGCCCAAACCTGGAGCCTCGTCGTCGAGGCGACGTTCTACCTGCTCCTGCCCGTGTACGTGGTTGCGTCCCGGCTCTTATTCTCCTCGGGCCGGGCACGGAGCTGGCTGGCCCGCGAGCTGGCGCTTCTCATCTGCCTCGCGGCCGTCTCGGTGCTCGTCTCGTTCTCGAGCACTCAGGGAACGGCGCTCGACTGGGTGCGCAGCAGCGCGCTGGGCTACTGGCTGTGGTTCGCGCTCGGGATGGCGCTCGCGATCGTTTCGGCGGCAGGCCCCGAAGCGGGCGGAATGGCGTCCGTGGCGGCCTGGACCGCCAGGCACCCGTGGCTGCCGTGGGCCGCCGCGGCCGGGGTCTACCTCGCACTGGCCTTCGCCGTCCCAGCCACCCCCTACCTCCTCAGCACCGCCGACCAGCGTCTCGCACACCTCGGCTTCGGCCTCATCTCCGTCCTCGTGGTGATGCCGGCGGTCTTCAGCTCTCCGACGGGCGGCGGGCCGGCCCGCGTGCTGCGGGCACGGAGCGTCGCCTGGGTCGGCCTGGTCTCCTACGGAGTCTTCCTCTGGCACTACGCCTTCACCGTCGAGCTCGGCCTCGGCGGCGCGGGCTGGTCCTTCATCCCGATCCTCCTCGCCTCGCTGGCCGGCTCGACCGCCTGCGCCGCGCTCAGCTACTACGCGCTCGAGCGACCGGTGCTGAAGCTCAAGCGGCGGCGGATCCTGCCCCGGCGCGGCCGTCCGGCCCCGCCCGCGGGGCGTCCCGCGAACGCGCCCTAGAATCCCCGCGCGTGCGCCAGTCCGTCCCCCAGACCGCCGAGGAGAAGCTCGCCCAGCTCCGCGAGCTTCGTGAGCAGGCGATCCACTCGGCCTCCGAGGAGGCCGTGGAGAAGCAGCATGAGAAGGGCAAGCTCACAGCGCGCGAGCGGATCGAGAAGCTCCTCGACCCGGGCTCGTTCGAGGAGCTCGACACCTTCGTCCGCCACCGCACCCACGAGTTCGACATGCAGAAGCGCCGGCCGTACGGCGACGCCGTCGTCACCGGCTGGGGGACGATCGACGGGCGGCCGGTCGCGGTCTTCTCCCAGGACTTCACCGTCTTCGGCGGCTCGCTCGGCGAGGTCATGGCCGAGAAGATGTGCAAGATCATGGACCTCGCCGCCAAGATCGGCGCGCCCGTGATCGGCATCAACGACTCGGGCGGCGCGCGGATCCAGGAGGGCGTCGTGTCGCTCGGCGCCTACGGCGACGTCTTCGTCCGCAACGTCCAGTGCTCCGGGGTGATTCCCCAGATCAGCATCATCATGGGCCCCTGCGCGGGGGGCGCCGTCTACTCCCCGGCCATGACCGACTTCATCTTCATGGTCAAGGAGACCTCGCACATGTTCATCACCGGTCCCGAGGTGATCAAGACGGTCACGGGCGAGGAGGTCGAGTTCGAGGAGCTCGGCGGTGCGATGTCGCACAACACCAAGTCCGGCGTCGCCCACTTCGCGGCCGACGACGAGGAGTCGTGCCTGGAGGACGTGCGCTACCTGATCGGGTTCCTGCCCCAGAACAACCTGGAGCTCCCGCCGCGAGCCGAGCCCTACGACGACCCGGAGCGCATGGAGCCCGAGCTCGACACGATCGTCCCCGAGGACCCGGCGAAGCCCTACGACATGCGCAACGTGATCTCGCTGATAGTGGACGACGGCGAGTTCTTCGAGGTCCACGAGCATTTCGCCCGCAACATCGTCTGCGGCTTCTCGCGCCTCGACGGCTTTCCCATCGGCATCGTCGGCAACCAGCCCGCACACCTGGCCGGGGTGCTCGACATCGAGTCCTCGGAGAAGGCGGCGCGGTTCGTCCGCACGTGCGACGCCTTCAACATCCCGATCGTCACGTTCACCGACGTCCCCGGGTTCCTCCCCGGCACCTCGCAGGAGTGGGGCGGGATCATCCGCCACGGCGCCAAGCTCCTCTACGCATTCACCGAGGCAACCGTGCCGAAGCTGACCGTTGTCACCCGCAAGGCATACGGCGGCGCCTACGACGTCATGAACTCAAAGCACATGCTCGCCGACTTCAACTTCGCCTGGCCCAGCGCGGAGGTGGCGGTTATGGGACCCGAGGGGGCGGTCAACATCATCTACCGCCGCGACATCCAGACGTCACCAACGCCGGACGAGCGCCGCACGAAGCTGATCGAGGACTACAAGGCGCACTTCGCCAACCCCTACTCCGCCGCCGAGCGCGGCTACATCGACGACGTGATCGAGCCCCACCAGACCCGCCCACGGCTCATCCGCGCCCTGCGCATGCTCCAGACCAAGCGCGTGGACCAGCCGAAGCGAAAGCACGGCAACATCCCGCTGTAGGGGGGATCCCTTAGAGGTCCACCTGGGCGCTCGGCTCGATCTCGCCTGCCGCCAGGGCGTCCATCACCGCCCGCGCGATGCCCAGGTCCTGGATGGCGAGGCCGGTCGAGTCAAAGAGGGTGATTACCTCCGGGAGCGAGCGGCCCGCTGCGCCGCCGGCGATAACCGCCCCGATCTCCGTGACCTGGTCGCGCGTCAGCTCGCCGCTCGCCGCCAACGCGGAGAGCTCACCGCCGCGCGCGGCCTGCTCCCAGTTGTCGCAGAAGAGCTCGCAGCGGCGGAGCGCCTCCGGCTCCACCTCCGCCTTGCCGGCGGCGTCGGCGCCGAGCACGGCGAAGTGCTGCCCGGGACGCAGGTCCGCGGATTTGACGACGGGAGCGTCGCCGGGTGTCACGGTGACAACGACGTCCTGGCAAGCCGCGTCCTCCCGCGAGCCGACCCGCCACCCGAACTCGGCGGCGAGGGCCGCCGCGGCCGGCTCGCGCGGGTCGGCGCACACACCCGGGCCAAAGCCCGCGGCGTGGAGGCACCGCGCGGCCCAGCTGCCGTTGACCCCGCAGCCGATCAGACCGACGGTTGCGGCGTTCGGCGCTGAAAGCTCCTGCGCCGAGACCGCCGCGGCGGCCCCGGTGCGAAGTGACGTCACGGCGGCGCAGTCGAGGACCGCCAGGAGCTCCCCCGTGTCGGCGCTCGAGACCAAGACGGCGCCGGCCACGGCCGGCAGGCCGCGCGCGACGTTGTGGGGAAACGACGTGACCCACTTGAGGATGGCGAGGCCGTCGCCTCGAGCCGGCATCGCACGGAAATCGCCGTTCGGAGGCGCGTCGACGTAGATCTTCGGCGGCATGGCCCACTCGCCTGACGCGTGCCGGAGAAACGCCTGGCGAGTCGCGGCCACGGCGTCCTCGGGACTGACGGCAGCGAGCACCGAGACCGAGTCGAAGATGGGCACGCGCGACACGGGACTGAGGTTATTGTGGTCTCGTGAGCGCCAACGGCAAGCGCAAGCAGCCCAGGCCGCGGATCGAGATGATCTCGGCGCCGCGCTCGGGTTCCGAGGCCGCGGCGGTTGTCGCCGCGATCGAGCAGTTCCTCGCCGACACGGCGCCCGCCGCCGAGCCGGAGCCGCCGCGAAGCGGCTGGCAGGCCGCCGCGCTGCGGGAGGGAATCGCGGCGCGGCAGGTGAGCGCCGGCGTTTGGGGCCACGCTCGGATGTGGAATGAGGAGCTTTAGCTCCGAAAGCAGCGTGTAAGGCCGCCTTGGCGGCCGCAAGTCGTTTGGAATGAGGCATAGCAACGAGGCCGAGGAGGAAGACATGGCAGTCGTGAAGATCATCGAGCTCGTCGGGAGCTCCAAGACGTCAACGGACGACGCCGCGACGCAGGCGCTGAAGTCGGCGCAGGGCTCGCTGCGGAACGTGAGGGCCGTCGACATCGTCTCGACGGGGATCCGCGGCGACAACCTCGACGAGTACCGCGCGCACGTGCGCGTCGCGTTCGTCGTCGAAGGCAGCGACGTCGACTAGACCCCGCTCAGCGTCTTCAGATCGAACGTCCCGGAACCCCCTCTATAGGGCCATCTCCGGGACGTTCGACATGCTCGGAGGCGAAAAGCCCTAATCCCAATCAGGTTTTTTGTAATACTGCGCCCGTGGAGCCGAGCGCGGTCCAGTCACGCAGTGCCGGCGAGCGCGTCGCCGAGGAGAACGGACTCGACGTCGAGCACGGCAAGAAGCAGTCCGGCAAGGGCAAAGTCGGCTCGCTCGAGAACCCGGAGGTCTACGAGAACGTCCCGGGACACGTCATCCCGATCCTCGAGCGCGAGTTCGACGACTTCGACACCGAGGCCGCCCGCTTCATGCGCGGCGAGCAGCCCGAGGACGAGTTCATCAAGTTCCGCCTGAAGCAGGGCGTCTACGGGCAGCGCCAGCCCGACGCGCAGATGATCCGCGTGAAGCTGCCGCTCGGGGGCGTCAACCCCGACCAGATCGACGCCTTCGCTGACGTGATCGAGCGCTGGGTGCCGCTGCGCAAGGGACACATCACGACGCGGCAGAACATCCAGATGCACCACGTTCCGCTGCCGGACGCCGCGAAGCTCATTCGCCAGCTTGGCGAGGCAGGACTCTCCTCGCGGGAGGGCTGCGGCAACACGATGCGCAACGTCACCGGCGACCCCTACGCCGGCGTCTGCGCCGACGAGCCCTTCGACATCACGCCCTACGGCGGCGCCTACGTCCGCTACTTCGTCCGTCACCCGACGGCGCAGGCGATGCCGCGGAAGTTCAAGACCGCGTTCACCGCGTCGGATGCCGACCGGGCCCTCGTCGGCATCCACGACCTGGGCTTCATCCCGCGCGTCCGCGACGGCGTCCGGGGCGTCTCGATGGTTGTCGGCGGCGGCACCTCGATCATGCCGCGGGTGGCACCCGAGCTCTACGAGTTCGTCGAGCTCGACAACGGCGACTACATCAAGGTCACCGAGGCGATCCTGCGGATCTTCGATCGCCAGGAATGGCTGCGCGTCAACCGGGCGCGGGCGCGAATCAAGGTCCTCGTCGACAAGATCGGGATCGACGCCTTCCGCGAGCTGGTCGAAGCGGAGCTCGAGGGCGACTGGGTCGCCGAGCGCGACTTCTCGATCGACCACCTCGTCTTCACCGACGACGAGGAGGCGAACGCGCCGGCCGTGCCGGAGGCCACCGCCAGCCCAAACGGTGATCGCTCCGCCTTCGACGCCTTCGTCGCCTCGAATGTCGAGCCCCAGCGTCAGGACGGCTTCAGCACGGTGACCGTGAGGGTCATCCGCGGCGACCTGACGCCGGAGCAGCTTCGCGGCCTGGCGCAGATCATGCGCGAGTACACGGGTGGCTACGCGCGCACCACGGTCGGCCAGAACCTGGTCCTGCGCTGGGTCCGCAACGAGGCCCTTCACGACGTATGGACGCGTCTTTCGGAGCTGGACCTCGGGACGCCCGGCGCGGATGAGATCGACGACGTCGTCTCCTGCCCCGGCACCGACTCGTGCAAGCTCGGCATCACCAGCTCCATGGGCCTCAACGCGGCGATCTCGGAGCGGCTCGCGACGATGGAGGTCTCCGACCCGGCGACGCGGACGGTCCGGATCAACATGTCCGGCTGCCCGAACGGCTGCGGGCAGCACCACATCGGGAACATCGGGTTCTACGGGGCGTCGATCAAGGTCGGGGAGAAGACGATCCCCGCCTACATCCCGCACGTCGGCGGCAACGGCCCGGGCGTCACGCGCTACGGCCAGCGCCTCAAGGTGCGGTTGCCGGCAAAGCGCGTGCCCGATGCCGTCGAGCGCTGGCTCAAGTTCTACGAGCGCGACCGCTCGAACGGCGAGAACTTCAACGAGTTCGTCGACCGCGTCGGCACGGGCGCGTTCGAGGAAGAGGTCTCCGACCTGACGATGCCGATCGAGTTCAACCTCGACAACCTGAACTTCTTCGTCGACTGGAGCCGCTCGGACCCCTACAAGGTCGAGCGCGGCGAGGGCGAGTGCGCGGTATGAGCAGCGTCGACACCGCCCGCCCACGCCCGCTGCACGAGGACGCCGAGGCCTCCGGGGCAAACGGCAACGGCGCCGCCAACGGCAATGGCCACGTCCCGGCGATCCGCGGGGTCCCGGTCGATCCGGAAGCAATCACCGCCGAGGTCGAGACGATGAGCGCCGAGGAGGCCATCGGCTGGGCGGTCGAAACGTTCGGGAGCGAGCTCAAGTTCGCGACCTCGTTCCAGAAGACGAGCTCGGTCACAATCGAGATCGCGCACCGCCTTGAACCGTCCGCGCGCTTCTTCTACCTGGATACGGACCTACTCTTTCCCGAGACGTACGAGACTCGCGATCGGCTGGCCCAGCATTTCGGGATCGAGTTCGAGTCGTTTACTGGGATCCCCCTGGAGGAGCAGGACGCGCGCCACGGCGCTAACCTCTGGCGCCGCGATCCCGACGGTTGCTGTGGCATCCGGAAGGTCGAGGCCATGCGCGACGCTCTTTCCGACGCGAAGTGCTGGGTCTCGGGTGTGCGGAGGATCGACTCCGCGACTCGCGCCAGCGCCGCGAAGTTCGGCTGGGACAAGCGCTTTGGCTTGTGGAAGCTGAACCCGCTCGCGGACTGGGACGACAAGCAAATCTGGAACCACATAAAGGACCGCCACGTGCCTTACAACCCGCTTCACGACCAGGGCTACCCGTCGATCGGGTGCATGCCCTGCACTTCCATCCCAGGCGAAGGCGAAGACGCCCGCGCCGGCCGCTGGGCCGGAACCGACCGGACCGAGTGCGGCATCAATGGGTAGCGCCGAGACGGCGCTGGCGCTTCAGCTCTCCGCGCGCCAGACCGCCGACTTCGAGCTGCTTGCAAACGGCGGCTTCGCGCCGCTGACGGGCTTCCAGGGCTCGAAGGACTGGAGGTCGGTCTGCGAGACCATGCACCTCGCCTCGGGCGAGCTCTGGTCGATCCCGGTCACGCTGGCCACCGACCTCGACGCGTCGGCGGGCGACGTCGTCGAGCTCACCGCACCGAACGGCAAGGCGCTCGGCCGGCTGACGGTCGAGGAGGTCTTCGAGAAGGACACCGAGCTCGAGGCCGCCAACGTCTACGGGACGACGGACGACGAGCATCCCGGCGTCGCCGCGATGCGCGCCGAGGGCAGCCGCTGCCTGGCGGGGCCGATCGAGGCCGACGCGCTCCCCGACCACGACGAGGCGTTCATGCGCCGCTACCAGACGCCGGAGGAATCCCGCAAGGCGTTCGCCGAGCGCGGCTGGAAGCGGATCGTCGCCTTCCAGACCCGCAACCCGATCCACCGCGCGCACGAGTACCTGACCAAGGCGGCGCTCGAGATCTGCGACGGGCTCTACATCCACCCGCTGATCGGCGAGACGAAGAAGGGCGACATCCCGGCCGACGTGCGGATGAAGTGCTACGAGGTCCTGATGGAGAACTACTACCACCCGGACCACGTCATGCTCGGCGTCAACCCCGGCAAGATGCACTACGCCGGGCCGCGCGAGGCCGTCCACCACGCGCTGATCCGCCGCAACTACGGGTGCACCCACTTCATCGTGGGGCGCGACCACGCCGGGGTCGGCGACTACTACGGCACCTACGAGGCGCAGCGCATCTTCGACGACATCGACCTCGACGAGCTCGGCATCCAGCCGCTGTTCTTCGAGCACACTTTCTGGTGCAACGACTGCGAGGGCATGGGCTCGTCCAAGACCTGCCCGCACCCGCAGGAGTCGCACCTCTTCCTCTCGGGGACGAAGGTCCGGGAGATGCTCGAGGCCGGGGAGAAGCCTCCGCACGAGTTCAGCAGGGACGAGGTTGCTGAGATCCTGATCGACTCATACCGAAAGGAAGGGGTTTGATGAGCGACGCAATGCGCGAAAGCGTATTTGGCCCCCTGCAAGGGAGTTGTGCCACCGATGGCTGAGGACAACGGCTTCTGCCTCTGGTTCACCGGACTCTCCGGTGCGGGCAAGACCACCATCACCAACATCCTCGTCAGGGAGCTCCGCGCCCGCGGCTCGAAGCTCGAGGTGCTGGACGGCGACATCGTCCGCGAGAACCTCTCGAAGGGACTGGGCTTCTCGAAGGAGGACCGGGACACGAACATCCGCCGGATCGCCTTCGTCGCCAACCTGCTCTCGCGCAATGGCGTGCCGGTGATCACCGCCGCGATCTCGCCGTACCGGGAGATCCGCGACGAGGCTCGAGCGATGATGAACGGCCGCTTCATCGAGACCTACGTGAGGGCTTCGGTCGAGGTCTGCGAGGAGCGCGACGTCAAGGGCCTCTACGCCAAGGCGCGCAGCGGCGAGATCAAGGAGTTCACCGGCGTCTCCGACCCGTACGAGCCGCCTGAGAACCCGGAGATCACCGTCGACACGGAACGCCAGTCGCCGGAGGAGTCCGCGCAGATGATCCTTGGGTTCCTCGAGGAGCGTGGGCTCGTCGAGGACTCCTCCTAGGAGGAGAAGCGGCGATGAGCACGGCCCCCGGCCTGATCAGCGGAGTGGATTTCGCGACGGTCTTCGTGGACGACTTCGAGGCCGCCGAGAGGTTCTATGGTGAGGTTCTGGGGTTGGAGCGCTCGGTGCGCTACGAGGGCATCCAGGGAGCGGAGTACGAAACCGGCAACCTCACCCTGCAGATCATGAACCCGGCCTCGATCGGCCGCGAATTCGAACGAAGCGGCCACCCGTTCGGCTTGCACGTTGACGACGTCGCGGCGGCCCGCGCCGCGCTCGAGTCCAGGGGTGTGGAGTTCCTGGCCGAGACCATGGACTCGGGCGTCTGCCACATGGCGTTCTTCAACGACCCCGCGGGCAACACGCTCTGCATCCACCACCGCTACGCACCGCGGACGTAGGGACCGGCAAGCGCCGAGTCGGCTACGGCTTGGCCGGGACGGCCGGCTCGCCGAGCCCGTAGGTGTCGTACGCGCCCCAGCGCGAGAAGGTCTTGTGGGTCGGGCCGTGGAAGTCCGACGACGCCGTGGCGACCAGGCCGAACTCCTCGCAGAGCTCGAGGCAGTGCTTCGTCTGCTCGGGGGTGTGCGGCGGGTAGAAGCTCTCGACCCCGTCGAGGCCGACGTCGCGGACCAGGCTTTCGACGAGGTCGCGGACCTGCCCAGGGTCCTTGACGTCCCAGTAGGGATGGGCGACGACGGCGACGCCGCCCGCCGCGTGGATGATCCTCACCGCCTCCTCCGCCGTGGGCCACTTGCGCGAGACGAACGCCTTGGCGCCCGGCACCAGGTACTCCTCGAAGAACGGCCCGAGGTCCGGGCCGGCTCCGGCCGCCTTGGCGATGTGCGGACGGCCGATGGCGTCGGCGGCTCCGGCCTTCTCGACCGCCGCCTCGAAGCTCACCTCGACGCCGTGCTCGTTGAGCTTGGCGATGATCTCCTTGGCGCGGTCGACGCGCTCCTGCTGGGCGCGGTCGCAGGCAGGCTGGATCGCGTCGACGTCGATCCAGTAGCCGCAGATGTGAAGGTCCTCGGAGTACTCGTGGACGCAGGACATCTCGACCGCGGGCACGCACTCGATGCCGAGCTCGTCGGCGGTTGCGAGCGCCTCGGGGACGCCGGCGACCCCGTCGTGGTCGGTCAGCGCCATCACGTCGATCCCCGCCTCGGCGGCCGAGCGCACCACGTCCGCCGGCGCGAGCTGGCCGTCGGAGACGGTGGAATGAGACTGCAGATCGATTGTTGGCAAATTCGAACTCTTTCTTGACCTCGCTTGCGACAATAGCTGGGTGAGGATCTCGGCGAAGGCCGACTACGCCGTCCGCGCCGCGCTCGAGCTGGCGGCCGCGCCGGAGGGCGAGCCGATCAAGGGAGAGCGGCTTGCGGAGGCCCAGGAGATCCCCCTGCAGTTCCTCGAGCACATCCTGCTCGAGCTCAAGCACGCCCGCCTGGTCCGCGCCCGCCGCGGTGCCAAGGGCGGCTACTGGCTCGCCCGCCCGGCGGGGGAGATCACAGTCGCCGACGTGATCCGGGCGGTGGAGGGACCGCTTGCGAACATCCACGAGGCGGCGCCCGAGGAGCTTCGCTACACCGGGCCGGCGACCCGCCTGCGCGACGTCTGGGTCGCTGTCCGCGCCAACCTGCGCGCCGTGCTCGAAAGCGCGACCCTCGAGGAGCTCGCCGCGGGCAAGCTGCCCTGGCGCCTCGACGCGATGCTGAACGACCCCGAAGCCTGGCTCAAGCGCTGACCCCGGGCCGCCCTCCGTGCCGATTCGCTAGCATGCCGCCGGTGCGGCTCTTGACTTTCCTAGTCAAGAAAGGCAGGTAAATGCTTCGGCGGTCTTCGAGGCCCGCCTCGGAAGGGCAAAGGAGGTCACGAAAACCAATGGATCCCTTCGTGGTCGTGCTTGGGCTCGCGATTGGCATGCTCGTGGGCATGACCGGCATGGGCGGTGCTTCCCTGATGACCCCTCTGCTCATTCTGTTCGTCGGCACCGCCCCGGTGACGGCGATCGGCACCGACATCTTCTACGGCGCGATCACCAAGACCGTCGGCGGCTGGGGCCATCTGAAGCAGAAGACGGTCCACCGGGGAATCGCCTTCTGGCTCGCGGTCGGCAGCGTGCCGTCCGCCATCGTCGGCGTCTGGGTGGTCGAGCTCGTCCAGAACCGCTACGGGGAGGACACCGTGAACCACCTCGTCCTGGGCATGGTTGGCGCGGCGCTGGCCGTCGTCGGCCTGGCGACGCTTCTGCGAGCGTGGCTCTTCGCGGACGTGATCCCCGAGCGGGAGGCGATGCACCTCTTCCGGCGCCACATCGTCACGGCAATCGTGACCGGCGTCGTCACCGGCTTCGTGATCGGCTTGACCTCAGCGGGCAGCGGGACGCTCATCGCGATCGTGCTGATCGCCGGGTTCCGCCTCACCCCCACCCGGGTCGTCGGTACCGACATCTTCCACGCAGCCGTGCTCCTCTGGGCCGCCGGCATCGCCCACATCGTTGGCGGCAACGTCGACTTCGGGCTGGCCGGCAACATCCTGGTCGGGTCGATCCCCGGAGTCATCATCGGAACGCGCTTCGCGGTGAGGGCGCCGCAGGCGCTGATGCGCAACGCGCTCGGCGTCGTGCTCTGCGCATCGTCGGTGACCCTGCTCATCAAGACCCAACCGCCGGCCTCGGTGCTGATTCCCAGCTTCGCGGTCGCCGGGCTGTTCGTGGCCGGCCTGGTGGGATTCCAGCTGAACCTGCACCGGCGCGCGATGGCGCGAAGCGCACCCGCCGCCGCCTGACCCCCGATTGATGGACCCAGTCGTCGTCATCCTCGGCTTTGCCATCGGCACCCTGGTCGGCATTACCGGCATGGGTGGCGCGTCCCTCATGACCCCGCTCCTCATTCTGGTCGTCGGGACCGCCCCGGTCACCGCGATCGGCACCGACATCCTCTACGGCGCCGTGACCAAGACCGTTGGCGCCTGGCAGCACCTCAAGCAGTACACGGTGCACCTGGGACTCGCCTTCTGGATCGCGGTCGGCGCGGTCCCGGCATCGATCGCGGGCGTCTGGGTCATCGGCTTCCTGAAGCGCCAGTACGGGGAGGACCGTCTCGACCAGTTGGTCCTGGGGATCCTCGGCGCAACGCTGCTCGTCGTCGGAGTCTCGACGCTGGTCCGCTCGCTGTTCTTGAAGGACGTGATCCCGGAGCGCCACGCGATGCATCTCTTCCGGCGCCACATCGTCGGCGCGGTCCTGACCGGGGTCGTCACCGGTTTCGTCATCGGCGTCACCTCGGCCGGCGGCGGGACGCTGGTGTCGATCGTCCTGATCGCCGGGTACCGGCTGACGCCGAAGCGGGTCGTGGGGACGAGCATCGCGCAGGCCGCCGTGGTGCTTTGGGCCGCCGGCATCAGCCACTGGATCAGCGGGAACGTCGACCTCGGGCTCGTTGCCAACATCCTCGTGGGCTCGATCCCGGGTGTGCTGCTCGGAAGCCGGCTCTCCGTGCGAGCACCCGAGGCCTTCCTGCGCAACGCCATCGGTGTCGTCCTCATCGGCTCGGCGATCGTGCTGATCACGAAGGAGCATGTGCCGCCGTCGATCTACGCCCCGGCGATGACCGTCGCGGTCTTCGTGATCGGCACGCTGCTCGCCTGGCAGGCCAACGTGCACCGCAGGGCACTGCGCCGGCGGGCGGCCGCGGCGGCAGCCGCCGCATAGCCCGTCTCGCCGATCGAGCAGCGATAGGCTCCGGCGATGGACTTCTCCCTGAGCCCCGAGGTCGAGACCCTTCGCGATCGCATTCGCGCCTTCTGCGAGGAGCACGTCTATCCCAACGAGCTCGAGGCGATGCGGGCGCTGGACTCCGAGGTGACGGTCGGCTCCGGCAAGGCCTACCCGGACATCATCGTCGAGATTCGTGCCAAGGCCCGGGAGGAGGGGCTCTGGAACATGTTCCTGCCGGACTCCGAGTACGGGACGGGGCTCTCCAACCTCGAGTACGGCGTCCTCTGCGAGGAGATGGGCCGCAGCCCGGCCATCGCGCCGATGGCCTTCAACTGCGCGGCGCCGGACACGGGGAACATGGAGATCCTCGCCGAGCACGGCACCGACGAGCAGAAGGACCGCTGGCTGCGTCCGCTGCTCGACGGCGAGATCCGCAGCTGCTTCTCGATGACCGAGCCGGAGGTTTCGGGCTCCGACCCGACCACGCTCCAGGCGCGGGCCGAGCTCGACGGCGGCGAGTGGGTGATCAACGGACACAAGTGGTTCACCTCGGGGGCCGTCGGCGCCTCGGTCGCGATCGCGATGGTCGTCACCGACCCCGATGCCCACCCCTACGGCCGCGCCTCGATGATCCTGGTGCCGACCGACACCCCGGGCTTCAACCTGATCCGCGCGGTGCCGGTGATGGGCCACGATGGCGGCCCCGGCCACTGCGAGATCCGCTACGAGGACTGCCGGGTGCCCGAGGCGAACCTCCTCGGCCCGCGCCAAGCCGGCTTCGTCATCGCCCAGGACCGGCTCGGCCCGGGGCGGATCCACCACTGCATGCGGGCAATCGGCTCGGCTGAGCGCGCGATCGAGATGATGGGGCAGTACGCGGTGAAGCGCGAGACGCACGGCTCGAAGCTCGCCGACAAGCAGTTCATCCAGGACTTCATCGCGAAGTCGCGGATGGAGATCGAGCAGGCCCGCCTGCTCACCCTCTACGCCGCCTGGAAGATGGACACGCTGGGCAAGCGCGAGGCGCGCCGCGAGATCTCGATGATCAAGGTGGTCGCCGCCAACGTGGTGATGGACGTCCTCGACCGCGCCATCCAGACGCACGGCTCTCTCGGCATGTCGGACGACACGCCCCTGGCCTCGATGTGGCGCTTCAGCCGGATGCTGCGGATTGCCGATGGACCGGACGAGGTCCACAAGATGGTGGTCGCCCGGCGCGAGCTCAACCGCTGGACGCCGCGCGAGGCCGGAAAGAGCGCCTCCGCCAACGGATCAGGCGCCGAGAGCGAATCAGCGGCCGCGACCGCCTGAGCGCGCAGAGCGGGCGTGAACTGCCGCCCCGCTTTCGACCACCTCGACCGCGCTAGGCGGAATACCTCCGGGATCTCACGGCTCCACGACCCTTGCGGGCGTGCAGATTGCCTCGACGACGAACCCCTCGGGATCGGAGCCGAGGGTGTCGATATCGCCCACCCAGCCCGCGGAGCCCTGCGGTCTACTCGTGTTGATCGCCTGGTGCCCGAAGTCGGCCTCGCTCCCCATCCCCCCGCCGATGACGCTCTCGCCGCTCGGACAGCCGATCTCCGCGCGCGTCTGAGCACCGGGGGGGGCGGGAGTGGTGTCGCTGACGGCATAGGAGAGCGGGATCGAGGCAAGCGAGCCAGCCGGACCCTGCGGCCCGGTCGCGCCTCGCGGCCCGCGAGGACCGCGCTTTGCGTTGGAGCGCTCGACCGGCGGGTGGCTCCACTCGAGCGATCCGCGCTTCGCCACTGTCGCCGGCGTGCAGATCGCATAGACGGTCAACTCGCGGTCGACGTCGAACGTATCGACGGAAGCGATCCACGCGTCGAAGCCGCTGGGATCCGGGAAGCTGCTGTTGACCCATTGCGTGCGGTAGGGCCCGCTCGACTGCACGCCGCCGCCGGTGACCTGCTCCCCGGCCGGGCAATCGACCGCGCGCTGCGTCCGCTGACCAGCGGTCGCGGTGAAGTCCTTGGAGACGTAGCTCAGCGAGGGCGTGCTGGGCCCCGCAGGCCCCTGCGGCCCGGTCGCCCCGCGGGGACCGCGTCGCCCGCGCTTTCGGTCCGAGCTCGCGCCGAGCGTGCGGCTCGCCTCGATCGGCGCACGCTTCGAGATCGGCGAGGGCGCGCAGATCGCATAGACGGTGAACGTCTGGCCCGCGGGGGTGGTATCGACGATGCCGAACCAGGCGCTCGGGCCATCCGCTCTAGCTGGCTCCCCGAAGCTGGTGTTGACGTACATCGTCCCCAAGGGCGCACCGGGACTGGAGCTGACGCCTCCGCCGGTGACGTTTTCCCCGCTCGGGCACACCGCCGCGCCGAGCGTGTTCGCGTGCGACTCAGCCTGGAACTGCCGGCTGACGTAGGTGAGCGGCAGCGAGGCGCTGGGGCCCCGCGGCCCCTGCGGGCCAGTAGCTCCCCGTCGGCCGCGCGGGCCGCGCTTTGAGTCCGAGCGCTTGCTGGCCGTTTGCTTGCCGGCGCTCGAACTGGCCAGCGCAATGCCGGACGCCAGGATCGAGAGCGCGAGGACGAACGCCGTCACGCACCTCATCGGTCGCAGCCCGCTTCCCGTGCGCATCCTCTCTGCCTCCCCTGAATCGGCTTTTGCGCCGAGGCCCACCATAGCCTGTATCGACCGCGGTAGCCGAGCCGTCCCCAAGTGGGGTAACCGGACCTCAATCCCGAGGTCGCGGGCGGGCTAGGACAGGCGACGCTCCGCCGCGTCGGCCCCCTCGGCGAGCCTGACGACGACGTTCGCGAACTCCTCGAAGCCGGTGTCGTCTGCGCCGTACTGACCGGACGCGTAGCGCGCGTAGACGCCCTCGAGAATGATCGCCAACTTCCAGAGCCCCAACGCCACGTAGTAGTCGATGCCGGAGAGGTCGCGGCCCGAGCGCTCCTCGTAGCGACGCCGAAGGTCGTCGCGCGAGGGGAAGCCGGCCGCAACCGTGGGCGCCTCGAAGAGCGGCGTGAACTCGTCCCCCGGCTCCGACCAGTAGACGAGCAGCAGGCCGACGTCGGCCAGCGGGTCGCCAAGGGTGCACAGCTCCCAGTCGACCACGGCGGCGACCTCGCCGCTCGGGGCCAGGATCATGTTGTCGAGGCGGTAGTCGCCGTGGACGATGGTCGCCGGCCCCTGCTCGGGAATCCGCGCCGCGAGGCGGTCGTGGACGTCGTCGATCAACTCGATCTCCCTCGTCTTCGACTTCTCCCACTGCCCGTGCCAGCGGCGAAGCTGGCGGGCGACGTAGTCCTCCTTCTTGGCGAGATCGCCGAGGCCGACAGCGTCGGGGTCAACCGAGTGGATCGCGAGCAGCGTGTCCACCACGCGCTCGCCGATCGCGCGGCGGTCTTCCTCGTCCGGGAACGCCGCCTCGGCCTCGGCCCGGTTGCGGAGGATCGGGCCCTCGACGAACCCCATGACGTAGAAGGGGTCGCCGTTGACCGCCTCGTCCTCGCAGAGTCCGTTTGCCGCGGGCACCGGAACGTCCGTATCCGCGAGCGCCGCGATGATCCTATGCTCGCGGGCCATGTCATGCGCCGAGGCGAGCCGCTTGCCGAGGGGCGGACGGCGAAGCGCCCAGCGGTGCCCCGCCGCGTCGCTCACGCCGTAGGTGATGTTGGAGCGCCCGCCGGAGATCCGCTCGAACTCGAGGGGCGGGGTGGCTCCAGGCACGTTCGCCGAGAACCACTCCTCCACCCGCGCCCCGTCGATACCGTCCGGCGTCCCCTCGGCCATTGCGCGGGGAGCCTATGCGAAGAGATGCCGCACACAGCACCCTCATCGTCGACTTCGGCGGCGTGCTGACGACCTCGATCTGGCCGGCGTTTGGAAGCTTCTGCGAGCGGCGCGGGCTCGCCGCCGAGACCGTCCGGGAGCTGTTCCGCGCGGACCCCTCGGCGCTCGAGCTCCTGCGCGGCCTCGAGACGGGAGCGCTGGACGAGGCCGGCTTCGAGCCGCCGTTCGCCGAGCTCCTCGGCCTCGAGTCGAGCGAGGGTCTGATCGATGACCTGTTCGCCGACCTGCGGCCGGACGCCGCCATGATCGACGCGGTAAAGGCGGCGAAGAGGGCTGGGCGCCGCACGGGGCTGATCTCCAACTCGTGGGGACTCGGCATCTACGAGCGCGCTCCCGTTGACATCTTCGACGCCACGGTGATCTCGGGCGACGTGGGCCTCCACAAGCCCCAGCCCGAGATCTACGAGCTTGCCTGCAAGCGCCTGCACGTAGCCGCGGGCGAGTGCGTGTTCGTCGACGACCTGCGCGAGAACGTCGCCGGAGCCGAGGCCGTCGGGATGACCGGCGTCCTCCACCGCGACGCGGGGGAGACGATCCCAAGGCTGCAAGGCCTTCTGAGCTTCGAGCTCGGCTGAGGCGCGCGGCGCTCTCGGGTAGGCGGCGACGGGGGCCGAAGCGTCGTCAGCATTGAGCTCCGGGGCGCCGACCGCCGCGCCAACCCCTCCACGGCGAGGCGATCTCCGGCGCTGGCGCGGTTTGTCCCGCATAGCGGGACAAACCCCACACCCACAGTCGACAACACGGTGAGTGAGTGGTTTGCGCATGGGGAGGGCGTGGACCGGACGTTCGGATGCGGCGGTGCGGACTCAGTCGAGCTGCGGTCGGCCCGCGCCTCGCTGAATCGGGAGCGCCCCCGCCTCGCTGAATCCCTAAAACACCCCCCCCTACGTGCCCGCCGCGAGCGCCGCGATCCCGACGAACGCGACGAAGAACCCTGCCTGACGCACGCGGTCGAAGCGCTCGCCGAGGACGATGCGGGCGAGCAGGACCGTGACGGCCGAGTAGAGCGAGCCCGCGACCGCCACCAGCGAGAGCAACCCGCGGTCGGTCGCCAGCGCGAAGAGCGAGTTGGCGAGGATGTCGCAGAGCGCGATCGCCGTCAGCGCCGGCATCCGCGACGGGTCGAGCGGCAGCCGCGGCCGGACGTAGGCGCCGGCGGCGAGCAGCGTGGCGACGCCGCCGACCCGGGCACCCACCACGGTCCACGCTGGGTTCGGCGGAGCCGACAGGTCGAGGCCCCAGAAGAAGAGGCCAAAGCCGACGCCGGCCAGCGCCGCGAGGCCAACCGCGGTGGCGTTCGCCGAGCGCCACTCGGGGTCCGGTTCTCGCGCGACCACGAGCGCGCCGGCGAAGGCGAGGAGGGCGCCGGCGGCCGAGAGCGCGGAGGGTGAGTCGCCCCCGGCGATCCCAGCGACGACCGGCACCGCGATCCCGAGCGCGCCGATCGTCGCGACCACGGAGACCGAGCCGAGGGCCATCGCCCGGTAGAACGCGCCGAGGGCGATCACGCCAACGGCTCCAGCGCCCAGTGCGTAGCCCGCGGTCCGCGTCGAGAGCGGGTCGCCACCGAACGCAAGGGCCACGGCGAGGGCGAGCACCAGCCCGACCGGCTGGGTGACGAGGAGGACGCCCAGAGCCGAGGACCGCCGGGTCTGCAGGCCGCCAAGGAAATCGGAGACGCCCCAGGCGACGCTCGAGCCGAGGGCCAGGGCTACCCCGAGCACGAGCCGCTCCGGCGGAGGAGCCCGTCAAGGCTGAACCGGGCGCTGACGGTCACCCTGCCGGGCCCGCGGGCCACGAGCTGCGTCCAGTCGGCGTTGGGCGGGCCGGCCGGCTCGACGCAGGCGGCGCCCGACGTCACGTCCCAGTAGGGGGTGTAGTGGATCCGGACGAGGTAAGTGCCCGCCTCGTGCAGGTCCACGGTGAAGTCGGCAGGCCCGAGATGCGTGAGCGTGGCGGTTCCGCGCGGGATGTCGCTGGCCTCGGCCGTCACGAGCGGAGTCGAGCGGGCGACCCGGTAGAGGGTCCAGTCGGCGTTCGACCACACCGGCCGCAGGTACCGGAGGCCCGTGCGAATCAGTGCGACCTCGTCCTTTGCCAGGTAGTCGAACTTGACGTTCGGGAGGGCGACGTAGGAGACCCCGTCGTCGCCGAGCCATCGCCGATAGGACGATGGCGTGAGGTTTCCGCCGGTGAAGAGGTCGAAGTCGTCGGACTCGAGCTGTCGAAGCCAGCCTCGTGCGAGCGGGTAGCTCGGTGCGAGCAGGGCGCTCTCCCAGCGATCGCGGGTCGGCGGGACCTCGACTCGCGCCGGCCCGGTGGCCAGGCGGTCGAGCTCGGCGATCAGCGGCGCGTAGTAGGAGGCGTGCACGGACGGGTCCCCCGCAGCGTCGGAGACGTCCCGCACGGGAGCAACCCACTGCCAGTAGAGGAGCGGCACCGCGACGAGGGCGAGTGCGAGGGTTCGTCGCCCGAACAGGACCAGGGCGAGGATCGGCCCGGCGAAGAGCGCGCCGAGGCGCGCGGCGTTGGCCCCCACCGGCGTGTGAACGATCGCGAAGAGGGTGCATGTCGCGAGGTAGATCACCGTCCCGCGGCGCAGCCAGTCCTCACCCGCCGGCGCGAGGAAGTAGACGGCTATCGCGAACAGCGGCACGGGGAGGAAAGCCGTGGGCGCGAACGGGAACCAGCCATCCGTCGGAAAGGCGAGCGAGATTGCGACCGAGGTGCCGAGCGCCGCCGTACCGAGGACGAGCGCGGGCCGCCTCCACTCGCCGCGGGCGACCGCCGCCGTCGCGAGCGCCACGAAGAGAGCCGCAACGGGGCTGGCCAGCGCCGTCAGCGAACCGAGGACCGGCGCAGCGATCGCCCGGCGGCGCTGCAGCGCGAGCAGCGATCCGAGGCCAGCCGCGAGGCCGAGCGCGAACGTGATGCGGCCGGTGAGGAGGTTGGTCACCGTCGCCGCGCCGAACCACTGCGTGGCGACCACTGCCCTGTCCCCGTAGCGGTGTCGCGCCATCGCGCCGAAGCAGCCGGCCGCCGCCACCGCCGCGAGGGCGCCGAGGACGCGGGGGTCGATGAGCGCGCCGAGGGGCGGGTAGATGACGCTGTATCCGGGCAGGTAGTGCCCGGAGTACCAGTAGTCGTTCCAGATCAGGAACCCATGCTGGGAGAAGAGGTCGGCGCGAAAGGTCTGCGCGGCGAGATCGGCCGTCGGCGGGGCCCAGATCAGGTACGCGACGGCTAAGACCGCGGCAGCGAGCATCAGCGGCGCAATACCTTATGAGCCATGGCGCCGCTCCCACTCGGAGATCTCGGCGGCAGCATCAACCGCTTCGGCGACGCGGTCTCGGCCTTCTTCGCCACGCTCTCGGACATCGGCTGGACCTACCTGGTCGCCGGTCTCGTGCTGTCGCTGCTCATGCAGATCATGCGAGGCCACGCGTGGGCCAACGCGATCCGCGCCGCATATGCCGGCACGAAGGTCGCCGAGGGCCGGATCGTCGCGTCGTTCCTGATCGGCGCCGGGCTCAACGGCGTCCTCCCGGCCCGCGGCGGCGACGCGGTCAAGATCGTCCTCGCGAAGCGCAGCATCCCGGGGTCGAACTTCCCGTCGATCATCTCTTCCTTCGCGGTGCTGACGCCGTTCGACTCCGGGATCGGCATCCTCGTCCTGCTCTACGCGATCACGCAGGGCCTCCTGCCCCCGCCGCCGCGGCTGCCCCATCTGCCGGCGTTCGACATCGCCTTCTGGGCCGCGCACCCGCAGCTCCTCGCCCTGGCCCTGACGGTCGTCGGCATCGCCGCCGTGGTCGGGTTCGCCGTCCTCGCGCGCCGCGCCGAGGCGTTCTGGGCGCGCGTCAAGCAGGGTCTCGTGATCTTCACCATGCCGCGGCGCTATCTCCGCGAGGTTCTCGCCTGGCAGATGGCTGCCTGGATCCTGCGCTTCGCCTCGTTCTGGCTCTTCCTTGACGCATTCCACATCGGCGGCTCGTTTCAGAACGTCCTCCTGGTGATGAGCGTGCAGGCGATCAGCGGCGCCCTGCCGTTCACGCCCGGCGGCGTCGGTTCCCAGCAGGCGCTCCTGGTCGCAACGCTTCACGGGGCGTCCCGGACCGCGGTCCTCTCCTACTCCGTCGGCCAGCAGATCGCGGTGACGGCGTGGTCCGTCGCGATCGCGTTCGCGGCGCTCTTCCTCGTCTTCCGCATCACCGACCTGCGCGGCCTGATCCGCGAGGGCGAGTCGGCCCAGGGCAGCGAGGCCGGCTGAGCCCTCCCCCGAACTACCCCTTGGCGTACTCGACGCGGATCTGCTTGCCGCCGAGCTTGGTCCCGTCGAGGCGCTCGAGCGCCTGCTCGGCGTGCTCGGCGTCGAGGTCGACGAAGGAGAAGCGCTCGAGCACGCGGACGTCCCCAATCGACTCGGCGGGGATCACTGCCCCCTCGGTGAGCGCCCAGCGCACGTCGTCGTCGGAGATCCCGCTGCGCTGACCGCGGTTGATGAAGAGCTTGACCTGGCCCCCGCTCGCCGGCGCGGCGGGCGCCTCCTCACCTGCGGGCTCGTCGCGATCGGGGGCGACGTCGCGTTCGGCGCGCTCGCTCCGTCGGATCTTCGACGCGTGCTCGCGCCGCCGCGGCCGCGGGGCGTGCTCGATGCGCTCCTCGGGACGCTCCCACTCGTCGATCGCCGTGCGCGCCTCGCGCTCGATCCGGTCGATGTCCTCGCGCTGCTTGGGCGTCACGAAGGTGATCGCGCGCCCCGTGCGGCCGACGCGCCCCGTGCGGCCGATGCGGTGCACGTAGGTCTCGGTCACGTTGGGGACGTCGTAGTTGATGACGTGGGTCACGTGCTCGATGTCGAGCCCGCGCGCGGCAACGTCCGTGGCGACGAGCAGAGGCAGGTTGTGGTTCTTGAACGCGAGCATCACGCCGTCGCGCTGGCCCTGGCTGAGGTCGCCATGGAGGGCCTTGACCTTGAGGCCGCGCCGGCGAAGCTCCTCGTCCAGGCGGGCGGTCCCGAGCTTGGTCCGGCAGAAGATGATCGCCTGCTCGGGGTCCTCGGCATTCAGGACCTCGACCAGCTGGTCGGTCTTCTCCCTCGGCGCAACCTCGACGAAGGCCTGCTCGATCTTGTCGACGGTGAGCTGCTTCGGGGTGACCCTGATCGTGACCGGGTTGTACATGTACCGGTCGGCCAAGCGCTCGACGGGCGGTGGGATGGTCGCGGAGAAGAGCGCCGTCTGGCGCCCGCCCGGGCACATCCGCAGGATCCGCTCGACATCGTCGATGAAGCCCAGGTCGAGCATCTCGTCGGCCTCGTCGAGGACGACGTAGCGGGCAGAGGTCAGTACGAGGGCGCCGCGCGTTGAGAGATCCAGCATCCTCCCCACGGTCGCCACCACCACCTGCGCCCCACCGCGAAGCCGCGACGTCTGGGTCGCCACCGCCTGGCCGCCGAAAACCGCCAGGACCTCGATGCCGAGGTGCTCCGCATAGGAGCGCAGGGCCTGAGTGACCTGGATGCAGAGCTCGCGAGTGGGAGTGAGGACGATCGCCTGAGTCTCCTGCGAGTCCGGGTCCAGGTACGAGAGCAGCGGCAGACCGAACGCCGCCGTCTTCCCGGTCCCGGTCTGCGCCTGGCCGATCACGTCGTGCCCGGCCATCAGCTCCGGGATTGCCTGCTCCTGGATCGGCGTCGGCTCCTCGTAGCCGAGCTCCTCAAGCGTCTTCAGGATGCTCTCGGGCAACCCGAGGTCTTTGAAGCCGCTCACGTGGGATCCAACAGCAGCTTGCCGTTGGTGGTGCGCGCCCGCAGGTCCCGGTGGGCGGTGGCGGCCTCCGAGAGCGGGTAGACGCCGCCGATCACGACCTCCAGGTCGCCACTCGCGACCATGCCGAGCAGCTCGGCGATCCCCGAGCGCAGCAGCTCCGGCTTCGTGAAGAGATGGACGAGCCAGAAGCCGATGACCGCGCGGCTCGTGCGCATGAGGTCGGCGCTTCGCACCTGGTTGGACTCCCCCGAGGCAATCCCGAAGGTCACCAGGCGGCCGAACGGCGCCAGCGTCGCCAGGGTCGCGTCGAACGCCGCGCCGCCTGACATCTCGAGGACGATGTCGACCGGCCTGCCGCCGTTCGCGTCGAGGATCGCCTCCTTGAGGTCGTCCGCTCGCGAATCGACCGTGGCGTCGGCGCCGAGCCGCTCGACGAGCTCGCGCTTCGAGTCGCTGGAAGCGAGACCGATCACCCGACCGGCTCCCAGGCGCTTTGCGAGCTGAACCGCCAGCGAGCCCGTCCCGCCGGCCGCGGCCTCGACCACTACCGTCTCTCCGGGCTCGAGCCGCGCCGACGTCTTCAGCAGGTTGAGCGCGGTGAGGCCCTGCAGCAGCAGGCCCGCGGCCTGGTCGTCGGTGACCTCGTCCGGCACCGGCACCAGGGCGGCCTCCGCGACCGCGACCTTCTGCGCGTAGCCGCCGCTCGTCAGCATCGCCGCAACCCTGCGCCCGCCCGCGTCGGTCCCGGCGACCTCGCCGCCGGGGATGAGCGGAAGCGTCTGCTTGGCGAGGTAGTCGTCGCGGATCGCGTGCGTGTCGGCGAAGTTGATTCCGGCACGGACCACGTCGAGCACCACCTCGCCGCCGGCCGGCTCGGGATCCGGCAGCTCGAGCAGCCGCATGTTCTCCGGCCCGCCGAATTCCTCGATCTGGACAGCTTTCACGATTGGCCAGTCTGCCAGCCTCAGTGCCTCGCCCGCGTCTCGGTCAGAACGGCGCTGTAGCCCTCGCGCTCGTCGGCCAGCTCGTCCGCGATCACGTGCAGGACCGCGTTGATCAGGGCCAGGTGCGTGAACGCCTGCGGAAAGTTGCCGAGGTGCTCTCCGGTCGAGGGCGCGATCTCCTCCGCGTAGAGGCCGAGCGGACCGGCGAGCCCGAGGAGGCGCATGCAGAGCTCGCGAGCCCGCTCGTGCTCGCCGATCTCCGACAGGGCCGAGGCGAGCCAGAAGGAGCAGATGGTGAAACTGCCCTCGGGCTCGTCCGAGAGGCCGTCATCGGACCCCTCGAGGCGGTAGCGGAGCACGAGCCCGTGCTCGGTCAGGTCGTCGGCGATGGCCAGCACCGTCGCGCGGACGCGGTCGTCCGTCGGCGGGAGGAACCGCACGAGCGGGACGAGGAGGTTGGACGCGTCGAGCGCGTCGGTGTCGTAGTGCTGGCGAAACCGGCCATCCGCGGTGACGCCGCGGGTGAGGATCTCATCGCAAACGAGGTCCGCCTCGGCGGCGTAGCGCTCGGCATCCGCGTCGTCGCCGTAGAGGCGCGCGAGCTTCGCCCCGCGGTCGAGAGCGACCCAGGCCATCAGCTTCGAGGACACGTAATGGTGAGGCGCGCCGCGCGCCTCCCAGATCCCCTGGTCCGGCTCGCGCCACGTCTCCATCGCGCCCTCCACCTGCTGGCGCGCGATCGGCCACAGGCCATCCGGCAAGCCGTCCTTGATCTTCGAATGGATGTAGACGGAGTCGAGGAACGCGCCGTAGACGTCGTTCTGGCGCTGGTACACGGCGCCGTTACCGACCCGCACCGGACGCGAACCGGCGTATCCGGAGAGGTGGTCGAGCGTCCGCTCGGGCAGCTCGGTCTCGCCCCCGATCCCGAACATGATCTGCGGGTCCGGCCCGACGTTTGCGAACCGCTTCGAGCAGAACTCCATGAAGTCGCGCGCCTCGTGATCGAGGCCGAGGGCATGCAGCGCCCAGAGCGAGAACGTGGCGTCCCGGATCCAGGTGTACCGATAGTCCCAGTTGCGCTCGCCGCCGGGGGTTTCCGGCAGCGAGGTCGTGGCGGCGGCGACGAGCGCCCCGCTCCGGGCGTAGCTGAGCCCCTTGAGCGTGAGGGCAGCGCGCTGCAGGTGACCGGCCCAGTGGTGGTCGGGGAACGTCCCGCCCTGGATCCACTGCCGCCAGAAGCGCGCGGCAACATCGACCGCCTCCCAGGCCTCCTCGAAGCTCTCGGGCGGCTCCTCCTCCCCCCAGGACAAACAGCAGAACGCGGTCTCTCCCTCGCGAAGCGTGCGCCTGCCCCGGGCGCTGCCGCCGTGGAGCTCGAGGTCGAGATCGCCGGTCAGGCGCAGCTCGACGTCCCCGCTCGCCACGCGTGCCCCGCCCTCCGACGGCTCCCACCTCGCCTCCGTGGCGCCGTAGTCGAAGCGGGGCGAGCACTCGAGCTCCAGGCTCGCCTCGCCCTCGAGGCAGCGGGCGGTCCGAACGAGGACGCGAAGCGCGTGACAGTCGCTCGGGTGGTCGAGATCCTGGACCACGAGCAGCGCGTTGCGAACCGTGAGCCAGCCCCGACTCCCCATCCAGTCGGTGCCGATGATGTTCGTGCCCGGGAGGTAGCGCCTCGAGATCGGCGCCCGGACGCCGTCGGGGCCAAAGCTGAAGCGCCCCGCCTCGCGGTCGAGGATTGCGCCGAAGACGCTCGGCGAGTCGAACCGCGGCAGACACAGCCACTCGATGGCCCCGCTCGGAGACATCAGTGACGCGGTTTCGCAGTCCGAGAGAAACCCGTAGCTCGCGATCGGCGGGAACTCGCGGGGGCTGAAGTCCTGGAGCGCCATTGCGGTAAGCATGCCCACGCTCGCCCGCACGCGTCAGGTGAGAGAATGAGCCGTGCACGGACTTTGGCGTTGAAGGAGAGGCAATTGGCCACCGAGGAGCAGAGTCAGTCAGCTGACGGCCAGGTAGCGACGGCCGGATCGGACACCCTGTCGATCACCGACAACCGGACCGGCAGGACATACGAGCTCGAGATCACCGACGACACGATCAAGGCGATGGACCTTCGCCAGATCCGGGTCAACGAGGACGACTTCGGGATGATGTCCTACGACCCGGCCTTCACCAACACCGCCTCCTGCCGTTCCGCGATCACCTACATCGACGGCGAGGCCGGGATCCTCCAGCACCGCGGCTACTCGATCGAGCAGCTGTGCGAGGAGTCGACCTACCTCGAGGTGGCCTACCTCCTCACGTTCGGCGAGCTGCCGACCGGCCCGCAGCTCGAGCGCTGGACCTTTGACGTCGTCCACCACACGTTCGTCCACGAGGACATCAAGAACCTCTTCGAGACGTTCCGCTACGACGCGCACCCGATGGGCATGCTCCTTGCGGGCGTCGGCGCACTCTCCACGTTCTATCCGGACGCGAAGCACATCGACGATCCAGAGGAGCGCTACATGGCCGCGATCCGGCTGATCGCCAAGGTGCCGACCCTCGCGGCGTTCGCCTATCGCCACAACATGGGGCTGCCGTACGTGTACCCCGACAACGACCTCGACTACGCCGGGAACCTGATCTCGATGCTGTTCAAGAAGACCGAGCTCAAGTACGAGCCGGATCCGCGGGTCGCGCGTGCACTCGACATCCTCTTCATGCTCCACGCGGACCACGAGCAGAACTGCTCGACGAGCGCCGTGCGGGGCGTCGGCTCCTCGCAGGTCGATCCCTACTCGGCGGTCGCGGCCGGCGTCGCGGCCCTCTACGGCCCCCTCCATGGCGGCGCCAACGAGGCGGTGCTGCGGATGCTGCGGCGCATCGAGAAGGTCGAGAACGTGCCCGATTTCCTCGAGGGGGTCAAGAAGCGCGAGGAGAAGCTCATGGGGTTCGGCCACCGCGTCTACAAGAACTACGACCCCCGGGCGCGGATCATTCGCGACCACGCCTACGAGGTCTTCGAAGCCACCGAGTACAACCCGCTGATCGAGATCGCCACCGAGCTCGAGAAGCACGCCCTCGACGACAGCTTCTTCGTCGAGCGCAAGCTGTTCCCGAACGTCGACTTCTACTCCGGGATCATCTACGAGGCCCTCGAGATCCCGACGGAGATGTTCACGGTGATCTTCGCGATCCCGCGGACCTCGGGCTGGATCTCACAGTGGATGGAGATGAACGACGACTCCGAGCAGAAGATCGCGCGTCCGCGACAGATCTACACCGGGCACCTCGATCGCGAGTATGTGCCGCTCGACGGCCGCGAGGGGCCGGAGAAGATCGTCGGGCCGCCGGCCAAGCGCCCAAAGCGCCAGCGCCGGGGCGCGTAGGGGCCGGCAAGCCGACACTGCCGGGGGCCGGCTCGGCGCGGGTTAGACTCGCGCCGCGGTGGCGAAATGGCGGCTGACGGTCAGGAAGGGACCGCGCGTCGAGCGGGAGGCCTTCGACGACCTCGCGGAGGCGCTCGACACGATGCGTGACCACGCCGTTGCCGCCGCAGCGCAGGGCCGCCTCGGGCCGGTCCAGGGATTTCGCTCATACGAGCCCGAGGACCGAGTGGCGGCCCGAATCGAGCTCTCCACCGGCAGCCGGCTGCGGGGGCGGGAAGCCGGCATCGACGTGATGGGCGACGGCACCATCGTGCCCTACCGCGGCAAGGTGCGAAAGGAGCGCCTCGAGGGGCGCACCCCGGACGCTGCCCTCGAGGCCGTGCGGGAGGCTCTCGGATGACCGACCCGGAGATTCCCAAGGGCAGCTACGCGGCCGGGCGCAGGGTGCGGCTGCCGCGGGGCGCCGAGCGCCCGATCCGGGTGTACGTCAACGGGATCGAGCAGACGGAGGGCGAGGACTACCGCGTGGCACAGGGCATGCTGGTGTTCACCCGCCCGATCGTCAAGGAGGAGAAGCTCTCCGGATTGCGCTGGCTCTCCATGCTCGTCGGCGTGGTCGGCACGTACCGCAAGCACGAGTCCGTGGACGTCGAGTACGGGTTGCGCGGCGCGACTAAGCTCGCGAGCGACGTGGAGGTGCTCGAGTGAGCGGGAGATCACCCGCGCTGCATCAGCCCGAGCTCACGCGGCGTCGCCTGATCGGCGCCGGGCTCAGCGCCGGCGCTGCACTGACGCTCAGCCGGCTACCCGGCCCGCCTGCATTGGCCGCAGGCGGCGCCCATCGGCACCGGCTGCGCCGGCCCGACAGCCTTCCGGATCGAACGCGTCCCCAGGGAACGCCGACCGAGCAGCTTCCGTTCGACCACATCGTCGTGCTGATGATGGAAAACCACTCGTTCGACTGCTACTTCGGGATGCTGCCTCGGCGCGGCCAGCGACTGGCCGACGGGTTCAGCTTCGACCGTCGCGGCCGGCCGGCCAATCGCAACCCCTACAAGGGCGGCTACGTCGTGCCCTTCCGGGCGACCAGCGAGTGCCAGGCCGAGGTCAGCCAGAGCTGGAACTCGACCCACAAGCAGATCAATGGCGGGCGGATGAACGGGTTCGCGAAGGACCACCCGCAGTCGATGGTCTACTGGGCCGAGAAGGACCTGCCGTTCTACTACTCGCTCGCGAAGGAGTTCACGCTGGCCAACCGCTGGTTCGGATCGGCGCCGTGTCAGACCTACCCCAACCGCCGTTTCCTGCTCGCGGGAACGGCGTACGGGCTGATCTCGACGAGCAACGACAGCCTGAACGACCCTCCGCCCCCGAACGGGACGATCTTCGACCGCCTCGAGGCAAACGGACTCGAGTGGCGCAACTACTTCGTCGATCTGCCGGGCACCGGAGTCATCCCCTCGATCCTCGAAAAGCATCCCCAGGGCGCGGCGGCGATCACGCAGTTCTTCTCGGACTGCGCAGCGGGAACGCTGCCGGCGGTCAGCTTCGTCGATCCGGAGTTCGGAGCGGCCGGCCAGGTCGGCGGCCCGATCGGCGAGGCGCTGCCGGCGTCGATCACGGCGGCCGGGACCGTAAGCGCGCAGGGCGGCAGCGAGGAGAACCCGCAGGACATCCAGATCGGTGCCGCGTTCGCGGCCAAGGTGATCAGCGCGGTCCTCAACTCCCCGGCCTGGCCGCGGACGCTGCTGATCTGGACCTACGACGAGCACGGCGGGTACTACGACCACGTCCCGCCCCCGAAGGCCATCCCCCCCGACCAGATCGCCCCGGTTCTCGGCCCGGACGACGTACCGGGCAAGTACGACATCTACGGTCCGCGGGTGCCCACCGTGGTGGTCTCCCCCTACTCGCGGCCAGGCAAGGTCTCAAACGTCGTCTGCGACCACACCTCCGTGCTGGCCACGATCGAGGCCAAGTGGAACCTGCCGGCCTGCACGTACCGCGACGCGAACGCGGCGACGATCGCGAGCTTTCTCGACACCCGGCGACCCAGACTCTTGGAGCCCCCGGCCCTCAAGCCCGCGGCCGATCCAACCGCGGGAGAGCAGAACTGCTCCACGGAGGACCCGCATCTGCGCGTCCACCGCCGCCCGAAGCCGGCGGTGTGACGAGTCTCTTCAGCCCAGGCCCGCCAGCGCTGCAACGCGCTCGCGGTGCTCGCCCGGGGTGCCGAGGAGCTGTGCGCTGACGCGGGCCCGCTTCAGGAAGAAGTGGATGTCGTGCTCCCAGGTGAACCCGATCCCGCCGAACGTCTGGATTGCGTCGTGGGTGACCGAGGTCGCGGCATCCGAGGCCCGCGCCTTCGCCATCGAGGCTGCGAGGGGAAGCGACTCGGGCTCGGCGTCGGCCACCCAGCCCGCGTAGTAGGTGAGCGAGCGCGCCTCCTCGACCTCCCAGAGCATCGCCGCCAGCCGGTGCGAGACGGCCTGGTAGGCGCCGATTGGGCGCTCGAACTGCTCGCGCTCCTTGGCGTACTCCACCGCCATGTCGAGCGCGCGGGCGGCGACCCCGACGAGCTCGGCGGCGAGGACGACGACCGAGCGATCGGCGGGGCCCTCGTCGATGCCCGGCAGCCGGTCGCCGCCGTCGGCGGTCACGCGGAAGTAACCCCGGGTCGTGTCGATCAGGTCGAGCTTCTCGATCTGCGCCTCACCGGTGGGAACGACCCTGGCGTGGTCACCGTCGTTCAGGACCAGCACCGCCGAGCCGGCGGCGGCGCCCACAACCTCGTCCTGGGCGGGGGGCGTGAAGGCGGCTGCGCCACGCTCCTCGCCCGAGGCGATTCCCGGAAGCCACGTGCTTCGCTGCTCGTCGCTGCCAAGCATCTCGACGAAAAGGCCTGCGGAGAGGTTCGAGATCCACGGGGACGGGGCCAGCGCGTAGCCCATCTCCTCGGCGAGGATCACCGCCTCGACCGTGCCGAGGCCCTGGCCGCCGTGCTCCTCGGCAATCGCGATACCGGGCCAGCCGAGCTCGCAGATCTCGGCCCACAGCGCGTCGTCGTAGGGGCTGTCCGACTCAGCGAGCTCGCGGACCTTCTCGGGCTTGAAGCGCGACGCGAGGAAGTCGCGGGCGGTGGACTTGATCTCGCGCTGCTCGTCGTTGAAGTCGAAGTTCATCGCAGCTTTGGCAGACCTAGAACGCGCTCAGCGACGATGTTCTTGAGGACGTCGCTGGTGCCGCCCTCGATCGAGTTCGCGCGCGAGCGGAGGAACCGGTAGGACCAGAGGTTGTCCTTGGCCAGGGTGTCGATGCCCCCGACGGCAAGCGCCAGCTCGGTGAGCGCCTGGTTGGTCGAGGACCACTGAAGCTTGGCGATCGAGCCCTCGGGACCCGGGATGCCGACCTTCATGGTCGCCGTCAGCGCCCGCATCGCCCCCAGGCGGAGGCCCTCGATCCCGATCTTCAGGCGGGCGACCTTGTCGCGGACGAGCGGGTCGTCCGCCATGCCGCGCTCCTTGGCGAGCTCGACGAGCTCGTCGAGGGAGTTGGCGAGCCCGAGAGCAGCCGACGCGCCGAGGCCCGCACGCTCGTTCATGAGCGTCGTGATCGCGACCATCCAGCCGTTGCCCTCCCCGCCCACGACGTTCTCGTCCGGCACGTAGGCGTTCTCGATGAAGAGCTCGTTGAACTCGGACTCACCGGTGATCTGGCGCAGCGGCCGGACGTCGACCTCGTCCTGCTCCATGTCCATCAGGAAGTAGGTGAGGCCCTTGTGCTTGGGGGCGGCGGAGTCGCTGCGGGCGACGAGCATGCACCACTTCGCCTCGTGGGCGAACGTCGTCCAGACCTTCTGGCCCGTGATCCGCCAGCCACCGTTGTCCTTGACGGCCTTGGTCTTGAGCGAGGCGAGGTCCGAGCCGGACTCCGGCTCCGAGAAGCCCTGGCACCAGATCTCCTCGGCCGAGAGGATCGGCTCGAGGTAGCGCTCCTTCTGCTCCTCGGTCCCGTGCGCGATCACGACCGGGCCCCCCATCACCAGGCCGAGGACGTTGGCCGGGCGCGGGGCCTTCGCGCGCGCGAGCTCCTCCCCGAAGATCGACTGCTCGATGAGGGTCGCGCCGCGGCCGCCGTACTCCTTCGGCCACGACACGCCGGCCCAGCCGCTCGCGTGCAGCTTCCGCTGCCACTCCCGCTCGAACTCGTACTGGGCCTGGTCGCCGCCCTGGGGCGCAGGCCCGGGGTGGTTCTCGTCGAGCCAGGCGCGCAGCTCGTCGCGGAAGGCGGTCTCCTCGGGCGTCAGCGTCAGGTCCATGAGGCGGCGACGAAATCTATCGGTACGCGCGTCCCGGGGGCACACGTCGCCCCTGGCGACTTGTAGTCGCCATACGACTACAAGTCGCCACCCCCGAAAGCAAATGTGCCGAGATCGCCGCAATCCAGCACGGAGTGATCACGTGGGAGCAGCTCCTCCAAGCCGGTCTCTTCCCGGTATGCGGGGAGAACTCGCCAGGCGGCCGGGCTCAGCCGACCGCGTAGAGCATCACGACCGCGGTCAGGATCCAGCTCGCCCCGGCGAAGATGATTCCCGGGTCGCGGGCGAGGATCTCGGCCGTGGAGCGGGTGTCCTCGCGGTCGTAGATGAGGTAGAGGTAGCGGAAGATCCCGTAGAGGACGGACGGCGCGGTCGCGAGCATCTTCGACCCGATGAAGGGGGAGTTGACGGCGTAGATGATGTAGCTGATGACGGCCGCCGCCGTGACCATCGAGACCATCTGGTCGAGGAACGGCACCGAATAGTGCTCGAGGACGGGCCGCGTCGTTGGGCCCTCCGCCGCCTCTGAAGCGCTCGGCTGCCTTGTCTCCAGGATCGCCTCCTGGCGGCGTTTGGTGAAGCCGAGGAAGAGCGCGAGCATGCCGGTGCAAACAAGTAGGTACTGAGAGGCGTGGGCGTCGACCGCCACGGCGCCCGCCACGACGCGGAGGATGAAGAGCGACGCGATCGTCATCACGTCGATGATCACCAGGCGCTTCAGGATCACCGAGTAGGCGACGGTCACGACTCCGTAGAGGGCGACGAGCCCGCCCGCCTCCAGGGAGACGGCCGCCGCCGCCAAAGCGATGCCCGCGACGGCGAGGAATCGCCGCGGCGACCATCGCCGCGTTCTCCGAGAGCTCACCGCTGGCGATCGGCCGCCGCCGCTTGTCGGGATGGCGGCGATCGAGCTCGAGGTCGCGGAGGTCGTTGAACAGGTAGCCGGCGCTCGAGATCGCGCAGAAGGCAACGAAGGTGGTCACGGCGTCGGCGATCGCACCGGAGTCGTGGAACTTCTTGCCGAACACCAGGCCCGCGAAGACCAGGATGTTCTTCACCCACTCGCCGGGCCGCATCTCGGCCAGCAGCGCGCGCGCAGGCGACCGCCTGGGCGCCGGCGGCTCGTGCTGGTCGGGCACGGGGACGGGCCGCTCCTGGGCGAGCGTCTCCATGGCCGGAGAGGTTAGGGCGTTGCCTCCGCCTCGTTGCGATCCGGACTCGCGCTGGGAGCCCCGAACCACCGCGCGAGGCGCTCTGCGCTCATCACCTGCGACGGCTCCACCAAGCGGCTGAAGCTGTCGCGAAGGTCCTGGCCGGCGTCGGGCTCGGTGGCCCAGCCGCGGAAGATCGCCTCGTTCTCAGGACGGGGGAAGTGGCCCCAGACGAACGACCAGTCGTAGTGCTCGCGGGCACGCTCGTCCCGCCAGGCCTCATAGCCGTCGAGGCTGGCGGCAGACCCCGAGAGCGCGTCGGCGACATGGATCGCCTGTTCCACCGCGTCGCCAATCCCCTGGGCCGTTCCCGGGTGCTTGAAGTGGCCGGCGTCGCCGACGAGGGCCCACCCCGGGCCCGTCGCGCGGCGGAAGAACCCGCGCATCAACGACTCAGGAGCTGTCGCCACCTCGGTGACGAGCTGGGCGCGGTCGAGGGCGTCCGGCGGGACCGTCTCAGGAAAGCCGCGGACGAACTCGAGGTACCTGCGCCGCCGCTCGTCCTTGGTCCCGCTCACCATGTCAGGCGGGCCCGATGCGATCAGCATCTGGAGGCCGTCCTCGACGGCGGCACTGGTGAGCACGCCGTCGACGTCGATGTGAAACGTGCCGAACCCGTCGTCGGGGATTCCCTTCCAGTAGCCGTATGCCATCGACATCTCGCCGCGCGCCTGGCGTTCCTTCTCGAGTCCGAGGCGGCCGGCGACGACCGAGCCCCGACCGTCCGCGCCAAACACCCATGGTGCGCCGGCGGTGCGGCCGTCGGCGAGGACGACGCCGCGCACCGGGTCCTCCTCGGTGCCCGCGCCGATCAGGTCGACCACCCGCGTCCCGAACTCGCACTTCGCCCCTGCCGCGGCCGCCGTCTCCACGCCCGCCTGGTCGAGCGCGATCCGGCGCGGCGCGATCCCGCGGTCGAAGCCTCCGATCGGCGTGAACGAGCCCGCGGTCTCGTGCCCGAAGCCACGGAAGCGAATCTGGTTCATGGGCACGTCGTGCTCGGCGAACAGGCGGTCCAGAACGCCGAGCTGATCGAGACGGGTCATTCCGTTCGGCCAGATGCCGTGAGTCGAGATGGTCGTGCTCGGGAACTCGGCCCGGTCCAGCAGCAGCACGTCCCACCCCTGGCGGGCCAGGGCGTTGGCAAGCGTCGCGCCCGCGCACCTGGCGCCGACCACGATGGCGTCGTGTTCCGAGGATTGCCTGCTCACGGGCCGGTCAGCACGCCGGGGTTGAGGATGCCCGCGGGGTCGACGGCCCGGCGGGCGGCGGAAAGCGCCGCGGCGAACGGCTCCGGCCGCTGCCGGTCGTACCACGGACGGTGGTCGCGGCCGACCGCGTGGTGGTGGGTGATCGTCCCGCCGGCGGCGATCACCGCCTCCGACGCGGCGGCCTTGATCGCGTCCCACTGGGCGATCTCATCGCCGCGTCGGGCGGGCGCGATCACCGTGTAGTACGGCGCCGGCCCGTCCGGGTAGACGTGCGTGAAGCGGCACGACAGGCGGGGGGAGCCCGGGCCGTCCGGCGGCGCTCCGGCCTCGGCCGCGACGGCGCTGCGGGCCGCCTCCATGACCGTCGCGTGGAACTCCGGAAACCGATCCCAGGTGATGGCCGTCTCGAAGGTGTCGCTGAGGACGCCGAGCGCGACGAACGTGTCGCGGAGGTAGGGCGCGGCGAGAAACGCGTGCCGCCATGAGCCCACGGGATCGGCGCCGGGCTCCTGCGCGGGCGGGTTTTCGCGGACGGTGTCGTGGCCTGGCTGCGGCGTCGCCGAGCCCTTCACCTCGCCCGGTTCGCCGCCGTGGTCCCCGGCGCACTCCAAGCCGATGTTCATGGCCTCGTCCACCGGGTGATGGGCGGACTCGAAGCCGAGGACGAGGAGGGCCTTGCCGGGGGGGCCCGCTCCGGTCACCGCGGACTCGGTGGCGTCGAGCAGGCGGCAGTTCGAAGGGTGAAGCCCGGACTGGGAGAGCTCGCGCACGGCGGCGGCACCCTGGGTGAGCTCGGCGAAGGCCACGCCGCACGACAGCTTGAAGCGCGGTCGTGCCTGGAGGCGTACCCACGCCTCCGTGATCACGCCCAGCGTTCCCTCCGAACCGATCAGCAGCCGGTCCGGGCTCGGCCCCGCCCCGGAGCCCGGCAGCCGGCGGCTCTCCCACTCGCCGGCGGGAGTGATCGCCCGCACCGACTCGACCAGGTCGTCGATGTGCGTGTAGAGCGTGGCGTAGTGACCCCCCGCGCGAGTCGCGATCCAGCCTCCCAGCGACGAGTACTCGAACGACTGCGGGAAGTGGCGCAGGGTCAGCTCGTGCTCGCGCAGCTGGTCCTCGAGGGCGGGGCCGAGGACGCCGGCCTGGATCCGCGCCGCGCGAGAGGTCTCGTCCACCTCGACGACCCGGCTGAGCCTGCCGAGGTCGATCGAGACGGCGCCCGCGAAGGCGTCGCCGATGCGCGGCTCCACGCCGCCCACAACGCTCGTGCCACCCCCGTAGGGAATGGCGGCGACGTTCGCCTCGGAGCACCACTCGAGCACCTCCGCGACGTTGGCCTCCACGCGCGGATAGGCGACGACATCAACGGGATGCTCTATATGGCCGCGAAAGCCGCGGACCACGTCGCGGTACGCCTTGCCGAGGGAGTGCGAGACGCGGTCGTAGGGCTCGGTCGAGCAGAGGGCAGCGAGGGAGGGGGGCGGCTGGATGCGCGGCGCGGGCAACTCGATGGCGTCGAGGGGGACGGGTTCCTCGATGTCGGTGACGGCGAACCCGAGCCGCTCGCGCACCGCCTGCGCCGCCACCTGGAGGCCGGCGCGATCGGGCTGCTGGGACTCGAACCCCCACCCCCAGTGCTTGCGCCGGTCCATGGCCGGACTGTATTCGCCCGCCTAGGGCCGGCAAACCCACGGCGGGGCGAGTTGTGGTCGGTATGCGACCACAACTCGCCACACCAGAAGACAAATGCGCCGAGATCGTCGCAAGGCGATGGGTATCCCGATCGAGCAATGAAGGAGGGACTACCGGGCGGCCGGGCAAAGCTCCTCAAACGCTCGGTGCACCACCCTGCCTCGCTGACGCAGTCTTGCTACGGCGAGTCGAGCATCCGTGACATTTGTCCGAGCGCCTGGCGAGTTGTGGTCGGATAGCGACTACAAGTCGCCCCGGCAGTTCGGCCAGGCGGAGCGGGTTACCAGTGCACGCCGCGCATCAGGTTCGCGAAGAGAACCTGGCGGTTCGAGGCCTGCTCGTCGGAGCTGCGGCGGCTGTGGCGGGCAGCGTCCTTCTTCTCCCCCTTTGCCGCGCTCGAGTCCGGGAACAGGTGATAGGCCGTGTTGAGGATGTAGTCGATCGACTTCGGGTTGAGCGCGTAGAGGATCTGGCCAAGCGTCCCCATCGGCGTCGCGATCCGCTTCGGCTTGTGGATGATCGCCTCGCAGATCATGTCCGCGGCCTTCTCGGGCGTGATCGTCGGAAACCGGTCGTACATCTTCGTCGGGGCGATCATCGGCGTCCGCACGAGCGGCATGTTGATCGTCGTGATGTGCACCCCGTCGTCGATGATCTCCGAGGCGATGCAGCGCGAGAACGCGTCGAGGGCGGCCTTGGAGGCCACGTACGCCGAGAACCTTGGCATGTTCGTCTGCACGCCGATCGAGCTGACGTTGACGATGTGCCCCGCGCGCCGCTTGCGCATGACGGGCAGAAGCTTGAGGATCAGCCGCAGGGCCCCGAAGTAGTTGAGCTGCATCGTCCGCTCGAAGTCGTGCGGGCGGTCGTAGGAGAGCGCGATCGAGCGGCGGATCGAGCGCCCGGCGTTGTTGACGAGGACGTCCACGTAGCCATGCTGCTCGAGGGCCTCCTCGGCCATGCGATCGATGTCCTCCGAGTCCGAGAGATCGCATTGGTGGATGTACGCGACGCCGCCGCCGGCCTCGATCTCCTCCTTGGTGGCCTCCAGCTTCTCGGGCGTCCGGGCGACCAGCAAGACGATCCCGCCCGCGTCGGCGATCTTGAGCGCGGCCGACTTGCCGATGCCCGAGGAGGCCCCGGTCACCATGACCACGCGCCCGCGCACCGCCTTCTCCAGCGAGACCGCGCCCTGGAGGCGGCGCCCTGCGCGCATGAACTCATCCGGGATCTGGTGCTCGACGACCTGCGCGACCCCGCCCACGATGCCCTGCCGGCCGCGCGCCGCGCCCATCAACGTGCGGTCGCGGAAGAGGTCCGGGTCGAGGTGGCGCTCCCAGTAGTCCCAGAGCTTGCCGGCGTAGGCCTCGAGCGGCGGCAGGCGGATGTCGGTGCCCGCCAGCGCCGCCTGTGTCTGCCGGGAGTCGAAGTGCGTCGGGTAGTTGACGTACATCAGCACCGACCGCGGGACCCCGAAATCCGAGAGCACCCGGTTGACTGCCGGCTCGGCGAGCGGAACCGCGGTCATCCCGAGCCTCATCAGCGGCGTCACCGCGTCGACGGCCCGGGCGGGCACGCGGGCCGTGGACTCGGGGGCGTGCGCCGCGCGGGCGAAGATGTCGATCACCTCGCCTGCGGTGGGCGGGTTCGGGTCGGTGAGGCTGAACGCCTTCCCGTCGAGGCCCGTCCGATGTGGGCGATGTGGTCCATCGCCTCGACCACGAAGTCGACGGGCACGATGTTGATCTCCCGCCCCTCGACCCCGAGCATCGGCATCCACTGAGGCACCGCGTTGCGGATCCGGCGGATGAGCTTGAAGAAGTAGTACGGGCCGTCGACCTTGTCCATCTCGCCGGTCTGCGAGTTGCCGACGACGATGCCGGGCCTGTAGACCCGCCAGGGGCGCGTCGACTCCTCGCGTACGACGCGCTCGGAATCGTGCTTGGTGCGGAAATATGGGTGGTTGTCGAGGTTCTGGGCCTCGTCGAACATGTCCTCGCGCCAGGTCCCCTCGTAGAGGCCGGCGGCGGCGATCGAGCTGACCATGTGGACGCAGCCCGGCCTCGATCGCGTCGGCGAGCTCGACCATGTGGCGGGTCCCCTCGACGTTTGCGATCCGCTGGGACTCGCCGTCCGCCTCCATGTCGTAGATCGCCGCCAGGTGGAAGAGGTGATCGACCTCGCCGTTCAGCGTCTCCACGTCGTCGTCGGAGATCCCGAGGCGCGGCTGGGAGAGGTCGCCGACGACGCCGACGACGCGGTCCTCGTCGACGCCCCAGCGGCTTCGAAGCTCCGCGAGGCGGCCCTTCGAACCCTCGCGGACGAGCACGTAGATGGTGCCCTCGCGCTTCAGCAGGAGCTCGACGAGGTTGCGGCCGATGAAGCCCGTCGCTCCGGTTACGAAGTACGCCATCTCGATGCCTCCAGGCTCCGTGAGCGCGGCAGGTCCGCGCTCCGCGTGACCTTACACTTTGTCCGTGAGCTTTCGCATCGCCTTCGACCCCGGCGATCCAGGCAGGCCGGACGCCCAGCTGGGGCGTGCCGCGGGCGCCCAGGCAGGCTTCGAGCAGCAGGTCATGCGCGAGGGCGTCCAGGTCATCGCCCACGGCGCGCTGATCTGCCCCACCTGCGACCTGCCGCTGGCGGCGAGCACCGCGCACCCTGCCGGCGCCCCGTTTCGGTGCGGGTTCTGCGGGCATACCGCCCCGAGCCGCGAGTTCCTGGCCCGCGACGTCTTCGACACGCTCGGCAACGAGGCCCAGCTGGTCGCCCGCATCGTCTAGCGGCGGCGGACCTTCTCGCAGCCCCGTAGGCGGGCCCTCGCGTGCCGGGGAGCGAGCGCCACGTCGCGACCCGGGCCGCAGTTGACGCTGGCGCGGCGGCGTCCCTTGACGCGAACGTGGTCCCGGCCCGGTCCCGCGTGCACCGTGTCGCCCGCACCGGCGCGGATCCGGTCCGCGCCCTTGCCGCCGTTCACGCGGTCCTTGCCGCCGCCGCCGTCCAGCCGATCGCGCCCGGAGCCGCCCTTGAGGCAGTCGTCCCCGCCGCGGCCCTTGATGCGATCGGCGCCGCCCCGTCCCAGGATCCGGTCGCTCGCGCCCGTTCCCTTCAGGTGGTTCGGCCCGCCGTCGCCGCTGATCAGGTGCGCGCAGGCGTGGTGATGGCCACCGCCACCACCACCGCCGCCGGAGTGCGTATCGACGTCGGCAGCGGGGCCCACGTTGCCCGCCTCGTCGATCCCCCGGACGGCCACGAAGCGCTTGTGAGCCGGGAGGTCAACCGACTCCCGCTTGCCGGCTCGTGACCGGCTGCCCCCCGTGGAAAGGCGCGTCGCCTGGTCGAAGTTGGCCGAGCGGATCGGATCGTCGGACGTTGCGAACTGCAGCTTCGCCGCGGTCCCGCAGCCGTAGTCGTCGCCGGGCGCCTGGAACGTCAACGTATTGCCATGCACCCCGAGATCGGTGGGGGCGTCGGGCGGCGTGCCGTCCCGATCGTAGTTGCCGCTCTGCTGCGGATCGTGGCGGAACGAAGGCCACTCGCCCTGACAGGGCGGCAGCTTCGGCAGGTCCCACTGGAAGAGGTAGCCCTCGCGCGTGATGTCCGCCATCCGCCCGTCGTCCGAGAACGCAGCCGGCGCAAAGAGCCACCCGCCGGTCACCTTCGGGAAGCCGCCGACGTCGAGGCCGGTCGTGCCGTCGTAGGCGTGGAGCAGGCCGAGCCCGGTCCCGGCGACGACCTGGTTGTCGGTCCCGCCGTTGACGTTGGCGACGTCCGAGGCCGAAAGGAACTGGAAGTCGTCGGTGATCCGCGGAAAGGCCGGGAGCGGGGTGCCCGACGCCGCGTCGTAGGCGCCGATCAGGTGGTTGTACGGCGACGTTCTGACCCGTGAGGAGCAGGTTGGCGAGATCGCTGAGCGTGAGGCCGTACTTGACGATGTCGGGACCGGCGCCCAGGAGGTCGCCGATTGACGGCGACTCGAAGAGGTTCACCGTCCCGCTGCGGTCCGTCGCGTCCGAGCCGGGGCCGTAGGCGCCCTGCTGAACGCCGCGGACCAGGTGCCCGGACGTGTCGTACTCGCCGATGGTCGCGGAGCCCGTGGTCGAGGCCACGATCGTCGTCTGCCCGCCGAGCTTGAGGATCGCCGGGTCCTGACCGGGGCCGATCAGCGGCAGCGTGTCCTGGATCGCGCCGTTCAGGTGAAGCGGCCAGCCGGAGAGGATGTGGCCGTTGGCGCCGTTGACGGCATAGACGCGCGACGAGCCGCCGGCGGCGTTCGCCAGGGCGTCGGTGAGCCCCTGCCCGATCAGGCCCGGGATGTCGTCGCCGCTTGGTGGGTTCGCGTCGTAGGTCTCGTTGGTCGCGGCCACCACGTCGTCCACCCCGTCGCCGTTCAGGTCGCCGATCGCCGGCTCGTTGATCGACTCCGCCGTCATTCGCTGGTCGGCCGGAACCGAGTCGTCCTGGAGCTTCACGGGGAACCCGTCCAGCGCCCTGCCGTCACCGTCGAACCCGTAGAGGTGGCCGTCGAGCGCCGGCACCACGATGTCGAGCGGCTTCTGCGGGCCCTCGAGGCGGCCCACCGCCGGGCTCGACAGGAAGCCGCACTTCGGGTGGCCGAGCGGCTGGCTCTCGTGCGACGCGCCGCAGAAGCTGAGCTTGGAGCTGACCGGGAACCCCGGCCGCGGCTTGCCGTTCGGCTCCCAGACGTACACGTGCAGACCGGCGGTGTCGATCACCTCGGGCTGGCCGTCGTCGTCGAGGTCGGCGATCACGGGGCCGCGAAGCGGCTCGCGTGGCGGGGTGCCGGAGTCGAGCTTCTTGAACCCGGGCGCCGCGCCGTGGCCATCGGCCGCGGCCTCCATGCCCGTGTGCACGGGCCACCCTGGCAGCTCCGAGCCGTCGGGCTCGTAGGCGTGCACCGTCCCGTCCTCGGTCGGAACGATCAGCTCCTGGACGTTGTCGCCGTTCAGGTCCGCGTAGCGGATCGGCGCCTCTCCTCCGGTGCCCATGCGCTTCGGGTAGTCCTTGCGGAGGCTCGGGTCGCTGACCGACGTAAAGACACGGCGGTCCACCCCGGGAGTCGGAATCCCGTCGCCGGTCACCGTGAGCCGCACGGTGAACTCGTTCTTGAACGGGTTCGGCGAGGTCGCCGAGAACACCGGCCCGCCCGTGTCGAGGGGCGGCGTGTAGCTCGCCAGTGCGGCGCGCACCTGCTGGAGGTCGACGGATCCGAAGTCGCTGACCTCACCCGAGGAGCTTCCGCTCGCGACCGTGCTCCAGCTCGTGGGCACCTCCCCGGCGCCCCATTCCAGCTTCCAGCTGAAGTGCCTGCCGGTGGCGAGGCGGGCGCGAGCCAGCCCGGTGACGTCGAGCTTGGCTCCGTGGACGGGCGCGTACCAATCGGGCGCATCGATCGCCGCCTCTGGCGGAATCTTGCTGCTCTGGGCCAAGGCGACGGCGGCGCCCACGTTCGCGCGCCCCCACCCGAAGTGCGTGGTCCACTGGTCCTCGGACGGGGCGCTCGCGTCGGCGCCCGGGTCCGGCGTCCCGAGCGCCCCGGTATTGCCGCTCAGTCACGCGCTCGGCGGTCTGCTCGAGGATCTCCCGGGTCTCGTCCGGGCGCAGCGTCACCGGGGGCTCGCGTCAAGGCCGGCGCTGATCACCAGCGCCGCCGCGCCGGCCGCCTTGCCGGTGTTCTCCGAGCCGGTCGAGCCCTCCATCGAGATCGAGCTCTTGCCGCCGTACTGCGTCGTGTTCGCCCCGCGGAAGTAGCTGCTGACCGGAACCTCGCTCCCCGGGCAGAGGTTCATCTGGCTAGCCGAGCAGAGCCCCGCCAGGACCTCTCCGAACTGGTCCCCCGGCTCGGAGCCGAGCCCGACCGTGTCGGGCACTGTCCCCTGGATCAGCATGGCGTGGCCGTAGTTGGCCGGGTAGTTGTGGTTGCCGGTGTTGAGATCGTCGCCGGAGAAGGTCTGGGCGACGCCGTGGTCGTACGCATAGTTGGAGGCCTGTTCGGCGAAGGCAGAGTGGTAGAGGCTGCCGTTTGCCCCCTCGATCACGCTCACGCCGTTGTCCGTGGCGTAGAGGATGCCCATCGCGAAGGTGTTGCCGTCGGATACGAAGGTGTCCCACGTCCGGATCGGGACCAGCTGGCAGTGGGGGCAGACCCCGATGCCGCCGTCGCCGTCGTTGCCGCGCTCGAGCGCGTTCTCCGCGCGCCCGGAACCGTGGTTCGAAGCGGCGAAGTAGCTGGACGCGTCGTAGGGGTCGTTGTCGTTGTCGAAGAAGTCCCAGCCCGCGATGTCGTCGACGAACCCGTTGGAGTCCGCGTCGGTGCCGTCGGAGAAGGCCGCGATCAGGTCCTCCGCGTCCACCTGCCCGGTCGCGCCGTGCTCACCGCCGTTCGCCTCGACGCGGGAGTCGCAGACGTAGTCGAGGACGTTGAAGCACGCCGTCGCCGTTGGCGTCGTAGGCGGGGTGCATGGCGGAGCAGCCGCCCGCCGGGACGCTCGACGCATCCGAGCTCGGCGCGCCGCGGCTGGTGGTTCGGAACCGGCAGCTCGCCCTTGTTCAGGTGAACCTGGAGCCGCAGGTCCTCACGGTCCCATTTGATGCCCGTGTCGAGGATCGCGACGGTCACGTCCGAGCGGCCCCGCTCGAGCTTCCAGGCTCCCGCGGCGTTGAACCCGGAGATCTGCGGCTTGCCCGTGTTCGGCCCGTCGCCGTACAGCGCGCTGGTGCTCGTCAACGCCGAGGGGAACCCGAACAAGTCGAAGCGCTCGTCGTAGATGTTGTGGTTGCCGACGGCATCCGGATCGTCGGGCTCGGCGCCGTCGTAATCCGGATCGTTCGGGGTGTCGGCGCGCTGGACGTTTGCCGGCAGGAATTGCTGAGAGGAGTCATGGGAGGCGGGGTTCTCGAAATCGCGCCCGGCGCCAAACGCCACCGGCGCCAGGGCGACGGCGGCGAGCAGGAGGAGCAGTGCGCCCAGGGCGAAGGCGGCGGACGCCCGGTGGTTGCCTCGCGCCTGCATGCAGGGGAAACCTATTCCCACCTGAGCTTCCCTGCGCTGATCGACTGCCGCCGGCGGGTTGACCTGGAAGACCTCGTTCCAGCTGGGAAATTGCGATCGCGCCGGGAGGGTCAAGGTTTTAGACTCGGCACGCATGGCTGAGGTCGCCACAGTCGAAGTCCAGATGCCCCAGATGGGCGAGTCGGTGACCGAGGGCACGGTGCTCGAGTGGCACGTCGCCGAGGGCCAGGAGGTCGCCGAGGGCGACACGGTCGTCGAGGTCTCGACCGACAAGATCGACGCCGAGGTGCCGGCCCCGGCGAGCGGGGTGATCACCAAGCTCTTGGTCGAGGTTGACGACGTGGTCAAGGTCGGGCAGGCGCTCGCCCAGCTCGACCCGAACGGGAGCGCGGCAGGAAACGGCGCCGGGCCGGCCGCCGAGGGCGAGTCCGAGACCGAGCCCGGCGTGCCCGACGAGCCGCCGGGGCTCGCCGAGGGCGGCACCGGCGAGGGCGACCAGGACCTGGGAGGCGGCACGGACCCCGAGGAGCAGCAGGAGCAGGCGAAGGTGGCCCAGGAGGCAGGCGAACAAGGTGCTGCTTCCGACCGGACCGCCCCCGGACGCGGAGCGGAGGAGGCGGGCGGAGTTGTCGTCGTGGCGATGCCCGAGATGGGCGAGTCGGTGACCGAGGGCACGGTGCTCGAGTGGCACGTCGCCGAGGGCCAGGAGGTCGCCGAGGGCGACACCGTCATCGAGGTCTCGACCGACAAGATCGACGCTGAGATCCCGGCGCCCGCCGCCGGAGTCATCACCAAGCTGCTCGTTGCCCCCGACGACGTCGTCAAGGTCGGCCAGCCACTGGCCGAGATGGCCGCGGGGGCGGCGGGGGGCCGCGCGGCCGCGGCCCCGAAGCAGGCCACCCAGGCCCCGGAGGCCGCAGCGGCCACCAGCGACGGCGGGGACGGGCGGGTCACGCCGGTCGCGCGCCGGGTGGCAGCCGCCGCCGGCGTCGACGTCGGGTCGGTGCAGGGCACGGGGACCGCCGGCAAGGTGACGAAGGCGGACGTACTGCAAGCCGCTAATGGTCAGCCTGCGACAGACCCTGACGGCGGCGGACGCGTAGCCGAGCAGCCGGCAGGCGGTGGTTTGGAGGCAAAGCCGCTGCGCGGGCCCGCCGGGATGCTGGCGCAGGCGATGAACGACAGCCTCGAGGTGCCGACGGCCACGTCCTTCCGCACGGTTGCCGTCGACGTCCTCGACGCCAAGCGCAAGGCGCTGAACGAGGCACTCAAGGAGCGCGGCATGAAGGTGTCGTTCACCCACCTGATTGCCTGGGCGATCGTCAAGGCGACGGGCGAGTGGCCGGTGATGGGTCGCTCCTTCCAGATTCGCGACGGCAAGCCGTTCGTGGTGGAGCCGGACGCCGTCAATCTCGGGATCGCGGTCGACGTCGAGCGCAAGGGCTCGCGCAGCTTGATGGTCCCCGCAATCAAGGGGTCGGACGCACTCGACTTCGCCGGCTTCCACGCGTACTACGAGGACCTCATCACCAAGACGCGCGAGAACAAGCTGAGCGCGGACGACTTCAGGGGCACGACGATCAGCCTCACCAACCCCGGCGGCCTCGGGACGGTCGCCTCGGTTCCACGCCTGATGAGCGGGCAGGGGACGATCGTCGCCTGCGGCTCGCTCGCCTACCCGGTCGAGTGGGCCCACGCCCCCGCCGACCGGGTGAAGGCCCTCGGGATCTCCAAGGTCATGACGATGACGTCCACCTACGACCACCGGGTCATCCAGGGCGCCGAGTCGGGGTCGTTCCTGCGTGCCATCGACAGGCTCCTGCAGGGCGACGACAACTTCTACGAGTCGGTCGCGGAGGACCTCGACGTGCCGACGTCGGTGGTGAGCGCCGCGTACCCGGCCTCCGCGTCCGCCCCGGGCCTGGGAGCGCCGGCCGCCGTCGGGACCTCCCCGCTGGCGGCACCGGCCGCTCCGGACATGGAGCTGCTGCAGGCGGTGCAGGCCGCCACCTCGCTGCTCAAGGCCTACCGGACGCACGGCCACCTCGCCGCGCGCGTCAACCCGCTCGGCGAGGAGCCGAAGGGCGATCCCGCGCTGGAGCCCGAGAACCTGAACCTCACCCCCGAGCTGATGTCGAAGATCCCGGCGTCGATCCTGCGGATCGGCGTCGAGGGCGAGACGCTCCTGGAGGCGCTGCCGCGGATGCGCGAGGCGTACTGCGGGACGATCGCGTACCAGATCGAGCACCTCGCCTCCCATCAGGAGCGCATCTGGCTTCGGGAGATGATCGAGACGGGCGCCCACCGCACCCCGCTTACCGCCGAGGAGAAACGCACCCTCCTCTCGCGCCTGATCGAGGTCTTCCAGTTCGAGCGGTTCGTCGAGAAGGCGTATCTCGGCCAGAAGATGTTCTCGATCGAGGGACTCGACGCCGTCGTCCCGATGATCGACGAGCTCGTGACGCTCGCGCGGCGCGGCGGCGCCGAGGAGGTCGTTCTGGGGATGGCCCACCGCGGACGGCTGAGCGTGCTGGTCCACAACCTTGGCCGCTCGGTCGAATCGATCCTCGCCGAGTTCGAGGGCGCGAAAGCGCTGGAGCAGGTGAAGGCGATCGCCGCGATCCCGCATTCCGGAACGGGCGACGTCAAGTACCACCACGGCGCCGAGGGCCTGTTCTCGACTCGCGACGACGAGGAGATCAAGGTCCGCCTCTACCCCAACCCGAGCCATCTGGAGTTCGTCGACCCGGTGGTGGTCGGGGGCGCCCGCGCTGCCCAGACCGCCCATTCGGGACCGATGCTCCACCACACCGCCAGCATCGCCGTCCCCCTGCTGCTCCACGGCGATGCCGCCTTCCCGGGGCAGGGTGTGGTCGCGGAGACGCTCAACCTCCAGTCGCTGGACGGGTACTCCACGGGCGGCACCGTGCACCTGATCACCGACAACCAGGTGGGCTTCACGACCGACCCGCCCGACGGCCGCTCGACCCCGTACGCCGGCGACCTGGCCAAGGGCTTCAACTGCCCGATCGTCCACGTCAACGCCGACGACGTCGAGGCCTGCATCGCCGCCATCCGCCTCGCCATGGCCTACAGGGACCGCTGGAGCCGCGACGTCGTCGTCGACCTCATCGGCTACCGGCGCTACGGGCACAACGAAACCGACGAGCCCGCGTACACGCAGCCGCTGATGGCGGCTCAGATCAAGGCGCACTCGCCGGTGTCCGAGCTCTACGCCGAGCAGCTGGTCAAGGAGGGCGTGGTCTCGCCCGACGAGGTCTCCTCGGAGGGATCGGAGCGCCAGTCCGAGCTGTCCGGGATCCACAAGGAGCTTCGCACGAAGATGGAGGCGGGCGACTACGAGGATCCGAGCTCGACCGCGCTGCAGACCGGCGAGCTCGACCGCACGAAGAGCCCGGAGGTGGACACCGCCGTCTCGGAGAAGCGGATCCGCTCGCTGAACACGGAGCTGATCAGGGTCCCCGACAGCTTCACCATCCACCGCAAGCTGCGCAAGCCCCTGGAGAAGCGGCTCGAGATCCTCGACGAGGGCCCGATCGAGTACGGGCACGCGGAGGCGCTTGCCTTCGCCTCGCTGCTCACCGAGGGCACGCACATTCGCCTCACCGGCCAGGACACGGAGCGCGGGACCTTCTCCCACCGCCACCTCGCTCTCCACGACGAGAAGACCGGCATCAAGTACGTGCCGATCCAGAAGCTCTCCGGCGCACTGGCCCCGTTCGAGCTCCACAACAGCCCGCTCTCGGAGATCGCCTGCCTCGGATTCGAGTACGGGTACTCCGCCGCTTCGCCCGAGAGCCTCATCCTCTGGGAGGCGCAGTTCGGCGACTTCGCCAACTCGGCGCAGGTGATCGTCGACCAGTTCATCGCCTCCGGCGAGGCCAAGTGGGGCCAGTCGACCCGGCTGACCCTGCTGCTTCCCCACGGCTACGAGGGATCCGGGCCGGAGCACTCGAGCGCGCGGATCGAGCGCTTCATCCAGCTCGCGTCGGAGGGCAACATCCGGATCGCCAACCCGACGACCGCTGCGCAGTACTTCCACCTGCTTCGCCGTCAGGCGCGGATCGCCAAGCCGCGGCCGCTCGTCGTGTTCACGCCGAAGGGACTGCTCCGGCTGCCGGCGGCGGGATCGAAGCTGTCCGACCTGACGTCGGGGATGTTTGAGTTCGTCCTCGACGACCCGAACGTCGGCGATGACCGCGCCGGGATCGAGCGCCTCGTCCTCTGCAACGGCAAGGTGTACTACGACATCACGGGCCACGAGGCGTACGAACGCCTGCGAGAGGCGGTGGCGATCGCCCGCGTCGAGCTCCTCTACCCGTTCGCCCGGGACGAGATCGCGCAGATCATCGGCACCTATCCCGGCCTCAAGCAGATCATCTGGGTTCAAGAGGAGCCGAAGAACATGGGCGCGTGGAGCGTCATGGCGCGGCGGATGCCCGAGATCGTTCCCCAGGGCGTCGAGTTCCGCTACGTCGGGCGGCCTCCGCGGGCGGCGCCTTCGGAGGGCTACCCCGCCGCTCACCGCTCCGAGCAGGAGCGGATCGTCCTCACCGCGCTTCAGGGCTGAGCCTCAGCCCGCCTGCGCCGGGCGGCTATCGCGCTCGCGGCGAGAACGTGGCCGCCGCGAGCCGCCGGCGACCGTGCAGCGGGGCAGACGCGTTCCCGGCGCGCACGCGCAGCCGGGCGGTCGCGATGAGGCCGAGCTCGCGGGAGGCGCGCCCCGTTGCGGTGGAAAGGGTTCCTCTCATTGCCAAATCTTCGGCCAACGCAGCGGGGTTCGCCTATGGACAGGGGTCCAAACCCGCTCCGACCGGGATGTACCGCGCGGCTATCTTGCTCACGTGGCCGACGCCCAACCGGAGAGCGCACCGGTCCTTCGCACCGTCGAGCCGGGGCCGCTCTGGCCCTGGGTCAAGCGCGCGAGCTGGTTCGAGCTCGGGCTGTTCGCGGCCCTCTGCTTCTTCTGGCTCGTGCCGGGCTTCGAGCACGAGACGCTCATCTTCGGCGCCGCCCACGGGATCGGCTACGTGGCCCTCTGCCTCCTGATCATCGTCGCGGTGCTCCGCCACGAGGCCCCCTACATCCTGCTCGCCGCGAGCCTGACCCCGGTCGGCCCGCTTGGCAGCGTGATCGCGATCGGCTGGATCGAGCGGGCGGGGCGCTCCAGCTAGGGGATTGTCACGGCGAGGCCGCATGGCGGCGAAGGATGTGAAGCACTGAGCTAGTCGCTCGACGGCCTGCCAACCCCTCGCCTCGTCCCGCATCCGAGAAGCCCGACCGCGTCGGCAGTCCCGGATAAACCAGTCGCAGGCGGCGGCGGGGCTGATGGAGGCAGGGGGTCCACACAGCCCGCACCACCGCCTGCGCGTCGGTAGCCAGGGAGGGATGCCGACGCGGTCGTCCCCGGAGGCGGGACTAGCCGGGGACGAGCCTTGTTATTTCTCCCTGAAGGCTCAACCCATTGTCTCCGATCCGCGGTCGCCGTGTCAACAGGGTTCCGTACCTACCTCAGGTCGCGAAGCACGCGATGAAGGATGCCGCCGTTGCGAAAGTAGAGGACCTCGTTGGGGGTGTCGAGGCGAACCGTCGCCTCGAACTCGACCGGGTCTGACCCTCGCGGGTGGCGGTGACCTTGACTGTCTTCGCCTCGCCGTCCTCGAGATCACCGACCGTGATGACTCTCCTCGCCGGTCAGCCCGAGCGATTCCACGGACTCGCCGTCGGGGAACTGCAGCGGCGCCACGCCCATCCCGATCAGGTTCGAGCGGTGGATGCGCTCGAAGCTCTCCGCGATGACCGCCCGCACACCGAGCAGCGTGGTCCCCTTCGCCGCCCAGTCGCGCGACGAGCCGGACCCGTACTCCTTGCCCGCGAGCACCACGAGCTGCACGTCCTCCTCCGCGTACCTCATCGCGGCGTCGTAGATCGGCAGCTCCTCGTCCGAGGGGAAGTGCTTCGTGAAGCCGCCCTCGCGCTCGACGAGCTGGTTGCGCAGGCGGACGTTGGCGAAGGTGCCGCGCATCATGACCTCGTGGTTGCCGCGGCGCGAGCCGTACGAGTTGAAGTCCCGGACCTCGACGCCCTCCTCCTGCAGCCACTTGCCCGCGGGGCTGTCGCGCTTGATCGCGCCCGCCGGCGAGATGTGGTCGGTCGTCACGCTGTCGCCGAGCACGGCGAGGACGCGCGCGTCGGAGATCGGCTCGACCGGAGCCGGCTCGGCGTCCATCCCCTCGAAGAAGGGCGGCTTGCGCACGTAGGTCGAGGCAGGCCACGTGTAGCGGTCCCCCTCGGGGACCTCGATCGCCTGCCAGCGCTCGTCGCCCGTGAACACATCGGCATAGCTGCGCTTGAACATGTCGGAGCGGACCGCGTCCGCAACCGTGCTCTTGATCTCCTCCGACGAGGGCCAGATGTCCGCCATGTGCACGGGCTCGCCGGCGGAGTCCTGGCCCAGCGGTTCGCTCGTCAGGTCCACGTCCATCCGGCCCGCCAGCGCATACGCGACCACGAGCGGCGGCGAGGCGAGGTAGTTGTTGCGGACGTCCTGGTTGATGCGCCCCTCGAAGTTGCGGTTCCCGGAGAGCACCGAGCACACCATCAGGTCCTTTTCCGCGATGGCTTCAGAGATCTCCTCCGGGAGCGGCCCGGAGTTCCCGATGCACGTCGTGCACCCGTAGCCCACGAGGTTGAACCCCAGCTTGTCGAGGTACTCGTCGAGGCCCGCCTTCTCCAGGTAGTCGGTGACGACCATCGATCCGGGCGCGAGCGACGTCTTCACCCACGGCTTCGAGGCGAGGCCGCGCTCGACCGCCTTCTTGGCGAGCAACCCCGCGCCCACCATCACCGAGGGGTTCGAGGTGTTGGTGCAGCTGGTGATCGCGGCGATCACCACCATTCCGTGATCGAGCTCGAACGTCTCGCCGTCTTCCATCTCGACCTCGATCGCGTCCTCGGTCGGCTCGAAGCCCTCGGCGGTCGCCGTCGCCGTCGCCGGCTGTGAGTGCGGGCGTCCCGCGTCGCCGTCATGGTCGTCGCCCGGAGGATCCGAGGCCGGGAACGAGTCGGCGACCGCCGCGTCGTGGTGGTTGCCGACCACCTCGGCGGCGGCGGAGTCGAACTCCTTGAGGGCCTCGATGAACGCCCCCTTCGCCGCGGCCAGCGATATCCGGTCCTGGGGACGCTTGGGGCCGGCGATCGACGGTTCGACGTCGCCGAGGTCGAGCTCGAGGGTGTCCGTGAAGGTCGGGTCCTCCGAATCAGAGGTCGTGGAACATCCCCTGCTCGCGAGCGTAGGCGTCGACGAGCTCGATCTGCTCCGTGGAACGGCCCGTGAACTCGAGGTAGCGAAGCGTCTCGGCGTCGACCGGGAAGATCGCGCACGTCGAGCCGAACTCCGGCGACATGTTCCCGATCGTTGCCCGGTCGGCGAGCCCGAGGGTTGGGAGGCCCGGGCCGAAGAACTCCACGAACTTCGAGACGACCCCGCGCTCGCGGAGCATCTCCGTCACCCGGAGCACCAGGTCGGTCGCCGTGGCGCCCTCCCCGAGCTCGCCCGAGAGCTTGAAGCCGATCACCTGCGGCAGCAGCATCGAGATCGGCTGGCCGAGCATCGCCGCCTCCGCCTCGATCCCGCCGACTCCCCAGCCGAGGACGCCAAGGCCGTTGATCATCGTCGTGTGTGAATCCGTCCCGACGAGCGTGTCCGGGTAGGCCTGGGCCGGACCGTCGTCGCCGTCACGCGTGAACACCACCTGGCCCAGGTACTCCAGGTTCACCTGGTGGCAGATGCCGGTCGCCGGGGGGACGACGCGGAAGTTGTCGAAGGCCTTCTGCCCCCAGCGCAGGAACTCGTAGCGCTCGCCGTTTCGCTCGAACTCCCGCTCTGCGTTCACCTCGAACGCCCTCGCGTTCCCGAAGGCATCGACCTGAACCGAGTGGTCGATGATCAGATCGACGGGAACGAGCGGGTTGATCCTGGCGGCGTCGGAGCCAAGCTCGTCCATCGCGTCGCGCATCGCGGCCAGGTCGACAATCGCCGGCACACCGGTGAAGTCCTGCATGAGCACGCGGGCGGGCTGAAAGGGGATCTCGATGCTGGGCTCGGCTGCCGCGTCCCACGTGGCGATCGCCTCCACGTCCTCCGCGGTCACGGACTCGCCGTCCTCGAGCCGCAGGGCGTTCTCCAGCAGGACCTTCAGCGAGTACGGCAGCCGGGCGACGTCGAACTTCGCCTGCAGAGCGTCGAGCCGGTGGACCTCGTACTTCCTGCCGGAGACCTCGAGCGTGGACCTGGAGCTGAATGAGTCGGTCATGGTGTTACCTGAATCACTTGCGGGTGCCTTCGGCATCCTTACATGCTGCCTTCGGGGCTAAGGCCCCTCATTCACTCCTCTTATCTCTTGTCCACCTGGCCCTGCGCCAAACTCGACGCGGACTTGTGCGCCGTGCCGCCGCTGTTCACGCGGACGGCAATCGAGGGGGTGGCGAGCGCGAAGTGGGCGAGCGCGCGCTGCCGCATGGGCGCCACCGCCACCTCCTGCTTGTCGTGCTCGATGGCGCGGACGACCGCCGCCGCGACCTTCCGCGGCGTCGTCGTTCCGAGCCCGGGCGGCGGCGGCGCGCCGGCGTCCGCGAAGAGCCCCGCCTCGCGAACGAATCCCGGCGAGACCAGCGACACGCCGACTCCGGTCCCGTCGAGGTCGCAGCGAAGACCCAGCGCGAACCCGCGGAGCCCGAACTTGGTCGCGTTGTAGATCGAGCTGAGCGGCGCCGGGGACTTCCCCGCGAGCGACGCCACGAACACCAGCTGCCCCTCCCCCCGCTGAAGCAGCGCCGGGACGAGCGCGCGAGCCATGCGCATCGGGGCCTCGAGGTTGACGCGGAGCGCGCGCGACATCTCCTGCTCGGAGAAGCTCTCGAGCTTGCCCGTCGCCGGCAGCCCGGCGTTCGCAACGAGCACGTCCACCTCCCCGGCCTCGGCCACGAGGCGGTCGGCGGACCCGTCGAGAGCGAGGTCGGCAACGACGACCCGGTGCCCCTCGCCCGGTAGCGACCGGGCCATCTCGGTCAGCTCGCTCGGCCTTGCGCGAGCTCAAGACGAGGGTCGCGCCCCTCTCGGCGAGGGCGGCCGCGATCGCACGGCCGAGGCCACCGGTTGCACCGGTGAGCACCGCCGTCTTGCCCTCGAGCCTCACCGCTTTGGAACCTACCAGGGTGGCTTCGGCGCCCGGGACGCTAGGCTCGCCCCGTGAAGCTCTACGTCTGCTGGGGCACGTTCCCGACTCCGCGTCCCGGCGGCCACCCCTGCGCCAACGCCTACAACGCCCTGCGAGAGGCGGGACACGACCCCGAGGTCGTGAAGGTCCACGGCCTCGGGATCGGGCCGAGCTTCCTGCACGTGACCACCGACGGGCGCCGTGAGGTCGAGCGGCTCTCAGGACAGCGGGTCGTGCCGGTCCTGGTGCTCGACGACGGCCAGGTGATCACGGAGTCGAGCCGCATCCGCGAGTGGGCGGAAGCCCACCCTGTGGCGAAATCGGCCTGATTTTCGCCGAATTTACGCCTGGTTTGTGCCAACTTGCACACAGTGATGAGCAGGTGCTTGCAGACGACTGACGAATCCTGTAGGGTGCCGCAACTTCGTTAACCGGAATTGCCGAATCCTCAGCCTTCCGGGCTGGGGAACGGGGGAACCAAATCCATTCCGGGGCTAACCCACCGCTCTCAGGTGGGGGCGCAGCTCCTTTTGCGCCAGCCCGTCAGCTAACCCCGTAGGCCGACCAAGGAGACGGTTTGATTCAGCGTTTCGACATCAAACACCGGGCCCGGGCGGGGGCCGCGGCGGTTGCCGCGGGCGGGATTCTCGGTTCAGCACTGCTCGCGGCCCCAGCCCTGGCAGGCGGCGGGGTCTCGGCGACTCCCGCCCACCACCGCACGGTCGCGGGCCCGAAGGCAAAGCTCCGCGGCCAGGTCGCCTATGCGCCGGCCAGCGCTCCGCCGGCGATCAAGGCGGCGATCAACGCCGCCAACAAGATCGCCCGGGGCCACGCCTACATGCTGGGCGGCGGCCACGAGTACAAGAACGGGCACCCGATCTGGAACCCGCAGCAGCTCGCCAAGTACCAGGGCGTCAGGAAGTCCAAGTACGACTGCTCCGGCACGGTCAGCTACGTGCTGCATGCCGCCCACGCGATCAGCACTCCCGAGCCCTCGGGCCCGATGGAGCACTGGGGCGTCGCCGGCAAGGGCAGGTGGATCTCGGTTTACGCCAACGGCGGCCACGCATGGATGACGATCGCCGGGCTTCGCTTCGACACCTCGGACACCCCCGGGTCCGGCCCGGGCTGGGCGAAGACGATGGGTTACGAAGACCCCTCGGCCTTCAAGGTCCGCCACAAGGCCGGTCTCTAGAAGACATCCCCTCCGATGCTGCGCGACCCACCGCCCATCCGGGCGGTGGGGTCCGCGCATTCTGAGACCGGGGTTATCAACCTCGGGGTGGCGCGGCTAGCCCGCGAAGGTATGGCGAGCCTGCCAATCGGGCGGGCATGAGATAGCGTCTTGACAGGACGCGGCTATGCCCGCGCCACGCACGTGGAGAGGACCGAGGCGATCACGCATGGGGAGCCGGGGCCGACCGGCCCACCCGCTCCGCGCCCGCCGGGGGACGGGCAGGGGACGCCCGACGTCAGGCTGGTCGGTCTGCGCAAGTCCTACGGTGAGGTTCGCGCCGTGGGCGGCGTCGACATCGAGATCGCAGCGGGGGAGTTCTTCACGCTGCTCGGCCCCTCAGGATCCGGGAAGACGACGACGCTGCGACTGATCGCCGGCTTCGAGGAGCCGGACGCCGGGCGGGTCGAGCTCGGCGGCCGCGACGTCACCGGTCTGCCTCCCTACGACCGCGACGTCAACACCGTCTTCCAGGATTACGCGCTCTTCCCGCACATGACGGTCGGCGAGAACGTCGAGTACGGCATGCGCGTGAAGAGGGCGGACAAGGCCGAACGCGCCTCTCGCCGCGACGAGGCACTCGAGATGGTGCGCCTCGCCGGCTACGAGGAGAGAAAGCCATCCGAGCTCTCCGGCGGGCAGCGCCAGCGCGTCGCGCTGGCGCGGGCGATCGTCAACCGGCCCGCGGGTCCTGCTGCTCGACGAGCCCCTCGGCGCCCTCGATCTGAAGCTGCGCGAGCAAATGCAGGTGGAGCTGAAGGGGATCCAGGGCCAGGTTGGGATCACCTTCATCTACGTGACCCACGACCAGGACGAGGCGCTGACGATGAGCGATCGCGTCGCAGTCTTCAACGACGGGCGCATCGAGCAGGTCGGGGCGTCCGGCGGAGATCTACGAGCGCCCGGAGACCCGCTTCGTCGGCGGGTTCGTCGGCGTCTCGAACGTCCTGGAGCGCGACGGCCGCAGCGTCACGATCCGTCCCGAGAAACTGCGCATCGTCGCGCCGAGTGACTCGAGCGACGGCCTCGTCACCGAGTCGCGGGAAGGTGGCCGACGTGGCCTACGCGGGAATGGTCACGCGCTACCTGATCGCGCTCGATCGCGGCGGCGAGCTTTTGGTTGTCCGGCAGAACCTCGAGACGTCCTCTGAGCAGGCGCTCGCGGAGAGGGGCCGGGAGGTAAAGGTGGGATGGCGCCCGGAGCATGCCGTCGCCGTCCCCGATGAGAGAGAAAGGGAGAGCTCCGCATGAGGAGACCAAGACGTACAAACGGAGCGACCTCCGGGTCGCGTGGACGGTCGGCACTGACCGCATGGCTGATCGCCGGGGCGCTGGTGGCGTTCCTGGCCGCCCTTGGAGCCGGCTGCGGGTCGTCGAGCTCGACGAGCTCGAGCACCGGCAGCACCGAGGGGATGCTGCAGAAGGTCGGCAAGGGCGAGGGTGAGGTCGACCTGATCTCATGGGCCGGCTACGTGACGCCCCAGTGGACGAAGCCCTTCGAGCAGAAGACCGGCTGCCAGGTGAAGGACAAGGTCGCCGGGACGTCGGACGAGATGGTCCAGCTGATGCGCACCGGGCAGTACGACGGCGTCTCGGCATCGGGTAACGCCACGGCGAGGCTCGTGGCCGGCGGCGACGTGGACCCGGTCAACGTCGACCTCGTACCGAACTACAAGACCGTGTTCCCGGACATCAAGGACCAGCCGTACAACACGTTCGACGGTGTCCACTACGGGATCCCCCACGGTCGCGGGGCGAACCTGCTGATGTGGAACTCGGACTCGGTCAAGCCCGCGCCCACCAGCTGGGGATCGATCCTCGATCCCAAGCAGGCGGCCAAGTACAAGGGCAAGATCTCGGCGTACGACGACCCGATCTACATCGCCGACGCGGCCGTCTACCTGAAGTCTCACGACCCGAGCCTGAAGATTGACAACCCGTACGAGCTGGACGACACCCAGTTCAACGCCGCCGTCGACCTGCTGAAGAAGCAGCGCCCAAACGTCGGCGAGTACTGGTCCGACGCCGCGAAGCAGATCCAGGCGTTCACAAGCGGCGACGACGAGATCGGCACCACCTGGCAGTACCAGTACTTCGCCCTGAAGGGCGATGGCCAGCCGATGGCCGCGAGCCCCGCGAGCCAGGGATTCCTGCCGAGCGAGGGTGCGACGGGCTGGTCGGACACCTGGATGATCAGCTCCCAGGCGGCCCATCCCAACTGCATGTACGAGTGGATGGACTGGATCATCTCGCCCAAGGTCAACGCTCAGGTCGCCGAGTACTTCGGCGAGGCGCCGGCTCAGAGCAAGGCGTGCGGCGAGACGTCGGATCCCAAGTTCTGCGACAAGTACCACGCAGCGGATCCGTCGTTCTGGAAGCGCGTCTACTACTGGGAGACGCCGCTCGCGGACTGCGGCGATGACCGCGGCACGGTCTGCAAGGACTACAACGATTGGGTGAGCGCCTGGACCGACATCAAGGGCTGATGCAGGTCGATCGAGGCGCGACGGCGTGGAAGCGTCCGGGGTAACGGCCCCGGCGCCGAGGAGGTCGGTGGGCCGCAGGCTCGCCGACCTCTTCCACGGCCGCCCGCGCCTGCAGGTCGGCGCGCTCCTGGCCGGGCCCGTGGCCTGGCTCGTCGTCGGCTACCTCGGCTCGCTCGCGATCCTGCTGATCGCCGCGCTGTGGGGCGTCGACCCGCTCTCCGGCGAGGTCTCGCACAACCTCACCAGCGAGAACTTCAAGACGATCGCCAACGACCCCGTGTATCGCGAGGTCGCCTGGCGGACGATCCGGACGGCCGGCCTCGTGACGATCACGGACGTTCTCCTCGCGTTCCCGATCGCCTTCTACATGGCCAAGATCGCGAGGGCAAAGGCCCGGGCCATCCTCGTGGTCCTGGTCCTGATGCCGCTGTGGTCCGGGTACCTCGTGAAGGTCTACGCGTGGCGGACCATGTTGCAAAACGACGGCGTCATCAACTGGGCGCTCAACCCGCTAGGCCTGCACGGCCCCGGTTACGGGCTGACCGCGATCTGGCTCGTCATGAGCTACCTGTGGCTGCCGTACATGATCATCCCGATCTACGCCGGGCTCGAGCGCATCCCGGACTCACTGCTCTCCGCGTCCGAGGACCTCGGCGCGCATCCCGGGAGGACGTTCAGGCGGGTGATCCTGCCGCTCGCCTTCCCGGCCGTGGTCGCCGGCTCGATCTTCACGTTCTCATTGACGCTCGGCGACTTCATCACGCCTCAGCTGGTCTCGAACACGCAGATGATCGGCAACGTCGTCAAGAACAACATCACGAACAACCTGCCCCTGGCCTCGGCATTCGCGACCGTGCCAATCCTCGTGATGGTGATCTACCTGATCATCGCGCGCAGGCTGGGAGCGTTCGAGCACCTATGAGGCTCTCGCGAGGCTCCGCGCTCCTGCTTCGCCTCGGCGTCGGCGTGACGCTGGCATTCATCTACATCCCGCTGATCATCATCTTCATCTACGCGTTCAACTCCTCGAACGTCCTCGAGTGGCCGCCGCCGGGCTTCACGACGCACTGGGTGACGACCGCGATCCACGACGACGCGGCCAAGAACGCGCTCAAGACCTCGCTCGAGGTCGGCATGTTCGCCACGTTCATCGCCCTGGTCCTGGGGACCCTGGCCTCGATCGCCGTCGCTCGTCACCGCTTCTTCGGGCGCGAGACGATCTCCTTCCTCGTCATCCTGCCGATCGCGCTCCCCGGCATCGTCACCGGCGTCGCGCTCTCCGACACGTTCACGCAGGTCCTCGGGGTACCGCTCAGCCTGCTGACGGTGATCATCGGACACGCCACCTTCTGCATCGTCGTCGTCTACAACAACTCCGTCGCCCGCCTGCGCCGCAGCTCGTCTTCGTTCGAGGAGGCGTCGGCAGATCTCGGCGCCCACACCTGGCAGACGTTCCGCTACGTGACCCTGCCCAACATGCGCTCGGCTCTCGCGGCCGGGGCGCTGCTGGCCTTCGCGCTCTCCTTCGACGAGATCATCGTCACCACGTTCACGATCGGCGCTGGCCAGCAGACCCTGCCGATCTGGATCTTCGACAACCTCTTCCGCCCCAACCAGCTGCCGGTCGTGAACGTCGTCGCGATGTTCGTGGTGCTGCTCTCCGCGATCCCGGTCTACCTTGCGCACCGCCTCACGCGCGAGGAGGGCATCACGACCAGGGGCGCAGGGGCGGCGCCGTAGGCGCCCGGCGCTGACGCGACAATGGAACGAAGCGAGGAGGGCGCTATCGGGGCCGTCAGCGTTCCTCACGCCCTCGGTCGCGGGACGACTTGTCCTCCATACTGGCGAGAACTCGCCCCGCGGTCCTGGATGGACAGGGTCGCAATCCTGCGACTTCCTCGTTGCTATCTCGCCCCAGCTGCGGCCGAGGACGCGCTACGGCTCGCGGGTCGACCGCCGCTAGCCGCCCCCGCCCCCAGGTACTCGTCCTTCGACGCCGCGAAGCTGTCGAGCTTGCGCTCGACCTCCGCGTCGTCGGCGGCGGGAGCATGTAGATCGCGCGCTTGACGCCGGCCTGCTCGTAGCGCTCGAGGAGGGCGGGTCGCGCGGCGGCAGCTGGAGGCTCGTCGGAATCGGGCCGCGGCCGGCCTCCTCGCCGAGGCGGCGCATCTTCTCGACCCGGGCGATGATCTTCTCGTCGTCGCCGATGCGGTTCGGCAGCCAGCCGTCGCCGTAGGCGAGCACCCGGTCGTAGACGGTGCGGCCGTTGCCGCCGACGAGGATCGGCGGGTGAGGCTTCTGCAGCGGCTTCGGCCACGCCCAGATCGGGTCGAACTCGACCTGCTTGCCGTGGTACTCGGGCTCGTCCTCGGTCCAGATCCGCTTCATCGCCTCCATGCGCTCGCGCAGCAGTCCGAACCGCCGCGAGGGATCGGTGCCGTGGTTCGCCATCTCCTCGAGGTTCCAGCCGGCGCCGACGCCGAAGATCACCCGCCCGCCCGAGAGCACGTCGATGCTCGCGACCTCCTTGGCGGTCGTGATCGGATCGCGCTCGACGACCAGGCAGATCGCCGTGCCCACCTTCAGCGTGCTGGTTGCCGCGGCGGCGGCCATCATCGAGACGAACGGGTCGTGGATGTGCCAGTACTCGCGCGGAAGCTCGGTTCCCGCCGGATACGGGGTCTCCCGGCTCGCGGGGATGTGCGTGTGCTCGGTGAAGAAGAGCGACTCGAAGCCGCGCTCCTCGACCATCCTCCCCATCGTCGCCGGGTCGATCGTCTCGTCGGTGGCGAAGTAGGAGATGCCGAAGTCCATCGCCGGACCCTATTCAGTTGGCGCGGCCGCGCGCCGCCCTACCGAAGAGCGCTCTACTTCACGACGCGGATCAGCTTCTTGTTCACGAACTCCTCGATGCCGTAGGGGCCGAGCTCGCGGCCGAAGCCCGAGCGCTTGACGCCGCCGAACGGCAGCTCGGCGCCGTCGAGGACAACGCCGTTGACGTAGACCATGCCGGTATCGAGCCCGTCGGCGACCCGATGCGCCTGCTCGGCGTCGTTCGTGAACACGTAGGAGCCGAGCCCGAACGGCGTGTCGTTGGCGAGCTCGATCGCCTCCTCCTCGGAGCCGGCGCGGTAGACGCTCGCGACCGGGCCGAAGAACTCCTCGCGGTGGGCGTCGTTGTCCGGGGTGATTCCGGCCAGCACGGTCGCGCCGAAGAAGTTGTCCTTCCGATCCCCGCCGGCGAGCACCACCTCGGCGCCTCCTGCGCCCGCCCGGTCGAGCTGGTCCTGGAGCGCTCCGCCGCGGTCGGCGACGAGAGCGGGCCCATCGCGGCGTCCTCGCGTCGGATCGCCGGGCTCGGCCGCATTCATCTTCTCGGTCAACTTCTCGAGGAAGTCGTCGTAGAGGTCGTCGGCGACGATGAACCGCTTCGCTGCGTTGCAGGACTGGCCGGTGTTGTCGAGGCGCGCCTCGACCGCGGCATCGACGGCCTCGTCCAGGTTCTCGGTCGCGAGCAGGATGAACGGATCGGAGCCGCCGAGCTCGAGCACGACCTTCTTCAGATTGCGTCCGGCGATCTCCGCGACCGCGGCGCCGGCCCGCTCGGAGCCGGTCAGCGAGACGCCGCGGACGCGCGGGTCTGCGATCACCGTCTCGGCGATCTGATCGTTGGTTGCGAGGATGGTCTGGTAGGCGCCGTCGGGGAAGCCCGCGTCGTCATACATCGTCTGGATCGCCTCCGCCGACTCGGGGCACTGCGGCGCCGGCTTGAGCAGGATCGTGTTGCCGACGATGAGGTTCGGCCCGGCGAAGCGGGCGACCTGGTAGTAGGGGAAGTTCCAGGGCATGATCCCCAGCAGCGGCCCCATCGACGCCCGGCGAATCAGCGCCGTGCCCTCGCCCGCCAGCAGCTCGATCGGCTCGTCCTTGAGGAGGTCCTCGGCGTTGTCGGCGTAGTAGCCGTAGATGTCGCCGCAGAAGTCGACCTCGCCGAGCGCCTGCTCCATCGGCTTGCCCATCTCCCGCACGGCGATCTCGGCCAGCGTCTCTCGTCGCTCTGAGTGGAGCTCGGCGACGCTCCTGATCGTCGCGGCGCGCTCGGCCACCGACAGCGACGCGAGCGCAGTCGGCGGGCGTCCCAGGCCTTGGCGATCGCGGCTTCGAGCGCGTCGTCGGAGATCTGCGGGTACTCCTTGAGCTGCTCGCCGGTGGCCGGGTTGACGACTGCGTACTTGCTCATCCTGCTCCACTCCTTACCTGGGTCGATGCTTCCTTGTTGATTACCCGATGGCCGCCGGCACCGTCGTCAGCTCGCGGATTGCTTCGCGCGGCTCGCCGTCGCGCCTGCGCCGTCCGCGCCCGGGGGGCCGCCGTTCGCCAAGCGCGGGATGCCGAGCACCTCATCCGGCGACGTGTACTCAGCACCGACGCCCTCGGCCACGGCCGGATGCGTGACCTTGCCGTTCGCGACGTTGATGCCCAGCTTCAGGCCCGCGTCGCGGCGGGAGGCCTCGACCACCCCGTTGTCCGCGAGCGAGAGGACGTAGGGGAGCGTCGCGTTGGTGAGGGCGTAGGTGGACGTGATCGGCACCGCGCCGGGCATGTTCGCCACGCAGTAATGGATGATCCCGTCGACCTCGAACGTGGGATCGCCGTGGGTGGTTGGGTGCGAGGTCTCGAAGCAGCCGCCCTGGTCGATCGCGACGTCGACCAGCACCGCCTGCGGCTTCATCATCGCGAGCTGCTTGCGGTTGATCACGTGCGGAGCGCGCGCGCCGTGGACGAGGACGCCGCCGATCACGAGGTCCATGTCGGGCAGCCTCTCCTCGATCGAGAGCGTGGACGAGAACACCGTCGAGGCGCGCCCGCCGAAGGCGACGTCGAGCTCGCGAAGCTTGTCGATGTTCGTGTCGTAGACGAAGACGTCCGCCTCCATGCCGATCGCGATGAACGCCGCGTTCATGCCGACGGCGCCGCCGCCGATCACCATCACGTTCGCCGGGGGCACGCCGGGAACGCCGCCGAGCAGGATCCCCCGCCCGCCGAGCGGGCGCTCGAGCATGAACGCTCCGGCCTGCGTCGCGATCTTCCCCGCCACCTCCGACATCGGCGCGAGCAGCGGCAGGCGGCCGCGCGCCATCCTCCACCGTCTCGTAGGCGACGCAGATCGCGCCCGAGTTGACGAGGCCCCTGCGTGAGCTCCGGGTCCGGGGCGAGGTGCAGGATAGGTGAACAGCAGCAGGTCGGAGCGGATCTGGGCGACCTCCGGCGGCTGGGGCTCCTTGACCTTCAGCACCATCTCGGCCTCGCCCCAGACGTCCTCGGCGGCCGGCACGATGCGCGCGCCCTGAGCCTCGTAGTCCGAGTTGGAGATCGCGCTGCCCTCGCCGGCGCCGTCCTGGACGATCACCTCGTGCCCGTGCTCGGCGAGCTCGCGCGCGCCGATCGGGGTGAGCGCGACTCGGTACTCGTCCGCCTTCACCTCGCTTGGTACGCCTACTCGCAATTCAGGCCTCCTTTCGAAGCGGGTAGCAGGTTGCATGTAGCAACTACCTGCGTTCATCTCACCAGCTCCCGCGCCCTGAGCGCCAGCCAGAGCTCGATCCGGTCGGTGGCCCGCGTCAGGTCGCGTCCGGTCAGCTCCTCGATCTTGCGCATCCGGTAGCGAAGCGTATGGCGGTGGCAGTAGAGCTCGCGCGCGGCCCGCTCCCAGTTGCCGTTGTGCTCGATGTAGGCCTCGAGCGAGCGCAGGAGCTCGCCGCCGTACTCGCCCTCGACACGTTCGATCGGCTCGAGCAGGCCGTCGCTGTAGAGCGCGCAGGGCATCGTCGTCCTGCAGCGACAGCAGCAGCGTGAAGGCGCCGAGGTCGTCGTGCGAGGCGACCTCGGGTGCGTCGCCGTTCGCGAAGGCCGTCGCCTCGAGCGCGCAGCGCGCCTCGTGGAACGCGCGCCGAACGGAGTCCACGGGCAACGGGCGCGACGCGCCAACTCGCACCCCGCCCCAGCGGACGGCCAGCGCCGCGCGCGCCTGGCGCGCCACCTCGATCGGATCTCGCCCGTCGGCCGCGATGACGGCGCAGAGGAGCGGTTTCCCGGGCCGCTCGTGGTCGCGACCAGCGTGGGGGTGTCGGCGGAGTGAAGCGCGGCCTCGAGAGTCGCCTCCGCCGCCTCGGGATCGTCGATGTCGAAGACCAGGAGCGCGGCGGTCTCGCCGATCCCGAACGGCCCCAGCCGGCCGCGCAGCTCCTGGGCGTCGAGCCTGCCGCCGAGGGCCTCGGCCAGCAGGTTCCCGGCCAGCCGGCGCTCCGTCTCGCGAACCACGCGCTCGCGCATCATCTCGAGCCCCACCACCATCGCGCCATGCCGCGCGACCAGCCGCTCGAAGCCGTCAAGCGGCGCCTCGGCGGCCAGGACGGTGAGCCAGGCGACCGGCGAGGCGCCGCGGCGACCGGGGACGGGAACGGCGAGCGAGCGGCCCGCAAGCGAGCGGTGGCGCGGCTCGAACGGTCCCACGGAAGCCGACGCGGCGCGGGCGGCCACCTCCTCTCGCAGGGCCGCCAGCGCGGCGGCGCCGGGCGACGAGCCGCGGCGGTGGACGGCGATCTCGACGCCGGCCGAGTCGTTGAGCACGGCGACGCCGCCGGCGGCCCCGGCGATGGTGGCGAGGATCTCCTCGATGCCGCGGCCCTCGATGACGAGTCGCTCCAGCCGCTCGTGCAGGCGCGCGTCGCGCTGGAGCACGTCGTACTCCTCGTTGACGAGACGCGAGAAGGCGCGTTCGGTGATCGCGATGAAGGGCATCTCGTACGGAACCTCGAACAGCGGCAGGCCGTACTGCGCCGCGGCGTCGGCAAGCGCCTTCGGCACGGAGCGGTGGCTGAACCCGGTGCCAAGCCCGAGGCCCGCGAGGTCGTGCTCGGCGAGGCGCTCCACGAAGCGCCGCTGCCGCGCCGGGCTGGAGAGCTGGATGCCCGTGGTCAGCAGAAGCTCGCCGCCGGAGAGCCACTGGGTCGGGTCCTCGAGCTCGGAGATGTGGACCCAGCGGATTGCCCGTTTGGCCCGTTCGCCCGCGACCGTCAGGTCGAGGCCGCTCTCGGAGACCAGCGACTCGACGGTGAGCATCGGTGCTCGGCTCAGCCGCGCACGGTGCCCGGCGCGACTCGTCCGGGCTCGTGGCCGCGTCCGCTCTCCAGCCGCTCGGAGGCCTCGGTGAGAACCGGACGCAGCACGGCTTCGATCTCCTCGAACTGCTCGGTGTCGCAGACGAGCGTCGGCGAGAGCTGTACCACCGGGTCGCCGCGATCGTCGGCACGGCAGATCAGCCCGCGCTTGTAGAGCTCGCCCGAGAGGAAGCCGCGCAGGAGCAACTCGGACTCCTCATCGTCGAACTCGGCCTTGGTCTCCTGGTCCTTGACCAGCTCGATCGCGTGGAAGAACCCGGCGCCGCGCACGTCGCCGACGATCGGGATGTCGCGCAGCGAGTCGAGCATCTCGCGGAACTCGCCCTCCTTCTCGCGGACGTGGCCGCAGATGTCCTCGCGCTCGAACACCTCGAGGTTGGCGAGGGCGACGGCGGCGGCGACCGGATGGCCGGCGAACGTGAAGCCGTGGGTGAACGACGCCTTGCCCTCCATGAACGGCTCCGCGATCCTGTCGCGAGACGATCATCGCGCCCATCGGGCACGTAGGCGGAGGTCAGCGCCTTCGCCGTCGTGATGATGTCCGGCTGGTAGCCGTAGCGCTCGCAGCCGAAGTAGTGGCCGAGGCGGCCCCAGGCGCAGATGACCTCGTCGGAGATCAGCAGCACGTCGTAGCGGTCGCAGATCTCGCGGACCCGCTGCCAGTAGCCCTCCTGAGGCGGGATGCAGCCGCCTGCGTTCTGGAGCGGCTCCATGATCACCGCGGCGACCGTCTCCGGGCCCTCGTAGATGATCTTCTCCTCGATCTGGTCGGCGGCCCAGAGCGGGTCGCGGTCCTCGGGCCAGTGGTAGCTGTTGGTGTTCGGAACCTGGTAGCCGCCGGGCACGAGGGGCTCGAACTCGGTCCGCAGGGCAGGTGATGCCGGTGGCGGCAAGCGCGCCGAGCGTGGTGCCGTGGTAGGCGACCTCGCGGGTGATGAACTTCGTCTTGCGGCGGGTTGCCCGTGTGCTGGTGATAGGAGCGCGCGAGCTTGATCGCCGACTCGACCGCCTCCGAGCCGCCGGAGGTGAAGAAGACCCGGTTCAGATCGCCCGGCGCCAGGCTGGCGATCTTCGCGGCGAGCTCGATGGCGCGCGGGTGGGCGTAGCTCCAGACCGTGAAGAAGTCGAGCTCGGCGACCTGCGCGCGCCGCGGCCTCGCCCAGCTCGGTGCGGCCGTGGCCGGCGTTGACGCAGAACAGGCCGGAGAGGCCGTCCAGGTAGCGCTTGCCGTGGATGTCGTAGACGTAGGGGCCCTCGCCGCGGGCGATGATCGGGACCTCGTGCTGCGCGTCGTAGCCGCCCATGCGGGTGAAGTGCATCCAGAGGTGCTTGAGCGCCTGGTCCTGCAGCTGCGCTGGGGTCGTGGTCGAACCGCCGCCGGTGCCGGCTCAGTCGTGGCCATCCGCTCTCTCCTTCCCGAAAGCCGTTAAGTACAACTCGGCGAACGGTATATCCAAAACGGTCGCCAAAGCAAGCGCTGCGTCGTTGAAATATGTTCAGGAGCATTGTCCAGTCATGTACAAGCGAGCCAGCCTGATTTAGGACTTCCGCCACTTGCACGCATCCGCTGATTCGGACATAGTCTGTCGTGGGAGAGACGCCGAACCGGCGTCAGTAGAGAGACCGACAGCGATCAGCAGCCCTAGATCAGGAGCACGCGGAGAGGCGCCGGGCGCCTCCAGCGAGCCGGCCGGCACGTCGGCGTCGCCGTGCGTCCAGCGTCCGGACGTCACCAAGGAGTTCGGCGAGCTCCGGGCGGTCGACGACCTCACGCTCGACCCTCGAAGAGGGCGAGTTCTTCACGATGCTCGGCCCGAGCGGCTGCGGCAAGACGACGACCCTGCGGATGATCGCCGGCTTCGAGCAGCCCACCGCGGGGCGGATCCTGATCGACGGCGAGGACGTGGCGGGCGTCGCCGCCTTCAAGCGCCCGACCAACACGGTCTTCCAGAGCTACGCCCTGTTCCCCCACCTCATCCGTTCGCCGAGAACGTCGCCTTCGGGCTGCGGCGCAAGAAGGTCCCGAAGGACCAGATCGACGGGCCGCGTGAAGGCGGAGCTCGAGCGGGTCGGCCTGGCCGCGGAGATCGAACCGCAAGCCCAGCCAGCTCTCCGGCGGCCAGCAGCAGCGGGTCGCGCTCGCCCGCGCCCTGGTCAACCTGCCGAAGGTCCTCCTGCTCGACGAGCCGCTCGGCGCGCTCGACCTGAAGCTCCGCAAGGGCCTGCAGATCGAGCTGAAGCGCATCCAGCGGGAGGTCGGCATCACGTTCGTCTACGTGACGCACGACCAGGAGGAGGCGCTGACGATGTCGGACCGGATCGCGGTGATGAACCGCGGCAAGGTCGAGCAGGTCGACGAGCCCGAGAGCGTCTACGAGCGGCCGTCGACGACCTTCGTCGCCGGGTTCATCGGCGTCTCGAACCTGATGCCGGGAAGCGTCAGCTCCGACCGGCGTGATCAAGCTCGACACCGGGGTCGACGTCCACGCGAACACCGACGGCATGCCCACCGGCTCGCGCTGCCACGCGGTGGTGCGCCCCGAGAAGCTGCGGATCGACACCGGAGGGGTCGAGCCCGCCCGACGGCTGGCCGTCGGTCGACGGCATGGTCGAGAGCTCCGTCTACCTCGGTACCTCGACGCAGATCGTCGTGAAGCTCGCCGGCGACGTGCCGATGACGGTGCTCGCGCCGAACTCGAGCGAGGCCGAGCGCGTCGCGGCTGCCCGGCGGCGGGGCCCGGGTGAAGCTGAGCTGGGCGCCCGAGCACGTGCACCTCGTGCGGGAGTCTTCGAATGGGGCGGCCGCGCGAGTCGCCGACGTCTGAATCCGAACCGGCAGACGCCGGAGAGAGGCGAGTGAGTGATGCTGAAGGGACTTCGGGCAGTGGCGCTGGCGGCGCTCGCCGTGCTGGTCGCGGCTGGCGATTGCGGCGTGCGGCCGAGCGGCGGCGTCGAGGGCGGCGGCAGCACCGGGAGCCAGAAGAGCGAGACGGTCAGCCTCCAGGGCAAGCCGAGCGGGCGGCATCACGATCTCCAACTGGCCCTTCTACATCGACAAGAGCACCGTCTCCGACTTCGAGAAGGCCACCGGCGTCTCGGTGAAGTACATCGAGGACGTCAACGACAACGCCGAGTTCTTCGGCAAGATGCAGCCGCTGCTCGCGCAAGGGCCAGTCCGGCGGCCGCTCGATCTTCGTCGTCACCGACTGGATGGCGAACAAGATGCACGAGCTCGGCTACCTCCAGAACCTCGACAAGCAGGGCATCCCGAACGTCGAGCAGAACCTGGTGCCGTCGCTGCAGCATCCGTCCTTCGACAAGAACCGCGACTTCTCCGTGCCGTGGCAGAGCGGCATGACCGGCCTCGTCGTCCGCACGGACCTGGCGCCGAACGTGAAGTCCATCTGCGACCTCTTCGACCCGCAGTACAAGGGCAAGGTCGACATGCTGACCGAGATGCGCGACACCGTGCCGCTCGTCATGAAGTGCATGGGCGTCAACCTCGACAACGCCACCGAGCAGGACTGGCTCGACGCCATCGCCAAGATCAAGACGCGCCGCGGCCGACGGGCAGATCCGCCGCTTCACCGGCAACGACTACACGCGCGACCTCTCAAGCGGCGACGTCGACGCGGTGATCGGCTGGTCCGGGGACGCGGTGCAGCTGCAGGCCGACAACCCGGACATCCAGTTCGTCATGCCCAAGGAGGGCTGCATGCTGTGGTCGGACAACATGGTCATCCCGGTCGGGGCGCCGAACCCGACGGCGGCCGAGGCGTGGATGAACTACGTCTACGACCCGAAGAACCAGGCGCAGATCGCGGCCTACAACAACTACTTCACCCCGGTCGAACGGCGTGAAGCAGATCTTCGAGAAGACCGATCCGAAGCTGGCCGACAACCCGCTGATCTTCCCGGACGCGCAGTTCACGAAGACCTGCGACGTCGCCCCGAGCATCTCCGGCGAGGAGGAGCAGAAGATCACCGAGGCGTTCAACGCCGTGATCAACGGCTAGTAGAGCCGTGTGAGCACCGCTCCGGCGGCGGCTCGTTCCCTACTTCCTCCTCGGACCGGGGCTTCTCTGGCTGATCCTGTTCTTCGCCGTGCCCGATGTACTTCATGGCGCGGCTCTCGCTGGAATCGGGCACGCTCGAGACCGGCCTGCGGTTCGACTGGCAGTGGGCGAACTTCCACGACGCGCTGTCGCTCTACAAGACCCCGTTCTTGCGCTCGTTCCTCTACGCCGGGGTCGCGACGCTGATCGCCCTTGCTGATCGGCTACCCGCTCGCATACGCGATCGCGTTCAAGGGCGGGCAGGTGGAAGAACGCGATGCTCCTGGCGGTCATCGCGCCGTTCTTCACGACCTACCTGATCCGCACGATCGCCTGGGAGACGATCCTCTCCGACAACGGGTTCGTAGTGAACACGCTGCAGTCGGTCGGGATCCTCGCTGAGACGGGCGGCCTTCTGCAGACGGCCGACCGCCGTGATCGCGGGCATCACCTACAACTTCCTGCCCTTCATGGTGCTGCCGATCTACGCCAGCCTGGAGCGGCTCGACCCTGCGCTGATCGAGGCCGCCAAGGACCTCTACTCCTCGCCGCGAGCGGCGTTCTGGCGGGTCACCCTCCCGCTCTCGGCACCGGGGCTCGTCGCCGGGACGCTGCTGACGTTCATCCCCGCCGTCGGGGACTACGTCAACGCCTTCTTCCTCGGCAGCACCAACAACCACATGATCGGCAACGTCATCCAGGGGCTCTACCTGACTCAGCGCGACTATCCGGCGGCCGCGGCGCTCTCGTTCGTGCTGATGGCGGTGATCATGGCCGTCGTCTTCGTCTACATCCGGTTCGCCGGCTCGGAGGCGCTGATGGGCGAGGAGGCGTCGGCGGTCTGATGGAGGCGGCAGCCCTTCCCGCACCCGCACGCGCGTCGGCCGGCTCGAGAGCCTGGCGATGGGTTCGCGAGCACGCGCTCAACATCTACGCGGGCCTCGCGATCGCCTACCTGCTGATCCCGATCGCGGTGATCTTCGTCTTCTCGTTCAACAACCCGGCGGGGAAGTTCAACTACACGTGGGTCGGATTCACCCTCTCGCACTGGGGCAACGTCTTCGGGATCTCCGGACTCAATGACGCTCTGCTCACAAGCCTCAAGCTGGCGGCACTCGCAACGTCGTCTCGACGATCCTCGGCACGCTGATGGCACTGGCGCTGGTTCGCCACGAGTTTTTCGGCCGGCGGCCGGCGAACTTCCTGATCGTGATCCCGATGGCGACTCCCGAGGTGGTGATGGGCGCGTCGCTGCTCTCGATGTTCCTGATCTACGGCCTCGCGCTCGGATTCGCGACGCTCGCTGATCGCCCACGTCATGTTCTGCATCAGCTTCGTCGTCGTTGTCGTGCGCTCGCGCCTAATCGGCTTCGACCGCAGCCTGGAGGAGGCGGCTCAGGATCTCGGCGCGAACCCGTTCACGACGTTCATGCGGGTGACCCTGCCCCTGCTCCTGCCCGGGATCGTCGCGGCCGCGCTTCTCGCATTCGCGCTCTCCATCGACGACTTCGTCGTCTCCAACTTCAACAGCGGCACGACCGTGACCTTCCCACTGTTCATCTTCGGCGCCGCCCAGCGCGAGCATCCCGGTCGAGGTCAACTGCGTCGCGATGCATTCTCTTCAGCGTGACTCTGGTCGCGATGGGCGCTGACGGTCGTGCAGCAGCGGCGGGCCGAGCAGATGGCAGCGGTGCGGCCGGACCAGGAGATCGCCTAGATGGCGACCGTCGAGGCGCCCAGGTCTGCGGACGCGAGGACGCTGGCGAACTACGTCGGTGGCGCGTGGTCGCCGGCGGGTGCCGCCGACTCGATCCCGGACGTCGACCCCGCAACCGGCGAGATTGCCGCGATGGTGCCGCTCTCGAACGCCGCCGACGTGGACGCGGCGGTCGCGGTCGCGCGCGAGGCGAAGCGCCGCGTGGGCGGGCGTCTCGCCGCAGGCGCGGGCGCGGGCGGTGATGGGGCTTCGCGAAGCGCTCTGGGAGCGCCGTGAGGACATCGCGTGGCTGGTCACCGAGGACATGGGCAAGACCCTCGACGACGCGCGCGGCGAGGTCCTGCGCGGGATCGAGTCGACCGAGGCGGCGACAGCGGTCCCGCACCTCATGAAGGGCGAGGGCCTCGACGGGATCGCGACCGGGCTCGACGTCCAGATGGTCCGCCAGCCGATGGGCGTCGTGGCGGCGATCACGCCCTTCAACTTCCCGGCGATGATCCCGCTCTGGTTCTGCGGCTTCGCGCTCGCGACGGGCAACGCGTTCATCCTCAAGCCCTCGGAGCGCGACCCGCGCCCGGCCGAGCTGATCTTCGAGCTGATCGACGGCGTCGAGGCGATCCCCGCCGGGCTCTGCAACCTGGTCCACGGTGGGCACGAGGCAGTCAACGCGATCCTCGAGCATCCTGGCGTGGACGTCGTCTCGTTCGTTGGCCAGGCGTCGACCGCGCGCCACATCGCGGAGCGCTCGGCTGCGACCGGGAAGCGCTACCAGGCGCTCGGAGGCGCGAAGAACGCCGCGGTCGTCATGCCCGATGCGGACCTCGGCGCGACCGTGAGCGCGCTTCTCGGCTCAGCTTTCGGAGCCGCGGGGCAGAGGTGTCTGGCCAACTCGGTTGCCGTCCTGGTGGGCGGGCGCGAGCGCCAGGACGAGGTCCTGGAGGCGCTGGCGGAGGCGGCAGCCAAGTTGCGAGTCGGAAGCGGCAGCGACGAGGAGACGGACGTCTGCCCGCTCGTGGCGCCGGAGGCGCGCGATCGCGTCGCCGGAGCGGTCGAGCGCGCGCTGGGCGAGGGCGCGCGGCTCGTGCTCGACGGCCGGGACGCGGACGCAGGACCGGCGGACACGATGCTCGGCCCGACGATCGTCGAGACGGCCGACCCCGAGTCGGAGATCGCCCGCGAGGAGCTCTTCGGCCCGCTGCTGACGATCATCCGCGCCGACGACCTCGACGACGCGCTCGAGTTCGTCAACGGATCGCGCTACGGCAACGCCGGCTCGATCTTCACCGCCTCCGGCGCCGCGGCGCGGGCCTACCGCGCAAACGTGCAGGCCGGGATGATCGGCGTCAACGTCGGCGTCGCGGCTCCGGTCGCCTGGTTCCCGTTCTCGGGCTGGAAGGGCTCGATCGACGGCGACCTGCACGCAAACGGCAGCGACGCGATCGAGCTCTACACGCGCAAGAAGGTCGTCACCAGCCGCTGGTAGGGCGCCGGCACACTCTCGTGACCTTCGCTCTCAGCCCTGGCGAAATGCGAAAGGCGCGCGGCTTAGCCGCCTGCGCCGCAAAGCTCCCTCCCCACCCAGCCCAACGCGGCGGAGGAACGGCAGCGGCCGGGCGAGAGCCACTACCGGCCCACGTGGATCCCGATCCGCTCCGGGATGCCGGAGAGGAAGCGGGTGAACGCACCCGGCCTGGCCGCCCGCCTCCTCGGCGGCCTCCTTGCGGAGGATCGCGGCGCGGACGATCTCGCCGCCCGCGTAGCGAAACGGCTCCGGCGGGACGCGCTGCGGCTCCGGATCGACGATCGCAAGCCGCGAGAAGTCGTCGCGGCGATCGAGCGCCAGCGAGGTCAGGCATCGTGCGGCGAGCCGGGACGGTCCGACGCCGTTGCCGGTGTAGCCGAAGGCGAAGTGGACGCGGCCCTTGTCCTTCGTGCCGACCACCGGTAGGTGTGTCGGTGAAACGTCGATCGGGCCCGCCCCAGGCGTGATCGATCCGGCGCCCGGCGAGCCGTGGGAAGAACCGCACCAGGTGGGCGGCGACCCGCTCGACCAGAGCGCGATCGAGCTCGGCGCGGCCGCGGGCGCGAGCGCCGAACACGATGTGCCCCCCGCCCCACCCGAACGCGATCCTGTCGTCCCTGGTGGTGCGGCAGTAGTGGACCATGTGCCGTGAGTCGGTGATGCACTCGCCGCCCGTCCACCCGAGCTCCGCGATGACGTCCGGCACCGGCTCCGTGATGACCATGTGGCTCGACGTCAGCGTCAGGCGGTGGCGCAGGCCCGAGAACCCGGCCAGCCCGAAGCCCGCCGCGAGCACCGCCTGCGGCGCGCGCACGATCCCGCGGGCGGTGCGGACCTCGACGCCGTCGTGGGTCGGACGCACCGCGCGGACCGGCGAATGCTCGTGGATCTCGACCCCCGCGTCGATCAGCGCCGCGCGCAGGCCCCGGCTGAGGAGCCCGGGATTGATCGTCGCCGCGGTCGGGAAGTAGGCGCCGCCGCGGAAGAGCGGCGACGCGCAGCGAGCCGCGAACGCCGTCTGCGTCCAGCGGCTGGCAGGCGCCGGCCTCACCCAGGTCCCTGCACGCGGTCGCGGTCTCGTCCCAGGTCCCGTCGTGGACCGGCGTGGTCGAAACCTGCAGGTAGCCCCCCTGCCGAAACCACGCGTCCACGCCCTGGCGCCCGCACCACTCGCCCACCGCGGCAACCGCGTCTCGGGATGCTCGGGCGACCTCGAGCGCAGCCTCATCTCCGAACCGCTCCCGCATCGCCGGCAGGCTGAACCAGAGCTCGTTGACGAAGCCGCCGTTGCGCCCGCTCGGGCCCTCGCCGCAGACGCCGCTGTCGAGAATCACTACCCGCGCCTCCGGCTCGAGCTCCCGGAGGAGCCACGCGGTCCACATCCCCGTGTAGCCACCCCCGACGATCGCCACATCGGCCGTCACGTCCGCGTCGAGGGGGGCGAGCGGCTCGACCGGCCCCGCCTCCGCAAGCCACCAGCCGCGCGCGTCGTGCGTCGCGATCACCGCTGGCAGGGTAGCCGCCGGAGCTCGGCCCCAAGCTCGTTTGCCGAAGCGGACAATGCGGCAGCGGCGATTGGGACTTTCCAGCGTTGCATACCGCCGCTGCCGCGCATAGGGTCCGCCGAGCAGACCAATTCAGCCAGGCGAGGAGAGTGGATGGAGAGCGCTGCGGTGCCCGTGCCCGCTGGGGAGGCACCAAAGACCGGTGGCAAGGGCCTGAAGTCGGGGGCGCTCGGGTACATCTCGAACCTGGTCATCGGGGTCGCCTCGACGGCTCCCGGCTACAGCCTCGCCGCGACGCTCGGCTTCGTCGTCGCCGTGGAGGGAGTCGGGTTGCACGCGCCGGCCGTGATGGTCGTCTCGTTCATCCCGATGCTGCTGATCGCAGCGTCCTACAACTACATGAACAAGGCCGACCCGGACTGCGGGACGAGCTTCACCTGGGTGACCAAGGCGATCGGGCCGAGGACCGGGTGGCTGACCGGCTGGGCGATCGTCGCCGCCGACATCGTCGTCATGGCGACGCTCGCCTACATCGCGGGCAAGTACTCGTTCCTCCTGTTCGGGATGAAGGACGCCGCGCACTCGCTGCTCGACGTCAGCATCGTCGCCGCGCTGTGGATCATCGTCATGACCTGGATCTGCTACATCGGCATCGAGATCTCGGCCAGGACGCAGTACTTCCTGCTGACGATGGAGATCTTCACTCTCGCGCTCTTCTCGATCGTCGCGCTGATCAAGGTCTACACCGTCGATCCGGCCGGCTCGGTTCACGTCTCGATGGACTGGCTCAACCCGTTCTGCGATCTCGACGACGGCCCTGATCGACGGGGTCCTGCTCGGCGTGTTCATCTACTGGGGCTGGGATCCGGGGTGTGCGTCAACGAGGAGTCCGAGGACGCGGCCAACGGGCCCGGGAAAGGCCGCGATCATGAGCACGATCCTGCTGGTCCTGATCTACGTCGTCGTCGACGATCGCGGCCCAGGCATACGGCGGCGCCCGAGCCGCTGATCCAGCACAAGAACGACATCTTCGCGAGCCTGGGGAACACCGTGCTCGGGTCGCCGCTGGACAAGCTGATGATCATCGCCGTGCTGACGTCCGCCTCGGCGTCGACGCAGACGACGATTCTGCCGACGGCGAGGACCACCCTGGCGATGGCGCGGTTCGGGGCCGCCCCGAAGGCGCTCGGCGACATCCATCCGCGCTACCTGACGCCAGGGACCTCGACGCTCCTGATGGGCGCGGTCTCGCTCGCCTGGACCCTCTTCATCATCAACGTGAGCCAGAACGTCCTCGGCGACTCGATCACCGGCCTCGGCTTCCAGATCGCCTTCTACTACGGGCTGACCGGGTTCGCGTGCACCATCTACTACCGCAAGGAGCTCTTCAAGAGCGCGAAGAACTTCTTCATGGTGGGCGTCGCACCATTCCTGGGCGGGCTGATGCTGACGGGGATCTTCATCAAGGCGTTCAGCGACAACGCCCCGGAGGACTCCGCCTACTCGGGCGGGGTCTTCGGGCTCGGCGCCGCCGACGCGATCGGCGTCGGCCTGCTGGTGGTCGGCTTCGTGCTGATGCTCTTCACCCTGAGGCCGTACCGCCGGTTCTTCTCTCGCAAGCCGGAGGTCGCAGATCCGCGCATCCTGACCGGCGAGATCCAAGGTCAGGCGTCCGTGATGGAAGACTCGGGCTAACGAGGAAGAGGGGCACGAGATGAGCGACATCATCGTTGGCTACGACGCCTCGGAATGCGCGCGGGCGGCTCTGGAGGAGGCCGCAAAGCTCGCCAAGGCACTCGGCGACAAGGTGGTCCTGGTCTTCGGGTACGCCCCCGGCGGCTACGGCGGCGGGGAGGTCCCGGCGCAGCGCGAGGCGGTCCGCGAGCTGGCCGAGCAGCGAACCACCGCGGGCGTGCACCAGGCCCAGGCCCTCGGGATAGAGGCCGAGGTGGAGATGGAGAACAAGCATCCCGCGCAGGCGCTCGTCGACGTTGCGGCCAAGCGCAACGCCCGCATGATCGTCGTCGGCACCTATAGCGAGGCTCCGCTGAAGGGAATCATGGTCGGCTCGACCTCGTACAAGCTCCTGCACATCTCGGAGGTGCCGGTGCTCATGGTTCCCGCGTAGCCTGCACCACTGGAGACCCGGCTCCTGATCGGCGGCGAGCTCGTCGCCGGCGACGGCGCAGAGCTCGCCGTGGAGAACCCGTTCACCGAGGAGACCATCGCGACGGTAGGCACACCCTCCGGCGAGCAGCTCGGTGCGGCCCTGGCAGGCGCCGCGAGCGCCCAGCGCGACTGGGAGCGGACGCCGGCCGGTGAGCGCGGCGAGGTGCTGCACGAGGTGGCCGCTCGGCTTCGGGCTCGCACCGAGGAGCTGGCGGAGCTGATGACCCTGGAGGGCGGCAAGCCGCTGGTGGAGAACCGCGACGAGATCGGCTGGACCGCCGCCGCCTTCGACTACTACGCCGAGATCGGCCGCGACTCGGCCGGGCGCGTGATCCCGCCGATCGAAGCGAGCCAGGTGGCCCTCGTGCTGAAGGAGCCCGTGGGGCCGGTGGCGTGCATCGTTCCCTGGAACTACCCCCTGCTCCTGCTTGCCTGGAAGCTGGCGCCGGCGCTCGCCGCCGGCAACGCCTGCGTCTGCAAGCCGTCGGAGCTGACGCCGCTCTCGACCCTCGCGCTGGCGCCCTGCCTCGATCACCTGCCGGCGGGGGTCGTCGGGCTCCTGGCCGGAGCCGGCGACGTCGGCGGGCGGATCGTCGCCGACGAGCGGATCGCGTGCGTGGCGTTCACAGGCTCAGTGGAGACCGGCAAGCGGATCGCCTCGGTCTGCGCCGAGCGCGTCGCCCGTATCAACCTCGAGATGGGCGGCAAGGACCCGTTCATCGTCTGCTCGGACGTCGCCGGACAGCTGGACGTCGCCGCTCGGGGCGGGGCGTGGGCGGCGTTCCTGAACGCCGGCCAGGTCTGCACCTCGGCGGAGCGCTTCTACGTGATGCGCGACGTCTACGACGACTACGTGAGCGCGTTTGCGGAGAACGCGGGCGGCCTCGTCGTGGGCGACCCGATGGAGGCCGGCACCGACGTCGGCCCGATGGCCTCGGCAGTCCAGCGGGAGAAGGTGGAGCGCCAGCTCGAGGCGGCCGTTGCCGCCGGCGCCGAGATCGTCGTCGGCGGCGACCACGCGGGGCACGAGCGCGGGCACTTCCTGGCGCCGGCGGTCGTCACCGGCGCAGCCGCCGAGACCGACCTGCTGCGCGAGGAGACCTTTGGCCCGGTGGCGCCGATCGTGCCGGTCGCGGACCTCGACGAGGCGATCTCGCTGGCCAACTCCACCCGCTTCGGCCTCGGCGCGAACGTGTACACCCGCGACCTCGGCAACCTCGTGCGCTGCATGCGCGAGATCAAGGCGGGCACCGTGTGGTTCAACGACCCGCTCACCGACAACGACGCCGGGCCGTTCGGCGGCTTCAAGCAGTCCGGGCTGGGTCGGGAGCTCGGGCGCGAGGGCCTCGAGGCGTTCCAGGAGACCAAGCACGTCCACATCGAGACGGAGATCGCCCCGAAGGAGTGGTGGTATCCCTACTCGAGCTACTCGGGCAGCGACGGCTAGGCGCGCCGCCCTGGCGGCGGCACCCAGCCGCCGAGCTCGTCCTCGAGCGCCCTGGCCACGGCGATGGAGACGTGATCGCGGTCGCGGCCGGCGGCCACCTGGATGCCGAGGGGAAGCCCTCTACGGCTGAGCCCGAGCGGCACCTGGGTCGCCGGCAGGCCGAGCAGGTTGAAGATCGCGGTCGGCGCCAGGACCCAAGGACGGCCGACCGTGCGGCCGTGCTTCGGGGCGACCCGCGGGTGCGGAGGGTGCAGGAGGACTCCGTCGCCGATCACCGCCTCAACCTCGCGCTGCATCGCCTCGCTCGCCGCCAGCGAGCGCTCGACGCGCCGCTTCGGCATGAAGCGCCCCGCGTACTCGGCCGCGAGCGTCAGCCGGGTGGCGCGGGTGTGGGGACCGCCGCGCCGCAGCGCCGAGCGCACGGTCACCGGCGAGCCGCCCTGGGCGACGATCAGCTCCGCCAGCGACAGCCCGGCGCCGCTCTGGGCCGCCGCCAGAAACAGCTCGGCCGCGCGCCGAAGCGAGTGCAACGGCTCACGGACCACGTCGGCGCCGCGTCTCGCGAGGGCGGCGGCGGCGCGCTCGCGCGCCTCTCTGAGCTCGCGCTTGACCGGCAGGAACGAGGTGCCGGTGCCGAGCACCACGCGCAGGCCCTCGACCGAGACCTCGTCCGGATCGCCAAGCTCGACCTCGCGGGCCAGCGGGTCGGTGCCGTCCGGGCCCGCCATCAGCCGCAGCAGGGGCATCAGGTCCTCGGCGCGGCGGGCAAGCGGCCCGAGGACCACCATCCGCATCGCGGCGCCCTCTGAGGCCGGGAACTGGCCGGTGATCGGCACGAGGCCGCTGGTCGGCTTGTGGCCGAAGACGCCGTTGAAGAAGGCGGGGATCCGGATCGAGCCCGCGAAGTCGCCGCCGAGCCCGAACGGCGAGCCGCCCGAGCCAACCGCCGCCCCCTCCCCGCCGGACGAGCCCCCCGCCGTGCGCGCCGGGTCGTAGGCGTTGAGGGTGCGCCCGTAGAGGCGGTTCTCGGACTCGATCCAGAGCGTCAGCTCGGAGAGGTTGGTCACGCCGAGGAGCACCGGCCCCGCCCCGAGCACCCGCTCGGCAGCCGGCGCGGTCGTCTCGGCGCGGCGCCCGTCGATGCTCACGAGGCCGGCGGTGTTCGGCAGGCCGGCCACCGCGATCGACTCCTTGACCGTGAAGGGCACGCCCAGATAGGGCGGCGGGTCGGCCTCGCCCGCTGCGAGGCGCTCGTCCACGGCGTCGGCCTCCTCGCGCGCCGCGTCGAAGCGCTCCACGGCCAGCGCGTTCAGCCCGGCGACCCGCAGGACGTCGATGTGGGCCTCGAGCACCTCGCGGGCGCTCACCTCGCGCTCGCGAATCGCGCGAGCAAGCTGCAGGCCGGAGCGCTCGGTAAGACTCAGCGTGGAGGTTGCGATGGCCACGAACGGAACGATAGGAGAGCCCGCGGCAAGCGCGGGCAGCGGGGTCGCGAGCCGCCTCGGCGAGCTCGGCCTTCCGCGGCCGGTCGCCGAGCTCGCGCGCGAGAGCTGGGACGCGATCGTGGTCGGCGCGGGTCACAACGGGCTGGCCGCGGCGGCCTACCTCGCGCGCGAGCGCCGTCGCGTCCTGGTTTTGGAGCGGCGCGAGCGGGTCGGCGGCGCGTGCACCCTCGAGCGCCCGTTCGGCGATCCCGGCTACGCGGTGAGCCCATGCGCCTACGTGGTCGGGCTCCTCGACCGGTTGGTGATCGAGGAGCTCGAGCTGGCCCGCCGCGGGGTCGAGATCAGGATCGCCGACCCGGAGCTCTTCATCCCGTTCGATGACGGCACGGCGTTCGTGCAGTGGCTGGACCCCGAGCGAACCGCCGCCGGGATGCGCGCGGCGGGGTTCGCGGAGCGCGATGTCGCGGGCCTCGCCGGCTACAACGCGCGCTTCGAGAAGATCCGGCGGCTGCTCCGCAAGGGGCAGCGGGACACCTGGGTGGGAGACTCGCCGTCCCGCGAGGAGATCGAGGAGCTCCTCGGAGGCCACCGCGAGCTCACCGACATCGTCTTCGGGGCATCGATCGCGGAAGTCCTCGACGAGCACATCTTCGACCAGCGCATCAAGGACGCGCTCTGCACCCAGGGCCTGATCGCCGCACACGGCGGACCGCGCACCCCGGGCACGGCGGCGATCCACCTCATGCACCACATGGGCGAGCTCGACGGCCACGGCGGGGCATGGGGGTACGTGCGCGGTGGGATGGGGACGGTCAGCTTCGCCCTCGCGGAGGCGGCGATCGACGCCGGGGCGACGATCGCCTGCGGCGTCGCCGTGGGGGCGATCGAGGCCGGGCGGGGAGTGGAGCTGGAGGACGGCACGAGGCTCCGCGCGCCCCTCGTCCTCTGCAACGCCGGACCGAAGGTGGCGCTGGACCTGCTCGACGGCAAGGAGATCCCGGCCGACTACGAGGCCCGCCTGCGCGACTGGAAGGTGCGCTGTCCTGCCTTCAAGCTCAACGCCGCCCTCAGCGAGCTGCCGCGCTGGAGCGCCGCCGGCGGCGGCGCCTGGCCGGCGATGGGGACGGTGGACGTCGGCGAGGGGCTCGACGCCGCCCAGGACGCCTTCGAGGCCTACGCGCGGGGCGAGCTCTCGCTTGCGTTCGCCGAGCTCTACTGCCAGACCGCCGCCGACCCTGGCCCGGCTCCCGCGGGCAAGCACCTGATCTCGGCGTTCTGCCAGTACGCCCCCTACGCGCCGGCGGACGGTGACCTCGACGGCCTCCGCGAGCGGGCCGCGGCGGCGGTGATCGAGCTGATCGCCCGCTTCGCGCCCGGATTCGAGGAAACGGTTGAGCACAGTGAGGTCCTGCTTCCGGCGGACATCGAGGCGCGGATCGGCCTGACCGGCGGCCAGATATTCCAGGGCGAGTGCTTCCCGGACCAGATGTGGGACCGGCGGCTGAGCGCGCGGACGCCCGTCGAGGGGCTCTACCTATGCGGCGCCGCCACGCATCCCGGCGGCAGCGTGATCGGGCTGAACGGACGCAACGCGGCGATGGCGGCGCTTGCCGATCATGCCACCTAAGCGCCTACCGGCTAGGCTGCGCGGCTTCGCCAACCACGCGCAGGAGAGAGGAACCCGCATGAGCGCACGCATCGTCCCACTCGTCGCCCTCGCGGCCGTCGGCGCGGCACTCGCCAGCGGCTGCGGCGGTGGCGGCAGCAGCTCGTCCACCACGGCGGCGCTCACGAAGGATGAGTTCATCGCCAAGGCGGATGCGATCTGCAAGCAGGGCAACCAGGATGTCAACGCCGAGGCCAAGAAGACCTTCTCCCAGGGCCAACAGCCGAGTCAGCAGCAGGTCACGCAGTTCGTGAACGACGCCCTGATCCCGTCGATCCAGAGCCAGGTCGACGGCATCCGCGCCCTGACCCCGCCGGCGGGCGACGAGGACACGATCAACGCGATGCTCGACGACGTCGAGTCCGCCCTCGACCAGGCGAAGCAGGATCCGGCGTCCGTGGTGTCCGGCGGCGGGACATTCGCCAAGGCGAACCAGGAGGCCCAGGCGTACGGCCTCAGGGAATGCGGCAAGGGTTGAGCCACGGCCGATAGCTCGGTAGTGCGAGGGCCTGCCCCGGAGCAGGCGTGAGCCTGCGCGAGGTCGAGCCGCCCGCCGGGCCGCCGTGGGGCAAGCCGCTCGTCGGGGCGCTCGACGAGCTCGTCGTCGAGTCCGAGCTCCTCGCCGGCAACCCCCTCGGCGATCCGGCGCGGCGGCCGCTCTACGTCTACCGCCCCCCGGGTGTCGAGGCCGGGCAGGCCGCGCGCCTGCCGAGCGTCTACGTGATCCAGGGCTACTACGGCCGCGTGGACGCGTGGCTGCGGCGCGAGCCGTTCGAGCCCTCGATGGTCGAGCGCGTCGACGACCTCTTCGAGCGCGGCGACTGCCCCGACGCGATCGTGGTCTTCGTCGACGCCTGGACCGCCTACGGTGGCTCGCAGTACGTCGACTCGATCGCGACCGGCCCGTACCAGTCATATCTCTGCGACGAGGTCGTCCCGTTCGTGGACGAGCGCTACCCGACCGCGGCGGAGCGCGAGCGCCGCGGCATCTCGGGCAAGTCCTCGGGCGGCTACGGAGCGATGGTCGTGCCGATGATGCGGCCGGACTGCTTCTCGGCGCTGGCATCCCACGCCGGCGACGCGCTCTTCGAGCTCTGTCACATCCCGTTCTTCGGCGAGCCACCGCCCGCACGCTCCGCGATCACTTCGACTCGTCGTTCGACGTCTTCTTCGAGAAGCTCGCCGACATCGAGCACTTCGACTTCGAGCGCCCGGCGGCCCGCTGATGGAGTACGGGTGCGCCGCCGCCTACACGCCCGATCCCGAGCGGCCGGGCAAGGCGCTGCTGCCCATTCGAGATCGAGACGGGCCGCCTGGTCGACGACGTCTGGGAGCGCTGGCTGGAGTGGGATCCGGTCCGGATGGCGAGCGCTCGCGCCGAGGCCCTGCGCTCGCATGCGCTACATCTATCTGGACGGCGGGCGCTCCGACGAGTGGTACCTGGACCTCGGGCGCCCAGGCCTTCGGCCAAGAGCTCGACAAGCTCGGCGTCGAGCACGAGCTGGAGCTCTTCGAGGGCAAGCACGGCGGCATCGCCTACCGCTATCCCGGAGCGATCCGGCGGATGGTGGAGGCGCTCAGCAGCTGAGCCCCCGGCCCGTAGGTGCGGGTGTTACTGGGCGACGAGGGAGGGCAGGAATCGGAGGACTGTCCTGTTCTGGCGTCGGATACCGACGCCAAAGCAGGACGCTTCGGAAATCCGGTGGCCTAGGTCCTCAACCGCCAGACGGATGCCTCTCCTTTATTGACTAAGTAGCGCCACCCAGCACCAGCCGAGGCCCTACGCCGCGTCGAGCAGCGAGGGAGCGCTGGGGTCCGGCGCCGGCTCGGCGCGCGAGCCGAACGAGGCGATGCGCACTCCGAGGAGGCGAACCGGGCGCGGCGGCGGGTTCTCCGCCAGCAGCTCGAGCGCCGTGGCGGCGATCACCTCGGAGTCGTCGGTGGGCGCCGCGATCGTGCGCGCGCGAGTGATCGTGGAGAAGTCGTCGAGCCGCACCTTGATGCCGATCGTCCGCCCCGCAAGGCCACGCCGGCGCACCCCCTCGCCGAGCCGCACCGATTGTCGGCGGATCACCTCGCGGAGCTCGGCCGGGTCGCTGACGTCGGTCTCGAAGGTCGACTCGACCGACTGCGACTTGGTCTCGCGCTCGCTCGAGACGACGCCCTCATGGCGAAAGCGAGCGCGCTCGTAGAGCGCGCGACCGTGGCTCTCCCCGAAGCGCGCGCGCAGGTCCTCGAGCGCCTGGCGTCGCAGGTCGGCGAGCGTGTTCGACGCCGGTCGCCCGCAGGCGCTCGGCGGTCTTCGGGCCGATGCCCGGGATCAGGCGCGGGCTGGAGTCCGCAAAGCGCTCCACTGCCTGCTCGCAGGAGAGCATCACGAAGCCTCGCGGCTTCTCGGCATCGGACGCGACCTTGGCGACGAGCTTGTTCGGCCCGATGCCCACGGAGGCGTCCAGCCCGAGCTCGTCGCGCAGCCGCCGGGTCAGGTCGGTCATCGCCTGCACGGGGAACTCGAGGCCGCTCAGGTCGAGGTAGAGTCTCGTCCAGCGACACCTGCTCCGTCGGGAACCCCGAGCTCCGCGACGAGCGCCATGACCCGCCGCGAGGTCTCGCGGTAGTGCGCCATGTCCGGCGGGAGGAAGATCCCGTCGGGGCAGAGCCTCCGGGCACGGCTGGCCGGCATCGCCGAGCCGACGCCGTACCTCCGCGCCTCGTACGACGCCGTGGTCACGACCGATCGCGCGCTGTCCCAGGCGATGATCAGCGGCTTGCCGCGGAGCTCCGGGCGGCGCCGGAGCTCGACCGACACGTAGAACGCGTCCATGTCGAGGTGGGCGATGACCCGTCGCGCCGAGGTCACCACCCGATCATATGTTCGGCTGCGGACGAGGGACGAGGCCCTCAGATCGCCTCTGACACCCGTGCGTGCGCGCGCTCGATGAGCTCGCGCTGGAGGCTGCGGGGGCTCTCTCCCTGCGCCTGGCGGCGGACCCAGCGCCCGTCGGGCTGAAGGTCCCAGTTGTTGGTCTCGTCGTCGAATCCCCGCTCGAGAATGTCGAGCAACTCCTCGCGGACGCGCTCGGACTCGGCGGGGACTACCAGCTCCACGCGGTTGTAGAGGTTGCGAGGCATCAGGTCGGCCGAGCCCATGTACACGACGAGGCTCCTCGCCGGGACGCTCGAAGCTGTAGATGCGTGAGTGCTCGAGGAACCGGCCGACCACGGAGTTGACGCTGATGTTCTCCGAGACCCCCGGCACCCCGGGCCGCAGGGCGCAGATTCCACGCACGTTCAGCTCGATCTTCACGCCCGCGCCTGGGAGGCTCGGTAGAGCGCCCTGATCGACGCCGGGTCGAGCAGGGAGTTCATCTTCATGCGGATCCGGGCGGGCCGCTCCTCGGAATGGGAGCGGGCGGTGCGCTCGATCTCCTCCTCGATCCCGGTCTGGAGGTTGAACGGGGCGACGAGGACCTTGCGGTAGCTCTGCGGGCGCGCGTAGCCGGTCAGGTAGTTGAACATCTCAGAGATGTCGGCGCCGATCTCGGGGTCGCACGTGAAGAGGCCCAGGTCCGTGTAGATCCGCGCAGTCTTCGGGTTGTAGTTGCCCGTGCCGATGTGGGCGTAGTGGCGGACTCCGTCGCCCTCGCGGCGCACGACGAGCACGCACTTGACGTGCGTCTTGAGGGCCGGGATGCCGTAGACGACGTGCACCCCCGCCTCCTCCAGCTTCTTTGCCCAGCGGATGTTCGCCTGCTCGTCGAAGCGCGCCTTGAGCTCGACCATGCAGACGGCCTGCTTCCCACGCTCCGCCGCTTCGATCAGCGCCGGCACGAGGGGCGAGTCCGCGCTGGTCCGGTAGACGGTCTGTTTGATCGCGAGGACGTCGGGGTCGTCGACCGCCTGCTGGACGAAGCGCTCCACGGAGGTCGAGAAGGAGTCGTAGGGGTGGTGGACGAGGATGTCGCCGTCGCGCATCATCGCGAAGACGTCGGCCTCCGACCCGTCCTCGCCCATCAGCCGCGGCTGCGTGACGCCCGGGTAGGGCGGGTCGCGAAGGTCGTCGTGGCCCGGGATCCCGACGACGTCCCAGAGGTCGCTGAGGTCGAGGGGCCCCTCAACCTCGTAGACCTGGCGGTCCTCGATCCTCATCGCCTCGACGAGCTGCGCGCGCAGCCGCTCGCTCATCCCGGCGTCGACCTCGAGGCGAACGACCTCGCCGAAGCGCCGGCGGCGAAGCTCTTCCTCGACCGCCTCGACGACGTCGTCCGCCTCGTCGGAGACGTCGTAGTCCGTGTCGCGTGTGACCCGGAAGGTCGAGTGGTCGACGATCTCCATTCCGGGGAACAGCGAGCGCCAGGTTGGCGGCGATCAGGCTTTCGAGGGCGACAAAGACCGTGCCCTCGCGGTCGAGCCGCAGGTAGCGCCCGAGCAGCTCCTTCGGCACCTTCACCCTCGCGAGCGCCTGCGTGCCGGTGTCGGGATCGCGGAGCACGACCGCGAGGCTCAGCGAGAGATTCGAGATGTAGGGGAACGGGCGCCCCAGGCCGATCAGAAGCGGCGTGAGCGCAGGGAAGATCCGCCGCTCGAACATGCGGTCGAGCTCGGCGCGCTCCTCTCCCCGCGCCTGCTCGGGATCGACAAAGCGGACCCCGTGCTCGGCGAGCGCGGGCAGAAGCTCGGAGCCGAAGGAGCGCGATATCCGGGCTCGCTGCTTGGCGACGATCTCCGCGATGGCGTCGATCTGCTCGTTGGCGGTCAGCCCGTCGGCGCCGCGCCCCGACCGGTTCGCCTCGAGGTGGTCGTAGCAGGGTCGGCAGGCGGACCATGAAGAACTCGTCCAGGTTGGTCTCCCAGATCGCGCAGAACTTGACGCGCTCGAGCAGCGGCACGCTCCTGTCTTCCGCGAGCTGCAGCACCCTGTCGTTGAAATCGAGCCAGGAGAGCTCGCGGTTGAAGTAGAGCGAGGGGTCCTCGAGGTCGACCTCCGGGCCCAGCTCCGGCTCGGCGGCGGCGCTCAGGCTCGCCTGGAGGCGGCTGAGCCTCTCAGCGCCCGCAAGCGACTCCGACTGCAGCGGCTCCACGCCCTCCATGCTAGACGGCGCGGAGAGTCAGGCGACGCGGGCGCCCGGCCTGAGCCTCGAGTTGCGTACGAGGCGCCCGAGGGCGCGGTCGTACCCAGCCGCGAGCTGCGCGAGGCTCGCCTCCCAGGAGCGCTCCCGTGCGGCCTCACGGCCCGCGGCCCCGAGCCGCGCGCGGAGAAAGCGGGACGCGGCGAGCTGCGCCACGGCGGCCGCCAGCTGCTCCGGCTCCGCCGCGCAGAGCCATCCCGTCCTGCGGTCCTCGACCAGGCTCGCCGGGCCTCCCAGCCCGATCGCGACGACGGGCAGGCCGCTTGCCTGTGCCTCGACGATGACCTGCCCGTAAGTGTCCGTCTGCGAGCAGAAGAGGAACAGGTCCGAGCTGGCGTAGGCGCGCGCCAGCTCCTCCCGGTTGAGCCATCCAAGGAAGGTCGCGCGGCTGCCGAGGCGCGCCCGGAGCGAGGCCTCCTCCGGACCACCGCCGGCGAGCAGCAGGTGGAGCCGCGGGTCTCGCTCGTGGGCCAGGAGAAACGCGTCGGCCAGGAGCTCTGACCCCTTCTCCCGCGAGAGCCGGCCCGCGTAGAGCACACGGAACTCGCCCGGAAAGCGTCCGGGGTCGCGCTGGTCCGGGTCGTAGAGCTCGAGATCGACCCCGCGCGCCCAGCGGCCGAGCTTCTCCTCTGCGATTCCCAACCCGGCGACGGACGCGTCCGCCGACGGGCTCGGCGAGAGGATCACCCGCGCCTCTGCGTAGATGGCCGCGATCACGGCCTCCATCCCGCCGGCGATCACCGCATCCTCGCTGCGAATGCTCCGCGTAGGCGACGAGCTCCGTGTGGTGGCTGGCGACCAGGGGCACATCGCCGATCCGGGCCGCGATCGTTGCGGCCACGCCCGCGGGTCCGGGGGCGGTGACGTGGATCGCGTCGTAGCGGCCGTCGGCGAGGGTCTGGACGAGTCGGGGACGCTCGGCACCCCGACGGTCATGCCCGGGTAGTACGGCACCTCGGCCTCGGCCACGGCGGGAAGCCGCCTGTCGACGCGGGGGTCGGTTCCGATCACCTCGACGTCATAGTCCGGCACCCCCTGCTCGCGAATGCGCTCGATCGTGTGGGTGACGCCGTGCATCGCCCCCGTCGCGTCGGCAATCAGCGCGATCCGCGCCGGCTCCGAGCCGCGGTCCGCGAGCTTTGCCCGCTCTGTTGCCAGCAGGCTGATCGAAGGGACGTAGGGCACGACCGGGATGCACGCGTCGAAGGCCGTGCCTGCCGCCTGCGCGTAGCCGTTCCGGCGCTCGGCGGCCGCCAGGACCTGCTCCACCGCCGAGCGCAGCAGGCGCTCGTGTCGCGAGCGGGCGCGTCGGTAGAGCTCGGCGTGGCTGAAGTCCTCGCCCTGCATCATCCGCACCAGCGCCAGCGGATCCGCCGTGGACGGGAGCGGCAGGTCCAGCGCCTGGAGCCAGGCCGCGAGCAGCGTCCGCGCGTCATCGGGCCCGAGGCCCTCCCCCGGCCCGCCGCCCCGCTCGCCGCCGTCACGCACCACGCGCTCCGCCATCTCGAGCACCCGGGCCGGCGAAGAGGGCGCCAGCTCTCCCTCGCCCGTCGCAAGCACCCTGCTGACGAGGGCGACCGCCGCGTGTGCCCATTTGGCCGCGCTGCCCTGCGCCCCCTGCGCCGTCGCCTCGCCGGCCCTGACCCGGGCGAGGAACTCCTGGGGGGTCGCCGCGCTCGGAACTGCGGTCCAGGTGCGCCCGACGTCGACCCCGGCGTGGTCGTCGGAGCCGCCGATCCCGGTCCCCCCGTGCGTTTCCACGTAGACCGCCGCGGGAGCGTTCAGCTCGGGCGCGCGCGAGCCGTTGCGCGTCTCCCACACCCCGAAGAGCTGGGCGAGGCGGCGGCGGTGACGCGCTTCCAGGGGCGCGGCGACCGAGAAGAAGGGGTGAGCGAGCGCGCAGGTGATGTCCCGGTCGGCGAGATACGCGGCGCACGCCTCCAGGTCTCGCGCGCGGGCCTGGAGGAAGTCGTGATCCGCCTCGGTGATCCCGTAGCAGAGCACGTGCACCGCCTGCTCGGAGCCTGCGAACCAGGTCGTCAGCTCCTCCGAGATGAAGAAGTCGGGGCGGTCGGCGAGCTCGAGGCAGCCCGCGATCGTGTCATGGTCGGTGATCGTCACGAAGTCCATTCCCCGCCGCTTCGCGAGGGCGTAGACCTCGGCGGGGGGAGTCGCGCACTCGGGCAGTCCAAGCGCCTGCTGGACGCCGAGCTTGGCGAGGGCGGAGGCGGTGGAGTGGCAGTGCATGTCCACCCTGGAACTGGAACTGGGAATCATCGTCGCTCCCTGAAAGTCGCCGGTAATTACGCCAATCAGGTTCGACGGCCACTCCGTCGAAGCCGTGAACGACGAGGGAACGTGCGGTGAACTGATGGTTAAGCGCGCGCCGAGCGCGCCGGCTCACCAGCTGCCTGGGGCCGGCTTGCCAGGGCGGTAGAGCCAGACGCTGAAGAAGCTCTGCAGGTCGAGGCCGGTGACCGCCTCGGCCGTCTGGATGAACTCCGGGATCGTCCCGTTTCCGTAGCGGCGGCCCTGAGCCCACGCTCGCAGGATCGCGTAGAAGTCGTGGCTGCCGACCTTCTCGCGAAGCGCCTCGAGCGCCATCGCCCCGCGGAGGTAGATCGTGGTGTCGAACAGGTTCTTGGCCGAGCCGGGGTCCGCCGGCGGCGGGTTCCAGTAGGCGTCGTCGGACGCCGGCGCCGAGTACGCGGACGCGAAGTCGTGCTCGAGCGTGGGACCGCCCTCGTGCTGCTCCCAGAGCCAGGTGGCGAAGGCGGCGAAGCCCTCGTTCAGCCAGATGTCGGACCAGCGCTCGAGGCTCACCGAGTCCCCGAACCACTGGTGGGCGAGCTCGTGGGCGAGCGAGCCGGGCCCGGGCATGAGCGGCCGCGTCTGTGTCTCGAGCGCGTAACCGGTCTCCGAGGGATCGACGATCGCGCCGGCGTCGGCGAACGGGTAGGGGCCGAACCGCCTCGAGAGGAAGCGGACGATCTGCGGGATCTGCGCCAGGTAGTGTCGGTCGCCGGTGACCGTCCGGTCGACCGCGACGAGCGAATCGATGCCGTCGAAGGTCGAGCGCGTGATCCTGAACCTGCCGATCGCCACGGTGGCCAGGTAGGTGGCCATCGGCGCGGTCTCGTTCCAGTACCAGGCTTGCTGCCGCCTGCGAACCGGCTCGCGCCTGACGAACTCGCCGTTGCTGATCGCCTGAAGCCCGCGTCGCACGACCGCAGTGATCGAGAATGTCGCCTTGTCGGAGGGGTGATCGTTGGCGGCGAACCAGGTGGGCGCCCCCTGGGGCTCCGATGCGACCACCGCCCCGTCATCCGTCTTGATCCAGCCGTCGAGGGTCCCGTCAGGGTCCCTCACCGCGTGCGGCTTGCCGAGGTAGCCGAGGATGACCTTGAACGGCTGCCCCTCCGGGAGCGGAGCTGACGGCGAAATCTGAAGCTCCTGGCCGCTGCGGGCGACGCTCGCCGGCTCGCCGTTCACGCTGATGAACTTGAGGTGAAAGCCGCGCAGGTCGAGGTCGAAGCGCGACAGGGTCTCGGTTGCCGTCGCCTTGACCCGTTCGAACCCGTCGAGCTGGTTGATGCTCGGCCGGTAGCCGAAGGTCAGGTCGTAATGGTCCACCTCGTAGCCGCCGTTGCCGGCGTTTGGAAAGAACGGATCGCCGACTCCGGGGGCGCCGGGCTCTCCGCTGGCGGCGAGGGCGGTTGCGGCGAACAGCAGCGCCAGCGCGGCGAGGCCGGCGAGCGCGCGGCTCAAGCGGCGAGCGCCGCGGGGGCGCCGTTGCTGGCGCCGTTCAGGAGGTCGAGGATGATGCCCTCGCGCAGGCCGCCCTTGCCGATCTGAAGCGGCTGGCCGAGCAACTCGGAGAGCTTCTCGAGCAGCAGGACGCCGCTCGGCAGGAGCCGCACCCGGCGAGGGTCGAGCTCGAACCGCTTGGCGACGTCGGCGACCGGATCGCCGGCGAGCACGCGTACGGCCCGCTCGAGGGTCTCGTACTCGAGCACCGCGCCCACCAGCGTCCGCAGCGACGTGGCGCTGCCGCCCACCGCAACCGCCTGGTCGGGCTTTTCGACCTCGACCCCCTCGAAGAAGTCGGCGATGTGGTCGCGCAGCGCACGGATCTCGGACGGCGCGGGAGGGTCGTTCTTCAGGTAGTCGTCGGAGAGCGAGCCGGAGCCGATCTTGAACGAGAGGACGTCGAGCGCGCCGCCGGGAACGCTGCCGAGGACGATCTCGCTCGAGCCGCCACCCACGTCGACGACCGCGACGCGTGCCCTCGACCGGATGGCCGAGCGTCTTGGTCGCGCCGATGAACGCGAGCCGCCCTCATCCCGATCGGAGAGCACGTCCACCCCGCGACCGCAGGCGCTCGAGATGGCCGCGACGACCTCGTCGCGGTTCGCCGACTCGCGAATCGCAGCCGTGGCGACGATCCGCACGGCCTCCGCCCCGACCTCCTCGGCCAGGCGAACCTGCGTGGTCACAACGTCGGTGACCTCGGCGACCTTCTCGTCGTCGATCGCGCCGTCATGGGTTGTCGCCTTGCCGATCCGCGTGTAGGCCCGCTGCTCCATCACCTTGCGGAGCTGGCCGCCATCCGGCTCGGCGACGAGCACTCGCGTCGTGTTCGATCCGATGTCGATCGCCGCGCAGAGCATCACGCTCGATGATCGCAGAAGGCGCGGATACGCACGGCACGTAAAAACGCGCGCATAACGCGATTTTCACCGGTCCTTGACCGGTTCTTGACCCCCCGTGGGCCACCCGAGCCTATGTTCACGGTCGATGGAGCGCTCGACGCTGTCCGCGCGCCGCGACCGGATCGCGGAGCCGGCGGCCCCGGGGAGCCAGGGGCCGCTCGCGGGGCGAATGGGGGTCACCGTCCCGCACGAATGGTGGCCCTCCGCTCCCCTCTTGAAGTCCTTCGAGGCGGCGGGTTTCGCGTGGACGCAGATCGACTCGCCGCCGACCTCCGTGCTGACCGATCAAACCGCTCGCGATGCGCACGCCCGCGCGCTCGACCGACGCCCTCGCCACAACGGGCCTGCGGACCGCGATCCACGCCCCGGCGGGAATGCGGCTGTTCTCGGCGGACGACGAGATCGCGTTCGAGGCGCTGCTCGAGTACGCGGCCGCCGCCGGCGCCGCGCTCGTCGTCTACCACGCGCTCGCGCTCGCCGACGAGCCCGGAGCGGAGGACCACCTCCGCCGCGAGGCCGGCGCGCTCGAGCGCCTGGCCCTGCGCGCGGAGCGGCTCGAAGTGGCGATCGCCGTCGAGAACCTGGCACCGCTCTACCCGGGGCCGGAGTCGATCTCGGCCAACCCCCTGAGCCTCCGGGGCCTCGTGCTGCGCTGCAACTCCGACGCGGTCGGCGTTTGCCTCGACGTCGGCCACGCGCACGTCGTCGCGGAGCGCCGCCACACAAGCCTCGTCGCGCTCGCCGAGCCGGTCCTCGACCTCGTCACGATCTTCCACGCCCACGACAACCTGGGGTCCCGGGAGGCGACCGCGGGTTCGGCGCTGGGCGTGGACCCGCTTCGTCTCGACCTGCACCTGCCGCCGGGGAGGGGCACCCTGCCCTGGACGGAGCTCGCCGACCGCCATCGGCGAGCACGACGCCCCGATCGTCCTCGAAGTGCATCCGCCCTACCGGCCGCGAGCAGCGGCGCTGCTGCGCGACACGGTCGAGCTGCTGCGCTGAGGAGTTCGGCTCAGGCGCCGTCCTGGCCGACGCCGTTGCCGGGGTGGGAGGCGTCCTCGAACTCGCGGAACAGGCCGGTGACCAGGAACGCCACCTGCTCGCCGACGTCCACGGCGTTGTCGCCGATGCGCTCGAGCGCGCGCGAGACGAGCATCATCGTCATCGCCCACTCGCGCTGGTCCGGGTCGTCGCCCAGCTCGAGCGCGAGGTGGAAGCACTGCTTGTTGAGGCTGTCCACCACGTCGTCCTGGCGCACGAGGTCGCGGGCCATCTCGACGTCGCGCTTCTCGAACGCCGTTCGGGCCTGGGAGATCTCCGCCCTGACGCGGTGGCCCATGGTCACGAGGTTGGAGACCATCTGCTCGTCCACGGGTGGCTCGTGGCCTGCCAGGGGGATCATCTTCGCGATGTTCACGCACTGATCGCCCATGCGCTCGATGTTCTTCATGACGTGCAGGAGCGCGGCAACGAGCCGCAGGTCGGTCGCGACCGGGGACTGCGTCGCGAGCAGCGTGAGGATCGACTGGTGGATCTCCAGGTAACGGCCGTCGATGACGTCGTCTGAGGCGATGACGAGCTCCGCCAGCTCAACGTCGGCGTGCTCGACCGCCTCCATCACGCGGTCGAGCGCGACGGTCGCCAGGTTGAGCCCGTCCAGGCCGCGTGACTCGAGCGTCGCCAGCGCGCCCCGAAAGTCGACCCGTGTCTGCTGTCCCTCCATCAGCCGAACTTCCCGCTCACGTACTGCTCAGTTCGCTCGTCCTCGGGATTCGTGAACATCTTGTCGGTCGGTCCCACCTCCACGAGTTCGCCGCTGAGCATGAAGGCCGTCGTGTCGGCCACCCGCGCGGCCTGCTGCATGTTGTGGGTCACAATGGCGATCGTCACCCGGTCCTTGAGCTGACCGATCAGCTCCTCGATGCGGAGCGTGGCGACGGGGTCGAGCGCCGAGCACGGCTCGTCCATGAGCAGCACTTCCGGGTCAACCGCCAGCGCCCGGGCGATGCAGAGGCGCTGCTGCTGGCCGCCCGAGAGCCCGACTCCGGGACTCGACAGGCGGTCCTTCACCTCGTCCCAGAGGCCGGCTCCCCGGAGGGCCTCCTCGACCTTGCCGTCGAGCCCCCTGCGGGTCCCCGCGAGCTTGAGTCCCGCCGCGACGTTGTCGAAGACCGACATCGTCGGGAATGGGTTCGGCTTCTGGAAGACCATGCCCACGACTCGGCGGACGGAAACGACATCGACATGCGTCGCGTAGAGGTCGAACCCGTCGAGGGTCACCTTGCCCTCTGCGCGAGCACCGGGAATCTCCTCGTGCATGCGGTTCACGCAGCGCACCATCGTCGACTTGCCGCAGCCCGAGGGTCCGATGATCGCGGTCACCCTCTCGGGCTCAAAGCTCAGTCTCACGTCTTGCACCGCGTGGTTCGAGCCGTAGTAGGCGTTGAGGCCGTCCAGCTCCACGCGCCGGATCGCTCCCGCGCCCGCGGAGCGGCCAGGCGAGGCCGGCGCGCTCTTGGGTGCAGCGGCGGCCGCGGCCTCGACGGCGCTGGCGAGATCGGCGTCCTGTCGAGGAGGTTCGGTCATCGGCAGATCAGTGGTGCTCTCGGAGGGATTCATCGTAGGGCTCCTTTGAACGGGTGGCGTGCGGCGTCGACGAAGTCATCCCTCGAGACGTCTCCGCGAGCGCGCGTGGAATAGACGCGCGATCACATTGAGGAGAAGGACGAAGAGGATCAGGACCAGCGCAGCGCCCCAGGCCTGTGTGTGAGACTCGGGATAGGGTTGCTCGGAGAGGGTGAAGATGGTCACCGGTATCGAGGCCACGGATTGGCTGATGTCGGTGGTGACGTCTGCGGGTGCGATCGAGCAGACGAAGAGCAGCGGCGCGGTCTCGCCGGCGACGCGGGCGACGGCAAGCAGCGCTCCGGTGAGCAGGCCGCCGAGAGCGGTTGGAATCACGATCCTCAAAACCACCCTCCATCTCGCAATTCCCAGGGCGTAGGCGCCCTCCTTGAGGGTGCTCGGGACGAGCGCGAGGACCTCCTGCGCGGTGCGGGCCACGATCGGCAGCATGATGATCGCGAGTGCGATTCCACCGGCCTTGGCGCTCTGCTGCCCGCCGTCCACGAGCAGCCCGAAGACGAAGATGCCGGTCACGATCGTCGGCACTCCGTTGAGGATGTCGAGGCCGAAGCGCACCACGTAGTTCACGCGCGGGCCGGCGAACTCGCTGGTGTAGATCGCGACCAGCAGGCCTGCCGGAATTGCGATCACGCTGGCGATCGCGATGAGCATTGCCGTACCCACGATGGAGTTCGCGATTCCGGCCCCAGCGCCGCCGAACACCTGGCCGGCGCCGGACTTGGTGAGGAAGTCGAGGTTGATCGCGGAGAGCCCGTGTACCGCCACCGAGCCGATGACGATGACGAGAACTGCCACCGCAAGGAGGGCAGCGATCGTCGATGCGACCTCGACGATGCGGTTGGTCCGATGGCGCCGGCGCAGCGATGGATCGCCTGAGAACGGGTTGGCCGGCTGTAGCGATGCCGCTTCCATCTAGGTTCCCTTCAGGGTCATTCGCTGCACGATCAGGCGCGCGGCGACGTTGACGACGAGCGCGAGAACGAGCAGGATCGCCGCGAGGTAAACCAGTGAGCTCGTCTGCAACGCGGTCGCCGCGCCGCGGTACTGAGCGGCGATCCGGGCCGCCAGCGTGTCGCCGGGAGCGAACAGCGACGCGTGGATGCCGAGCGCTCCACCCACCACCTGGGTGACCGCGATCGCCTCTCCAACGGCCCTGCCGAGGCCGAGGATCATGGCGCCCACGATTCCGGGACGACAGACCGGAAGCACCACTGTTCGGACCATTTCCCAACGCGTGGCACCGAGGGCGTAAGCGCCCTCCTTGAGCTCGGTCGGGACCGTCTCCATGACCTCGCGGGTGACCGAGGTGACGATCGGCACGGCCATGATCGTGAGAATGACCGCCGCGGGCAGGAGTCCCGCGGGGGAGGCATCGCCGCTGAAAAGCGGGATCCAGCCGAGGACGCTATTGAGCGCGGGCTCGATGGTGTCGTTCATGACCGGGCCGAGAACGATGATGCCCCAGAGCCCGAGGATCACCGAGGGAATGGCTGCCAGAAGGTCGACCAGGGTGGCCACGGGCCGTCGCAGGCGGCGGGGGGAGAGCTCGGTTAGAAAGATCGCGATCGCGATCGAAAGCGGCCCCGCGATGAGCAGCGCGATTGCGGAGGTCATGACGGTCCCGTAGATGAGGCTCGCGGCCCCGAACTGGTTGGTCACCGGGTTCCAGACCTCGTGCCCGACAAAGCCGACCCCGAACGCGCTGATCGCCGGCTGCGCCTCGTGGACTACCTCGTAGACGATGGCGCCGATAAGCGCAACCGATGCGATGGCGGCAAGCGCCGAAAGCCACTTGAGGGCGGGGTCGCCCAGCCGATCCCTCATCCGCCGGGGGATGAGAAAGCCCGAGGGCCGTCCTAATGCTTGGGCCTGCGGAGTGGACATGCCTTTCGCCTGCCTTGGTTCCTATGAACCTGTCGTGGTCGTGGGAGCGGGCACCCGGAGGCTATTCGCCTTCCGGGTGCCCGCTGGTCCACACGCGGTTCTAGCCGCCGATCTTGGTGATCAGCGTCTTGTCGTCGCTGATGACCTGCTTCGGCAGCGTGCCGTAGTTGAGGCCTTCGGCGAACGACTGGCCGGGGCCGATGGCGTAGGTGATGAACTTCTGCAGGTCGGCGGCCTTGGGCGAGCTGGTCGGGACGATCACGTACGTGAACGTCGAGATCGGCCAAGCGTCCTTTGCCGAGGCGGGCGGGTTGACGATCGAGACGCCACTCTCAGGCACGGACTTCACCGTCGCCGCGGCTGCGTTGATGCTGTCCACCGACGCCTTCGGGTAGTTGCCCGCGGCGTTCTGCACGAGCGCGTAGTTGAGGTCGTTGGAGAGCACATACGCCATCGGCAGGTAGCCGATCGCACCGTCGTGCGCGGCCACCGCCGCGGAGACGCCGTCGCTGCCTTCGGCGCCAATGCCCGTCGGGAACTGGACCTGCGTGGAGGTTCCGACCTTCGAGTTGAAGTCCGAACTCACCTTCGAAAGGAAGTCCGTGAACGCGTAGGTATCGCCGGAGCCATCGGAGCGATAGACCGGAGTGATCTTCGTCGACGGCAGGCTGACACCAGGATTGGCCTTTGCGATCTCGGGGTCGTTCCAGGTCGTGACGTTGCCGAGATAGATATCGGCCAGCGCCTGGTCGGTCAGCTGGATGTTGTTCGCGGCGCCCTTGAGGTTGTAGGCAGGCACCGTAGCCCCGAGGGACCAAGGAATCTGGGTGCAGCCGTCGCACGCCTTCGCCTGGTCGGACGAGAGCGGAGCGTCAGAGGCACCGAAGTCCACCGTCCGCGACGTGATCTGGTCGATGCCGCCGCCGGAACCGATGGACCCGTAGGTCACGGTGTTGCCGGACTTCGACGCGTAGTCGGCCGTCCACTTCGACATCAGGGGCGCGACAAACGTGCTCCCGGCGCCAACGAGGGGACCGGAGCTCGTCGCCCCGCTGCTGGTCGTATCACTGCTGCTGGAGCCGCATGCCGCGACGCCGAGGGCAACGGCCACGACCGAGGTCACAGCCAGGAATGAGCGTCTCTTGCTCACTGAGTCTCCTTCACATCGTTTTCAGGTTCCCCGCAGGAGGCAGCCACCTCCGCTGCGGGCGGCCGGAGCGAGGCCGTCGGGCGAGAGACTCCCAGGGCGGGGTCGGCGGCTTGTTATCTACCCGTAGTCGACTTGTGAACAAGTTGTGAACGGCAAACGCGCGCCGTGGACCCTGCGAGTTGCAACGAACTTGCCACGCGTCCTTTACCGAAACGTAACTCGCATGGCGCGCCTCGCTGGGACCCTCGCGCCTGATGAAGCAGCGGGGCCTTGGCGCGAACGACCCCCTTCCCGACTATGACGACGGCCGCCTGTGCGTGAGGCCCGCCGATTACGTCGCGAGCGCCCACGGCGCGGTGCTCAGGCTGAAGCTCCGCGAGCTCGGTCTCCTGGCGGCGCTCGCAAACGCGAGGGACCGGGTCGTGACCCGCGAGGAGCTCCTCGAGCGCGTCTGGGACAGTGACGACGCGATCACGCCGCGAGCGGTCGACGCATGCGTGGCGCGCCTGCGTGCCGCACTCGCCGAGGCGCTTCCCGAAGTGCGCTACATCCACACCCACGCGCGCATCGGCTACCGGTTCGCGCCGGAGCCCGTGGCGGATCAGGCTGCAGCGGAGGCGCGCCCAGGAGCGGCGGGCAGCTCAGCGGACTCGTCGGCAGCAGCGACCGGTTGACCGGCCTCGGGCTCGGCCAGCTCCGCGGGCGAGCCCGGCTCGGCCTCGAATCGGTACCCGACCCCGAAGTGCGTGTGGATGTACTCCCACTCCGGCGAGCACTGCTGGAGCTTGGAGCGCAGCTTTCGCACGAACACGTCGACGGAGCGGTCGCCGTGCGCCATCGAGTAGCCCCAGACGCGCTGGTAGACGTCCTCGCGCTCGAGGACACGCCCGGCCGCCTGCGCGAGAACGGTGAGGAGCTCGAACTCGCGCCTGGTGAGGCCCGCCGCCCGGCCGGCGACAAACGCCTCGAACTGGTCGCCGCGGATCTCCAGCTCGCCCGCCACGAGCGGCCCGGCTTCGATGCTCGGCTCGGCTCGTCGGCGGCGTCGCAGGACGCTCTCAAGCCGGGCCATCACCTCCTCGGGGTGCGCCGGCTTCGAGATCCAGTCGTCGGCCCCAAGCCGCAGCCCGCGGACGCGTTGCGACATCGTGGCGCCCTGGGTGCAGACGACCAGCCCGAGCTGCGGGAGCATGCCCGCGACACGCTCGAGGAATTCCCAGCCCAGCGGGTGCACGGCTGCGGGATCGACGAGGAGCGCGTTGAGCTTCATCGCCACCAGTTCGTCGGCGGGGACGGGACCGCCGAAGACGCGGTACTCCCAGCCCCCGGCCTCGAGGCGCCGCGAGAGCACGCGCAAGAAGCCCGAATCCGTGTCGATCACGGCGAGCCGTGGTTTCCCAGGCGAGACTGTCATTCAGGTAGGGCGGCGCCTCCGAGCGCGCGCTCGGATGAATGGTAGCGGCGGGCCAGGGGTGATTTTCGCCTTCTTCACAACGTTTTCACAGGCGCGCAACCCGGAGGCGCCGATATCCGCAGGATCGGCGTTCTTCGTCGCCTTCTCCGAATGTTCACCCGGGCGATCCCGCCCTCGCCGAGACTTCGGCCCTGCGAGAACCTCTCTCTCTCGTGCGCGCGCGGTCCTCCTGCCCCGGGCCGCGCGCTTCTCTTTGGTCTCATCTTGCGCCCCCAGGCCCGCCCTGTAGAGTCCCGGCCGTGAGCCGATCGCGCCTTATCCGAGGCCTCGGGGCTCTTGCCACGGCAACCGTCGCCCTGCTCCTTCAGGCGCCGCTTGCGTTCGCGGCGGACGGCGTCGGCAGCGGCGGACCCGCGGACGACCGCAAGGTGACCTACTGGGCGTTCGGCGTGATGATCTTCTTCGTCCTGGTCGTCGTCATTGGTTCGCTGACCCAGATCCGCCTCGAGAGCCGCAAGGAGCGCATGCGCGCCGAGCTCGAGCGGGTCCATCGGCCAGTAGATTGATTTGAGGGGCTTTAGCCCCGAAAGCGGAATGTAAGGACGGCGGAGCCGTCCGCAAGGTATTCCCGAGGCGCCCTTGTCGTCAGAACAACTCTCCAACAAGGTCGCCTATGAGCGCCGCGGTCCGGCGGCCCTGCTCCAGATCATCCGCCCGGAGCGGCGAAACGCGGTGGACGCGGAAACCGCGCTGGGCCTGGCGGACGGCTATCGGCGCTTCGAGGCCGACGACGACGCCCGCGTCCTGATCCTCGCCGGGGGCGATCCGCAGGCTTTCTGCGCCGGCGCCGACCTCAAGGCGATCGCCGAGGCCGACGTCGACCCAGCCGGCGCGAGCGAGTGGGTCGAGTCGTTCGATGATGGCCCGCTGGGGTTCACGAGGCTCGCCGCCTCGAAGCCGACGATCGCGGCGATTTCCGGCTGGTGCCTCGCGGGCGGCCTCGAGCTCGCGCTCTGGTGCGATTTGCGCATCGCCACGGAGACGGCGAAGCTCGGCTACACCGAGCGGCGGTTCGGCGTCCCGCTGATCGACGGCGGGACTCAGCGGCTCCCGCGGATCGTCGGCATGGGGCGCGCGCTGGAGATGATCCTCACCGGGCGCATCGTCGCTGCCGCCGAGGCGCAATCCTGGGGCCTCGTCAACGAGGTGGTGGCCGCGGGCGCCCACGTGGAGCGGGCGCTCGAGATGGCCGAGGGCCTGGCGGCTTTTCCACAGGAGACGATGCTCTCCGACCGCCGCGCCGCTCTCGAGGGCGCCGGGCTCACGCTCGAGGAGGGGCTCGCGCTCGAGGCGGAGCTCGGGGCCGCGTCCGTCGCCGTCGGGGTCGGCGGCGCAACCCGCTTCGCCGCGGGCGAGGGGCGCGGTGGCGCCGGGGCCGGCGTCTGATCGGCGTTCAGGAAGCCTTTAGGCTCGAGCCTCTACAGTGGCCGCGGCCGGCACCCCTGCTCCGACGATGAACAAGCGCAGAAACCTGATCGTCCCGGCCGTCCTCTTGGGCGTGGTCCTGCTCGTCGTGGCCGTCGTCTACTGGGCCGAGCCCGCCAGCTCGCTGCCGTCGTTCTTCCCCGGTCACCAGGCCGGCGACTCAGAGCACCACGTAAAGCATGGCATCGCCGCCTTCGCCGTCGCCATGGCCTGCTTCGTGTTCGCCTGGTTTCAGTCCGGACCTCCGACCGGCCGGCCGGCCGCCTAGCGCGCCGTGCACCCGATCTCCTACTTCCAGGCGATCGTCCTGGGGCTCACCCAGGGAATTGCGGAGCCGTTCCCGATTTCGAGCCTCGGCCACGCGGTGATCATGCCGCGGCTTTTCGGCTGGGACATCCACCAAAACGACGACTTCTTCCTGAGCTTCCTGGTCGCCACGCATCTCGCGACCGCGATCGTCCTCTTCGGGTTCTTCTTCAAGGACTGGATGCGGATCTTCCGCGGCATCGGCCGCTCGCTTCGCGACCGCGAGATCGCTGCTGAAGACTCCGATGCGCGACTGGGATGGCTGCTCGTGGTCGGCACGGTTCCGGCCGGGATCCTCGGCCTGCTTCTCGAGCACGCGTTGCGCGACCTGTTCGCCTCCGCTCAGTCCGCGGCCGCCTTCCTGATCGTGAACGGCGTCCTGCTCCTGGTCTTCGAGCGGTGGAGGAGGCGCGCACCGGCTCCGGATGACTACGTCGGCGACTCGGACGCGCGCGTCGCCAAGCTGTCGTGGGCCCAGGCGATCGGCGTCGGCACGGCGCAGGCCGCCGCCCTCGTTCCCGGCATCTCGCGTTCGGGGATCACGATGGGGGGCGGGCTGCTCTTCGGCCTCTCCAACGAGGACGCGGCCCGCTACGCGTTCCTCCTCGCGACGCCGATCATCGGCGCTGCCGCCGTTCTCAAGCTGCCCGACCTCATGGGCTCGGCCGGCGACGGCGTCCGCGGCCAGGCGCTGGTCGCAGCCCTGTGCGCGGCGGGGACGACCTACCTCGCGGTCAGGTTCCTCCTGCGCTTCTTCGAGTCGAACCGCCTGACGCCGTTCGGCGTCTACTGCATCGTCGCGGGTGCCCTGTGCACGGCGATCTTCGCATTCTGAGCGGGCTGCCCCGCTCGGCGGCGCTCGAGAAGGCGTTCGCGATCGCCGAGGAGGCCCACCGCGACCAGCGGCGAAAGGACGGGCGGCCGTACATCGAGCACCCGATCCAGGTCGCCCAGCTCCTGGCGGACATCGGCGCCGAGCCGGACCTTCTGGTCGCCGCCATCCTCCACGACGCGATCGAGGACTCGGAGCTGACGGTCGCCGCCCTTCACGATGGCTTCGGCGAGCGGGTGGCGAGGCTGGTCGACGCGTTGACCGACGACGAGAGCATCGATGCGTGGACCGAGCGCAAGGTCGAGCTCCGCAACCGCGTCGAGCGCGCCGGGGCAGACGCCGCCACCATCTACACGGCGGACAAGATCGGCAACCTCCGGGAGGTCGTGAAGCTCTACGCCTTCGAGAGCGAACACGTGGGCGAGCTCGAGAAGGCCCCGAGCCTCGACCTGCGGATCGAGGCATGGCGCTCGGACCTGGCGATGGCGATCCGTGCCGGGGTGCCGAACGGGCTCTGCCGGTACCTCACGATCGAGCTCGACGCCCTCGAGCTGGCGCGGGGCCGCGACGCCCAGGGACGATGAGCGAGCTCGACCGCGCCATCGCCGAGCTTGAGGCGGTCTCGCTCGAGGAGCTGGACGAGCGCGCCGGGATGCGCCGCCGCGTCGATACCAAGTACGTCGTGCCGGTGGAGGTCGCGGGAGAGATCGTCGCGCGGCTCGGCGACGACTACCGTGCGCTCGACATCGACGGCCGGCGCCGCTTCACCTACGAGTCCGTCTACTTCGACACGCCGGAGCTCCGTTGCTTCGTCGACCACGTCGAGGGCCGCCGTCCGCGCTTCAAGGTCCGAAGCCGGGTCTACCGCGAGACCGGGGCCTGCTCCTTCGAGCTGAAGGTGCGCCGCCCCGACGAGCAGACGGTCAAGCGCCAGCTCGACTACGAGCATGCCGATCACGGCAGGATCACCCCGGCCGCCTGGAGCTTTCTCGAGGAGGCGCTCGGCGAGCTCGCCGACGAGGAGCCGCCCGCCGACCTCGCCCCGACTCTGAGCACGCGGTACGAGCGGCTCACGCTCGGCGCCCGCGAGGAGACCGGGCGCGACCACGCTTCCAACATTCGCCCCGAATAGCGGGGCAACTGTCGGACGCGCTGCTACGAGAGTGCGACCCGCACGCGAACCACCTACGAAGGCGCGCGGCTACGCCGAGAGCGGGTTCCCTCGTTGACCAGGTAGCGCCGGGCGCGGCGTTACAGCCGGAACTCGCCGAGCAGGCGCTTCTCGGACTCCCCCTCCACCGCCGCGATGAGCTCGATGTGGCCCTCGAGGGGCGTACCGCGGATCTTCGTGGCGAGGAGGTCGTCGACCTGGAAGATGCCCGCGGAGTTGTTCATCGCCACCTCGAGGCGGATGGCGCGGTCGGTGCCGCTCTCGATCGAGACGTGGTCGATCGCGGCGGCCGAGAGCGCGTGGATCCCCATGGCGCCGCTCGAGACCGGGATTCGCGAGCGCCCCTGCGCCATGTCGAGGGCATCGGCCACCCGGACCACCCCGCCCTCGACCGTGAACGGCTCCCCGCGCCGGCGGTGGCCGATGATGGTGTGCATGGCCTCGGCGACCACCACCGCCAGATCGGGCTGCTCGTAGACGCTCGCGAGCAGCTCGCGGAGCTTGCGCTCGGCGAGGATCAGGCTGAACGCCTCGTGGTCCGTGCGGTGGATCGACATCCCGACGTCGTGGAGCATCACGCCGGCCGCGACCACGACCTCGGCGTCGCGGGCGCCGAGCGCGTGATCGGTCACCATCGCCGGCTCGACGCCGGCCTTGACCAGTAGCCTCAGCAGGCGCAGGGCGATGTTGGTCACAACCTGGATGTGGACCCACGAGTGGTCGGACATGGTCAGGCGCTCTGAGGTGAGCTGCGCCATGTGCCACCAGGCGCGGAGCTCTGCGTCGGCGTTGGCGTTGTCAAGCAGCGCCTCGAGCTTGCGGTTGCCGCGGGTCGGGGCCCTGACGCGGGCGGCGGCGATCGCCTCGCTCGGCGTCAGGCCGCGCTCTCCCGGCCCGGCGGCAGGGGAGTCCGTGGGAGCCTCGACCGCTTCCTCGACCTGCTCCTCCGGGTCCACCGGCGCAGTGTCGCACCCGGCCCGGCTACCCTCGCGCCGTGGGTAAGGAACGCGTCCTGACGGTGGAGCATCGGGGTCAGGTGGACGGTCGTGACCCTGAACAGGCCGGAGAAGCGAAACGCGCTGTCGATCGAGCTCCGCGTCGAGCTCGCCGACGCCTTCAGAGAGCTCTCCGCCGACGACGGCGTCGCCTGCACCGTGCTCACCGGAGCGGGCAGCGCGTTCTGCTCGGGAATGGACATCTCCCAATTCGGCGGCGACCGCGCCAACCGCGAGCGCCTTGTGGAGACCAGCACGCTCGCCTTCGACGCCGTGAGCGATTGCCGCTCGCCGGTCATCGCGGCGGTGAACGGCCCTGCCCTTGCCGGCGGCTTCGCGCTCTCGCTCCTCTGCGACATGCGAATCGCCGCCGCCACGGCCGTCTTCGGATACCCGGAGCTGCCGAGGGGAATTCCGCCGAGCTACGCGGCGGCCCGAGCCGTGCTCCCGGCGACGGTGGCTCAGGAGCTCTGCCTCACCGGCAGGCTCGTGGACGCCAACGAGGCACACCGGCTCGGAATCGCGCGCGAGGTGGTCGCCGACGAACACAACCTGCTCGAGCGGTCTCTGGAGGTCGCCGGCAAGGTCGCGGCGCTTCCGCGCACGGCGGTCTTCGAGACAAAGCGCCGCACTCAGCTCGAGCGGCGGCACCTCTGGGGCTTTCTCTTCACGGACGAGAAGGAGGTCTTCCGGCGTGCCTTGCTGGGAGACCGCGAGGCCTAGCGCCGGCGCGGCGCGCCATCGCTAGAAGGCCGGCGAGAGAGCCGCCAGGATGCGCGGCCAGGCGTAGACCTCCCAGCTCGCGGCGACGACGAGCACCGGGATCGCGATCGTGACGGTCGTGAGCGTTGCGGCCAGGAGGTTCTCCCAGTCGCCGCGCCGGCTGGCAATCGTCCACGCGGCCAGCGGGAGAAAGAGCGCAACGAGCTCTGGGATGGCGTGCGGAAGGACGCTCGCCACCAGCGCCAGGCGCGAGATCTCGAGCCGTCCGGAGAGCGTCGAGCCGGTGAGGCCCAGGTAGTAGGCCTGGGTCGCGAGGGAGAAGCAGGTCACGAGCACGACCCAGCCGAAGGCGACAGGCCGGGCTCGCTCGTGCATCCAGCGGGAGAACCCGGTCTCGCGCTCGGCCGCGAGCGGGAGCGAGCCCCCCGCGATGAAGCCCGCGATGCACGCGCCGGCGTGCAGGGCCAGCACGAGCGCGTTGCGGCCGAGAACCGCCGCAACGTCGGTCACGCCCGGCGACGACGTGAGCCCCGGCAGCGAAAGGGTGCCCGGCCGCGGTGTTGCAAGCTCGGCGACCGCGACCACGGCGGTCAGGAGGCACGCCGCCACCGCCAGGGATGTCGCGAACCACAGCCCGACGACCGGCCCCGGATTCGCGTTCCACTCGCGCAGGGCGCCGCGGGTGGCGCGCATGCCGCGGACGAAGACGTAGTCGTTGGCCTCCACGTCCTCATCAATCGGCATGCGCGCCGGCGGCTGTTAGCCCGCGGTCAGCCGCAGATCGGCCACGGGCTCGTACCCGCGCGCTCCAGGAGCATCGCCGCCCGCATGTCCTGCTCGGCCTCCGGCGCCGTCGCCGGATCCCCGGAGCCGCCGACGGACTCCCAGGTGCCGTAGTCGAACTGGTACTTGCCCCGGTAGGTGCCGTCGGCGGAGACCGCCGTGGGGTCGCCGCCGGACTCGCACGACGCGATCGCATCGAGAGTCGCCTGGGAGACGCCGAACGACTCGGGCGACGAGTACGCCGGTGCCGGCCTGGGCTGCGGGGCGGCCGCGTCGTGTCCCGCCGCGGTCGAATTGACCCGCAGCTCCTTGGCGGACAGCGGCTGTCTCGCGCCGGCGCCCAGGGCGCCAAGCTCATCGGTGCTTCCCGGGGCCCCGCTCGCCTGTGTGGCGAAGCCCACGGCGAGCGCTCCCGCGGCGAGCGCGGCGGTCAGCCTCTTCTTGGTCGCGAACACTGATTAACCACCTCCTAGGTGCGCCCGGAACGCGCGCAAGGGCATGGCCAGACCGGGCGGAGGCGGGGCTCACATGCGGCCTCACGCCTTCGTCCGCGACCCGATTCCGGGCGGTCAGATCCCCGGGCGGTGCTTGGTTATCCGTGTCTGCGGCCGCTGGAGGCAGCCGCTGCCCTGGGGAGTGTTCGTGCGATCCGCAGGCTTCCAGCCGAACAGGTGTTTGTGTGTGACGACGGTCACGCTTATCACACCGATGTACAAACAGCCCCCGAAAACCGCATGGACAAGCGGTTTACCCCGCCGCAAGCGGCCGTGCAGCCTGTGAGCGGACTTACGAAAAGCTCACAAAGTGGCGCGGATGTCGTCTATCCCAGCGACGACGACTTCCTGAATGCGCGTAAGGAACCCCCGAATTGGCAGTCCCGCGAACGAATAATCCGCGCCTGCGAGCCCGAATTCCTCGGGATAGCCGAACGCTACGTCCTTGACCGAGTTCGCCCACATCTCCACATATTTCTTGAGCGACCCTTGGAGAGTGGGACCGGCGCGGTAGGCGAGTGGCTGTGTGCCGCCTTCGAAAGTGCCCCAGTTGCGTCCGCCCGATGGATGGATGACGGTAAAGCCCGCCGTGTGGATCGTTCGGTGCTTGTCCATATTCCACAGCTGGTGGAGAACCCAGAGCGGGTCCTGGCTGTTCCCAGTCGTATACGGCTGCAATCGCTTGATGGCTGCGCGCGTTCGCTTCGGGAACATCTTGAGGTCGGCATTGAGCCGGTCGCGGGTTCCTTGGTCCCGATATGGGCCGGCGACCGGGAACCCGATCTCCTTGCGGGACTCGGCTTTGAACTTCGGCCTGGCGATCTCCCACGCGAGGTGGTCGAGAGCGGACCTGAGGTTGTGGACGAAATCGCCAATGAGTGGTCCCCATTTCTCGTCCGGCGGGAACTCCACGACCTCGATAAAGACGCGCTGGGCGTAGGAGTGCCTTTCCATGTACTCCTCACCGCGAATCAAGTACGGCTCCGGTGGAGCGAGGTAGGCGTCGATGGCGTCCTCAAGGGCCTTGAGGTGCTTCTTGGCCCTGGCGAGCTTCGCGTCGACGCTGTCCATTAGTGGCCGCTCAATCACGCGCTACCTCGACTCGATCGGTGAGAAGCAGCGCGAGCAGACCACGCGCAAGGGTCTTCGAATCCCTGTCCCTAAGCGTTCTGACTTCGATGATGCGCGTACCCCCTAGCGTCGACGACGTTTTACATGCCGCTGACGGGTACGTGCCTTCCAGGTCGATGAATCAATGCGGTTCTTCCTCCTTCTGCTCATAGACGGCGCCGCGGGCCCTGAACCGACCTAGTATCCGCGGATGCGCCTCCTCGCCTTCAGCGACCTCCATTGCGACCTCTCCCAGGCCGCGGCGCTGGTCGCGAAGAGCGAGCAGGCGGACGTCGTCGCGGCGGTCGGCGACCTCGCCACCGTCCACCGCGGGCTCGCGAGGACGGTCGGCGCGCTGAACGCCGTCGGCTGCCCGACCGTGCTCGTGCCCGGCAACAACGAGACCGAGGACGAGCTCCGGGAGGCCGTCAGCGGGTGGGACTCCGCGACGGTCCTGCACGGCGAGAGCGCCGAGGTCGGCGGCGTCGAGTTCTTCGGGCTGGGCGGAGGAATTCCGACCACCCCGTGGGACTGGAGCTTCGACCTCGACGAGGACGAGGCCCGCGCCGCGCTCGAACCATGTCCCGACGGGTGCGTGCTGCTGGTGCACTCCCCTCCCCATGGCCACGTCGACTCCCCGTCGGGCGGCGGCCACCTCGGCAGCGAGGCGATCCTCACGGCGGTGAGGGAGCATGAGCCGCGCCTCGTGCTCTGCGGCCACATCCACGAGAGCTGGGGACAGGAGTCAACCGAGGGCTCGAGCCGGATCGTGAACCTCGGTCCCTGGGGGAGCCTGATCGATCTATAGGCCGCCCGGGGCCCCAGGGGCCTAACGTCCCCTCCCCGTGAGCGGCAACGTGATCACCGAGACCCTGCTCGCCTACGCGTTCGAGCGGCCCGTCGAGCGCGCGCGGATCGACGCGGCGCTCGCCCGGGTCGGCGCGCACTACTCCCCGCAGCTTCTCGAGCCGCCACCGCTGCGCTCGAGCCTCGGGCCCCGCGAGGGCCTGGCGCTGTGGCGGCACGACGGCGGCGGCTCGAAGTGGCCCGCCTGGGCGCAGGACGGCGACCTCGTGGTCGCGTCGAGCGTCGCGCCGGGCGGCTGGTCGCAGGTGATCGGCTCGATGGCGCCCGAGCAGGGGGCGCTCGCGCTCGGCCGCGCGCTCGCCGAGCGGCCCGAGAGAACGGCTGAGCTGGCGCCCCCGTTCGTCCTCGCCGCCCGCGACGCCGCCGCCGAGAGCCTGCTGATCGTCAACGACTTCGCCGGCGCGGGGCGAATCTACGAGCTGCGCTTCGCGGGTGCCGGAAACGGCGATCGGTCCGCCGAGGCGGCTGGCTTCGGGTCCGCCGGCGCCGTCTGGTCGAACCGCCTCGGGGCGCTACCGATCTTCGCCGGCATCGCTCCGGAGCCGGACGCGGCTTCCTGGGAGCTGTTCGCGGCCGCCGGGTGGTTCCTCGGCGACAGCACGCCGATTCGCGGCGCCGTCAAGCTCGACGGCGGCTCCGTGGTCCGCGCCGGCGGCAACGCGGGCGAGGCCGAACGCCGCTCGAGCGGTGCAATCGAGGGCCTCGTTTCCCCGCGCGACGTCGCCTTCGCCACGGCTCTTGAGGCAGCGGCCGACGACGCCGTCGGGCTGGTGCGGGGGATCGCCGAGGTGGCTTCGAAGAAGCTCGCGGTGGACCTCTCCGGGGGACGCGACTCGCGAGTCTCGGCGGCTGCAGCCCTCGCGGCGGGAGTCACGGCCAAGTTCAGGACGGGCGACAACCACCCGGGCGAGCTCGAGCTCGTCGAGCGGCTTCTCGGCGACGCGGAACACGACATCGCGACGCACAACGTGACGAGCGGCGAGCGCTCGGAGCCCGCGGACGAGCTGCGTGACCGCCTCGCCGCGATCCATCTGGTCCACGACGGCATGCGCAACCCGCAGGAGCTGCGGCGCCCGACCCAGCTGCCGCTGCGCCCGCGGACCCCCCGGCCGACGCTGTCCGGCCACGGAGGCGAGATCGCTCACGGCTTCTACTACGCGAACGCCCGCAAGCTGCACGGGCTCGAGCGGCGCGGCGAACGGGGGCTCGTGGCACGCCTCGAGAAGGCGGGGAAGCGAAACGCGGCGGCGGCGACCCCGGCAGCCTACGAGCGCTACAGCGGCGAGCTCGAGCGACTGCTCGGCGAGGGCCGCGCGCTCGGCCTCGAGGGCCCGACGCTTCTCGACTACTTCTACCTCACGCAGCGCCTGGCCCACCGCTCCGGGCTCGGCTCGCGCAGCGGGCGCTACTCGTGCTGCGTGGCGCCCGGATTCGTCCGCGCGGCGTTCGACCTGACTCCCACCGAACGCCTCGAGGCCAAGCTCCACACCGAGCTGATCGCGAAGCTCGTGCCGGAATGGAGCGACGTCCCGTTCTACGTCGAGCCCGCGCGAAACGCCATGCCCGCTCTCCGCCGGGCGCGGATCTGGGAGAAGCCGGCACACGCCGAGGCCCTCAACGAGATCATCAGGAAGGGCTCGAGCTGGCCGGCGATCTTTCGCAAGCGGCGCGTCAGGAAGATGTGGCGGGAGATCGGCGCCGGCGGTGGCCACCACCACTACGAGGGCGTCTTCGACCGCGTTATCTGGCGCGAGACCTACGACCGGCACCTGGCGACGCTGGCGAAGGCGGCGCAGAGCTAGGCGGAGGCGCGAAGCTCGGCGAGGCCGTCCTCACGCGAGCGCACCGGCTGGTAGCCGAGCTCGCGCCGCGCCTTGGTGATGTCGATGGTGCATTCCTGGGATGAGACCCAGTAGGCGAAGCGGCTGAGCGGCGGTCCGCCGGGGAGCGGCAGCAGCCTCCAGGCCGTCTCGCCGGCCGCGGCGATCGCACCCGCCACGGGCGCCGGGATGGAACGGGTCGGGAGCTCGACCCCCTGGGTGGAGATCAGCTCGCTCAGGAACTCGCGAAACACCACCGGCTCGCCGTCGGTGACGAAGTAAACCTCGCGGTCGCGGCCCTTGGCGGCCGCAAGCACGAGGCCCTCCACGACGCTGTCGACGTGCGTCGTATCCGTCCTGTGCGTACCGCCGCCGATCCAGGCAAAGCGGCCCGAGCGCACCATCTCGAGGATGTTGGGCAGTAGCGACGTGTCCCCGGCCCCCCACACGAAGCGGGGTCTCACGATCACCCGCTCGACTCCCCCCGCGGCGAGCACCGCCTGCTCGGCCAGTGCCTTGCTGCGCGGGTAGGGAGCCTTCGAATCGACGCGCACGGGCGCGGTCTCATCGACGTTCACCAGCGGGTCGCCGGCGATCAGCACCGCCTCGGTCGAGACGTGCACGAAGCGGCGCGCCCCGGCGCTCGCGGCCGCCTCCACCGCGTTTCGCGTTCCCTCGACGTTGTCGCGCAGGAAGTACTCCCAGGGCCCGGAGTCCTCGACCTTGGCCGCGGCGTGGTAGACGACGTCGCATCCCTGCGCCGCGGCGTCAAGTGAGCTGCGGTCGCCGATGTCCCCGCGCACCGGCTCTGCTCCCAGCTCGGAGACCCGGGCGGCCGCCGAATCCGAGCGCGCCAGCGCCCTGACCGTCTCGCCACCGCGAACCAGACGTGCGATGAGCCTGCCCCCGATGAAGCCCGAGCCGCCGGTGACAAACGCCGCCATCCGCGCAAACGGTAGCGTCATGTCGTGCTCAGCCAGGTGCGCCAGATCGCGAGCCTCGCCCGGTTCGCAGCCCGCCGCGAGACGCAGGAGCGTGCCGACGCCGCCGTGCAGCGCGAGCTCCAGCGCAGGCCGCTCGGCCTTTCACCGGGACTCGAGATCGAGTGGCTGGGAGTCGCCGGCTACCGCCTGACCTACGAGGGGAAGACCCTGCTCGTCGACCCGTACATCTCCCGGGTCCCGCTCTCCAGCGTCCTGCGGCGCGAGCCCTCGCTTCCCGATGTCGACCTCATCGGGCGCTACCTCGCCGCCGACCTCGACGTCGCCGGCGTGCTCGTCGGCCACACGCACTTCGACCATGCGATCGACGCCCCCGCCATCGCGGCGCGCTACGGCTGCAAGGCGTACGGCTCCAGCTCGCTGGCGCAGCTGATGGCCCTGCACGGCCTCGGCGGACGGGCCGAGACGGTGATCGCGCATCGCACCTACGAGCTTGGCCCCTTCGCGGTCACCTTCGTGCCGAGCCGGCACTCGAAGCTCCTGCTCGGCCTGGCCGTGCCCTACGCGGGAGAGCTCACCTGTCAGCACCTCGACGCGCTCTCCCCGCCCGCCTACCGCTGCGGCCAGGTCTGGGGGATCCGCATCGAGGTCGGGGGCACGACGCTCTACCACCAGGGCAGCGCTGACCTGATCGACGACGAGGTCCCGGACGCGGCCGTCGACGTCTTCCTCGCGGGGATCGCGGGACGGGGATTCACGCGCGACTACTGGCGGCGGATCCTCGGGCGCCTGCGCCCAAGCGTGGTCGTCGCCAGCCACCACGACGATTTCTTTCGCCCGCTTGACGAGGACATGGGGTTCTCGCTGAACGTCAACCTCAGCGCGGTGCCGGACGAGATCGCAAAGGTGAGCTCCGGGATCGAGCTCGCGACGCTGCCGCCGCCCACTCCGGCGACGGCGAAGGAATAGCCTCCGCCCCGCAATGGCGAAGGACCTGAAGCTGGGGCTGCAGACCGGCTACTGGGCCGGCGGGCCACCGCCTGGGATCGTCGACACCATCAACGAGGCCGAGAGCCTCGGCTACGACTCCGTCTGGACCGCGGAGGCCTATGGCTCGGACTGCCTCACACCGCTCGCCTGGTGGGGCTCGCAGACGGAGCGCATCCACCTCGGTACCGCGCTCGTCCAGATCTCGGCACGCCAGCCCGCGGCAACGGCGATGGCGGCAATGACGATGGACCACCTCTCGGGTGGGCGCTTCAGGCTCGGCCTGGGCGTGTCCGGACCGCAGGTGGTGGAGGGTTGGTACGGAATGCCGTTCGCCAAGCCGCTCGCCCGCACGCGCGAGTACGTCGGGATCCTGCGCGACATCTGGGCGCGCAAGGGCCCGGTGACGAACGACGGACCGCACTATCCCCTGCCGATCGAGGGCGGCACCGGGCTCGGCAAGGCGCTGAAGGCCTCGATCCACCCGCTTCGCGAGGACATCCCGATTTACCTCGGCGCCGAGGGCCCGAAGAACATCGCCCTCGCGGCGGAGCTCTGCGACGGCTGGCTTGCGATGCTCCTCTCTCCCGAGCCCGAGCATCAGGAGCCCTACCGCGAGGCGCTCTCGGAGGGTTTTGCCCGCGAGACCGCGCGCCGCGGCTTCGACGACTTCGAGGTCTGCGCGACGGTCCCGCTCATCATCAGCGACGACGTCGGCGCCGCGATCGACGCGCTGCGGCCCTACTACGGGCTCTACTGGGGCGGCATGGGCGCGAAGGGCAAGAACTTCCACGCCAACGTCCCGATCCGCATGGGCTACGAGAAGGAGGTCACGGAGATCCAGGACCTCTACCTCTCGGGCAAGAAGGAGGAGGCCTGCGCGGCGATCCCCGCAAAGCTGATCGAGGAGCTCTCGCTGGTCGGCCCAAAGGAGAAGATCCGCGATGACCTCGAGCGTTGGCGCGAGTCGTTCGTGACCACGTTGCTGATCGCCGGCGACGCCGCGACGGTCAGGTCCGCGGCGGAGATCGTGCTCGGCTGAAGGTGTGGTTTTGAGAAGCGCGGAACACCAGCGCTTGCTCATAAACAGGGACGACATCCGCGAGACGCGCGTCGTCGAGGCCGAACGGCCCGAGATCTCGGCCGGGCGGGCGCTGCTGCGAGTCGATCGCTTCGGGCTGACCGCCAACAACGTCACCTACGCGGCCTTCGGCGAGGCGATGCGCTACTGGGAGTTCTTTCCGACCGGGGAGGAGGGCTGGGGCCACCTCCCCCTGTGGGGTTTCGCCGAGATCGAGGCCTCGGATGCGGAGGGCGTCGAGCCCGGCGCCCGCGTGTACGGCTACCTGCCCTCCGCGCCCTGGCTCGTGGTCGAGCCGGCCGGCGCCGATGAGCGCGGCTTCGTCGACGGCGTCGCACATCGGGCAAGCCTTCCCTCCGCGTACCAGCGCTACCTCCTCGCCGCCACCGACCCCTTCTACACGCAGGACAGCGAGGACCTCCAGATGCTTCTGCGGCCGCTGTTCTTCACCAGCTTCCTGCTCGCCGACGATCTCCTCGACGGCGGTGCCGCCGGTGCGCGGACCCTCGTGCTCTCGAGCGCCTCGTCGAAGACCGCGATCGGCGCGGCTTTCCAGCTGGGCGAGCAGGGCTCGGGCGACCTCGAGGTCGTCGCCCTCACCTCGGAGCGCAGCGCTGAGTTCGTGCGGGACCTGGACATCTACGACCGCGTCGTCACCTACGAGGATGTTGGGTCGATCGACAGCGACGGCGCCGCCTACGTGGATCTGTCGGGCGACGGCGCAATCCGCCGTGCCGTCCACGAGCACTTCGGCGACGCGCTCCGGGCCAGCGTCGCGGTGGGCGCCACCAGCTGGGAGGAGCTCGGCACGGGCGAGGGCAAGCGGCCGGGGCCCACACCGCGCTTCTTCTTCGCGCCCGACCGCGTGACGAAGCGAAGCGCGGACTGGGGCCGGGTCGGCTTGGAGGAGAAGGTCGCCGCCGCGTGGCGACCGTTCGTCGAGTGGGTGGCAACCTGGCTCGAGGTAGAGCGCCAGGAAGGATTCGGCGCGGTCGAGTCAACCTACGGCGAGCTCCTCGACAACCGCGTGCCCCCGCGGCTCGCCCACGTCTTCGAGGTCTGAGAACTTTGGCCCGTAGCGGCACCGCCACCGGCCTTGGAGCGCTTTGCCTCGCCAGCCTGATCTGCTCGGGCGCGAGCGCTTCGCAGCCCGTCGGCGCCCCAGACACTCTGACTCCTCTGGTCGCCCGCCTCAGCGCTCCGGCGGTTCGCTCCAAGTCAGCGGAACTGCAAGCGCGCCGCCTCGGGCTGCCGTTTCGCGGCGCGGCAAGCCTCCTGCGCGAGCACCGTAGATACGTGGTCGACGTGAGCTTCTACCGAGGCGTCGCGGGGCATGGCGATGCCCTTCGCCGCGCCGGGGCACGAATCGTCGCGGTCAGCCGCCGCTACCGGACGGCCACGATCGCCGCGCCGGCGACGAAGCTGCGCGCGATCGGCAGGATCCCCGGCGTCGAGACCGTTCGCGAGGAGCTCGCGCCGATGGTGAGCGGCGCGGCCCGAAAGCAAAGCACCGCCTGCCAGGGCAGCGTCGTCTCCGAGGGCGACGCGCAGCTCGGCGCCGCCGGCGCGCGCGCCAAGTTCGGCGTGGACGGCAGCGGGGTGACCGTCGGCGTGCTCTCGGACTCGTTCGACCGGGCGACCAACCCTCATACAAACGCCGCCGATGACGTGACGACGCGTGACCTGCCCGGCCCAGGCGATCCCTGCGGGCACACGACGCCGGTGTCCGTGCTGCAGGACGGCACAGGGTTCGACGAGGGCCGCGCCATGCTCCAGATCGTGCACGACCTCGCGCCCGGCGCGCGGCTTGCCTTCGCAACCGCGCACCTCGGCGAGATCTCGTTTGCCGACAACATCCGCGCCCTCGCAAGCGCCGGCGCGACGGTGATCGTCGACGACGTCACGTACTTCGACGAGCCGTTCTTCCAGGACGGTCCCGTCTCGAACGCGGTGAACGCCGTCAGCCGGGCCGGCGTCGCCTACTTCTCGTCGGCGACCAACAACAACGTGCCGTCAGGCACGGTCCCGAATGCGGCGTCGTTCGAGGCCCCCGCGTTCCGCGACTCAGGCTCGTGTCCAAGCGGCCTGCCGTCCTACGCGCACCACTGCATGGACTTCGACCCCTCGAACCGCACAGACAACACCTACGGGGTGACCGTCGGGCCGGGCAGCGCGCTGACCATCGACCTGCAATGGGCCCAGCCGTGGTACGGGGTGACGACCGACCTCGACGCGTATGTCCTCTACAACGGCGTCCTGGTGAACGGGCTTGGCGGCTCGGAGAACGTGAACGTCGCCGGCGCCCCCGGGTCGATCAACGAGCCCTTCGAGCTCGTCGAGGTGACAAACCAGGGAAGCTCGCCCGCCAACGTCGATGTCGCCATCGACCGCTGCGACGCCGCCTGCGGCACCTCGCGGGGCTCGGCGGGCGGCGACTCCGGGGCCCCCAGGATGAAGCTTCAGCTGCTCGAGAACGGAGACGACTCGACGTTCCCGAACGAGTACGTGACCAGTTCCGGTGGCGACGTCGTCGGGCCGAGCATCTTCGGGCACAACGGAGCGGCCGGCGCCGTGTCGACCGGCGCCGTGTCGTTCCACGACTCCAGCGAGGTCGAGGACTACAGCTCACCTGGACCGGTCACCCTCTACTACGGGCCGACCGCGGGCACAACACCGGCCGCGCCGCTCGGCGCCCCGGAGGTGCTTGCGAAGCCGGAGGTCGCCGCCACCGATTGCGGGGCGACGACGTTCTTCGCCCGGTTCGACGGATCGGCGTGGCGGTTCTGCGGGACGTCTGAGTCGGCGCCGCACGCGGCCGCGGTCGGCGCGCTCGAGCTCCAGGCCAACCCCTCGGCGACGCCCGCGGACGTGCTGGGCGCACAGACGTCCACCGCGCAGCCGGTCGGCAGCTTCGGCGCCGACGTCGTCGGCGCGGGCCTGATCGACGCCCAGGGGGCGGTCGATGCCGTCGCAGCGCCGGCAATGCGGATCGACGCCCACCCACGTCGCCGGAGCAGATCGAGGCGGGCGCGCTTTCAGTTCACCTCGTCCGAGCCGGCGCGGCTGGAGTGCAAGCTCGACTCGGGGGACTACAGGCCCTGCACCTCGCCGAAGGCGTATACGGTCAGCCGCGCGCATCACACCTTCCGTGTGCGGGGCGCCGACGGAATCGGGCAGATCGGAGCGCCGGCGGAGTTCTCGTGGCGGGTGAAGAAGAAGCGTCACCACCGACATTGAGCCGCTTGGCCCTCCGGTCCCCGCCAGCTACGCTTTGGCGAAATACGAATACATGGGGGCGATCCAGATTCGACGTGAAGCTGTTCCGTCTCGATGTCGCGAGTCGAGGATCCGGGTTGGCCTCGTAAAAAATCCCCGGAAAACCATAAGTGCGGACTCTCATGAGTTCGCCCTCGCTGCCTAATTAGGTAGGACGAGGGAGTCGCTCCGGACGGCCCGCGATCCGGTCAGCGGCTTCATTTAGCGGGCTCACCCCGAGGGCAGGACCCTTGGCCCAAGGGGGACATTCACAGGAGGGTGTGGCGCCGGTGACGTGCCCCGCGGATCGACCGATCCGGCCGCCGAGAGTCGACTCCGACGGGAACGCTCGTAGGACGCATCGAGGCAGGTTTCGCGGACGCCGGGGCAGTGCCGGCCGCCTCCACTCGCAGTTCGGGCTCGCGGGCCGTGGGAGCTACGCCGGGCAGGTCGGCCGCGGGCTGGCGCCGGGGAAGAGGCTGATGGTTCCGGCCCGCTGGTCATCAAGGGCGCGCGGTCCGTTCAGGTAGGGCGCCGCGGCGCAGCGGGCGGACGTCATCGGCCGACCAAGCTACGTGAAGCCGGAGGGGCCTGCGACGGTTGGCCCGGCCTCGGCGTAATGCCACAGGGTCACGGGTAACGGATTACGCATGAGCGCGCGCGAGTTCGACGCAGTCGTCATCGGGGCAGGCTCCACCGGGGAGGTATGCGCCGGCCACCTGGCCGACGCGGGGCTCGAGGTGGCCCTCGTCGAGGACCATCTGGTCGGCGGCGAGTGCTCCTACTACGCCTGCATGCCGTCGAAGGCCCTGCTGCGCCCGGGCGAGCTGCTTGCGGAGGTGGCGCGCGTGAAGGGCGCGGCGGAGCGGCTGACCGCAACCGACCCGGACCCGAAGGCGACGCTCGCGCGCCGCGACGAGGTCACCCATGGCGGCGATGACTCGGGTCAGCTCCCCTGGCTCGAGGCCAAGGGAATCGAGCTCTTTCGCGGCACGGCTGAGCTGGCCGGCGAGCGCGCCGTGCAGGTGGGTGACGCCGAGCTCAGCGCGCGCAGGGCCGTCGTCATCGCCACCGGGTCGGCGGCTGCGATTCCTCCGATCGAGGGCCTGCCGGAAACCGAGCCATGGACCAACCGAGAGGCGACCACCGCCGAGGCGGTGCCCTCGTCCCTGAGCGTGCTCGGCGGCGGCCCCGTCGGCTGCGAGCTCGCCCAGGCCTACGCGTCGCTGGGCTCCGAGGTGACCCTGTTCGAGGCGGAGGACCGGCTCCTTGGGAAGATGGAGCCGTTCGCCTCTGAGCAGGTGACGGCGGGCCTTCGCGAGCACGGCGTCGACGTCCGCGTCGGCGTCAAGGTCGCCCGCGTCGAGCGCGACGAGCTCGTCGGCGTCGAGTCCGAGAGCGGCGAGCGGACCGAGGCCGAATGCCTCCTCGTCGCCACCGGCCGCCGGGCCCGCACGGAGGGAATCGGCCTCGAGTCCGTGGGCGTCGAGGTCGACGGCTTCCTGGAGGTCGACGACCAGATGCGCGTCCGCGGGCGCGATTGGCTCTACGGAATCGGCGACGTCAACGGCCGCGCGCTCTTGACCCACATGGGCAAGTACCAGGCGTGGGTCTGTGCAAATGGCATCCTCGGAAGAGAGGGCGACGCAGTCGAGGACCTTGGCGGGGCGCCCCAGGTCGTCTTCACCGACCCCCAGGTCGCGGCGGTTGGCTTCACGCTCGCCGGCGCCAGGGAGGCGGGGATCGACGCCAAGGCCGTCGACGTCGACACGTCGGGGACCGCAGGGGCGAGCTTCGTCGGCCGCGAGACGGAGGGCACCTCGCGGCTCGTCGTGGACGAGGCGCGCGGGGTGATCGTGGGTGCGACCTTCGTGGGCCCGGAGGTCGCGGAGTGGCTCCACGCCGCGACGGTCGCGATCGTCGGGCGGACCCCGCTGGCGCGCCTTCGGCACGCGGTCGCGGCGTACCCGACGCGCAGCGAGGTCTGGCTGAAGCTGCTCGAGGCCTACGAGGCCGAGCGCTGAGGGTCAGACCTCCAGGTGTGACTTCAGCTCCGCGAGGAAGCCGCCCGGGAACCCCGGGATCTCGTCCAGCTCGTCGGCGGAGTTGAAGCTTCCCTTGTGCTCGCGCTGCGCGAGCACGCGGCCCGTCTGCGTCACCGAGAGCCCAAGCGATCGCAGCTCGTCGTAGCTCGCGGAGTTGAGGTTGAGCTTGGTTCCCTCGGGGTTGGGCGTGACGGACTGACTCTCCGCGTCGGGAGGCTCCGGCGGCTCGTCCGGAGGGATCGATGGACCGGGGCCGGGCGGCGTCTGCGGCGGCACCGGGGCCGGACCGGGCTGCGGCTCGGCCGGCTGCGGCGGCTCCGTGGCGGGCGGCGGCGCCGGCGGCTGCGGGTCCGGGGTCGGCTGCGGGGAGTCGGGGATGGTGGGCGGCGGCGCGGGGTCGGTGCCCGGGCCGATGCCCGAGACCGCCGAGCGGGCGCGCTCCTCGGCGGCCGAGGCTCGTCCCTCGGCCTCGGCGATGCGGTCGAGGATCTCCCGCAGGCGGCTCTCGCGCTCGAGCTCCTCGGCCTTCAGTGCGGCGAGCCGCTCGGCGCGGCTTGCGCGGGCCTCGGCCTCGGCCGCGCGCTGCTCGACCTCCTTGAGCCGCTGCGCCGCGCGCTCGAGCGCCTCCTCCGTGCGCCGCTGGCCCTCGGCCAGGCGCGCCTCGGTGGCCTCGAGCTCCTTGGCGAGAAGCTCTTCCTGCTGGCGGCGGGTCGCGAGGTTCTCCTCGGCCTGCCGAAGCTCGTCGAAGAGCGCCGTGCCGGTCACGGCCGACCGGGACGCCAGCGCGGCGTCACCCTCGGGCGAGCCCTGCAGGCGCTCGGCCTCCTGCACGCGGCGCTCGGCCTCCTCGGCAGCCCGTCGCTCAGCCGGGTCGGAGACGTTGCCCGCGGTGGGCTCGAGGGTCTGGGTGGCGATCGGCTCCGCCTCAGTCGGTGCCGGGCTTGCCGGCCGGGATTCACGTCGAAACAGGGGCATGGGGCCCCTATCCTCTCACGCCCGCCGCGGATGCGGCGGCGCGGCCCGCGAGCCGTCAGCGCTGCCTGTCGCGAAGCTCCCGGTCGACCTCCCGGCGCACGTCGCGCTCGCGCAGCTCGCGGCGGCGATCGCGCTGCTCCTTGCCGCGCGCGAGCGCGATCTCGACCTTCGCCCTCGGACCCTTGAAGTAGATCCTGGTGGGGACCAGGGTCCAGCCGCGCTCGGCGACCTTGCCCGTGAGCCGCTCGATCTCGTTGCGGTGAAGAAGGAGCTTGCGGGGACGCTCGGGATCGTGGTTCTCCATCGACGCCGGCGCGTAATGCGGGATGTGCACGCCGCGCAGCCACAGCTCGCCGTCCTCCAGGCCCGCGTAGGCGTCGGCGATCTGCGCCTTGCCGTCGCGCAGGGACTTGACCTCGCTGCCCCGCAGCTCGATGCCGCACTCCACGCGCTCGACGAGCTCGTAGCGGTAGGAGGCGCGGCGGTTGGTGGCCACGTCGCCGGAGGCGAGCTTTCGCTTCTTCTTAGTGCTCACGACGGGCGGGTGGCGTCGTGGTTGGATTCGCAGCCGTCCAAGCGCGGCGATATCCGCCGTCGGGAGCACATAGCCATCAGCCGGATATTGCCCGGGAAAGGTCCACCCTGCCCCGCGGAGCCTCGACGCCGTCGACGGTGACCTCAACCGGATCGCCGAGCCGGAGCGTGGTTGCGGTTCGCCGGCCGACCAGCGCGGTCTCGGTCTCGTTGAGATCGAAGCGGTCGCCGTGGAGGCGTCGCGCCGGCAGGAACCCCTCGTAGACGTCGGCGCGCTCGCCGGCAAACCGCACGAACGCGCCGGGGCCGATGACGCCCGAGACCTCGCCCTGGAAGACCTGTCCGGGGCCGTCCTCGAAGAGCTCGCGCTTCAGGAGGAACGCCGCGCAGGCGCGATCGGCCGCGCGCTGGATCGACATCGCCTCGCGCTCGCGCTCGGAGCTGTGCCATCCCGCCTCGGCGACGACGCCCCCTTCGGGCGCGCGCTCGCCGGCGCCGACCGTGGAGAGCAGCGCGCGGTGCGCCACGAGGTCCGGGTACCGGCGAATCGGCGAGGTGAAGTGGCAGTACGCAGGGCTGCCGAGTCCGGCGTGGCCGAGGTTCCGCGGCGAGTAGAACGCCTGCTGGAGAGAGCGCAGGACGAGCGCGGTCCAGGCCTCGCGCCCGTGACCGCGCCGCTCGGCCTCGCGGGCGACGAGCCTGCTCGCCTCGGCGACGACCGCTGCCGCCTGGGTGCGGGAGAGGGAGGCGGCAAGCGGCGGCGTCGGGACGTCGAGCGCCGCCAGCTGCTCGAGCAGGCGCTCGACGCGCGCCGGGTCCGGGTTCTCGTGGATCCGGTAGAGGCTCGGCACCTTGCGGCGCTCGATGTGCGCCGCGACCAGCTCGTTGGTTCGGACCATGAGCTGCTCGATCAGGCGGTGCGCCTCCGTCTGCGGCACCGAACGCGCGCCGGTCACGTCACCCGCCCCGTCGAACTCGAACTCCGGCTCGGCCGACTCGATCTCGAGCGCGGAGCCGCCCCGGCGGGCCGCCAGCGATGCGGCGACAACGCGAGCGAGGCGCAGCGGCTCCGCGACCTCTACCGGCGCCGTTTCGCGGCCGGCGAACATGCGATCAAGCTGGTCGTAGTCGAGGCGCGCGTCCGAGCGGATGAGCGTCCTCGAAAACGAGACCGAGCCGACGTCTCCGCGCGCGTCGAGCTGGATCATGGTCGTCACCGCGAGCCGTTCGACGCCCGGCGCGAGGCTGCAGACTCCGTCGCTCAGCTCAGGTGGGAGCATCGGCTCGACGGTGCCGGGGACGTAGACGCTCGTCGCGCGGTCGGCGGCAACCCGCTCCAGACGCCCGCCGGGCTTCACGTGTGCCGCGACGTCGGCGATGTGGACGCGAAGAACGACGCCGTCTCCGGCGCGCTCGGCAGACACCGCGTCGTCGAAGTCGCGTGCGGTGGCCGGGTCGACGGTGAAGGTCGGCAGCGAGGTCAGGTCGACACGGCTTGGCACTTCGCGGGCGGCGCGGTCGGCGGCGTCATGCGCCTCGTTCTCGACCGCTCTGGAGAAGCCGCGGCGAAGCCCACGGTCGGTGATCAGCGCCGAGACCACGTCGGCGGGGCGATCCGCGCGTCCGAGGACACGCATGGCCCGCGCGCCGCCCGGCGCGAAGTCCGCCAGGACGAGGTCGCCGGGCGAGGCCTGGACCGAGCCGCGGACGAGCGCGGCCTCCGGGCCGCGTTCGAATACGGGCTCCACGGTGCGAAACCGCCCCCGGCCGGCGATCGCGCCGACGCGGTGCCCGAGCGCCTGCCGCCTTGGGCTCACCTGGAGCTGAGCTCGCTCCCGAGAACGGCCAGGCCGCGCTTCAGGGCCTCGTCCCCCCGCCTGTGCGGGTCGTCCGTGGCGTGGACGTCGGGCTTGATGCCCTTCGGGTAGAGCGACTTGCCGTCCGGGGTGAAGTAGCTGCCCACCGTGAGGTCGAGCGCGCCGCCGGTCCCGAGCGTGATGACGTCCTGGAAGACGCCCTTGCCGTAGGAGCGCGTGCCGACGACGGTCGCGATCCGGTGGTCCTGGAGCGCGGCGGTCAGGATCTCGGCGGCCGAGGCGGTGTCGCGGTCGATCAGCATCACGATCGGCCGCTTGGGCAGCTCGCCACCGACCGCGTCGTAGTCACGCGGCCCCTGGGTCCGGCTCTTGGTGGAGACGACGAGCTGGCCCTGGTGGAGGAAGAGGCTCGCCGAGAGGACCGCCTCATCGAGGAGGCCGCCGCCGTTGCCGCGCATGTCGATGACGATTCCCTTCGCGCCCTTCCTCTCGAGACGCCTGACAGCGGTCGCGAGCTCGCCGTGGGCGCCGGCGCTGAATGTCACGAAACGGACGTAGCCGACCTTCTGGCCGTCGGTGCGCTTCATGAAGCCCCGCACCGCGGGGAGGCGGACGGAGGCGCGGTTGACCGTGAGTTTGCGCGGCTGGCCACCGGCCGCGGGGATCAGGCGCAGCGTCACCGGCGTTCCCGGCTCACCCTTTATGAGGTTGGAAGCGGCGTCGGCGGAGAGGCCCTTGAGGGAGTGCCCCGCGGCCATCACGATCACGTCACCACGCTTGATCCCCGCTCGCTCGGCGGGAGTGTCGGGCAGCACCCGGACGACGCGGAGCCCGCGGGGCACGCCCGACACGGTCAGCCCGACTCCCTGGAAGTGGCCGCTCGTCGTGGCCTCGAACTCGGCGAAGGTCTTCGGATCGAGGTAGTGGGAGTACTTGTCGCCGTACTTCCTCTTCAGCTCGTCGAGCATCCCGTTGATCGAGGCGTCATCGAGGAACCTCTCGTCGAGCGGCCGGTAGTAGTTGTCCTCGATCGTCTTCAGGACCTCCTGCGACGGCGTCGCGGAGTCGTCGGCGAACGGGCCGAAGCCGGATTGGACGAGCAGGTACCCGCCTGTCACGAGCGCGGCGCCGGCCACCAGGCCAAGGACGAAGCCGCGCGTTCGCTGCGAGCTCAAACTCGCAGGAAGCGCCGCAGCGTGACCCCGCTGCCGAGGGCGGAAACCGCCATCGCCGCGCCCGCCAGGATGGCAACCAGGGGTGCGAATCCCATGGTCTGCAGGTTAGCGACGAGGTTGAAGTTGTTCGAAAGCGGATCGAGGATCGTGACCTTGCCGACCCACAGGATGCCGATGGCGATGCCGGCGCCGAGCAGGCCGACGATCACGCCCTCGAGGACGAAGGGCCAGCGGATGAACCAGTTGGTCGCGCCGACGAGCCTCATCACCTCGACCTCGCGGCGGCGTGCGTAGATCGAAAGCCGGATCGTGTTGCCGACGAGCATCAGCGAGGCGATCAGGAGCAGGACGGCGATGAGACCGAGGACGATCTTGATCGCGCCGGTGACCGACCGGATCTTGCTCGCCTCCTGGCTCGAGTCGTTGACCCCGGAGATGATCGAGCTGATCGGCTTCGCCTTGCCGGTCGCGCCCGGCGGCGAGATCTCCTGCTTGACCGTCTCGAGGTTGTCCGGGTCGTCGATCGAGACGTTGAACGAGCGCGGCAGCGGGTTGCCCTTGAGCTCGTCGATGCGAGTTCTTGAGGTCGCCCTGCACGCGCGACTGGAGGATCTTCAGGGCCTCCTTCTTGTCGACGTACTGCGCGCCGGTGACGTGCGGCAGGTTCTTGAGCCGCTTCTGAAGCGTCGTGATCTGGTTCTTCGAGGCGTCGTCGTAGAGGAAGGCGCGCAGCTCGATCTGCGAGCGGACGTCGCTGGTCTTCGAGGCGCTGGCGTGAAGGACCGGGATGAGCACGCCGAGGAGAAGCGTCGTGACGACGATCGTGACGATCGCGGCCACGCTCGGGGCCGCGTTGCGGCGAAGCGCCCGCAGCGCCTCGCGGATGAAGAAGGGGATCCTGCGCATCTACTGCCCCGGACCGGCGTCGAAGATGCCCATCTCGGCGCGAATCCGGGCCGCGAACTCGTGCGTCGACTCGTCGTGGTAACCGCCGCCATGCTCGTCGCGGACGAGGCGCCCGGCCTCCAGCGCGATCACGCGGCGGCGCATCTTGTCGACCATCTCGCGGTCGTGGGTGACGACGATGACCGTCGTGCCGGTGCGGTTGATCCGGTAGAGAAGCTGCATGATCCCGATCGAGGTCTCCGGGTCCAGGTTTCCGGTCGGCTCGTCGGCGAGCACAAGCGGCGGGTGGTTGACGAAGGCGCGGGCGATCGAGACGCGCTGCTGCTCGCCGCCGGAGAGCTCGTCGGGGTAGTTGTGGATCTTCGCCTGGAGGCCGACAAGGCGCAGGATCTCAGGGACCTTGCGGCGGATCTCGCCGCGGGTGCCCCCGGTGACCTGAAGCGCGTACGCGACGTTGTCGTAGACGCTGCGGTTGGGGAGAAGCTTGAAGTCCTGGAAGACCGTGCCGATGCGGCGCCGGAGCAGCGGCACCTTCTTGGCCGGCATCCGGGTGATGTCGCGCCCGGCGATCCGCACGGACCCGCCTGCGGGGTCGACCTCGCGAAGCAGGAGCTTGATCAGCGTCGACTTGCCGCAGCCCGTGGGGCCGACGACGAAGGCGAACTCGCCGCGCTCGATCGAAAGCGAGACGTGGTCGAGGCCGACGTGGCCACCGGGATAGACCTGGGTGACGTCGCGCAGGTCGATGACTGGCGGGCGGACGCCGGCAGGCCGCGGCTGCCGGTGGCGGCCTGGGTGTCGCGGCGGCTCTTGGGCTTGATCGAGATGGCCATACGTGACGGGTTCTGATGCGGAGGCCTTTCCTCCGCAGGTCGATTTAACCCGTCGCGGCCTGTTCCCCGCCCCGCGCCGGAGAGGGGAGGGTAGCGAATTGCATGAGCATTCGCTAACAGTTCGCTAACGGCGCAACGACGCGAGCTGGCAGAGGGACTGGCGGCAATGCGTGAATCACTTGCGGACGGCTTCGCCGTCCTGACATGCTGCTTTCGGGTCTAAAGACCCTCATGGTCCATTCCTGGCCGAAGATCGGCGGGCGCGAGACGATCGGCTTCAGGACCAGCGCCTCGCGGGCGCGGTCGGCGATGCCGCGGGCGGTGAGGCCGAAGTGCTCCATGCAGGCCTCGCCGGTCCCGGAGAGGCCGAACTCGTTGTCCATGCCGACGGCGAAGATCGGCACCGGGTGCTGCTCGGCGGCGACGGCGCGGACCGCGTCGGCCAGGCCGCCGACGACGCGGTGCTCCTCCGCGGTGACGCCGACCCCGGTCTTCGAGAGGGACTCCAGGATGGCCTCGGAGTGGAGGGGCTTGATGATCGAGACGTTCAGGACCTCGGCCTCGACCCCGTCCTCGCGCTCGAGCGCCTCGGCCGCCTCCATCGCGCGCCAGACCATGTGGCCGGTGGCGATCAGCGAGATGTCCTTGCCCTCGCGCAGGACGTCGACCCCCTCGCCAAGCGAGTCCGGGATGCCGTCGTAGACCACCGGCGTAGCCGGGCGGCCGAAGCGGAGGTAGGTGGGGGCGTCCGACTCATACGACTCGATCGTCGCCCGGTAGGCCTGGTTGTAGTCGGCGGGGACGACGACCTGCATCCGCGGCATCACCCGCATCAGCGCGATGTCCTCGATCATCTGGTGCGAGGCGCCGTCCTCGCCGATGGAGACGCCGCCGTGCGAGGCGCCGATCTTGACGGGAAGCTCGTTGTGGGCGATGCCGAGCCGCACCTGGTCGTAGGCGCGCCCGGTCGCGAAGATCGCGAAGGTCGAGCAGTACGGCCGCTTGCCGGTCGCCGCGAGGCCGCAGGCCATCGACATCATGTTGGCCTCGGCGGCGCCGCAGTTGAAGAACCGATCCGGGAAGCGCTTGCCGAACTTGGCCGACTGCGTGGAGACCGAGAGGTCGGCGTCCAGGGCGACGACTTCCTCATGGCGCTCGCCGAGCTCCACCAGCGCGTCGCCGTAGCCGTTGCGGGTCGCCGCCGGCTCGGTTGCGGCCTCGGGCGCCATCAGGAGCTCCGCTCTCCGTCAGCGCCTTCGTCTGCTCCTCGATCCTCGCCTCGAGCTCGGTGAGCGCCTCCTCCGCCTGCTCGGGAGTCGGCGGCTTGCCGTGGAAGCCGAAGCGGCCCTCCATGAAGGAGACGCCGCGGCCCTTCTTGGTCTGCGCGACGATCGCCGCCGGGCGATCCAGCGTGCGGCTGCGCTCCAGCGCCTCGACGATCGCGGCCATGTCGTGGCCGTCGATCTCGACCGCATCCCAGCCGAACGACTCGAACTTCGCCCGCACGTCGCCGATGTCCATGACCTCCTCCGTGGTGCCGTCGGTCTGCAGGTGGTTGTAATCGACGATCGCCGTCAGGTTCGTCGACGCCGAAGTGGGCCGCGGCCGTCGCCGCCTCCCAGGTCTGCCCCTCCTGGCAGTCGCCGTCGGAGAGGATTCCGAAGACGTGCGCGGTGTCGGCGAGGTCGTCGAGGCGCAGCGCGAGGCAGATCCCAACGCACATCGAGAGCCCCTGGCCCAGCGATCCGGTGGAGACCTCGACGCCGGCCGTCCGGTTCATGTCCGGGTGGCCCTGCAGCTGCGCGCCGATCCGCCGCAGGCCCATCAGGTCCTCCGGCGGGAAGTAGCCGTGGTGGGCGAGCGCCGCGTACTGGATCGGCGCAGCGTGTCCCTTGCAGAGGACGAACCGGTCGCGGGCGGGCCAGTCCGGGCGCTCGGGATCGTGGCGCAGGACGCGGTAGTACAGGGCAGTGACCAGGTCTGCGGCGGAGAGCGAGGAATCGAGGTGGCCGGACTTCGCCACGGCCAGCATCCGCACGCACTCGGCGCGCAGCACCGTCGCCCAGCGCTCGAGCTCCGCAATCGAGGGCGCGGACGGCTCCGCCTCCTCCGAGCGTCGTGGCGGCTGCGGATCTGGGACGGGCCGCAGGTGGCTCACGGCGGCGAGGTTAGCGGCGGAGCCCATCGACCGGCAGGCTAGGTAGAAATACGGACGGAAACCGGTCGGACGCGACCGTCCGGAATTCGCCCAAGATGCGCAAATCGCCGAGGACGTACCGCCCAGGTCGCCGGCTGCCGCGGCTGTTCTTGGCGTGCGCCGCGGCGGGCGCCGTGACCGCCATCGGGAACGTCGCGGCCGCCGGTGCGCTGGTCGCGAGGGTGCCTGCCGCCCCCGCCGTCGAGATGCAGGCGCCTCCCAAGGGATTCACGATCGGCGCGCCGATCCTCAACCGCAACCGGGGAACCGCAAAGCTGCCCGTCACGGTGCCCGGCCCGGGGACCCTTGCCCTAAGCGGGCGCGGCGTGGTGCCGGTTCACGCAACGGACTCGAAGGACGTTGCGGCCGGGACGACGAAGCTGACCGTCAGGGCTGCCGGACGCGCCAGGCGGCGCCTGAGGAGGCACGGCGCGGCCACCGTCCACCCCACGGTCACCTACACGCCCAGCGGGGGCCGGGCGCGGACCAAGTTCAAGCGGGTGCGACTCGTGCGCCAGTAGCTTTTCTATAGTCGTCGCGATGCGGACGACGCAGAGGGGTGTGGCGGCCCTCGCGTGCGCACTCGCGATGGGCGCCGTCGGATCGGCGGGAGCGCCGCCCGCCCGGGCTGCCGCCCGGCCGAACATCGTCGTCATCCAGACCGACGACCAGAACGCGTCGGACCTCACCGCGAGGACCATGCCGCAAACGATGAGGACCATCGTCCGGCCCGGGACGAGGTTTTCGAACTACGTGGTGGCGACCCCGCAGTGCTGTCCGTCCCGGGCCTCGCTGATGACCGGGGACTACCCGCACAACGACGGCGTCACCAACAACGCTCAGGGGTACCTCAGCCTTCGCGACCCGGAGAGCATGCTGCCGAGCTGGCTTCAGGCCGCCGGCTACCGGACCGCCCACATCGGCAAGTTCCTGAACCGCTACGACGACGACGCCGGATCGATCGCGATTCCCGCTCCCGGGTGGGACGACTGGTTCTCCCTTCCCGATGCCACGCGCTACTACAACTTCGAGGTGGGCGACAACGGCATCCTCCGTCACTACGGCACGGCGCCGGCGGACTACCTCACGAGGGTCCTCGATCGACATGCGGCGAAGGTCGTTCGCGCCTGGAGCGCAGGCAGGCGGCCGTTCTACCTACAGCTCGACGAGCGCGCACCGCACGAGACGACCGGTCGTCACGGCACCAGTTCCTGCCCAAAGGGACCGGTCCCGCGTCCAATCGACGCCTCCCGCTTCTCGTCTGCGCGCCTCCCTCGCCCGCCGAGCTTCAACGAGGACGACATGTCCGACAAGCCCACCCTGATCCGAGGGCTCCCAAAGCTCAGCAGGTCCGACATCAAGACGGCAACGGATACGTACCGGTGCCGACTGGAGTCCCTCCGCGAAGTCGACCGCGGGGTCCGAGCCATTCGCAGCGCGCTGAAGTCCACCCACTCTCTCTCCCACACGGTGTTCGTGTTCCTCTCAGACAACGGGTTCTTTCTCGGCGAGCATCGGATCGCCCACGGCAAGATCCTTCCCTACGAAGAGGCGCTGAGACAACCGATGGCGATTCGACTGCCAGCGGCTGACCGGCCCTCAAGGCGCGTCCCCACAGTGACGCGAGCGGCGGCGAACATCGACATTGCGCCAACGCTTCTCCAGCTGGCGGGAGCAGCACCCTGCACTGCTTCAGGGGATTGCCGGAGGCTTGACGGCCGCTCGCTCGTCCCGCTCCTGAAGGGCCGCCGGCCGCGCTGGTCCGCGCACAGGTCCCTGCTGGTCGAGTTCTCCGATCCGCAGATCGACTACACGGGCGTCTGCAGCTACACGGGCGTTCACGCGGTTGGCCGCGCCTATGTCCACTACACCAGCGCCGTCCCCCCTGGGGAGGGCGGCTGCCAGCCGATCGACGAAACCGAGACCTATGACCTGAAGCAGGACCCGTTCCAGCTCGAGAACCTCTTTCCCGCTCCCGCGGGGACCCCAGAGGCCGCACGGCAGAGCCGGCTGCGGGCGAAGCTCCGGCGGCTGCGCGACTGCGCCGGGATCAGGGGCCGCGACCCGCGGCCGCCCAGCGGGCATTTCTGCGACTGACGGCGCTAGCCGATCGCGACCATGCGCTCGATCGGGACACGAGCACGCTCGGCGACGTCCCGGGGGACCTTGACCTCCACACGCAGGTCGCGCAGCGAGTCGCGCAGCTTCGGCAGCGTGATCATCTTCATGTACCTGCAGAAGGCCATGCGGTTGGCCTCGATCAGGTTGGCCGCGGGCGCCGCCTGCTGGAGGGGGTAGAGCATCCCGGTCTCGGTCGCGACGATGAACTCCCCATCAGGGTTCGCCTCGACGTGCCGGAGCATCCCGGAGGTGGAGAGCATGTGGACCCCGTCGGCGTCGACGTCGCCCGATGCGACGTACTCCATCGCCTGGGTGGAGCAGCCGCACTCCGGGTGGATCAGGAACTCGGCGTTGGGGTGCTCGGCCCGGGTCGCGGCGATGTCGTCGGGGCGGATGCCGGCATGAACGTGGCACTCGCCGTCCCAGACGTGGAAGCGGGCGTAGGCCTCGGGTTCGTCGGGGAGCCCGAGCTCGCGGGCGACGAACGACCCAAGCCACATGTCCGGGCCGAAAAGGATCTCCGTCGCCGGTCCGTGCTCGCGCCGGATGTGCTCCACGACCTTCACGGCGTTCGACGAGGTGCAGCAGTAGTCGGTCTCGGCCTTGACCTCGGCCGACGTGTTGACGTACATCACGACGACGGCGCCGGGGTGCTCGGCCTTCCAGCTCCGCAGCTGATCGGCGTTGATCGAGTCCGAGAGCGAGCAGCCCGCCTTCGGGTCGGGGATCAGCACGGTCTTGTCCGGCGAGAGGATCGAGGCGGTCTCGGCCATGAAGTGAACCCCGCAGAAGGCGATCACGTCCGCGCTCGTCGACGCCGCCTCGCGGGAGAGCTGCAGCGAGTCGCCGGTGAGGTCGGCGACGTCCTGGAGCTCGGGCAGCTGGTAGTTGTGGGCGAGGATGACCGCGTTGCGCTCGGCCGCGAGCGCGCGCACCTCGGCGTGCAGGCGGCTGATCTCCTCGCGAGACAGCTCGCTCGTCGACCCTGGCTGGAGTGTCTGTAGCTCTTGCATCTCGCTACCCGTCCCGAAATCGGCCCGGTTGCCTTGACTCCTATGTTCGCCGGCCCGGCTGGCGTTAAGGACGTGCCAACCTCGAACCTGGCGAATGACTCCCTGGAGTCTAGAGGAGCGGTGCCACCAGGAAGGCCGCCGCAAGCAGCGCGTTGCGCCCGAGGCTCTGCTGGCTCACGGTCGAGCGCGAGCCGAAGCAAGCGCACGGCGCTCCACCCCGACCGCGCGCCAGCGCGACGGCGATCACCGCCGCGAAGCCGGTCATCAGCGCCGCAGCCGCGTAGCACGCTGCCGCCGAGCCCACCGCGACGCCGACGGCGAGCGGCAGCTCAACCGTCACGAGCCCCGCCCAGGTCGCAAACCGCGCCCTTTGAGAGCGAATTCCGAACGTGCCGAGGGCCTCGCGACTGGACGCGGGTGCGGCAAGCTTGGCGAGCGCCGATCCGAAGAGGACTCCGGCGAGGACAAGTCGCACGATCAAGCCTGTCACTGGTGCCCGAGATTAGACCGGGCGCCCCGGCGTGCCACGCTATCGCCGTGCCGGAGCTTCCCGAGGTCGAGATCACCGCGCGCCGCCTGGACGCGGCGCTTCGCGGCGCCGAGGTCGAGTCTGCACTGGCGCCGGGCATGGTCGCGCTCAAGTCGGTGAAGCCGCCCCTGAGCGCGCTTGCCGGCCGCCGAGTCGAGGGTGTGCGGCGGGTCGGGAAGATGCCGGTGCTCGAGCTCTCCGCCGGGACCGACGAGCACGGCGAGCTCGCGCTGCTCGTGCACCTGATGTCGGCCGGTCGCCTCCAGGTCTTCGACAAGCGCGCGTCGCTGCGCGACCGTGCATCGCGGGTCCTCATCCGGCTCGCCGACGGGCGCGAGCTGCGCCTGCGGGAGTTCGGGACCAGGCAGCGCGCCTGGGCCAAGCTGATGGCTCGCGACGCGGTTGCCGGCGACGAGGCGGTGGCGACGCTCGGGCCCGAGGCATGGCCCGCTCCGCCGATCGCCGCGCTCCGGCAGGCGCTGGATGAGCCGCGCCAGCTCCACCCGCTGCTCCGTCACCAGCGGGCGATCGCGGGCATCGGCCGCTCCTGGGTGGACGAGATCCTCTGGGAGGCCCACCTCGGACCGTTCAAGAAGGGCGCCGACCTCGAGCCGGACGAGGTGGAGGCCCTGCACGCCGCGCTTCACGTCCTGGGCGACGCGATCGACCATTACGAGGAGGTCATCGGCCCGACCATCCCGGACAAGATGCCGATGCCGCTGAAGGTCCACCGGCGCGAGGGCGAGGCCTGCCCGCGCTGCGGCACAACGCTGGCGGCGGTGCATTTCGCGGAGCACACGACGACCTACTGTCCCAGGGAACAGACCGGCGGGCGCGTGCTGAAGGACAGGCGGCTGTCACGGTTATTGAAGTGAGGACCTTTACGTCCGAGAGCAGCATGTAAGGACGGCGAAGCCGTCCGCATGTGATTGCTCAAGTAGCCGCGTAGTCAGCGGCCGGTGACGCGGCGGACGACCGCTCGCCCGATGGTCAGCGGGTGGTTCACCACCGTCGCCACGCGCCCGCGCAGGGTCAGCGGGTCGTGGGCGATGCCGAGCTGGCGCAGGATCGTCCCGGCGTCGAAGTAGACGCGCTCGCAGACGAGACCCTCGCCGTCGAACACGAACATCGCGCAGAAGCGCATCTCGAACTTGCGCCCGGTCGCGGGGAGGCCGCGGAACGAACCCAGGTGAGTGCCGTAGAGCATCGCCTCGACGAACACCGCGTCGTCGGCGTGGTGCAGGGCGATGAGCTCGTTGCGCTGATCGGGGAAGGCGGTACGCGTCTCCTGGAAGTAGCCGTCGACCTCCTCCGGCCCGTCGAAGACGTCCCCGGTGGCGATGAGCTCGTAGCGCGGGTGCTCGAACGTGTCCATGGTGACGTCGAACTCATGGCGGTTCTCGGACTCCATGTGCTCGATGACGAGCGCCTCGCGCTTGGAGCGAAGCTCGGCGTCGACGGGCATGTAGAGAACCTACTGCGCTGCGGTCACGCGGCGTCGACCAGCATGCTGACGTCGAGCGCGGGCGCGGAGTGCGTCAGGGCCCCGACCGAGATGAAGTCCACGCCCGTTGCCGCCACGGCGCCGACGTTCTCGAGCGTGACGCCACCGGAGGCCTCGAGCTCGACGCGCACCGGCGCCCGGTCGCGCAGGGCGACGGCCGCCGCCAGCTCGGCGGCGCTCATGTTGTCGAGCAGCAGGCGCTCCGCGCCGGCGCCCAGCGCCTCCTCCACCTCGGCGATAGTCCGGCATTCCACCTCCACCGTGAGACCGCCGCCGCCCGCCCGGGCGCGGCGCACTGCCTCGGCGAGGCCGCCGGCGATCGCCAGGTGGTTCTCCTTGATCAGTATCGCGTCGTAGAGGCCCATCCGGTGATTGACGCCGCCCCCGGCCGCGACCGCCGCCTTCTCCAGGGCCCGCAGGCCGGGAGTCGTCTTGCGAGTGTCGAGGATCCGGACCCCGGTTCCCTTCACGCCCTCGACGAAGCGAGCCGTCAGGGTCGCGATGCCGGAGAGGTGCGCGAGCAGGTTGAGGGCCACGCGCTCCCCGGCGAGCAGCGCCCGGGCCGGGCCGCCGACCGTCGCAAGCTCCAGCGGGACCGCGTCGTGCCACCGGCCCTCGGCCGCCTTCGCCTCGAACGCGTCGCCCCCGGCCTGACGCAGGGCCTCCCCCGCCACCTCCAGGCCGTAAGCCACTCCGGGCCCCTTCTGCAGGATCCGGGCTCGGGCCCGCGCGCCGGCCGGGACGGTTGCCTTCGCGGTGACGTCGCCCTCGCCGATGTCCTCGGCAAGCGCTCGGGTGACGAGCTCGCGCGTCGCGCCGTCCACGCCTAGTTCTCGGCCGCGCTCTTCAGCAGGTATTCGCGGACAAAGCCGTCGATGTCACCGTCCAGCACGCGCTGGGCGTCGCCCACCTCGAACCCCGTCCGGTGGTCCTTGACGCGCTGGGACGGGTGCAGCGTGTAGCTGCGGATCTGCGAGCCCCACTCCACCGCCTTCTGCTCGCCGCGCTCGGCGGCGAGCTCCTCGGCGCGCTTTCGCTCCTCCTCCGCCACCAGTTTCGCGCGCAGGAGCTTCATCGCCGTGGCCTTGTTCTGGGTCTGGGAGCGCTCGTTCTGGCACTGGACGACGATGCCCGTGGGCACGTGGGTGAGGCGCACGGCCGAGTCGGTCTTGTTGACGTGCTGGCCGCCCGCGCCGGAGGCCCGGTACGTGTCCACGCGGATGTCCTCATCGGCGAGTTCAACGTCGACATCCGCGTCGACGAGCGGCGCTACGTCGACCTGGGCGAAGGCTGTGTGACGGCGCGATTGGGCATCGAAGGGCGAGATTCGCACCAGCCTGTGCACGCCGCGCTCGGCGCCGAACAGCCCGTAGGCGTTGTCGCCGTGCGCAACGAACGTGGCCGACTTCAGGCCCGCCTCCTCGCCCTCGGAGGCCTCGGCCACCTCGACTCTGAAGCCACGCCGCTCCGCCCACCGCAGGTACATCCGCAGCAGCATCTCGGCCCAGTCCTGCGAGTCGGTGCCGCCGGCGCCGGAGCGAACCGTGACCACGGCGTCGCCGGAGTCGTACTCGCCCCGGAAGAGGCGCGCCTCCTCGAGCCCGGCCAGTCGCGCCTCGACGGAGTCGAGCTGGGAGCCGAGCTCCGCGGCGATCTCCGGATCCTCCGCTGCCAGCTCGACGAGCTCATCGAGGTCCCCGACGTCCGCCTCGAGTCCGCGGAACGTCTCGAGCCGCCGCTGGATGCTCGCATGGCGCGCCGAGATCTGGGCCGCCGTCTCCTGGTCGTCCCAGAAGCCGGGGCGCTGCATCTGCTCCTCGAGAGCGCCTACCTCGGACTCGAGCTTTGCCGGGTCAAAGGTAGTCCGCGAGCAGCGTCAGCCCGTCGCGTACCTCCTCGGCGCGCTCGCTCGGTGTCCTCTCTGCCTCGGCCATGCAACGGGATAGTAGGACGGCGGCGACGTCCGGAGGTTGCTAAGGAGGATTCGCTTGGTCAGCGAGAAGGGGCCGGCCGGCGCGGGTGGGCCGAGAGCTCGGTTCTGGCGTGCAGTGCCTAGGTGGGCGGCGTCGTTGGGCTAACGACTCACCGGGCCGGCGAACGCGATGAAGTTGTCCTCGTAGCCGGTGTCGGGGTGGAAGGCGCCCGTACACGTGATCAGCACCAGCGTCGAGCGCGACGTCGGGTCGTAGACGAGGTCCGCCGGGAACTGCGGCTTCGGAATCTCGACCGTCCGGGATATCCGGTAGCGGTGAGGGGTGCCGTCGGACCCGACGACGGTCACGCGTGCGCCGCTGGCCACGGTCGGGAGCCCCGTGAACGCGGCCGGGCCGTCGAGCGAGTCGATGTGGGCGATGAGAATCGTCCGGCCCGGCTCGCCCGGTCGCGGCCCCCCTCGAAACCAGCCGACCCGATGGACCGGCGGCACGACGATCTGGCTGGCGTCGGCGCCCGTGGGCGCGATCGCCGCGTCGATGCCGACCGACGGCACCTCGATCCGCACCGGCCGCGCCGCCCGGCCGCCTCCGGCGTCGGCGAGCGAGGCGTCGGCCAGGCGCTGGACGTGACTCGACAGCCGCGGCGATCCCGCGGGCGTCGCGACGGCGCTCTGCTGGCCGGCGGTGAGCGCGAGCACCAGGCCGCCGACCAGGAGCGCGGGAGCGAGCGCCATCGCCGCGGCGAAGCCAAGGCCCTCGCGATCTGGGGGCGCCCGCATGGGGCGGGGTCAGGCGCGCGGCGCGCGGCGCCGGCGGGCGACGATGAGCTGCGCGCCGAGCAGGAGCAGTCCCATGGCCACGGCGGCCAGGGCCGCGAGCGCCCAGTCCGGGCCGCCGGGCTTCGGCGCGAGGCCGCCCAGCCCGGTCTCCGGGGCGCCGGTGGGCGCGGCCTGTGAATCGGTCACGAGAACAGGCCGCAGCCGCTCGCCACCGCTGCCGACGACCAGCACGGTCGAGGCGGTCCCCGCGGCGAGCGGGACCCGCTTTGGAGCGATCACCGGCTTGCCCGAGGAGGGGTTCGTCACCGCGAGCGTGTGATTTCCGGGAGGGAGCCCCCAGTAGGGGGTGGCCGCCGCGAAGGGCACCTGCCTCGCGACCACCTTGTCGTCGAGCGTCAGGTCGGGCTTGCCGAGCTCGGGCGCGGCGTGGATCACCCGCAGGCGCGCGACGTTCGCCGCCGCGCTGTCGTCCCGGTAGGCGCGCAGCTCGGGAGGGGAGCCCGCCAGGGCAACGACGGTGTAGCGGCTCCCGGGCCGAAGCTCCTTGCTCGCCTCGAGAATCGGCTTGTCGCTCTGGGTGACCGCGAGGCGCACCTTCCCGGACGGAACCGTCGCAAAATGCGACGCCTCGCCGAACCCCGCGGTGCCGACCGACGCACCATCCACACTGAGCGTTGCCGTGCCGAGCATCGGGACAGCGTGAATGAACCGCACCTGGGAGTCCCCCCATGCGAGCGCAGGCGCCGTCAGCGCCGCCACGATACCTGCCAACCCAAGGGCGGAGCGCAGAGATAACCTCATCGGCCGCGTGATCGTACCGGACACGGAATCGGCAAAACCCGGCTCGAAGCTGGTGGACGCCCTCGCCGAGCTCGTGCCGGCAGAGCGTGCGCTGCTCGACCTCTCGTTGCGCAAGGGATTCTCCGACGCCAAGCTTGCGGAGCTCTCCGGCACCGATGAGCCGGCCGTGGCCACCTGGCGCACCAGCGTGATCGGCGCGATCGCGCGAGAGGTCGACCTCGATACCCCCGCGGGGCGCTCCGAGGTGGAGCGCGGGCTGCGGGCGGCGCCGGCTGAGGCGTGGCTGGGCCGCACGGGTGGTTTCGAGGAGGAGGCTCCGAAACGGCGGCGTCCCCGGCGGGCACTCGTCTTGGTGGCCGCGCTGGCCGCCGCGATCGCGGCGGTCCTGCTCATCTCCCGCGGCGGCTCGAACTCGGCGACGAGCACGCCCGCGTCGACGAGCCCCCAGCCGACCGCCTCGCACCCCGGGGAGTCGACGTCCGCTCGCGAGGGCGGGGCGGTCGCGATGGCCCCGCTCGCCGGCGCGATTCCCACGGGCGGAGCAACCGCCCGGATCACGGGCAAGGACTCGCTCGAGGTCAACGTCGAGGGCCTGCCGAGCCCGGGCACGGGTGCCTACCGCCTGTGGCTCTTCAACTCGGTGCTCGACTCGACGCCGATCGGTTCCCTGCGGTCCGGAAGCGGGGCGATCGCGACCACCCTCCCGGGGAACGCCGCGAAGTACCGCTATCTCGACCTGACGCGCGAGCAGTCGCCGACCGACCGCCTCTACAGCGGAATCGTCATCCTCCGGCTTCCGGTGCAGTCCCTGCTCGCTCCCGGCGGCTGAGCCCAGGCGTCACCGTCCGCCCTCGCGGAGCTCCGCGAGGGCTGCATCGCGATCCTCGTAGGAGCGCCAGCCCACCACCTTCCCGTCGCGGAGCTCTAGCAGCCAGGCCATCGCGTCCTCGCGAGCCAGCTCCCCCTCGTCGCGCCACCACCACTGACGGCGGATGAGGGCCACCTCGCGATCGGCGCCGAGCTCGATGTGCTCCAGCTCGATCCGCTGCTCCAGCTCGCCGGCATCGACGCGGGTGGCCCATGCGAGCGCCTCGCCGATGCCGTGGCGCGGCCCGCGGGAGGCGTGGATCACGACGTCGGCGTGAAGCAGCGCCTGCAGCGCCTCGAGATCCTGAGCGTTGAAGGCGTTGATGAACTGGACGGCGAGCGCGGCGGGGCCCTTAGGCGACCGATCGCGGTCGCCTAAGCCCCATGGCACTTCTTGTACTTCTTGCCGGAGCCGCACCAGCAGGGGTCGTTGCGGCCGATGTTCTCGCGGTCGTCGTTGACCTTCGTGGTCGGGTTCGGCTCCTCGGACTCCGCTGCCGGCGCCGTTGCCGGCGGCCGGGGCCGCGGCGGTGGCGACGCCGCCGGCGGTGGCCGCCTCCATGCTCGCCTGCTCGAGAGCCGACGCGCCCTCCGAGCTGCCGCTCGAGTAGTTGCGCGCGGCCGCCGCTTGCGACTCGGGCTGGAAATCGGCCGGCTCCACGGTTACCTCGACGTGGAAGATGACGCGCGCGAACTCCTCCCAGATCGAGTTCATCAGCTCGCGGAACATCTCGAAGCCCTCGTTCTTGTAGGCCACGAGCGGGTCGATCTGAGCGAAGCCCCGCAGGTGGATGCCCTCGCGCAGGTAGTCCATCTCGTAGAGGTGCTCGCGCCAGCGGTTGTCGATGATCTGCAGGAGGATCTGGCGCTCCAGGTAGCGCATCAGCTCCTCGCCGAGCTCCTCCTCGCGCCGGTCATAGGCCGCGAAGGCGTCCTCCGCGAGGAACGACGTGATGTCCTCGCGATCCGAGCGCGACGCGTCCATGTCGGCCAAGCTGATGCTGAGCGGCCACAGCTGCGCCGCCTGCTGCTCGAGGCCGCCGAGGTCCCAGTCCTCGTAGACCTCGCCCACCGTGTACTCCTGGACCAGCCGCGAGATCGCCTCGCGCAGCTCGGTCTCCACAACCTCGGACATGTCCCGACCCTCGAGGATTTCGCGCCGGTACTTGTAGACGACGCGCCGCTGCTCGTTCATCACGTCGTCGTACTCGAGGACGCGCTTTCTGATCAGGAAGTTCTGCTGCTCGACCTTCTTCTGGGCGTTCTCGATCTGCTTCGTGAGCAGCTTCGCCTCGAGCGGGTACTCCTCGCCCTCCTCGTCGACAGGCCCGAGGCGGTCGAGGATCTTGAAGATGCGGTCGCCCGCGAAAAGGCGGACGAGGTCGTCCTCGGCCGAGAGGAAGAACCGCGACTCGCCGGGGTCTCCCTGGCGGCCCGAGCGGCCGCGCAGCTGGTTGTCGATCCGGCGCGACTCGTGGCGCTCGGTGCCGCAGATGAACAGCCCGCCGGCCTCGCGGACCTTCTCGCCCTCGGCCGCGCACCGCTCCTCGAGCCCCGGCAGGACCGCGGCGATCGCGGCCTCGTAGCCGTCGTCGCCGGGCTGGACGCCCTTCCTCGCGACCTCGCCCCGGGCCATCATCTCGGGGTCGCCGCCGAGCTTGATGTCGACGCCGCGGCCGGCCATGTTCGTGGCGATCGTCACCGCGCCGACGCGGCCCGCCTGGGCGACCGTCTCGCCCTCGCGCTGCGCGTGCTCCGGCTTTGCGTTCAAGACGACGTGCTCGATCCCCTGGCGCTTGAACTCGTCGGCCAGCATCTCCGAGACCTCGACGGAGATCGTGCCGACGAGGACCGGCTGGCCGGCCTCGTGGCGCTCGGCGATCTCGCCGACCACGGCCTTCCACTTCGCCTGCTTGGTCTTGTAGATCTGGTCGTTGTGGTCGGCGCGGACCATCGGCCGGTTGGTCGGGATCTCGACCACCGGCATCTTGTAGATCTTCATGAACTCGTTGGCCTCGGTCAGCGCCGTCCCGGTCATGCCGCTGAGCTTGTCGTAGAGGCGGAAGTAGTTCTGGAGCGTGATCGTCGCGAGGGTCTGGTTCTCCTCGAGGATGCGCAGGCCCTCCTTCGCCTCGATGGCCTGGTGGAGCCCCTCGGACCAGCGCCGGCCCTCGAGGATGCGGCCGGTGAACTCGTCGATGATCTTGACCTCGCCGTCGATCACGGCGTAGTCCTTGTCCAGCTTGTAGAGCGACTCGGCCTTCAGCGACTGGACGAGGTGGTTGACGAGCGTGCCGTGCTCGGAGACGTAGAGGTTCTCGACGCCGATGAACTTCTCGGCCTTGGACACCCCGGCCTCCGTTGGGGCGACGGTCTTGTGCTTCTCGTCGTACTCGTAGTCGTGGGTGGCGTCCTCGGTCCCCGGAGAGTCGCCGAGCGACTTGAGCTTCTCCTTGACCGGCTCGCCGGCCATCTGCTTCGCGAGGCGCGCGAACGTGTAGTAGAGGTCGGCAGCCTGCTCGGGGGCGCCCGAGATGATCAGGGGCGTCCGCGCCTCGTCGATGAGGATGTTGTCGACCTCGTCGACGACCGCGAAGTGGTAGCCGCGGTGGACGGTGTCCTCGAGCGTGATCGCCATGTTGTCGCGCAGGTAGTCGAACCCGAACTCGGAGTTCGTCCCGTAGACGACGTCGCACGCGTACTGCGGGTGGCGGCCGCCGGGGTCCTGGTCGGACTGGATGATCCCGACCGTCACCCCGAGCGCGTCGTAGAGCGGCCCCATCCACTCGGCGTCGCGGCGGGCAAGGTAGTCGTTGACGGTGACGAGGTGGACGGGGTCGCCTGCCAGCGTGTTGAGGAAGACGGCAAGGGTCGCGGTCAGCGTCTTGCCCTCCCCGGTCCTCATCTCAGCGATCGAGCCGTCGTGGAGCACCATGCCGCCGATCAGCTGCACGTCGAAGTGGCGCTGGCCCAGCGACCGCTTCCCGGCCTCGCGGCAAAGGGCGAACGCCTCTCCAAGCAGGTCGTCGAGCGACTCCCCGTTGCGAGCGCGCTCGCGCAGGCCGTCGGCGTGCCCGCGGATCTCGGCGTCGCCCAGGAGCTCCATCTCGGGCTCGAAGCGGTTGATTGCAGCGACGCGCCGCTCGTAATCCTTGAACTGGCGCCCCTCGCCGAGCCGAAGCGCGCGGTCGATCAGTCCTCTGCCGGGCATGTCCATGAGGGTAGCGGGCCGTGCGTATGCTCAAGGGCCATGAACGACTCGAGCGATTCCCGCCGCGGCCTCATCGGCCCCGTCGACTTCATCGGCCTGCCCACGCACGATCTCGAGAGGGCCGTCGCCTTCTATGGCGACACCCTGGGCCTGCCCCGGTCCGTCTACATGCCGGAGCGCAACTTCGCCGAGTTCGAGACCGACAACCTGACGATCAACGTGCTGGACGCCGAGAAGATGGGGCTGAAGCACGTCGTCAACGCCAACCCGATCGCCCTGCACGTCGACGACGTCGCCGCGGCGCGGGCCGAGCTCGAGGCACAGGGCGTGGAGTTCACGATGGACACCTTCGACACCGGCGTCTGTCACATGGCCTTTTTCGCCGACCCCGACGGCAATGCGCTGATGCTGCATCACCGCTACGCGCCCCGGCACACGGAGAGCCAGCGGCGCGCATGAGCCGGGTTCGCGGAGCGGCGCTCCTCGCGGCCGTGGGCGTGCTTGCCGGCCTGGCGCCGGGCGCCTCTGCCAACGCGGCGCGGCCCGCGCCCAGCCTGCACAGCGGCGACGGACTGCGGGTGACGTCCGCGCAGATGCTCACCCGGCGCCAGCTCGAGGTCGGCGTGGCGACCAGCGCACTCGGCCGGGCGGTGGACATTCGGATCCTGCTGCCGGACGGCTACGACGCCCGCCCGGCCAGGCGCTATCCGGTTCTCTATCTCTTCCACGGCACGAGCGGCCGGGCCTCGGACTGGATCCGGATGGGCGACGCGACGCCGACCACCGCGCATCGCCCGCTGATCGTGGTGATGGCCGACGCGGGGTTCGACGGCGACGGCGGCGGCTGGTTCACCAACTGGTGGAACGGAGGCGCCGGCGGTCCGCCGAAGTGGGAGACCTTCCACATCCACCAGCTCATCCCCTGGGTCGACGCGAACTTCCGGACGATCGCCTCGCGCGACGGCCGCGCGATCGCCGGCCTCTCGCAGGGCGGCTTCGGCGCGCTGAGCTACGCCGCGCGCCACCCCGACCTGTTCGGCACGGTGGCCTCGTTCTCCGGCGCGGCGGAGATCGACCGCGACCCGGCGGCGATCGCGCTCGTCACCCCCGTCATCGAAGCGACCGCGGCGGGGCTGGACCAAAGCTCCGACCCCGACGCGATGTTCGGCCCGCGCGCGACCAACGAGATCAACTGGCAGGCCCACGATCCCGCCACGCTCGTCCCGAACCTTCGCCACACGGGGATCTGGCTGTGGACGGGCAACGGGCAGCCTGGGCCGCTCGACCCGCCGGCGCCGAACGCCGGCGCCGATCTGATCGAGGGCGGCGTCCACACGCTGACGATGCTCTTCCACGGTCACCTCGAGGATGCGCACATCCCGAGCCACTACGACGATTACGGCCCGGGAACCCACAGCTGGCCCTACTGGACGCGCGACCTGAAGCAGTTCATCGGGCCGCTCATGCGGCGCTTCGCCCACCCGCGGCCGAGGCCACGGGCAGTCACCTACAAGTCCGCCGACGACCTGTGGAGGCAGTGGGGCTGGCTGGTCAGGATGGAGAGGCCCGGGCGGGCGTTCAGCGCGCTCCGCCACGCTCGCGCACGGCACTTCGTGATCTCCGGCGACGGCACGGCCATAGTCACCACACCGCCCGCCTTCAGGCCACACGCCCGCCTGCGGGTCGAGCTTCCCTCCGGCGCGACCAATGCCAAGGCCGATGGCAAGGGCCGGGTGGAGGTAAGAGTGCCGCTGGGCTCCACCGCGACCAAGGTCGCGGTCCGCATCGCGCGGCGCTCGGCGCGCTAGGCGCGCTCGGACTCGCGCAGCTCGATCCGCCTGATCTTGCCGGTCAGCGTCTTCGGCAGGTCGTCGACGAACTCGACCTTCCGCGGGTAGGCGTAGGCGGAAAGGTGGTCGCGGACGAAGGATTTGATCTCCTCCGCGAGCTCGTCGGAGGGCTCGTGGCCGTCAGCCAGCACCAGAAACGCCTTGACCACGTTGCCCTTGACGTCGTCCGGCGATGCCACGGCCGCGGCCTCGCGCACCGCGGGGTGCTCGATGCAGACCGACTCCACCTCGAAGGGGCCGATCCGGTAGCCCGCGGAGATGATGACGTCGTCGGCACGGCCCGCGTACCAGAAGTAGCCGTCCTCGTCCTGGGAGGCTGCGTCCTTGGAGTGGAACCACTCGCCCTCGAAGTCCTCCTTCGTGGCCTCCGGGTTGCGCCAGTAGCCGAGCGGATAGTGGGGGTTCGAGCGGGCTCGCAGGCAGATCTCGCCGCGCTCGCCCTGGGCCACCTCGTTTTCGTCCTCGTCCAGGAGCTTCACCTCCCAGCCCGGCATCGGCCGGCCCATGGAGCCCTCGCGGACCTCCATGAACGGGTAGTTGGCGCAAAGCGGATAGGACTCCGAGAGGCCGTAGTAGTCGAGGACGGTGACGCCGTACTGGTCCCGGAACCAGCGGATCGCCTCCGGGTTGAGCGGCTCGCCGGCCGAGCAGACGCGGCGGAACCTCTGCGGGTAGCGCGTGCCCGCGTCCTCGATGGCCATCATCGCCCGCACTGCGGTCGGCGTCGTGAAGACGTTCGTGACCTCGTTGCGGGATAGGGCGTCGAGCTGCTTGTGGGGGTCGAACCCGCCCTCGCGCTGGTAGACGTACTGCGCCGCGCCGTAGCGCCAGGGCCCGATCAGCGGGCTGATGCCGGCCGCCCAGGCCCACTCGCCCATCCCGTGGAAGAGCTCGCCGTCCTCCACCTCGTGGCAGTAGACGAACTCCTCATGCGCGAGCACGTAGCGGTGGGCGTGGAGGATTCCCTTGGCGAGCCCGGTCGTGCCGGACGTGTAGTAGATCTGCGCGGGGTCGTCGGCCGCGGTGGCCACCGTCTCGAACTCCTCGTCCGCGCCTTCCAGGAGTCCCTCGTCGAGGACGAGGACCCCGCCGACGAGCTCGGCGGGCATCCGTCCCGCGTTTGCCGCGTCGGTGACCAGGACGCGGGGCTCGGAGTCCTCGAGGCGGTGGCCGATGCCCTCATCTCCGTAGAGCACGGACAGCGATAGCAGGATCGCGCCGAGCTTCCAGGTGCCGAGAAAGAGAGCCGCGGTCTCCGGCGACGCCGGGGCGCAGACCGCGACCCGGTCGCCCTTCTCGACGCCGCGGGCCGCAAGGACGTTCGCCGCCCGGTTGGCGAGAGCGCGCTGCTCGCCCCAGCTCACCTCACGGCGGTTGCCGCGAAAGTCCTCGAAGACCATCGCGAGCTTGTCCGCGGGGTGCTTGTCGCAGACGTCGGCGGCGATGTTGTAGTGCTCGGGAACGTCCCAGGTGTGGGCCGCGCGCGCCTCCTCGTAGCTGCTCGCGGCTGTGGCGCTCACGCCTCCCGGCCGCGCAGGCGCCCGATGAGGCGACGCGTCTGCGAGCGCTTGCGACGGAGCTCACGGTGGCGCTTGACCTGGCGGCGGATGTCCTCCGCGATCTCGTGGATCGAGTGGAGCATCTCCGGCGTCGCCTCCTTGGCGCGGAGGGTCACCCCCTTTGCGTGCAGTGTGGCCTCGGCCACGAAGCGCTCGGCGATCGACGGGTTCTTCTCCTCCCGCAGCTCGACCTCGAGCTCAGCCTCGCGGGAGAGCTGGCGGCCAACCCGCGCGAAGCGCTTCTCGACGTGACGACGCACCTCCTCGGTCACCTCGGTGTTCCTACCCCTCACCTCGATGCGCACGATCTCCTCCTTGGTCGCCGAGGCTCCATCCTACGCCGCGGGCGAGCGCGCGTCGTCAAACTTATGTCGAGTGCGCGACGGCCACCGCGGCGACCCACTGGCAGCCGCCGGCGCGCAGCGCCCCGGCGCAGGCCGAGAGTGTTGCGCCGGTGGTGATCACGTCGTCGACGAGGAGGGCGCGAACGGGTGCCGCCCTCGTCCTGAGAGTCACGCGGGGCGGGTCGGCGAGGCGCTCTGCGCGCCGGCGTCCCACCTGGCGCGGTCCCGGAGCCCGAGCGAGACAGGGGCGCAGCTCGATTCGCGTCAACGAGGAAAGGGCGCGGGCGATCTCGGTCGCTGAGTCGAACCCACGCCCGCGGGAGCGGTTTGGGGCGGCGGGGACGGGGACGATCGCGGCGTCGTGGAGTAGGCCAGCCGCTGAGGCGGCGATCGCCTCCGCCGCGGCGTGGGCGAGCTGGAGGCGCGCCCCGAACTTGAGCCCGGCGACGAGGCGCCGGGCCGTGCCGTCGTACGGGCACGCCGCGAGCGCGCGATCGACCCCCGCGACCGCAACCGCAAGCGGGTCGGAGCGACGGATGGCCCGAGTGCAGGTGGAGCAGATCGCGTCTTCGGCCGCGCAGGGCTCACGGCAGACGCCGCAGAGCGGCGGGGCGAGCAGCGAGAGAGCATGAGCCAGCACGCCGTCGAGACTGGGCGCTGACTGCGCACCGATGGCGCGCAGATCGCCCTAATCCGCGCGAACCGTCGCCGAGTGGACGAAAACGACGTCTCGGCTGGCGAAAACGACCACTCGACGAGTTGCGGGGCTGGCGCCGGTGGCACGCCGCCCCACCCAGCAATCCGTAACGCCCCGCGCGCCTACTCGAACACCGCCCGCTCGACCTCGGCGAGCTCGTTCTCGCAGCGGATCACGGCCGGCGCCTTGCCGAGCGCGGTGTCGGGGTCCTTCAAGCCGTGGCCGGTGAGGACGCAGACCACGATCTCGGGCGGCGGCGCGCCCGCGGCCGTCGGGAGCCCGTGGGCGAGCAGGCCGGCCACCGACGCTGCCGACGCCGGCTCGCAGAAAACCCCCTCGCGCGCGGCGAGCAGGCGGTAGGCGTCGAGTATCTGCTCGTCACTGACGGCGGCGATCCGCCCCCGCGACTCGGTGATCGCCGTCATCGCCTCCTCCCAGCGGGCGGGATTGCCGATCCTGATCGCCGACGCCACGGTCTCGGGGTTCGCGATGGGATGCCCCTCGACCAGCGGCGCTGCGCCGGCCGCCTGGAAGCCGTAGAGGACCGGAGCCGCCTCGACCTCGCCGAAGCCCCGCCACCAGGCGGTGATGTTCCCGGCGTTGCCAACGGGGATGGCGAGCGCGTCCGGCGGGCCGCCCAGCTCCTCGACGACCTCGAAGGCCGCCGTCTTCTGGCCCTCGATCCGGTACGGGTTGACCGAGTTGACGAGCTCGACCGGGTGGCGCTGCGCGATCTCGCGGACGAGCTGGAGGGCGTCGTCGAAGTTCCCCTGAAGGGCGATGACTCGCGCCCCGTGCATCAGCGCCTGCGCGAGCTTGCCGATCGCGATCCTGCCCTCGGGGACGATGACGGCCCCCGTCATTCCCGCGCGTGCCGCGTAGGCGGCCGCGCTCGCCGCCGTGTTCCCGGTGGATGCGCAGATCACGGCCGCGGCGCCCACGGCCTTCGCGCGGGAGACGGCGACGGTCATCCCGCGATCCTTGAACGACCCGGTCGGGTTGGCCCCCTCGAGCTTCAGCAGGACCCGAGCGCCCACCCGCTCGGAGATCGCGGGCGCCTCGACGAGGGGAGTGGAGCCCTCGTTGAGGGTGACCACGGACTCCCCGACCTCGGGAGGCAGGCGATCGCGGTAGCGCTCGATCAGGGGCTGCGGCACCCGCCGGACCCTACCCAGCCACGACCGGCTTGGACAGGTAGACGCGCCGGTAGCCGTGCTCGGAGCGTGTCTCCGTCTCGGTCCAGCCGAGGTGGGCGTACATCGCCCGGTTGGAGTTCATCCGGACATTCGTCAGGAGCCGCAGCTCCCCGATCCCGAGCTCGCCCGCATGGCGCTCCACCCGCTCCAGGAGCGCCCGGGCATGGCCACGGCCCTGCGCCGCGGGCGCCACCGCCACGTTGTCGATGAAGACGTGATCGGCCTCGGCGCGCGCCACGACGACTCCCACGACGGCGCCGTCCTCCTCGGCGACCCAGACCTCCTTCGCCTCGATCTCGTTTGCCTGGTCCGCCTTCATCGGGGCCGGCCGGAGACCGAGCTCGTCGACATAGACCCGGTAAGCGGCGTGGACCAGCGCCTCGATGGCCGCCGCGTCCGCAGGCTCCGCCGGCCGCAGCGCGGGGCCTCGGCTCAACCGAATTCCTCTTCGATCACCCGGATGGCGCGCGGCGCCGCGCGCATGAAGTCGAGCTCCCCGATCCCGGCGACGGCCGCCGCGAAGTTCGCCTCCAGGCACTCGTGCATGACCATCACCAGGCGCGCGTCCTCGCCGTGGCCGCGCTGCACGACGCTGCGGACCGAGACGTCGTTGCGGCCGAGCACGTCGGCGATCCGCGCCAGCACGCCGGGCTGGTCGGCGACCTCGAGGTGGAGGTAAAACGAGGAGCTGATGTCGCGGATGATCGGGAGGGTCTGGCGCGCCTCGTGGACCGGCGCCTTCCCGGCGAGGATCGAAACCACGTCGCCGAGGACCGCGCTCGCAGTCTCGACGCCGCCGGCCCCAGGGCCGGACATCGTGATCTCCGTGATCGCCGGCGCTTCGACCATGACCGCGTTGAAGGGCCCCGACACCGGCGCGAGCGGGTGGCCGCTGTAGAGGAAGCATGGAAAGACGCGGACGCTGATCCCGTCGCCGACTCGCTCGGCGACTCCGAGAAGCTTCAGCGACAGTCCGAGCTCCTTGGCGTACGCCATGTCTTCGGGGCGGATGTCCGTGATCCCCTCGTAGGCGACGTCGCTGAGGCGTACCGGCGAGTGGAAGGCGAGCCGCGCCAGGATGGCCATCTTCGCCGCGGCGTCGGCGCCGCCCACGTCGTCGCTGGGGTCAGCCTCGGCGTAGCCCAGCTCCTGGGCTCGGGCCAGGACGTCGGCGTAGTCGGCCCCCGTCGCGGCCATCTCGGTGAGGATGAAGTTGGTCGTGCCGTTGACGATCCCGAAGACCTTGGCGATCTCGGTTGCGGCCAGGCTCTCCTGGATCACCCTGACCACAGGGACCACCCCGGCCACCGCCGCCTCGAAGCGCAGCTGCACGCCGGCCGCGCGCGCCGCGTCGAACAGCTCGTCGCCGTGCTGGGCCACGAGCTGCTTGTTCGCCGTGACGACGTGGCGGCCGGCCTCGAGCGCCCGCAGCACGTACTCGCGCGCGGGGTCGGTGCCGCCGATCAGCTCGACGATGATCTCCGACTGCGCCAGGATCTCGTCGAAGTCGCCCTCGTCGCGGCGCAGGATTCCGGCAAGCTGCGGTGCCCTCCCGGAGGCCGACTCGATCGCCGCCGCGCGCTCGTCGAGCTGGGCGGCGAAGGCGGCGCCTACCGTGCCCTTGCCAAGCAGGCCGATGCGGACTGGGTCAGACATCGCGCGCGGTCAGGTCGGCGTCCGTCTCGCGGCGTACCACGAGCCTCGCGTCGCCGTTCTTGACGAAGACGACGGGCGGGCGCAGGACGCCGTTGTAGTTGTTTGCCAGCGCGTAGCCGTAGGCGCCGGTCGCCGGGGTGACCAGGACGTCCCCGGCGGCGGGCGCCGCCAGCGATGCATCACGGACGAGAACGTCGCCGGACTCGCAGTGCATGCCGGCAATCGTTACCTGCGAGTCGGCGGCCTCGCCCGCCCGGTTCGCGAGGAGGGCCTCGTAGCGCGACCCGTAGAGCATCGGGCGCAGGTTGTCCGACATGCCGCCGTCGACGGCCACGTACGTGCGAACGCCGGGGATCTCCTTCACGGTTCCGACCTCGTACACGGTCAGGCCGGCGTTGCCGACCAGCGAGCGGCCCGGCTCGACGAGCAGCCGCGGAACGGGGTCGAACACCGCGGCGACGCCGCTCACCTTCACCTCGGCGTAGGCGTCGATCGAGGGCGGCTCGTCGCCCGCCGTGTAGGCGATGCCGAGGCCGCCGCCCACGTTGAGCACCCGGCAGTCTTCGTCCGCCAGCTCGGCGAGCGCCTCAATCGCACGTACGTAGGGCTCGAGCTCGAAGATCTGCGAGCCGATGTGCGCGTGGAGGCCGACGAGCTCCAGGTTGCGCGACGCCCGAACGGCATCGATCGCCCTGCGGGCGAGGCCGTCCTGGAGGCCAAAGCCGAACTTCGAGTCGAGCTGGCCGGTCTGCACGTAGGAGTGGGTGGACGGAAGGATGCCCGGCGTAACCCGGATCAGGACCTCCTGCGGGGCGTCGAGGATCGCGTCGAGGCGGTCGATCTCCGCAAACGAGTCGACGATGATGTGCCCGACCCCGACCGCGATCGCCGCGGCCAGGTCAGCGTCGGTCTTGTTGTTGCCGTGGAGGTAGATCCGTTCCCCCGGGTAGCCGGCCGCCCGGGCGACGTGAAGCTCCCCGCGCGATGCGACGTCGATCGAGAGCCCCTCGTCGAGGAGCAATGCGCAGACCGCGGTGATCGGCGCGGCCTTGCTCGCGTAGATGACCTCGAAGTCGTCGCAGCGCGAGGCGAAGGCCTCGATGTAGGCGCGGGCGCGGGCGCGGATCTCGTCCTCGGCGTAGACGTACGCGGGCGTGCCGAACTCCGCGGCGAGGTCGACCAGGTCGCAGCCGCCCACCTCGAGGTGCCCGCGCGCGTTCACGCGCGTCCCCGCCGGGTAGACCTGGACCGGGATCTGATCTCTCTGCGCGGCGTGGCCCATCGGATGGCGGATTGTGGCCGACGCGCGAGGCCGCCGCCGGCCGGCGGCGTGCAGGGGCTACCGTTGCCGCCATGGGCGTGCCCGAGGGGATGCATGTTCCGGTCGGCGTAACGGACGCCGGCACGGTCTCGGGACGGCCCTATCTCGTCTGGCGGCCCGCCACGCCCCCGCCCTGGCCGGCGATGCTCGTCCTGCACGGCGCCGGCTCGCAGAAGGAGAACCACGCCGACTTCGCGCGGGCGTCGGCTGCCCGAGGCTGGCTGGCGCTCGCCTACGACCAGCGCGGGCACGGCGCCGCCGAGGACGAGATGGCGCCGGCGGCGCTGGCCGACGTCGCGGCGATGGCCCGCTTCGCGGCCGGCGTCGAGGGCGCCGACGGAACGGTCTGCGTCCGCGGCTCGAGCATGGGCGGCTTTCTCGCGATCCACGCAGCGGCGACGTCGGCCCTGATCGCCGGGGCGATCGCCGTCTGCCCGGCCAGCGAGGACGGCCTGCGCCGCGGGCTGCGTGAGAGCCAGCTGGAGTTTCGCGCCGGCCCGGACTCCGTGGGGGGGCTGGACGCCTGGCTCTCCGAGCTCGACCTACGCGAGGCGGTCGAGCTCATGGACGGCAAGCCGCTCGCCCTGCTGCACGCGCGCGGGGACGAGCAGGTCCCGTTCGAGTGGAGCGAGGAGCTCTACGAGCGCGCCGCCGCTCCCCGCAAGCTCGTGGTCGTCCCGGGCGGGCACCACCGCTCCGTCCAGCACGACGCGGAGCTCCAGGAGGTCAGCCTGCGCTGGCTGGAGCGGGCGCTCGGCCGGTCAGGCGGATGACGGGCGGATCAGCCGCCGCCGAGGATGGGCCCGGTGACCGTCGTCACCGTGTGCCCGATTGTGCCGCCGAGGCCGTTCGTCGCCGGTGCCGGGCTGCCGCCGCCGTGAAGCACCCCGTTCAGGGTGTTGTCGAGCTGGGTCGCGAGCGGGGCGGTGGGGCCGCTCGTGTTGGCACCGCTCGCGTTGTCGATCGCGTGCGTCGCGCTACTCACCGGGCCCTCCGGCGTCGGGTCCGCCGGGGGCGTCGGCACCTCTCCGCCGCTGCCGCTGGAGGTGGTCCCGACCTGACCGGTGGGGGTGCTCAGGTTGGTGGGCGTGCCCCCCGGCCCGGCCTTGTCCGCGCCGCCGTTCGCACCGGCGCCCGACGCGCCGCCCGTCGTCGACCCGGGAGCGAAGCCCGGCGCGGGCCTCGGCGCGACAGCGCCGGTGGCGGGGGCGGCCGCCCGGGCCGCGGCCGCCGTCGCCGCGACGGCGCTCGACCTCGTGAGGGTGACGCTCTCCGGCGACGGGTTGTTCGTGCCGCCGACGATCAGGCCGTTGAACCCCACGAACGCCGCCGCGGAGAGGAAGACGAGGAGCGCGGCACCGATCAGCGCGCCGGTGGCACCGGTGCCCGCGAGCCAGGCCCGGAGGTTGGTCCGGGACATCGGAGTCGGAGGCGTGGTCGTCGTATCCATACGAAAGGGCGGGTGCGCGAGAGGCGCCGGCTCCGGTCAGCGATCGCCGTTCCGTCGACGCTTCTCTGGGAGCTCGAAGAGCTACTGCACTCTACCCCCCGGTGCAAGCCCCGACGCCACCTCCGGTCGCGGGGGGACGCCGGCCCGCAGGCAATACCGCAGAGGGACTACGGCAAATAAGGGATGGGGTCCGTCACCTGGCCGTTGATGCGGACCTCGAAGTGCAGGTGCGGCCCGAAGCAGTAGCCGGTGCAGTCGGAGTAGCCGATCACCTGTCCCTGCTGGACGTGGTCGCCGATCGAGACGGCGAAGCTCTCCTGGTGGGCGTAGCAGGTCGAGATGCCGCCGCCGTGATCGATGCACGTGTAGTTCCCGTAGCCGCCGCTCTCGGCCTCCGACTGCTCGAGGATCACGGTGCCGTCGCCCGCCGCGCGGATGGGCGTCCCGGTCGGCACGGCGATATCGATGCCCGGGTGATTCTCGTAGCCACCGTTGATCGAGCGCGGCCCGAACGGCGAGACGACCGGCCCGTTCACCGGCCAGATGAACCCCTGGGCGCTCTGCGCCCCCACGGGGGCCGCGGGCAGCACCGGGGCCGTCGAGGTGGAGCTCGAGGCGGCGGCCTGCTGGGCGGCGGCCACCTGGGCGGCGATCTGGTCCTGAAGCTTCGAGACGTCTCCCTCGAGATCGCTCTCGCTCGCCTGCACCTGATTCAGCGCATGCTGCTGGTCCGCTCGGGCGCCCGCGAGCTCGGACTGTCGGCTCTGGAGCTCGGTCTGGGTGCGCTCAAGCTCGGCCTTGCGGGCGGCGATGGTGTCGCGCTCGCCCTTGACGCGCTTGACGGTGGCCCGCGTCTGGTCGCGCAGGTCGCGCACCCGAGTCGCGACGTCGGTGTCGTTTTGCTCGATCCGGCGCAGGTAGTCGTAGCGCGTCAGGAGGTCGTCGAACCCGTTGGCGTTGAGGATCACCGAGATCACGTCGGGGGAGTCGGACTTGTAGATGGCCACGAGGCGGTCGGCGAGCGTCTTCAGGTCGCGCTTGAGCCGAGCCCGCATGACGACGAGCTGCCGCTGGTCGTTGCGCAGTTCGGCCTCCTTGCGGCCGAGCTCCGCGCTGACGATCGCAACCCGGTTCTGGAGGGTCGCGACCTGGCCCTCGAGGGCCGAGATCCGCTCGTTGTAGCGCTTGATCGTCGTCGAGAGGACACCCGCCCGGTCCCGCTTTTGCTGAAGCTGTGCCTGTTTCTGGTCGAGCTGCGATTGCAGATCCTGGGCGCTCGACGGCGAATCCCAAAGGAGGCCGAGTGCGAGCGCGACGACGCACCCGACGACGACTGCGAGCAGGGCGGGAAGGCGGTTGTGGACGCGGTGGCTCGACTCGGCCATGGGCAGAGGTGAGGCGCGCCACAGTACCAGCGGAACCCCAATTACGAGCATTCCTTAACACTTCTTATCGCCGCTGCAACGCGCTTTGCAGCGCCGTTCAGCGGTGGCCGAGGTCGATCGGGATCGGCCCCGGATCGGCCTCCTCCTCCATCTGCAGCGTGGTGTGGTCGATCCCGAAGTGCTCGCGCAGCTCGTACTCGATCAGCTGGCGGGCGCGGTCGCGATCCTCGCCACGAGCGACGACGACGTGGGCGGCGAGCGTCTCGAACCCGGGCGTGACGGTCCACACGTGGAGCTCGTGGACCTCGGTTACCCCCGCCACGCCGCAGATCGCGCGGCCGAGCCCCGCGACGTCGACCCCGTGCGGGGCGGCCTCCATCAGCACGTGGACGGGGTCCCGGACGAGCCGGATGGAGGAGGCGGCGATGAGGACGGCGATTGCGATGCCGGCGACGGGGTCCGTGGCAAGCGGGCCGCCCGCGAGGACCACGGCGCCCGACACGACCACGGCCAGGGCGCCGAGCGCGTCCGCCGCGGAGTGCCGCAGGACGGCCTCGAGGTTCAGGTCCTCGCGGTCCCCGCGGGCGAGCAGATAGGCGACGAACGCGTTGCCGGCGAGCGCCACGACACCGAGCGCAAGGACGCCGCCGCCCTCGACATCCGGCGGGTCGGACAGGCGGGCGATCGCCGCGACCGCGACGGCGATCGCGATGGCGAGCAGCACGATCCCGTTGACGAGGGCGGCGAGCACCTCGCTCCGGCGGTAGCCGAACGTGCGCTGAGCCGAGCCGGCGCGCGCGGCGAGCGTCGCCGCGCCGAGCGCGAGGCCGATCGATCCCACGTCGGAGAGGACGTGCCCGGCGTCGGCGAGCACCGCGAGCGAGCCCGTCGCGAGCCCCCCGGCGACCTCGATGACGGTCAGCGCGAGGTTGACCCAGAGGGCCTGGACCATTCGCCGACGGTTCTCGGAACGGCTTGCATCCAGCTGGCGTTGCGCGCCGCCCGCCGCGTGCCCGTGGGCCCCGCTCGAAGTCACGGGACCAGCTTGCCAGCCCGGGTCAGCTAGTGGCGGCCACCGGGGGGGCGACGGCGACCGCCGCCTCCTCGCCCGCACCGTTCGCCGCCGCGTTGCCGTTCAGGCTCGGGCGCGCCGCGGCCTCGAGGCCCTCGGCCAGCCGGCGCTGCATCTCGGTGACCTGCATGCGCGACACGACCTGGCGCTGGATCTCGGCCGTCCCCTCGAACAGCTGATAGATCTTGGCGTCGCGGAACCACTTCTCGAGCGGGCAGTCGGCGCTCTGCGCGAACGGGCCGACCAGGTCCATGCAGGTCCGGGTGGCCCACATCGCCACGTCGCCCCCCTTGAGCTTCGACATCGAGCCCTGCCCGCCCGTGAGGGGAATGCCGTTGCGCCCCATCCAGGCGGCCCGCTGGACCAGCAGCCGCGCGGCGTCGATCTCGGTCGCCACGTCGGCCAGGCGCTGTTGGACTCCCTGGCGCTCGAGGGGCCGCTTGCCGGCCGATGAGGTCTCGTCCAGCCAGAGCTCCACCGGATCGGCGATCACGTCCTCGCCCAGCAGGTGCTCGACCGTCCACTCGTAGGCGGCCTGGGCGATCCCGAGGGCGGAGGCGCCGACGACAGGACGGGTGAGCTCGAACGTGGCCAGCGCGCCCGAGGCACGCCCAGAGGACTCGCCCGTGCGGGCCCGCTCCAGCTTGCGCTCGAGCTTCTCCATGCCGCCGAGGAGGTTCTCCGCGGGAATGCGGCAGTCCTCGAGGATGACCTCGGCGGTGTGCGAGGCGCGGATGCCGAGCTTCGACTCCTTCTTGCCCTGCTTCAGCCCGGGCGTGCCCGGCCCGACGACAAACGATGCCTGGCCGCGGTGACCGAGCTCCGGATCGACGGTCGCGACGACGACGTGGACGTCGGCGATGCCGCCGTTGGTGATGAAGACCTTGGTGCCGTTGAGGACCCACTCGTCGCCGTCGAGCTTCGCCGTCGAGCGCAGGCTCTTGACGTCCGAGCCCGCCTGCGGCTCGGTGACGGCATAGGCGCCAAGCTTGATCTCGTCGCCGAGGCCCATGCACTCGGGCACCCACTTGGCAATCTGTTCCGGCGTGCCGGAGGAGGCAATTCCGGCGGCGGCCAGGCTCGAGCCGGATATCGCCAGGGCGATGCCCGCGCAGCCCCAGTGGAGCTCCTCGGCGTAGATGACCCCGAGCTGGCCCTCCGGGTCGGTGCCGAAGCGCTGGATCGCGTCGATGCCGTGGAGGCCCCACTCGCGGGCGGACTTGATCACCTCGTACGGGGTCGACTCCTCGTCGTCGTGCTTGCGCGCGACCGGGCGCATCACGTCGCGGGCGAACCGCCTGCAAAGAGCCTTGAACTCGAGCTGCTCGTCGTTGAGTGCGAAGTGCATGTTCCCTCCGGGGCTCGGCCTCGTCGATTGACTGGTCAGTCAACCGGGATTCTAGGGGTCGATTAGGACGCGCGTGCCATTGACGCATGCGCAGCAAAGTCGCTCTTAACGCGCTGCGGCTACCGTTCGGACGTGCCTCGCCGCCCGCGCCTCCCATCCCGCCCAGGGCTCGCGGCTCTGCGGGCGCGGCTACCGGCGCGGCCGCGGTTGCTCGGCCGCCCGAAGCTGCCGTCGAGCGGCGGCCCGGCCGACGCTCCGAAGCCGCCGGCGCCGGCGAACGCGCCCGCGACAAGGCCGACCGCAACCGAGGCCGCGACGCCCGCACCCGCGGCCCGGCGGACGAAGCCGGTCATTCCGCCCCCTGCGGCCCCGGCTCCGAGGCCGGTGACGCCGCCGGCTCGCGCCCCGGCCCCCGCGCCCGGCGCCACCGTAGAGGGGACCGCGAGCCCGCCCGCCGCCCCGCCCCCGAACGGCTCGTCGCGCCGGCGGCGCGGTGCGATGGTCCTCGGCGCGATCGCGGTGCTGCTCGCGGTCGCCGTGGGCGGCTACTTCGCCGGCAAGGCGATCTTCGGAAAGGAGGAGTCGCCGACGATCATCTCGCCGGCGCCGCCGATCGAGGTGCGCAAGACCGAGATCTCGGCGCCAACCGCTGCGGACATCGGCTTCCCCGAGTTCGCGACCAAGGACACGACGAGAGTCGGCGGCGCCGACCCGGCCGCCGACTCCGCCGGCGTGGCGCTCGCCGTGTACCCGTCGACGGGCGGGACCCCGGCGACCTCGGCGGTGACCCTGGTCCCCGACACCAGCTGGCAGGCGGGCATCGCCGCGGCATCGCTCGTGGCGGCGCCCGTGGGCGCGCCGATCCTGATCTCCAGCCCGGACGGGCTCACGTCGGTCGCCGCCGACGCGCTCAGCGCTCTCGCCCCGACCGGCTCGGCCGCGACCGACCACAAGCAGCTCTTCGTCATCGGCGACGTCAAGGGACCGCCGGGGGCGACGAGCGCGAGCGTCAACGCCCCCGATTCCGCACGGCTCGCGGTCGGAATCGCGGCGCTTCGCCAGAAGCTCGTGAACGCCCCGCCGGCGCACCTCCTGCTGGTCAGCGAGCAGACCCCCGAGTACGCGATGCCGGCGGCGTCGTGGGCCGCCCGCTCTGGCGACCCGGTGCTCTACGTCGACAAGACGAGCGTGCCCACAGCCACCCTGACCGCCCTCAAGCGATACGCGGGAACGCCGACGTATCTGCTCGCGCCGCCGTCGGTCGTGAGCTCGTCGACACTGAAGGCGATCCAGAAGATCGCCCCGCAGACGAAGCGGATCTCGGCCCCCGACCCGGTCGCGAGCTCGATCGCCTTCGCTCGCTACAGCGACGGAACCTTCGGCTGGAACATCAACGACCCCGGGCACGGCTTCGTGATCGCCAACGCCTCGCGCCCGCTGGACGCGGCCGCCGCCGCGCCGCTGTCCGCGAGCGGGACCTGGGGGCCGCTGCTCGTCACCGACACGGCCTCAGCGCCCCCGCCCGCCCTCAACGGCTACCTCCTCGACCTGAAGCCCGGGTACGCCGACGACCCGACGCGCGCCGTCTACAACCACGTCTGGCTGATCGGCGACGAGGGGGCGATCTCCGTGGGCTTCCAGTCCCAGGTGGACGATCTCGCCGAGGTGGCCAAGGTAAGGTCGGCGTCCGGCGCGCCCTCCGGCGGCCCAACCGGATCCGAGACCGAGCAGAAGCAGAGGCAGAAATGAGCGAGAGCGAGCAGGCCGACAGGGTGAGCGGCGAGCGCGGCGTGACCATCGACGACATCCGTGCGCTCGCCGGCCCCGCGACCCCGCACTTCGCGCTTCAGATCCGCAACCGCGTTCGCCGGCTGATCGCCTCCCTGCCCGAGGACGACCCGGCACGCCACGAAGGCGAGCGTCAGATCGCGCGCCTCGAAGCCCTCGCCCAGCACTCGGGCGAGCCGAGGGGCCCGAGCTCAATTACGGGCTAGCTAGACCCGCTCGATAATCGTGCCGGTGCCGAGACCGCCGCCGCAGCACATCGTCACGAGGCCGACCGACTTGTCGGAGCGCTCGAGCTCGTGCAGCAGCGTCGTGATCAGGCGGGCGCCGGTCGAGCCAAGCGGGTGGCCGAGGGCGATCGCGCCGCCGTTGACGTTGACGCTGTCCATGTCGGGCTCGAGCTCGCGGCGCCAGGCGGCGAGGACCGAGGCGAACGCCTCGTTGATCTCGAAGAGGTCGAAGTCGTCGATCTTCATCGAGTTGCGCTCGAGGAGCTTCTTCGTCGCCGGGATCGGGCCGGTGAGCATGATCACCGGGTCGACGCCGACGGCCGTCTGGTCGACGATCCGGGCGCGCGGGCGTGAGCCCGAGGGCCTCGGCCTTCTCGCGGGCCATCAGCAGCACCGCGGCGGCGCCGTCGGAGATCTGCGAGGAGTTGCCGGCGGTGATCTTGCCGTCCTCCTTGAAGGCGGGCTTCAGGCTGCGCGAGCTTCTCGAGGCTCGTGTCCGGGCGCGGGCCCTGGTCGGTGACGTAGGTGTCGCCGTTGACCTGGAAGGGGACGATCTCGCGCTCGAAGCGGCCCTCCTCGGTCGCCTTGGCGGCGAGCTGGTGGGAGCGCAGGCCGATCTCGTCGAGCTCGGAGCGGGGGATCTCCCACTGGTCGGCGATCATCTCGGCGGAGAGGCCCTGGGGGATCAGGTTGTACTTCTCCATGAGCTCGGGCGAGAAGGCGAAGCCGTGCTCGCTGCTGGACGGCCATGCCGTCGGCGAAGGAGATGTGGCCCATGTGCTCGACGCCGGAGCCGATGGCGACGTCGTGGACGCCGGAGGCGATCGAGCGCCGCGGCGAAGTTGACGGCCTGCTGGGCCGAGCCGCACTGGCGGTCGATGGTGGTGGCGGGGGTCTCGATCGGCAGCCCGGCCTCGAGCCAGGCGTTGCGGCCGATGTTCATCCCCTGCTCGCCGAACTGCTGCACGCAGCCGGTGACGACGTCCTCCACCTCGGAGGCGTCGATGCCGGCGCGGTCGATCAGCTCGGAATAGGTCTTGGCGAGGAGGTTCGAGGGATGGACGTCCTTGTAGTAGCCCTTCTCCTCGTGGCCGCGGCCGATCGGGGTCCTGACCGCCTCGACGATCACGACCTCGCGGCCGCCGAACTTCCCGTTGCTACGCCATCTTCGACCTCCGTCCTAGCAGCGTCAAGAAATTCCTTCGCCAAGACTACTGACTGACTGGTCAATCAACCGTTACAACCGTCGGTAACGCCGCGCTCCCGGCATCCTTCCTCATTGCCCAGCCCCAACTCCTAGACAATCACTTCCGCCCGGCTTCAGCCACGCAGGCGAGGGTCTTGTCACATCTCCTCCCGGGGTTGGCGCTTTGCAGTCGCTATCCGACTACAAGTCGCCACAGGGGCGCTGTCTAGTGCGCCTACTGGTTCGGCAGGGGCGAGCCGGCGATGAACAGGAACCAGACGCCCATCGCGACGATCGCGCAGATCACCGAGGAGAGGATCACGGCCTCGAGCAGCGTCCAGCGGCGGACTGTGTGGCGCTCGTCGCTGAGGCTCTTCCACAGCCGAACCCGGTCGACGTCGATCTCGGTGCTGCCGATCAGCCGCTCGTAGAGGGGGTTCAGCCAGGTGAGGAGAGGACCACGAGCGATGATCGAGATGACGATCCCGAAGAAGACCACCGCGTAGGGGCCGCTGGAGGGGGCTTGGGTGTTCGACACCTTGGAGCCCACCCAGATCCAGCCGAACGGGATCACGCGTCCACAGCGAGAAGGCCGCGAGGAGCATCACGCCGAAGATGCCGGTCGCCGCCACCCTGCGCGCGCCGCCGACGAGCACGCCGCGCGTCGCGGGCCCCGAGCCGATGCGGGTCGTGCCTCGTCCATCTCTCCTCTGATAGTAAGCCCGTCGCGGATGGGAGGCAAAGCGGATACGAGCGGCCGGCGTCGCAGGCAGCGGAACCATCGGCTGCGGGCTCGCGGCGACGGCGAGCGCGCTGGGCCCGGTCCGCCTCCTGGCGCGAAGCGACGCCTCGGCGTGGCGGGCCGAGGAGAGCGCTCAGACCCTCGCCGCCAAGGTCGACGGCGGCCGGCCGGACCACGATCAAGGTGACCACGGACATCGCGGACCTCGCCGCGTGCGACCTCGTGGTCGAGGCGATCGCCGAGCAGCTCGATGACAAGGCCGACGCTGCTCGCGGAACCTCGCCGCGGCCTGCCCGGACGCCGACCTGGCGAGCACGACCTCCTCGCTCTCGATCGCGGAGCTCGCAAGCGCAGTGGCAACGCCACCGATCGCATGTTCGGCCTTCACGTGTTCAACCCCGTCCCGAAGATGGAGCTCGTCGAGCTCTGCCTGCCGGACGAGCTGCGCGCCGGCGTCGCCGAACCGCGCGATCGCCTGGTGCGAGGCGATGGGGAAGACGCCCGGTGACGGTTCCCGACGAGGCCGGGTTCGTCGTCAACCGCCTCCTCTTCCCGTTCCTCTTCGACGCCGTGCGCCTGCTGGAGCGAACCGGCATGCGCCCCGCCGAGGTCGACTCGTGCATGACCCTCGGGGCCGGCCATCCAATGGGCCCGCTGCGGCTCCTCGACTTCGTCGGCCTCGACGTCGCCGAGGCGATCGGCGACGCGCTCTACGCCGACTCCGCCGAGGACTCCCACCGCCCTCCGGGCCGGCTCGTGGCGATGGTCGGCGAGGGCAGGCTCGGGCGCAAGTCGGGCCAGGGCTTCTACGAGTACTGAGCCTGAGCGCGATGGCTCGGGTGTCGCGCCCTCAGCCGCTTCAGTCGCGATTGTGTCGAAGATCGCGTAGCTGCCGACGGCTGTCGCAATCAGCCGCCCGTCTTCGTGCTCGACCTCGGAGCGAAGCACGGCGATCCGGTCGTTCCGCCGGTCGACGCGGGCGCTGCAGATGACGGGCCCTCGCGCGCGGTCTGCACGTAGTTGATGGAGATGCTGATCGTCGCGATGCGCTCGTCGCCGCTTCGCTCCTGCCAGAGCGCCGAGCCCATCGCGTAGTCGACCATGGTGTAAGTGATCGCGCCGGAGAGGAGCCCGGCGGGGTTGATGTGCTCGCGGCCGGATCGCGAGCCGGAGCCGACCGGGCTCCTCCCAGCGGAGCCCGAGCCAGCGGGTCAGCGCATCGATGCCCTCGACTATCTACGCGACCTTGCGTTCCCGGCGGCCGGCCCTGTCCCAGATCACGTCGGCCTCGGAGATCCCCTGGCGCCGCGCGGCCTCCGTCCACCTCTTCCCAGGGGAGCGAGGCGTCCGGCAGGTCGTCCCAGCGAGCGAGCTCCATGGCCTCAAGCGAGCCTCGGAGCGCGGGGCCCAGGTGCTCCTCGGCGCGGAGCATCGCCCTCATGACCTCGAGCTGCTTATCGGTGAGCCTGATGACCCACATGGCTGCCCCCTTTCGTGGGTGGCAGGCAAGCTAGGAACAGGCACGGACGGAAACCGCGCGGCGGATCCGCCCAATTACCGGGCTTCGGACCCGCCCTCGGCGGGGGGTGGGACCGCGGAGAACTCCGTCGTCGCCCGCGGGTGGATGCGCACCGCGACGATCCGGTTGTCGCGGACCGACTCGACCCTGATCTCGTAACCGTCGGCGCCGATCCGGTCACCGCGCTTCGGCAGCCGCCCGAGCTCCGAGAAGACGTACCCGCCGATCGAGTTGTACGCGTCGGAGTCGATCGGGAGCTTGATCCCGGCGTCCTCGAGGTCGCCGAGCGGCACGTGGCCGCGAACGTAGAAGTCCCCGTCGGTCAGCTTGCGGACCTCGGTGGCGCGGGGATCGGTCTCGTCCTCGATCTCGCCGACGACCTCCTCGAGGATGTCCTCCACGGTGACGATCCCGACCGTGCGCCCGTACTCGTCGGAGACCACCGCGACCGAGCTGCGTTGACGCTGGAGCTCGGCCAGCAGGTCATCCAGGGGCTTCGTCTCCGGGAAGATCGCCACCTCGCGAATTGCCGGCTCGATCGGCGAGTCCGCGCCGGCGTTCATGTAGAGGCGCGCAAGGCTGTTGTTGTGGACAACGCCGCGGACCTTGTCCGGGTTGTCGTCCTCGATCACCACCAGCCGCGTGTGCCCCGAGGAGATGCACCGCCGCAGCCCCTCCTCGACCGTTCCGGTCGCATCGATCGTGACCACGGCCGGGATCGGGGTCATCACCTCGCGGGCCTCCTGCTCGTGCAGGTGGAAGACGCCGCCGAGCATCCCGGCCTCACCCGGGTCGAGCGACGCTCCAGCGGACTGGGAAATGATGATCTTGATGTCCTCTGAGGTGTGGGTCTCGTCGAAGCCCTCGGTCTTCACGCCGAAGAGGCGGACGGTTCGGGTCGCGACGGCCGTCAGCATGTTTGAGAGCGGACTTGAGAAGGTCTGGAAGATGCCGAGCGGACGCGAGAGGCGCCGCGCAACCCCCTCGGTGCGCCCAATCGCGAAGATCTTTGGCGAGAGCTCGCCAAAGGTGATGTGGATGCAGGTGACGATGACGAAGGCGAGCACCACCGCGATCGTCGCGGCGACTGCGTCCGAGAAGCCGCCGAAGGCCGGCTTGAGGATCTTCGAAAGCGACGGCTCGCCCAGGAACCCGATCCCGATCGAGCAGAGCGTTATTCCCACCTGACAGGCCGCGATGTAATCGGTCATCCGATCGAGCTGGCCGACGGCTCGGGCGGCCCCGCGCTCGCCCTCGTTCGCCATCACCTCGAGACGCGCCTTGCGCGAGCGCACCAGGCCGATCTCGGCGGCCACGAACAGCCCGTTGAGGGCAACGAGCACCAGCAGGAAGACCAGGAGGAGGACGTTCACCGGCGAGCCCTGCGCGGGCCGGCGGCTCCCCTATCTGGCCCGGTACTTCGAGGAGGATGGTCGTCGTCCAAGGACGGCGCAAAGGTAGCAGGGGCCGAGGCCGCTTCGTGAGGGGCCGTTCGGGTTGGTTCCGGGGTCCCTAAGGGACATCCCCAATGGACGCCGGGCCGTTGCGCTGGGAGCCTCCGCAGGGCAGCGTTCATCACGACAGGGAGGCACCCATGACCGACGAAACACCGACCACCCAGCAGAGCCCGGAGCCGCCGCCACAGGGCGACGGCCATCACCCTCGCCGGCTCTTGCGCTCGCGCCGTGACCGTGTGCTCGCCGGCGTTGCGGGCGGGCTCGGCGACTACTTCGGGGTCGACCCCGTGATCATCAGGATCGGCTTCGGCGTCTCGCTGTTCTTCGGCGGGCTCGGCGCGCTTGCCTATCTGGCGCTCGCGCTCTTCGTGCCCGACGAGGAGGGCGGGGCGCCGGCCTTCCCGCGTTCGAGGGGCCTGACGATCGCCGCCATCATCGTCCTGATCGCGATCGCGACGCCGCTCGCGGGCGTCGGCATCTTCCACCACGGCCACCTGCTCGGCGCGCTCTGGCTGCTGGTGCCGATCGGCCTGGCGGTTGCCGTGTTCGCCCTCCTGCGCGAGCGCCGCGGAGCGATCACCCCGCTCCGCGTCCTTGGCGCCGTGCTCGTCGTCTCGCTCGCCGCCGCCGGCCTGCTCGCGCTCAGCGCCATCGCCGCGTTCGCGACCGCGACCGGGCACGGGCTGGCAATCGCCCTCCTGATCGTCGCCGGCGGGGCGCTCATCGCGGCGGCAGCTCTGCGCGGCGGCGCTCGCATCCTGATCGCGCCCGCCCTCGCGCTGGCGCTCGGGGTGAGCGTCGCCACGGCCGCGGACCTCAACTTCCGGGGCGGGATCGGAGACCGCACCTACACCCCGACCGCGGCACACACGATCCCGGCCGCCGGCTACCGCCTCGGGGTTGGCCGGCTCGCCGTCGATCTCCGCGCCCTGCCGTGGAAGCCCGGCGCGGTGATCGACGTGAAGGCCCACCTCGGAGCCGGAGAGCTCACGGTCGCCGTTCCAGCGAAGGTCTGCGTCGACGCCAACGCCCACGTCGGCGCCGGCGACAGCCGCGTGCTGGGCCAGCAGGCCGACGGATTCGACGTGGACAACGACCAGAACACCGGCTCCAGCGCGACGCCTCGCCTCGTCCTCGACGCCTCGGTTGACGCCGGGGAGCTGCGCGTCATCAACGACGACGACGCCGACATCGACGCCCACGGCCCGTTCACCGGCATCTCGGACGAAGCCCTTCGTGACGCGTCGACCCGGGCGTGCGCGGCCTGATGAGCTCGGTCGATCGGGTGTCGCTGGTCGCCGGCGCCGCGATTGCGGCGCTCGGCGGCCTGCTGGCGCTCGACCAGGCCGGTGCCATATCGCTGGACCTCGGCTGGGCAGGCGCCGCCTTCGCCGCGGTCACCGGCCTCATCCTCCTGGTGAGCGGCCTGGACGAGCGCGACCGGTAGGCGTCACGATGGCGGGCGTGGACGCCACTGCCTCGCTGGAACGGCACCGCATCGCCCGGGATCCCGAGCACGGGCTGGCCGGCGGCGTCTGCGCCGGCCTCGCGCGCCGGCTCGGGATCGACCCCGTGATCCTGCGGGTGGGGTTCGTCGTGGCGGTGGTTGCCTCCGGCGGGCTCGCCCTCATCGCCTACGCGCTGGCCTGGGCAAGCATGCCGTCCCCGGGCCCGCAGGGGTCGCGGGCGCTAAGCGGGGTGGCCGCCCGCCTCGCGGGCGGCGGGTGGCGGGTCGCCGCCGGCGCCGCCCTCCTGATGCTGGCCGCGCTGCTCGCCTTCCGCGAGCTTGGTATCTGGTGGAGCGACTCCCTGGTGTGGCCGCTCGTCCTCGCCGCCGCCGGCGCCGCCCTCCTGTGGCGCTCCTCCCGCCGCGGCACTGCCCCGGCACCGAGCACCGACCCGCTGCCCGCCCCCGGGCCGCCGCGGATCGGCGAGCTCTACAGGGGCGGCTTCGGCGTGGCGCTCGTGATCGGCGCGGCGCTGCTCTTCCTGTCGTCGAACGACGCCCTTGGGGCCGCGCGCAACGTCGCGATCACCGCGGTCGTGGTGAGCGTCGCCCTCGCGCTCGTGCTCGCCCCGTTCCTCTGGCGCCTCGGGCAGAACCTCGCCGCCGAGCGGGCCGAGCGCATCCGCTCCCAGGAGCGCGCGGAGCTGGCGGCGCACCTCCACGACTCGGTGCTGCAGACGCTCACGCTCGTCCAGAAGCGGGCCGCCGACCCCGCCGAGGTCAGCGCGCTCGCCCGGCGCCAGGAGCGGGAGCTCCGTTCCTGGCTCAGCGGCGGGGCGGCCCGCACCGACGGCTCGAGCTTCGCGGCGGCGCTGCGGTCCGCAGCCGAGGCGGTGGAGGACGCCCACCGCCTCAAGGTCGAGGTCGTCACGGTCGGCGACTGCGAGCTCGACGAGGACCGCGAGGCGGTCGTCAGCGCCGCGCGCGAGGCGCTGACAAACGCCGCGAAGTTCGCCCCCGGCGAGGACTCGATCACGCTCTACGCGGAGGCGGATCGCGACCGCGTCTGCGTCTTCGTCCACGACCGCGGCCCCGGCTTCGACCCGAGCTCCGTGCCCGCGGACCGCCACGGCGTGCGCGAGTCGATCCTCGGCAGGATGGAGCGCCACGGAGGCCGGGCGGCGATCCGTTCCGCGCCCGGCGAGGGCACCGAGGTCGAGCTCACGCTGGAGCGCAGCCCGCGGTGAGCAGACCGAGCGCCACCGTCGTCATCGTCGACGACCACGCGATCTTCCGCGCGGGCGTGCGCGCCGAGCTCGAGGACCTGGTTGACGTCCGCGCCGACGCCGGGACGGTCGAGGAGGCGGTCCGGGCGATTGCCGCCGAGCGCCCCGACGTCGTCCTCGTCGACGTCCACATGCCGGGCGGCGGGGGCGTCGAGGTGATTCGCCGGGTGGCAGCGACCAACCCCGCGCAGCGCTTCCTCGCCCTCTCGGTCTCCGACGCGGCCGAGGACGTCATCGCCGTGATCCGCGCCGGGGCGCGCGGCTACGTGACGAAGTCGATCTCGGGGGCAGAGCTCGCCGACGCCGTGCGTCGCGTGGCCGACGGCGACGCGGTCTTCTCCCCCAGGCTCGCCGGCTTCGTCCTCGACGCCTTCGCCGGCCAGATCCCGGCCGCCGAGGTCGACCCCGAGCTCGACCGGCTCACCCCACGCGAGCGCGAGGTCCTGCGCCTGATCGCGCGCGGCTACCTCTACAAGGAGATCGCCCGCCAGCTCCAGATTTCGACGAAAACGGTGGAGGCGCACGTCGGCGCCGTGCTCCGGAAGCTTCAGCTCTCGAGCCGCCACGAGCTGAGCCGCTGGGCGGTGGAGCGCCGGCTCGTGGACTGAAACGCGGTTAAGGATGCACCCTTGGGCCGACGATCTCGGCCGGCGTCCTGAACCTGAAGCCCTTCGGCGCCTTCGGCAGGCCGAGGTCGTGACCGCGCCTGACGAGCTTCTCGGCGGCTCGCTCGCAGACGGCCGAGATCGTCAGCGAGGGGTTGACCCCGAGGCTCGTCGGGATCGCGGACGAGTCCATGCAGAAGAGGCCCTCGTACCCGAAGGCCTCGCAGCCGTCGTCGACGACGCCGAAGGCCGTTTCGTCCGCCATGCGGCACCCTCCGAGCGGGTGCGCCGCGTACACGCCCTCCGTCTCCGCGAGCTTCAGGAACCTCCCCACCCCGCGGCGCTCGGCGATCGCCTTGATCGCCCTGTTGGCCGCCTCGCGGATCCGCACCGACTGCTCGGAGAGGTCATAGGTGAACAGGCCGATGCCCACCGGCCCGCCGTTCGGCTGCTCGTGGCCGCCGCCGTTCGGCGGCACGGCGTAGAAGCTGCCGTCACTGGTGTCCTCGACCATCGCCAGGACCTCGAGGTGGTTGTTCCAGGTCGAGATCGACCGCTTCTTCTGACGGCCCCACCAATCCGGCGGTCCCTCGGGGCTGCGGCCGTCGTCGTAGAGGAAGTTGGTGAGCTGGGAGAGCAGGATCTCCTGGAGCGTGAACCGCGTGCCGTCGTGCTTGGCGCCCCGCTTGCCGACGTAGTAGTCGTACGACATCGTGGTAATCGGCCGGCCCTTGTAGAACTGGCCGTAGCCGGGTAGGCCGAGGACGCTCCGCACCTTCCGGGGGTTGACCTCCACCGCCGCCACGTGGTCGCCGTTCACCCCGAGGTGCTTGCCCACCTGCGGCGAGAGCGAGGGCAGATCGGGTTGGGAGCGCATCAGGATCGGCGGCGAGCCGAGCGCGCCGGCGGCAAGGATCACGACCTTGCACTCGATGTCCTCGAAGGCCCCGGCCGAGCCCTTGGTCGCCGGGTTGATCTTGACTCCCTGGACCACGAACCGGTACGGGCGGGCGCTCGACTGGCGAACCTGGTTGACCTGGACGAGGTGGCGCACCTGAACGCCCGCCCTGCGCGCGGATGCGAGGTAGTTGGTGATCAGCGAGTTCTTCGCGCCGAAGATGCAGCCCGTGTAGCACCACTTTGCGTTGACGCAGCGCTCCGGGCTGATCGCGGTCGGCACCCGGTCGCAGGTGAAGCCCGCCTCGCGGCACATCGCGGCCCAGACCCCGCCCGACTTCGATACCCGGTCCCAGGTGGTCGGGCGCGACCCGCAGCCCCTGCTCGGCGCGGCGGTAGTAGCGGTTGAGCGCGGCGCGGCTGATTGCCTTCGGCCACATCCGGCGGCGCGGCCCGTCGTCGGGGCGCGCGTCGGTGCGCTCGAAGATCTCGGACGGGGCCCGAAGCGAGGCCGCCAGGTAGAGGTTGGACCCCCCGCCCACGAGGTTGGCCGCGACGATCTGGGCGCCCTGCCCCTGGATCAGCTCGTAGGTCTTCGAGAGGTGATCGACGTCCATCGACTGGCGGAAGTCGGTGTGGCCGAGGTCGAGCCCGCGCTCGAGAACCACCACGCTCGGCTTCCCGCCGGCCGCCCTGTAGAGCTCCGCGAGCCGCCAGGCCGAGATCGAGCCGCCGAAGCCCGATCCGACGATGCAGACGTCGACGCGCTCGGTCACGGCAGCGACCCGTGCTTCGTTCGGCCCCGGGCGAGCGGGCGCGAGTAAGAGAAGTCCTTGTAGCCGTGCGGCGCGGTCCCCGGGTGGCCCATCACCGCGTAGCCCGCCGCCGTCTTCGCCGTGGCGTTCACCACGTTCGCGGCGGCGCAGAAGGCGGTGAACGGGATCGCCGCGGCAGCCTCCCAGACGAGCCGAGAGGGATTCGAGAAGTCGAAGCCGCGTATGCAGACGGCCTCGCGGTGGTCGAAGTCGAGATCGAGGAAGTCGCCGCCCTCGGCGACGGCGAACGTCTCGAGCTCGGAGAGGAACGGCGGCGCCAAAGCGTCGAAGCCGAGCCTCGGGCTGTGCGCCAAGAGCAGCGCGTCCGTGTAGACCGCTCCGTGCTCGGGGTCGACCCCGGCGATCGCCTTGGGGTCGATCTCGTTGCCCTGCTCGGTCTTCAGGCCCGGGACCTTCTTGCCGGGGACCATCGTGTCGAAGAACGCCTGCAGGGTCGCGTCGTTGTGCGCACGGCGGCGCCCGCCCGCTCCGGAGCCCCCATCCGCGCCGCGACTGGGAGCGCGGCGACGATCAGGGCGCCGGCGCCGAGGCCCCCGGCGCGCCCCAGGAAGTCACGGCGCGAGAGCTCCGCGGCGAGCTCGGTACGGATCGCTGCGTCGAGGGAGCGTTCTGTGTCAGAGGACGACATCGCGAGACAGACGCTATAGCGACGAAGGGGGTCCGGCGCCAGTAATTGGGCTCGAGTCACGAATTACTCGGCCGACGCCCGACAAACTCGTGACTCGGCCGTTGTCAGTGGTAATGGAGCGCCCACCTGGGCTAACGTCAAGGCCGTGATCCGCGCGACGTTCATGGCCGCCTCCGTCGCTGCCCTGTTGTTCGCAGCACCCGCGGCCGCGCAGGTCAGCCAGCCGCTCGGGCCGTGGGACGGCGAGAACCCCTTCAACTGCGTCAACCAGGACGTGGGGACCGGGACCAACTACCCGGACCCCGGCGCCGACCCGTTCTGCGTCGAGTTCGACAAGACGGACCAGAACGTCACTGACTTCGGGATCGCCGACTTCCTCGCCAACGAGCCGGCGCGCACCGCCGCGGCGGCTCCCAAGTGCTTCTACTTCCAGCAGGATCACTGGACCGGCTCGGTCGTCCAGGGCCAGCAGCCCGAGGCCTGGCACTGGGACGGGGACTACTTCTTCGACAAGGCGAAGGGCATCGGCGGCGTCTCCGTCCACAACTTCCGGATCGGCGGCCAGCCGGCCGACTTCACGCCCTACGTGCCGGCCGCCTACAGGCCGTACGTCTACCCGGGTGGGGGCGGCGGCACGATCGTCACCCTCGAGACCGACCCTGACCCCCAGTGCATGGCGATGGTCGACACCGGCGCCGAGCGCCGCGCCGTCTACCGAGCTGCGTCTTTCCGACAGTGCATCGCCCCGGGGGGCACCGTGCGCGGGCGCCACGTCGGTCGCGTGCGGCTCGGCAAGTCGCGCAAGCGGGTGCGGAAGGCGCTGGGCAAGCCCGGGCAAAGCGCCCACGGCGTCGACCGCTGGTGCGTCGTCGGCGCGGCAGCATTGCGGGTCGCCTACACGTCCAGGCACCACCGGGTCGCGCTGATCGTCTCCACCAGCCGCGGCCACGCGATCCACGGCATCAGCCACGGATCCTCGACGGTGGCGGCGAAGCGCGCGCTGCGGCTGCGCTCGCACTTGAACGTGAACGGCAAGAAGGTCCTCGAGGTCGCGCCGGGCCCCCATCGCCGGGTTCTCCTCGGCGTCCGGCACGGACGCGTGCGCTGGGTCGGGATCGCGTCGAGGCACGCGAGCACCGCCGCGGTCCGCCGCCTGCTTCACCGCGCCCGCGCCTGAGCACGCGGGCCGCGGAGCCCGGCTGTTAGCTTCGCTGCCGGTGCCCGCACCGAGCTCACAGGCCGACGCGCCCTACTTCGACGCGCTCGTCGAGTACGCCGCGCGCAGGCCGGGACGCTTCCACGTCCCGGGCCACAAGGGCGGCCCGGGGGCGGACCCCGAGCTGCTCGAGGCGTTCGGGCCCGGGGCGTTCGACCTCGACATCCCGGCGCTGATCGAGGGAATCGACGTCGGCGAGGAACCCACCCCGTTCCAGGAGGCGCAACGACTCGCCGCTGAGGCCTGGGGGGCGAGGCGCAGCTGGTTCCTCGTAAACGGCGGCTCGCAGGGGAATCAGGCTGCCTGCATCGCGATGCGTCACGCCGGCAAGCGGGTCGTGGTCCAGCGCAACGCGCACTCCAGCACCATCGACGGCCTCGTCCTCGCCGGCCTCGAGCCGACCTTCGTGGCTCCCGAGGTCGACCCCGAGCTTGGAATCGCGCACTGCCTCACACCGGAGTCCCTGCAGCGGGCGCTCGACGCCGCTCCGGGCGCCGTGGCGGCGCACGCGGTGTCCCCGACTTACTTCGGCGCCGTCGCGGACGTCGAGGGCCTCGCGGCGGTGGCGCACTCGCGCGGGATACCCCTGTTCGTGGACGAGGCCTGGGGCTCCCACATGCGGTTCAGCGAACTGCTGCCTGCATCCGCACTCGACTGCGGAGCCGACCTGGTGCTCTCCTCGATCCACAAGATCATGGGCAGCCTCACCCAGTCGGCGATCCTCCACCTGGGCCACGGCGATCTGGTCGAGGAGGGGTTCGTCGACCGCGCCGTCACCCTCACCGAGCCGACCAGCCCGAGCCCCCTGCTCTCGGGTTCGCTCGACGCGACCCGCCGGCTCGCCGCCACGCGTGGCGCCGAGCTCCTGGAGGAGACCCTCCGCTCGCTTACCGACATCCGCGCGCGGGTCCGCGAGCTCCCGGGGCTCGACGTGCTCGACGAACGCCTCCAGGGAGCGGCGGGCGTCTTCGGCTGGGACCCGCTGCGGCTCTGCGTCGACGTTCGCGGCACGGGGACCACCGGACAGCGGCTGGCGGCGCTGATGCTGGAGCTCGATGACATTAACCTCGAGCTCGCCTCCGAGAACGTCGTCGTCGCCACCTTCGGCATGCGGAGCTCCGCGAAAGACGAGGGGGAGCGCCTCGTCGCTGCGCTCGGCCACGCCGTCTCGGTCCTGGGCGAAATCGAGCACGGCCACGCGCGAGAGTTCGCGCCGCCGCCGCCATGGGGGCCACTGGCCATGGTCCCCCGCGATGCGTTTCTGGCTCCGCAGGAGGTGGTCGACTTCGCGAACGCCGAGGGACGCATCGCCGCCGAGTCCCTCGCGACCTACCCACCCGGTATCCCGAACGTCCTCCCGGGTGAGCGGCTCACCGGGGACACGCTCGACTACGTGCGCGAGACCCTCGACCACGGCGGCAAGGTCCGGGGCGCCGTCGATCGCACGCTGAAGACGATCAGGGTGGTGGCGGGATGAGCGAGGCCGACTGGGGCGTCGACTCCGAGACCGGGCGCCTCCACGACGTCCTCCTCTGCCCGCCCGACAACTTCCGCTGGCTGCCGACGAGCGCGATCTCCAAGGCGACGCTGGAAAGCGGCGCGGAGTTCGACGCGGCGGCCGCCAGGAGCCAGCACGCGGAGCTGGTCTCTGCCTACGAGTCGGCGGGCGTCACCTGCCACTTCCTCGAGCCGGACCCGGCGCTCCCCTACCAGGTGTTCGCGCGGGATTCGAGCGTGACGACGCCGAGCGGCGCGGTGGTCACCCAGCTCCACCAGAGCTGGCGGCGCGGGGAGTACGCGCCGGTCATCGCTTCTACCAGGGCGCCGGCATCCCGATCTGGAAGATGGCCACGGCGGGGGCGATCGAGGGCGGCGACGTCCTCATCGTCGAGCCGGGCGCGCTCCTGATCGGCAACGGCGAGGAGCGAACCGAGATCGCCGCGGCGCGACAGCTGGCGGCGTGGATGGAGGCCGAGGGCTGGGAGGTGCGAATCGAGCCGATCCCGAGCCAGTTCGTCCACATCGACGTCCTCGTCTCGATCCTCGGCCCGAAGCTCGCCGGCGTCTGCCTCGAGGCCGCCCCGGCCGGGCTCGCCCGGTGGCTCCGGGGACGCGGGTTCGAGATCCTCGACGTCCCGGTCGAGCAGGCCTTCAGCCTGGGAGTCAACGCGATCTCCCTCGGCGATGACCGCGCCATCTCCGCCAGGGCCGCCGGGAGGCTCAACGAGCAGCTGCGCGCCCGTGGCATCGAGGTGCTCGACCCCGAGCTTTCGATGTTCACCGCCGGCGGCGGCGGTCCCCACTGCCTCGGACAGGCCCTGCGCCGCGAGCGCGTCGGCTAGCGCCGTGAGCGGACCGCCGATCGACGCGGCGCGGGTCATCGCCGACCTGCGGGAGCTCGGGCGGCGGACCGGCGACGAGCACGGCGCCCAGCGGCTCTGCTGGAGCGATGGCTGGCGCGCCGCCCGCGCCTTCCTCGCCGAGCTGCTCGACGAGCTCGGGCTTGCCTACGAGCTCGACGACGCCGGCAACGCGTGGGCCGTTCTGAGCGGGGCCACCGAGCCGCCGCTGGCGATCGGGTCGCACCTCGACTCCGTTCCCGGCGGCGGCTGGCTCGACGGCGCCCTCGGAGTCATGGCCGGTGTCGGCGTGCTGCGGACCTGGTCCGCCGTCGGCGAACCGCCCCCGCGCTCGCTCGTCCTCGTCGACTGGGCGGACGAGGAGGGCGCCCGCTTCGGCGTGAGCCTCTTCGGCAGCTCCGCGTTCGCCGGCACGCTCAGCAGCTCGGTCCGCAGCCGCCGCGACGCCGACGGCAACGACATCGCCGAGGTCCTGCGGGCAAGCGGCGTCGACCTCGGCGCCGCGCTGGGAGCGTCGTCCTCGCGCCGGGCCCTGGCCGGCTACCTCGAGCTCCACATCGAGCAGGGACCCGTGCTCGAGGCCGAGGGGCTCGGCGCCGCGGCCGTCCAGGGCTGCGTGGGAATCGAGCGCCACCGCGTCGTCTTCGCGGGCCAGGCCGCCCACGCCGGCACGACGCCGATGGATCGCCGCGCGGACGCCGGCCTTGCGGCGGCCGACACGGCGCTTCGCGTCGAGGCGATCGGCCGCGACGCCGGCGGCATGGCGACCACCGGCGCGCTCACGCTGCGCCCGGGGATCCCGACCGCGGTGGCCGGCGAGGCCGAGCTCCTCGTCGACCTGCGCCACGCCAACGCCGGCGAGCTGGCGGCGATGCTCGACGCGGCGATGGGCGCTGCGCGCGAGGCCGCCGCAGCTCGCGACTGCGCGGTCACCAGCGAGCGGATCTGGGGGATCGCGCCGACCGGGTTCGATCCGCAGCTGGTCGAGCTCGCCGCGGCCACGATCGCCGAGGCCACCGGGGCCGAGCGGCGCATCACGAGCGGCGCCCTCCACGACGCCGCCGAGGTCACCCGGGTCGCGCCGGCGGCGATGATCTTCGTCCCCTCGATCGGCGGCATCAGCCACGCCAAGGAGGAGGACACCTCCGAGGGCGACCTGGCGCGCGGGATCCAGGCGTTCGGCGCCCTCGCGAACCGGGCGCTCGGCTAGTCGCTCGCGCTCGGGTTGCCCTCGATCAGCTCGATCCGGTAGTCGTCCGGGTCGCGGACGAAGCAGAGGCGAGAGCCGCCCTCGCGGACGGTGTACGGCGGCTTCTCCGGCTCGATGCCGAGCGAGGCCAGCCGCTCGAGGGTGGCGTCCATGTCGTCCACCGTAACGGCGATGTGGCCGTAGCCGTTGCCGAGCTCGTAGGGCTCGTCGCGGCCGAAGTTGAAGGTCAGCTCGAGCCGGGCGCCGTCGTTGGGCAGCCCCATGAAGACGTTGATCGCCTCGTCGCGGATCGGGAGGCGGCCGATCTCCTCGAAGCCGAGCTTCTCGTAGAAGGCCACGGAGCGGTCGACGTCGAGGATTCGGTAGCAGGTGTGGATCAGCTCGGACATGGCGCTCACCTTATTACGCGTGTAACGCTGGGCGACGCGGGAGCACATTGGCGAAACCCGGCGAGGAGGAGAGGAATGACAGATCTGACCGACAAGCAGGCGGAGCTGTGCGAGTCGAGCGACACCGACTACTCGGACCTGAGCGCGCTCTTCATCAACTGCACGCTGAAGCGCAGCCCCGAGGTGTCGAACACCCAGGGCCTGATGGACATCTCGATGGAGATCATGCGGCGAAACGGGGTTTCGGTCGAGGGCATCCGCGCCATCGACCACGACATCGCAACCGGCGTCTGGCCTGACATGACCGAGCATGGCTGGGAGCAGGACGAGTGGCCGGCGATCTTCGAGAAGGTGATGGCCGCCGACATCCTCGTGCTCGGCATGGCGATCTGGCTCGGCGAGAAGACCTCGGTCGCAACGCAGGTGATCGAGCGCCTCTACGGCAACTCCCACCTCCTCAACGACGCCGGCCAGTACGCCTACTACGGGCGGGTCGGGGGCTGCTTCGTGACCGGGAACGAGGATGGCGTCAAGCACTGCGCGATGAACACGCTCTACTCGCTGCAGCACCTGGGCTACACGATCCCCCCGCAGGCCGACGCGGGCTGGATCGGCGAGGCCGGCCCGGGGCCGTCGTACCTGGACGAGGGCTCGGGCGGCCCGGAGAACGACTTCACCAACCGCAACACCACCTTCGCGACCTGGAACATGCTCCACCTCGCGCGGATCCTGAAGGACGCGGGCGGGATCCCCGCCCACGGGAACCAGCGCACGGAGTGGGACGCCGGCTGTCGCTTCGACTTCCCGAACCCCGAGCACCGCTAGATGATTGATCCCCAATTGACGCGCCCGCGGGGGCGGCGCAGGGCGAGCTGGGCGCCGCACGTGTCCCGAAGCCAATAGCTGTCTGCTATTGGCGAGGGCACGGGTGGCGATCCAGCGACGGCATGCGCCGTCATCCGTGGGTGCGTGAATTGGGATCACTCATCTAACGTGAGGCGCCCTTGAGCGCCTACGAAGAACTCGCCGAGCTCCCGGTCCAGGTCGAGGGCTACGAGCTGGTCGCCAACGACCGCGAGTACGGCGACTTCACCCGCGGCTCCACCATCGTCCGCCTCCAGGGGCGCGGCGAGGAGGGGATCGGCGAGGACGTGGCCTACGAGGTCCTCGACCACATCGCGCACCGCGACGGGCCCCGCGTCGACCTCAGCGCTCCGCGGACGCTGGGCGAGCTCTGCGAGCTGTTCGGCTCACTCGACCTGCACGCCGCCGCTCCGCCCGAGCGCGAGGTCTCGCGCCTCTACCGCCGCTGGGCCTATGAGTCGGCGGCGCTCGACCTCGCGCTCCGCCAGAACGGCCTCGCGCTTCACGAGGCGGTGGGGCGTGATCCGAAGCCGCTTCGGTTCGTCTGCTCCACCCGCCTGTCGAGCTTCGACGACGACGCGCCCTCCTCCACGGACGCGATCCGCCGCCGGCTCGACAAGTACCCGACGCTCGAGTGGAAGCTCGACCCCGAGAACGACTGGACCGACGAGCTGATTGCCGAGATCGGCGAGATCGCCAGCGTCCAGACGCTCGACCTGAAGGGCTACTACCAGGGGACGGTGGTCGAGGTGGAGACCGACGCGGAGCTCTACCGTAAGGTCGCCGAGGCGTTCCCGGAGGCCTACCTGGAGGATCCCGCGCTCGACGACGACACCCGCCGCGCCCTCGAGCCGCACATCGACCGGGTCACCTTCGACGCGCCGCTCCACACGGTCGCCGACATCGTCGAGCTCGGGCCCCGCAGGGCGATCAACTCGAAGCCGTCGCGCTGGGGCTCGCTCGCGGAGCTCTTCGCGGTCTACGAGCATTGCGAGCGCGAGGGGCTTGCGATCTACGGCGGGGGCCAGGGCGAGGTGGGCTGCGGGCGGGGTCAGATCCAGTACCTCGCGTCGCTCTTCCATCCCGATACGCCGAACGACGTCGCGCCGTCGGGCTACAACGACCCCGCCGTCCCCAACGGCCTCCCGACGAGCCCCATGGACCCCGCGCCCTCGTCCACCGGATTCCGGTGGGCCGAGTAGGGGTCACGTTCGCCGTCGCGGCGAGCGTCGCCGGGCTTGCCACCGGGGCCTCGGCCGCCACGACCGGAGACCCGGGCGACGTCCACGGCCCGCTCGACATCAGGCACGCGAGCATCACGCAGAGCGTCCACGCCATCAAGCTGCGGGTCGACGTCGTCGGGCCGGTCCGTCCCCGGCGGCTCGACTCCAAGCCCACGCTCCACGACCCGACGCCGCACTACCTCTGCCTCGTCGCTCGCCGGCAGGGCCGAAGGCAGAAGCGGCGTCTCTGCGTCGGCCGGCGCGCGGGCGGCCATCCGTGGAAGCTGGGAATCGAGACGCTCGGGTCGAAGGGCCGGATCCTCCACCGGCACGCGATCCGCCCGGAGAGTGTGAAGGCCTCCGGCGACCAGCTAACCGTGCGTTTCGAGCCGCGCCGCACCGGGTTCGTGGAGGGGCGCTACCACGTGCACCTCACGAGCGACTGGAGCGGCCCGGCATGCGCCACCCGAAGCTGCCGTGACCGAGCGCCCGACCACGGCACCATCGGCTTTCGCGTCCAGGGGCTGACGATCGTGGGATGCCACGCCAGGGGCGGCCTCCACACCAACGGGTCGCGCGGCGCGAAACGCGTCGCCCTCACCTTCGACGACGGACCGAGCGAGTACACACCGAGCTTCGTCTCCACGCTCGCCAAGGACGACGCCGTCGGCACTTTCTTCGAGGTCGGCCAGGAGGTCGGTGGCCGCCAGGCGGCGATGCGAAGCGCCGTCGCGGCGGGCGACGAGCTCGGCGACCACAGCTTCCACCACGCCCAGCTGCCTTCGGAGTCCGATATCAGGGCCACCGCCGACCGCATCCAGGCCGCGTCGGGGTTCAGACCGTGCGACTTCCGGCCGCCGTACGGGTCCTACGACGCCGCCGAGATCGACGCGGCCCGCCGGGAGGGCATGAGCACCGTCACCTGGGACGTCGACCCCTCCGACTACACGCGACCCGGCAGCGACGCCATCTACGAGCGCGTCGTCTCCCACGTCCGCCCGGGATCCATCGTGATCATGCACGACGGCGGCGGCGACCGCTCCGAGACGCTCGCGGCGCTGCCGCGCATCATCGCCACCCTCCGGCAGCGCGGCTACCGGTTCGTGACCGTGGCGCAGATGCTCGACGAGCGGCCGAGATACCGCCTGGCCGGCTCAGCGAAGTTCCGGTAGCGTCGCCGTTCGCCCGAACGAGACCGAGGAGCACGATGGCCGCAAGAAGCTTCGCCGACGCACTGAACGAGCAGATCGCGAACGAGTTCGCCGCCCATCAGCAATACATCGGCGCCGCGGTCTACTACGAGTCCGAGACGCTTCCGCGGCTCGCCGCCTTCTTCTACCGCCAGGCGGTGGAAGAGCGGAACCACGCGATGATGATGGTCCAGTACCTGCTCGACGCGAGCGAGGACGTTCGCATCCCGGACATGGAGTCCAAGGCGACCAGCTTCGACGACGTGGTCGCGCCGGTCCGCATGGCACTGGACCAGGAGAGGCGGGTGACCGAGGAGATCAACGCGCTGTTCAAGATCGCGCGCGACACCGAGGACTTCCAGGCCGAGCAGTTCATGCAGTGGTTCGTCAAAGAGCAGGTCGAGGAGGTCGCGCTCATGACCGACCTCCTCACCGTCGCGCAGCGCGCCGCAGAGAATCCCCTGCTCGTCGAGGAGTATCTGGCGCGCGAGCAGCCAGGCGAGGAGGGCGGCGACCCGACGGCCCCGCCTGCGGCCGGCGGAGCTCTCTAGCCCACAACCGGGCGCTGCTGCCAGACTGAACCGATGACGACTCACGCCGAGTCGGCGCCTGCGGCGGGCCTCTACGACATCCCGCAGGACCTCCGTGACTTCCGCGAGCTCGTTCGCGACCTGGCGCAGAACGAGATCGCGCCGCGCGCCGCCGAGATCGACCGCGACGGGCGAGTACCCGTGGGACGTCCGCAAGCTGCTCGCCGAGCACGACGTCCTCGGCCTGCCGTTCGCGACCGAGTACGGGGGCACCGGAACCGGCACGCTGATGCTCCAGATGGCGGTCGAGGAGATCGCCAAGGCGTGCGCCTCGAGCGCCCTGATCCTGATGGTGCAGGAGCTGGGCTCCCTACCGATCCAGCTGTTCGGCTCGGACGCGCTCAAGGAGAAGTGGCTGCCGCGGCTGGCGTCCGGCGAGATCTCCCCCGCGTTCGCACTCTCCGAGCCCGAGGCCGGGTCCGATCCGGCCTCGATGCGCACCACCGCCGTGGCGGACGGCGACGAGTGGGTGATCAACGGCCAGAAGAACTGGATCACCAACGCCACCATCGCCGACTACTACGTCGTCTTCGCCAAGACCGACCGCGAGAGCAACCGGATCACCGCGTTCGTCGTCGAGTCCGATCGCGAGGGATTCGACCCCGGCAAGCTCGAGCACAAGCTGGGCATCAAGGGCTCGCCGACCGGCCAGCCCTCGTTCACCGACGTGCGCGTGCCCGCCGAGAACGTGATCGGAGAGGTCGGCCGCGGGCTCTCGGTCGCGCTCGGCACGCTCGAGCGCACCAGGCTCGGCGCCGCGGCCCAGGCCGTCGGCATCGCGCAGGGGGCGATCGACTACGCGGTCTCCTACGCGAAGGAGCGGGTGGCGTTCGGCAAGCCGATCATCGAGATGCAGGGCCTGCAGTTCAAGCTCGCCGACATGGAGACGCGGACCGCGGCGGCCCGCGAGCTTCTCTACAAGGCGTGCGCCATGGCCGATCGCTCCGACCCCGGCCTCGGCAAGGCGACCTCGATGGCCAAGCTCTTCGCCTCCGACACCGCGATGGCGGTCACAGTCGAGGCTGTGCAGGTGCTCGGCGGCTACGGCTACGTCAACGAGTATCCGGTCGAGCGGATGATGCGCGACGCGAAGATCACCCAGATCTACGAGGGCACCAACGAGATCCAGCGCGTCGTGATCGCCCGCCACATGGCCGGCTGATTGGCCCTAGGCGTCGGCCCGGGCGAGCGCCTTCTTCCACTCCTTGGCGCGCCCGCGGCCGCTTGACATCGCCAGCGGCTGCGAGAACCGCGAACCCCGGTCGCTCGGGTCGTCGTAGGTGATGACCCACTTGCGCTCGAACGCCTGCACGTACATGACGGCTCCGCCGCCCGTCAGCGGCCAGCTCACGCTGCACTCGCCGAGGCCGTAGTCGAACGCGACGATCTCCTCGCCGGAGGCGAGCCGCGCGTTCAGGTCGTGCACGCCCAGGGTCTCCTCGAGCCAGCCGAGCTTCGCCTCGGCGGCGTCCGCGTCGAGGGTGAACGAGATCCGAGCATCGCGTAGCTCGAGCGCTCCCGAGATCGGCAGCGGGTTGATGCGGCTCTGCAGAAGCCACGCCCGCTCCTCGCGGATGGCGACCTCTCCACCCTCGCCCATGTGCGCAGACTACTTGCCGGCGAGAAACTCGCGGAGCTGGGCGGCCGCCTGGCGGCGAACCAGCGGCTGCATCAGCGCCGGCCCGACCATCGGGATCAGCGCGGGCCCACCGAGCGCCTGCTTCGACCAGGCGCCGAAGTCGAAGACGTCGCGGTGGTCGGCGATGAGCCCGCTCTCGAAACGAAAGCTGGCGCGGATGTCGTTGACGACTTTGCGGGAAGTCCGAAACGTGTAGCGGGCGACCCAGTGGGCCGACCCACGGGTCTCGTCGGCCTCGATCTCGTCGGCGACCACCGCGAGGTCGGAGGAACGTGAGGTGAGCATCCGCCACATCCCCCCGACCTCCTCGCCGTTCAGGTCCGTGAAGACCGGGTCCGAGAAATGGGCGTTCGGCGCATAGCTCGCCGCCATCGTGTCGGCGTCGCCCGCGTCGAGCGCCGCGTAGAAGCGAGCGATCAGCTCTTCATTGGAAGACGGCATGGCGTGACCCTACCTCGGGTTACGTCTTACCCGCCGGCAATCGCAGCCGTCCTGCGCTGGTGTCGGATACCGACGCTCAGGCAGGACACTCCCCCCGAGGAGCGTCCGTAGAATCGGTCGCCGGGCCGTGGTCCGGCCCGACCCCCAGCGGGGGGCGTAGCTCAGTTGGTTAGAGCGCCGGCCTGTCACGCCGGAGGCCGCGGGTTCGAGTCCCGTCGCTCCCGCTTTACGCCTGGCTCTGAGACGAGATACTGCGTGGCGATGTCGCAGGAGAACCTCGAGATCGTGCGCCGCGCCATCGGCGCGTACAACCGCGGCGACCTCGATGGACTTCTGGAGGACTGGTCAAGCGATTCGGTGTTGGATTGGTCCACCTCCCGGGGCCCCGACGCAGGCGTCTACCGGGGCCACGGCGAGATCCGGGCGTTCATAGAGCAGTTTCGTGCGACCTTCGACGAGGTTCGAATCGAGCTCGAGGAGCCAATCGAGGTCGAGGATGGCGTGATGGTTGTCGAAAATGTGGCCCATTTTCTGGGACGAGACGGCATCGAGGTTCAGGCTCGAAGCGCTTGGCTGATCACGATTCGAGATGGCAAACAGACCTCGCTCACGCTCTGCCAGACGAAGCGCGAGGCACTTGAAGCCGCCCGGCTGAGTGACTTGAGATCACCCTAGATCGCGGCCGCCGTCAGCTCCCTGACCCGGTCGCTGAACGTGCGCCAGCGCCGCTCGTTGTCGTGGACGAGCGACGCCGAGTCCACCGCCAGGTCCGCCGCGCGATCGAGCAGCTCCGAAGCCGAGTAGAGGTAGGCAGCGCCGTTCCGCTCACCGGCGAGGTCGGCTCGCAGGGCCGCCGGCGAGAAGTCGACGCGGTCGATGATCTCGAGCGCGCGGCGAAGCAGGCGCGCGATCAGCGCCTGCTCGCTCGCCGCCTGCCAGTCGTTCGCGATGATGCGGTGGCGCTCGCCGAGCAGATCTGCAAGCTCCGGATACGCGGCGAGCGACCCGGCCATGGCCCAGCCCTTCTCCATCGCCGCGGACAGCCACTCCCCGCCCGCCTGCATGTCCCCGGCGATGGTTTCGAGGTCACGCCGCAGCTGCTTGATCTCGGTCGGCTCGCCCTCTCCCTCCATGAAGAGGACGCCGGACTCCGCGGTGAGCCCGGGCGGGTTGAGATCGGGCGCCCCTGCGAACGGGCTCCCGCCGGGTCCGTCGCTGGGCGCGACCGAGCGCCAGCGGTCGGCGAGCGCCTTCAGGACCCTCGAGGCGGCTTCGATCTCGACGGCTGTACGCAGCGGCGCCTGTGCGTAGAACTTCTCGTGCTCGCGGTGGAACTGGGAGAGGTTGGCGATCGTCTCCAGGAGCTCAGGAGGTGGCGCGTCGTTCATGCGCCCAGCGTACTTGCCCCCTGGCCGGCTCCAATCGAGGGCGCCGCTCGAAGTGGCCCCCGACGGCGCCCGCTTCGCTTGGATCAGAGGCGCGCGATGTCCGGGTTGGCCTTGCGGCCCTTGGCGCGGTACATGTCCATGTCGGCGCGCACGAAGATGTCGTGGTCGAGGTCGGGCCGGTCGTCGATGAGCGCGACACCGACGCTCGCGCCGACGCCGACCGCCTCCCCGTCGACCTTGATCTCGGTCTCGCTGACCACCTCCGCCAGGGACTCGGCAATCGCCGCTGCGTGATCCGGCGAGACGTTGACGGCCACGGCCGCGAACTCGTCGCCGCCGATGCGCGCGATCGAGTCCGTGTCGCGCAGGCGGCTCTTCAGCGCCGCCGCGATCGCGATCAGCAGGTCGTCACCGGCCTTGTGCCCGTAGCGGTCGTTGACCGGCTTGAAGTCGTCGAGGTCGACGAGGAAGAGCGCCGCCCGCTCCGCGTAGCGCTGGCAACGCGACACCTGGCGATGAAGCTCCTCGTCGAAGCGCCGCCGGTTCCAGAGCCGCGTCAGCGAGTCGTGGTCGGCGAGCCAGTGGAGCTGCTCCTCGAGGCGCTTGCGATCCGAGATGTCCTCGATCTGCGAGATGAAGTGAAGCGGCTTCCCGTCCGGGTCACTGACCATCGAGACCGACAGGTTCACCCAGATCAGGTTGTTGCTGGCCGTGAAGTAGCGCTTCTCCATCGAGTAGCGGTCGATCGTCCCGGCCAGCAGCTGCTCGAGGGAGGCCAGGTCGGCGTCGAGGTCGTCGGGGTGGGTGATCTCCTGGAAGGTGAGCTCGAGAAGCCGCTCGCGCGGATAGCCCGTGATCTCGCACAGCGATCGGTTGACGCGCTGGAACCGTCCGTCGAGGCCCACGAGCGCCATGCCGATCGGCGCGTCGGAGAACGCGGTCTCGAACCGCTGCTGGATCTCCTCCGCGTCACGGCGCTCGGTGACGTCGCGGGTGACGGTGTGGAAGTCGGTGAGCTTGCCGTCGGCGTCGCGCACCGGGCGCGCGGTGCTCTCGACGAACACGAACCCGCCCCCCTTGCGGAGAAAGCGGAAGGAGACCGTGACCGGCGCCGTCGCCTCGAGCAGCGAGCCGTGAACCTCCGCGAGGCCCTCCTTGTCGTCGGGGTGGAAGAAGTCGTACATCGAGCGGCCCACGAGCTCGTCGCTCGCGTATCCGAAGAGGCCCTCGCTCGCGGGCGAGGCGTACTTGATGGTGCCGTCGGGCGCGAGCCGCGCGATCAAATCGGTCGAGTCCTCGGTGAGCGCCCGGTAGTGGGCCTCGCTGGCCTCGAGCCCCTCCTGCGCGCGGCGCGCGTCAGTGACGTCGCGGGTGAAGACGACGCCGCCCACGACCTCGCCGCCCTGGCCCGCGCGAAGCGGCGAGAGGGTGGAAGCGAAGACGCGGCGCCCGTCGGCGCTCTCGGCCTCGAGGCTCGACAGCTCGCCCGCGAGCGCACTCTCGTAGTGGGGCCGGTAGAGATCGAAGACGCCGGGATCGATGACCTCGGAGAGCAGGGCACCGACCACGCGCTCGGGCTGGAGGTCGCGCTCGCGCAGAACCTGACCCGCCGCGGCCACGATGCGCAGGTCGTGGTCGAAGACGACGACCGCCTCGGAGGGCATCGACTCGAGGACGGACCAGGCGAACTCGGGAGAGTCGATCAGCGCCGCCAGCGACGACTCGCCGGCGGACTTCGCAGAGCCGTTGTTCGACATTTCAGGAGGTTCATCGGCCCCCGCACGCAGGAGCTAAAGGGGCCGACGCAATAGCCTCCCGGCGTGCGCATCGTGACCTACCGATCCGGGCGGGGGGACCGCGCGGGCGCGCTGCGGGAAGGAGGCGTCCTCGACTGCTGGGATGCGATCGGCGGCGACGGCGAAGGGGTTCGCGAACTGCTCGCCCAGGACCGTCTGGCCGAGGTCGCCGCCGCCGAGGGCCCCGTGGTCGCGCTCGACTCGGTCGAGCTGCGGCCGCCCGTACCGGACCCGCAGAAGCTCCTCTGCATCGGGCTGAACTACGCCGCGCACGCGGCGGAGGCGAACATCGACCCGCCCTCACGGCCAACCTTCTTCGCGAAGTTCGCGAACGCGCTGGTCGCGGACGGCGCGACCGTCGAGCTGCCCGCGGCAAGCGAGAAGGTCGACTACGAGGCGGAGGTGGCGTTCGTCGTCGGACGCACCGCCAAGGACGTCGCGGTCGCCGACGCCCTCGGATACATCGCCGGATACACGCTGCTCAACGACCTCTCGGCTCGCGACCTTCAGTTCGCGACGCCGCAGTGGATGGTGGGCAAGGTGTTCGACGGCTCGGCCCCGTGCGGCCCCGCCCTGGTGACGCCCGACGAGGCCGGTGCCGACGACGCGATCGCCTTCGAGCTGGCGCTGAACGGAGAGGTGATGCAGGCGTCGTCCACCGACGATCTGATCTTCTCGATCCCGGCCCTCCTGGCCGACCTCTCGAGCCTAATGACCCTCGAGCCCGGCGACATCGTCTCCACCGGAACGCCATCCGGAGTCGGGTCAACCCGCGACCCCCGCGTCTGGCTGAAGCCCGGCGACGAGATCGTGATCAGCTCGCCGCAGCTGGGCGAGCTTCGGACCCGCCTTCGCTGACCGCGGGCGATCGCTGGGCGGCGAAGCTCGCCACGAGCACGAACGGCAGGAACCAGACGACGTAGAAGTAGAACCAGTGGGTCGCGCCGAGCTGGATGGCGATCGTGACGGCCGCCGCGAGCGCCGCGACCTGTACGGGGGAACGGCTGCGGGGGTAGAAGGCGACGATCACGGCGAGGGCCACGGCGCCCACGCGCACGGCCGTCCGCAGGAAGTCCAGCGACGGGGCCAGCCCCCAGATGCTGAACGGCGAGCTGCGCGAGGCCTGGTAGCCGAGCGTGCGGTCGTAGACGGCGTGAAGGCCGCCGCTCGGGACGAACGGCACGAACAGCGCGACGACGACCACCACGAAGACGGCGCCGAACACGAACATCGAGCGCAGGCGACGCTCACCGGTGCCCGCCGCGAACAAGGGCGCCAGCGCGGCCGGCCCGAACTTCGCGGCCGCCCCGAGCGCGACGAACAGGCCTCGACCTGCCGGCGAGGCGAGCGCCAGCATCGCGGCGACTCCGAGCATCGCCACCAGCCCGTCGTTCGCATTCGCGTTCATCGCGTACAGCGTCCACGGGCATGCGAGCCAGGCGAAGGCCATCGCGATTCCGAGCGACCGCCCGTCCTGGCCGGCTCGCAGGCGGCGGCCGAGGGCGACGAGGCCGAGCGCGGTCACCAGGTCGAACGCGATGGCGGCGGCGTGGGCGGCCGGCACCGCGCCCCAGGTCCCGCGCCACGGCCACGCCAGCTCGAACGGGACGTAGGCGAGATAGTTGGCCGGACCGTAGACGTCGCCGCGCAGGTCGATACCGGGAGCGAAGGCGCCGTTGTAGAGCTCCTGACCGTGGGTCACGTGGTGGGCGCCGATCACCCCCGCCACGCCGATGTCGATCACGTGAGAATCGACAACGTTCAGCGTCACCCTCGCGGCGGCGAGTGCCAACGCGCCCCAGGCAAGCCAGCGGATTGGCACGACCGGAACCAGCGGCCCCGCGCGCTCGCGGGGCCAGAGGCCGGCGGCGAGCATCCGCGCGAGGAAATAGCCCAGCACCGGATAGGTGAGCGGAACCGAGACCGTGATCTCGCCCCGGTTGAAGAAGAAGAGCGAGACGCCAAGACCGAGTAGGACGAGAAGGTCGGCGTGCACGGCCCGGAAGATCCGCCGCGGGTCGACGAACGGCGCGATGAAGAGAACGCTGAGGAGCAGCCACAGGTACGGCGCGTTGACCTTCTGGGCGACTGCTCCCGAGTACCCGCGGGCGAGCGGGTCGTCGAGCTGCTGGTCGTGCCAGGCGCCGAGGACCCGTCCGGTCCGGCCGTCGATCACAACCTGCGCGACATCGTCTCCCGTGTCCCTTACGGCGAAGTCGATCTCCCACTCGTCGTTGCCGCGGAGGTATACCCTGGCCTCGAGGCGGCCGTCCTGCCCATATTCATCCTGGACCGCGCTTGTCCGGTAGGCGGTGGCGATGGCGTCAACCTCGGCGATGCTGAACCCCGCGGGAACCCGCATCCCATCCGTCGGCGGCGGACGGAGTCGCGGCGGCGATGTACCTCCAAACGGCGGCTCGTCGGCGAAGTTTTCGACTGCGCCCGCGCCCGCGGGCACGAGCAGGAGCGCGAGCAAGGTCGCCGGCAGGACCAGATGTCGCGCTCGCATCGAGCGGCGAGCGTACTCAGCTGATCAGCGCCGCGGAACCGATCAGCTCGCGGCGGCCTTGGCCAGCATCTCGCCGACGTCCGCGGCGGGGAGCGGGTAGGAGAGGTAGTGCCCCTGGCCGAGCTCGCAGCCAAGCGCGACGAGGTCGGGGATCTGCTCGGGCCGCTCGATCCCTTCGGCGACGACGGTCAGGTCGAAGATCTGCGCCAGGTCGACCATCGCCCGGACGAGGGCGGGAACGTCCGGCTCGCGCCCGACGCCCGCGACAAACGCCTTGTCGATCTTGAGCGTGTCGAGCGGGAAGCGCTGGAGGTAGCGGAGGGAGGAGTGGCCGATCCCGAAGTCGTCCACGGCGAGGGCCACGCCGAGCTCCTTCAGCTCCTCGAGGCGCCCAACCACGACCTCGGAGTCCTCCATGAGCGCGGTCTCCGTGATCTCGAGGGTGAGCGCCGACGCCTCCAGGCCCGCCGCGGCGAGGGCCTGGGCCACGTCGTCCGCGAGCCCGGGCTCGCGGAGCTGGACCCCCGAGATGTTGACGGCAACCGCGACGGGCGCGAAGTCGGGGTAGCGGTCTCCCCATTGCGCGGCGTCGCGGCACGCCGAACGCAGGACCCAGCGCCCGAGCGCCGAGATCTGGCCCGACTCCTCGGCGAGGCCGATGAAGCGATCGGGCACGACGAGACCGAGGCTCGGATGCTGCCAACGCACCAGGGCCTCGAAGGCGTGTATCGAGCGGTCGCGCAGGCCGTAGATCGGCTGGTAGGCGAGGACCAGCTCTTCGCGCTGGACGGCTCGCTTGAGGTCCACCTCGAGCTCGAGGCGCTCGACGATCGCCGTGTGCATCTCCGGCTCGAAGATCGCGTAGCGGCCCTTGCCGCGTCCCTTCGCCCGATACATGGCGAGGTCCGCGTTGCGCAGCAGGGTTTCCGCGGGCCCGGAGCCGGTGGCGACGCCGATGCTTGCGCTGATGAACACCTCGCGACCGCCCAGCTCGAACGAGGAGTCCAGCGCGCGGAGGATGGCCTGGGCCACCCGCGCCGCCTCGCTCGGCTGCTCGATCTCCTCGAGCAGGACGGCGAACTCGTCGCCTCCGAGCCGCGCGACGGTGTCGGCGGGGCCGGCGCACCGCGAGATCCGCTCCGCCACCAGGCTCAGCAGCCGATCGCCCAGCGTGTGCCCGAGGCTGTCGTTCAGAGTCTTGAAGCCGTCGAGGTCGCAGAAGAGCACCGCGGTGGTGAGTGCGCTGCTCTCGGCACGCGTGATCGCGTGGCTCAGCCGGTCGAGCAGGAGCGCACGATTCGGGAGGCCGGTGAGCGAGTCGTGGAAGGCCTCGTGAATCGCTTCCTCCACCGCCCGCGCGTGGTTCAGCGCGAGGCTCACGTGCTCGGCGAGCGAGAGGACCACCTGCTGGTCGCGGGGACCGTACGCCCGGCCCGGGCTTCGCGATGCGACCGAGAGCGTCCCCGCCAGGTCTCCGTGGTCGAAGACCGGCGCGGCCATCGCGGCGGCGATCCCCTCGTCGCGGAGCTCGCCGGGAAGGTCCACCCAGTCGCCGTTGACCGCGTCGGCGATCACCAGCGCGCGCTGCTTCACCGCCCGTCCGCTGAGCCCGTACTCGATCGGCGCGCGACCAAGCACCTCCATGGCCTCGCTCGCGAGGCCGGACGACGCAGCCATGACCGTATGCGTCGGATCGTCCGGGTCGAGGAGCCTCACCATGGCGATCTCGTCACCCAGGAGCTCGTGCGCGGCGTCGACGACGTCGGCGAGGACCTCGTGGACCGGAGCGCGGTCGACGATCGAGCGCTGGAGGTGCGAGAGCCGCTCCACAAGGGCCTGGCGCTCGCGCAGAGCGACCAGGAGGCGGGAGTTCTCCTTCGCGTGCTCCTCCGTCTCCGAACGTATTCGCCTCTCGTTCGACACCAGATCGAGCGAGCGAAGCGAGAGCGAGAGGGCGCGCCCCATCGCCTCGGCCAGGGAAACCTCGACGTCGGCGAGGGGCTCCTCGGAGTCCCTGACGACGAGCACTTCCAGGTGAAGCTCTTCGCCGATCGGAATCAGCGTTGCCCAGCGCCGGCCGGGGCCCTCGAGCTCGGTGACGGTCCCCGGCTCGAAGTCCTGCGGGTCCAATCGGCGGAGCGCTGCGGCCCCCGGCCCGATCGCGTGGACCACCCGCCCGCCGCGGACGAGCGCTGCGGCCTCGGCGTCGACGCCGGCCACGATCCGCTCGACCGCAACCCGGATAGCGTTGTGCTCGTCATCCGTCTTGGAGAGCAGCTCAAGGAGAGTCGCAAGCTTGCGTGGAAGCCAGGTTGCATGGGCTCGGTCCTCGGCACGCCGAGGCTGGGTGCGGCGCTCTCTCTCTGATGCTGGCAACGCTTGCCTTCGTTCCGCCGACGGCTTCGGGCCTGCCCCCGACAAGTGCGGTCCAGCTCAATTGTATGCGGCCCCCAGGCGCCGGGCGCGGATCCGCGCGCGGCAAGTCATCCGCTGGGCGCGGCCGCGCGTAGAGCCAGATAGATGTCCGGGAGACTGAAGATCGCGGTCGTCGGTGGCGGCATCTCGGGCCTCACGGCGGCCCGCCTCCTGGACCCGGCGCACAACGTGACCCTCTTCGAGGCCGAGCCCCGTATCGGCGGACACGCCAACACGGTGACCGTCGCAGACCCAACGGGCGAGCTCGGCGTCGACACCGGGTTCATCGTCTACAACGACCGCAACTACCCGCTGTTCGCGCGCCTCCTTCGGGATCTCGGCGTGGCGACCAAGCCGTCGGTCATGGGCATGTCGATGTGCCTGCCGGACGGGAGCTTCGAGTACGCCAACACCCGCCGCGGCCTCTTCGCCCAGCGCAGGCTCCTGGCGGAACCGCGCTTTTGGAGGCTGATTCGCGACCACCGGCGCTTCTGCCGCGAGGTGCGGCCCCTGATCGGCCGTGCCGACGCTCCCTGTCTGGCCGCGTTCCTGCGCGACGGGGGCTACTCGCCGTGGTACGTCAACCGGGCGATGTCGCCGCTGCTCACGGCCGTCTGGTCGGCGGAGCCGGCGCAGATCGAGACCTTCCCGGTCGGGTTCCTCGCCGAGTTCCTGGCCAACCACGGGCAGCTGCGCCAGACGGGCCGGCCACGCTGGCGGACGATCACCGGCGGCTCACGCCGTTACGTGGACGCGGTGGCCGCACCGTTCGCCGACCGCGTGCGGAGCAACGCACCGGCGCGCCGGCTGACCCGGGTCGCCGGCGGCGTGGCGGTGGAGGCCGACGGCTGCGAGACCGAGCTCTTCGACGAAGTCGTGGTCGCGACTCACTCGGACCAGGCGCTGGCGATGCTCGCCAACCCCTCCGAGGCCGAGCAGCGCATCCTTGGAGCGATCGCCTACCAGCCAAACGAGGCGGTGCTCCACACCGACTCTCGGCTCATGCCCCAGCGAGCCAGGGCGTGGGCGAGCTGGAACTTCCACCTTGCGGAGACGCCCCGCGAGCGCGCCACGCTGACGTACTGGATGAACAACCTCCAGAGCCTGGCCGCGGACCGGGACTATTACGTCACCCTCAACCTCGCCGACCGCGTGGACGCCTCGAAAGTGCTCGGGCGGTTCAATTACTCACATCCCGTGATCGATCACGCCGCCTATGCAGCACAGCGGCGCTGGGAGCAGATCTCAGGCCGCGACCGCATCCACTACTGCGGTGCCTACTGGCGGTGGGGGTTCCACGAGGACGGGTGCTGGAGCGCCCACCGGGCCTGCGCGGCGCTGTTGGCGGAAACGCGCGGGCTCGTCGCGGTCGAGGAGCTGGCCGCTTGAAACGGGTCGGGGCTAAAGCCCCTCACTCTGCGATCTATGAAGGCTGGGTGCGGCACCGTCGCCACGAGCCGATCGCGCACGAGTTCCGCTACCGACTCTTCCTCCCCTACCTGGACCTCGCCGAGCTCCCGGAGGTCCTCGACCCGTACCCGCTGTGGTCCGCGCGCCGCGCCGCGCCCGCCTGGTATCGCCGCTCGGACTTCCTGGGGCCGGCGGACCGGCCCCTTGCCGAGTGCGTCCGGGAGGTGGCCCGCGACGAGCTGGGCCAGGCGCCGACCGGTCCGGTACGGATGCTGGCGAACCTCCGCTACCTCGGCCACTGCTTCAACCCCGTGAGCTTCTACTTCTGCTTCGACGACGCGGAGCGCGGAGTGCGCGCCGTGGTCGCCGACGTCACCAACACGCCGTGGGGCGAGCGCCACGCCTACGCGATCGGGGGCCCGGACGGAGATGGACGCGTGATCCGTGGAAGCCTCGAGAAGTCGTTCCACGTCTCGCCGCTCATGGAGATGGACTACACCTACGACTGGCGCGCGACGGCTCCCGGCGAGGAGCTCGTCGTGCACATCGAGAGCAAGCGCCGCGGGAGCACGGCGTTCGACGCGACGCTCTCGCTGCGCCGCCGCGAGCTCACCCCGGCGCTGATGCGGCGCACGCTGATCCGCTACCCCGCGATGACGATGCGGATCACCGCCCAGATCTACTGGCAGGCCTTCCGCCTCAAGGTGAAGGGGGCGCCCTACTTCCCGCACCCCGAGCGGCCCCGCGAGGCCGGCGGATGAGGGAGCCCCTCGCGAGGCTGGCGCTCTCGCGCGCGCTGGAACGGCTCCGCGCCGGCCGTATCGAGGTCGTCGAGAACGGACGGCGCCATAGCTTCGGGCCCCCGGACGCGGAGCTCGTCGCCGAGGTGCACGTTCGCGACCCCCGTGCCTGGGAGGCGACTCTTCGCGGCAGCGCCTCCTGGGGGGCGGGATACGTGGATGGCCTCTGGGACACGGACGACGTGGTGACGCTCACGCGCATCGCGGCTCGCGAGCTGCCGCGGCTCGACGCGTGGCGACGCCCCTTCCAGCCGGCGATCGGCGGAGTCCAGCGGCTCGCGGCGCTCATCCAGCGCAACACGCGCGAGGGCGCGAAGCGCAACATCGCCGCGCACTACGACCTGGGCAACGAGCTCTTCGCAGCCTTCCTGGACGAGCGAATGGTCTACTCCTGCGCCTACTTCGAGCGCCCGGACGCGTCGCTCGAGGAGGCGCAGGTGGCGAAGCTCGACCGGGTCTGCGAGCGGCTGCGGCTTGGACCCGACGATCACCTCGTCGAGATCGGCACCGGCTGGGGCGGGCTTGCCGTTCACGCGGCAGCGGACCGCGGCTGCCGGGTCACCACGACGACGATCTCGCGCGAGCAGCGAACGCTGGCCGCCCGGCGGGTGGCCGAGGTCGGGCTCGGCGGGCTCGTCGAGGTGCTCGAGCGCGACTACCGCGACCTCGAGGGGCGCTACTCGAAGCTCGTCTCCGTCGAGATGATCGAGGCCGTCGGCTGGCAGTACTTCGATGCGTTCTTCCGCAGGTGCTCGGAGCTGCTGCGCGCGGACGGGCTGGCCTTCCTGCAGGCGATCGTGGTCGACGACCGCGCGTACGAGCTCGAGAAGGGCTCGAAGACGTTCGCCAACACCCATGTGTTCCCGGGCGGGTGTCTGCCGTCGATGCGGGTGATCGCCGAGAGGGTTGCCAGGGACACCGACATGAGCTCGATCTGGCAGGAGGACATCAGCGCCCACTACGTTCGCACGCTGCGCCTGTGGCGGGAGCGCTTCGATGCCCGCTACCCCGAGCTGCGCGAGAAGGGGTACGACGAGCGGTTCCGCCGGCTCTGGCGCTTCTACCTGAGCTTCTGCGAGGCCGGGTTCCGGGAACGGCGGATCCGCGACGTTCAGATCCTGCTCGCGAAGCCCGGGTGGCACGGCGACGAGATCCGCTCGAGCTCGGCGACCTCGCAGACGGAGGCCGCGCTCCCGGCGTGAGCCGCGACCGGCTCCATTACGTCCGGCGGGGTTCCGGGCCGGCGCTGCTCCTGATCCACGGCCTCGGCGGCAACCTCGAGATCTGGAAGCCGGTCATCGATCGCCTCGCCGCCGAGCGCGACGTGATCGCGGTCGACATGCCGGGCTTCGGCGGCTCGCCGATGCGCGAGGGCACGGCGACGCACACACCGGGCGCGCTGGCGGAAACGCTCGCCGAGCTCTGCGCCGAGCTCGGCGTCGGCCGTCCGCACGCCGCCGGCAACTCCCTCGGCGCCTGGGTCGCGCTCGAGATGGCGAAGCGGGGAACGGTCGCCTCAGTGGCCGCGATCTCGCCGGCAGGGCTGTGGCGGCACGCCCTCGGCCCTCGCGCTCGCGACATCCATCGCATCGGCAACCGTCTGCGTCCCGCAATCGCGACGCTTCTGCGGACGAGGCGCGGACGCGCGCTCGTGCTGCGCTCGACGGTGGCGCAACCCGAGCGCGTGCCAAGCGCGGATGCGATGGCGCTCGTGGACGCGTACCTGAACTCGCCGGGGTATGCGCCGGCGAACGCCGCGATGCGGGCCGAGGTCTTCGAGCACGAGGGCCGCGTCGACGTCCCGGTGACGATCGCCTGGAGCCCGCTCGACCGGCTCGTCGGGCGTCCCAGTCGCTCCCGTGTGCCGCCGGGAGCGAAGCTGATCGAGATGCCGGGCTGGGGGCACATGCCCACCTGGGACGATCCCGACGGCGTTGCCGCGCTCCTGCTCGAGGCGAGCGCCGTGGATATCCCGGCATCCACGGGCTGACTGAGGCACCGTCCCTGGTCCAACGCCCGAGGCAAGGAGGCTTCGAGGGACGCGGGCCCTAGGCCTCGGCGGGCGCCGCGCCGGCACGGACGGCCTCCTCGCCGGGTTCGCCGCCTGGCGTCTCGCGCCCGAGCGGAGCGCCCGGAAGGTCGGCGCCGATCCACAGCGCGACGAGCGAGAAGAGCGCGGCCGCGACGATGGCGCGCTTGAGCGCGGTGATCTGGGCGTCCCCGTACTCGTCGACAACCGCGTCGGCTTGGTCCGGGGGCAGGCCGGCCTTCGTGACGGTGTCCTCGACGTCCTGCTTGGAGACCATCGGGACCCCCTGCTCGGTGCCGGTCACGAGTTGCTGTTGCACGTTCTTCGGTATCGCGGAGTCGGCCTGAATTCGCTCGTGAAAGCCGCTCGTGAGCCCCGCGAGGAGAACCGCTCCGATCAGCGCGGTGCCGAGCGACGAGCCCAGGCTCTGGGCGGAGCCCTGAAGCCCGCCGACCTCGCTCGAGCGCGACTCGTCGGTCGACGACATCACGACGTTGCCGATCTGCGACACAACGAGCCCGACGCCGAGGCCGAAGAACCCAAGCGACACCGAGAAGAGCGGCGACGTGAGCGACGGCGAGATGCTCGCGAGCAGTCCGATCAGCCCGACGAAGAGGATCCCGAGGCCGACGCGAACGATCCACCGTGGTGAGCGCCGCGCGGCGAGCCGAGCGCCGGCGACGGCGGCGAGCATCATCGTGATCGAGATCGGCAGGATGGCCACACCGGTATCGAACGCGTTCTTGCCGAGCACCAGCTGCAGGTAGAGCGGCAGGATGAAGAACGATCCCGCCATGATCAGGTAGGTCGACGCGTACATGGCCAGGCCGTTGCGAAGTTGCGGGATTTGCATGAGGTCGGGCCGGAGCAGCGGCGCCCGCCCCAGCCGGATGCGGCGGCCCTCCCAGCGGCGGAAGCCGACGAGCACGGCGATGCCTCCCGCGACGAAGAACGGAACCATCGAGAGCCCGAACGGGGTGATCTGGGTGCCGTTGATCGTCAGGGCCCCCGTCGGCGTGATCAGGCCCCACTCGCTGCTCTTGAGAATTCCGAACACCGCCAGCGCCAGGCCCAGCGCTGAAAGCGCTGACCCGACGTAGTCGAGCTCGGCGCCCTCCTCCCGCGGGCTGTCGTGAATGCGGCGAACCCCGAAGAGCAGGATCGCGCCGACGACCACCGACTCCGAGGCGAAGACGACTCGCCAGCTGAGGGCGCTGGTCACGAAGCCGCCGATGAGCGGGCCTGCCGCGACCGCGGCCCCGGCGATGCCGCCGAGCAGGCCGAAGGCGACGGCTCGCTCGTGGCCCTCGTAGTTAGCCGCGGTCAGAGCAGCGATCGCCGGAATCACCATGCAAGCCCCCAGGCCCTCGACGAACGACCAGCCGCCGATCAGCACCGGAAGGCTCGGGCTGATGGCCGTGATGAACGACCCGATGCCGTAAACGCCGAGGCCGATGGTGAATATGCGCCGCCGCCCGAGCATGTCGCCGAGCTTGGCGCCCGTGAGCATGAAGGCCGCCATCACGAGCGCATAGAGGGTGATTGCCGCCTGGACTCCGGAGACCGTGGTGTCCAGGTCCGCGACGACGTTCGAGATCGACACGTTCATCACGGTGGTGTCGAGCACCATCACGAACTGCGCGATGCCGAGGATCGTGATCGTGCCGCGGTTACGCAAGCCGGCTCACCTCGGAGCCCCTTCGCGCCCCGCCGCGATCGCGGCCAGCGACCTGATCGCCGCGACCGGCCCGTCGGGGATCCCCGCCGACGGCGATGCCCCGGGGTGAGCGCGGGCGATCCGGACCCTCAGGGCCTGCGGCCGCGTCCGGAAGCGCAGCGGCGGGTCGAGGAGCGCCGCCTCGCCGTCGATCCCCGCCGGCACGCGCCCGGCGGCGCCCACCTCGAAGCTCGGAGCGCTCCACTGCTGCAGCGGCCGTCGGGTCACGGACGCCAGGCTATTCCGATCGCCGCCTTCGACGACGGCCACCCCGAGCAACCCGGCGTCGAGTCGCGGGCGGGTGCCGGACCCGAGGGCACGCCCGAGCCGGTAGCTGTTGTTGGAGACGAGGATCGCGATCGCCGAGGAGCGCTCGTCCCGGCCCGGCGCGCGCCAGTGAAGATCGAGGCCCTCCGCTTGCGGGCCGAGGACCTCGGGGACCATCTCGAGCATCGTCCGCAGCTTCGCGTCGCGGTACTCGTCCCGCTGCACCGCGGCGGCGTAGAAGCCGAGCGAGACGTTGTTGACGAAGACGCGGCCGTTGACCTCGGCAAGGTCGACCCGGCGCTCGCCGCCGTCGATGAAGGCGTCGAGCGCCCCGACGACGTCGTCACGGTCGACGCCGAGGTCGAGCGCGAGGTGGTTGCGGGTGCCCGCCGGGATGCAGGCGTAGGGCAGCCCGAGCTCGGCCGCGACCTTCGCGACGATCGCCTGCGAGCCGTCGCCGCCGGCCATGGCGAGCGCGTCGGCGCCCCGATCGACCGCTCCGCGCACGAGCGACTCGAGATCGTCGCCGCGCCGGAGCTCGATCGGCTCGATCCCGCGCTTGCGCGCCTCGTCCGCGAGCTGAAAGCGCGTCGCCTTGCCGCCCCCTGAGAGCGGGTTGAAGATGAGCGCCGCATGCTGGGGGGCGGGAGCCACGGGCAGAGCGGCGCTGGCAGTGAACGCCCTGCGCGCCGCCGCGATGGCAAGCGCGAGCGCGAGAAGCACCGCGAGGCTGACGGCCAGGTGGCCGTCCACGGCGGTCACGGCGACGGCGCCCGCGAGCCCGGCGGCGGACGCGGCAAGGCCGATGGCGCGCGACGGCCCCGTTCGCACCAGCGCGTAGGCAGCTGCCGCCGCGGCGAGGACCGCGCATGCGAGGACGAGAAGGCCTCCCGCGAGCCCCTGCAGGACGCGAACCCCCGCGAGGACGAGGGCGATCGCAACCAGGCAGATTGCGGCCGCCGCCGCCAGGCGCTTTCGGTTCATGTTCCCCATGGCCGCCATCGTCTTAGAGGAGCTCGATGACCCCCCGCAGCACGAGCAGCGAGCCGAGTGTCCCGGCAACCAGGAAGGCCCCCCGCCTGCCGTTGCGGGCGAGCCACGACCCGAATCGGTCGACCCCCTCCTGCGTCCGCTCGGGTGCGAACGCGTAGCCGAGCAGGGGAATCTCTAGCAGGAGCTGCTGGGTCATCGCGAAGGCGACGACGAGCAGGACCGTCGGCGCCACCGCCGCGTTCAGCGCGGCGATGTGGTGCATGCCGATCAGGTAGGTCAGGCCCGGAACGGTCAGGATCAATCCGGCGGCAAAGGTGATCCGCGCGGAGCCGCTGCTCAGCATCCGCCGCGTCAGCGGCGGCCGTTCCTTTGCGTCGGGATCCCGTTTCGCCTCCTTGCGCTCCCGCCTTCGCCTCCTGATCGGCTCATCGCGGCCGCTCCCCACGACGAACGCCGCGAGCAGCAGGAGCGCCCCCAGCACGAGGTTCTCGCCGGGGCTGATGGTGTGCCTTCCGGCCGTCTCGGCGGCGGAGTCGCCGAGGGTGTAAACGGCGAGGATGCCCAGCGTGATGCTCGTCGTGTACGCCCCGAGCAGGTAGCCGAGCATCAGCCGCCTCGGGTCGGGAAGGAGCAGCATCACGGTCACCGCCGCGAGCAGGGTCGGATAGCAGGCGGCCACCAGCGCGAGCAGGAAGATGTCGACGACGTCACCGCCCATCGCAGACCAACCTAACCGGGATAATCCACCCGGGCGGTTAGCTCAGTTGGCTAGAGCACCCGCTTTACACGCGGGGGGTCGCCGGTTCGAGTCCGGCACTGCCCACTGGGGAGCCCGCTCACAGCTCGCGTCCCACCGAGCGGGCAGCGGCGACGCCGGCGGCGGTGTCGCGGATCTGGCCGCCAAGGCCCCTCTCGGAGATCTCCTCGAGCGTGACGGCGTCGATGTCGGGAGCGACCTTGCGCATGTCGGGCTCGATCAGCGGTGCGGAGACCCCGCGCAACCGCATCAGCATCCTGATGTAGCCGGGGGCGACAATCCGCCGCGCGCGCTTGGCGATGCCGCGCACAAGCGTCTCGACGGCCTCTTCCACGGGGACGATGCGCTTGATCGGCCAGCGCATGCTGTCCAGCATGACCTTGAAGGCGCCCTGCTCGCGCTGACCGCCGGTGACCATGTCCGTGCCGATGAACGCGAAGTACGCGACGCCGACGTCGATTCCGAGGTGGGTGAGCTCGATGCGGAGCACGTCCCCGAGGGTCTCCGTCGCCGCCTTGCTCGCCCCGTAGGCTCCGAGTCCGGGCGGCGCGGCGATCGCTGACAGCGAGGCGACCAGCACCAGGTAGCCCCTGCTCTGCTCAAGCGCGGGGATCGCGGCGCGAACCGTGCGGAAGGTGCCCCCCACGTTCACGCGAAGCTGCGCGTCGAAGGCGTCGGGATCGACATGCCTGAGCGAGCCCGCCGTCGCGACCCCGGCATTCGCCACGCAGACGTCCAGCCGGCCGAAGCGCTCGACGGTCGCCGCCACCGCGCTCTCCATCGCGGCCAGGTCCGTGATGTCCGCCGCGAGCGCCAGCGCATTTGCGCCGCAGCGCTCGGCGACGGCGGACGCCGCGTCCATGTCGACGTCGACCAGCGCCACCGAGTCACCGAGGTCGGTGAGCCGCGTGGCGAGTGCGGCGCCGATGCCGTTGCCGGCGCCGGTGACGAGCACCACCCGGTCAGCCAAGGCGCTTGTAGGCCGAGACCGAGTACGCCTCGCGCCGGATGTGGAGGATCGGATCGTCCGAGAGCTCGATGCCGTCGCCCACCCTGGTGGGGTCGAAGACGTCGATATGACCGTCGTGCTCGGGGTCGTCCGTGGACGCGGTGATCTCGAGGCGCCCGGCCTCGACGAACTCGCCGTCCGGCCAGAGCGCTGTGGGGTCGTCGATGGGATCGTCCTCCGCCGGGAGCTGGAAGAGGAGCTGGAATCCGATCGAGCCCGCCTCGAGACGCTCGGTCAGGTCCTCGAACAGGTAGTCGCGGCCCCTGGCCTGAGCATCGTCGTCTCCGATCCGCTCCTCTCCCGCCTCGGGGCGCCACCGGTAGCGAACCCAGGTGGCGTTGTTGTCGGCGTCGAGGAGGCGGAAGGAGTGCGGCGAGAAATACGTGGCCGTCGCCAGGCTCGCGGGCGGCTCCACGCCCGCGGTACCGGCGATGGCCGTCTGCGCCTCCGGGTGATCGCCCAGGAACCTGCCGAGGCCCTCCATGTCCGCATCGCCGGTCTCCGGGTCCGGAAGGCGGAGCCGCAGCAGCTCGAGGAACTCGTCGGGCGTCCGCATCACGAATGCCGGAGTCGTGGTGGCGAGGATGTCGTTCTCGTCCGCGCCCGGCGGACGGAGCTTCACGGCTATGCCGTGCGCCTCCCGGTTCGCGTCGTTCGAGTGCGGGTTGCCGCCGCCGTTGGAGAAGCGCACGAGGGCGGGCACTGGCTCGCCCTGGAAATGCGCGGCGCGGCAGAGCTCGGCCGCGCGCGGCGAGGCGGTGAAGGTCGCATCGCAGAATGCCCCCTTGGCGTGGAGGGCGCGGAAGCCCGCATGGAAGCCGAACAGTTCGTTCGCAGTCGCCACCAGGTCCTCCGCGAGCTTCGAGTGCTCCGGCACGGAAAGAACCTATCTGACCGTTAACTTGGCGGAGTGGACCTCGGGGTCGACGGACGCGTGGCGCTGGTGATGGGCGCAAGCAAGGGCATCGGCCGCGGCATCGCGGGCGCGCTGGCTCGGGAGGGAGCCAAGGTCGCGATGGTGAGCCGCTCCGAGGACGCGCTCCAGGCGGCTGCGTCGGAGGTGGGCGCGGAAGCGATCGGGGTCGCCGCGGACACCGGTGATCTGGAGCGCATGTCGAGCCTCGTCGACGAGGTCGCGGAGCGCCTCGGGGGTCCCGTCGAGATCCTCGTGGTCAACACCGGTGGCCCGCCGCTCGGGGGCGCGCTCGACAACCCGCCGGAGGACTGGGAGGGCGCGCACCGCTCGCTCCTGCTCGCTCCGCAGGCACTGATCGCCGCCGCGCTGCCGGCAATGCGCGAGCGCGGATTTGGCCGGATCGTCAACGTCGCCTCCTCCTCGGTGCGGGAGCCGATTCCCTCCCTCAACCTCTCCAACACCTACCGTCTGGCGGCCGCCGGGTTCTTCAAGACGCTTGCGCGTGAGGTGGCTGGCGACGGCATCACGGTGAACACGATCGCGACCGGGCGCTTCGCGACCGACCGGCTCGCCTCCAACTGGGGCGGCTGGGAGGAGATGCAGGCAGGCGCCGCTCGGGACGTGCCTGCCGGGCGTCTCGGCGAGCCCGAGGAGTACGGAGACCTGGTGGCGTTCGTCTGCTCGGAACGAGCGGGCTACCTGACCGGCGCCATCATCCCGCTCGACGGCGGGCTGCTGCGCTCGGTCTAGATGGTCGCGCGGACCAGGCCGCCGCGACGCGCGGCGACCGCCAGCCAGGCGCCGCCGGCGACTGCCATGGCGACGCTCAGGAGCTGGGCCTGCGTCAGCCCGAGGGCGACGTCCGGGTTACGGCGGATGAACTCCACGGCGAAGCGCTCGAGCCCCGCGAACACGAGGTAGATCGCGAAGAGGACGCCCACCCGATAGCGATCGCGAAGCCGCCAGAGCAGGTAGGCCACCAGGCCCATCGCAAGCGTCTCGTAGATCGGGGTCGGATGGACCGGCACGTCGGTGGGTACCGTCCCGTGGGGATAGGCCATGGCCCATGGCCCGCCCCAGGGCTGGCCGTAGTCGCCGTCACCCGAGAGCTGACAGCCGACCCGCCCCACGGCGTAGCCGAGCGCGAGCGGGACGGCGCAGAGATCGAGCAGGCCAACGTCGAGCATGCCGCGGCGCCAGGCCCAGAGCGAGACCCCGATCGCCCCGCCGATCGCGCCGCCGTACCACACCAGTCCCGAGCCCGAGAAGAGGTTGCCGAGGAGGTCGCCCTTCACCTCGTCGTAGTTCTCGACGATGAAGTAGATCCGCGCCCCGACGATCCCGCCGACGAGCCCCGCGAGGATGGCCTCGTACGCCCAGTCGGCTGGCCTGCCCAGCTCACGCAGCCGCCTGCCCATGACCGCCCCGGCGGCGATGAACGCGAACGCAAAGCAGATGCCGAACGTCTGGAGCGTCAGCCCCGCGATGTGGATCTCCGGCTGCACGCACGGCTGAGGCTAGATGACGCTCAAGCTCGGCGGCCAAACGGCCGATTCTCCGGACATGGCCTCCACGCTGGGGGAAGATCGCCTTCGGGCCGTGGTCGAGACGCAGACCGAGATCGCGCGCGCGGGGCTGGACTTCAAGACGATCGCGGACCTCGTCGTGCGCCGTGCTCAGGGTCTGACCGGGGCCCGGGCGGGCGTCATGGAGATTCGCGACGAGGCCGAGATGGTCTACGCGGTCGTCAGCGGCGACGCGGCGGCCTTCCTCGGCACGAGGGTCCCCGCGAAGGGAAGCCTCTCAGGGCTGTGCGTGGAGCGCGACGAGGTCCTTCACTCGGAGGACACCGAGGTCGACGAACGCGTCGACCTCCAGGCGTGCCGCCTGGTAGGCGCCGGATCGATGATCTGCGTGCCGCTGCGGCACGGCGCTGACGTCGTCGGCGTGCTCAAGGTCTACTCGGCCGATCGGCAAGGCTTCGATCACGGCGACGTGGAGACGCTCGAGCTTCTCGGCGGCTCGGTCGCCGCCTACATGGCGAACGCGGGCCAGTTCGCCGCCGCCGCGCACGAGAGCCGCCACGACGTCCTCACCGGTCTGCCGAACCGGCGCGCATACGATGAAGCACTCGCCAGCGAGTGCGCGCGAGCCCGGCGCTACGGCCACCCGCTCTCCCTCTGCCTGCTCGACCTGGACGGCTTCAGGGCCGTGAACGACCGGCTCGGCCACCCTGCCGGCGACGAAGCCCTGGCGGCCGTGGGCGAGATCTTGCGCGAGATCAGGACCTCCGACCAGGCCTTCCGGATCGGCGGCGACGAGTTCGCCATCCTGATGCCGGACACGCCGAGCGTCCAGGCGGTCGTGGGCGCCGAGCGCCTCGTCAACCGCATCCGCGGCGCGGCGCTCGGCGGCGGCGCGATCACGGCGTCGTTCGGCCTGGCGGATGGCGGCAGCGACCCCGCCGCCCTTCACGCCGCCGCCGACGAGGAGCTCATGGGCGTCAAGCGCATCCTGCACGCGTAGCCTGGCGGCCAGCGGAGACGGCGAGTAGCCCCGGCGGGAATCGAACTCGACGTCTCCGCCTTGAAAGGGCGGCGTGCAAGACCATACACCACGGGGCCGTGGGGGCGGAGTGTACGGGCGTCGTGTTCCGTCCGGGCACGCAGTCATCCTACGAACATATGTTCGTAGCCGCCGACGGTTTCGCTGATGCCCACAAGCCGATCGAGAGGGCGGCGGCGCGACGGATGCGACGGGAGAACGGCACGCCGATGAAAGAGATCGCAAGGCGGCTTGGCGTCTCGCCATCGAGCGTCCACGTCTGGACTTGCGACATACGGCTCTCGGCCGAACAGATCGCCCGGAACAAACAGCGTTCACGCGAAGCGTTCAGGGTGACATTCTCGGAACTCTTCCGAGGCCGGCGCCGCGAGTATCAGGCCGAGGGTCGTCGACGCGCCCGCACAGGGGATATGCTCCATCGGGCGGGGTGCATGCTCTATTGGGCTGAAGGAAGTAAGGAGCGAAACGTCGTGATCTTCTGCAACTCCGATGTGAACATGGTCGCGTTCTTCTCGCGGTTTCTCCGCGAGAGCCTGGAGGTCGCGCCAGAGAAGCTCGCCCTTCGCCTTAACGTGTACACAAACAATGGCCTCTCCATTCGGGAGATCGAGGACCACTGGCTCGAGGCGACTCAACTCCCGAGGTCGTGCCTTCGGAAGCACTCGTTGAATCACTACCCGACCTCGAGCAGCGGCCGCAAGCGCAACAAGCTCCCGTACGGCACGTGCTCTCTGGCGGTATTTGAATCCCAACTCGTCCAGCACATCTACGGGGCGATACAGGAATACGGCGGCTTCGAGGAGCCGCGCTGGCTCGACTGAGTCAGCCGACCAAGAGCTCGAGCAGCGCCTTCTGCGCGTGCAGGCGGTTCTCGGCCTGGTCCCAGACCGCCGAGCGCTCGCCGTAGAGCGCGCCCGCGGAGATCTCCTCTCCGGGGTGCGCCGGCAGGCAGTGCAGGACGATCGCGTCCTCGCGAGCTCCAGCAAGGAGCTCCTCGTTCACCTGGTAGGGACCGAGAGCACGGCGCCGCGCGTCTGCCTCCGGCTCGTCGCCCATGCTCACCCAGACGTCCGTGTAGACCGCATGGGCGCCGGCGACCGCATCGAGCGGATCGGCGGTTTGGCGTGCGGCGATGCCCTCCTCGAGGCGGTAGCCCTCGGGCGCGCCGACCACGACCTCCATCCCGAGCGCGGGCCCGATCAGGGCCAGCGACCTGGCGACGTTGTTGCCGTCGCCGACGTATGCGACCCGCAGGCCATCGAGCGAGCCGAAGCGCTCGCGAAGGGTCTGGAGGTCGGCGAGCGCCTGGCACGGGTGGTGAAGTGGGGTCAGCGCGTTGATCACCGGCACGGCCGCCCCCGCCGCCAGCTCCTCCACCGTTTCGTGCGATCCCGAGCGGATGACGATGGCGTGGAGGTATCCCGAGAGGATCCGGGCCGTATCGCCGATCGACTCACCGCGGCCAAGCTGGAGCTCGTCGTCGCGGAGGGGGAGGGGGTTCCCGCCGAGCTCCGCGACTCCGACCTGAAACGAGACCCGCGTCCGCGTCGAGGGCCTCTCGAAGAAGAGGGCAACCGTCTTCCGCTCGAGCGCGTCCGCGCCCTCGCCCTCGGCCCGCCCGGCCTTCAGCTCGTCGGCGCGATCGAGCAGCCGCTCGAGCTCCGAGCGGTCGAGCTCTTCGCCGGTGAGGAAGTGACGGGTCAAGAGAAGCGGGGCATGATACGGCGCGTGACTCTGCGCGTCGTCTCCTGGAACCTCTTCCATGGGCGCGACTTCCCTCCGGATCCCGCCCTTTTCACCTGGCGCTCCCGGCTGCTGCGAACGACCGAGAGGAACGCCACCCACCTCCAGGTCAATCGCGACCTCGAGCCCGAGTTCGCCCGCGTCCTCGCTGGGCGCGAGTGGGACATCGCCCTGCTTCAGGAGTGCCCGCCGCGCTTCGAAGGCGGGCTCGCCGCCGCGGCGGAGGCCGGGGCGCACCGCGCGCTGACGTCGCGGAACTGGTTCCTGCCGCTCACCGACAGGCTGGGCCGACTCAACCCCGATCTGATCGCGTCGTGGGACGGCGGGTCGAACCTGACGCTGGTCCGCCGCGAGGCGATCAGGGAGCGCCGCGATGTCGTCCTCACTCGTCGCCCCGAGCGCCGAGCGATGGCGCTCACGCGTCTTGGGTCGGGCCTCTGCGTCGCGAACCTCCACGCCAGCACGTCCGAGAACGACCCCGAGGCCGACATCCGGCTCGCCGCGGACGCCGCGCTCGAATTCGCCGGCGGCGCCCCGCTCGTGCTCGGCGGCGATTTCAATCTCCGCCCCGCTGCAACGAGCCTGTTCGACGAGCTCGCCGAGCGCCACGGCCTGCGCGCGCCGACCGCGCCCGACGTCATCGACCACCTCCTCGTGCGCGGCCTCGAAGTCATCGAGCCACCCCGCCGGCGACCGCCGGAGGTTCGCGAGGTCAGGGAAGACGACCGGGCGATCAGGCTCTCCGACCACGCGATCCTGGAGGCGACGTTCGCTCCACCGCGCTGACGCCCGCTGGCACCCGGCGTTCATGGACGCTGAAACGCGTCGCGTGAACCGCGGGCAGGCGATACGGTTGGCGGCAGGCATCGGATTGGCGTTCAACCAGGAGGAACTCGATGGCCCAGGCAGCGAAGAAGAGCTCCACGTCCCGGACATCCACCCGCACGAAGGCCGAGACCAGTCGAGCCGACAAGAGCGTGCAGGCGTTCAGGGACGCCCTCGACCGCAGCGTGACCCTCTCCCGCGACCGCGTTCAGGAGGTCGTCGACGACGCGGTCAAGCGCGGCCGCATGACCCGCAAGGACGCCAACGAGCTCGTCTCCAACCTGGTCAGCCGCAGCCGCAAGTACCGCAACGACCTGCTGAAGGACCTCGAGAAGCTTCTCGATCAGGCGCGCAAGGACGTCGAGGCGCGGACGGCGCCCGCTCGCCGGCAGGCCGAGAAGGTCGCCGGGCGCGCCGGGCGCGCCGCTCGCGATGCCGCCGACAAACCGCTCGCGCAGGCCGATCGTCTCCGGCGCCGCGCCCGCATGCCGGGCCCGCCGATCACCGGCTACGAAACGCTCACGGCCACCCAGGTCAAGAACCGCCTGCGCGACCTCGACAAGCCCGCCCTGCGGCGAGTCCGCACCCAGGAGAAGAACGGCAAGGCGCGGAAGAGCGTGCTGGCCGAGGTGGAGAAGCTACTCAAGTAAGTTCGGCGACGAGCTTCTCGAAGCTCAGCTCCTCACCGAGCGTCGCCTTCAAGAGCTCCTCGGCGCTCAGCCGCTGGCCCTCGCGCCAGAGCCCCCGCAGCCAGTCGCCGGCGGCGGCCACGGCGTACCAGCGCTCGCCGAAGCGCTCGCGAAGCACGGCCCGCCAGTGCATCTCGAGGGCCCACGCCCGCAGGTAGCAGGCGACGTAGAAGCCGCCGTCGACGTCGGAGAGCCACGTGGCGGCGGGCCACTCGACGCGCGTTGCCCCGCCGAGCAGCTCTGCGTAGCGGTCCGGCATCGTGCCGAAGTCGGGCGCCGGGGCGTGGAGCTCCAGCTCGTAGGCGAGCTTCGCCGCGTAGCGCCGAAGCATGACGAGCTTCACCGCCCGCGCGTGGCTGAGAAACGGCTCCGGGTCGGGAATGCCGAGCACCTCCTCGAGCCAGACGGCGTCGGCGACGAGATGCTCGACGAGGAACGCGAACGACTCGGTCACCGCGTTGTCGCCGAGGTGGCGGTACTCGAAGGGCAATTCCGGCTCGACGTGCGCGTAGTGCTCGGTGTGCCCGGCCTCATGGAACAGGGCGTCGTAGTCACCGCGCCCGCCGACCGGCGCCACGACGAGGTAGATCTCGTCGGGAACGCGCGGGGTCGAGCAGAAGGCGCGGGGTGATTTCGTCGGCCGCTCCTCGGCGTCGAGCGTGACGTTCCGCTGCGCGTCGAGGTCGACCCCGAGCCCGGCCAGCGTCTCGCGGAGAGCGGGGACCATTCGCTGTGCGGCAAACGGCCCGTCGAGGTGCTCCGCGCGAAACAGGCGCGGAAGATCAGACCGCCGCAGCTCGCCCAGGCGCGGGACGCCGACGGCCGCCAGCTCGCGGTCGAGCCGTGCGGCGTAGGCGGGATCCGTCGCGTCGAGGAAGGCCTGCGTCGTTGCGGCGAGCGCGTCGAAGTCAAGCCCGCGAAGCGAGGCGTAGGCGTCGGCGTACCCGGCCCACCCGAAGTCCCGGCACGTCGCGTGCGCCCGCTCGACCATCTCCAGGTGCAGCGGGTCCAGGCGCTCGGCGGCGAGCTCGTTGCGCGCGGCCTCGAGCGCCGCCCGGCGCTCGCCGTCGCGCTCGTTCGCGAGCTCGAAGGCCACCTGGCGAAAGCCGACCCTCTCGCCGTCGAGCTCGACCTCGAGCGAAGCCTCGAGGCTCGCTACCTCCTCCTCGAGCGTCGCGGACTCGCGCCCGAGCAGGCCGTCGAAGGCGAAATGGAGCAGGTAGCGCGCCGCCCGCTCGTCTCGGCCCGGAAGCGCGCGGAGCTCCGCCACGGCCGGGCGCTCGAAGAGGTCCGCGTAGGCCGCGTAGATCGAGTCGATCTCGAGCCGGGGCTTGTGCCCGGCGAGGTGGAGGTAGTGCTCGCGTGAGACCTCCTCGAGGAAGCGCTCGGAGCGCCGGCGGTAGTCGTCGAGGTCGAACACGGACGGCCTGCCACGATAGAGCCGTGGAAGCGACGACCAGAACGCGGCGCGAGCGCCCGGCCCGCGGCGACGAGCTCGAGCTCGAGATCGATTCGCTCGCCCAGGGAGGCCGCGGGGTGGCACGCCTGGACGGTTACGTCGTCTTCGTCGCCGGGGGCATTCCCGGCGACCGAGTGCGAGCAAGGGTCAGCCGGGCCCGCCGCGACTTCGCCGAGGCCGTCAGCGTCGAGGTCCTGGACCCGGCGCCGGACCGGGTCGAGCCCGCCTGCGTGCACGGCGGCGACCCCTGCCCGGGCGCTCCCTGGCAGGTCCTGCCGTACTCCCGCCAACTCGCCGAGAAGGAGCGCCAGGTGGGCGAGGCGCTCGAGCGGATCGGGGGCCTCGAGGGCTTCGAGCGCGAGCCGATCGTGCCGGCGGTCGAGCCGTGGCGCTACCGAAACAAGCTCGAGTACTCCTTCGGCACCGACGAGGGCGAGCTCGCGCTCGGCTTTCATCGTCGCGGCAGCTGGTCCGAGGTGGTCGACGTCGAGGACTGTCTGCTCGCTTCGGAGCCCAACAACCGGGCGCGCAACGCGGTTTCCGACTGGGCCCAGAACGCCCGCCTCGAGGCATACGACGCGCGCGCCGGGACCGGCGTCCTTCGCAACCTCGTCGTCCGCGACGGCATCGCCACAGGCCAGGTCCAGACCCGACTCGTGACCGCCCCAGGCGAGCTTCCGAAGCCGCCTGTCGACCTCCACACCGTGGTGGCCGCGCCGAGCGGCGGAACCGACGGCCCAACCGGAGTCCTCGGCGCCGAGCACGTGCAGGAGCGGATCGGCGAACTCCGTCTGCGGGTCTCGCACTCCGCGTTCCTGCAGACCAACACGCGGATGGCCGAGGGCCTCTACGCGCTGGCCGCCGCCTACGCCGGCCTCCGCGGAAGCGAGCGCGTCTTCGACCTCTACTGCGGGATCGGAACGATCGGCCTCTACATGGCCCACGCGGCCGGCGAGGTCTGGGGCGTGGAGAGCGAGCCGAGTGCGATCGCGGACGCCGCATACAACGCCGACCGCAACGAGATCTCCAACGCCCGCTTCATGGTCGGCGACGTGCGCACGTCCGTGCGTCCACTGCTGGAGGAGGCCGGCCGGCCCGACCTCGTCGTCGTCGACCCCCCGCGAGCAGGCCTCTCGAAGAAGGTGGTGCGCCGCGTGATCGAGTGCGGGGCGCCGCGAATCGTCTACGTCTCCTGCAACCCGACCACGCTCGCGCCGAACGCGTCACAGCTCGGCGAGGCCGGTTATAGGCTGCGGCGCGTGCGCGCGGTCGACATGTTCCCCCAGACCCCCCACGTCGAGTGCGTAGCCCTGCTGGAGATGGAGTGAGCCGGGGGTTCGGAGTGGCCGCGGGCCTCGATCCCGACGTCGCCGCCGCGCTGGCGGCGCGCTCCGCCGACCTCGGCTACTCCTCGATGTGGTCGAACGACCATCCCGGCGCGCTCGGCCTCGAGACGCTCCGGGTCTTCGCCGACGCAGCGCCCGGACTCGACCTCGGAGTCGCGGTGATGGCACTCGACCGGCACACGCCGGCAGAGATCGCGGGGCACGTGGAGCGCCTCGGCCTCGATCCCGGCCGCCTCTGGCTGGGCGTCGGCACGGGGTTCTCCCGCAAGCCGCTCACCGAGATGCGCGCGGCCCTGCCCAAGCTCCGCGAGGCCCTCGGCGGGATCCGGCTCGTCCTCGCCGCCATGGGCCCGAGGATGTGCGCGCTTGCCGGTGCCGAGTTCGACGGCGCGTTCTTCAACTGGATGACGCCGGAGTTCGCGACGAACGCTCGCAAGAACGTCGAGGCGGGGGCGCTGGAGGCCGGCCGCGAGACGCCGTCCATCCTCGGCTACGTCCGCACGGCGGTCGGGGACGACGCGGCCGACCGGCTCTCGAAGGAAGAGCGGTTCTACCGCGACCTCCATCACGGCTACCGGAGCCACTTCGAGCGCCTCGACGAGCCCGAGGGCACCGTCGGCATCGCCGCCGCCAACCGCGAGTCCGCGAAGGCCGAGCTCGACGAGTACTCGGCGCTCGACGTCGTGGTGGTCCGCGGGCTCGCAAGCGCCTCCGCGGAGGCGATGTGCGCCGTCGCCGAAGCGGCCGCCCCCCGATGATGCGCCGCGTCGCCGCGATCGGGCTCGTTCTGCTCGCACTCCCCGCCTCCGCCGCGGCGCTGCCCGGGCCCAAGGCGCCGCTCGGCCACGACGGGACCTGGATCACAGACGCCGACGGGCGCGCGGTCATCCTCCATGGCGTCAACATGGTCTACAAGCTCCCCCCGTACGCGCCGAGCGCCGCAGGCTTCAACGGCCCCGACGCGGCGTTCCTGGCGCACCACGGCTTCGACTCGGTCCGCCTCGGCGTGATCTACGCGGGGGTGGAGCCTCGCCCGGGACGCTACGACGACGCTTACCTGGCGAAGATCGCAAAGACCCAGAGGGCTCTCGCGAGGCATCGCGTCTTCAGCCTGATCGACTTCCACCAGGACCTCTACAACGAGAAGTTCACCGGCGAGGGATTTCCGGATTGGGCGGTGCTCGATCAGGGGCAGCCGACCGAGCCGCTCACCGGCTTTCCCGCCACCTACTTCACCAGCCCAGGCGAGAACGCGGCGTGGGACAGCCTGTGGAACGACGCGTCCGGCCCCGGTGGGCTCGGACTTCAGGAGCGCTACGCGGCCGCGTGGAAGCACGTGGCGAGCCGCTTCGAGAAGCAGCCCTACGTCATGGGCTACGACCCGCTCAACGAGCCATGGCCGGGGAACGCCTACTCCGACTGCCTCAACACAGCCGGCTGTCCGGCGTTTGAGCAGGGGCCGCTCGGCGAGCTCGAGGGCAAGGTGGTCAAGGCGATCCGCAAGGTCGACCGCGAGCACACTGTCTGGTACGAGCCCGTTGTGACCGCGAACTCGGGCACGACCTACAACACACCGAAGCCTCATGACTCGAACGTCGGCTTCAACTTCCACGACTACTGCCTCTCCGGCACCTCGGACCCGCCGTGCGGCGCCCTCGAGCAGCGGACTGTGGACAACGCCGAGAGCTACATCGACGCCCACCGCGTTCCGATCCTGCTGTCGGAGTTCGGCGCGACCGACGACGTGCCCACGATCGAGCGCATGGTCACCCGAGCCGACGCCGGGATGATCTCCTGGCAGTGGTGGCACTACTGCGGGTGCAGCGATCCGACGACGAGCGGCCCGGGCGACACGCAGGCGCTCGTCCACAACGCGAGGAAGGCGCCAACCGGCGCGAACGTCTTCCACGAGAAGCTCCACGCGCTCGTGCGCCCCTACCCGCAGGCCGTGGCCGGAACCCCGAAGGAGTTCGCCTACGACGCCGGCTCCCACACCTTCAGCCTGCGCTACTCGCCGCGCGCCCCCGGCGGCGCCCGCCTGCCGCGCGCGATCAAGACCGTCGTCTACGTTCCTCGCTCCGACTACCGCCACGGCTACGCGGCGAGCGTCTCCGGGGCGCGGGCGGTCTCGAAGCCCGGCGCCCGTCACCTCGTCCTCGAGCGCTCAGCGAGCGCGCGCTCGGTGGAACTAACCGTCACGCCCACCGGACCGCACGTGGGCGCCCGCCACGGTCAGTAGGGCGGCAGGTCCTCGTACCAGCTGCCGAGCACGCGAAACGCCTTCCAGAACTCGCGCTTGGCGCTCTCGTTGTCAAGCGAGGCGTCGATGTCCGGGACGTAGATCGCCTCGATCGTCGGAGTCAGCTGCTGGATCTCGCCGAGCTTCGGCTCGACCTCCCGCCCGAGCGGGATCTCCATGTCGTTGAGGGCGGCGAGGGCGTCGGCGCCCATGACCACCACGCAGCGCGGCTGCACGATCGCGAGCTCCTCGATCACCCGGTCGACGCACTCCCCGCTCGCCAGCGACGGGTCGGCGACCGGACACTTCACGCAGAGCGTTCCGTAGACGGCCAGCGGGTCGATCCCGAGCCGCTTGAAGGCCTTCATCAGGGCGTTCCCGGCGCGCCCGTAGAACGCCACCCCCTCCTCCACCTCGGCGGCCGTCGGCGAGTGCTTCAGGAGGAAGACGTCGGCCTGCGGGTGGCCCGAGCCGAGCACCGGCATCAGGTTGCCCCGCGGACAGTGCGAGCACTCCTGCAGACGCCGGGTCAGGTGGTTGAGCTCGCGGATCGCGCGCTCGAGGTACTTCTCCTGGATCTCGTCGTCGGTTGCGGGCATGGGTTGAGCGGGCCGCCTGGCCGGCGGCTCTTTCTTTGACGGGGCGGCACCCGCTCCTTCCGCGTGCATCAGCGCTTGCCTCGCGTCTGGATGAACTTGAGCGCCTGCACATACACGAGGTTCTTGTGCTTGCGGACGATGTCCGCGTCGCGCATCGCCTCGAGGAACTCGTCGGGGCCGTCGAAGTCGTGAACACGGATGCGAACGCTGCCGAGGCCCTGGGCCACGTGGCTGTCAGAGCCGGCGCCGGGGACGATCCTGTACTTGGCGGCGAATCGCTCCGCTTCCTCGTTGAACGCCGTCAACGCCACGCGCGGGTTGAAGACCTCGAGGATGTCGATCTCCTCGACGATGCCGAGGAGGTGCTCGTAGTCGGGCACCGAGTGCAACCGGTCGAACGGGTGCGGCACGTAGACGAGGCCTCCCTGGCGGCGAATCTCGGCGATCGTCTCCGCCATCGTCAGCCCGCGCGGGATCTTCTCCTCGATGAAGAGGCCGATCACCTCGCCCTGCCTCTCGGTCTTCACCTCTTCGGCGACGATCACCTTGATCCCGCCGATCCGCTCCGCGACCTCGCGCGCGGCCAGCGCTCCGGAGATCTCGTTGTGGTCGGTGATCGCGATCGCGCCGAGCCCCCGGTCCTTCGCCGTCTCGAGCAGGACCTCGACCGGCGTTGCGCAGTCGGGCGAGTGGTCGGTGTGCATGTGAAGGTCCACGTCGATCGTCCTTCGGCGGGTGACCCGGCGCCGCAGCGTCGCGTCCCCGCGGGGGTCGTGCCGCCGCGCCACCGCGGCCGCGTAGATCGCCTCCACCTCGTCGGCCACCTGCGACCAGCTGCGCTGCGCCCGGCGGGCGGTCGCCAGCAGCGACTTGCGGAGCCCCGGCTCCGCGACGAGCCTCGACAGCTGTCCGGCGAGCGTGATCACGTCCCCCGCCTGAAAGAGGAGCCCGAGCTCGCCGTCCGCGGCGGCGGCCGAGTACGCGGGCGTCCGGGAAGCCACGGGTACGGTCTGCGACGCGAGCGCCTGGCGGATCAGCGCCGACGCCGGCCGCGGCCCTCCCGACGCCAGGCAGACGACGTCGGCCCCGGCAATCAGCTCCGCCGCGCTCGATTCTCGGGAGCCGGTGAGGAAGACGCGATCGCGGAGCGCAGGCGCGAGCCTGGCGGGAGGGGCATCGCCGGCGTCCGTCCAGATCGCAGCCTCCCAGTCCTGTGCCGGGTCGAGCCTTCGCAGGGCGCGAAGGAACAGGCGCATGGCGCCCCGCTCCTCGAGCGCGCAGTAGGCGATGCGGATCGGTCCCTCGCCGTTGCGCTCGGCGCCGGGCCAGCTCTCGCCGGCGGCGTCGGCACCCGGCTCGACGAGGGCGTAGTTGCCGGGGAAGTAGCGCTCGAGGAGCCGACCGGTGGCGGGGGAGCTGGCGGTTCGCGCATCAAGCCGGCCGAAGAAGATCTCGACCAGCGGCCTGGCGACCTGCGTCGAAAGGATCCGTTCCGTCGGCTCGTGGAAGCTGCCGACGTTCAGCGCGTGCGAGTGACGAAGAGCAAGCGACGCGGCGCTCGGGGCATAGGGGTCGTGGACGTGGACGATGTCGAACTCCGTCGAGGAGAGCAGCATCTCGAGCGTCTTCGAGAGGTCCAGCGGGACCGGTGCGGCCCGGGGCCGCGGTCCCCGAGGGAGTGGAAGGCCCTGGCCGAGCGCGAGGACGGGGGGGCCGTCCCCGTCGGTCCGCGCCCCCTCCCAGGAGACGCCGCGCCAGGAGCCACGCTCACGCGCCTGGCGGATCGCCGCCCGCGACTGCCTAATCGCCGCCCGCGAGTCCGACGGCGCGGCGACGAGGACCTCGTGACCGCGCGCGGCGAGCTCCTCGGAAACCCGGCCGACGAAGCCGTTGAGCTCGTCGTAGCCGGTCCATGTGTGCGGGCTTACCTGGGCGATCCGAAGCGGCTCGGCGGACACGCGCTGAGGATAGTTGCGCGGTCTCGGCCGCGGCGAAACTGGCCGGCTGGCTAAGATCGGCTTCGGGATAGGACGAGCGCTCGGGAACGCTCGCCGTAAAGGACGGGTTGGAGGACGTATGGGATTCCAGGACGGATTGAAGCCTCGGGCGGCACGGCTCTCGCTGGTGATCGGCTGCCTTTCGGCGCTCGGCGCGGCGCTCGCCTCGAGCCCGGCGGCCGGCGCCGCGGTCACGACGTGCAGCGGGACGGCGCTTCGCGTCGGCAGCCTTTCGACGCCCACCGCGAACGCGGCCGGGCGGGCATGCAAGTCGGCGAACAGCGGCTTTGAGCGGGACGTCCCCGGCGACTCGGTCAGGGTCCTGGGCGCCGATACCAGCGCAGCCGGCTCGAGCGGAGCCGCGAGCGCCGACGTCCTGCGGCTCGCCGACGCCGGAACGTCCGGGCCCACGACGGTCCGCCTCCTCGGCTCCGACGCCTATGTGAGCTGTCGCCACGGACGTCCGGTAATCGTTGGCGGCTCCTCGCCGGCAGGCGTGGCCACGACGGCCCAGACCGGGTCCGTCTACGCCCCGGAGACACCCGTGACGGTCCCCGGCCTCGTCTACGTCAACGAAACCGAGAACGGCGCTCACGAGAGCACCTACCGGGCCCTGCGCATCGGCCCGGCAAACGGCGGCATCGTCGCCGGCGAAAGCTCGGCGGGTTACACGGGGAACCCCTGTTAGGTGGTGAGGGGCTTTAGCCCCCGAAAGCAGCATGTAAGGACGGCGAGGCCGCTACGGAGGTCTTCTCGGTCGCGAGCTCCGCGGCCCGCTCGCCCGCCGGCTTGCGGGCGTACTCGGCGATGAACTCCTCCGTGTGTGCGCGCGCCTCGTCGTCTGGGCGCTGCGTATGCGGCGACTTCATCAGGTAGCTCGACGGCCCGTCGAGCTGGCCGGCGATGCCGTTGTTGAGCGCGAGCTTGATGAGGCGCACCGCGTCGATGACGACGCCGGCGGAGTTCGGCGAGTCCCAGACCTCGAGCTTCAGCTCCGCCGTGAGCGGGACGTCGCCGAACGCCTTGCCCTCGAGGCGGATGTGCGCCCACTTGCGATCGGTCAGCCACGGCACGTAGTCCGAGGGACCGACGTGGACGTCGCGCTCGGGCAGTTCGGTGCCCATGACCGAGGTGACCGCGTTGGTCTTGGAGATCTTCTTGGAGTCGAGCCGCTCGCGCTCCAGCATGTTGAAGAAGTCCATGTTGCCGCCGACGTTGAGCTGGGAGGTGTGCTCGAGCTGGACGCCGCGCTCGTGGAAGAGCCGGGCGAGCTGGCGGTGGACGATGGTCGCGCCCACCTGGCTCTTGATGTCGTCGCCGATGATCGGCAGGCCGGCCTTGCGGAACCGTTCGTCCCAGTAGTCCTCGCGGGCGATGAAGACGGGGAGGCAGTTGACGAAGCCCACGCCCGCCTTCAGGGCCTGCTCGACGTACCACTTGGTCGCCTGCTCGGAGCCCACCGGCAGGTAGCAGACGAGCACGTCGGCCTTGGTCTTCTTGAGGATCCCGACGATGTCCGCGGTCTCGCCCGGAGCCTTCGTGATCTTCTGCTTGAGGTACTTGCCGAGCCCGTCGTGGGTCATGCCGCGGTGGACCTCGACGCCCAGGTGGGGGACGTCGGCGAACTTGATGGTGTCGTTCTGGCCCGACCAGATCGCCTCGGAGAGGTCCTTGCCCACCTTCTCGGAGTCGATGTCGAAGGCGGCGACGAACTCGATGTCGCGGACGTGGTAGCCGCCCAGGTCGACGTGCATGAGGCCCGGGACCTGCTCGGCCGGGTCGGCGTCCTTGTAGTAGGTGACGCCCTGGATGAAGCTGTTGGCACAGTTACCGACCCCGACGATCGCGACGCGGACCTTGCCGTCGTCCACATGCGTGCCGTTGGCGCTCGCGCCGTTGCCCTTGGGATGGCCGTTATCCGTGCTCATTGCGTGCGAAGTCCTCCTCGAGCGGGTCGGAACCCGAATATATCCCGGCTTCACAAACTTGTTACACCGGTTCGAGCTGTTTCAGCTGGCTCCTGACGTGCCAGACGCGCTGGACGACCGTGACTGCCGTGAGCGCGACCAGGACATAGATCGCGGGAGCGAGCAGCTCGAAGTCGCCAAGGCTAGCGCCCTGAGCGAAAACCAGGCCCGCTGAGAGGACCACCACCCGCACCGGGCGCGTGGCTATTCCCACCTTGCACTCGACGCCCAGCGCCTCCGCGCGGGCGCGTGTGTAGGAGACCATCAGCGAGCCGAGCACGGCGGCCACGCAAGCTGCAGCCGCCACCTCGTCGCCGCTGTCCGCGAAGTACCAGGCCGCGGCCGTCAGGACGACACCCTCCTCAACCCGGTCCAGGGTGGAATCGAGGAACGCGCCGAAGAGCGTGCCCTTGCCGGACATTCGCGAGTAGCGCCCGTCGAGTGTGTCCATGATCGAACCGACGATGAACGCGACGCCCGCAAGGAAGAACAGCTTCTCGACGAGCAGCACGGCCGCGACGACGTTCAGGACGAAGCCGGTGACCGAGATCGCGTTTGGAGTCAGACGCGACTCGATCAGGCGATCGCGCGCGAAGGTTCGGAGCTCACCCGTTGTCCGGACGTCGCGTAGCTGGGCTGACGGCCCGTCTGCAGGCATCGAGAAGGACGCTAGCGAGGACTGGGTTACGCTGGGAGCTGGTCGCCCTGTTCGCGCCACGCCCAGCTGGACCGCACCCGCGCCAGCTGCTTCGCCGCCACCGCGGCCATGCACGCAACCGCGGCGCCGCACGCCGCGTCGAACCAGAAGTGGTTGGCGGTGACCACGATCACGAAGAAGACGACCATCGGGTAGGCGGACCACCAGAGCCTCGCGCCGAGCGAGCGGCAGAGGAGGACGCCCGGGACGCCGATCAACAGCGAGAAGGCGATGTGCATCGACGGCACCGCCGCGTACGGGTTGACGAAGACACCCGCGATCGTCGCGTCCTGATCCGTGTGCGAGATCGCGGAGATCGTGTCGGTGAAGCCAGCCGCTGGGAGCATCCGCGGCGGGGCGGTCGGGAAGAGGCCGTAGCCGACGAGCGCCAGGCCCATCGCCACCATGAACATGTTCCTAACGAAGTAGAAGTTGTCGTTGCGCTTCACGTAGAGCCAGATCAGGAAGCTCGTCGTCAGGACGAAGTGAGTGTTGAGGTAGGCGAAGTCGGTGATGTCGATCAGCCAGTGATGGCTGACGAGCGACTGCTGCAGTCCCGGCTCGAAGAAGGCCCCGAGCGAGCGCTCCAGGTGGACGACATGCTCGGCGTTCGCCAGCGCCAGGACCTGGTCGCCGTGGACGAGCCCGCGGACGAGCTGGTACAGGCCGTAGGCAGCAGCGAAGAACGCCAGCTGGAGGAAGGCGTCGGGCCAGCCGTGGGGTAGCCGGCGACCTATTGCGCGGATAGGACGAGGCATCGGAGTTACGGAATTGTAAAGGCGGCTGACGCGGCCACATATCCTGGCCGGATGGCCCCAGCGCAGCGGGAGACGCAGTGGACGCGGCCGACGAAGCGCCGCGTGCGGGGGATCCGTGACCGCCTGCGGAAGGCCTATGGCCGCCCGGTCAACTCACCCCACGGTCACCCCATCGCCGAGCTCGTCCGGACCGTCCTCTCCCAAAACACCTCGGACCGCAACCGCGATCGCGCCTACAGACGCCTGCGCGCCGCGCTGCCGACGTGGGTGGCGGTGCGCGACGCACCGGTCGAGCAGGTCATCGAGGCGATCAAGCCCGGCGGCCTCGCCAACATCAAGGGGCCGCGGATCCAGGAGATCCTCCGCGAGCTGCCGACGGAGGGCGGGGAGCCGACCCTCGACTGGCTCGAGGAGGCGCCGCGACGGGAGGCGATGGAGTTCCTGACCTCGTTGCCGGGCGTCGGCCGCAAGACGGCTGCCTGTGTTCTGATCTTCACCTGGGACCGCCCCGAGATCCCGGTCGACACCCACGTGCACCGGGTCGGCGGGCGCCTGGGGCTGTTCCGCCCCGGCGCGTCCTTCGGGGAGGAGCACGACGAGATCATGCGCTTCACCGATCCCGAGGACGCCTACGAGCTGCACATCAACCTCATCACCCACGGCCGCAGGGTCTGCAAGGCGAAGCCGCTCTGCGGAGCGTGCGGGCTCCGACGGATGTGCCCGTACTACCGGGCGGTGCTAGCTTCTGACTGACCCGCCAGAGCGGGCCGCGCGGGACACGAGGAGGAGAACATGAGCACGTCGATTCGCAGGGCATCGATCGCCGCCATCCTGGCCGCGTTGGTCCTGGCCCTTGCCGGCGGCGCGAGCGCGAGCCACCACCCCCGCCCGCCACATCCGAAGACCGCCAAGGTCAAGGTCATGACCCGCAACGTCTATCTCGGGGCCGACCTTGCCCCCGCCATCAACGCGTCCAGTACGAACGAGTTCGTCGACGCCAACGGTCAGATCGTGCGCGACGTAATCACCAATGACTTCCCCACGCGCGCGCAGGGCCTGGCGGACGAGATCCTTACGAAGAAGCCCGACCTCGTCGGCCTTCAGGAGGTGGCCGAGTGGCGCAAGGGCCCGCTGAACGACACGGCGCCGTTCAGCTGCACAGGCGACTCCGCCGACTCGAACCCCCCCTACGACTGCGCCTTCACGGCAAGCACGGTCCGCTACGACTACCTGAAGGAGCTGCTGGCCGAGCTCAACAAGGGCAAGACGCACTACCGCATCGTCGAGTCCAACCAGGAGTTCGACTTCGAGGCCCCGGCTGACGTCAACGGCACGCCGGGGGATGGCGACGCCTGCCCGGTGCAGTGCGACGGCGAGGAGAACGACCGGCTCACGATGCGCGACGTGATCCTCGCCAAGGTCGGCAAGAGGGTCAAGACGTCGAACGTGCAGACCGGGCACTACCACACCCTCTACGAGCCGAGCGTTGCCGGGACGGTCACCGTTCACGTCGTGCGCGGCTGGCTCAGCGCGGACGTGAAGGTCGGCGACTCGCCGAAGTTCCGGTTCATCGACACGCACCTCGAGTCGTTCGGCGACCCGAAGATCCGCGAGGCACAGGCCAAGGAGCTCGTGAAGAAGGGCAACGCGGGCGACCCGAAGGGCAAGCTGCCGGTGGTGCTGGTCGGCGACCTGAACTCCGACGACGACACCGTGACCGGCGGCGATCGCCTCGCCTACAAGGCGCTAACGAGCAGGGGCTACTCGGAGCGGAGCACCGGCAAGCCGACCGGCTGCTGTCTGCGCTCGAGCATCCTCACCGGCGGGATGGGCAGCCGCGCCGACTTCGACCACCAGGTCGATCACATCCTCACCAACGATCCCAAGCAGGTGAAGCTGGTCAACTCGTCCGTGACGGGTCTGAAGCCCGCGAACGGGTTCTGGGACTCCGACCATGCCGGGCTCTTCAGCACGCTGAGCATCGCCAAGTAGGGCGCAGGTAGTATCCGCGCGCGGCGCGGGGACTCGCGCCGCGCCTCGGACATGAGCAAGCGCGCCCTCACGATCTTCGGGACATTCGCGGTGGTTCTCGCGATCGTGATCCCGTTCCTCGCCATCACCAGCACCGGCGACACGAGCGCGTCGCTGAAGCCGATTCCGGCCTCCGATCGCGACGCGCAGGCCCTCTTTCAGACCAACTGCGGCTCCTGCCACACGCTGGCCGCCGGCGGCACGGACGGCGTCGTCGGCCCGAACCTCGACGTCCTGCTGGCAAACGGCGCCGCCGCGAGCCAGGACACCGTCGACGGCAACTGCTCGCGCGTACTGAGCGCGATCGAGGGTGGCCTAAACGGCCGGATGCCGAAGGGGATCCTCGAGGGCGACAACGCAACAGAGGTCGCGAGCTTCGTGGCGCGGAACGTCAACTACCTCGGGGTGCAGCCCCCCGCGAACGGCAAGCCTGCCGCCCCGATCACCGCCGCCTCGACGACCTGCACCACCAGCAGCTCGAGCTCGAGCGGCTCAGGGCCGCCGGTAAGCGGCAACAAGACCGCCTCGTCCAGCTCCTCCGGGGGCGGCTCGGCCTCCGGCGGCGGCCAAGGCGCACCGGGCGGCGGCTCGGCAAGCACCGCGGGGGCCGCGAAGGGAGGGACGGTGGCGATCTCGGCGGATCCCACGGGCCAGCTCAAGTTCGAGCAGTCCACGGTCACCGCCAGCGCCGGCCCCGTAAAGATCGACTTCACCAACAAGTCGCCGGTCGGCCACGACGTGAAGATCGCGGACTCGAGTGGCAAGGAGCTCGGTGGCACCGACGTGGTCACGGGCGGCACCGCGACGGCGACGGTCGACCTTCAGCCCGGGAGGTACACGTTCTTCTGCTCCGTGCCCGGCCACGAGGACGCCGGCATGAAGGGCACCCTCGTAGTCAAGTAGGCCTCGGCGCCACCCGGGTCCACCGCTGCGCCGTGCCGTCAGGCGCCTTGACGCCTGCCCGTGATCTGCTACGATGGCGCTTAGATTTTCAGATAGATCAAGGAGCAGCAAGTGGCTAAGACGATAGGAATCGACCTGGGTACGACCAACTCGTGCGTCGCCGTCCTCGAGGGCGGTGAGCCGACCGTTCTCGAGAACTCCGAGGGCGGGCGGACGACTCCGTCCGTCGTCGCCTTCGCCGAGTCCGGCGAGCGACTCGTCGGCACGGTGGCCAAGCGCCAGGCGGTGATGAACCCGGAGAACACCGTGTTCTCGATCAAGCGCTTCATGGGGCGCAAGGAGGCCGAGGTCAAGGAGGAGGAGACGATCGTCCCCTACGAGGTCAAGGCCGGCCCCAACGGCGACGTGCGCGTCGACGTGCGCGGCAAGCAGTACTCGCCGCCCGAGATCTCGGCGATGATCCTCGGCAAGCTCCGCACCGACGCCGAGGCGAAGCTCGGCGACACCGTCGACTCGGCCGTCATCACGGTCCCCGCCTACTTCAACGACGACCAGCGCCAGGCCACCAAGGACGCCGGCAAGGTCGCGGGCCTCGAGGTCAAGCGGATCATCAACGAGCCCACCGCGGCGGCCCTCGCCTACGGGTTGGACAAGGAGGCGACCGACCAGACCATCCTCGTGTTCGACCTCGGCGGCGGGACGTTCGACGTCTCGGTCCTCGAGATCGGCGACGGCGTCTTCGAGGTCAAGGCAACCGCGGGCGACAACCATCTCGGCGGCGACAACTGGGACAAAGCGATCGTCGAGTGGATGGTCGCGGAGTTCAAGCGCGACCAGGGTGTCGACCTCTCGGCCGACAAGCCATCGCTCCAGCGCCTCTACGAGGCCGCCGAGAAGGCGAAGATCGAGCTTTCGGCCGCCCAGGAGACGGCGATCAGCCTGCCCTTCATCACGGCGGTCGACGGGCAGCCGAAGCACCTGGAGATGAAGCTCTCGCGGGCGAAGCTCGGCGAGCTCACCTCCGACCTGCTCGACCGGATCGTCTCGCCCGTGAAGCAGGCAATCGCAGACGCGAGCGCTCCCGATATCGACCACGTCGTCCTCGTCGGCGGCATGACCCGCATGCCCGCCGTTCAGGAGAAGGTCAAGGAGCTGACCGGCAAGGACCCGCACCAGGGCGTCAACCCGGACGAGGTCGTCGCCGTCGGCGCCGCCATCCAGGCCGGCGTGCTGGCCGGTGACGTCAAGGACGTCCTGCTGCTCGACGTCACCCCGCTCACCCTCGGAATCGAGACCAAGGGTGGCGTGATGACGAAGCTGATCGAGCGCAACACGACGATCCCGACGAAGAAGTCGGAGACCTTCTCGACCGCCGACGACAACCAGCCCTCGGTGGAGATCCACGTCCTCCAGGGCGAGCGGGAGATGGCCGCATACAACAAGTCGCTCGGCAAGTTCCAGCTCACCGGCATCCCGCCGGCGCCGCGCGGCATGCCGCAGATCGAGGTCACGTTCGACATCGACGCGAACGGCATCGTCGCGGTCCAGGCGAAGGACCTGGGGACCGGCAAGGAGCAGAAGATCGAGATCAAGGGCGGCTCCGGACTCTCCGACCCCGAGGTCGAGCAGATGATCAAGGACGCGGAGACCCACGCCGACGCTGATCGCCAGGCCCGCGAGCTCGCCGAGACCAGGAACGTGGCCGAGAACGCCGCCTACCAGGCCCGCAAGCAGCTCGAGGAGCTCGGCGACCAGGTGGACTCGTCCGCCAAGGAGGAGATCGAGAAGGCGATCGCCGACGTCGAGGCCAGCCTCGAGTCGAGCGACGTCGACGAGATCAAGTCGAAGGCGGACGCGCTCCAGACGTCCTTCCACCGCGTCTCCGAGCAGATCTACCAGCAGGCCGCAGCCCAGGGCGAGGCCGACTCCGCCGGCTCGACCGACGGCGCCTCAGCGAACGGCGCCGGAGCCGAGGAGGAGGTAGTCGACGCCGAGGTCGTCGATGACGACCGGGCGTAACGACAAGCCGCAGGGCGCAGCTGCGGAGGAGCGAGAGAGCACCGCTCCCCGGGACGAGTTGTTGGGGGATAGCGCCAACAACTCGTCCAGCGACGCCGGCAACGTCGTCGACGCCGACCTCGACGCGCTCGCGGACGTGACGCGCGAGCGCGACGAGTACCTCGAGCTGGCGCAGCGCGCCCGCGCCGACTTCGAGAACTTTCGCAAGCGCGCCGCCCGCGACGCCGCGGACGCCGAGCGTCGCGGGAAGGCGGGAATCGCCCGCGATCTCGTCCCGGTGATCGACAACCTCGAGCGTGCCCTCGCTGCGGCGCCCGAGGACGACCCGTTGCGAAAGGGCGTCGAGCTGGTCCATGCCGACCTCGCATCAGTTCTCGAGCGCGGCGGCGTCGAGGCCTACGACCCCGCCGGAGAGACGTTCGACCCGGCCTTCCACGAGGCCCTCGCGAAGCGGGCCGAGAGGGGCGCCGAGCCCGGGACGGTGGTGGAGACCGTCGAGCGCGGGTACCGCCTCGACGGTCAGGTGATCCGGCCGGCCCGGGTCGTCGTGGCGGAGTAGGAGGCACCCGATGGCTGCCAGCGATTTCTACGACGTCCTCGGAGTGGACCGCAAGGCCTCTGGGGAGGAGATCAAGAAGGCCTACCGCAAGCTCGCGCGCGAGTACCACCCGGACCGCAACCCCGACGACCCGGCGGCCGAGGAGCGCTTCAAGGAGGTCCAGCAAGCCTACGACGTCCTCTCCGACGAGGCCAAGCGGCGCGAGTACGACTCGGGCGGCGGCTTCGGGGGGCGTGGATTCGGCGGCGGCGGCGGCTTCACCTCCGACATCGGCGACATCTTCTCCACCATCTTCGGCCGTCGCGGGGGCGAGGCGCAGGCTCACCGCGGCAGCGACCTCGAGACCGAGGTCCGGCTCTCCTTCCAGCAGGCGATGGACGGCGCCGAGATCTCGGTCACGGTGCCCAAGCAGGCGCGCTGTGAGACCTGCGGTGGCAGCGGCGCCAAGCCGGGCACGCAGCCCAAGGTCTGCGACCGCTGCGGCGGGCGTGGCGTGGACAGCCAGAGCCAGGGCTTCTTCTCGATCAGCCAGCCCTGCCCGAAGTGCGGCGGCCGCGGCCAGATCATCGAAACGCCGTGCGAGACCTGCGGTGGGAGCGGCGTGCATGCCCAGCGCAAGCGCTACCGCGTGAAGATCCCCGCCGGCGTCCGCGACGGGACGCGGATCCGAATCGCCGGCAAGGGCGAGGACGGCCCCCTGGGCGGCCCCTCGGGCGACCTCTTCGTGGTCACCCGCGTCACGCCCTCGCCCGTATTCACGCAGCGGCCCGACGGGAACCTCGAGGTGACCGTTCCGATCACGATCGCCGAGGCCGTGGGCGGCGCGACCGTGGAGGTGCCCACACTCTCCGGAACCAAGCGAATCCGGGTTCCCGCCGGCACCCAGCACGGAACGGTCCAGCGGCTGCGCGGCGAGGGCCCGCCGCGCTCGGGCGGCGGTGGGCGCGGCGACATCCGGTACCGGCTCGAGATCGAGATTCCGCGCGACCTGAGCCACGATCAGCGCAAGGCGCTCGACGACTTCGCGAAGCACCTGAACGACCACGACCCGCGCGAGCGCCTGCTGCGTGATGCGTCCGCTTCTCGCGCCAAGGTTGGTGACCGCTAGTGCCCGAAGGAAGAAGACGAGTGGTTCGCGCGTCGAGTTCGGCGCGCTTCGATGAGCGCCGGGGCGTGTTCATGATCTCCGTGGCCGCCGAGCTCGCGGAGATGCATCCACAGACGCTCCGTATGTATGAGGCTCGCGGGCTGATCACTCCGCAGCGCTCGCCGAAGAACACCCGGCTCTACTCGCAGCGCGATGTCGAGCGCCTCAAGCGCATCCAGCGGATGACCGCCGATGAGGGCCTCAATCTCGCCGGCGTCGAGACGGTGTTGGAGCTCGAGGCACAGCTCGAGCGCACCCGCAACGAGCTCGCGAAGATGCGCCAGCAGTCCGCGGAGATGGAGCAGCGGATCCTCGACGAGGTCGAGAAGGTGAAGCGCGAGCTGCGCGCCGAGATCGTCCCCTACGGCGCCTATGACCCCCCCGGGATGAAGCCGCCCACAGAGGCCGGCCCGGTGCGGATCCCGGTGCAACGCCCTGACGCCAGCAGCGACGACGACCAAGCCGCATGAGCCCGCGGCTCTTCGCGCGCGGCCTCGGAGTCGCGCGAATGGCCATCGGCCTCGGCATCTGGCTCGCTCCGCGCCATGCCATGGCGGCGCTCGGCTTCGACGGGGACAACCCGCAGGTGTTGGCGCTCGCGCGGCTGGCGGGGACACGGGACCTGGCGCTGGGGACGGTTGCGGTCGCGAGCGCCGATGACCCTGAGCTCGCGCCGAAGATCCTGGCCCTCAACGCCGCCGTCGATGCCGGCGACGCAGTGACGTTCGCGATCCCCCTCATGCGCCGAGAGGGGATTGACCGGGCCGCGCTCGGTGGCGTGATCAGCGCGACCGCGGCGAGCGTTCTCGGCGTCTGGCTGGCGGCGGGCAGGCAGTAGTCGCGCAGAAACGTTCCGGACACGTTTCGCCAGCCGGCGTCGACTACGTTCGCTCGGCTTTGAGGTTCACCTCCCGGCAGATGGTCTCGCGGGCGGCTTGGGTCGTCGCGGTTCTTGTGTTCTGCACTGCGGTCGGTAGCGTCGCGCTCGCCAGCGCCGGCTCCGGGAGTGGGGCGAAGACGCAAAGGGGCGTGGAAAAGCGTGGGATCCGAGGCCGCCAGGGCCCGCAAGGCGCCACCGGGCCCCAGGGCCCGGCGGGGGACCCGGCCGAGTTCGACGTCACCTACACGGGCTTCCCGGCCGACCACTTCACGGCCGCGCCCGACACCTCGACGGTTGGGGAGATCGACTGCCCCGCCGGCCTGCACGTCATCGGGGGCGGGCTCACTTCGAGCGCTCCGTTCGGCACCCTGTCGGTCGGCAACGACAACGCGTTCGACTCGAACACCTGGCTCGTCGAGGTCGAGAACCTCAACCAGCAGACACCGGAGAAGTTCGGGGTCTCCGCGGTCTGCGTGAGCTCGCAGCTGGCGAAGCGGGCTCCGGCAAGGGCAGGCAAACGCGGACGCCGAGGACCGCGCGGTGTGACGGGGCCACAGGGCCCACAAGGCCCCAAGGGCTCGGACGCCGTGCCGCTCACCTATGTACAGAAGGACTTCACTGCAGACGGCAACAAGCAGACGAGCGCGGAGGCTCATTGCGCGGACGACCAGATCAACGTCGGGGGCGGCTTGTTCTCCCAGGGAAGGTTCCGGACGCAGTGGATGCAGGACAGCCACTCACTCGGCAACGCCGGCTGGGGCGCCTCGGTCGACACTTTCGGAACCGCGCCGCGCGGGGCCACGGTCTACGCGATCTGCGAGCCCTTCCGCCTCGCGGCTCAGGGGCCGAAGGCGAAGGCGGCGCGCGAGGGCAAGCGCGGCCGGCGCGGCCCACGTGGCCCGCGAGGCGCCACCGGCCCCCAGGGCCAGCAGGGTCCGCCCGCCGCCGACGACATCACCCTCACCCTGCGCTATGTGTCCCAGAACTTCACGGTGAGCCCCGGCACGCAGGGGCACGGAGAAGCGGACTGCCCTGCCGGCGAGCACGTGGTCGGCGGCGGCGTCACCGCCGGGGTGGCGCGGAGGTCGGTGGTGAACAGCAGCCGTCCGGTGGGATCGGGTACCGGCTGGGAGGCCTTCGTCGACAACATCGCCTCCTCCACGCCGACGACCTCCACTGTCACCGCGGTCTGCGCCTCCCCGACGACTGTCGCCGAGGGCCAATAGAAGGCTCCGCGTTGCAACGGATTGGCGCCAGACTGGGAGCCTCGCGGGTTGTGCTCGTCCTCACCGCCGGCGCGGTGAGCATCGGGGTCGGCGGGGTCGCGGGGGCAAGCTCGGAATCGCCGAGCGATCACGGGTCCGTACAGAAGCGCGGACCGCGCGGATTCCCCGGCCCCCAGGGACCCCAGGGGGCAACCGGGCCGCAGGGCCCGGCCGGAGCGCCCGCGGAGTTCGGGGTCACCAGGAAGATCGGCGGGATCGGCATCGACCCGGACAGCTCGGCCGTCCGGGAGGTGGACTGCCCGGCCGGTACGCACGTGATCGGGGGCGGCGTGTCCATCGCCGGCGCCATGGCGGATCTCGGCGCGCTCTCGGTGGGCTCGAGCAACGCGTTCGATTCCGACACCTGGTTCGTGGAGTTGGAGAACCACAGCACCACCAAGTCCCAGGGAGGGATCGCGGTTACCGCCTACTGCGTGAAATCGACGCTGGCCAAGCACGACGCGGCGAGTGCGGGCAAGCGCGGCCCGCAAGGGCGACCGGGCCAGCGCGGCGTCACCGGGCCGCAGGGGCCGCTGGGCCCCGAAGGCTCGGAGGACGTGCCCCTCACCTACGTGTCTCAGGACTTCTCCGGTGCGGCCGGCGCGCGCTCCCATGGCAACGCCGACTGCGGCGATGGGAAGCAAGTCGTCGGGGGCGGCGAGGTCTCTCAGGGAGCCTTCGGCACGCAGTGGATGACCGGGAACGTTGATGCCGGCGGGCATACGTGGGGCGCGACGGTCGACACTTTTGGCGACGCGTCGCATGAGGTGAGCGTCTATGCGATCTGCGAGCCCGACCGCTCCGCCGGCCAGGGGTCGCGTTCGACGACGGTCCGCCCGAGCAAGCGCGGCCACCACCGCCATCGTCATCACGGCCGACGCGGGCCGCGCGGCCCTCAGGGTCCCCGCGGCGCGACCGGTCCTCAGGGCCAGCAGGGACCGCCGGCGTCCGACGATGTCTCGCTCACGCTTCGCTACGTCACGGCGAACGTGACCGTCAGCCCTCAGACGCAGGGGAATACCACCGCGGAGTGTCCCGCCGGCGAGCACGTGGTCGGCGGCGGCGTCTTCGGCGGGCCGGCGCGGCACTCGAACGTGAACAGCAGCAGACCGGTGGGGTCCGACCGCTGGCAGGCCTACGTGGACAACACCGGCACCACGACCTCTCAGACGATCCAGGTCACCGCGATCTGCGCCTCGCCGACGACCGTCGCGGGTTAGCACGCCCATGGGCTGCTAGGTTCGTTGGGCTTTGGTGTCGGGCTTTAAGCACGGAATACCGTGGGCGGTTTCCGCTGTGGCCGTGCTCGCGCTCTGCCTGGCCCTCGGCGCGGGAGCGCTGGCAAGGGCCGGCACGGGTGCTCGAGCGACGTCCCACGACGTCGCGGGCAAGGGCGGCCGCCGTGGACCCCAGGGTCCCCGGGGAGCAACCGGTCCGCAGGGCCCGGCGGGCGCTCCGGCGGAGTTCGACGTCACATACCGGGGTGTTGACACGAGCCTGACGTTCACCGCGGCACCCAATACGGCGTCCGTCGCGATGGTCGACTGCGTTGACGGCCGCCACGTCATCTCCGGCGGCTTCGAGTCGGTTTCGCAGTCGGGGTTCGGCTCCTTGTCCGTCGGGTCGAGCAACGCGTTCGACTCGGATACCTGGTACGTCGAGGTCGAGAACCGCACCGACCGCGCAGAGGGATTCCGCGTCTCGGCCGTGTGCGTGCCGTCGACGGTGACGAAACGTGCGCCCGGCCAAGTGCGCAAGCGCGGCCCCCGAGGGAGGCCGGGCCCGCGCGGTGCGACCGGCCCCCAGGGCCCTGCCGGTTCGGACGCCGTGCCGCTCAGCTATGTGTCCAGCGACTTCGACGCCAATGGACAAGGGTCATCGGGCGCGGGCACGCCCTGCCCGAAGGGACAGATCGGCGTCGGGGGCGGGATGTTCTCCCATGCCCCATTCGACACGCAGTGGGTGGTCTCGAACCACGGCGGTCCGACCGGCTGGCAGGCCCAGGTGGACACGTTCGGCCCCACGCCGCGAACGGTCACGATCTATGCGATCTGCGAGCGCTCGAGGCTCGCCGACCAGGGAGCGCACCGGACGAGGGCAGCCGACGCCAAGCGCGGCCGGCGTGGCCCGCGCGGCGCGACCGGCCCCCAGGGCCCGCCGGGTCCGCCCGGTCCCGGCAACGTCACGCTCACGCTGCGCTACGTCACGAAGAGCTTCAATGCAGACCCCGGCACGCAGGCGCAGGGCACGACGGAGTGCGGACCCGGAGAGCACGTGGTCGGCGGCGGCGTCTTCGGCGGCCCCGCCCGAAAGACCAGCCTGAACAGCAGCCGCCCACTGGGAACCGACGCGTGGCAAGCCTGGATCGACAACGTCACCACCGCCACTCCCGAGGATTTCCAGGTCACCGCGATCTGCGCCTCCCCCACCACCGTGGCTGGGGACTAATCCTCTATATCTAAGCCGTGAGGACTTAGATTTCCTTGACTTTGGGGCTTAGACCCCGTATCCTGCAAGCACGATGCAGGCAGAACGGTTCACGATCAAGGCCCAGGAGGCCGTCGCCGCGGCGCAACGGCTTGCAGCTGGCTCGCGCAACGGCGAGCTGGCGCCCGCGCACCTGCTCGTCGCCCTGCTCGGCGAGGAGGACGGCTTCGCGCCGCAGCTCCTCGTCAAGGTCGGGGCCGACGTGGCGGCGGTCCGCGAGCGCGCGCTCGCGGCGGTCGACGCCCTGCCCTCGATCAGCGGCGACGACGAGCCCGAGGTCCGCCCCTCCAAGGCGCTGGTTGACGCCGTCAAGCGCGCCGAGCGCGAGGCCGCGGCCGGCGGCGACGAGTACATCTCCACCGACCACCTCCTGCTGGCGCTGGCCGACAAGGCCTCGCCGGTTGCCGAGCTGCTTCCCGACCGCGAAACGATCGCCGCCGCGGTCGCCGAGGTCCGCCCGGACCGCGTCTCCACCCCCAACCCCGAGGAGACGGCGCAGGCGCTCGAAAAGTTCGGCCGTGACCTGACGGCCGACGCGGAGAGCGGCAAGCTCGACCCGGTGATCGGCCGCGACGACGAGATCCGCCGCGTCATCCAGGTCCTCTCGCGCCGCACCAAGAACAACCCCGTCCTGATCGGCGACCCGGGCGTGGGTAAGACCGCGATCGTCGAGGGCCTCGCCCAGCGGATCGTCGACGGCGACGTCCCCGAGTCGCTCCGCGACCGGCGCGTGATCGCCCTCGACATCGGCTCGCTGCTCGCTGGCTCGAAGTACCGCGGCGAGTTCGAGGAGCGCCTCAAGGCCGTGCTCAAGGAGGTGCAGGCCGCCGAGGGCCGGATCGTCCTCTTCATCGACGAGCTTCACACCATCGTCGGCGCCGGCGCCGCCGAGGGGGCGGTGGACGCCGCCAACCTCCTGAAGCCGATGCTCGCCCGCGGCGAGCTGCGGGCCGTCGGCGCCACGACTCTCGACGAGTACCGCAAGCACATCGAGCCTGACGCCGCGCTCGAGCGCCGGTTCGCACCCGTCTTCGTCGACGAGCCCGACCTCGCCGACACGATCGCGATCCTCCGCGGCCTCAAGGACCGCTACGAGCAGCACCACGGCGTGCGCATAGCCGACGCCGCGCTGGTCGCCGCCGCGACCCTCTCCACCCGGTACATCGCCGACCGCTTCCTGCCCGACAAGGCGATCGACCTGATCGACGAGGCCGCCTCGCGGCTGAAGATCGAGATCGACTCGGTCCCGACCGAGATCGACGAGGTCCAGCGGCGCGTCACGCAGCTGGAGATCGAGCGCGAGGCCCTCAAGAAGGAGAAGGACGACGCCTCCAAGATCCGTCGCGACGTGATCGAGGCCGAGCTCGCCGAGCTCGGCGAGCGCTCCGGCGAGATGCGCGCGCGCTGGCAGTCCGAGAAGGGCGCGATCGACGCCATCAAGGCCGCCAAGGCCCACCTAGACGAGGCCCAGCACGAGCTCGAGCGGGCCGAGCGCGCCGCCGACCTCGAGCGCGCCGCCAAGCTCAAGTACGGGGAGATCCCCGAGCTCGAGAAAACGCTCGCCGAGCAGGAGGCGCGCCTGAAGGAGCTCCACTCGAGCGGCCGCTCGATGCTGACCGAGGAGGTCACCGAGGAGGACGTCGCCGAGGTCGTCGCCAAGTGGACGGGGATCCCCGTGTCGCGCCTCATGGAGGGCGAGGTCGAGAAGCTGATCCACATGGAGGAGCGCCTGCACGAGCGCGTCATCGGCCAGGAACCCGCGGTCGAGGCGGTCGCCAACGCGCTGCGGCGCTCGCGCTCGGGCCTCGCCGATCCCAACCGCCCGATCGGCAGCTTCCTCTTCATCGGCCCGACCGGCGTCGGCAAGACCGAGCTGGCCCGCGCCCTCGCCGAGTTCATGTTCGACTCCGAGGAGGCGATGGTCCGGATCGACATGTCCGAGTACATGGAGAAGCACTCCGTCTCGCGCCTGATCGGCGCCCCGCCCGGCTACGTCGGCTACGACGAGGGCGGGCAGCTGACCGAGGCCGTGCGCCGCCGCCCGTATGCCGTGATCCTGCTCGACGAGATCGAGAAGGCGCACCCCGACGTCTTCAACGTGCTCCTGCAGATCATGGACGACGGGCGCCTCACGGACGGCCAGGGTCGCACCGTGGACTTCAAGAACTCGGTGCTGATCATGACCTCGAACGTCGCCGGCGGCATGGACGGGGTCCGCGCCAACTTCAAGCCGGAGTTCATCAACCGCCTCGACGAGATCGTCGAGTTCTCCCAGCTCACCCGCGAGGAGCTCTCCGAGATCGTCGACCTCCAGGTCAACCTGCTGGCGGCGCGCCTGCGCGAAAAGGGCATCGAGGTCGAGCTCACCGACGACGCGAAGACGCTTCTCGGCAACCTCGGCTTCGACCCCACCTACGGCGCGCGGCCGCTGCGCCGGGTGATCCAGAAGCAGCTCGTCGACAAGCTGGCGCTGAAGCTCCTCGCCGGGGAGTTCAGCGACGGCGACCTCGTGCGGGTCGACGTCGCCGACGGCGAGCTCACCTTCGAGCGCTCCGAGCCTCGGGTCGAGGCCCTCGCCTAGCCCCGGGGCCCCGCGGGCACGCCGGACAGCGTTAGGCTCAGGCGACCGACCAGCAAGGAGGAAGACGTGCCCACCTACATCATGCTCACCAGCCTCACCGCTGACGGGGTGAAGACGATCAAGAACAACCCCTCGCGAGTCCAGGAGGTCAACAAGGAGGTCGAGCAGCTCGGCGTCAAGGTGCTCAACCAATGGGCGACGCTCGGCCAGTACGACTTCGTGAGCGTCGTCGAGGCACCCGACGAGGCGACGATGGCCAAGGTCTCGGTCGAGCTCGGGTCGCGCGGGACGACGTCGAACGAGACGATGACCGCCATCGACGCCCAGACGTTCACCGAGAGCCTCTAGTCCAGTTGCGCATCCTCGTCGTTGGAGCGGGCGGGCGCGAGCACGCCATCGTGCGGGCGCTCGCGCGCTCGCGGCATCGGCCCGAGCTCCTCGCCACTCCGGGCAACGCCGGGATCGCCGCCGACGCCAGGCTGCTGGCGGCCGGGGCGGACGACGTCCGGGAGGTGGTTGAGGCGGCCGTCGCCGAGGCGGTCGACCTGGTCGTCGTCGGCCCGGAGGCGCCGCTCGTGGCCGGGCTCGTCGACGCGCTCGAAGCGGCCGGGGTCCCCGCCTTCGGCCCGAGCGCGGAGGCCGCCCGCCTGGAGGGATCGAAGGTCCACGCGAAGGAGCTGATGGCCGAGGCCGGCGTGGCAACGGCCGCCCACACCGTGCTGAGCAGCCGCGAGGAGGCGCTGGCCGCGATCGCCGGAGCCGACTACCCCGCTGTCCTCAAGGCGGACGGGCTCGCGGCGGGCAAGGGCGTGATCATCTGCGCGGGCGAGGCGGAGGCACGGGAGGCGGTCGCCGCGTTCTTCGTCGAGGAGCGATTCGGGGCGACGGAGGTGGTGCTCGAGGAGTTTCTGGACGGCGAGGAGCTCTCGCTGCTCGCCCTTTGCGACGGCGAGAACGTGGTCCCGCTCGCCCCCGCCCAGGACTACAAGCGGATCGGCGATGCCGACGAGGGCCCGAACACGGGCGGCATGGGGAGCTACTCGCCCGTGCCGGGATTCGACCGCGAGAGCACCGAGGCCATCGCCGACGCGGTGCACCGGCCGATCGTCGAGCTGATGCGCGACCGCGGCACCCCGTTTCACGGCGTCCTCTACGCCGGGCTCATGATCGGTGCCGCGGGCGCGAAGGTGCTGGAGTTCAACTGCCGGTTCGGCGACCCCGAGACCCAGGCGGTTCTACCGCGCCTGCGTTCCGATCTGGCCGACCTGTTCGCCGCGGCACGAGAGCCGGGCGGGCTGGCCGGGGCGTCGGCCGACTTCGCGGACGCCTGGGCCGTGACGGTCGTGCTGGCGTCCGCCGGCTACCCCGCGTCGAGCTCGAGGGGCGACGTGATCTCCGGCCTCGACGAGGCGGCGGCGCTGGACGGCGTCGAGGTGACCCATGCGGGCACCGCGATCGCCGACGGCCAGGTCGTCACCGCCGGCGGGCGCGTGCTCAACCTGACGGGCCTCGGGGCGGGCCCGGACGAGGCCCGCGCGCGGGCGTACGCCGCCGCGGAGCTGATCTCCTTCGACGGCATGCAGCTGCGCTCCGACATCGCCGCACGCGCAGTCGCCCGGGTGGCCTGAGACAATCGTGCCCATCGAGGAACGCGGCGAGATCGAGCTGGGAGGCGCGTCGGTGCCCGGGCCGTCGAGCGAGGTCATGACGATGCCCGAGGTCGAGGCGGCGTTCGAGGAGATCGACGTCGACGCCCCCCTGGTGGGGATCATCATGGGCTCGAAGAACGACAAGCCCAAGATGCAGCCTGCCGGCCAGGCCCTGCAGGATGCGGGGATCCGCTTCGAGGTCCGGGTGATGAGCGCGCACCGCGACCCCGAGGTGGTCCGCGACTACTGCATGAACGCAAAGATGCGCGGCCTCAGGGTGATCATCGCCGGCGCCGGGATGTCCGCCGCGCTGCCCGGAGTCGCGGCCGCACACACCGAGCTGCCCGTCATCGGCGTGCCGATCCTCGGCAAGAGCCTCGGCGGGCTCGACGCCCTCCTCTCCGCCGTGCAGATGCCGCCGGGCATCCCGGTGGCGTGCGTCGCCATCGACGGCGCCAAGAACGCCGGGGTCCTGGCGGCGCGCATCATCAACACGTGATTCCGCGGTACACCCGCGAGGAGATCGGTGCGGTCTGGACCGACGAGCGCCGCATGAGCGGCTGGCTCGAGGTCGAGCTCGCCGCAACCGAGGCCTGGTCCGCCGAGGGCGTCGTCCCAGCCGATGCAGCCGCCGCCTGTCGCGAGCGGGCGGCGTTCACCGTGGAGGCTGTCCGGGAGCGCGAGCGCACCACCGGCCACGACGTCGCCGCCTTCGTCGACGTCGTGTCGGCGTCGGTCGGCGAAGAGGGTCGCTGGATCCACTATGGCCTGACCTCGTCGGACGTCCTCGACACCGCCCTTGCTCTCCAGCTTCGCGATGCCGGCAACCTCGTGGTCGCGGGCGCGAGGGCGTTCCGCGACGCCCTCGTCGAGCGAGCGCTCGCCGAGCGCGACACGCTCTGCGTGGGGCGGACCCACGGCATCCACGCTGAGCCGACGACATTCGGGCTGCGCCTCACGGGCTTTGCGTTCGAGGCCGATCGCAACGTCAGCCGCCTCGCCGAAGCCTTCGAGCACTCCGCGGTGGGCAAGCTCTCCGGCGCGGTGGGCACCTACGCGACCGTCCCCCCGGCAATCGAGAGCCGGGTGATGAAGGCGCTCGGCCTCCGAGCCGAAGATGCCTCCACGCAGGTCGTGCCGCGGGACCGCCACGCCGCGGTCCTCGCCGCGATCGCCATCGCCGGCGCGGGGCTCGAGCGCTTCGCCACCGAAGTCCGCAACCTGCAGCGGACCGAGGTCAACGAGGTGAACGAGCCGTTCGGCAGCGGCCAGAAGGGCTCCTCGGCGATGCCGCACAAGCGCAACCCGATTCTCTCCGAGCGGATCACCGGCCTCGCGCGCGTCCTGCGCGGCTATTCGCAGGCCGGGCTCGAGAACGTCGCCCTCTGGCATGAGCGCGACATCTCCCACTCAGGTGCCGAGCGGGTGATCCTGCCCGACGCGACCATCGCCCTGGACTACATGCAGCACCTCGGGACGCGGATCGCCGCCGAGATGACGGTCAACGCCGACCGGATGCGAGCGAACCTCGACCTCACCCACGGGGCGCTCCTCAGCCAGCGGGCGCTCACGGCGCTGGTCGAGGCGGGGATGGCCCGCGACGACGCCTACCGCCTCGTCCAGGAGGCCGCCCATCGCGCCTTCGACGGCGGCGAGCCGTTCAAGAGGCTCCTCGCCGAGCGCCTGCAGTCGGCACCCGATGCGCCCGACGGAGTCGCCGAGAGGATCGAGGCGCTCGACTGGAGCGACTACCTCGGCCACGTTCCCGAGGTGATGGCGCGGCTCGAGACCCTGCGCGGCTGAGGCGCGAGCGGGATATCGTCGGCCGCTCATGAGCCGCCGAGAGTGGGCTCTGCTGGCAGCGATCGTGGCCGGCGGGGCGCTGATCAGGTTCCTCACCCTCGATCACCAGTCCTACGACCACGACGAGGCGGTGACCGCGGGGCGGGTGCTGCACCACGGGCTTGGACCGACGCTTCACGCGGTTGCCCACGGCGAGCGCTCGCCGCCGCTCTACTACCTGCTCGCCTGGCTCTGGTCGAAGCCGTTCGGGACCGGCGAGGTCGGCCTGCGGTCGCTGTCGGCCCTCTTCGGAACCCTCACCATCCCGCTCGCCTACCGGGTAGCCGCCGAGCTCGGCTCGCGGCGGGCCGGGCTCTACGCGGCGGCCCTCGTGGCGGCCAACCCGTACCTGATCTGGTACTCGCAGGAGGCCCGCTCCTATGCCCTCCTCGTCCTCTTCGGGGCGCTGGCGCTGGTCGGCTTCGCCCGATCGCTGCGCTCGCCGAGCGGGGGCTCGCTGACGCTTTGGGCCGTCGCCTCGGTCCTCGCGCTGTACTCGCACTACTTCGCCGTCTTCCTGATCGTCCCGCAGGCCGCCTGGCTCGTTTGGACCAGCCGGCCCAGGCTGTTCGCGGCCATCGCGGCCATCGCGGTGCTGGTCGCCGGCCTCGCCATCGCCCCCTACGCCTCGAACCAGGAGGGCAGCTCCAGGCGGAACGGCTTCACCCAGATCTCGCTGGCGGCTCGCACCGGCGAGAGCGCCCTCAACTTCGTTGCGAGCGAGGAGCCCGATCCGCTCGCCGGGAGCGCGGCGATCGACGCGATCCAGATCGGCGCAGCCGCGGTCGGTGGCCTGCTTCTCATCGCCGCGGCCGTTCGCGTGGTCCGCGACGCCCGCCCGCGGGAGCGGCGCGGCGCGATCGCTCTCGGCGCCGTGGGCCTGGGCTCGATGGCGCTCCCGATCGCTCTCGCGATCGTTGGCCTGGACTACGTCAATCCTCGCAACCTGATCGGGGCGGTGGTGCCGCTCCTTGCCGCGGCCGCCATCGGCTTCGGAACCAGGCGAGCGTGGGTCACCGGCGCCGTCGCCGCGGCGACCGGGGTCCTGCTCTTCGGGGCGGTGGACGTCGCCGTCCTCGCGAGCGCCCAGATGCAGCGCCCCGACTGGCGCGGGGCGGCGGCGGCAATCGGGCCTGCCGGCAAGCCCCGGATCCTCGTCGTCAACCACAACGGCGACGACCCGCTCGACTACTACCTCGGCTCGACCAAGCTCGAGTCCGCCGACTACCCGGCGCGAGGCGTCACGCGGATCGTCGTCCTGGGGGCGGAGCCGGGTGCGCGCAGCCCCGGTGACGGGTTCGAGCCCACGTCAACCCGGCGCCTGCGCCCGACGTTCACGCTTACCGTCTTCGCCGCGCCGCGCCCGGAGCGGCCGCCGCCCGCGGCGCTCGGCCGCGTCCTCCAGGAGCGCTCGTCGCTTCTCCTTCAGAAGCCGCCGCGCTAGCGGCGCTCGACGAGCACCGCGGGCGTCCCGTGCTTCGGGGCGAGCGTGACGTTTCGCCGCGTGATCGGCTCGGGCCGCTCGCTCGCCGGCCGCAGGATCGCCCCACGCAGGATCGTGCGCAGCGCCACCTTCATCTCGAAGAGCGCAAAGGAGGCCCCCAGGCAGCGACGGGTGCCGCCGCCGAACGGGATCCAGGAGTAGGTCTCCGTGGACGCGTCGAGGTAGCGCTCGGGACGGAACTCGTACGGCTCCGCGAAGGTGGCCTCGCGGGTGTGCGCGAGCCAGATGTTGGCGAAGACGACCCGGCCCTCCGGGAGCTCGTAGCCCCCGAGCTCGGCCGGCTGCTTCAGCAGGCGGCCCGTGAACGGCACGACGGGCCGCAGACGCATGCTCTCCTCGACAACCGCGTCCAGGTACCCGGTCTCGCCCCGGCCCACCTCGTCGCGGAGGCGCTCCATGGCATCGGGAGCGCGGAAGAGCAGCTCGAGCGCCCAGGCCAGGGAGGTGGCCGTGGTCTCATGACCGGCCATCAGCAGCGTCATCAGCTGGTCGCGGATCTCGCCGTCGTCCATGCCCTCGCCGTCCTCGTAACGGGCGGCCACGAGCATCGAGAGGATGTCCTCGCGCCGCTCGAGGTCCGGGTCGGCACGGCGCTCGGCGATCTCGGCGGCGAGCAGCGCGTCGGTCTCCGCGATCAGCGCTCTGACCCGCTTGTAGCGCGGCAGGCGCCGAACGTATGGGAGCGAGACCCCGATCGCCGCGGGCGACTGCGTGTCGGCCAGGATCGCGATGAGGCGGCGGCGAAGATCGTCGCGCCGCTCCTCGCCGACCCCGAACACGGCGCTGAGGATCACCTCGAGGGTGATCGACTGCATCGACGGATGGATCGCGAAGCGCTCGCCGAGCGGCCAGCGCGCAACCTCGCGCTCGGCGAGCTCGACGATCATCCCCTCGTAGGCGCGCATGCGCTCGCCGTGGAAGGGCGGAAGCATCAGCTTGCGGCGCTGCAGGTGCTCGCGGCCCTCGAGGAGCAGGACTGAGCGCTTGCCGAGGAGGGGCTCCAGCACCAGGTTGCGTCCGGGCGCGATCGTGTTGATCTTGTCGGCGCCGAAGAGCCGCTTGATGGAATCGGGATCGGAGACGAAGACGACGTCTCCCGAGCGCACGATGCGCGCGCCGAACGTGTCGCCGAAGCGGCGTCGCCCGGCCTCGCTGAAGCCAACGGGATCGGTGACGAAACGGTAGGTCTGAAGCGGCATCGGCGCGCGGAACGCGGGCGGGCCGGCCGGCGCGCGGGCGTGGGCGGATGGGGCGGGTGCGGTCGCCTGCTCCATCAGCGCGTCCTCGAGAAGCGCTCGACCGCGGCGGTCAGCTCGGCGATCTTCGCGTCTGCCTCCGCGCCGCCGGCCGCAACGGCATCCCGCACGCAGTGGTTGGTGTGGTCGGCGAGCAGCTTGAGCGCGACCCCGTCGAGCGCCTTCGTTGCCGCGGAGATCTGCGTCAGCACGTCGACGCAGTAGGCCTCGTCGGCGACCATGCCCTGGATGCCACGGACCTGGCCCTCGATGCGCGAGAGCCGCCGCAGCACGGCCTCCTTGTCATCGACGTAACCGGGGCTTCCGTTGGCGCTCATGACGGAGGACTATACCGGTAGGGGGTATCTCCGCGCCGCAGGCACAACCGGCAAGGGGCCCGAGCCCGTCTAGAAATCCGGCGGTGAGCGAGCGAATCCCCAAGATCACGGTCGCGCAGGCTCGCCGCCTGGCACTCCACGCCCAGGGACTGGCCACGCCGCCGGCGCCACGCCGCACCGTGGCGGCGGTGGCGCGCTCGATCGGCTGTTTGCAGCTTGACCCGGTGGGGGTCGTTGCCCGTTCGCCGCTCCTGGTCCTGCGAGCGCGCATGCGCGGCGGGACGCGCGCCTCGCACGAGCGGGCGCTGGAGCGTGCGGCCTACCGGGACCGGGGGCTCTTCGAGTACTGGTGCCACGAGGCGAGCCTCTGCCACGTCGACGACCTGCCGATCCACCGCTGGGGGATGCATAGCTATCTGGACCGGCTGACGCCCGCCCGAAGGCACCAGCGCGAGTGGCTGCGGGGAAATGGCGACTTCGCGGAGGAGATCGTGGGCGCGCTCGCCACGGAGGGACCGCTGCCGGCCGTCGAGCTCGAGGACAGCTCGGCCCACCCCTGGATGCGGGGGCACTGGACCGCGGAGGTGTCCTCGCGCCAGACGATCGCCCGCATGCTCGACATGCTCTGGACGATCGGCAGGATCGGCGTTGCCGACCGCACCGGGCCGGGCCGCCGTTGGGACCTCCTCGAGCGGTGCCTGCCGGCGGGCGCACTGGACCGCGCCGACGCCGCTCCCCTCGGCCAGGATGCCGCCGTCCGTGCCGCGGTCCTGCGCGCCGTCGGGTTTCTCGGCGTCGCCCGGGCTCCGCACGTCAGCGCCCACTTCACGCGGGGGAGCTACCCGGATCTCGGCGGCCACGGCCGAGGCGTGCTGGGCGCGCTCGAGGCCGAGGGCGCTCTGGTGCGGGTCAGCGTCGACGGCCTGCGTGGCGACTGGTGGGCACTTCCAGACGCGCTGGAGAGGGCGGCCGCCCTCGAGCCGGGCCGGCGGACAGTGGCGCTCTCGCCGTTCGACAACCTGATCTGCGACCGCGCCCGCGCCGCCGAGCTCTTCGGCTTCGACCACCGTTTGGAGATCTACGTCCCGCCGCCGAAGCGGCGGTGGGGCTACTACGTCCTGCCGATCCTCCACGGCGAGCGGCTGATCGCAAGGGCCGACCTGCGCGTAGACCGCGACGCCGACCCGGCGGTGCTCCGGGTGCTCGGGCTGCATCCGGAGCCGGGACGGAAGGCACCGGGAGCTGTGAGGAGGGCGCTCGAGTCGCTGGCGGGGTGGCTGGAGGTTGAGTTTGCCGCCGGATAAGGGAATGGCGCCGCTCGGCGTTACGGAGTCAGCGAGGAAGCGATGCAAGACGCGACGGCGGGCACCGTCCTGGATAGCCGTCGGATACCGACGCCAAAGCAGGACGCTTCCCGCCGGGGCCCGCCTTCATTGACAACGTGGCACCACAGCGCCGAAAGGAAGCCTCGCGCCTGCCGTCTACGCTTCCTCGCCGCATGTCCCCCCAACCACGCTGGATGCAGCCGCTCTCCGAGCAGACGCCGGAGGTGCCCGACGGCTGGAGCACCGGCCCGCCCGACTTCGTCGGCGTTGGCGCGCAGCGCTGCGGCACCTCGTGGTGGTACCGCGGGACGATTCGTGCCCACCCCGGCGTCGTGCGGATGGCGAAGCCCGGCAAGGAGCTCCACTACTTCGACCGCTTCTGGGACGGCAATGAGCCCGGCGACCTGGTCGAGCGCTACCACGCGCTGTTCCCGAAGCCGGACGGCGCGATCACCGGCGAGTGGACGCCCCGCTACATGGTCGATTTCTGGTCGATGGAGCTCCTGCATCGCGCGGCTCCCGACGCGCGCATCCTGATCATGCTGCGCGACCCCATCGAGCGGCTGCGCTCCGGTATCCAGCGCGAGCGCATGCTGGCCGAAGGAGCGGGCCGGCCGTTCGAGCTCGCGCACCTCAACGACGCCGTCTTCCGCGGCCTCTACTTCGATCAGGTCCGCGGCGTGTTCGAGCTCTACCCGCGCGACCGCGTGCTCGTCCTCCAGCACGAGCGCTGCCGGGAGGACCCGATGGGCGAGATGCGCCGCACCCAGGAGTTCCTCGGCCTGGATCCCCTGACCGAGCTGCCGGAGAAGCTCCAGCAGCACAAGCGCCCGCCGGGGACGAAGCCCGAGATCTCACCGGCACGCCACGCTGAGCTGCACCGGCGCTTCGCCGATGACGTGAAGCGGCTCGCGGATCTCGTCCCGGAGCTCGACCTCGCGCTCTGGCCGAACTTCGCCGACGGCTGAGGCGCCGTGCGCGTCGGTGTCTCGAGCTTCTGGTTCAACCGCGGCCAGGCCGTGGTCGGCCGCCAGCTCCGCAGCGCGCTCGAGACCCTGGGACACGGGACGGCGGTGCTCGCCCGCCCCGCCAAGGACACCGCGGCGAAGCCCGGCGCACTCTCGCGCGACGACGTCTGGGATCAGCCGGACGTCACCGCCGCCGCGAACTACCTCATCACCGCCGAGGAGCTGGAGGCCTGGGCGAGGGAGAACGAGCTCGACGCGGTGCTCTTCGACCAGAATTACCAGTTCGAGGAGATCGCGAAGCTTCGGCAGCTCGGGGTTCGCACCTACGGGCGCTTCGTCTGGGAGCAGTTCGCGCCGCAGCACGTCGAGGGGGCAAAGCGGGCGTTCGACGCCGTCTACTCGGTGACCGCCGCCGAGCAGGAACGCTACGGCGGCCTTGGAATCGAGAGCCCGCGGGTCCGCTGGGGCTGCCATCCCGAGCTTCTCGCGGACGCGCCGGAGCGCTCGGCGCCGCGGCCGGGCGAACCCGTCACGTTCTTCTTCCCAGGCGGCTACATGACCAAGCGGAAGCCGGTGGCGCCGGTGCTCGAGGCGTTCTCGAAGGCACGCGGGGATCACCTGCGACTGGTGGTGAAGGCGCAGATCAAGCGCCGGGTCAAGATGGTGAAGGGGGCGGCGCGGCGCGACCGGCGGATCGAGTGGGTCTTCGACGACCTTCCCGACGCCGAGCACAAGCGCCTCTTCGCTTCGGCCGACGTCTGCCTCGCGCCGAGCCGCTGGGAGGGACTGGGCCTTCACCTCTACGAGGCCACCGCGTTCGGCATGCCGATCATCACCAACGACAACCCGCCGATGAACGAGGTGGTCCGCGACGGCGAGAACGGCGTCCTCGTCCGCGGCGTCGAGATGGCCGAGCCGGCCGACTCCGGGATCCCCGCCTACGACCCCGACGTCGGCGAGCTCACCGCGGGGATCGAGCGCCTTGCAGACGCGGCCACGCTGGCCGCGCTGCGCGCCGGCACGCAGAGGGCCCGCGAGCGGCTGTCGTGGGACAACACGCTCGCTGACCTGCACGCGCTGCTTGGATAGCATCGGCCCGGATGGCGCCCGCCCTCGCCGACCTGACCCTTCACTCCCGCGGCAAGGTCCGCGAGATCTACGAGCTCGGCGACGACCTCCTGCTGGTCGCCTCCGACCGGATCTCCGCGTACGACGTGATCCTGCCGGATGCCATCCCCGGCAAGGGCGAGGTCCTCACGCAGATGTCGATCTTCTGGTTCGAGCTGATGTCCGACACCTGCCCCAACCACTTCATCTCCGAAGAGGTCCCCGAGGAGGCGGCCGGACGGGGCATGCGGGTGCAAAAGCTCGACATGCACCCGCTCGAGTGCGTGGTCCGCGGCTACCTCTCGGGCTCGGGCTGGAAGGAGTACAAGCAGGCGGGAACCGTCTGCGGGATCCAGCTGCCGGAGGGTCTCACCGAGTCGGCGCAGCTGCCTGAGCCGATCTTCACCCCGGCGACCAAGGCCGAGATCGGCGACCACGACGAGAACGTGGACTTCGAGCGCGCGGCGGAGATTCTCGGCGATCGCAAGCTCGCCGAGACCCTGCGCGACGTCTCGCTCGAGATCTACACGCGCGCCGCCGAGCACGCGGCGGAGCGCGGGATCATCCTGGCCGACACCAAGTTCGAGTTCGGGCGCTCGGCCGACGCCGAGGTCGTCCTGGCCGACGAGGTCCTGACGCCCGACTCCTCCCGCTTCTGGCCCGCCGACGAGTACGAGGCGGGTCGCTCGCAGCGCTCGTTCGACAAGCAGTACGTGCGCGACTGGCTCGACGAGTCCGGCTGGGACCACTCGCCGCCGGGGCCGGACCTTCCGCCGGAGGTGATCGCCTCCACGCGCGACCGCTACATCGAGGCGTACGAGCGCATCAGCGGCCGCGACTTCCCAGGCACGACCCTCGAGTCCTGATGCACCTGTTCATCCAGGGGATGCGTCGTTCCGGGACGACGATCCTCCACGACGCCGTGCTCGCGGACCCCGAGATCCGCAGCTTCTACGAGCCGCTGCGCGAGGAGGACGTGACCGAGGGCGGCGGCTCCGGAGCCAGGGAGGGCGACGCGTTCGCCGAGACGCGAGCATTGCGCGAGGAGTTCAGGCGGACCAATTACCCGAAGATTCCGGCCGAGGAGTTCAACTGGGGCGGCCCTCGTGATCCGGCAGTGGAGATCGACGACAGGTTGCCTGTGCATGCCCGCGAGCTGCTTCGCCATCTGCTCGCGCTGGCGCCGTCGGTCTCGATCAAGGAGACCAGGCTCTACTGCAAGATGGCCGACGTCGCCGAGATCGCGCCGAACGCCGCGGTCGTCCACGTCGTTCGCGACCCGAGCGCCGTCGCGGTCTCGATCATCCTGGGCCGACGCCGCAAGCGCGCCGCGCGGTACGCGTCACCGGCGGACCTCTTCCGGGAGCGGACGGACCGCAAGCTGTGGTCCAGCCGGGCGATCTCGCAGGCGATCCTGGATCGGGACCGACGCGCGGGCGAGGCGCCCAGCGACGTGGAGCGGATCCTGCTCGTCTGGAAGCTGGCATTCGAGCGCACGTACGAGGACGCGAGGCGCCTGTTCGGCGAGCGGTACCTGCTGCTGCGCAACGAGGACCTCCGCTCCGACACTCCTGCGGCGCTCGACTCCCTCTACGCCGTGCTCGGCCGCGAGACGCCGGCCACCGTGCGCGAGTGGGCGGCAGGGAAGGTCAAGGGCGCCGAGGACATATACGCGGCCGATGAGCCCGCGTGGCGGGAGCTATTCGAGCGGTTGGAGCTCGGGCCGGCGCTCCAGGCGGCGGGCTACGCGGAGCTCAGCGCTTGACGAACTTCTTCAGGTTCGCGCCGCGCGAGCCGCCCGCCAGGGGCATCTTGTTGACCTTGCGGGGCAGCACGCGCTCGTAGTTCTTCTGGCGCGATGGGCTCGGCGCGAACGCAGACCCGGTGACCGCCGCCGCCGGACGGGTTCTCCCACGTCTTCTCGAGGTTCGCGAACCCGCAGGCGGTCAGCATGTCCATCAGGCCGACCTCGTTGGGGAACCACCAGTTCGACGGGTTGCCGGTCCGCTCGTCGGACGGCTTGAAGAGCATCAGCGGGCGGTTGTCGTCGATGTCGAAGATCTTGGTCTCGAGGTAGAGCGCCTCGGCGGTGATCCGGCGCAGGCGGAAGAGGAACGAGATGACGTTCTCGACGTGGTAGAGGACGCCGCCGCAGAGGACGACGTCGAAGGTGTCGAGCTCGAGCCACTTCTCCGAGAGGATGTCGAGCTGCACGAACTCGAAGCCGAACTCGTCGACGTTCGCCTTCAGGGCGTCCGTCGTGCAGAGGTCGACGCCGACGACCTGGCCGGCGCCGCGCTTCGTCGCCTCGGCGCAGTTGACCCCCTCCCAGCAGCCGACGTCGATGAAGCTCTTGCCCTCGATGCCCTCCGGCAGCCCGTAGCGATCCCAGTTGTTGTGGGCAACGGGCACGCCCTCGGCGGTCCGCGGATCGTCCTTGCGCACTCGCCTCCGGTCCGGGTACGGCGGCTGTTCGATGTGGGGCGTCGGTCACCGCGGCACTTATAGCAGGGGAGGCGAACCGCCCGGCTGGGATCGCCGGGCGCATCATCTACGCTGCGATGCGTGAAGGCGCGGGTGCTCATCCGACCCAAGGAGGGCATTCTGGATCCTCAGGGGAAGGCCGTCGAGAGCGCCCTGCCCGCGCTCGGCTTCGACGGGGTGTCCGACGTCCGAGTCGGCCGCCTGGTCGAGCTCGAGGCCGCAGCGCCGACCGCCTTCCCGAGCTCTGCGAGAAGCTCCTCGCGAACCCGCTCGTCGAGGACTACGAGATCGTCATGGTCGACGGCACCGGGTGACCACCTTCGGGGTCCTTCAGTTCCCGGGCAGCTGCGACGAGCGCGACGCGCTCGCCGCGTGCCGGCGCGTCGGCGAGGCACGCCTCGTCTGGCACGAGGAGACGGATCTCGCCGACCTCGACGTCGTCGTCGTCCCCGGCGGCTTCTCGTACGGCGACTACCTGCGGGCCGGCGCGATCGCGCGGTTCGCGCCGGCGATGGGCGCCGTGGGCGAATTCGCGGCTGCGGGCGGCCCGGTGCTCGGCATCTGCAACGGCTTCCAGGTCCTCTGCGAGGCCGGGCCTCTTGCCCGGAGCACTGCTGCCAAACGAGGGCCTGCGGTTCGTCTGCCGCCAGGTGGACCTCGTGGTCGAGCGGAGCGACGGTGCCTTCGGTGGCGATCTCGCGCCCGGGCGACCGGCTATCGATTCCCGTCAAGCACGCCTGCGGCCGCTTCTTCGCGCCGTCCGAGCTGCTCGGCGAGCTGGAGGACCGGGGGCAGGTGGCACTCCGCTACGCACCTTCTCACAACCCCAACGGCTCCACCGCCGACATCGCGGGAGTCACCAACGAGGCGGGCAACGTGCTCGGGCTCATGCCGCATCCCGAGCACGCGGTTGACGCGCTGACCGGCTCGGCCGACGGCCTGCGCCTCTTCGCCTCCGCCGCCGCGGCGCGCGAGCGACTCGCGGCTTGAGCACCGTCCCGAACGCGCTCGCTCCATACCTGCGCGGCCGCCGGATGCGCGGCGCCTCCCAGCCGGGTCCGCCGATGCCCTTCATTGTCGGCGTCGGGCGCTCCGGGACAACGCTCCTGCGGCTGATGCTGGACGCGCACCCGCAGCTGGCGATCCCGCCTGAGACGCACTTCGTGCCGCCGCTGCTCGAGTCGTTCGAGCGCCTGCGCGTCAGCCCCGAGCGCGCGATGGACGCCGTCGTCGATGCGCCCTCGAGCGGCTGGGAGGACCTCGGGCTTCCCGCGGACGAGATGCTCGACGCGCTTTGCGCCCTGAAGCCCCTCAACTCCCCGGACGCGGTTCGCGCGTTCTATCGCGCCTATGCGTCACGCCACGGCAAGCCCCGCTACGGCGACAAGACTCCCCGCTACGTCACCCGGATGAAGCGGATCGCCGGCGCCCTGCCGGAGGCCCGCTTCATCCACGTCATCCGGGACGGGCGCGACGTCCTCCTGTCTCTGAACAAGCGCCTGGTGGAGCTGCGCGACTCCGAGCCCGTGCCCGTCGAGCGCTTCGCGCGCCGGTGGCGCCGGCGGGTGAAGAACGCCCACCGGGCCGAGCTCGGCGACCGCTACACGGAGCTGCGCTACGAGGACCTGGTGACCGACACCGAGCCGACCCTGCGCCGGGTCTGCGCGCTCATCGACCTGGAGTTCGACCCGGTGATGCTCGACTACCACGAGCACGCGGCGGAGCGCCTGGAGGAGATGAACCGTGATCGCGCCCGCGAGGGCCGCCGCGTGGTCTCGGGGGCGGAGCGCATGACCGCCCACGCGCGCACCGCGGCGCCGCCCTCGACGGAACGGGTCTACGCCTGGAAGCGGGAAATGAGTGCCGAGGACCGGCGGGCGTTCGACGCCGTGGCGGGGGATCTGCTGGCGGAACTCGGGTACGAGGTCTCGCTCGGACCGATTTCGCCCCCCACATGGCGCCGATTCGGTCGCAAGAGCACGGACGACGCGCAGCGGGCCCCGTTCCCGTTCGTCGTCGGCATGAACCGCTCGGGAACGACGCTGCTGCGCATGATGCTCGACGCCCATCCGCAGCTGACGATCCCGCCGGAGACGCACTTCGTGCCCGACCTCATCCGGGCGCTGCGCAAGGGCGGCGGACCCGGAGGCCGCGCTCGCCGCGATGAAAGGCCATCGCGAGTGGGACGACTTCGACTTCTCCGACGAGGAGGCACTCGGCTGGCTGCGCGAGGCCGCGGGCGACCCCGGGGAGTCCGTACGCGGCTTCTACCGCGCCTACGCGGCCCGGCAGGGGAAGCCGCGATGGGGCGAGAAGACGCCGCGCTACGTGACGCCGCATGCGCCAGATCCAGCGCGCGCTGCCCGAGGCTCGCTTCGTTCACGTGATCCGCGACGGGCGCGACGTCGCGCTCTCGGTGCTCGACCGCACCGTCCGCGACATCGACGCCCCCCACGTCGCCAAGCGCTGGATGCGGAAGATCGAGATGGCCCGCGAGGACCGCGCCGAAGCTGCGCGCATTACGGCGAGATCCGCTACGAGGACCTGATCACGGACACGGAGCCGACGCTGCACAGGGTCTGCGAGCTGATCGACCTCGACTTCGACCCGGTCGATGCTCGACTACCACGAGCGCTCCGGCGACCGGCTCTCGCGAGATGGCGCGGGCGCTGCCCGCGGACGACCGCTACGCGGACCTCTCCGTCGAGCGACGGATGGCGACCCACGCGATGACCACGAAGCCGCCCGACACCGACCGCGTGAGCCGCTGGAAGCGCCAGATGAGTGAGCCCGACCGGATCGCCTTCGAGGAGGTCGCGGGCGGGATGCTCGCCGAGCTCGGCTACGAGACCGGCGTCCCGGTCGACTCCGCGTAGCATCGGCTCGATGCGGGTCGGGTTCGTCACCAAGTGGTTCAACCGGGGCCAGCCCGTCGTGGCGCGCCAGCTTCGCGATGCCGTCGAGGAGCTGGGCCACGAGACCTTCATCCTCGCCAGGCCGAAGAAGCAGCGCGGGCCGATGAAGGGCCGGCTGCAGCGCGACGGCGTCTGGGACCAGCCGAACGTCGACGAGGCCGCCGCCTACGACGTGACCGCCGAGGAGTACGAGGCGTGGGTCGAGCGCCGCGGCATCGAGCTCATCCTCTGCGACCAGAACTACCAGTTCGAAGAGCTCGCGAAGCTGCGACGCCAAGGCGTCGCGATCGTCGGCCGCTTCGTCTGGGAGATGTTCGAGCGCAAGCACCTCGAGGGCGCTCGCGACGCTTACGACCTCGTCTACTCGATGACCCGCTGCGAGCAGGAGCGCTATCGCGGCTGGGGCCTCGAGACGCCGTACGTGCCCTGGGGGATCCACCCCGAGCTCCTGGCCGTCGCAGGGCAGGCGGCGCTATCCCGAGGACGTCGTGCAGGTGATCTTCCCGGCCGGGCTTCATCGGCCACCGCAAGCCGCTCGAGCCTGCGCTCGAGGCGTTCGAGCGAACGACCAATCCGACGGCTGCGCCTTCTGGTCAAGGCGCAGGTGGAGCGCAAGTCGCACGAACGTCGTCCGCGAGGCCGCCGAGCGCGACCCCCGGATCGAGTTCCTGCTCACCGACCAGCCGACCGCCGAGCACCTCGCGACCTTCGCCGGCTCCGACGTCTGCCTCACCCCGGCTCGCTGGGAGGGACTCGGCCTGCCGCTCTTCGAGGCGATGGCCTTCGGGATGCCGGTGATCACCAACGACTTCCCGCCGCTCAACGAGGTCATCGAGGACGGCCGCAACGGCATCCTCGTCGGCAACGTGCCGCACGGCACCGCCGAGTCCGGGATTCCCGCCTACGACCCCGACATCGAGGAGCTGACCGCCGCGATCGAGCGGATCGCCGACGACGAGGTCCGCGCGCGGCTCGCGGCCGGCGCGCGCGAGGTGCGCGAGGAGCGTGCCTGGGCGAAGACGGTCGCAGGGCATCGGCGGGCTGATCGAGACCGCCACCGCCTCCAGGCGCGCCGGATCGACACGCGTGAGCGACGCCACGCATCGCGAGCTCGGGCTGACCGACGCCGAGTACGAGCTGATCGTCGAGCTCATCGGATCGCGAGCCCAACGGCGTCGAGCTGGCGATGTTCTCGCTGCTGTGGTCCGAGCACTGCGCCTACAAGCACTCGCGAAAGCTCCTCGGCAGGCTGCCGACCGAGGGCGAGCGCGGTGCTGATGGGGCCGGGCGAGAACGCCGGTGCGGTCGAGCCTGCCCGGCGGCTGGGCGGTCGCCTTCAAGGTCGAGTCGCACAACCATCCGAGCGCGGTCGAGCCGTTTCAGGGAGCGGCGACCGGCGTCGGCGGGATCCTGCGCGACGTCTTCGCCGTCGGCGCCCGGCCGATCGCCGTGCTCGACTCGCTGCGCTTCGGCGAGCTCGACTCCGAGCGCTCGCGCTACCTCTTCGACCACGTCGTCGCGGGCATCGGCCACTACGGCAACTCGATCGGCGTGCCGACCGTGGGCGGCGAGGTCGTACTTCGAGGCCCCTACGAGCAGAACTGCCTGGTGAACGCGATGTGCGTCGGCCTCGCGCGGCGACGACGAGATGATCCGCTCGGCCGCGGCCGGGCGTCGGCAATGCGCTGGTCCTGATGGGCGCCTCAACCGGCCGCGACGGCATCGGCGGCGCCTCGGTGCTCGCCTCGGCCGAGCTCGACGAGGGCGAGGAGAAGCGTCCGACGGTCCAGATCGGCGATCCCTTCGAGGAGCACAAGCTCCTGGAGTGCTGCCTGGAGCTGCTCGGCCGCGGACCTCCTCGTCTCGCTCCAGGACCTCGGCGCGGCGGGCCTGACCTCCTCGGCCGGCGAGATGGCCGTCGAAGGGCGGAGTCGGCCTCGACATCGACGTCGCGCGGGTGCCGCTGCGAAACCCCGACCTCCAGCCGTTCGAGGTGATGGTCTCCGAGTCGCAGGAGCGGATGCTCGCCGTGGTGGAGCCTGCGCGCGTCGACGAGGTCGTCGGCGGTCTGCGAGCGCTGGCAGACCAACGCTTCGGTGATCGGCGAGATCACCGACGGGCGGGCGCATCCGCGTCCTCGACGGGGAGCGAGGTGCTCGGCGACGTTCCCGTCGACGGCCCTCGTCGACGAGTGCCCGCTCTACGACCTCGACCCGCAGGCCCCCGAGGGCTGGCTCTACGGCAACGCGGCGAGGCACGACTCCGGCGCGAGCGCGGAGCGAGACGCTGCTCGCGCTGCTCGCCTCGCCCACCATCGCCAGCAAGCGCTGGGCCTTCGAGCAGTACGACTCGATCGTCGGCTCGCGCACCGTCCGCCGGCCGGAGTCGGCCGACGCCGCCGTCCTCGACGATTCCCGAGGCCGGCGCAGCGATCGCCGTCGCGATCGACGGCAACGGCCGGCGCGTCGCCTGCGACCCGTACCGGGGTGCGGTCGAGGCCGTGCTCGAGTGCGCGCAGAACCTGGCCTGCGCCGGGCGCCGAGCCGCTCGGCCTGACGAACTGCCTGAACTTCGGCAACCCCGAGAAGCCGCACGTCGCCTGGCAGCTCGAGCGCGCCGTCCAGGGCCTCGCCGATGCCTGCGTGGGCCTCGGCGTGCCGGTCGTCGGCGGCAACGTCTCGCTCTACAACGAGACCGATTCCGGGCCGATCTACCCGACGCCGGTCGTCGGCATGGTGGGTGAGCTTCCGGACCCTTCGGTCGCCGGTCAGGTCGCCCTCGCGGCGAGGGCGAGGCGATCGCGCTGGTCGGCCCGTTCGCGCCCGCGCTTGCCGGCTCGGAGCTCGCAAAGCTTCGCGGCGAGCTGGCCCCCGGGCTTCCCGAGCCCGACGTCGGCGCCGTGCGCGCGGCCACGGAGCTGGTCCGCGACGCCGTTCGCGACGGAACCGTGGCCGCCTCCCACGACGTCAGCGACGGCGGGATCGCCTGCGCACTCGCCGAGATGGCGATCGCCGGCGGCGGTCGGGGCGGACGTGGAGCTCGACGACGTCGGCGAGGAAGTGGCTGTTCGGCGAGGGAGTCGGCGGGTTCATCGTCGCCGGGGCACCGGCGAGGCTCGAGGCGCTGGAGGGAACGGCGGCGACCCAGGGGGTCGCGTTCGCGCTGATCGGGCATGCGCGGGCGGAGACGAGATCCGAATCGGCGACGCAGCGAGCGTGAGCGTCGACGCAGCGGACGCCGCCTGGCGCTCGCTCGGCGAGCGGATGGGCGCGGGCGCCGTGGCATGAGGCGGTCGCGCTCGCCGGACTCGCGCTCGCGGCACTCCTCGTCGCGGGCTGCGGCGGATCCGGCGGGACTCGGCCCGGCTCGGCGACCACCCAGCCCAGCGTCGCCGAGGGGGACACCTCCTACGCCGTCCCGTCGATCTCACGCGGCGATCTGCACGGCTGCGGCTACCGCCCGATCCTGGCGGAGTTCCGCTGCTCCAACGATCAAGGTGCCGCTGATCCGCCGCGACCCGTCGCTCGGCAGCAAGCGAATCGCGTTCGCGGTGCGGCCGGCGCCACACGGCGGCCTGAAGCCGCACGCCGATCTTCGCCGTCGAGGGCGGGCCCGGCTACGCGAGCTCACGCACGGAGCCCGCCTACACCGGCCTCTTCCGCGGCCTGCTGCGCACGCATCCGCTCGTCCTCGTCGACATGCGCGGGACCGGGACGAAGCCACGGCCTGAGCTGCCCGAGCGTGCAGGAGGGCCAGGGGCCCGAGTTCATCACGGTCGGCCAGTGCGCGCGCAACCTCGGGCCGCAAGTTCGAGGCCTATACCACCGCGATGGCCGCCGACGACATCAACGACGTTCGGCGCGCGCTCGGCTACGAGGAGATCGCGCTCTACGGCGACTCCTACGGCACCTTCCTCGGCCAGTCCTACGCGTTCCGCCATCCCGACACGCTGAGGGCGCTGGTCCTCGACTCCGCCTACCCGGCGCGCGGCGAGAGCCCCTGGTATCCGAGCCTGCCGAAGACAGGCATCCGCTCCTACGCGATCTCCTGCGAGCGCGACCCGAGCTGCCCGGGCGACCCGGCGAAGCGTCTCGCGCGACTCGCCGAACTTCCTGCGGCGCAAGCACCGCGGCGTCGCGCCGCTGATCGACGCGATCGCAGGAGCCGCCTACGGGCCGCCCGCCTCGTACCTCGCGATCGACCGCGCCGGGCGCGCCCTCCTGCACGGCAACCCGAACCCCTGGCAGAACCTCACCTACGACAACAAGGCCGGGCTACGCGCACCCGGAGCACTACTCGCACACCGACGAGCTCGTCGTGGGCTGCAACGACTACCCGATGATCTGGAGCAAGCGCGCCTCCTTCGCAGAGCGCCTCGCCCAGCTCGAGCACGCGATCCGCACCTACGACCACGACGCCTTCGAGCCCTTCACCCCGCGCGAGATCGCGTACTCGCGGCTACCTCGCCTACAACGAGTGCCTCACCTGGCCGCGCCCCGACCCCCAACTACGAGCCGCCGATCTCACCGGGCGAGAGGCCGACGAAGGCACCGGTGCTGGTGGTCTCCGGCGAGCTCGACGACACGACGACGGTCCACGAGGGACGCCTGGTGACCGAGGAGTTCCCGCGACGCCCGCCAGTACGTCGCCCACGACGTCGGCCACGTCGCCTCGCTCTACGACGGCTCCTCGCCGCCGGCGCGGCAGATTCGCGCCTTCTTGCGAACGAACATAGGCAAGTAGTCCAGACTCTCTGGGAATGATCTCCAGGCACATCAAGCGCGGCGGGGTGATCGAGCTCCTGCTGATCGTCGCGCTGGCGGTCGGCTTCGCGCTCGTCTTCCAGGCGACGGTGGCCAAGCCGTACGAGATCCCCTCGTCCTCGATGGAGCCCACGCTCGACGTCGGCCAGCGGGTGATCGTCGACCGCCTCGCCTACGAGTTCGGCAGCCCGAGCATCGGCGACATCGTCGTCTTCCACCCCCCGGCGGGCGCCGAAAACGACCGCTGCGGCGTCCCTTTGCCGCGGGCGGCGGCCTGCCCGGAGCCAACGCCCGGCGTCGACTCCGGCACCAACTACATCAAGCGGATCGTGGCCGGCCCGGGAGACAGGCTGCGGATCATCCATGGGCACCCCGTGGTCAACGGGGTGACGCCCTCCGAGCCGTTCACCCGTCCCTGCGACGGTCTCAACAGATGCAACCGGCCGAAGCCGATCACGATCCCACCGGATCATTACTTCGTGATGGGCGACAACCGGGGCAACAGCGACGACAGCCGCTACTGGGGACCGATCTCGGCGAGCTCAATCATCGGCAAGGCGGTCTTCACCTACTGGCCGCCGAAGCGGGTGGGCACGCTTTAGTTCGCCCGGTTCCCACGGAATCTGAGGTCAGCCCGCGACCTGGAGCCGCGCGCCCGCGCGTCGCACGCGAAGGACGGTCGGCGGGCTTCCGGGGGTCGTGAGGTCGAGGGCGGCGCGGAACGGGCTCGCCCGGGGCCGGAGCGCAGCACGCACCGGTGCGCTCGCGTCGAGGGCGAACGTCGCCACCTGGTCGACGTTGCGTCCGCGGCTGGTGTACGCCGCGGTCGTCCGCGGAATCGCCCGCCGGTAGCGGTCGAAGACGAGGCCGCCGAGTGGGTGACGGCGGCCCTTGATGAGCTCGAGCGTCGCCGGTGCCGTCCCGGTCGACGTGAGCCGGGCAACGAAGCCTTGCGCGTTTCGGATCGCGAGCGTCTGCCCGTGCCGGACGACGCGCAGGTGGGGGCCGAGCTGGAAGTAGCGCGTGTAGCGATGGCGATGGCCCGCCCGGGCGAAGTCCACGACCACGAGGGCGAAGCCCGGCTTGTAGAGGAGGAGCCTGGTATGGGCGACGCCCTGAAGCGTGGCCAGCGGGTTGACGCCCTCCATCGCGTACCACCCGTCGCCCTGGCCGACCGCGCGGAGGCCGCTTCCGTAGCGCTTGCCGCCGGCGAGCGGGAAGCTCTTGCCGTCGATCGTCATCACGCTGTGGGAGAAGCTCGAGCGCGAGAACCGCTGGTAGGGATCGGGGTCCTTGTCGTAGAGGCCGGAGTCGGAGGTGATCCGCTCGCCGTTGGCGTAGAGGTCGAACGTGAGGGCGTCGGCCTGGTTGTGGGTGGCGTTGTGAAAGGTCGCCCCGAAGAGCAGGAAGGACGGGTCGGGCGCGGGGCGCTTGACCACCGCAATCCCGCTTCGCGGCAGCCACAGGAGCCCATCGTCGCGCGCCGCGAGCGAGAGGACGTCGTGCGGGGTGTCCTTGAGGTTGGAATCGCCCAGGAGGACGCGCCGGCCGTCGGGCTCGGTGAGCCAGCCGCCCACCTCGTCCATCCGGTGCGCCAGCCGGGCGAGGCTCGGGGGCACCCCGTTCCCGACCAGGTGAACGAACTTGTGGGTGAGGTCCCTGGCCGCGAGGTGGTAGGAGGAGGAGTTCTCGAGCCAGAAGCCCTCGTCCGGGTACACCCTGCCGAGCAGCGTGCGCTCGAAGCGCCGGGGCGCGAGCCGCGCCCACCCGGCGGCGCCACGCAGATACGGCGCCTCCTTGGCGAGCGCGGCGAGCCCGTAGTCCATGAAGAGTCCGTGGTTGGACTCGACGTAGAAGTCAGGGCTTGCGAGGACGCGGCCATGCTCGGCCAGCGAGGCCGCGAACGTCGCCGCCTGTCCAGCCGAGAGGATGCCTTCGCAGTCCGATGCCCCGGCGACGTAGGCGAGGATCGGAGCCCGGTCGCCGATCACCTTGTTGAACCAGGACTTGTCGCTCGGCGGGTCGCTGCGTGGGTTGTGGCGGATCCAGTCGAGCGCGAGGTCCCGCGCCTCTGCGAGCGCTCGCACGTTCCCGTGCCGGTAGGCGCTGAGCAGAACCCCCGTCCACTTGAGGCTCGCGAGCACCGAGCGAAACGCCCGGCTCTCGAAGGGGTCCTGTGCCCAGTCGACCGGGGGCACCAGGTGGCGCGTGTGCCCCCGGATCCTGAAGTCACCGCGAAGCGCCGCTCGGGTCTCGGCGCGCGAGTAGGCCTGGGCGTGCACGATCAGGCTCGGCGCCGGGCAACGCGCGCCGCGCAGCCCGCGGACCTCTGCGAGCGGGGCGGCCCTTACTCCTGAGGGCCTTGTCGCAGTCACGGTGCTCTTCCCTCCGCCGCCCCCGCAGGCGGCAAGCGCAACGCTGACCGCGAAGGCCCCGAGCGCGGCGCCGAGCCTGGCGCCGGTGCCGGTGAAGCTTCCCGGAGGCGACATCGCGAGCGGGCGAGTGTAGCGGCGGCCCGGAGGGCCGATCCGGCTTCGCTGGTACCCTGCCCGCGACGGGCTCGTACGCCCGTCAAGCTGCTCTTTCATCCATCGACGAGGTTCACGTGACCCCGACGAAATGGCCGTTCCCCGATCGCGACGGGCCGCGAGACGAGTGCGGCGTATTCGGTATTTACGCCCCCGGCCACGACGTGGCGCGGATGGCCTACTTCGCGCTCTACGCGCTCCAGCACCGAGGCCAGGAGTCCGCAGGGATCGCGACCTGCGAGGGCGGCCACATCACCACCCTGCGCGACACGGGCCTGGTTTCGCAGGTCTTCGACGAGCAGAAGCTGCACGCCCTCGAGGGCGACATGGCGATCGGCCACGTTCGCTACTCGACGACGGGGGGCGGGTCCTGGGAGAACAGCCAGCCGGTCTGGCGCGACGACGGGCGCGAGGTGGCCCTCGCCCACAACGGCAACCTCACCAACGCGGTCGCCCTCCACAACGAGCTGCGCGCGAACGGGCTCGCGTTCCGGGGCACTTCTGACTCGGAGATCATGGCCGCACTTCTCTCCACCAACGAGGCCCGTCCAATCGAGAACGCCGTCGCGGCCGTCATGCCGCGCCTCGAGGGCGCCTACTCGACGGTCGTGATGACGAAGCGCGCGGTCGTCGCATTCCGCGACCCGCACGGGGTCCGGCCGCTGGCGCTCGGCCGCCTGGGCGAGCACTGGTGCGTCGCCTCGGAGAGCTGTGCTTTCGACATCATCGGCGCCGAACTGGTGCGCGAGGTGAGCCCCGGCGAGGCGGTCTCCCTGACCGACCACGGGCTCGAGTCGACGCAGGTCGTCCCCTCGCGTCAAACCTCCCATTGCGTCTTCGAGCACATCTACTTCTCGCGGCCCGACACCCGCCTGGAGGGGAGGGTCCTCCAGGAGGCCCGCAGCAAGATGGGCGAGATCCTCGCTCGCGAAGCGCCGGCCGAGGCGGACCTGGTGATCGCCGTCCCCGACTCCGGCAACCCCGCCGCCACCGGGTTCGCCCGCGCCAGCGGCCTGCCGAAGGACGACGGCCTGATCAAGAACCGCTACGTGGCAAGGACCTTCATCCAGCCCGGTCAGGAGCTCCGCAAGCACGGCCTGCGGATGAAGTTCAACCCGCTGCCCGAGATCGTCTCCGGCAAGCGCGTGGTGGTGGTCGACGACTCGATCGTCCGCGGCAACACGACGAGGCAGATCGTCGGAATGCTCCGCGACGCGGGCGCCAAGGAGGTCCACCTTCGGATCTCCGCGCCACCGATAAGGCACCCCTGCCACTACGGCGTCGACATGTCGACCAGCGAGGAGATGATCGCCCACGGCCGCACGGTGGAGGAAATCGCGCAGGAGCTCGGCGCCGACTCCCTGGCCTACATCTCCATGGAGGGCGTGTACGAGGCCATCGGCACCCCGCGCGAAGCCCACTGCGACGCCTGTTTCACCGGCGACTACCCGCTTGGCGACGGCGGCGACGGCGACGGGAAGTTCGCGCTGGAGGAGATTGCGACCGTCCCGGTCACTTAGATAGACCAGATGGTCGACTCAACCGAAGCGCTGCGGCGGCACACCGCCCATGCGGCCTTTCGCCCCGGCCAGCGTCAGGCCGTGGAGGCCGCCATGGCGGGACGCGACGTGCTCGTGGTAATGCCCACCGGGGCGGGCAAGTCGCTGTGCTACCAGCTGCCGGCGCTCTCAGGCGACCGGCTCGCCGTCGTCGTCTCGCCGCTCGTGTCGCTGATGACCGACCAGGTCGCCTCGCTCGGCGGCCGGGGCGAGATGATCAACGCCCAGCGGGACCCGGCCCAGAACCGCGCGGCGCTCGAGCGGGCCCTCCGGGGCGACTGCCGGCTGCTCTACGTCGCGCCCGAGCGCTTCGGCGTGCCCGGCTTCGCCGAGCAGCTGGCGGCCGCCGACGTGGGCCTGTTCGTGGTCGACGAGGCGCACTGCATCAGCCAGTGGGGCCACGACTTCCGTCCCGACTACATGCGACTGGGCGATGTGGCGAAGCTGGTTGGGGCGCGGTCGCTGATTGCCGCAACCGCTACGGCAACCCCTCAGGTCGCGAACGACATCTGCCGCCGGCTCGGCCTGCGCGACCCAGCTCGGATCATCACCGGGTTCGAGCGCCCCAACCTCTCCTACGACGTGGTCCCGGCGCGCTCGGACGAGGCGCGGCGACGCGCGACGCTGGCGCTGCTGTCGAACCGCGAGGCCTGGCCTGCGATCGTCTACGCCGGGACTCGGCGGCGGACCGACGAGACCGCGGCGTGGCTCGAGCGCGAACTCGGCGTGATCGTCTCGCCGTATCACGCCGGCATGGAGCGCGAGCCGCGCGCCGAGTCCCAGCGCCTCTTCATGAGCGGCGAGGCGCCGATCGTCGTCGCCACCAACGCATTCGGGATGGGCGTCGACAAGGCAAACGTCCGCACCGTGCTGCACGTGGCCGTCCCGTCCTCGCTCGAGGCGTACTACCAGGAGGCCGGGCGGGCCGGCCGCGATGGCCTGCCGTCGCGCTGCGTCCTCCTCGACGACAAGCGCGACAAGCGCCTGCACGTCTACTTCATCAACCAGCTCGCCGACGAGGAGGCGAAGCGGCCGCGATGGCGTGAGTACCGCGACGTCTGGGGCTATGTGGAGGGCGAGCGCTGCCGGCGCGAGGCGATCCTGCGGCACTTCGGAGACCGCCAGCGACCGAACGCGTTCGATCGCTGCTGCGACATGTGCGACGGCCCGCTTGCGCTCGCCGGCTCGCAGTCCGCAGTCCGCAGTCCGCAGAGACTTGGCTCCATCGACGACGCCATCCTCGCCGTCGTCGAGACCGCAAGCCCGTCCGTTGGACGCACCCGGTGCGTCGAGATCCTGCGCGGTGGGCGGAGCAAGGTGGTCGCGAAGTACGGCTACGACGCGCTGCCGGGCTATGGCGACTTCAATGACCTTTCGAGCGCCGAGCTCCTCGCTCAGGTCGACGAGCTGTTGACGAGCGGCCGCCTGCGGTCAACGGGTGGGCGCTTTCCGAAGCTCGAGCTCGCCGCGGCGGCATGAGCTTCGAAGGCTTCCGGGTCGCGGTCCTCGCGTCGGGCACCGGTACCAACCTCCAGGCGATCATCGACACGGTCCACGGCCGCGACGGGATCGAGGTCGTCGGGGTCGGCTCCGACAAGCCCGGCGCGCAGGCCCTCGAGCGCGCCGCCGGCGCCGGGATCGAAACCGCGGTGTTTCCCGCCGGCGACTTCCGCGACCGGGCGGCGCGCGACGCGGCGATCGGCGACTGGCTCGACGAGCATGCGGTCGATCTCGTCGTCCTGGCCGGCTACATGCAGCTGCTCTCCGCGCCGTTCGTCGAGCGCTTTCGCAACCGGGTGATCAACGTGCACCCGGCGCTGCTTCCGGCCTTTCCCGGCCTCGACGCAATCGGCCAGGCCCTCGACGCGCAGGTCACGGTGACGGGCGTGACGGTTCACTACGTCGACGAAGGCGTAGACACCGGCCCGGCCCTCCTGCAGCGTGAGGTCGAGGTCCCCGCGAGCCGGGACCGCGAGGAGCTCGAGACGGCGATCCACGCCGTCGAGCACGAGCTCCTTCCGGAGGCGGTGCGGTTCCTCGCCCGGCGTCACGAGCGGCGCGGCGCGGGCGCGGGCGGCTCCTCCGAGCCGACGCTTAGACTCGGGACATGAGCACGCGCGCCGAGAGCCCGGACGACGAGATCGCGCTGCCGGAGGGCAGCCTGCTGGTACGGCGGGCGCTGGTGTCGGTCTCCGACAAGACCGGCGTGGCCGAGTTCGCCAAGGGCCTCGCCGGCCTCGGCGTCGAGGTGATCTCGACGGGAGGCACCGCCGCCGCGCTTCGCAAGGAGGGCGTGGAGGTCGTCGACGTCGTCCGCGATGACCGGTGCTCCGGAGATCCTCGACGGCCGCGTCAAGACCCTCCATCCGCGCCTGCATGCGGCGCTTCTGGCCGTCCGCGACAACCCCGAGCATGCCGCAACGCTGGAGGCCGAGGGCATCGAGCCGATCGACCTCGTCTGCGTGAACCTCTACCCCTTCGAGCGCACGGTCGCCGGGCGCGACGTCAGCGAGGAGGGGGCGATCGAGAACATCGACGTCGGCGGACCGACGATGATCCGCGCTGCGGCCAAGAACCACCGTTTCGTCGCCGTGGTGGTCTCGCCCGGAGAGCTACGACGCGGTGCTCGCCGAGCTCGAGGAGACCGGCGGCTTCGTCTCGCTGGAGACGCGCCACTGGCTGGCAAACGAGGCCTTCGCCACCACGGCCCGCTACGACGCGGCGATCAGCCGCTGGTTCGGCATGCGCTACGAGGCCTTTCCCGGCCACTGGCTCATGCCGCACGAGAAGTTCCTCGAGCTGTCCTACGGCGAGAACCCCCACCAGGGCGCCGCCCTCTACACCGAGGTCGGCGCTCGCTCCCACGTCCTCTCGCGCGTCGCGAAGCACCACGGCAAGGAGCTCTCGTTCAACAACGTGCTCGACCTCGACGCCGCCCGGCGACTCGTCGACGAGTTCTCCGATCCGGCGTGCGTGATCATCAAGCACAACAATCCCTGCGGCGCGGCGATCGCCGAGACGGTCGCCGAGGCATACGAGAAGGCGCTCGCCTGCGACCCGCTCTCCGCTTACGGAGGCGTCATCGCGCTGAACCGGCCGGTCGACAGGGCGCTCGCCGAGCGCCTGCACGAGAACTTCATCGAGGTGCTGATCGCGCCCGGATACGCGGAGGACGCGATGGAGGTGCTGACCCGCAAGGAGTCGATCCGCATCCTCGACAACACCGAGCAGCGCCATTACGAGCCACGGGAGCGAGACGTGAAGCGCGTTCGCGGTGGCCTCCTCGTCCAGGATCCGGATCGCGTCGACGAGACCCGTGACTCGATGACCGTGGCGAGCGTCGCTCAGCCGACCGACGACCAGTGGCGGGACATGCTCTTCGCCTGGCGCGTGTGCCGGCACGTTCGCTCCAACGCGATCGTCTTCGCCAAGGACGGCGCGACGCTCGGCATCGGCGCGGGGCAGATGAGCCGGGTCGACTCGGTCAAGATCGCCATCGACAAGTGCCACGAGGCGCGAGGCGAGGCGGCGCCTGAGCTGCTCGCCGGCTCGGCGATGGCGTCGGACGCGTTCTTCCCGTTCGACGACGGGCCGCGTACCGCGCTCGATGCGGGCGCCCGGGCGATCATCCAGCCCGGCGGCTCGAAGCGCGACTCCGAGGTCATTGCCGCGATCGACGAGGCGGGCGCGGCGATGGTCCTGACCGGCCGCCGCCACTTCCGGCACTAGCTAGCGCACGCAGCCGGCACGGGAGGTGTCGACCGGTAGCGGGAGGTCGGCGATGACGGCCGTCTCGACGTAGTCGTTCTCGCGCGGATCGCCGGATCCCGGGGCGAGCGCCGCGGCCGTTGCGCGCAGCTTCCCGCGCCCGGGCTGGTGCTTGACCCAGGGGGCCAGCGCGACGAACTGGCGCTTTCGCCCGCCGTAGTGGCCGGCCGCGGGCTGGTCGGACTCGGGCGGGCCGGGACGGAAGCGCGCGTCGCCGACGAAGTGGCAGCCCTGGCTGCGTGCGCCACCGCGCTGGGTGATCGCCGTCTGCCCGTCGAACGGCAGGTCCGCGAGGTTGCCGACCATCATCGGGGTCACGTTGTAGTCGAAGCCCACGGTCAGATCGGCGACCGCCCGCCAGGTCGAGCCCATCCACTCGAGCGGCTGCCAGGTGCCGGAACCGGCGTCGACGGCCCAGCTTCCGGGATTGGCCTCGTCCTGAAGCACGACGTTTGCGCCCAGGTGGTCGAGGCAGCGCATGTAGGTGACGGCGACGTCGGCGCAGGGGCCGCCGGAGGGCGGCGGGCTTCCGAAGTCGTTTCCGAACTCGAACGCGGGGAGGCTCGTGGCGAATCCGAGCCGCGCCTTCGTCCCGGGCAGCCGGTAGGGGCGCAGGTTGGCCTTCGCAGCCGCGCCCGAAGCAGGCCCGGGCGTGATCTGAAGCGCCTGCTCGATCGACGTCAGCGGGACCTTCTCGTTCTCGCGGACGACGTCTCGCAGTGGCTTCGGCGCGCGGGGGTGGACGATCCTCGGGCCCCAGAGAAAGGCGGTGTTGTACGCGTTGCCCTGCGTGGCGACGTAGACGAAGCTCGGCGCCGGGTGGTCCGGATCGGCGAAGGTGGCGATGTCGTCGGGGTTTCGCGATTCCCGGAACGGGGCCTGGGTCGAGGAGCCGGCGAGGTAGATGCCGTAGCGGCGCGCCAGGTCCGAGAAGGTCTGCATCCAGCCGCGCGCGAGGGTGTCCGTCGGGCCGACGAAGTCCGCCGCGAGGGCGCCCATCTGCGGGAACCGCGCTCGATATGCGGCGATCGGCTGCGAGTACGCCGAGCCGACCGCCTGCAGGGCGCCCAGCGCCTCACACGGCGAGCACCCGGGCCCAGAGGGCGGCTTGCCGAAGAGGCTCCGCGCGGCGGCGCCGCGCGAGCCGGTTGCGAGCGTCATCAGCCCGACGTCCTCGTTGAAGACCACGACGTTCGGGCGGCTCCTCGCGAGGTGGGGGACGACGTATTCGCGGATCATGCACTCGATCTTCCGGCGGAACGCGCCGTAGGTGGTGACGTTGCGGAGCTCCTGCTTGAACTGCATCGCGAACACCCTCGGCGCACCCGGCTTCGGGTCGGCCGCGACGATCGGCGGCAGGTGCGTCCGCGCATCGGTCGCCGCGCATTGCGACCTGGTGGGCGGCGCGGGAACGCGCGCGGCGGCAGGCGAGCCCAACGCGAGGGCCGCGACGCCACCCGCGGCCAGCGTTGCGGCCAACCGCCTCAGAGCTTCGCCAGCACTTCCTTGGCGGCGCGCTCGCCGGACTGGAGGGCGCCGTCCATGTAGCCGTTCCACTCGCTCGCCGTCTCGGTGCCCGCCCAGTGGATCGTCCCCACTGGCGCCTTGATCGCCTCGCGATAGGAGGTGAGGACGCCCGGGGGGTAGTAGCCGACGTAGCAGCCGCGGGTCCAGGGGTCAGCGGCCCAGCTCTTGTCGAAGTAGTCCTTGGCGTGGCTCGCCTTGGCGCCGAAGTAGCGCGCGAAGCACTCGAGTACCGCCTTCCGCCTCTGCCTCTGGGTGCTCGCAAGGAGCTCACGCGCGTTCTGGCCCTCGATGAACCCGAGGAGGACGCCGGGCTTCCCGTTCGGGGGCGAGTTGTCGTAGGTGAGCTTGACCGGACCGGTGTCGCTGGTCGCCATGCCGCTGAGGCCGTCTTCACGCCAGAACGGCGTCTCGTACACCGCCATGCACTTGATCACGGTCCCCATCGGCACCCTCTGCATGAGCTGGTCGCGCTTTGCGGGAAGGTCCGGCGAGTAGCGGATCCGCCCGGCCAGGATCGGCGGCACGGCGATGATCACGCGCTTTGCCCGAAAGGTGCCGTGCCCGGTCTGGATCTCCACCCCTCCGGGCCCGTGGTCGATCTTGTACACAGGGGCTTCGAGGACCACCGAGCGCAGGCGCTTCGCGAGGCGGATCGAGATCTCCTGGGAGCCTCCGTCCACCCGGCTGTCCTGGGCGCCGCCGCCGGTGTTGATCAGGGCCTCGAAGCTCTTGGCCGCACGGATGTAGAACAGGACGTGGAGCAGCGAGAGATCGCGCGGCTCCGCGGCGAAGACCGACTCGACGCCGAGGTCGAAGAGGTCGCGGGTCTCCTGGATCGTGGTGTTCGCGAGCTTCCAGGTCTCGACCGTCTGCCCATCCCACTCGAAGGCGTTCGCCGCCTTCCAGGGCGCCCTCGGATCGAGGGTGTTCGCCATGTTGTCGAGCTCGGTGATGACCTTCTGAAGCTCGACGAGGGAGGCAACATTGGCCGGGGGGATGATTCCCGTGTACGTCTTCCTGACGCCGGCGCGGTAGTAGACGTTCTCGCCGTCCGCATAGGTCTTGAAGGTCTTCAGCCCGAGGTCGGAGATCGCCTTCAGAACGTAGTCCTGCGTCGGCCCGACCCACTGGCCGCCGATCTCGGCGATCCTGCCGTGGCCGATCGGGTGGTTGAGCGTCCGCCCGCCGACGCGGTTCCGGGCCTCGAGGACGGTTACGGACCGCCCCGCCTTCTCGAGCTTCGTCGCCGCGGCCAGCCCGGCCAGCCCGGCGCCGACGACGATGACGTCGGCGCGGCGGGCGGCCACGGCCGGCCCGGGAAGTCCGGCGAGCGCGACCCCGGCGGTTCCGGCGGCGGCGCTGCCGACCAGGCGGCGCCGGGTCAGGCCCCGCTTGCTTGGAGTCTCCGCGTCCCCGCTCACTCGCCGGGAGTCTCGCGGACAGAGGTCGGTGAGGTCAAGGGCCAAGCTCGCCGCTACGATCGCCACGATGCCGAGCTACCTCGACCTCGCCGACCGCAGCTGGCCCGTGTTGAGGCGCCTGATGGGCGCGCACACGTGGATCTACCGCGCCAGCGGCGGACACGTCGGCCACCGTCTTCCCTTCGCCCCGCCGATGCTGCTGCTCGACCACGTCGGCGCCCGCAGCAGCACCAAGCGGACGTCTCCGCTCGTCTACGTCAAGGATGGCCAGGACGTCGTGATCGTCGCCTCCAAGGGCGGCTTCCCGAAGCATCCCGCCTGGTACCACAACCTCAAGGCCCACCCCGACACCGAGGTCCAGATCGGCACCGAGCGCCGCAAGGTCCACGCCCGTGTCGCGACCCCCCAGGAGCGCCCCCGCCTCTGGGGGATGGCCGTTGACACCTACTCGGGGTACGCGGAGTACCAGGAGCGAACCGACCGCGAGATCCCGCTGGTGGTGCTGGAGCCGCGGACCTAGACGATTCCGCGACTCTGATCTGAAGCCGGTTGGAGCCGGTTTCATCTCACAAGCGCCCGAGTACCGGCCGGCCGCCAGTGCCCCCGGTGGGACTCGAACCCACAACCTCAACGGTTAAAAGCCGCGCGCGCTACCAATTGCGCCACGGGGGCCCGCTGAGGGTAGCCCGAAGCAATCCTGCCTAGGTGTCGGAAACCGGCACCAGGGCAGGACCGCCTATCGTGGCTACCCTGCTCGCCGTGCCGCGCAAGCTCGCTGAATACGAGGCGAAGCGGTCGCTCGGGAAGACCCCGGAGCCGTCTGGCAAAGACCTTGGCGAGAGCCGCGACGGCAACCGCTTCGTGATCCAGGAGCACCACGCCCGGCGGCTGCACTGGGACCTGCGGCTCGAGCGCGACGGGGTGCTGGCCTCCTGGGCGCTTCCACGAGGGGTGCCGCCGACTCCAAAGGACAACCGGCTCGCCGTGCGCACCGAGGACCACCCGGTCGAGTACCTCGACTTCCATGGCGAGATCCCGAAGGGGCAGTACGGCGCCGGGACGATGACGATCTGGGACAGCGGGACCTACGTGGCCGAGAAGTTCACCGACGAGAAGGTCGAGGTCGAGCTGCGCGGCGAGCGGGTCCGCGGCCGCTACGCCCTTTTTCCCACCAAGGGCAAGAACTGGATGATCCACCGCATGGACCCGCCGGCCGACCCGGGGCGGGAGCCGATGCCCGCGAACGTCAAGCCGATGCTCGCGAGCGCGGGGAGACTGCCGCGCGACGAGCGGGACTGGGCCTTCGAGCTGAAATGGGACGGAGTGCGGATCCTCGCCTACTGCGAGCCCGGCCGCGTCCGCCTGGAGAGCAGGAATCAGCGCGACGTGACCTCCCAGTATCCGGAGGTCGCGAACGCTCTGCGCGAGGCGCTCGGCACAACCGAGGCGCTCCTCGACGGCGAGGTGGTGGCATTCGACGACCAGGGACGCCCCGACTTCCAACGGCTGCAGTCGCGAATGCACCTGGCCTCCGAGGCGGCGGTGCGCCGGCGGATGGCCGACACGCCTGCGACGTTCGTCGTCTTCGACGTCCTGCACCTGAACGGGCACCCGACGCTGGAGCTCGCCTACGAGGACCGCCGCAAGCTCCTCGAGAAGCTTTCGCTGGACGCAGACTGCCTGCTCGTCCCCGCTGCGCACTTCGGCGACGGCGCGGCGCTCCTGGGGCTGACCCGCGAGCGCGGCCTCGAGGGCCTGCTCGCCAAGCGCCGCGACTCGCGTTACAAGGCCGGCGCCCGGTCCAAAGCCTGGATCAAGGTCAAGAACGTTCGCTCGACCGAGCTCGTGATCGGCGGGTGGCTGCCGGGCAGGGGCGGCCGCGCGGCGAGCCTCGGCGCGCTCGCGGTGGGCTATCACGAGGAGCCGGGCAGCGCTCAGCTCCGCTACGCCGGCAAGGTCGGCACCGGGTTCACCGAGCGCACGCTGACCGACCTGACCCGCCTGCTGCGACCGCTGGAGACGCCCAACTCTCCGTTCCACGGTCGTCAGCCGCCCCGCGAGACCGTCTTCGCCGAGCCGCGGCTCGTCGCCGCGGTCGAGTTCACCGAGTGGACGCGCGCCGGGACCCTGCGCGCGCCGTCCTTCAAGGGCCTGCGGGACGACGTCGACCCGGACGCAGTCGTCAGGCAGTGACCGCCTGAGCGGTGGGCTGAGACAATCGGCCCATGAGGGTGTCGGCCAAGGCGGACTACGCGGTGCGAGCGATGATCGTCCTCGCCGCCGCCCCGCCGGAGACGCCGGTGAAGGGCGACGCCATCGCCACCGCCCAGGAGATTCCCCTGCCGTTTCTGGAGAACATCCTCGCCGAGCTCCGCCACGGCGGGCTCGTCCACTCACGTCGTGGGGCCGAGGGCGGCTATTGGCTCGCCGCCGATCCGAAGCGCGTGACGATCGCCGACGTGATCCGGGTCGTCGAGGGGCCGCTCGCGACCGTGCGCGGCGAGAGCGCCGATGACCTGGACTACCGCGGCGACGCCGCGCCGCTGCGCGACGTCTGGCTCGCGCTTCGCGCCAACGTCCGCGCTGTGCTCGAGCACGTCACCCTCGCGCAGGTGGTCTCGGGCGAGCTGAAGCTCGCGGAAGACGCGACCGCCGGGACCGCGGCCTCTCTAGGCGACGGCTAGCTCCTCGGTCGACGGCGCCCCGGACTCGTCGAAGACCCGAGCGCGGCTGGGCCGCGCGTAGACGATCTGGCCCTCGGCGATCTCGAGCTGCTGTGCCTCCGCGCGCGTGAGCTGCGCCCACAGCCCGTCGCCGTCGGCCAGCGTCAGCTCGACTCGCACCTCGAAGCCGAGATGGACGATCCGCTCGATCATGGCCTCCTCGGCGCCCGCGCCGCGCACGTGCGAGAGCTCGACGTCGTGGGGGCGGATGAACAGGTGGCCGCGGCGGTTGACCTCGCCCACGAAGCCCATCACGAACTCCGTCTCGGGGTGCTCGTAGAGCGAGGCCGGCGGGCCTGCCTGCTCAACTCGGCCCTTGTTCATGACCACGATCTGCTCGGCGACGTCCATCGCCTCCTCTTGGTCGTGGGTGACGAAGATCGTCGTCACGTGGACTTCGTCGTGGAGACGGCGAAGCCACTCGCGGAGCTCCTTGCGCACCGTCGCGTCGAGGGCGCCGAACGGCTCGTCGAGGAGCAGCACCCGCGGCTCCACCGCGAGCGCCCGGGCAAGCGCCATGCGCTGGCGCTGGCCGCCGGACAGCTGCGACGGGTAACGGTCGGCGAGCCCGTTGAGGTGGACGAGGCTCAGCAGCTCATCGACCCGCCGCCTGATCTCGGCCTTCGGCTTGCGGCGAATCGAAAGCCCGAAGCCGACGTTCTGGCCGACGGTCATGTGCTTGAACGCGGCGTAGTGCTGGAACACGAAGCCGACGCCCCGGTTCTGGACGGCAAGCGACGTCGCGTCGCGACCCTCGATGACCACGCGTCCCGCATCGGGCTGCTCGAGTCCCGCGATGCACCGCAGGAGCGTGGACTTGCCGCTACCGCTCGGGCCAAGAAGCGCCGTGAGCGAGCCGTCGGGAACATCGATCGATACGTCGTCGAGAGCGAGGAAGTCGCCGAAGCGCTTCGTTGCCCCCTGAACTGCGATCGCCATTAGGTGACCTCCTTTCGCTTCGCGAAGTTCATCGCGAAGAGCGTCGTCAGCGCGATCAGCGCCAACACCAGTGCCGCCGCGTAGGCGCCTGTCGTGTCGAAGTTGGTGAACTCCTGCTGCACGTAGAGCGGCAGGGTCTGCGTCTGCCCCGTGATCCGCCCGGAGACGACGCTGACCGCGCCGAACTCGCCGAGCGCGCGCGCTGTCGAGAGCACGACGCCGTAGGCCACGCCCCAGCGGATCGCGGGCAGCGTCACGCGCCTGAAGGTTGCCCACCAGCCGGCGCCCAGCGTCCGGGCGGCCTGCTCCTGGTCGTCGCCGATCTCGTGCAGCACGGGTACCACCTCGCGCGTGACGAATGGCAGCGAGACGAAGATCGTCGCGAGCACCATGCCCGGTACCGAGAAGATCACCTGGATCCCGTGCTCGGAGAGCCAGTTCCCGAACCAGCCGAACTTGCCGTAGACCAGGATCAGCGACAGCCCGATGACCACCGGGGAGATCGCGAACGGGATGTCGATCAGGGCGTTCAGGATCGCCTTGCCCCGGAACTCGGTGCGCACCAGGACCAGCGCCGCACCGATGCCGAAGATGGTGTTCAGCGGGACGGCGATGGCCGCCATCTCGAGCGTGAGCTTCAGCGCGTGCAGCGCGTCCGGCGTCGTGACCGCGTCAACGGCGGCGCCGATGCCGTGCTCGAACGTGCGGTAGAAGATCATTCCGACGGGGATCAGGAGCAGCAGAGCGAGGTAGCCGAGCGCGAAGAAGCGCAGGCCGTAGCGCCCCATGAACTGGCGGGCGCCCAGCAGCTCCCCGCGAGAGCTACCGACGCTATGAGTGGTCGAGACCGGGAGCGCTGCTTCACGTCGACATGGCCCGGCTGGCGCGCTTCGAGCGCCCCGGGCACGCGGTCACCGGCGATCGTCACAAGACCGGCGCCGAAAAGCGCGCGTCGACGGCTACGTCTGGCTGCACTGCGTCGTCGACGACCGCTCCCGCTACGCCTACGTCGAGCAGCACCAGACGAGGGCGGCGAGACTGCCGCGGCGGTGCTCGAGCGGGCGATCGAGCCACTTCGCCGCGCTCGGCCTTGACTCGCCTGAGGCGGTGATGAGCGACAACGCCTTCGCCTACCGACTCGCGGGCATTTCGGGCGGTGCTCGAGCGAGCCGGGGCTCGCCACATCCTCACGCCGCCCTACACGCCGCGCTGGAACGGCAAGGTAGAGCGCTTCATCCAGACGCTGAAGAGGGAGTGGGCTTACGCCCACTCCTGGCCGTCCTCAACGGAGCGCACCAGGGCCCTGGCATCCTTCCTTCGCTACTACAACCGGCGACGCCCCCACAGCTCGCTAGGAGACCGGCCGCCGATCAGCCGTGTTCACAACGTCCGTGGGCAGGACAGCTAGCCGCGGCCAAGGCGAAGCCTCCGTCGGGTGTTTCCCGTCTTGCGGCCGTGGCGCAGGCTCCAGCGCGAGAGCAGGTTGATCAGGAGCAGGACGGCGATCGCGACGACCAGCAGGACCACAGACACCGCGGCGGCGCCGGTGGTGTTGTCCGACTCGATCTGCTTGAAGATGAACACCGAGACGGCCTCGGTATGGAACGGGATCGTGCCGGTGATCAGGACGAGCGAGCCGAACTCGCCGATCGCCCGGGCGAACGCCAGCGCCGACCCGGCGAGGATGGCCGGGGTCAGGCTGGGCAGGATGATCCGGCGGAAGGTCGTGATCGGCCCGGCGCCGAGCGCGGCGGCGGCCTCCTCGCTCTCGCGGTCCAGCTCCATGAGCACCGGCTGGACGGAGCGGACGACGAACGGCAGGGTGACGAACAGCAGCGCCAGCACGACGCTCGCCTGCGTGTAGGCGAGGTGGAGGCCGACCGGGCTGTCGCTGCCGTAGAGCGTGAGCAGGACGAGGCCCGCCACGATCGTCGGCAGCGCGAAGGGAAGGTCGATGACGGCGTTGACGAACCCCTTGCCGCGGAACGAGTCGCGAACGAGAACCCAGGCGATCGCGGTTCCGGTGACGACGTTGATCACCACCACGATCAGCGAGCAGATGAACGTCAGCTTCAGCGTCGCCACGGCCTCCGGGGTGGTCACCTGATGCCAGAACGCGCTGAAGCCGTCCTGGAAGGATCGAGACACGAGCGCCGCGATCGGCAGCAGGACGATGATGCTGAGGTACGCGGTGACGAGACCGCGCCCAAGAACTGCGCTGCCGAGGCGCGGCACAAAGGCCGGCCTCGGCGGCGCTACCGTCGTGGCGTCTCCGACGAGGGAGGTCATCCGCCGGTCGACACCCCGAGGTCCTCCTCGATCCCGGCAACGATGCCGTTGTCCGGGTCGAAGAACTTCGTGTTGACGGCGTCCCAGCCCTTGGGGTCGATGTCCGTGATGTCGAACAGCCCCTTCGGGACGGGGAACTTGGATGCGTTCTTCTTGAACACCGCCGGATCGACTGGGCGGTAGCCGGCGTCTGCCCAATCCTGCTGGGCCTCCGGCGTCTTCAGGAAGTCGACGAACTGCTGCGCAACCGGCGACGCGACCTTGGTCGCCGCGATCGGCGTCTGGATCAGGATCGTGTCGTCGGGCGTCACGTAGTCGACGTCCTCGCCGGCCTTCTTGGCCGAGATCGTCTCGTTCTCGTAGGCGAGCAGGACGTCGCCCTGGCCGCTCGTGAACGCGCTGGTGGCGTCACGACCCGACGACGGCTGGACCTTTGCGTGCGAGAGCAGCTCCTTCAGGAACTCCTCCGCCTGCGCGGGGGTCTTGCCCTCCTCGATCTGCGCGCCATAGGCGGCCATGAGGTTCCACTTGGCGCTGCCTGACTCGAACGGGTTCGGCGTGATCACGTCGACCCCGGGCTTGATCAGGTCGTCCCAGCTGTGGATGTTCAGCGGGTTGCCCTTGCGGACCATGAAGGTCACGACCGAGTCCTCGACGAACCCGTCGTATTTGGACTTGTCCCAGTCCGGGCTGACGATGCCGTCGTCGACCAGCCGCTGCATGTCGGGCTGAATCGAGAAGTGGACGACGTCCGCCGGCTGCCCGGCCTCGACCGCGCGCGACTGGTCGCCCGAGGCGCCGAAGGAGTCCGAGAAGCTCACGCCCTGGCCGGCCGAGGTCTTCTCGAACGCCGGCTCGAGGGTGTCGTCGTAGACGGTCTGCGGAGTCGAGTAGCCGACGAGCTTGATCTCGCCGCCGCTCGAGCTCCCCGATTCGCCGGAGGCCGTTGCCGAGCTGTCCGACGACGAGCCGCAGGCCGAGACGCCGATCGCCGCCGCAACCACGGCCCCGATGACCGCCGTCCGGGCGGCCGAGAGGTGGGTGAACGAAGTTCGCATGGGGGATTATTGCCTTTCTTGATTAGTTTTGTTGGGAAAGAGCGCGGCAGGGTAGCACGGTCCTCAGCAACCCGTGCCCGGGCGGTCGACGGACGCGCTGAATCCCCGCTGCGAGGCGGGTTTAGCGGGGCTCAGGAGGCGAGCAGGCCGGCGGCTCGAAGCGTCTCGACGAAGCTCGCCGCATCGGCATCGGCGCGCTCGGCGTCGATGCCATAGGTGTCGGCCAGCGCCTTCGCGAGGCGTTCTAGGCTCGTGCCCTCGACGAGCTGCTCCCAGAGCACGGCGGCGGCTCGGTTGCCCCCGAGGTAGCGCCTTTCGCGCAGGTCGTAGATGACGAGCTCGCCGTCCACTAGGCGTGCCTCGACGGCCTCGCTGTCAAGCCTGATCTCCTCCTCGGTCACCGCGTCGAAAGTATCCGCCGGCCGAGCTCGTCCGCGAGCCCGGATGGAAACGGCGGGCCCCACGGGATCCTCGCCTCGAGGATCGGCACCGCGTTGCCCAGCTGCTCGGTGAGCTCGAGATGACGGCGAACGAGCGCGGGATCGATCCAGCCGGTCAACCGTGGCGAGCGCAGCAGCTCGGCCGCGGCCCGGAGGCCCCGCAGTCGCTGGAGCTCAAACGCCGCGCTCTCTCGGGACGGACGCGGCACGACGATCGCGGCGAGCGGCATCCGTCGGTGCTCGGTCGCCCTGGCGACGACGCTGACCCGTCCGTCGACCGACGCCTCGGCATCGGCAGAAATCATCGGGGCGAGCTCCGCTGCCTGTGGGCGAAGTCGCATTCGCGTGCTGCCCCGGTAGCAGTAGGCGGGCCCAGCGCCGTTCGACTCGGCGGGAACCTCGCAGCGCAGGACGTCGTCGGTGACGGCGCGGTAGCCGTTGGCGCACAGAAGGCCCGCGATCGTGGACTTGCCCTGACCCGAGGAGCCGATGAACGCGATGGCGGACCCGTCGGCCTCCACTGCCGACGCGTGGAGCGCGGAGACGCCGTCCGCCGCGAGGGCGTGAGCGAGCCCACTGCCTGAGAGGAGCAGGGGCACCAGGCCCCGATCCGCCCGCGGGTCGGGATGAACCGTGATCGTCCGCTTCTCGAGGTCGAGGATGGTCTCGGCCGTGCGGCCGTGGCGAACGACCCACCGGGGCGGCGCGTCGGCGGCGGCCGACCAGTACTCCAGCTCACCGATTCGGAGCTCGCCGAGCCTCCTGCCGCTCGGGGGACCGTCGATGGTGCGCGGCGGCCCGAACGAGCAGCGCCAGTCCGGTTCACGGCGAATCGCGGGGCCATCCAAGGGCACCGTGGACCGAACGGCGAGCCCGTGCAACTCGCGCGTCCGCGCGCTCAACTGGAAGCTGGGCGCGAAGGCCTCGTTAGGCCTATGCGCCGTCGGAGATGACGGTGATGGTTCCAGCGACGGTTTCGACCGGCCCCTGGGAAACGTCGAGCTCCTCGATCGTGGGAGCTTCGTAGATCTGGTCTGAATCGGCCACCGTTGAAGCCTATTCGATCAAAAGGTGGCGGAGCCGACGACCTCCGCGGCGGTCTCGGCCGGGCCCTGCGAGACGTCGAGCTGGGCGATCGTCGGAGCTTCGTAGGGCTGGTCGGAGTCGGGCATCGCGCTTCCCTTCGCTTTGGATCGAGTGACCGTGGCTGAGCCTATCCCGGACCCTGGCCGGATGTCAACTCGCGCGCGTCTCAGGAGAGAACGACCATCGCGGCGGTCTCGGGGGGGCCGCTCGAAACGTCGAGCTCCTCGATCGCGGGCGCTTCGTAGGTCTGGTCTGAGTCGGGCATCGCAATTCCCCTCGCTCTGGATCGATTGACCCTGGTCGAGCCTATTCGGCCGCGCCGCCGGGTGTCAACCTCGCGCGTCAGGCCGGAAGGTCCGGCTCGGGCGAGCTCTCCGCCGGCGGCACCGCCATCCGAGCCCGCTCGGGAAGCACCATGCCCCAGCGGGCGAGGCGGTGCGTGGTGGCGAGCGCGTCGTCGCGCAGGCGCGTCTGGTTCGCCTGCGGATAGGCCTGCTCGAGGCTCGCGAGCGCGTCCCCGGCCGTCCCGTCGCGGAGCGCCGCGAGGACGAGTGACGCCGAGCGGTTCAGCTCCCAGACCCTGCCGTCCGTAGACCGCCGCACCATGAGGCGGTCCGGGTCACCGGCGGTCCGGATGGGGGCCGTCCGGTAGCGCCGCGCCAGAGCGAGCTCGGCAACCCACGCGCCGGGGTCGCCGACCTCGCCGTCGGCGACTCGCTCCGGCGCCACCGGCTCCGGAACCGCAGCGCGCCTCGCATCGGAGCTCTCTGGCCGACGCGGCGCGCCGCTTCCCTTCCCGCCGATCGCCACCTCCTCGTCGAGGTAGGCGACGGTCCCGGTCTTCACGAAGTCCTCCGGCCACGCGATCTGCCGCCGCCAGCTCTGGATCTGCGGATCCTCCCAGTGCTCCCTGATCCGCTCCCAGCAGGTGACGAGCCCGTCCTCGATTGCGTGTCCGAACTGGAACGGGTGGAGGGAGTCCGCCCGCACCGCTCCATTCGGGCGCACGAGGAGGGCTGCGGGAGCGCTGGCGGCCCGGATCTTGGCGACGCCGCCCTCGCCGCTCTGGATGGCGATCTTCATCCTGCCCGCCGAGCTTTCGCGAACGCGCTCGGCGGCGCGTTCGATCGGCTCGAGCTCGACCCTCCACCCGCCCTTCCGCGCCGCGGCGCCGACCTCGGTAACGGGGGCGAGCCGGACGGCGTTCACCCCCAGGGTGTGGAGAACGGCCAGCGTCTCTTCGATCGAGGCGAGGTTGTGCGGGGTCACAACGTGGACCGCGTACACGGGGACGCCGTAACGGATCAACGCGTCGAGGCCGCCGATCGCCCGCCGCCAGCTGCCTGGGATCCCGCGCGAAGCGTCGTGGATCTCGGGTGACGGCCCGTCGACCGAGACATGGACGTGAATCCCCGGAGCCTCCGCGAGCGCCGCTGCGACCGCGTCGTCGATGAACCACCCGTTGGAGTTGAGCGTCACGCCGAGGCCCGCCTTGGCGAGCCTTCGGCAGACCTCGATCGTAAGGTCGCGGCGCAGAAGGGGCTCCCCGCCCGTGACGACCGCTTCGATCGCTCCGGCGCTGATCAGCTGGTCGGTTACGTCCAGCCACTGCTCGTCGCTCAGCTCGGGCGTCCGCGCCAGCGTGTGCCGCGGTGAGTCCGTGTAGCAGAAGCCGCAGCGCAGGTTGCAGGCGTAGGTCAGCTCCAGCTTTCCCCCGACCGGGCTCGACGGCGGCGCGGAGCGCGCATTGCGCGGGAGGTCGCGGCCGAGCGCTCTGCGAAGACGGCGCCGCGCGAGGCGGGGCAAGCTCGGGTGCCGTGTCGTGAGCGAGCCGATCCGAGCATTATCTGCGATATGCCCAACCGGCCGCAAGGTGCGCCGCCGCGCTCGGTTCGCGCCGCCGTGGCGGACTCCCTGGCGGTCGATGCCTTCACGGTCGAGGCGGTCGAGGCCCTCGGATGCGCCGGGCTACGCCCCGTGCTGCTCAAGGGGCCCGCGATCGCGAGCCTGCTCTACGAGCCAGGCGAGGAGCGCTACTGGGACGACGCCGACCTGCTGGTTGCGCCGGACGAGCAGGGCCGCGCGCTGGCCGCGCTCGCCGCGCTCGGGTTCGAGCTGAAGGACGCAAGCACGCTCGAGCGCGAGCGGGTCCCCTACGAGACCCATCTCGTGCGCACCGGGGTGCACCGCGGTGCGTCGGGGCGGAGCATGGAGATGGTCGACCTGCACAGCTCGTTCGCGGGCGTCGAGGCGGACCCGGGTGCGTTCTGGGCCTCGATCGACACCAGGCGCGAGGCGGTACCGCTCTTCGGGCGGCAGGTGGACGTTCCATCGGTCCCAGCGCGACTTGCCCTCGTGGCCCTGCACGCCGCGGCTCACGGGCGCCCGATTTCGCAGCCCGTGCGCGACCTGCGCCGTGCGGTCGAGCGCTACGGAGCCTCACCCGAGATGCACGCCGCCGCCGCGCTCGCGCGCCGCTGGCAGGCCCTGGACTACTTCGTCGCCGGGATCCGCCTGGATCCCGGGGGCGAGCGCCTGCTGAGCGAGCTCGGGATCGAGCACGAGCCATCGCGGGCGGCCAAGATGCACGCGGCGGGCATGGGGTCGGCGGAGTTCGCCATCGAGCACTTCGCACGGACTCCGACGGCGCGGGGGCGCATCCGGCTGGTCGCCGCCAAGCTCGTGCCGGGGCCAGACGAGATGCGGCGCCGGTGGCGCCTGGCGCGGCGGGGACCGCTGGGGCTCGGCATCGCGTACCTCTGCCGGCCCTTCTGGCTCCTGGCCCAGCTCGCCATGGCCGTGCCCGCGTACGTTCGCGCTGGCCGCCGCCCGTCCTAGGTGAGGCGGCGCTCGAAGACCCGCTCGAGGCGGGCGCCGCCGGGGCGGTCTTCGTCGGCGACGGTCTTGTCCAGCACCACCGTCGCCCTGCGCCCGTCGAGCACGAGGGTCCCGGCCTGGTTGTCGAAGTAGGGCCCTTCGACGAATCGCCAGCCGAATTTCGGGTCCTCGACACCGGCCGCGCGCGCGAGCCGTCGCGCCAGCTCCCCGGCCGTCCGCGTCAGGCTCCAGCGAATGACACGGCGCTCGCCGTGGTCGAGCGGGTTTCGAAACGGCGAACAGACCGCTTGGTGAACGGCGCTCTTCACTCCCGATCCCGGCTGGAAGCCGACCTGCGCCAGGTATGCGTGATGGACGTCCCCCGAGAGCAGCGTGATCGAGGCCGGTGCGCCCTCGCGTGAGCCGACGCTCGCCAGCAGGTCGCCGAGCTCGGCGAGCGACCTGCGGAACGCGGGCCAGTGGTCGAAGTCCAGCGCGCGGCGGAGCTTCTCGCCGAGCTTCGCGGCAAGGCTCCCCCACCGCCCCTCGCAGACGGCCTCACTCCAGCTCTCGACATAGCTGAGGCCGCGAGCCATGATCGCGGGGTCGGAGACGCCGATCACGAGGTGCTCGAAGTCCCCATGCGCCTTCTCGACCACCCAGTCCCAGGTCTGGGGGTCGACGATCCTGCGCTCGCCCTCGTCGAGGACCCGACCCGTTCGGTCGTCGAGGACGATCAGCCTCGAGGACCCGAGCTCGCGTGTGTAGCTCCAGCGGACGCCCTCGTGGCGGCGGTCGTCGTCGGCGGCGAACTGACGGAGCTCCTCGAAGCCGTCGTCGGCCTCGCGTACGCGCCGGTACAGGTCGTTCTCCGCCAGCAACCCCGGGCTCAGGTTCCCGAGGTGCTGGTACACCCAGTAGCTGGCGAGCCCGCCGAGCAGGCGCTCCTCCCACCAGTCCAGGGAGCGCGCGTCCTCCACCCACGACTTCGAGATGTTCCAGTCGTCGTGCATGTCGTGGTCGTCGATGACCATCGCCGACGGCACGGTGGAGAGGAGCCAGCGGATCGTCGGCTGCGACCAGGACTCGCGGTAGAGCCGGGTGTACTCCTCGTAGTTCGCGATCTCCTCGCCCGGCGGCGCTTCGGTCCCGCGGGTCTTGCGTATGTACTCGAGCGTGCCGGGAGAGACCTCGTCGGCGTAGACCTGATCGCCCAGGAGCAGCAGCAGATCCGGCCACTTGTGGCCTTCCCGGGCGCCCAGCATCTCCTTGGCGAGGATGTAGAGAGCGTCGTGGCCGCGGCCGCGATCGTCCTCGTCCTTGTCGAGCGAGTACGGCGGCTCGTGCGGCAGCGCGACGCGACAGGAGCCGAAGAGCAGCCGCAGGGGCCGCTCGGGGTCGAGGGTGTTGACGACCGGGGCGGGGAAGTCGGAGTCGGGCTCGGGCCAGCGCAGCTCGCCGTCGAGCCGGACCTGGTACTCGGTCCGCGCCTTCGGGTCGAGGCCATCGACGCAGACGAGGGCGTAATGGTGTCCGCAGACGCAGAAGGTGTCCTGCCTGGCGCCCAGCACCTCCACCTCGCATGCGGCGTCGGTCTCCACCCACACCGTGGCATCCGTCTCTCCCACGTGCCGGAGGACGGGCCCTAACAGAACTTCAGGCATGCATCGGCTCTACCCGGAGCCGAGCTCGGCAATCCCCGCGTCCGGCGTCGACGCCTCCGCGTGCAGCTTCGGCGCGATCCTGCCGGCCCGGCGCGCCTCATAGCCCGCCTCCACCGCGCGCCGCATCGCGCCCGCCATCCGCTCCGGGTCCTCGGCGCGGGAGACGGCGCTCGCCAGGAGCACCGCGTCGCAGCCCAGCTCCATCGCCATGGCGGCCTCCGACGCCGTGCCGATGCCGGCGTCGAGGATCACGGGCACGCTCGCGCGCTCGACGATGATCGCGACGTTGTAGGGGTTGCGGATTCCCATCCCGGACCCGATCGGCGACCCGAGCGGCATCACCGCGACGCAGCCGGCGTCCTCGAGACGGCGGGCGAGGATCGGGTCGTCGTTGGTGTACGGAAGTACCGTGAAGCCCTCCTCGACCAGCTCCTCCGCGGCGCGCACCAGCTCGACCGCATCCGGGTAGAGGGTCCGGTCGTCGCCGATCACCTCGAGCTTTATCCAGTCGGTCTCGAGGGCCTCGCGGGCGAGCCTCGCCGTCTTCACCGCGTCGCGCGCCGTGTAGCAGCCGGCCGTGTTCGGGAGGAGGAAGAGCCCGAGGCGCTCGACGACGTCGAGGACGGAGCCCGTCGACGCCGGGTCGACCCGGCGCATGGCCACGGTCACGATCTCGGCGCCGGACGCCGCGATGGCGCGCTCAGCGGCCGCGAGCGATCGAAAGCCCCCCGTCCCGAGGATGAGGCGTGAGGACCAGATCCGTCCGCCGAGCTCGAAGGCCGCGTGCCCAGCGGTTTCAGGCGTCGCGCGCTCCACTCAGCCTCCCTGGGTCGCCATCAGCACCTCGACCCCCTGGCCGTCCCGCAGCATGGTCAGCGCCCAGGCCGCGCGCGGGACCACCTCCCCGTCCAGCGCGACCGCGACGCCACGCGCTCCCGCGGATGCGTCGATGCCCGCTCGCTCCACTGCATCGGCGACGCTCGCCCCGTCGGCAAGCTCGACGCGCTCGCCGTTGAGCTCGATCGTCACCGGCTCGTCCCAGCCGCGAGGGCGCCGGCCGGCGCGAAAGGGGCCACCTCGGGGAGGCTCCTCGCCGGCGATCCACGCGGCCGCCGCATCTCCGGTGAGCGGCGCCTGAAGCACGCCGTTTCGGTAGTGGCCGGTGGCAAGGAACAGCCCGTCGAGCCGCCCGGGCCCGATGATCGGCGCGTTGTCCGCGGTGCCGGGACGCATCGCAGCTCGCGCCTCGGTGAAGTCGAGCTCCGCGATCTCGGGCAGCACGCGGTACGCCTCGCGCAGCAGGTCGTGGACCCCGCCCGCCGTCACGCGGACGTCGAAGCCGATGTCCTCCACGGTGGCGCCGACGATCAGGCGCCCGTCCTCGCGGGGAACGAGGTAGACGCGTTCGCCGACTACGAGCCGCTCGCACACCGGCTCGCCGGCATCCCCCTCGAGCGTCAGGATCTGGCCCTTCACCGGTCGCACCGCCGGCCGCGCCGCGGCGGGGAGCCAGCCGAGCGCCCCGGACCAGCAGCCGGTGGCAACGACGACGGCCGCCGCCCGGTGCTCGTTGCCGTCGGCGGTCACGACTCCGCGCAGCTTCTCGCCCTCCAGGATCGGCTCGGTGACCTCAGCGCCGGTGCGGATCTCGCCGCCGGCGGCCTGGACCGCAGCCTGGAGCGCGCCGAGCAAAGCCTGGGGATCGACGCTCGCCTCCGCCGGCGCCGAGATCGCCCCTGCGAGCGACGGCGCGAGACCCGGCTCCAGCTCCCGCGCGGCGCTGGGAGTCAGCCAGTCGGCGTCCAGGCCGTGGGCGCGCATGAGATCGTGCCGGCGGCGCAGCTCGCCGGCCTCGTCGCGGTCGAGAGCCACGTGTACCGCCCCGCAGGGCCGGTAGCCCGTCGCGAGGCCGGACTCCGCCTCGAGCTCGGCGGCGAACCCGGGCCAGGACAGGCCCGAGGCCAGTCCAAGCTCGAGGATCTTCTCCTCTCCCCAGCTCACCTCGCCGACTGGGGCCAGCATGCCGGCGGCGACTCCGGACGCTCCGGCGCCCGGGTGCTCGCGCTCGAGGAGACGGACCCGAAGCCCGCGCTGCGCCGCTCGCCAGGCCGAGGCGAGGCCGATCACGCCGCCGCCGACGATCACGGCGTCGAGGGCCCCTCCTCGGCGCGCGGGCAGCGGGACCACACCCACGTTCACGTCTTCAGCGTTCAAGCGTCACCTCCGGACGGGCCGCGCTTCGCAAACCATCCCTGCGCCGGCATTACCCGGGTCAGGTTCAGACGGTCGGCGGCCGCGCTGCCGCCCTCTCAGCCCGTTGCGTCTCGGGCTCCCGTTGAACGGCCATCGTACTCCGCCGCTGGTGGATACTGGCCGCGATGGAGCCACACGGCAACACGGGCAGCGAGGCAACGCGGCGGCGGCGGCTGGACGACGCGCGCCTCTACTTCGTTGGCGACGGAGCCGGCGGCCCGCACCAGGCGCGCCGGATCGTGGCAGCGGCGCTTCGGGGCGGGGCGGACATCGTCCAGCTGCGGGACCGGGATCTCGACGAGGGCGGACTGGCGGCGACGGCGGCCGTGTACCGCGAGGCTGCCGCCGCCGCCTCGGCGCTCTTCGTCGTCAACGACCGCCCGGAGCTGGCCGCCGGCTGCGGCGCCGACGGCGTCCACGTGGGCCAGGACGACATCGGCGTTACCGAGGCGCGTGCGATCGCCGGCGCCGACGTGCTCGTTGGCCTCTCCACCCACGCCCCCGGGCAGCTCGACGCCGCCTGCGGCGCCGCCGCGGAGGCACGCCCCGACTACATCAGCGTCGGCCCGGTCTGGGAGACGCCCACCAAGCCCGGGCGCCCCGCCGCCGGCCTCGAGTACGTGCGCTACGCGGCGGCCCACGCCACGCTTCCCTGGTTTGCGATCGGGGGCATCGACGCCGGCAACGTCGGCGATGTGATCGCCGCGGGAGCGGAGCGGATCGTCGTCGTGCGCGCGATCCGCGACGCCGAAGATCCGGCCGGCGCCGCGGAACGCTTGCGCGGCGCGGTCACGGGCGCGATGCTGAAATCCGGCTGATGGCCAACCGGGAGGACAAGCGCTCCGAGCGCCAGAAGCGCAAGGCGCGGGGACTCGAGCGGCGCCAGGAGATGGCCGCCCGCTCGGAGGCCAAGAACCAGGCGGCGCGGGAGCAGCTCGAGCCGCTCGCGGAGAATGAGCGGCCGCTGGTGGTCACGGTGGGGGCGATCATCGCCGGGCTCATCGCCGTCTCGGTGGTGATCGCATATTTGGCGGGGGCGAAGGTGAACGGCGCCCGGCCCGCGGTGATCCAGGTGGTGACTCCGGCCCTCTTGATGGGCATGGCCTCAATCGGGATGTGGCGTGCCCGCTACTGGGCGGTGCTCGGCTTCGAGGTGGTTCTCGCGCTTCTGATCCTCTCGGCGGCGGTTGGCCTGATCGCCGCCACGAGCGCCGTCCAGGTCGTCGGAGACCTCGTCCTCATCGCCGCGGCCGGCGCGCTCTTCTACTTCATGATCAAGGCGATGGCGCGCATCCAGATGCCCGAGCGGCCGTCGCGCCCGCCGCTCTGAGCTCCCTCCTGGCCGCACCGAAGGCGTCCTATAGAGTCGGCCGCCATGGCTGATCCCTTCGACGTGATCGTCATCGGCGGGGGCCCGGGCGGCTACGTCGCTGCGATTCGAGCCGCCCAGCTTGGCCTGCGCACCGCGGTGGTCGAGAGGGACAAGCCAGGGGGCAGATGCCTCAACTACGCCTGCATCCCGGCGAAGACGATGCTCCACACGGCCGACCTCTTCGACGTCGTCGCCAACAACGGCGCCGAGCTGGGGCTGAAGGTGGCGAAGCCCGCGCTCGACTGGAAGGCGCTCGGCGCGCGTCGCGCCAAGGTCTCGGAGACGCTCTCCGGCGGCGTGAAGATGCTCTGGGACAAGAACAAGGTCGAGCTGATCCAGGGCGAGGGCTCGCTGACCGCCGACGGCAACGTAGTGGTCGGCGGCGATACCCACGAGACGAAGGCAGTCGTCCTCGCGACCGGGTCGGTGGCAATGCCGATTCCCGGAGTCGAGTTCGGCGGCCGTATCGTCGACACCTGGGGGGCCTGGTCGCTGGAGGAGCTGCCGAAGAAGATCGCCGTGGTGGGAGCCGGCGCCTCGGGCGCCGAGATCGCCTCTGCCTACGGGCGCTTCGGGGCCGACGTGCTGCTGATCGAGATGCTCGACCAGATCCTGCCCGCGGAGGACAAGGACATGGTTCGCGTCGTGGAGCGCGCCTTCAAGAAGCAGAACATCACGGTCGCGACCGGAGCGCCGGTGGAGAACGTCGAGGACACGGGCAAGTCGGTCAAGTTCACCTACGGCGAGCAGTCGGCGGAGGTCGATTACCTCTGCATCGCCGGCGGCCGGCGCCCGGACGTCGAGGGCCTGGGCCTCGACGATGCGAAGGTGGGGCTCGAGGAGAACGGCAAGATCACGATCGACTCCCACCAGCGCACCACGAACGAGAAGGTCTTCGCAATTGGCGACCTCGTACGCGGGCCGGCCCTCGCGCACAAGGCTTCCGAGGAGGGCGTCGTCGCCGCCGAGACGATCGCCGGCGCCGAGACCCACCCCGTCAAGGTCGAGCAGATCGCCGGCGCCACCTTCTGCCACCCGCAGGTGGCGAGCGTCGGGCTCACGGAGGCGCAGGCCAAGGAGGCCGGGCACGACATCAAGGTCGGCAAGTTCAAGCTCGGCGGCGCCGGCGCCTCGGTCGTCTACGACGACCGAGAGGGCCTGGTCAAGATCGTCGCCGACTCCGAGTACGGCGAGATCCTCGGCGCCCACATCGTCGGCAACATCGCCTGCGACATGATCGCCGAGCTCGTCAACGTGATCGCCCTGGAGGGCGGCTACCAGGAGCTCGCGCGGATCATCCACCCCCACCCGACCATGTCCGAGGCCATCCTCGACGCCGCGCGCGCCGTGGACGGCTGGGCGACGCACGCCTAGCTCGCGTCCGCACGCCTTGCGGCCGCTCCGGCTGGCGTGCCGCGCTCGATAGGCTCGCGCCAGGGTGGATATCGACGCAGTTGAGACCGAGGAGTGGCTCGAGGCCCTCGATGCCGTCGTCGAGAACGACGGCACGCGGCGCGCCCACGATCTGGTCGAGCGGGTGGTCGAGCGGGCCCGGCTGCGCGGGGCGGCCATCGAGTACGTAGGGCCGACGCCCTACGTCAACACGATCCGCCGCGAGGACGAGCCGCCGCTGCCCGGCGACCCGGCGATGGAGCGGCGCGTCCGCTCGCTGATCCGCTGGAACGCGATCGCGATGGTCCTGCGCGCCAACAGGGAATCCTCCGAGCTGGGCGGGCACATCGCCAGCTTCCAGTCGGCGGCGATGCTCTACGAGATCGGCTTCAACCACTTCTGGCACGCGCCGTCCGACCAGCACGGCGGCGACCTCGTCTACATCCAGGGCCACTCCTCGCCGGGGATCTACGCGCGCGCCTTTCTCGAGGGGCGGATCACGGAGGAGCAGCTCGACGGCTTTCGCCAGGAGGTCTCGAAGCCTGGCGGCCTCGGCCTCCTACCCCCACCCCTGGCTGATGCCCGACTTCTGGCAGTTCCCGACGGTCTCGATGGGCCTCGGGCCGATCATGGCGATCTACCAGGCGCGGTTCATGCGCTACCTGACCGACCGCGGCATCGCGGACACGTCGAGCGCAAGGTCTGGGCCTTCCTCGGCGACGGCGAGACCGACGAGCCCGAGTCGCTCGGGGCGATCGCGCTGGCCGGGCCGCGAGAAGCTCGACAACCTCGTCTTCGTCGTCAACTGCAACCTGCAGCGCCTCGACGGGCCGGTGCACGGCAACGGCAAGATCATCCAGGAGCTCGAGACGATCTTCCGCGGCGCCGGCTGGAACGTGATCAAGGTGATCTGGGGCGACCGCTGGGACCCGCTGCTGGAGGCCGACCACGACGGGCTGCTCGTCCGCCGGATGGAGGAGGCCGTCGACGGCGAGTACCAGGTCTACAAGGCGCGCGACGGCAAGTTCGTGCGCGAGCACTTCTTCGGCAAGTACCCGGAGCTCGCCGAGCGCGTCAAGGACATGACCGACGAGGAGATCTGGGACGCTCAACCGCGGCGGCCACGACGCCAAGAAGGTCTACGCCGCCTACGCCGCCGCCCAGGGCGCGACCCGGCGGCCGACGGTGATCCTCGCCAAGACGATCAAGGGCTACGGGATGGGCGAGGCCGGCGAGGGCCAGAACATCACCCACCAGCAGAAGAAGATGAACGAGGAGGCGCTGCGCGCGTTCCGCGACCGCTTCGAGCTCGACATCTCCGACGAGGAGGTCGAGCCGACATCTCGTTCCACCGGCCGGCCGAGGACTCCCCCGAGATGCGCTACATGCGCGAGCGCCGCGAGGCGCTCGGCGGCTACCTGCCCGCGCGCCGGCGCAGGGTCGACGAGCCGCTGCGCGTGCCCGGATCTCGACGATATTCTCCAGCCAGCTCGAGGGCACCGGCGAGCGCGAGATCTCGACGACGATGGCCTTCGTCCGCATCCTCGCCGCGCTGCTGCGAGACAAGGAGCTCGGGCCCGCGCGTCGTCCCGATCGTCCCCGACGAGTCACGGACGTTCGGCATGGAGGGGATGTTCCGCCAGCTCGGGATCTACTCGCACGTCGGGCAGCTCTACGAGCCCGAGGACGCCGAGCAGCTCATGTTCTACCGCGAGGACCGCAAGGGCCAGGTGCTTCAGGAGGGGATCAACGAGGCCGGCGCGTTCTCGTCGTGGATCGCCGCGGCGACCTCGTACTCCAACCACGACGTGCAGATGGTGCCGTTCTACGTCTTCTACTCGATGTTCGGCTTCCAGCGGGTCGGCGACCTCGCCTGGGCGGCCGGCGACAGCCGGGCGCGCGGCTTCCTGATCGGCGGGACCGCGGGGCGCACGACGCTGAACGGCGAGGGCCTCCAGCACGAGGACGGTCACAGCCACCTGCTCGCCTCGACGATCCCCAACTGCGTCGCCTACGACCCGGCCTACGGCTACGAGCTCGCGGTGATCGTCCACGACGGCCTGCGGCGGATGATCGGCGAGCAGGAGGACGTCTTCTACTACCTGACGGTGATGAACGAGAACTACCGCCACCCGCCGATTCCGGAGGGCGCCGAGGAGGGGATCCTGCGCGGAATGCACCGCGTGCGCGAGATCGACGGGCGCGCAAGGTGCGGCTGCTCGGCTCGGGGACGATCCTGCGCGAGGTCTCGGCCGCGGCGGAGCTCCTGGGCACGGACTTCGGCGTCGCGGCCGACGTCTGGAGCGTCACCAGCTTCACCGAGCTGCGCCGCGATGGGACTGCGAGCGCAACCGCGCTGCGCGTCTCCAGCGGCAGAGCCCGCCGGGACGGCCCTGGGTCGAGCGAGTGCCTGGGCGGCGAGCGAGGCTCCCGGTGGTCGCGGCGACCGACTACATGCAAGGCGCTGCCCGACGGCATCCGCGCCTGGGTCCCGGGGCGCTACGAGGTGCTCGGCACCGACGGCTTCGGCCGCAGCGACTTGCGCCGGCACCTGCGGCGCTTCTTCGAGGTGGACCGCCACCACGTCGCGGTCGCCGCGCTGCGGGCGCTTGCGGCCGACGGCAGAGCTCGACGCCTCGGTCGTGAGCGAGGCGATCGCGAAGTACGAGATCGACCCCGACGCCGCCGACCCCGCGCGTGGCATGAGCGCCCAGGAGGTGCAGGTCCCGGACATCGGCGACTTCAGCCGACGTCCCGGTGATCGAGATCCTGGTCGCCCCGGGCGACGAGGTCGGCGCCGACGCGCCGCTGGTCACGCTGGAGTCCGACAAGGCGACGATGGACGTCCCGGCGCCGTTCGCGGGCAAGGTGGTGGAGCTGAAGGTCGCGGTCGGCGACAAGGTGTCGGAGGGCGCGGTGCTCGCTCACGCTGAGCACGCCGAGGACGGAGCGCCGTCGGCACGGAGGCGGCCCGGCGGCGGCCGCGCTGGCCGCCGAGGCAGGACGACAGCGCGGAATCGCCGAAGTCAGCGAGGAGGGGCGCCCGGCGTGTCCGCCGAGGCTCGAGATACGAGTTCCTCGGCCTCAGCCGAGCAAGTCGTATTTCGACGGATTCCGCGGCAAGCGCGCCACCGCCGTCCACCCCGCCCTCCAGCGGCGGCCGGTCTACGCCAGCCCCTCGGTGCGCCGCCTGGCCCGGGAGCTCGGCGTCGACCTGTCCGGCGTCTGCGGGCACCGGGCGCAAGGGGCGGATCACCAAGGACGACGTGGAGCGCGCGAAGGAGGCGCCGGCCGCCGCGCCCGGCGCGGGGATCCCCGGGCTCGAGCTGGCGCCGTGGCCGCAGATCGACTTCGCGAAGTACGGCGAGGTCGAGCGGGTGCCGCTTTCGCGGATCAAGCGGATCAGCGGCCCCAACCTCGCGCGCAACTGGGTGATGATCCCGCACGTCACCCACAACGACGAGGCCGACATCACCGACCTCGAGGCGTTCCGCAAGCAGGTCAACTCCGAGCAGTCGGACGTGAAGGTGACGATGGTCGCGCTGCTGATCAAGGCGTGCGTCGGGCGCGCTGCGGCAGTTCCCCGAGTTCAACTCGTCGCTCGACGGCGACGAGCTCGTCATCAAGCGCTACTACCACCTCGGCTTCGCCGCCGACACGCCCCAGGGCCTGCTCGTCCCGGTGATCCGCGACGCCGACCGCAAGGGGCTGCTGGAGATCGCCGGCGAGCTGACCGAGCTCTCGGCGCAAGGCGCGCGAGGGCAAGCTGTCCGCCGAGGAGATGCGCGGCTCGACGTTCACGATCTCCTCGCTCGGCGGGATCGGCGGCACTGGCTTCACGCCGATCGTCAACGCGCCCGAGGTCGCGATCCTCGGCGTGACGCGCTCGGCGATGCGGCCGGTCTGGGACGGCGAGCGAGTTCGTCCCGCGGCTGATCCTGCCGCTCTCGCTCTCCTACGACCACCGGGTGATCGACGGCGCCGCCGCGGCGCGCTTCGTCGCCCACCTGGCCGGGGAGCTCACGGACCTGCGGCGGGTGCTTCTGTGAGCGCGGAGCCCGAACAAGGAGAGGTTGTGCCTGCGGAGCGCGAACCAAGGGTCTGTTGATGGAGGTGCGGGTTCCCGACATCGGCGACTTCACCGACGTGCCGGTGATCGAGATCCACGTCGCGGCCGGGCGACGAGGTTGCCGAGGAGCAGCCGCTGATCACGCTCGAGTCCGACAAGGCGACGATGGACGTGCCGTCGCCGGCGGCGGGGACGGTCGACCGAGGTGCTCGTATCGCTCAACGACAAGGTCTCGGAGGGGAGTCCGATCCTTTCGCTCGAGAGCCGCCGAGGGGGAGCGTCGGGCGACTCGAGCGAGGCCACCGACCTGTCGCCCAGAGCCGACCCCCTCCCCCGACCTCTCCGGACGCCGACCGCAAGACTCAGGTCCTGGTCATCGGCGCGGGCCCGGGCGGGTACACGGCCGCCTTCCGGGCGGCCGATCTCGGCCTCGAGGTCACTCTGGTCGAGCGCTACGAGCGGCTCGGCGGCGTCTGCCTGAACGTCGGCTGCATCCCGTCGAAGGCGCTGCTGCACGCCGCGCGCGTCATCGCCGAGACCGAGGAGGCCGCCGAGTTCGGCATCGAGTTCGGCGAGCCCGAGATCGACCTCGACCGGCTCCGCGCCTGGAAGGACGAAGTCGTCGGCAAGCTCACCGGCGGCCTCGGCGGCCTCGCGAAGCAGCGCAAGGTCGAGGTGGTGACCGGGACCGCGCAGGTTCACGTCCGACCGGTCGTGGACGTCGACGGCACGACGATCGCCTTCGAGAGCTGCATCCTCGCGGCCGGCTCGCAGCGCGGCGATGCTGCCGGGCCTGCCCGAGGACGATCGGGTCGTGGACTCGACCGGGGCGCTCGAGCTGGCCGACGTCCCGGAGCGGCTGCTGGTCATCGGCGGCGGGATCATCGGGCTCGAGCTCGGCGGCGTCTACGACGCGCTCGGCAGCGCCGTCACCGTGGTCGAGATGACCGACCAGCTGATCCCCGGCTGCGACCGCGACCTGGTCAAGCCGCTGCAGCGGCGCCTCGAGGCGAACGCTTCGAGGCGATCCTGCTCGTCGACGAAGGTGGCCTCGGTCGAAGGCCGGGAAGAAGGGCCTGCGGGTGAGCTTCGAAGGCGAGAGCGCGCCGGAGCCGCAGGACTTCGACCGCGTGCTGGTCGCGGTCGGCCGGCGCGCCAACGGCGACCGCCTCGGGCTGGACGCGGCCGGCGTCGAGGTCGGGGAGCGACGGCGTGATCGCGGTCGACGAGCAGCGGCGGACGAACGTCGCGCACATCTACGCGATCGGCGACCTGACCGGCGCGCCGATGCTCGCCCACAAGGCGAGCCACGAGGGGGTGGCGGCGGCCGAGGTGATCGCCGGCCGGGACGTCGTCTTCGACCCCCGCGCGATCCCCTCGGTCGCCTACACCGACCCCGAGGTGGCCTGGACCGGCCTCACGGAGACCGAGGCGGTCGCAAGCGGCACGGACTACGAGAAGGCGTCGTTTCCCTGGGCGGCCTCGGGCCGGGCGCTCTCGATCGCGCGGCCCGAGGGCCTCACGAAGCTGCTCGTCGATCCCGAGTCGAGGCGGGTACTCGGCGCCGGGATCACCGGGATCAACGCCGGCGAGCTGATCGCCGAGGCGACGCTCGCCGTGGAGATGGGCGCGGACGCGGAGGACCTCGGCCTGACCATCCACGCCCACCCGACCCTCTCGGAGACCGTGATGTTCGCGCCGAGGTGGCCGAGGGGACCGTCACCGACATCTACGCGCCGAAGCGCAAGGAGTGAGCGAGGGCGCCGGCCAGGCCGCGGGCGCTCGCGGCGAGACCGAGGTCGTCGAGCCAACGGACGCGCAGCGGGCGTTCGCGCGCCGGGTCGCGGAGTCGAAGGCGACAGTCCCCCACGTCTACTTCGAGCGCTCCGTGGGCGGCTCGCTCGAGCTCCCCGCCCTGATCGTCGCCTGCGGGCGCGCCCTGCGCGAGGTCCCGATCCTGAACGGCGCCTACCGCGACGGCCGTTTCGAGCTCTACTCGCAGGTGAACGTCGCCTTCGGCGTCGCGGCCGGCGGCACGCTCGCCCTTCCCGTGATCCACGACGCGGACACGAAGGACGAAGCCGAGATCAGCGAGCAGGTCGACGCTCTGAGCAGGCAGGCGGGGGCCGGTGAGCTCACGTCGCCGCAGCTGGCGGGCGCGACGTTCACCGTCGTCGCGATGCCCGGTGCCTCCCGTTTCACTCCGGTGATCAACCGCGGGCAGGCGGCAACGCTGGGGGCCGGCTCGGCCGCTCTCGTCCTCGCCTGCGACAACCGCATCGTCCAGGGAGCCGAGGGCGCGGCCTTCCTAGCCGCGCTGGGCGCGTGAGCGGGCGGGCGATCTTTCACTACGACCTGGGCTCGCCGTACGCGTACCTGACCGCGGAGCGCGTGAACGGGCTCTTCGCCGAGCGCGGAGCCGAGGTGCCGGAGTGGCGGCCGATCCTGCTGGGCGGGCTCTTCCAGCGTTGCGGGCGCTCGTCCTGGGGCCTCGGCCCCGACCGCGAGTCGGGCATGGAGGAATGCGAGCGCCGGGCGTCCGCCTACGGGCTGCCGCCGATCCGCTGGCCGGATCCCTGGCCCGGCGACTACCTCTACGCGATGCGCGTTGCCACCTACGCGAAGGAGCTAGGCCGCACCGTCGCCTTCTCGCTGGCCGCGTTCCGCCAGGCGTTCGTCGCCGGCCGTGATCTCTCGGAGCCCGACAACGTCCTCGTCGCCGCCGCGGCCGCGGAGATGCACCCGCGCGCTGTCGTCGCGGCGGTCCGCCGCCAGGCCCTCAAGGATGCGCTGCGCACCGCGACGGACCGAGCCGCCGACGCGGGCGTCACCGGCGTGCCGAGCGTGATCGTGGGCGGCGAGGTCTTCTGGGGCGACGACCGGCTGCTCGAGGCCGTGGACGCCGCGGCGACCGGCTGACTACTCGCAGAACGGAACGCCGGGCCTGTTGTGGTCCCGGCCGCGGATGCCCGAGCAGCGCTTCAGGCGTCGCAGGCGCGCCGCCAGGCTGCGCTCGAGGCCGCGACGCGAGTGCTTGCCGGCGATGTTGTGGAGCTCGTAGGGATCGGAGCGCAGGTCGAAGAGCTCGCGCTCGCCGTCCTCGGTCTCGATCAGGGAGTCGCGCGGGGTGCGGATCGCGTGGTAGTCGGTCTTGTAGCCCTTGATCTCGGCGATCACGCCGCGGTTGGGTGGAAACGAGCCCGCGCCGCCGAGGAGCGGCTCGATGGTGCGGCCGTCGAGCACCCGGCAGTCGCCTCCCCGCGCGCAGGTCACCGGCGGGCGCTGGGCCAGCCCGGCGTAGTCCAGGAAGGTGGGCGCGATGTCCTGGTTCGACACCACGGCGGAGACGCTTGGAGGCTGCGGGCCGCGACGAAGCCACGGCGGCACGCGGATCGCATACGGGACGTTGAGCGCGGGCTCGTACGCATACCCCTTCCCCTTCAGCAGCCGGTGCTCGCCGTAGTAGACGCCGTTGTCGGAGAGGTAGACGACCACGGTGTTGCGCAGCTCGCCCTCGCGCCGCAGCGCCTGCATCATCTGGCCGACTCCCTGGTCCACCGGGTGCAGCGCCGCCAGCGTGCAGCGGTAGCGCGCCGCCACGTGGCTGTGGAGGTGGAGCGTGATCCGCGGCAGCTGGGCGACGGCGCGGATCTTGTCCTGGATGTGGCGCTCGTCGTAGGACGGCGGCTCGGGGAGCTTGACGTGCGCGTAGCGCTTGAAGTCGGCGCTCGATCGCGGCACGGGGTTCCAGTTGCCCTTGAGCTTGTTCGGCGACTTGCATGGTCCCCGCGGGGCGTAGTCGTCGTGTGGCGCGAAATAGGAGAGCCAGAGGAAGAACGGCCGCTTGCCCTTGGCCGTGCTGTGGATGAACCTGACCGCCCTCCTCGTGAAGACGTCCGTGGAGTAGTCGCGCGGCTTGCGTCCGTGCTCGATCAGGCGGCGGCCGTTCGTCAGCGAGTAGTTGTAGTAGCGGGTCTCGCTGCGAAAGCCGAGCCACTTCTCAAACCCGGGAGCCGAGTTGAGGCCCGCGACCGTTGGATAGCCGTTCATGTACTTGCCGAACAGCGCCGTCTTGTAGCCCGCGCGGTAGAGCCACACCGGGAGCGTGTCCTCCTTGTCCTCGAAGTCCGCGTAGCCGGGCTTGTTTGAGAACACCCCATGGTTGTGGGGGAACTGTCCGCTTGCGACGCCGGCCCTGTCCGGGCAGCAGAGCGGCGGCGCGGCGACCCCGTTGGGAAACCGCGTGCCCGGGTCCACGATCCAGCGAAAGACGTTTGGCTCAAACCGAGGTTTGAAGGTGTTCTCGGCCTGGTCGTCGACGAGGACGAACAGGAGGTTCGGCGCGTGCTTGGCTTGCTTCTCGAGCGCAGGGACGCGTGCCGGCAGGTCCGGTCCGGAGGGAGGCGGTGGCGGCGGGCGCGATGCGGTGGTGCCGGTGGTTGCCGGCGAGGAGCCGCCGCACCCGGATGCCGCGACTCCCACCGCCGCGATCAGGCTCGCAAGCGAAAGCGCCGCCGCCGCCCGCTTCGTCCCGTTTCCCGCGGCCCCCCCTGCCCGCCCGCTCACGAAGCGGAATCCGGCTGGGCGCCGCTGCCCGCGGTGCTCAGCTCGTAGCCCGCGGCGATCAGGGCGTCGGCCGCGATCGACTCGTACTCGCGCAGGTCGGCCGTGTCCATCTTCGTCCGCCATCTCGCGATGCGATCGGACCGGGGCGGTTCGGACGCCAGCGCGTGGCTTTGGAGGCGCGACTCGGCTGTGATCCTGCCCCACCGCGTCGGCAGATCGCGGGCCTTCTCGGCGAGGCGGTCGCCCGCGCGCTCGTGGTAGGAGAGCATGACCGGGTCGAAGTCGAGCTCGATGAACTCGCAGACGCGCCGCAGGACCGCCTCCGTGTCCGTGATCAGCTCCTCGTAGTGGACCTCGAGATAGTGGTTGAGCTTTGGCGCCTGCTCGCGAGCGCGCTGAATCCGGCGCCGCCAGAGCCTCGCCGCGCCCTCGATCGTCTTCGGCCCCCACTCGCGCGGCACGACCGACATCGCCACGTCGCGGCCGTCGCGGATCATGTGGACGAAGCGCACCTCCGGCAGGGCGCGCTGCAGCAGCACCATCTCGCGGACGTACCCCGGCGTCTTGTCCCCCCAGCGCGCCTTGCCCTGGTGCTCGGCGTAGAGGCGGTAGAAGCTGCGGACCGCGTCGGCGCAGTTCAGCGGGTCGAGCCTTCGGAACCGTTCCCGCAGCTCCGTCTCGGACGAGGTGGAAGTCCCCCCAGCGCTCGGCGGTGACGACCATCTCGGCGAGCTCGTCGGCGCTGAGCGCCTGCCGGGCGGAGGCCTTCAGCATCGGCACGACGAAGTGCGTCTCCCCGCCGATCGCCATCTCCGGATGGGAGTCCAGCATGAGCCGCATCAGCGTGGTGCCGGACCGGGTCGCACCGCAGATGAACGGCACCGCAAAGGGGGGCTGGGCGACGCCGAGGACGTTGCGGCGGAAGCGGCGGCGCGCGGTGAGCCGTCGGGGAAGCTTCGAGAGTCTCATGCGGCCAGGGCTACGGCGAGGGCGCGCGATCATAGCCAAGCTCATCGAGGAGCCTGCCGGCCCGCTGCTCGAAGATCGCCACGTCCTCCGGGTCGAGCTCCTCGCGCCAGGCGCCCACCCGGTCCGACCGCGGCGGCTGGGAGGTGAGCGCGTGGGCGGCCAGCCGCGAGTCGGCGGTGAGGCCCCGCTTGCCGCCCTCCGCACGCAGCGGCCGGTCCAGCTCGCGAAGACGGTCCTGCGAGCGCTCGTGGTAGCTCAGCATCGCCGGGTCGAACTCGAGCTCGATGAACGCGCTCACCTTCCGTAGGACCGCCTCGACGTCCGTGACCAGGTCCTCGTAGCGGATCTCGAGGTAGTGGGGAAGGATCTCGGCCCCGCGGCGCGTCTTTCGGATCCGGTGGCTCCAGCGGTTTGCGACCTCCTTCGTCGAGAGGCCGGACTTGCGGCGCTCCAGGGAGAGCGCGACGTCGCGCCCGTCGCGGATCATGTGGATGAACCGCGCCTCCGGCAGGGCGCGCCAGATCCGGCGCATCTTGGTCGCGTATCCCGGGGTCTTGTCGCCCCACCGCGGCTTGCCCTCGCGCTCCGCGTAGAACGCGTAGAAGGCGCGAAACGCGTCGCCCGGACCCGCAAGCGGCGCCGCGGCCCGCAGGCGCTCCAGCACCGCCTCCGGCTCGAGCTCGAAGTCGGGCCAGCGGCGGTTTGCGGTCATCACCTCCAACACGTCCTCGGGCGCCGAGCGCCCCTCCTTGAAGGCAGCGATCACCTCGGGCAGGAAGTGCGTCTCGGGCGGAATCGCCAGCTGCGGGTGAGCGTCGAGCATCAGCCGGAGCAGGGTGGTCCCCGAGCGCGTCATGCCCACGACGAACGGCGCGGGCGGGCGGCTCGAAGCCTCTGGCTTGGTCTTGCTCAAGATTCCGTCTCGTAGCCAAGCTCGGCGAGCAGGTCGCCGGCCACGCGCTCGAACGCGGCGCGATCGGCGGCGGGCATGTCCGTCCGCCACACGTCGGTGCGATCGGCCTGCGGCGGCGCCGTCGTGAGCGCGTGCGCCTTCAGGCGCTCCTCGCCCGAGAGCGCGCCGCGGCGGCTGCCGCTCCGCTCGTGATCGCGGTTCATCTCCTGCAGCCGCTCCCCCGCGCGCTCGTGGTAGGAGAGCATTACCGGGTCGAAGTCGAGCTCGATGAATTCGCAGACCCGGCGGAGCGTGGGCTCGGTGTCCAGCACCAGGTCCTCGTAGCGGACCTCCAGGTAGCGACCGGGCTCGAGCTCGACCTGGCGGGCCGCGAGGATCCTGTCGCGCCAGCGCTTCGCCATCTTCTCGATCGGCACGGGCTTCGAGTTGCGAAGCTCGACCAGGCGCTTGTTGGTCGAGAGCGCCACGTCGCGCCCGTCGCGGATCATGTGGACGAACCGCGCCTCCCCGAGCGCCGGAGCGATCACACCGATCTTGGTGACGTACCGCGGCGTCTTGTCGCCGTAGCGCGGCTTGCCGTGGCGCTCCGCGTAGATGCCATAGAAGGCGCGGAGGGCGCCGGCGGCGTCGAGGGGACGGAGGGCGCCGAGGCGCTCGAGCATCGCCTCGCGCGCCACGCCCGACTCCTCCCAGCCGCTCTGATCGTGCGAGACGATCGCTTCGAGGACCGCCTCGGGCGTCGCGCGCCTTGCGCTCGCGGCCTCCACGAGGCCGGGGACGAAGTGGGTCTCGGGGGGGATCGCGAGCTCGGGGTGGGAGTCGAGCATCAACCGCAGCAGCGTCGTGCCCGAGCGCCCGACGCCGACGATGAACGGCACCGGCGGCCCCGCCGGCGCGGTGTCGCGGCCCCGCCCCGAGAGCCGGCGAAGGAGCTCCCCACGCCCGGCGCTCACCGAACCAGCCTCCTTCGCAGCCGGCGGGCTCGGCGGCGGACGCGCAGTGCCAGCGCACCCACTCGCCGGCGAAACTGGCGGTTGCGAAGGGCCTTGACCTCGCGGCGCAGCTTCGCGACCCTCTCCTTCTCGCGATCGCCGCGGCGCCGCAGCTTCGCGGCCCGCGCGTTCAGCTCGTCGAGCTGGCGACGGCTCGCTGCCTCGTGCACCGCGAAGGCCCGGTCGCCCCGCGCCAGCAGGTACATCGCGTCGAACTCGAGCTGGGCCCGCTCGGCGTCGAGATCCTCCGGGGTCGGGTCCTCCCAGACGCCCGCGAGGGCCTCCGAGGCGGGGCCCAGGGGGTCGCCGACTCTGGACATGAACCGGAGCAGGCGCTCGTCGCGGACCACGTCGCCGCTCTTCAGCCTGCGCTCCACCGTGCCGGTGGCCACGTCGTCGTAGGCCTGCTCGAGCTTGCCGTCCGCGTATGCCTTCAGCAGGCGGCCCCGGGCTCCCCCGCCCGCCGGCGAGGCCCGCCCCTCGAGGAGGCCGGCGAGCCCATCGCGGTACTGCTCGAAGGAGCGCACCGGGAACTGGAACACCCGCAGGGGGAACCCGGGCGACCACACGAGCCGGTCGCGCGTCCGCGTGTTCCCCCGGGGACGGAGCCCGCGCAGGATCGGAGCGTCCCGCGGGCGGGCCAGCTCCCAGGCCTCATCGATGTCTGCGCCGACCGTCACCTCGTGGGCACCGTCGTCGAGGACCACGACGTCCGGGTAGGCACGGTGCGCCAGCTTCGGCGGGAGCAGCGAGCGTGCCGTGCGAACGGTGAGGCGCTCGTAGAACTCCCCCGGGCCGTCAGGCGCCGCGAGGAACTCCGCGCGCGGCCCGAGGACCGCGCCGTACTCCGGCGGCACCCCCGCAAGCGCCTGCTTCAGCGAGCCCTCGAGCGGCCACCAGAACTCGTCGGCTTCGGCGTGGACCACCCAGTCGGCGCCGTCGACCTCCACGGCCTCGCGCGCCATCTGTGTGAGCACCTCCGGATCCGGGCCTTGGGCGGGGAGCAGGCGTGCCAGCCCGGCCGCCGACCAGCGCCCCACCGCGTCCGCGGTGGCCCCGCCGGAACCGGCCACGATGAAGAAGTCCACTCCCTGCGCGCGGTGGTAGCGAAGGCTCTGCTCGAGCGAATCGCCGCCGTCGCGCACGGCGATTGCCATCACCACCCGGATGTCCTCGCCGAGGCTCCGCCAGCGGCCCGGGCGGCGCGTCGCTTCGGGCCTCCGCGCCTCCCCCTCCAGCGTCCGTACGCGAGCGCGCATCTGCTCGTTGCGGATCATCAGCATCCGATCGGTCCGGCTGAGGACGTGCATGGCGTCGAGCTCAACCTGGTCGCGCTCCGCCTCGGAGGCCGGCGGCGGCGTCGCCGGGGGTGGCCCGCCGCCGGCCAGCGGGTCCGCCACGCCCGCCATGAAGTCGCGCAGGCGTTCGTCGCGACTGAGCCGACCCGCGGCCAGTCCGCTCTCGATCGAGGCCTCGTCCTCGCAGAGCTCGGCGAAGAGCTCGTCGACGCGGTCCTCCTCGAGCGCGACCGACAGGCGCTCGCGCATACCGGGCGTTCCCATCGACGGGTCGCTCAGCAGGAGCTCCACCCGCCGCCGGTACTGCTCCAGGGAGCGCAGCGGGAAGTGCAGGATGTGAAGCGGGAAGCTCGGCGCCCATGCGAGGCGCTCCTCCGCCGTCTCACCGCCCTCGGCGCGCACCGTCCGGGTGACCGCGCGGCCGGGCGGGCGGACCCGCTGCCAGGCGTCCTCGAGGTCGGCGCCGATCGTCACCTCGTGCTGGCCGCGGTGGAGGACCAGGACGTCGGGGTATGCGCGGTGGGCGACCTTGGGACGCAGGGTCGAGCGCGTCTCGCGCAGGGTCAGCGTCTCGTAGAACGGCTCGGGGCCCACGGGTTGCGCCAGGAACTCGGATCGCGGCGCGACGACGACGCCGTACTGAGCCGGGATCGCCGCCAGCGTGTCCTTGATCGAGCCCTCGAGCGGCCACCAGAACTCGTCGGCGTCGCCGTGGACCACCCAGTCGGCGCCGTGCTCGGTCGCCGCCTCGCGGGCCATCCGCGTCACCCACTTGTGGCCGTTGACGGCCATGTCGTCGCCCGGCTCGTCGATCACCCTCGCGAGCCCGGCATCCGCCCAGCGCCGGAGGACGGCCGGCGTGCCGTCCGTGGAGGCGTTGTCGGTGACGATGAAGAAGTCGACGCCCTGCGCGCGGTGATAGCGGAGGTTGTGCTCGAGCACGTCCTCCTCGTCGCGCACCTTGAGCGCCATGACGATCCTGGGCGGGGCGTCTGGCATCGGCGCGGTAAGGATAGAGAGGGGCTTCTGGGCCTAAACCTCGTCCGCCTCCAGCCCCTGGTCGGCGGGCGCACGGCCCATGCGCAGGCCCACCCAGCGGCGCAGGCGGCGGTCCGGCCGCCAGCGAAGCCGCCGCGCCCGGCGGCGCTCGCGCCTGCGGGCACGGCGCGCCAGCGCGCTCAGGTCCTGGCGGATCATCAGCATCCGGCTGCTCCGGGCGAGGACGTACATCGCATCGGCCTCCAGCTGTGCGCGCTCGGCCTCGAACGTCGCGGCCGGAGGCTCCGGCGCGACCGGCCCGGTCCGGTCGAGGGGCGGCGTCCCCACCCGGTGCATGTAGCGGCCCAGGCGATCGTCCTCGGTCAGCTCGCCGCTCGCGAGCCCCGAGCCGACCGCGGTGTCCTCCTTGACGAGCTGCTCGTAGAAGCCCCCCAGGTCGTCCTCGGCGATCGCCGTGCGCATCCGCTCCATGACCTCGCCGCCCGCGAACGAGGGGTTCGCCAGCAGGAGGTCCACCCGGACGCGGTACTGGGCCAGGGAGCGCAGCGGGTAGTGGAAGATCACGAGCGGGAACACGGGGGCCCACGCGAGGCGGTCATCGACCTCGCGGACGTCCTCGCGGGCCGCGCGCAGGACGGGGCGGCCGGGCGGGCGCACCCGCTTCCACGCGTCGTCGAGGTCGGTGCCGACCGTGACGTCGTGCTGACCCTCGTGAAGGACGAACACGTCGGCGCATCCGCGGTGGGCGACCTTGGGGCGCAAGAGCGAGCGGGTGCTGCGGATCGTCAGCCGGTCGTAGAACTCACCCGGGCCGTCGGGCCTCGCGACGAACTCGGTGCGGGGGGCCACCACGGTCCCGTACTGCGGCGCGATCGCCGCCAGCGCGTCCTTGATCGAGCCCTCCAGCGGCCACCAGAACTCGTCGGCGTCGCCGTGGACCACCCAGTCGGCGCCGTGCTCGGTCGCCGCCTCGCGGGCCATCCGCGTCACCCAGAGATGGCCGTTTACCGCGAGGTCGTCACCCGGCTCGTAGATCACCTTCGCGAGCCCGGCGTCCACCCAGCGCTTGAGGATCTCCGGGGTCCTGTCGGTGGAGGCGTTGTCGGTGACGATGAAGAAGTCGACGCCCTGCGCGCGGTGATAGCGGAGGTTGTGCTCGAGCACGTCCTCCTCGTCGCGCACCTTCAGCGCCATCACGAGCTTCAAGTCCCCCTTGCCCATGGCCTAGTGCTATCTCAAGGCGCCCGGCCGCTGCGCTCAGGCCGGCTCTGCGCCGAGGAGGGCCCGGAGGTCTTCGAGCGTCTTATCCCAGCTCAGCCGCCGCTGAGCCGCGAGCGTCCCGGCGACGAGCCGCTCGCGGAGCGCCGGGTCTGCGAGCCGCTCGATCGCGCGAGTCAGCTGGCCGATGTCGGGGTCGAAGGCGGGAATGCCCGAGTCGGCCGGCTCGTCGCGCTCGATCCCGTCGACCAGGAGGCCGTTCTCGCCTTCGCGGACGACCTCGTTCATCGGCGGGTTGTCGTTGACGATCTGCGGAACCCCGAACGCCGTTGCCTCGAACAGGTGCAGGCCGAGCCCCTCCCAGCGACTGGGCGCGACGATCACGTCGGCCCCGGCGAAGAGCCGCTGGTGCGCCTCGGTCGGCATGTCCTCGACGATCAGCTCGAGGCGATGGTCCTTCTCCGCCATCTTCGCCACGAGCTTCTGCCGCGCGTCGACCTGGGCCTTGACGAGAAGCCTCAGGTTGTCGCCCCGGGCGGCGTGGAATGCGTCGAGCGTCGGCTTCAGGGGCTTGCGCGACCCCATGTAGCCGCCGGGGAAGTAGTAGCTGACGACGTCGCCGTTCCGGCCCCCCGCCTCGCGCTCGGCGCGGAAGCGGTCGCCCGCCTCGATCAGCTCCGGGTGACAGCCCCAGCGGACCATCGGGCTCTCGATGCCGAAGGTGGCGTAGCGCTCGCGCTCGCAGGCGATCAGCGAGTAGATCACGTCGAACGCCTGCTGCGCGCCCTCGACGTGCTCCTCCGCGAACGTCTCCCAGACGAAGCGCCCGACGGTCCTGACGCCCATCTCGCGCAGGCTCTGGATCTCGCCGAACTGGTAGTTCTGGTCGAAGAAGACCGCGTCGAGCCGGTTCTCGCGCGCCCATGACTGCATCTCCGCCGCGGGGATCAGATAGTGGGAGGCATCCGTGACACCTTCCTGGGCCCAGATGTCGTCGTGCTCGATGAGCGCCGGGCGCGCCGAGGTGAGCTTCGAGGGCCGGGCGAGGACGAAGGTCTCGTGCCCGAGCGTGTCCAGCCCCGAGCGCAGCTGGCGGCCGACGATGGCCTGCCCGCGGTTGTGCCAGTAGCTGCAGACGCCCAGCCGCATCGGCCGGACAGAGTAGGCCAGCCTCGCTCAGGAGGGGCGTGAGGACGCCGGCGTTCCCTCGACCAGGACCGTGGCGGGCGCGCCGAGGACCCGGCTGCCATCGATCTCGGCGGGCCTAACGTCGACGGGACGCCGGGAGTCGAAGTGGTCGACCACGAACGAGCCGTTGACCAGCCGCTGGCCCCCCGGGCGGAAGCCCGGGGGCTTCGCCACGGGACTGCCGCCGTCGACGACGTCGATGTGCTTGACGAACACGCCGCCGGCGTACCGCGCCGCGGTGAACCTGCGCGCGCGCAGGTAGTGCGTGAGGGCGAAGAATGCCTTGTGCGGCACCACGAAGACCGTGACGCCGCGATCCGGCTCGGTTGCCCTCGCGATCGCGCGCCAGTCGGGACGCTGCATCTGCGGGCTCGCCCACACCACGACGAGCACGGCGGCGAAGGCGGCGCTCCAGCCAAGCCCCGCGGTCGTGCCGAGCCGCGAGGCCGGCCGGGAGGCGAGCCCGGCTGCGACCACGACCAAGAACGGCACGACGCAGCCGATGAGGTTGCGGGGGTCCACGTAGTTGGGGCCGACGAGGGCGATGGCAAACGGGGCGACCGCGCCGGTGGCGAGGATCGCCAGGGTCATCCAGCGGCGGCGGTCGCCGCGTCGCAACGCGGAGCGCGCGAACAGCACGAGCCCGGCGAGCGCGACGGCGAGCGCGACGGCGAGCGCCGCGGCGCGCAGGAGCTGGATCCCGGGGGTCCCCTCGAGGCCGTGGGGCTCGGCGCTGCCGCCGAGCTCCACGAGCGAGTCGAACGCCGCGGCGCCGGGCGGCCAGCGAAGGAAGAGCGCCTCGCCACCGCCGTTGGCCGCCTGGGCGAGGGCGAGCGGAGCGAGCGCGAGCCCAACCGCGGCCACGGCGCCGGCCGCGAGCGCACCTCGCCAGCGCGGCTTCGTAATCGCCACGAGCAGCAGCGCCTCGGGCCCGACCAGGAACGCCGCGAAGTAGTGGGAGCAGAGCGCAAGGGTCGCGGCAAGCGCCCAGATGCCGAGGTGGCGCCGCGTGGGCGCCCGGGCCGCAAGCAGGAACCCGTAGAGCGCCCATGCCGAGAAGCAGACAAGTAGCGCGTACGAGCGGGCCTCCTGCGAGTACCACACCAGGTACGGGTTGAACGCCACCAGCGCCGCCGCGACGAGCGCTGCCCGGCGCCCGGCCAGCTCCCGGGCGCAGAGCAGGGCCGCCGGGATCGTGAGGACGCCGAACAGCGCCGACAGCGAGCGAAGGGCCGCTTCGTGCGTGCCGAAGAGCCGCGTCCACGGCCACGCGAGGAGGTAGTACAGAGGCGGGCTGCGCTCCATCCCGACGATCCCGTGCCAGGTCGCGGCGAGGCTCGGGTGGAGGACGAGGAGCGTTGCCGCCTCGTCGTGGTCGTAGCTCTGGTGGCCGAGGGCCGCAAAGCGGACGAGGAGCCCGCCGGCGAGGAGCGCAGCCACCGCGATGCCGTAGCGCGATTTCGGGAGGATCTTCACGTCTTGGCCGTCCTCCCCGCACCTGAAACACTAGCTCCATGGCTCCGTCTGCTCTGACGCGGATCCGCCGGCGGGCTGCGGCTGTCATCCCCGGCCGGGCGCGGCCTCCCGCGCCGTTCGTCGTCGGCGTGCCTCGCTCGGGGACCACGCTCCTGCGGCTGATGCTGGACGCGCACTCCGAGCTCGCCATCCCCCCCGAGACCCACTTCATCCCGAAGCTGATCAGGTCGTGCGAGAAGGAGCCGGGCGACATGCGCGCGAACGCGCTCGACCTCATCACCAACCACCGCCGCTGGCCGGATTTCGAGCTCTCCGAGGCGGCGCTGGCCGACCGGATCGAGCACCTTCAGGAGCCGGATGCCGCCGCGGTCGTTCGCGCCTTCTACGAGACCTATGCCGAGGCGCAGGGCAAGTCGCGCTGGGGCGAGAAGACGCCGCAGTACCTGCGGATGATGGGCCGGATCGCCCGCACGCTGCCCGAGGCGCGCTTCGTGCACATCATTCGCGACGGCCGTGACGTCGCCCTCTCGCTGCTGTCGGTTGAGTGGGGGCCGACCACCGTGACCGCCGCCGCGGAGCAGTGGGTCGACGAGATCCTCACGGCCCGCCGCAAGATCGAGCGGATGCCGCACTACATGGAGGTGCGCTTCGAGCAGCTCGTCTCCGATCCGGAGCCGCTGGTGCGGGAGGTCAGCGGGTTCGTCGAGCTGCCCTTCGAGCCGGCGATGCTCGCCTACCACCAGGGTGCCTCGGGGCGGATGGGCGAAATGCAGCGTGACTTCGAGATCGCGGGGGGCCCGACCCTCACGCCCGACGAGCGCGTGCGCCAGCACGCCCTGGTCTCGGCGCCGCCGCAGACCAACCGCGGCCGGTCGCTGGCAGGAGGACATGGATGCCCGCGACGTCGCCGCCTTCGAGGCCATCGCCGGCGGACATGCTCGCGCGAGCTCGGCTACGAGCTCGCGAACCGCCTGCCAGTCGCAAGCGGCAGCCGCACCGGCTTCGCGCTAGCCTGTCCGGCGTGCGGGGAGCTGCAACGACGACGTGGCGGCCGGGCAAGGCTGGAGCGCTGCCTGCCGTTGCGCTTTGGCCGCCGTCAGCCTCGCTGGTCTGGCCTGCCCGCCGGGCAGGCGCGCCAGGCGCCGACGTGCTTCGGCAAGACGGTGACGATGCGCCGGGTCGGGAACGATCAAGGGCACCGGCGGCAACGACGTGATCCAGGGCTCCGGCGGCCGCAACGGGATCACCGGCAACGGCGGCAACGACGTCATCTGCGCCGGCGCCGGCAACGACAAGGTCGACGGCAACAAGGGCAACGACGTCCTCATCGGCGACTCGGGTACGGCGGCTCCGGGCGGCGGCAACGACTCAGCTCGACGGTGGCAAGCGGCAACGACACGCTCGATCGGCGACAGCCTACGCGGCCAGCGGCAACGCGACCGGCAGCGGCAAGGACAGCCTCGACGGCGGGACGGCAACGACATCGAGATCGGCGACGCCTGGTCGAAGAACGGCGCCGCGACCGGGTCGCGGCAACGACACGATCCACGGCGGCAGCGGCCGCGACTTCCAGGTGGGCGACGCGCTCGGCTCGACGAACGCGACCGGCACGCGGCAACGACTACATCCAGTCCGAGGAGGACCCCGACATGCCGAGTCGGGGACGCGAGGCCACCGGCCACGGCGGCGTCGCGACCGGCTCGGGCAAGGACGAGCTGCGTCTCCGACAAGGCCAGCGACCACGTCTACGGCGACGCCTACGCCCGCTTCGGCGCCGCCAAGGGCACCGGCAGCGACAAGTTCCTCGCCGGCGAGGACCACGACGTGGTCGTCGGCGACGCAGCTGGCGGGGCGAAGGCTTCGGGCGGCGGTAAGGACCGCGAGCTCGGCGACGTCGGCAACGACCTCCTGATCGGCGACAACCTCGGCCTCGGCAAGCACGCAAAGGTCAGCGGCGGCGGCGCCGACAACCTCAAGGGCGGCAAGGACAACGACTCGTTCAAGGCCGGTCCCGGTCAGGACCGATGCGAGGGCGGCAGCGGCCAGGACAGGGACCGCTCCAAGCCGCACTGCGAGCGGCGCTCGAGCATCCCCTAGCGCTCGCGCGGGCGGGGACCCGCCCTCGACCAAGCGTCCAGTCTGCGTCGCCTCCCTAAGAAGGCGCGTCCGGCAGCCCGATCCTGCTCGTGATGAGTGCAGAGGCTCGAGTTGACGCTCCGAACGGCCGTGCGGTGCCCAGGCGGCCGGCCGGCCTGCTGGCTGTGGCCGTCCTGGTCGCCGGGCTCGCGGCCTGGCTTCCGTCCAGCCAGGCGGCCGGTGTGACCCTTACCTGCTACGGCAAGCTGGTCACGATGGTCGGCCAGGGCACGATCTTCGGCAGCAAGGGCGACGACGTCATCCTCGGCTCCTCCGGCGATGACGACATCCAGGGCAACAAGGGCAACGACACCATCTGCGGAGGCGGCGGCGACGACGCCATCGAGGGCAACAAGGGCGACGACGTCCTGATCGGGGACTCCGGCGCCGGCGGCTCCGGGGGCGGCCGCGACGACCTCAGCGGCGGCAGGGCAACGACGTCGTCATCGGCGACAACTACTCCGCTCTCGGCGACGTCAGCGGCAGCGGCGACGACAAGATCAAGGGCGGCACTGGCAACGACTTCGAGGTCGGCGACGCCTGGGCGCCCAACGGGCGACGCCACCGGCACGCGGCAACGACTTCATGAACTCCGGGCCCGGCTTCGACCTGGAGGTCGGCGACGCCCTCGGCACGCAACGCCACGGGCAGCGGCAAGGACTACATCCAGGCCGAGTCCGACAGCGACGTCCTGATCGGCGACGCCAAGGCGACTGCCGACGGCGGCTTCGCCAGGGGCAGCGGTGGCGACACGCTGGTCGGCGACAAGGGGAACGACGACCTCTATGGCGACGCCTATGCCGAGACCGGGACGGCGAGGGGCACCGGCAAGGACCGCTTCATCGCCGGCCGGGAGGCGGACACGATCGTCGGCGACGCCGCTGCCGGCGTCCGCGCCTACGGCGGCGCGTTCGACGTCGAGCTCGGCGACGTCGGCAACGACCTCCTGATCGGCGACATGGATGGCGCCTCAGCCCGCGACGCGAACCTCGACGGCGGCGGCAGCGACCGGCTGCGCGGCGGCAAGAACGACGACCGCTTCGTCTCAGGCGCCGGCCGCGACGAGTGCGCGGGCGGGAACGGCAACGACAAGGACATGTCCCAGCCCGCCTGCGAGGACCTCTCGAACGTCCCCTAGCCGCGCCCGAGCGCGCGGCCGACGGCCATCCGAGCGCGGCGCCACAGCGACTTCTTGCGCCTTGCCGCCTCCGGCCGTCGCTCCGGCGCCGTCGTCGCGCCGCCCGGTGCCGGCTCGGCCTCGACTCCCCGGGCTGCCTGAACGGCCTCGCGGCGAGCTCAGGAAGCCCTGCATCCGGACCACCTTCTCGCCCGCGAAGCGTGACCACGTTGTAGATGCGCGCGGGGGCTCGTCGTCGTCCTCGCCGTCCTCGCCCATGCGCACGAGGCAGACCATCACCTTCTCGGTCCCGAACGGGACGGCGTCCGCCAGCTCCAGGCCCGTTCGCCCGGCCGGCGGCCGCGCGCAGGGCCGCCGCCGCCTGGTCGCGGTTGAGACAGGGCTCCTCGCCGCCGAAGCCGTCCCAACGCACGTTTGGGTCCATGAGCGCGACGACCGCGTCGATGTCGCCCCGCTTGTAGGCGTCTAGGCCCTCGCGGACGATCTCGATGTTCGACCTGGCCACCGGCGAATGATCGCACCCGCGACGGCAAGCCCCGGCGAATGTTTTGAAGCATCTTCAGTGGGGGATACAATCGTCGTAGCAAGCGATACATAGGCGGGCGAGGCGGAACCCTCGCCGGCCGGGAGTCCGTAGACGCCGCCGAGGAGATCCCGAGGTGGCGAGATCACGGCCCACCGGGTGGAGATCCCGCCGGGCGGGCCCCGACCAAAGGACGGACGGAATGGAGAGAAGCGACGCGAGCGCGGTCGTCCGCACACTTGCCCCTGGGCACGGCGCAAGCGACATGCTCGACCGCGCGGACCGTGGCCGGCTGCTGCGGTTCATGGCCCTGATGCGGGCCGCGGAGGAGCGCGCCCTGACGCTCTACAAGCAGGGCAAGGTGCCGGGCTCCTTCTACGACGGGCGTGGCCAGGAGGCGATCTCGGTGGGGGCCGCCTACGCGCTCGCCCCGGAGGACAGGATGTGCATCCTGCACCGCGATCTCGGCGCGCACCTCGTGCGCGGGGTCAGCCCCGACCGCTACCTGGCCAACTACATGGGCCGGGCCGGCGGCGTCACCGGCGGCAAGGACGGGAACATGCACTTCGGCGATCCCGAGCTCGGGTGCGTCGGGATGGTCTCGATGCTGCCCGACATGGCGCTCGTCGCGAACGGGCTCGCGCTGGCGATGAAGCTGCGAGGCGAGCGGCGGATCGCGATGACGTTCTTCGGCGAGGGCTCGACCGCCAACGGCCAATGGCACGAGGCGATGAACTTCGCCGGCATCCAGCGGCTTCCCGTCGTCTTCCTTCTCGAGAACAACCGCTTCGCCTACTCGACTCCGAACGAGCTGGAGTTCGCCGTCGATCCCGTCGAGCGTGCCCACACCTACGGCTTCCCAGGCGAGGTCGTCGACGGCAACGACGTCGAGGCTGTGTTCGCCGCCGCACGCACCGCCGCCGAGCGGGCTCGCGACGGCGAGGGCCCGACGCTCATCGAGTGCCAGACGATGCGCATGCACGGGCACGGGGCGCACGACGACATGAGCTACGTGCCCGCGGAGCTTCGCGAGGAGTGGGCGCGGCGCGACCCGATCGATCGCTACCGCGAGCGACTCGTCTCCGAGCGCGGATTCGACTCGGACGAGGTCGGCTCGATCGTCGAGGCGGCCAGGACCGAGGTCGAGGAGTGCGCCGCGACGGCGCTCGCGTCGCCCCTGCCGGACCCCGAGCAGGCCTTCGAGGGCGTGTTCGCCGAGGCCTGGCGGCCGCTGGGCGACGGCGAGGCCCCGTGGTCGCGGTGGTCGGATGCGGGGGCGAACGGGAACGGCAACGGGAGGGCCGCAGCATGACCATGACCGCTGAAGCACCCGGCTCGACCCGGGAGATGACCTACCTCGAGGCGATCTCCGACGCGCTTCGCGAGGAGATGCGGCGCGACGATGCCGTCCTCTGCATCGGCGAGGACATCGGCGCCTTCGGTGGTGCCTTCAAGGTGACCGATGGATTCTTCGAGGAGTTCGGCGCCGAGCGCGTCATGGACACCCCGCTTGCCGAGAGCGCCATCATCGGCGCCGCCGTCGGCGCCGCCATCGAGGGGCTGCGCCCCGTTTGCGAGATGCAGTTCTCCGACTTCATCTCGTGCGGCTTCGACCAGCTCGTCAACGTCGCGGCGAAGATGCACTACCGGCAGGGCATCGCGGTCCCGATCGTGGTCCGTCTTCCCTCCGGCGGCGGTTTCTCCGGCGGCCCGTTCCACTCGCAGAACCCGGAGGCCTGGCTGCTCCAGACGCCCGGGCTCAAGGTCGTCGCGCCGGCAACGGCCGCGGACGCGAAGGGCCTCCTGGTGAGCGCGATCCGCGATCCGAACCCCGTCTGCTTCCTCGAGCACAAGGGCCTCTACCGGCGGGTCCGGGGGGAGGTGCCGGAGGGCGACTTCTCGGTGCCGATCGGCAAAGCGCGGATTGCTCGCGAGGGCTCGGAGGCGACGGTGATCGCCTACGGCTCCTCGGTATCGCTGGCCGTCAACGCGGCAGACGAGCTCGGCGCGGACGTCGAGGTGCTCGACCTGCGGTCGCTCTGCCCGCTCGACAACGACGCGATTCTGGCAAGCGCCCGCAAGACCGGCAAGGTCCTGGTCGCCCACGAGGCGACGCGTTCCTGCGGCGTCGGCGCCGAGGTCGCCGCGTTGATCTCGGCGGAGGCCTTCGAGGACCTCGACGCGCCGATACGCCGCCTCACCGCGGCGGACGTGCCGATCCCGTTCAGCCCGCCGCTGGAGCAGGCCGTGCTGCCCCAGCCCGACGACATGAAGGAGGCGCTCGGTGAGCTCCTCGCGTACTGAACGCACACAAGAACCTGACACCTCCTCCGCTTCGCGTCCGGGGGTGTCAGGGTCTGGAGTGGTCGTTGAAATGCCTCAAATGGGCGTTTCCGTCGCAGACGGAACCATCCTCGAGTGGCGCAAGCGCCCGGGCGACTGGATCGAGGCCGACGAGACGATCTGCGACGTCACCACCGACAAGGTCGACGTCGAGATCCCCTCTCCGGCCAGCGGCCGGCTCAGCGAGATCCTCGTCGAGGCCGGAGCGACCGTGGAGGTCGGGACCCCGATCGCGACCATCGACGGCGCCGCCCAGCCGGGCCAAGCCCATCCCCAGGAGCACGAGATCCCCGGCCAGGCGCCAAGTGACGACGTTCCGGACGAGTTGGACCGCTCCGAGTACTACTCGCCGATCGTCCGCCGCCTCGCGGCGAAGCACTCGATCGACCTCGGCCAGGTCGCGGGCACCGGCGTCGGCGGGCGCGTCCGCAAGAAGGACGTGCTGGCGCATATCGAGTCCGCGGGCCGCAGTCCGCAGTCCGCAGAGCGACAGTCCGCGCGGCCGCTGCACACCGAGTCTCCGTACCGGCCCGACGAGCCCACGGCGGTTCCGGAGCCGGCGGTCGCCGGCTCGCGCGAGCCCCTGTCGCCGATGCGCAGGGCGATCGCGGCCCACATGGTCGAGTCGCTGCGAACCTCGGCGCACTGCACCACGATCGTCGAGGTGGACATGGGCGCGGTCGCCGAGCGGCGCGGGGAGCTGCGGGACCGGATGGAGCGCCGGGGCGTGAAGCTCACCTACCTCGCGTTCGTCGCGCAGGCGACGGTGGCGGCGTTGCAGGACTTCCCGATCCTGAACTCCTCGATCGACGGTGACGAGGTCGTCCATCACGAGGAGGTCCATCTCGGCATCGCCGTCGCCCTCGAAGACGGGCTGATCGTCCCGGTGATCCGCAGTGCCCAGCGCCTCAGCCTGGAGGGCCTGGCGGCGGCCATCCAGGACACGGCCGAGCGGGCACGCAGCAAGCGCCTGGAGCCCGACGACGTTCAGGGTGGCACGTTCACGATCACCAACCCCGGGCAGTTCGGGGCGGTGCTCGCGACGCCGATCATCAACCAGCCGCAGGTCGGGATCCTCGACCTCGAGGCGATCGTCAAGCGGCCGGTGGTCGTCGACTCGTCGCACGGAGAGGTCATCGCCATCAGGCCGATGACGAGCCTCTGCATGTCCTGGGACCACAGGGCGCTGGACGGCGCCGTCGCGGCACGGTTCCTCGGTTCGGTGAAGGCGCGGCTGGAGGACCGGGAGGCCGGACGATGAGCGTCATCACGCGGAGGTCTCACACCTCGTCGAACGGGCGGCGGCCCGCGGCGGCGGCGGGCGAGATTCCTCCCGTGGCGCTCGAGCACGAGGAGCTCGTCGTCCGCAAGGGTCCCCGCAGCGGGCTCTACCAGTGCATCGCCGTGCACTCGACCACTCTCGGTCCCGCGCTCGGCGGCCTGCGGCTGTGGCACTACGAGGACCCGGCGGACGCCATGCGCGACGCGCTGCGCCTCGCGCGGGGCATGACCTACAAGGCGGCCTCGGCCGGTCTCGGCCTCGGCGGCGGGAAGGGCGTCATCTGCGCACCCCCGCGGCCGCCCGACGCCGCCGGGCGCCGGGAGCTGCTCCTCGACTTCGGCGACCTCGTCGAGACGCTGGGCGGACGCTACGTGACGGCGGAGGACGTCGGCATCGCGCCCGCCGACCTCGAGGTGATCGCTGAGCGGACGCGCCACGTCACCGGGCTCGACGCGTCCCATGGAGGCTCCGGCGACCCGAGCCCGTTCACGGCGCTGGGCGTCGAGGCCGCCATGCGCGCCTGCGCCGCCGAGCGTTTCGGCAGCTCTGACCTCGGTGGCCTCACCATCGCCGTCGCGGGGCTCGGGCACGTCGGCTCGGTGCTCGCAAGACGGCTCGCCGGCGCCCGCGCCGCTCTCGTCCTCGCCGACATCGATGCCTCGCGCGCGGCCGTTGCCGCCGAGCTCGGCGCCCGCTGGGTCGACCCGGGCGAGATCCTCGAGGCCGAGTGCGACATCCTCGCGCCGTGCGCCCTTGGAGGCGCCATCGACGCCGACGTCGTCCCGAAGCTGCGCTGCGAGATCGTCTGCGGCTGCGCCAACAACCAGCTGGCGGACGAGTCGCTTGCGGCGGCGCTGGCCGAGCGGGGCATCCTCTATGCGCCTGACTTCATCGTCAACGCCGGCGGGCTGATCCACGTCTACAAGGAGCTCCGCGGCTACTCCGAGGAGCGGGCGATCGAGCTCGCGCTCGGGATCGAGGACGGGCTCGGATCGGTCTTCGCCAAGGCCCGAGAGCTCGGGATCACTCCTCTGGAGGCGGCGCGCCGGCGCGCCGGCGCCCGGGTTGTCGCCGCAGCGACGGCGCGGGCCGCCTAGGGGCGGCCGTGCGTGAGCTTGCGGGCGACGCCCTCGATCGTGTCGATGCCGTAGGCCATCGACGGATCGCCGTCGGTCATCACCGCGATCGCGACGCGCTCGCGGTGGCGCTTCAGACGGGCGGCCTGGTGCACCAGCTGCCCGCGGTCGGTCCCGCGCCAGCCGCCCTTGAAGTACACGCTCCATCCGCGCGGCCTGGCCACCGCCGGAATCCCCCAGCTCTCGTAGTCGACGATATCGGCTGAGGAGGTGGGCGGCGTAGTGACGGAAGCGGTGCGGGATCAGGCCGGTCATCCCGAAGAAGTAGCGCGCCTGGTCCGAGGCGGTGATCATCGCGTTCGCCCAGTAGCCCGAGACGGAGAAGTTCCGCATCCCCGCACGCCGCGCGAGGTCGTAGAGGCCGGCGTCGCCGACGAAGTCGTAGGCCCGCGTCGCGGCCCCGTTGTCGGAGGGGCGGATCATCGGGTCGAGGATCGAGCGGTCGTCGGAGTCGAGGTCGCGATGCTCGGCGTCGAGCTTGCGCAGGTAGGCGACGAGGAGCATCGCCTTGACGACGCTCGCCGTGACGAACCGCTCGTTGACGTCACTGCCGTAGAGACGGCCCTCGGTCCCCACCACCGCGAACGCGGTGTCACCGGAGCCGTCGAGCGCCGCGCGAGCCGGCGGCGTCCCTGTCCGTCGCCGTGGGTATCCGCTCGGCGCATCGGGAGCCCTCCTGCGAATCGAGTGACGGCAGGCTACCGCGAGGCGTTCCGATCCCGGGAAACGCCGGCGTAATGCGAAACTTGGTTCATGGCTGACGTCTGGGTGATCGACGCGGGGCTCGTGCCCTACGAGCCGGCCCGGCGGGCGCAGAAGGCCCTCGAGGCCGCCCGCCAGGCGGGTGACGCGCCCGACGTGCTGCTCCTGCTTCAGCACCCCCCCGTGTACACGAAGGGGCGTCGCACCGAGGCCGCCGAGCTGCCGATGGGCGAGGACTGGTACCGGATGCAGGGCATCGAGGTCTGCGAGACGGATCGTGGCGGCCGAGTGACCTACCACGGCCCCGGGCAACTGGTCGGCTACCCGATCGTCGACCTGACCGCATACGGCGGCGACGTTCACGCGTACGTGCGGCGCCTCGAGACGGTCATGACGTCGAGCCTCTCCGAGTGGGGCATCGAGGCGCGCTGCATCGAGGGGCTCACGGGCGTGTGGGTCGGCGACAGGAAGATCGGCTCCATCGGCGTTCACGTCAGCCGCGGAGTGACCACGCACGGGCTCGCGGTCAACGTGGCCAACGACCTCCAGCCCTTCGAGTGGATCGTCCCGTGCGGCATCGACGGCTGCCGGATGACGTCCGTGTCGCGGGAGCTTGGCGCCGAGCAGAGCGTGGACTCGTTCGCCTCGACCGTGCGGGAGCGCTACGCGGGGGTGTACGAGCGCTTGCCAGTCGCGCTCTCCGTCACCGAGCTGGTCGAGCGCGTGCCCGGCGCCGCGACCCTCCTGGCCGGCGCGGCGGCGGCGTTACGGTAGGTCGCGATGGAACAGGCTGAACGGCTGCACGTCACCAGATCGAGGGCCAGGCCCGGCGGGAACGCCGTGACCGACGGGCGCCCCTTCCGGGAGCGCAAGCCGCCATGGCTCAAGGTTCCCGCCCCCGGAGGCCCCACCTACCGGCGCCTCAAGTCGACCATCGAGGGCGCGAACCTGCACACGGTTTGCGAGGAGGCGAACTGCCCGAACGTCGGCGAGTGCTGGGAGCGCGGCACGGCCACCTTCATGATCCTCGGCGACGTCTGCACCCGCCGTTGCGGCTTCTGCAACGTCCAGACGGGCGTGCCCACCTGGAACGACCCGCTCGAGCCGATGCGCGTCGCCACGCAGGTGAAGGCGATGGGGCTGCGCCACGCCGTCGTCACGTCGGTCGACCGCGACGACCTCCCGGACTACGGCGCCAGCGCCTTCGTCGGCGTCATCCGCTCGATCCGGATGCTGGCGCCCGGCTGCCGCGTCGAGGTCCTCACGCCCGACTTTCGCGGCCAGGAGATGCCGCTCGCGAAGGTCGTCCACGAGAGCCCGGACGTGTTCAACCACAACGTCGAGACGGTCCCGCGGCTCTACCCGAAGGCGCGCCGGGGGTCCGACTTCCTGCGCTCGTGCCGCGTGCTTGAAATGGCGAAGGAGATGGGGGGCGACGACGTCGCGACCAAGTCGGGGCTGATGGTGGGGCTCGGCGAGGAGTTCGAGGAGCTGGTCGAGACCTTCGCGATCCTGCGCGATCACGGCGTCGAGATCCTGACCGTCGGCCAGTACCTCCGCCCGACCGTGAACCACCTGCCGGTCGTCCGCTACTGGCACCCGGAGGAGTTCGCCGCCCTCGAGCGCGAGGCGCGGGCGCTGGGCTTCGAGTCGGTCGCCTCGGGCCCGCTCGTTCGCAGCTCCTACCACGCGGACGAATCCGCACGCGAAGCAGCGGAGTCGCGCGCCGCGGTTGCCTGAGGCCCGCTTCTTCCGGGCGCCCGCCCGGTGGCTAGGCTTCGCGCGATCTCGACCGACCTCGATGACTAGCGCGGATGTTCATTCCGCTCAAGGACAACCTCAGGAACCTGGGCTTCCCAATCGTCACGGTGCTCCTGATCGCGATCAACTTCGCGGTCTTTGCCTGGGAGCTCTCGAAGCCCGCCGACTCCAACTCGAACCCGCAGCTCGAGCGGGTCGGGGTGAGCGAGCGCGACCAGGTCGAGATCGAGAACGGCGCCATCCCCTACCGCATCACCCACCCCGGCAAGGACTGCGCGGTCGGCACGAGGAGGAGCTCGTCGGGCCTGCGTCCGGACATCGTCTGCGAGGGCACCGACGAGTACGCGCAGGCGCAGGACCTCGGCGCCCAGGGCGAGCCGTTCGTCCCCCTGGACTCGCCGCCCTGGTGGGAGACGGTGCTCACCTCGATGTTCCTGCACGCCAGCTGGATCCACATCCTCGGGAACATGCTGTTCCTGTGGATCTTCGGCAACAACATCGAGAGCTCGATGGGCCGCCTGAAGTTCCTCCTCTTCTACCTGCTCGCGGGCGTGGTCGCCGCCTACTCCCAAGCGCTGATCAGCCCGAGCGAGACCGGCCCGACGCTGGGGGCGAGCGGGGCGATCGCCGGCGTCCTCGGCGGCTACCTGCTGCTCTATCCGCGAGCACGCGTGCTCACCCTCGTCTTCCTGATCTTCTTCGTGACGCTTGTCGAGGTGCCGGCGATCATCGTCCTCGGCGTCTGGTTCCTGCTGCAGGCCCTGCCGGCGGTCGGCCAGGTGGCGACGCCGGACGTGGCCGGAAGCGGCGGCATCGCCTACCTCGCGCACGTCGGGGGCTTCATCTTCGGGCTCCTCGCCATCCGGGCCTTCGCCGACAGAAAGCGAGTGGAGGCGGCCGCGCCTCCGGTCTGGGCGTGAGCCGTGGAGCCTGAGGTACGCGGCGCGATCGTCCTCGTCGGCCTCCTCTTCGTCTTTCTATTCGGCGGCAGCGCCCTCGCGGTCATCGCCAAGGACGGGGTGGACATCCTCACGATCGTGTCGCTCTTGATCGCGGGGATGATCCTGCTCGGCGTGATCGCGGTCATCCGCAACCCGCCCGACTGAGCGGAGGCGGTGGCTCAGCCGAGGATCCTGGAGAACTGCCAAGGCTTCTGATCGACCCCAGAGCAGTGCTCCTGGGTGGTCGACGAGGGGTGCTTGCAGCGGACATCGCGAGCGAGCTGCCACATCGAGAGCTCGCCGAGCCCGAAGCGCTTCGCGAATCGCACCAGCTTGCGCGCATCCGCCAGCGTGAAGATCTCGCTCGAGACGTCGTTGATGCCGATCATCGGCGTCACCCCGACCATCCGAGGGGCGGCAGCCGCACCGAGGGCCGGGACGATGGCGCGAAACTGCCTGGCCGTATGCCGCGCCGCGGCGATCGCATAGGCGCCCATCCTGCCGGCGGGCTGCGGTGCCACCGCATTGCCGTAGTCCATCGCCATGACGTTGACGACGTCGACGTCGACCCCCGCGTTCTCGAACCCCCGCACGACCGCGCGCCCGTCGCCGTCGAGCCCGTCGGGGTTGACCGGGAGCGTCAGGCCGACGGCGAGGGTGTCGCCGCGCTCGTGCGCCGCCTGCTGAAGGGCCGCGGCGGCGCTGGCGCGCCGGGCATTGGCCGCGCGATCGGCCACCGCGGCACCCTCGATGTCGAAGTCGATGCGCATCAGCCCGTAGGCCGAGATCACCTTCGAGTAGGCGGCCTCCAGCGCCCTCGCCGAGCCGCAGGCCGAGGCGAGCTCGGTGCCGGCCTGGCCGCCAAAGGAGGCGATCGGCTCGCCCCCTGCGCGGCGGAGCTCGCCGATGTTCGCGAGCCGGTAGGGGCTGGCCCCAGAGGCCGGGTAGCTCGGGTAGCCGCCCCACGTGGGTACGCATTCGGTGCCGTTTCGGGCGGTCACGAACCCGAGCGAGATCTGCCGCGCACCGCTTCCCCTGCTCATCTTCACGAGGTCCGGAGGCGGGTAGCCGGAGAGGTCCACGTACGGCCGAAAGGCGGTCTTCCCCACGGCGGCGGCCGGCGCGCTCGTTCCGAGCAGGCATCCCCCTACGAGGGCCATCCAGGCCAGCCTCCTGCGCATGCCGCTGAGGCTAGCGCCACCCGCGGGCCGTGGACGATGGAGCCAGCCGGGATCGAACCGGCGACCTCTAGCTTGCAAAGCTAGCGCTCTCCCAACTGAGCTATGGCCCCGTAGCGCTGATTCTAGGCCCGGGATGAGAGGGTATGGAGCCTTTCATGAGCCGCAGCAACGGAACCGCGTCGCTCGAGGGTGTCGCTCAGGCGGTCGCCAAGGAATGGGGCGTCGAGCTCGCCCCGTTGTTTCCGACTGCCCGGCACGCATACGTCGCCCCGGCGGGTGACGCCGTCCTCAAGGTCACGCCGGCGCTCGACGACGAGGCCGACCACGAGCCCTGGGCGCTCGCCGGCTGGGGCGGACGGGCCGCGGTGAGGCTCCTGCGCCACGACCCCGGGCGCCGGGCGATCCTGATCGAGCGCGCGAGGCCGGGCACCGACCTCGCCGAGCTGCCCGACGAGGATGCGACGCGGATCGCCGTCGACGTCGCCTCGCGACTCTGGCGGCCGGCGACCGAGCCCTATCGCTGGATCGGGGACTACGTGCCGACCTGGCTCGACGACGCCGAGCGGTCCGGCAGGTTCGACCCCGCGCTGATGGACGTCGCGAGCGAAATCTTCCCGACCATGGAGATCGGCCGGAACACGCTCGTCCACGGCGACCTCCATCACCACAACATCCTCGACGCCGGCGACGGGCGCTACGTCGCCATCGACCCGAAGCCGATGCGCGGGCGATCCGGAGTTCGACGTGGCGCCGTTCCTCTGGAACCCAATCGGCCACCTGATGTCGCGCAAGTCCATCGAGCACTGGCTGGACGGGTTCGAAACGGCCGGGCTCGACCGGCGGCGAATGCGCGAGTGGGCCGTGGTTCGCGGCGCCTACCTGAACGTCGATCCCGGCGCGGCGGCACTGCTCCTTCACCTCCTCTGAACACCGGTGCGAGCCCGCGTGAGAGGATGAGCGTCGAAAGCGGCACCCAAGGAGAGGCGATGAGCGAGACCGAGACGGCCACGGAGACGGCTGTCGCCGAGAGCCCGGACACCGACAAGTCCGCCGAGGCGACCGAGCGCGCCAAGTCCGAGGCCGAGAGGGGCGGAGGCACCAAGCCGGGCCAGCGCGCGGAGATGTCCAACCTCGACATCGTTCGCCACTACTTCGACATCGCCGCCGACCACCTGAAGCTTCCCGACGACCTCCGCGTCGTCTTCTGGACCCCGTACCGGGAGGTCACCGTCCAGATCCCGGTGAAGCTCTCCGACGGCAAGGTCCACGTCTACTCGGGCTACCGCATCCAGCACAACGGCGCCCGCGGCCCCTACAAGGGCGGCATCCGCTTCCACCCCGAGGTCGACGTCGACGAGGTGCGCGCGCTCGCCTCGCTCATGACCTGGAAGACCGCCGTCGCGGGCATCCCCTACGGCGGCGCGAAGGGCGGCGTCAACTGCCCGGCCGGCGACCTGCAGCCGGACGAGCTCCAGAAGATCGCCCGCTCGTTCATGGACAAGATCGAGAAGATCCTCGGCCCCACCCGCGACATCCCCGCGCCGGACGTCAACACCAACGCCCAGGTGATGGCGTGGATGATGGACGAGTACGGCAAGCTCCACGGCCACACGCCGGCGATCGTGACCGGCAAGCCGATCGCGCTCGAGGGCAGCCTGGGCCGCGAGGCCGCCACCGGGCGCGGCGCGTCTTCATGTTCCGCGAGGCCGCTCCGCAGCTTGGCCTGAGCCCCGCCGAGACCACCTACGTCGTGCAGGGCTACGGCAACGTCGGCTCCTGGGCCGCCCGGATCATGCAGCAGCTCGGCGCCAGGATGGTCGCCGTCTCCGACGTCAACGGCGCGATCCGCGCGGACGCGGGCATCGACGCGAACGCGCTCCACGAGTTCGTCAGCGCCGGGCAACCACATCACCGAGTTCCCGGGCGCCGAGCCCATCGACCCCGAGGACCTGATCGCGGTGCCGTGCGACGTGCTGATCCCGGCGGCGCTCGGCGGGATGATCCACGAGGGCAACGCCGACCGGATCCAGTGCAAGATGCTCGTGGAGGGGGCCAACAGCCCGACCACCCCCGCCGCCGACGCGATCCTGCGCGCCAAGGACGTCTACATCATCCCCGACGTCATGGCGAACGCCGGCGGCGTCGTCGTCTCCTACTTCGAGTGGGTCCAGAACCTCCAGCACTTCCGCTGGGAGGAGCGCGACGTCAACGACAAGCTCGGGACGATCATGCGCCGCGCCTACCGCGAGGTCTCGTCGCGCGCCAAGGAGGAGGGAATCGACCTGCGCGAGGCCGCCTACCTCGTGGGGATCGAGCGCGTCGTCGAGGCCGCGAAGCTGCGCGGGCTACGTCAGCACCAAGACCTAGCGGCCGCGGCCGCTACTCGTCGAAGTCGAAGTCCTTCGGCTCGCCCTGCTCGAACCAGAGGTCGTCGTCCTCGGGCGCGTCGCGGAGGAACTCCGGCGTATCGGCGAGCACGTCCTCGTCCTCTTCCTCCTCGCCGACCTCCCGCTCCTCGCCGGTGCCGGGCTCGAGCTTGTGCTCCACCGTCTCGAGGCTCTCGATCGGCGGGCTCGGGTCGAGCGGGGGCAGCTCCGCCTCCTCGATCTCGAGGTCGAGCTCGCCGAGGTCGAGCTCGTCGCCTTGGTCCGCATCGCCGCCCTCCGCCGCGGCCGGCTCCGCGTCGCTCGGTGGGCGGACTCTCGGGAGCGGGGTCTCCGGGGCCTCCGGGGGCGCTGGGGGCGCCGCCTCGGCCTCGGCCGTCGCCGGCGCGCCCGCCGCCTGATCGAAGAGGCCGGGGGCGCTGGGGTCGCCCTCCTCGGGGCCGGCGCCCGCCTCCGCGGTTGGCTCCTGCACCGTGGCAACCGGCTCGCCCGCGTCGGGCGGGGCCGCCTCGGCTGCCGGCTCGGGCTCGGATTCCGGGAAGTCGGGGTCGCCAGGGCGCGCCGGAGGCCCGAAGGCCTCGTCCTCGAGCTGTTTCAGCTCGTCGTCGTCGGCGCCCAAGCTTCGCTTGAGCTCCAAATGCTCGCGGATCGCGTCGTCGAGAATGCCCATCGACGTCTCGCCGTTGCAGGGAGACTAACGGCCGAAACGCGGGCGGCTGCCCGACATCCGAATTCCGCAGGGCTTCCTGCGAGTCAGCGCGAGAACCGCCGTGAGGGGGTCGAAACCTCGACTGCCGCCTCGACGCGGTTCTTGCCTGCGGCCTTCGCGCGATAGAGCGCCGCGTCCGCGGCGGCGATGAGCGCGTCGACCTCCTCGGAGCCTCCTCGGGTCGTTGCGACGCCCACGGAGGCCGTGACCGTAGAGCGTGCCCGTGCGCTCCGACTCGCTCCACGACCTGTGCCTCGATCCGCGCCCGTACACGCTCGGCGACGTCGAGTGCGCCCGTGATGTCGGTTTCCGGCAACGCGATCGCGAACTCCTCGCCGCCCCACCGGCACGGCTCGTCGAATCCGCGCGACTCGACGTCGAGCGATCGCGCGACCCGGCGCAGGACCTCGTCGCCCTGGAGGTGGCCGTAGGCGTCGTTGATCTGCTTGAAGTCGTCGAGGTCGAGCATCAGCAGCGCGAGCTCGTGGCCGAACCGCTTGGCACGCGCCGCCTCCTTCTCGAGGAGGTCGCGGAAGCGACGGGTGTTCGAGAGGCCGGTGAGGTCGTCGGTGACGGCCTGCTGGGAGACGAGCTCGTGCAGGGAGACGTTCTCGATCGAGACCGAGATCTGGTTCAGCAGGTAGCCGAAGATGTCCCGCTCGGAGGCGTTGAACGGCTCCGCTGCGCGCGCCACGCTCATGACGCCGCCGCGCCTGGCGGGCTCGCCGGCGACGCCGAGCGGGCTGGAGAGGACAACGATGTCGCCGTGCTTCGTCTCGAGGAGCCGACCCTCGCGCGTTGAGCGCTCCTCGCCGACCAGGATCGCATCGCGAAGCTCCGCGGTGGGCGGCGCCGCGCTCGACCTCGCCGCCGGACGTGCCGCCGAGGGCGATCATCCCGTACTCGGCTCGCAGGCCGAGCCAGGGAGGCCTCGAGAACGATCTCTAGCAGCGCCTGGCGGTCGAGGCCCGCCGCGAACGCCTCGCCGATCCTGTGAGTGGCCGTCTCGATCTCGTCGCGCTGGCTGCGGAGCTGGCCCACCTGGGCGGCGAGGCGCCCGCGCATCCTGTTGAACTCACGCGCGAGCCCGGCCATCTCGTCGTTCCCGACCACGGGCACCTCGCCGGAGAAGTCGCCATCGCCGATCCGCCGGGCCGCTGCGAGCATCGACCGCACCTGCCCGCTCAGCGCGCGCAGGATGCCGAGTGCGAAGAGAAGCGCGACGACGAAGAAGATCCCAAGCGCCAGGAGCACGAGGGGCTGCTTCGAGAAGAAGCCCTTGGGGCCGATCGGCCCGAACATCGTCAGCCGCACGCCGGTGCCGCCGGGCAGCACCCGGGTCGCGGCGCGGACGTCGTTGTTCCCGATCGTCGCGTCCGTGGCCGTGCCCGGGCCCGGCATGCTCTGGTCGCCGACGTCGGCCGTCGAGGTCAGCGGGATGCCGGCGCCCGCAGACCGCCGCGTCGAGCCCGGTGGCCTGGTGGACGGCCCGCAGGTAGTCACGCGTGGTGGTGGCCGAGGCCGCCACCGCGCCCACCGGCGCGCCGACCTGGTTCTGAAGCTGACCGTGCCCTGCGCGATGAGGTCCGGCGCCGACGGTCGCGAGCGGCTGGCCGCCGGGGCCGCGGATCACGAGCGATTGGACCCCCTGCTCGGTCGCGAGGGCGCGGGCGACGGCCTGGATCCGGCTCTGCGAGTCCCGAGCGGATAGCCGCACCGAGCCGCGGGTCGCCCGCAATCACCCGCGCCGCCTGCCGCGAGCTCTGCAGATCGTCGGCGTAGAGAGCCGCGGGCGGTCACCAGGGCCCCGCCGACGCGCGCGTCGGCCTTGCCCGTGCGCGCGTCGTCCGTCACCGAGACGACGAGCACGGTGATCGCGATCATCGGCAACGCGACGATCAGGACGAAGAAAATGCCCAGTCGGGTGCGAAAGCTCACCACAGGAGCTTAGATCGGCCGAAATCGCGGTCCGGCTGAGCCGACGGCCGAGACAACGAACTTGCACCCCGGGCTCAGCCCACAATCCGCGCTGGCCGCGACCGTGACGGTTATCCTTGGCCGGTCCGCCGCACGCGGGCCACGGGGCTATAGCTCAGCTGGAAGAGCGCCTGGATCGCACCCAGGAGGTCGGGGGTTCGAGTCCCCCTAGCTCCATATAAGAAAGCCCTGCTATGGCGGTGGTTTGCTGGCTCGAAGCCCGGCTCGGGCCGTTCGCACAAGACCCGATCTGGTGCCCATTGGGACCGACTCCTAGCGGCGTCGTCCAACCAGCCGCTCCGTTAGAACGCGGCCGAGCCTCGTACTCCTTTGCATGGAATGGAGCAATGCCGATATAGGCCAGATCACGATGGCCCCTCGTCGCCGGGCCGCTGCCTGCCGGTCCGTAGCTCGCCTTCGGCGGCTCCACTACTGACGATCAGCCGGGTGTCGGGTGTAGTGTGGCTCGTGGTAGTAGTCATCGCGTCGCTGGCGGCTCCCGGGCACCATCCACGGACTGGACGACTGACCATGGCCATTTTGCGCCTGGACCCGATACCCGCCTCCAACCACTCGACCTCCCCGCCAGTCGTTCGCCCGGACTCCAGCGTGCGTCGGACCGCCCGAATCGTTGGGGTCCTTTTCCTTGCGGGCTACGTGGCATATGGCGTAGGCAGCCTCATAGCGACGGGCATCGTCGACTCCGGCGACCGCAGCAGCTCCACCGCGTTGTTCGTCACCGGCGTCGCGCTGATGCTGCTCAACTCGGCATTCGTGATCGGCATCGGTGTCCTGATGTTCCCGATCCTGCGAGCCCACAACAAGGCCATAGCTGCGGGCTACCTGGGCACGCGGATCTTCGAGGGCGTCGCTCTGGCCATCGGTGTCGTGAGCCTCATCGTCCTCACCGGCGCCACCGCCATCGACGCGAATGCCGTCTGCTACAACGTCGCCGAGGCCGGGCTCGGTATCGGAAGCCTCTTCTTCTGCGCTCTGCTCTTCCGCACCGGACTCGTTCCGCGTTGGCTAGCTGCCTGGGGTTTCATCGGCTACGCGTGCTTCGCCGCGGGCAACCTGCTGGAGCTGTTCGGCGTCGCGGGCGCCGGCGTCGTCGCCGCCATCCCCGGTGGATTGTTCGAGCTGACGTTCGCCATCTGGCTGATCGCCCGCGGGTTCGCCTCCCCGGAGGTATCCACTCAACTGAGCGGCGCGTCATGAAGGTCTGCATCGTGGGTGCCTCCGGCAAGCTCGGGCAGGTACATGATCCAGCACTGCCTCGACCGCGGCTACGAGATCGTCGGAGTCTGCCGCGAAGAGAGCGTCGGCAAGCTCGCCGAGTTCGACGGAAAGATCGCGATCATCCCCGGGGTGACAGATGACCGCGAGGTCATCAAGCGAGCGGTCGCTGGGTGCGACGGCGTGCTCGTCGTGCTTGTTCCTCGAGGCGTGAACCATTACTCATCTGGAACCGCCCAGGCGGTACTCGACCATGCCCAGCCTGAAGCGCGACTTGTGTTCTCGTGCGGCTGGCACATCAGCCGCGACGGCAAGGACGTCTACCCGTGGAAGTTGAAGGTGATGGTCAACGTTGTCGGTCGGCTTGGCCGACTCGCGCGGGCCGTCGATCTCGACGACCAGGTCGACGCCTGCCGGCGCATATTCGCCAGCGACACGCGCTGGACTGTTGTGCGCGGCAGCGATTTGGAGGAAGGCGAGAGCGAGGGACTCCCGGTGTGGAGCCGGCACGTCGGCGACCCAATCCTCAAGAGCAACCTCACGCGCCGTGTGGACTTCGCCCTCTTCATGGTCGAAGCCCTTAAGAACGATGAGCTCGTGGATGAGGCCCCCGCCATCGTCAGCTGCCGAAGCGCATCCGCGCTCGCCAACTCTCCCGCGACTGCCGCTTCCGCGTGAAAGCGAAAGCCGCAATCGCGGCACTCCGGGCTACCGCTTCGGACGAAAAGCGGTAGCCGTGCGCCTTGCAAAGTCGCTGCTCCTTCGCGCGACGAAGAGAAGTTCAAGCGGACGCGTCCAAACGCAAGGTGAAGCAACAAATCGCTGTTGCTTCACAGAGATGCGAGCCTTGTGCTTACCACCGCTGCGAGCCGCGCGAAGGACATTCGGACTTACGATCCGAATACCGTCCCAATTGGTGCTTCGCTCGTCCATCCACTGAGTGAGCAGATGAAGGCAATCGTCCGCGACCGATACGGCCCGCCCGAAATCCTCGAGCTTCGCGAGGTCGATTCCCCTCAACCCGGCGAGCGCGAGGTGCTCGTGCAAGTGCGCGCCGCCTCGGTCAATCCGTACGACTGGCATTTCATGCGCGGCGAGCCGTACTTCATGCGGGCGCAGGCCGGCCTGCGCAAACCCAAGATGGCGGTGCTGGGAGCCGACATCGCCGGGGTAGTCGAGGACGTCGGGGCGAAAGTGAGTGGGTACGCGCCGGGCGACGAGGTCTTCTGCGAGGACGACTCCGGCGGCGCTTTTGCCGAGTTCGCGACCGTCAGCGAGGACCTGCTCGAGCAGAAACCCGCCAATCTCTCATTCGAGCAAGCAGCATCGGTCCCGCTCGCCGGGCTGACGGCCCTTCAGGCTCTCCGCGACCACGGCCGCCTCGAGGCCGCTCAGCGGATCCTGATCATCGGAGCGTCGGGTGGTGTCGGCACGTTCGCGGTCCAGATCGCGAAGGCATTCGGCGCCCACGTGACCGGCGTCTGCAGCACGCGGAACGTCGAGCTGGTCCGCTCGATCGGCGCCGACGCCGTGATCGACTACACGCGCGAGGACTTCACCGCGGCCGCGACCCCCTTCGACCTGATACTTCAGCTCGCCGGCATGGCCTCGCCCGGCGAATGCCGCCGCGTCCTGGCGCGTAAGGGCGCGTTGCTGCTGAGCAGCGGCGAGTCGGAGGGGCGCTGGATCGGGCCGGTCAGCCGGATCATCAAGGCGCTGGCGATCTCGCCTTTCGTGAGCCAACGAATGATTCCGTTCGTCGCGAAGCCGAACAAGGATGACCTCGGGATGCTGCGCGGGCTGATCGAGTCGGGCAAGGTCACGCCGGTGATTGACCGGACGTACGGGCTGTCAGCCGTGCCGGAGGCGATCGCCTACCTCGAGCAGGGCCACGCCAGGGGCAAGGTCGTCATCTCGATCTGAGGCGACCGGCTGTCGTCACGGCGGCCCGACCCGACCGCCTTCGTTCTTCTTTCCATGAGAGCGGAATGACCCGCTTCTCGTCCGAAGCAACACGGTCGCTGCCATCGGGTCAAATCACCCTTGTCAGCCCCGGTCTTAGTTATAGGGTCCCACCGCGCCACAAGGACGTGGCAAACGCCCCCGCCCGGATTGTCCCCATTCCCTCCCTCGGGCGACACGGCGCGTTGGCAGGGAGGGACGGAAAGGCAGGTCTCTGTGAGTGCAGCGGTGGCAGACCAGACCACCCGGCTTCCGACGCCCGGCGAGAGCAGGGCTGCAAAGTGGGCCGGATGGTTCATGGCGATCACGTTCTTCGGATCGATCCCGGCATTGCTTCTGTACCACTCGATCCTCCACGATCACAACTACATCCTCGGGCCGAGCAGCGAAGGAAAGGTCGAGCTCGCGGCCTTACTGGAGATCGCCGTGATCATCGCCAACATCGGCGTGGCGGTGGTGATGTTCCCGATCCTCAAGCGCCAAAGCGAGCGCCTAGCCCTGGGCTATGTCGCCTCGCGGATCGTCGAAGGGACGATGATCGCTGTCGGCGTGATCGCCCTCCTGTCGATCCTGACGCTGGGCGACAATCTGGCGGCATCGATTGGCGCCGGCAGCGGATCGCTTGTGATCGCCGGTCGCACGCTCGTCGCGATCCATGACTGGAGTTTTGTGATGGGACCAGGATTCGCGGTCGGCGTCGACGACCTCCTGCTGGGCTACCTGATGTACACGACCGGCCTGATGCCGCCGCGACTGGCGATGGTCGGCCTCGTCGGTGGCCCGCTGATCTTCATCGGGAAGGCATTGGTGGTGTTCGGCGCCTTCAGCATCTACAGCAGCGGAGCAGGCATCTTCGCGGCTCCGGTGTTCATCTTCGAAGCGTCGTTCGCGATCTACCTGATCGTGTGGGGGTTCCGGCCTTCTCACGTTCTGACCGGAGAGCCGGCAACCGCATAGCTCGGGAGCGAGGTGAGGGCCCGATCCAGTCAGGAGGGCCGCCCCAGCATCAGTTCACGGACCGCAACTAGACCGGCGGTGTGGCCGCTGCCCATGGCCACCAGCCGCGTTCTGGTGCCCAAATCCAGCGACATCCACGGGCATCCACGGCTATCTGTCGCTCGGAAGGGTCCTTGCCTGTGACCTGAATCTGGCTTGATCAAGCCACAAACGAGGTGTGACGCGTGCGATCGCCGCCCTGGATCGCACCCAGGAGGTCGGGGGTTCGAGTCCCCCTAGCTCCATCCCTGATTGCTCGGTTCGCGAATTGTTTGGAATGCGGGTCAATCGCGAGATAGAGTCGCGCATACCCCTACCAAGGAGCAGCTATGAGCATCTTGGTCCGCTGGACGCCTCCGGCCCTGACCGCTGAGCAGTACGACGAGGCCATTGGCAAGCTCGAGGCTCAGGGCAACTGGCCGCCCGACGGCGTCGACTACCACGTCTGCTTCAGCGCGAACGGAAACCTCCACGTCAGCGAGATCTGGGACTCGCAGGAGCAATTCGAGGCGTTTGGCGAGCGGATGATGCCGGTTCTCGACGAGGTCGAGATCGACCCGGGAGAGCCCACCTTCATAGAGATCCACAACATCATCAAGCGCTAGCTGGAGTGCCAACGGGTTCGACGAGTACGTCGACGCTCCACTGACCCTGCCCGCCGCCGACGCAAGCTGGTCCGATGGCCGCTGAGTACGTGTTCGTCGACGAGTGGGACGTGGACGCTCCCCAGGAGGCGGTTTTCGAGGCGCTGGCCGACGCGCGCACATATCCGATCTGGTGGCAGCCGACCTACCGGGAGGTCGAGGCCGACGGGCCCCCCGCCGTCGGGTGCGCGTCGCGCCAGAAGTTCAAGGCCAAGCTCCCGTACACGCTTTCGACCGTCTCGACGATCGTGCGACTCGACGCTCCGCGCGAGTTCGCAGTAGACGTGGATGGCGACCTTCGCGGCCACGGTGTGTGGACGCTCAGCGCGGCCGGCGGCAAGGTGCACGTGCGCTTCGACTGGCGCGTGCACGCGGACCGTCCACTGCTGCGGATCCTCACGCCGGTGCTGCGACCGCTGTTTCGCTGGAACCACAACGTGGCGATCAGGCAGGCGACGATCGGCCTCGAGCCATACGCACGCGCCCAGCAGCAGACACGCACGTAAGCGGCGGTCGATCCGCCCGAGACCTTCGAGGGAGGCATCTTCCTTCAGTTCTGAGCGCGAAGGTCGCCAGCTCCATGATCGATCAGGCTGAGGCGCCCAGACCGACGAGCGCAGCGGTGCGCTCCCAGATGCGGCGTTGGAGCTCTGCGTTCCGTCGGGCTCGGACCGGGGGAACGAGGCCGAGGCCCGGAACCGAGGTGAAGTAGCGGCCGGTGACGTCCACCAGAGCCGGGTCGCAGGCAAGACGCACGGTCGTGCGTGCCCCCTGCTCGGCGGTACGAACGAGTGGAATCCGCGAGACGAGCGGGCGCAGGGCGCCCATCTGGCCGTAGAGGTTCGTGGCCACGGTGCCCGGGCAGAGGCTGTTGGCGGTAACCCCTGTGCCGGCTAGGCGTCGGGCAAGCTCCGCGGCGAAGAGAATGTCGAGGAGCTTGGTCCGACCGTAGGCACGGAAGGAGCCGAGCGAGCCGTAGTCGCCGAGGTCTTCGAAGCGCTCGACGTCCAACCGGCCGGCAAGTCGGTGCGCTTCGGACGCGACGACGATGACCCTGGCCGGCGTCGCCGCCATGACCCGATCGAGCAGGAGGTTGGTCAGCAGAAACGGACCGAGGTAGTTGGAGGCGAGCATGTGGTCGAATCCGTCGACGGTCAGGCGCAGGGCGACCTCGTGAACGCCGGCATTGTTGATGAGGACGTCGATGTGGTCGGAGCAATCGCGCAGCTCTTTCGCGGCGCTCCGGACGCTTGCGAGGTCGGCGAGGTCGCCCCGCACGAGGTCAACAGAGGCACCGGGTACGGCCGCTTCGATCTCAGCGGCGGTGGTCTCGCCCTTGCCACGGTTACGACAGACGATCGCCAGGCTGGCGCCACGGCGGGCAAGCTCGAGGGCGGCCGCCCTGCCGATGCCCGAAGTGGCGCCGGTGATCACGACTCGCCGGCCGTCGATGCGGTGTTCGGTTATCGCCGGGGTCGTCTGCGACATCGCGAGCGGAGTATCTCGCCGAGGCCGGGGCACTGGGCACGACCGCATGCAGGGGCCCTAGCGCGCCGGCCTACCCGAGCCTAGGAACGTCCCGGTCCCCGGGGACTGACCGGCTCACTGACGACGCCCCTACGGCGCCAGGCAGTACGCCTCCGCGGTGACGGTCGCGTTTGCGGCGCCGCTGTCGTACGCGCCATAGACCCACCCGTTCGGGTCGCTCTTCCGGCTCCCAGTCGTAAAGACGAACCCGCCGCCGCCGGACGACGCGCCGCCGCCGCTGATCAGCGTTGAACCCGCCGGACACTGGACCGAGGCGCTGCCGACTGACCCGTTCGTGATCGGCCCAGACGTGCTCTTCACGGTGTCGATCTCCCCGAGGCCGTTCCCGCGCACCCCGCCGCTGGCGACGTTGAAGGCGACGTCGGCCGCGTGCACCGAGAGCGTCGGCGCAAGCATTCGAACCTCCTTCTTGGCGATCGACCTGACGTCCGCCCTGGAGAGCTTGGCGCGCTGCCCGCCGGTGCGGGCGATCGCGGAGCCGCCGATAGAGAACGCAAGCGCGAGCACGGCGATGACCGTCGCCGGCGATGGACGAGGCTTGATTACGGCCTTCATATGACCTCCTGGATCGACCAGTCGGGATCCAGCGCGTCGTCGCCAAAGCCCCGTGGTGTTTGATCCACCTTCGAGCCTCGGAGAACCGCTGTCAAGGAAGCGGCCCGCCGTGCCGAGCTCCAGGGTCAGCTCCCGGGCGCAAGAGGTAATAGAGTGCCCACCCGCCCGCCGGCTCCCGGCGGATCGACCTTAGGAAGCACCTCGTGAAGCGCACCGCCTCGACCCTCGTTGCATCAGTGGCGCTCGTCTTGGGCGCGACCGCGATCACCGGCGGCGGCGGCGGGGCGTCGAGCGCCGCCAGCAGGGCGCCGGGCAAGCATCGCCATCGCGGGCCTCGCGGGCCGTCGCGGCGTTCAGGGTCCGCCCGGTCAGCCTGGCGCAACCGGGCCGCAGGGTCCCACCGGGCCCTCGGCCGGCACGAACTTCAACGCCGTGCTGAGCGGGAACGCGTCGGAGTCGGTGACGATCGGCGCCTTCACCGTCAGCGAGACGGCGAGCGGCGGCAGCTGCGGCGTGATCAAGATCGGGTCGACCGCGGCGAACCTGCTGTCGATAGGGACCGGCACCTTCAACCCGCTCATGGCGGTGCCGAGCGGCAGCACGACGGTGATCGTGGTGCCGCCGAAGACGGACATCTTCACCGCCGTGACCACGGACGCCACGAGCACGGTCTCCGGGCACGTGGGGGCGGCGTCCTCCGGCGGCAGCTGCATCACCACCGGGTTCGTGACCGGCACCTAACTGACGGTCCGCGCGGTCAAGCCATTACGAGAGCGGCCTCGGCCGCGCCGGTAGCGGCTGGTGTGGGCGTTTTCGCGTCGCGCTTGCGGGGGACTTCGTCGATACGGAGCCGGATTAGGCCACGTGCTCACACGCGACAAGACGATCCATGGCGTCGGCGTGGACGCGGTCCTCGCCAGGGCCGCACTCGACTAGGTCTCGGCGGTCGTTTCGCGCATCAATCCGGTCGTCGCCGGGGCCGGCATCGTACGCATTGCGACCGCCACCGCCCTCGAGCCGGTCGGCACCGCCGCCGCCGGTTAGGCGGTCCCAGCCGCCACCTCCCAGCAAGCGGTCCCCGCCCGCGGCGCCGACGAGGCAGTCGTCTCCGCCTCGCCCCCGTTCCAGATCGTCGCCGCCGAGGCCGAGGACCAGATCGTCTTCCGCGTTGCCGTTCAGGACATCGGCGGCGGCTGTGCCGCGAAGTTCGTGCCTACAGCCCCCGGGTCGGAGTGGATCGGTGGGATCTGCCCCGGTGCCGCCGCCACTTCCGCCGCCGTTACCTCCCCCGCCTCCGCCGCCGTTACCCCCGCCTCCGCCGCCGTTACCCCCGCCTCCGCCGCCTCCGTTATCGCCCACCGTCACCGACCCGTCACCGATCAGCATGTCCGAGTACGGGTAACAGCTGAGCGTCACGGTGACTTCGAAGGTCTCCGATTTGAGTCCCGAAGCCGGTTGCAAGACGAGGCTTTGAGTCCGCGAGTCGCTCGTGGCATCCGTCTCCGCAGTCGACTGGTAGTTGGCGTGGCTTCCATCCTGGTGGTACGCGTTGATCGCCACGTACCAGTAATGCGGGGTGCTTCCACTCGGGTTAGGACACGAAGCCGTCCAATGCACGGTGGCACCGCTTGGGGATGAGGTAATCGTCGAGGAGCCGCTTGGGTCGGGAGAAGCCCCCTGAGCCGCGGAGGGAACCGCACTCGCCATCGCAACGAGAATGACCCCCGCGAGCGAGCACCCAGCGCGGCATGCAGGCAACCCCGCGCGTACTGTGCTCATAACACGAGACTAATCCACCCCGCCCAGGCTGTCAACGCTCAGCCCAGCCAGGAGGCCGGGGAAGCTCCATCGCCGAGGGAGACACCTTCCTCCAGTTCTGAGCCACCGCCGGTCGGATAGGGTCAGCTCGACTCTCAAGATCGGAGGAGCAAGATGCACGCAGTCGTAGTCAGCGTGACGATCGACGACGCGGAGGGCAGCGAGTCGGCCCTGCGGGAACAGGTCGTTCCCCGGGTCTCGCAGGTGCCTGGTTTCGTCGCCGGCTACTGGACTCGGAAGGACAACAGCGGACTGTCGATGTCGGTGTGGGAGTCCGAGGATGCGGCCAACTCCGCGGGGGAGATGGTCAGGTCGGTGGCGCCCGAGGGAGTGACCGTCGACAGCGTGGAGGTACGAGAGGTCGTGGCAAGCGCCTGATTGGCCCACGGCCCACTCGTCCACATTCGGGCTGATCGCGGCAGCCGGCCTCGAGCTTGAGAGAGCCCCCGGTGGACGGGGGCTCTCTCAATGCTCTACTGGAGGACGGGTTCCAAGCGCAGTCGGTCGCCGATCGGCGAGCCGCTGTGCGGCAAGTGGAGCGATCCGGCCGAGCCGTCTGGACCCGTGCCTGCAGTCGGCTCCGAGAGAGTCTGTCTCTGTCCCACATCGAGGTGGTCCGACAGGATGCTCTTGATCTTGTGCACCCTCGCGAAGGAACAGCCGTTGGCCTGTGAGCGCTCGATCATCTCCGCCGCGAGGTGGTACCACTCGGCGGCCTCATCGTCATCGCCGTTGACCAGCGCCAGGTTGCCCTGCGTAATCGCCCTGTCGATCAGCGCAGCGGCCTGTTGGCAGTAGTCGTCGAGCCTGGGGTCGCCGGTCGGCTTCGCCTTGAGTGCAAACGACGATGCCGGCAGGACCGCAATCGCGACGACGGCGGCGATAGCAGCAAAGAGAATGCGGGTCTTTCGAGTGAACAACTGAGTCTCCTTCAGACGGGGGTTGACGTCGCAATCCTTGCCCGCGGTCCGTCCGCTGAACAGAAGCCCTAGGGGTGAAATCGGCCCACCCCTTCCGGGGCGGAGCGCCGCGTTGCTCGAACCCTTGGGTCGCCGGGACTAACCTCCCTCGCATGGCCGGCTGGGATGACGTCAAGAGGCTCGCGTCGGAGCTCCCCGAGGCCAGCGAACGGGTCTCGCGCGACTGCTCGCAGTGGCGGGTGCGAGACAAGCTGTTTGTCTGGGAGCGGCCGCTTCGCCAATCGGACGTGCACGCCCTCGGGGAGGCGGCGCCCAAGGGGCCGATCCTCGGGGCTCGCACCGACGACCTAGTCGCGAAGGAGGCGCTGATCGCCGACGACCCCGAGGTCTTCTTCACCACGCCGCACTTCGACGGCTATCCGGCGGTCCTGATCGAGCTCGAGAAGATCAGCCTCCCGATCCTCGAGGAGGTCATCGTCGAGGCCTGGTTTGCTCGAGCTCCTAAGCGGCTCGCCGCCGAGTACGCGGAACGGCGCGGGCTCTCTGCCTAGCTTCCGACCGGTGCCGGCATCGTCGCCGGCGGCATTCTGATCACGGGGTGCGGCGGAGGCGGCAGCAACACCGATACGACGGGCGCGAGCGGCGCCAGCGGAGCCTCGGGCTCGACGCCGCTCAGCCAGGATGAGTTCGTCTCCCAAGCGAACGCGGCCTGTACGGACATCAACGACAAGGTGGCCGCGCTGAACAAGCCGACGACCATCCAGGAGCTCGCCACGGTGACGCAACAGGAGATCTCGATCGCAAACGACGGCGTGTCGCAGCTGCAGGCGATCACGCCGCCGAGCGACGTTCAAGCGAAGTACGACCAGTACCTCTCGGAGGTCAAGTCGCAGATCGCCGACGCCGGCCAGATCGTCGACGCCGCAAAGGCGGGCGACACGGCGAAGGTGCAGCAGCTCGCGCAGCAGTTCCAGGGCAACAGCCCTGACCCCGAGGCCAGGGCTCTCGGCCTCACCGAGTGCGCGAAGGACGTCTCGCCTAGCGGCTAGTCCGCGCGGCGACCGCGTGGCCCGGCCTGGCGAGCTCGATGCTCTTCGCGGGGCCGGGCCGCTTCGCGGTGCGCCTTTCCCAGCGTCCCCAGGCCACCATCGCCGCGCCCGCGTAGAGCCAGCCGAGGAAGACGTCGAAGAAGTAGTGCTCTCCGGTGGCGATCAGCGTCAGCCCCATCGCAAGTGGATAGAGGGCCAGCAGCGGCCGCAGCCGCGGCCGCACGCGGCCCCATAGGAACATCGACACCAGCGCCGCGACGGCGGCGTGAAGCGAGGGCACCGCGGCGACGAGGTTGACGCCCGCCTGGCCCTCGGAGAAGAGGCCTGCCGTTCGCGTGCCCAGTATCTCCCACCCCGCCGATGTGGTGCGGTGGACGCCGTGGAGCAGGCCCATGTCGGCCGCCATCCAGGGCGGCGCAGCCGGGAAGGCGATGTACGTTGCGAGGGCGGCAAGCGCGAGCGAGACGAAGCGCCGGGTGAAGCGCAGGAAGGCGAGCCGGTCGCGGGCCCAGAGAACGCCGGCCACAGCGAAGGGCACGATGAAGTACGAGGTGTAGACGAGCGTGAAGGCCACGTCCCACCAGTTGACGACGCCGGGCTGCGTAACGTGCGCCTGCAGCCACTGCGTCGGGGTCTCGCCGAGGAAGACGAAGCGGTCGAAGGCGATCATGGGATGCGCGTGCACGCCGATCCCGAGCGAGTCGGCCGCGCCGCGGCTGAAGTCGTAGGCGCACAGCACCGCGACCATCGGCAGCCAGTCGCCGAGCAGCCCGAGGATCTCGCGCGGCGGGCGGCCGAGGCTGGCGCAGGCCAGGGCACCGCACGTCCAGAGGATCACGAGCTCGCGCTGCACGGGGATCCCGTACTTCGCGGTCCAGGCGCCAAGCGACGCGAAATACAGCCCGAGCGCCACCCACCGAACAGCTGCCCAGTGCGTGAATTGAAACCCGGCGCGCCGCTCGGCCGCCACCTCTCCGATCTCGATACTGCTCACGAACCTAATCTATGCGCAGCGGCTCCCTCGACCGCGTTCCTGCCCGCACCAGCCTCAGAGGCCCTTGCCGCAAACGACTCCGGGCTTCACCACGGCCTTGCCGCCGGAGTTCAGGTTCTCGAAGCCAACGTCCCACTTGCGCGCTGAACCGGGCGAGAGAGCCGTGTAGTCGACGTAGACGTTGCGGGCCCGAGTCGCCTCCTGGTAGTTGATGGCGACGCTCTTCCTTGGGCAGACCAGGCGGACGAAGCGTCCGTTGTTGCCCGGTATCTCGATGGTGTGCGTGAACGCGACGACGATGCGCGGGTGGCTGCCGCGCTTTGACGCCACGCGAGTTGCCCTCATCACCCTCGGCTTCCCGGGCGGCGCGGCAGCGGTCTGGAGCTCGGACACGCCGCCCATGCGCGCCGCGTGGCTCCTCGCAAGTTGCGCCTGCGGAGGCTGCTCACCGCCTCCGGTTTGAGCGCTCACGGCAACCACACCACCGGCTATCAGCGCGATCGTCGTCAACGTCAGAAGCAGGCTCTTGGCTTTCATGGCGCCATCCCTCCCATGTCGGTAGTCCCGTCTTCAGGCTAGTACGGCCCGAGCTCGGGTGGATACTCCACGCGTGCTCCGGCTCGTCACGATCCCGATCAGCCACTACTGCGAGAAGGCGCGATGGGCGCTCGACCGCGCCGGGATCCCTTACCGCGAGGAGCGCCACGTCCAGGGGGTCCACCGGCTCGCCGCAAGGCGCGCCGGCGGCGGAAGCACCGTCCCCGTGCTCGTCACCGGGGAAGGCGCCATCGGCGAGTCGGCCGCGATCCTCGCCTGGGTCGATACGCGCACCACGCCGGAGAAGAGGCTAGTTCCGGAGGACCCCGCGGCGCGCGCCGAGACGCTCTCGATCTGCCGGCGCCTTGACGCCGAGCTCGGCCCGCGCGGGCGCCGGTTGATGTACGCGCACATGCTCGCCGACCGCGACCTGGCTCTGCGGTTCAACAACGCCGGTGTCCCCGCGTGGGAGGACCGCGCGATCCGCTGGGGCTGGCCCCTCGCCGCGCGCTTCGTCGAACGCGCGCTGGGCATGCGCCCGGGACTCGAGGTCGCCGACGAGGCGGCGGTCTGGCGCGAGCTCGACTGGGTCGCGGGGCTGCTGGCCGACGGGCGCCCCCACCTCTGCGGCGAGCGCTTCGGCGCGGCCGACCTCGCCTTCGCCGCGCTCTGCGCGGCGGTCGTCTTCCCGCCCGAGTACGGCGTCGAGCTGCCCCAACCCGAGGTCCTGCCGGCAAAGGTGGCAAGCCTCGTCGAGCGGGGACGCGAGCACCCGGCCGGCCGCTACGCGATGGAGCTCTTCGCGAGCCACCGGAACGAGGTGCTGGGCCCGGGCCCGACCGGGCCCTAGTCGACCAGCCGCTCCACCCGGAAGCTCCGCTCGCCGCGCGGGGTCTCGATCTGGATCGTCTCGCCCACCGGGGCGTCGCGCAGCGCCTTGCCCACCGGCGACTCCGCCGAGAGCCGTCCGTTGGAGAGGTCGGCCTCGGTCGGGCCGACGAGCGTCCAGGTGTTGCGCTCGCCGGACTCGAAGTTGGTGACCTCGGCCGTTCGCCCGAAAGCGAACCCGTCAGAGCTGCGGTCGATCTCGACGACCTTCGCGTCGCGAAGCCGTTCCCGCAGCCGCTTTATCCGCGTCTCGAGGTGCGCCTGATCCTCCTTGGCGATGTGGTACTCGGCGTTCTCGCTCAGATCGCCGAGCTCACGCGCCGCCTTGATGCGAGCCGCCATGGCCGTCCGCGCGGGACCCTCGAGCTCCGCGAGCTCGGCCTCGAGGGAGGCGAGCCCCTCGGCGGTGATCGCCTCCCCGGAGGGCTCTGGGACGCTGCTGGCGGCAGAGTCGGGCATTCGGCCCCCGAGCGTAGCTCGCCGCGAGAGCGCCGATAGCCTGGCCTTTATGGACGCCGACTTCACCCCGCTTCATCGCGGCGGATCGGGCACGCCCATGGTGTGCCTGCACGGCTTCACGGACACCTGGCGAAGCTGGGAGCTGGTACTGCCCGAGCTCGAACGCCATCACGAGGTCCTGGCACCGACCCTCGCCGGTCACGCCGGGGGTCCGGCGCTGGCCGACGGCGCAGGCGACGACGCTCTCGCGGATGCCGTCGAGCGGGCGATGGACGACGCCGGGTTTCAGGGGGCCCACCTCGTCGGCAACAGCCTCGGCGGCTACCTGGCGCTGAAGCTCGCGGCTCGCGGCCGCGCCGACTCCGTCGTCGCCATCGCGCCGGCCGGCGGCTGGGCGACCGAGGACGAGTCGTTCCGCGACACGCTCGACTTCTTCACCGAGATGCAGCGGCTCGTGAAGGTCGCCGCGCCCCACGCGGCGCAGATCGTCGCCACCGAGGAGGGACGGCGCCGCGCGACCGAGTTCATCGCGACCAACTTCGAGCACATTCCCGAGAGCCTCCTCGCTCACCAGATCGCAGGGGCGGCGCGGTGCGACGGCGCCGCCGCCCTGATCGCGTTCGGTCTCGAGAGCCGCTGGAGCCTCGACGCCGCTGCCATCGACTGCCCGGTCAGGGTCGTCTGGGGCACCGCCGACAGGATCCTCCCCTGGCCCGCCGCCGCCGCCCGTTTTCGCGAGGAGTGGTTACCGCAGGCGGACTGGGTCGAGCTCGAGGGCGTCGGGCACTGCCCGCAGCTGGACGTCCCGCTCGAGACGGCGCAGCTGATCCTCGGCTTCACCCGGACCTGAGTCCCGGTCAAGCGTTAGGGTCAGCGCGATGGTCGATGCCTCTCCGGACACGGCACTCGACGCGCTCGTCCTGGCCGGCGCCGAGGCCCAGCTCGAGGCCATGGCCAGGGGCGATGCGACGTCGCGAGCGCTCACGGAGGCCTGCCTGGGGCGGATCGAGCGCCTGAACGGAGAGCTCAACGCGTTCGGCGTGGTGCTGGCCGAGGAGGCGGTTGCCGCCGCCGATCAGGCCGACGAGCGCCGGGCCCGAGGCGAGCAGGCGCCGCTCCTCGGGCTCCCCGTCGCCATCAAGGACGACGTCGAGCAGCGCGGACAGCGGACGACGTTCGGCACCGCCGCCGGCGAGCGGCCTGCCAGCGAGGACAGCGAGGTGCTGAGCCGTCTGCGCGCAGCGGGGGCCGTCGTGGTCGGCAGGACAAACGCGCCGGAGCTCCTGATCTTTCCCTTCACGGAGTCCAAGACGTGGGGGATCACGCGCAACCCGTGGGACCCCTCGCGAACGCCCGGCGGCTCGAGCGGCGGGTCGGCGGCCGCGGTCGCCTCGGGCATGGTCGCGCTGGCGCTGGGATCCGACGGCGGCGGCTCGATACGCATCCCCGCCGCCTGCTGCGGGGTCTTCGGACTCAAGCCCACCCGCGATCTCATCCCCATCGCCCCCCACTCCGACGACGACCACGCCTGGCAGGGGCTCGGCGTGTACGGGCCGCTCTCGCGAACCGTCGGGGGCGCCGCGCTCTTCATGGACGCCACCGCCAATCCCGGCGATGGGCCGGCCTACGCCGACGCGGCCGGCGGCGACCCGGGCAACCTACGCATCGCCGTGGCCACGAAGCCGCCGCTTCCCGGGCCGGTGAAGAAAGAGTGCGTCGCGGCGACCCGGGCGACGGCGGACGTCCTGCGGTCGCTGGGGCATACCGTGGATGACGGCTCGCCGCCACTCGTCGGCGCGCTCGTCAACTTCATCCCCCGCTACCTCAAGGGCATCCAGCGAAGCGCCGAGGCCCTGGGCGATCAGGATCGCTACGAGCCGCGAACGCGCGGCATGGTGCGGCTCGGCCGGCGGATCCCCGAGCGGGTCCTGGCGCGGGCCCGGCGTCGCGAGCACGAGGTCGCCGACAGGGTCGCGGCCTTCTTCGACGACGTCGACGTGCTCCTCATGCCCGGCCTCGCGGCGCCGCCGGTGCCGGTGGGGCGCTGGGAGAACCGCGGCGCCCTCCTCACCTTCAACGGCGTCGCCAACTGGACGCCGTTCACGGCAGTGTGGAACGCGACGGGACAGCCGGCCGCCGCGGTTCCCGCCGCCCTCACCGAGGACGGCCTGCCGCTGGCCGTCCAGCTCATCGGACGTCGCGGCGACGACCGCCTCCTTCTCTCCCTCGCCGCCCAGCTCGAGCGCGAGCAGCCCTGGGGCGAGCGCCGGCCGCGGATCAGCTGAGGGCGATCTCGATGACCTTGGTGTCGGCCGCGGCGGCCAGCTCGGCGAGGGCGTCCGGAAGCGGCGCGCCGGTGGTGTCGGTCTCGACGCCGTAGTGATGGGCGTCGTGTGGGTTCTTGACGAGAAAGCCGGTCACGAGCTCCAGTCGGCGCAGCGGGTCGGCCACCAGGTCCGAGCGCCCTGAGCGCTCGCGACCGCGCAGGCGGACGACGACGTCGGCGTCCTGGAGGTTCCGCCACCAGCGTGACCAGGTGGCGCTCGACAGGCAGACCAGCCTGTCGTCGTCCGGCTGCCAGTAGCCGACCGGGATCACATAGCGGCGCGCCGTCCTTCGCCCCTCGAACTCGAGGAGGATCAGTCGCCCGGAGCGCACGCGGTGAAGCGGGGAACGCAGGAGGAGCCGCATCCACGCGTTCAGGACCCGGTAGTAGCGCCGCTCCCAAACGCCCACCGAGCAAGCCTACGGGCCGCCCGTGGGTGACGGGAGCCGGCCTCGCTAGCTCTGAGCGGCGAGGGCGATGACGTTGCCGTCCGGGTCGCGCATCCAGGCGAGGGTGGGGCCCACCGACCCCCTGTGGACGCCCTTCTCGTTGGTGGGCGTCGGGTCCCCGTAGCGCGCGAACTCCACGCCCTTTGCCGTGAGCTCGTCGACAAAGGCCTCGACGTCGTCGACGCTCCAGGTCGCCACCGTCGCGGTCGCCTTGCCAGCGTGCTCGGGTGACGCGTAGACGAGGAGCGACGTCCCCTCGCCGGCGCCGTAGACGGCGGCCTGGCCCATGTCCTCGACGAGGGGGAGCTCGAGCTTTCCCTCGTAGAACGCCCGTGCGCGATCCATGTCTGCCACGCAGACCGTGGCCCCCACTCGGTGCTCGCTCAAGTTCATGACTCTCTCCTTTCCGGCGGGTCCGCGCCCGCTGTTCTCTTGGTGAACTTAGACCGGGTCGGCCCGATCAGCGCTTCGGCTGCCACAGGGCGAGCTCGCCCGCGGCCGGCGTCGCGACGACGCTCCTCCACCCCACTGGGCCCTCGCGGGGCTCGAGCAGGACGGCGGCGCCGAGCGACCGCGCGCGCTCCGTGGCGCCCTCGACGCCGGCCACCTGGACGTATGGCAGCCAGGTGGGAGCGCGCGCGGTGCACTCAACGATGCCGCCGCCAAGCCGGGTGGCTAGGGCGAGCGCCAGATAGGAGCCGTTCCGCACGTCGATCCGCTCTTCCCGCCACTCGCAGAGCTCCGCGTAGAAGGCTCTCGCGCGAGCGAGGTCGCCCGTGTGAAGCTCGAGGTGGACGACCGGGTTTGCGACCTTCTGCCTCATTCGCTAACCGTTTCGACCCGAAGTAACCAGCAAACTCATCGGTTCCGCGATGAGTCTCGCCCGGCACCGCCGTCTACTCTGGTGTGCAGATGGACGCAGCCGCGGCCGAGACCAACGCCCGCGAGCAGGCGCTGCTCGAATCGGCCCGCAAGGGCGACGAGAGCGCGTTCGAGAGCATCGTCGAGATGCGGCGCTCGGAGCTGCAGGCGCACTGCTACCGGATGCTCGGCTCCACCCACGACGCGGAGGACGCGCTGCAGGAGGCGCTCGTCCGCGCCTGGCGCGGCCTGCCGCGCTTCGAGGGCCGCAGCTCGCTTCGCTCCTGGCTCTACAAGATCGCGACCAACACCTGCCTCGATGCGATCGGCCGCCGCCCGAAGCGGGTCCTGCCGCTCGACTACGCGCCGGCGAGCGACCCGCACCAGGGCCCGGGCGATCCGGTCATCGAGTCCGTCTGGGTCGAGCCCTACCCCGACGAGCTCTTCGGCGTCGAGGACGGTTTCGCCGCACCCGAGGCCCGCTACGAGCAGCGCGAGGCCGTCGAGCTCGCCTTCATCGCGGCGCTGCAGCACCTGCCGGCAACGCAGCGCGCGGTTCTGGTCCTGCGTGAGGTCCTCGGCTTCTCCGCGAAGGAGACCGCCGAGCAGCTCGAGACCACGACCGCCTCCGTGAACAGCGCCCTGCAGCGGGCGCGCGCGACCATCGACGAGAAGCTGCCGGACCAGACGCAGCAGGCGACGCTGCGCACGCTTGGCGACGAGAAGGTGGCCGCCATCGTCGATCGCTACATGAAGGCCTGGGAGACCAACGACGTCGAGACGGTCGTCGAGATCCTCGCCGAGGACGCGACGTTCGCGATGCCGCCGCTCGCGAGCTGGTTCACCGGCACCGAGGCGCTGCGGACGTTCCTCTCGCTCGCGCCGATGTCGGGCGACTGGCGCTGGAAGGCGATCCCGGTGCAGTCCAACGGCCAGCCCGCCCTCGCCTTCTACGCGTGGAACGAGGACGAGCAGCGCTACCGGCGCTTCGCCCTCAACGTCCTCACCTTTCGCGGCGAGCGAATCGTCGACGTCACCGCGTTCATCGCCCGGGTTCCCCCCGCCCCCGACCGCGAGGTCGTCCTGCGAATGCCGGACCACGCGGCCGACCCCCAGGCGATGGCCGCGGCCTTCGACTGGTTCGAGCTGCCCGAGAGCCTCGACTGAGCGCCCCCCGGGACCGCCGCGGCCTCTCGCTAACCTCGGCGAAGCGATGAGTTCGCGCCGCTCGCGCCGTCTCTACAGGCAAAGAGACGAGTGGGGAGCTGATCACGCATGACCGAGAACGCCAGCAGGACCGACGAAGCCCGAGACTCGCGCTGGGTCGCGCTCTACGTGCTCTGCGCGGGGGTGCTGATGATCGTCCTCGACGCCACGGTGGTGAACGTGGCGCTGCCGTCCATCCAGGACGACCTGGGCTTCTCCCAGTCCGGTCTCGCCTGGGTGGTCAACGCGTACCTGATCGCCTTCGGCGGCCTCCTCTTGCTCGCCGGGCGGCTCGGCGACCTCATCTCCAAGCGCGGCGTGTTCCTCGCCGGCCTGATCGTGTTCACGATGGCCTCCGCGCTCTGCGGCCTCACCCAGAGCCAGGGCCTCTTGATCGGCGCCCGCTTCATCCAGGGAGTCGGCGGCGCGATGGCCTCCGCGGTCATCCTCGGAATGATCGTGACCATGTTCCCGCAGCCCCGGGAGCAGGCCAAGGCGATCGGCGTCTTCAGCTTCGTGGCGTCGGCGGGCGGGTCGGTCGGCCTCCTCGCCGGCGGCGTGATCACGCAGACGATCAACTGGCACTGGATCTTCTTCATCAACATCCCCATCGGGATCGCCACCTGGGTCCTCGCCCGGCGGCTCGTCGAGAACGACCGCGGGGCCGGATTCGGCCAGGGAGCGGATGTCCTCGGCGCCGCGCTGATCACGAGCTCGCTGATGCTCGGCGTCTACACCATCGTCAAGCCCGCTGCGGAGAACGGCTGGGCGGACCCGCTGACGCTCGGCCTGAGCGCCGGCTCGATGGCCCTGCTCGTCGCGTTCGTCGCTCGCGAGGCGACCGCCGCCAACCCGTTGATGCCGCTGCGGATCTTCCGCTCGCGCAACGTCGCCGGAGCGAACCTGATCCAGGCCCTCACCGTCGCCGGCATGTTCGGGATGTTCTTCCTCGGCGTCCTCTATCTCCAGCGGATCCTCGGCTACGACTCCCTGAAGACGGGCCTCGCCTTCCTGCCGGTGACGATCGTGATCGGGACCCTCTCGCTTCGCTACTCGGAGCTCTTGATCACCCGTTACGGGGCGCGGAGGATCCTCATGCCGGGGCTTCTGTGCATCGGCGCGGGGCTGGTTCTCTTCGCCCGCGTTCCGGTCGACGGGAGCTATCTGGTGGATGTCCTGCCGACCAACATCCTCATCGGCACCGGAGTCGGAGTGACGTTCCCGGCTCTGATGACGCTGGCGATGTCCGGCGCCACGCGCGAGGACGCGGGTCTCACCTCGGCACTCGTGAACACGTCGCTCCAGGTCGGGGCGGCCATCGGACTGGCGGTCATCGCGACGCTCTCCGCGACGCACACGCAGAACCTCATCGACAGCGGCGTGCCCGTCAAGGAGGCCCTCACAAACGGCTACCACGTGGGCTTCTGGGTCTCGGTGGGCCTGGTCGCAGCGGCCGCGCTCGTGGCGGTCGCCGTGGTACGTCCTGAGCGCGAGGCCGTTCGCGAAGTGGACGGCGAGGCGGCCCTCTCCGCTGAGGCGGGGTAGGCCTCGCGCCGGCCCCTGTTAGCGTTGGCTCTCCACTACCAGGAGGGAAACATGCGAACGAGGTTGCTATTGGCGGCCGCCATTACGGCACTCGGTTGCGTCGCCGTCGCAGGGACAGCGATCGCGGGCGGGAAGGCGGACACCCAGGTCAAGATCAAGGCTCAGTCCGACGGCTTCTTCGGCTACGTCAAGAGCTCGGATCCGAACCACTGTGCGAACAACCGCAAGGTCGTCGTCTACAAGCAGAAGGGCGACGCCCCGGACCGCCAGGCCGACCAGAAGATCGGCAGCGACCTGGCCCAGCCCAACGGCGACAAGTACATGTGGTCCACCGGCAACACCGGCAAGCCGCACGGCGACTACTACGCCTTCGCGAAGAGCACGCCCAAGTGCAAGGCGGACTACAGCAAGACGATTTCTACGTAAGGAGCACGAAAAAGCGACCCGGGGGTGACGGCCTGTCTGCCCGGACGTAGCCTTCGTCCGGAGAAGCTTGGCCGGTCACCTTCGAGAGTCGTCTCCGCCTGGCTTTTGGCGGTTTCGCTCTCTCCCGGATCGCGCTTTGCACCCTAGAGGCCGGCTCGCGCGGCTGCAAGGCGTGTTTCCGCAAATCGCGGAAAGAAGTTCCGCCCGCGGCCCTGGATCAGGCTGCTCACGAGTCCCAGTCATCGGGGCGACTCGAGGGTAATCGCAGGCGGGAGCGGGCGGGCTAGCTGCCGAGGCGGTCCGGGGTTTCCTCGAGACAGCGCCCTGCTCCCGGGAGGCGCCCCGGTCGCTCGGCCCGGTGAGCGCAGGTCCTCCACTCAGGCCGGCGGCGTCGAGATCGCCGCTGCCCGCAACGTAGCCACCGGCGCGGACGCCTCTCGAATAGTGTCCGCCGCGGAATGCCGACCGTACGCGACGCCTCGCTTGACCTTCTGCGCCGCCACGGAATGACCACGATCTTCGGCAACCCGGGGTCGACCGAGTTGCCCATGCTCGCCGACTTTCCCGACGACTTCCGCTACTTCCTCGGCCTCCAGGAAGCGGTCGCCGTGGGGATGGCGGACGGCTATGCCCAGGCGAGCGGCAACGTCGGGCACGTCAACCTGCACACGGCCCCCGGCGTCGGCAACGGGATGGGCGCGATCTTCAACGCACAGGCGAACCACACGCCGCTCCTGGTGACCGCCGGCCAGCAGGCCCGCGAGCTCATCACCCTGCAGGCAAACCTCACCAACCGCGATGCCACCCGGATGCCGCATCCGCTCGTGAAGTCGAGCTTCGAGCCGCCGCGGGCCGAGGACGTGCCGCTGGCGCTCGGGCGGGCGATCCACCTGGCAAGCAGCCCGGCCAAGGGCCCGACGTTCGTCTCGATCCCCATGGACGACTGGGCGGTGGAGGTCGACCAGGCCTACGTTCAGGCGGCGATCGACAGGTCAGTTACCGCTCGCCCGGCTCCCGACTCGGCGTCCCTTGACCACGTCGCGGCCCGGCTCGAAAGCGCGTCGAACCCGGTTCTCGTCGCCGGCCCGGAGATCGACGCCGGCGGGGCCTGGGAGCTGGCGGTAGCCCTGGCGGAGCGCCTGAAGCTGCCCGTGTTCGCGATCCCCGCCACCGGCGGCGGCCGCCTCGGCTTTCCCGAGGGTCACCCCCAGTTTCGCGGGCTGCTGCCCCCCGCCATCGGGCCGGTTGGCGAGACGCTCAAGGACTTCGACCTGGTGGTGGTCGTGGGCGCGTCGGTCTTCCCCTACTACCCGAACATCCCGGGCCCGTTCCTCGCGGAGGGCACCGCGCTCGTGCAGATCACGTCCGACCCGGACGAGGCCTCTCGCGCGCCGATGGGCGACGCCGTGGTCGGCGACGTCAAGGCGGCGCTCGAGGGCCTGCTCGAGCGCGTGGGCGAGTCGGACCGCGATCCGGGCGATTCGCTTCCGGAGCCGACGGAGGGCGAGCAACAGGACCCGATCACCGGCACCGCCGCCATGCACGCGCTCGCCCAGGCGTTTCCCGAGGATGGAATCGTCGTGCTCGAGTCGCCCTCCTCGACGATGGCGCTCCGTAACCAGCTGCGGATCTCCAAGCCGGGGAGCTACTACTTCGGTGCCGGTGGCGGGCTCGGATTCGGCTTGGCGGCTGCGGTCGGAGTGCAGATCGCGCAGCCCGACCGGCCCGTGATCTGCGTCGTCGGCGAGGGCTCTGCCCAGTATGCGATCACCGCGCTCTGGAGCGCCTCGACCTACTCGGCGGGGGTGACCTTCCTCGTCCTTCGCAACAGCGAGTACGCGATCCTGAAGTGGTTCGCCGGCATCGAGGGAGTGGGCGGCGCCCCCGCGCTGGACCTCCCGGCGCTCAGCTGCGTGGGCGTCTCGGACGCGTACGCGGTACCGGCGACGGAGGTGAGCGGGGGCCACGATGAGCTCGTGGAGGCGCTGCGCGCAGCCGTCGCCGCGGACGGGCCGCGGCTGGTCGAGGTGCCGGTCGCGCCGGGGATGTGGCTCTTCTAGAAAAGCCTGCCGTCGAGCGTCCCCCGGGCGAGTCCGCGCCTGACCGCGCGCCCGACTGGGTGGCCGGCGGCACCCCGCAGCCATTGCGCTCCGAGCTCGAGGCGCTGCTCGGCGCGGATCGGCTGCGAACCCGGCCCATCGATCTCATCAGCTACGCCTCGGACGCGAGCCCGTACCGTCTGATCCCGAAGGCCGTAGTCGTAGCCCGGGACGCCGCGGATGTCGCAAAGGTCCTCGGCTACGCGCGGGCCGGCGGGGTCGGGGTGACCTTCCGGGCCGCGGGAACGAGCCTCAACGGGCAGGGTCAGGGAGAGGGCATCCTGGTCGACGTTCGCCGGCACTTCGGCGGGATCGAGGTGCTGGACGATGGCGCTCGTGCCCGGGTGCGGCCGGGGACCATCCTCGGCCACGTGAACCGGGTCCTCGCCCCGTATCGGCGCAAGCTCGGCCCCGATCCGGCGAGCACCGAAATCGCCACCGTCGGCGGCGTCATCGCCAACAACTCCGGCGGCATGCGTTGCGGCGTGACGAAGGACTCCTACTCGACGGTCAGTTCACTGCGATTCGTGACCGCGTCCGGCGAGGTGGTCGACTCCGCCGCCGATGACGGCGAGGAGCGCTTCGCCGCGGCCGAGCCGGAGCTGGCCTCCGAGCTGCTGGCGATCCGCGAGGAGATCCTCGCCGACGACGAGCTCGCCGCAAGGATCCGCAGGAAGTTCGAGATCAAGAACACCACCGGCTACCGCCTGTGCGCGTTCCTCGACGCCGAGACCCCACTTCAGATCTTCCGCCGGCTCCTGGTCGGGTCCGAGGGAACCCTTGCGTTCATCGCCGAGGCCGTCTTCGAGACCGTCCCGCTCCCGGCGCGGACGACCCTCGCCTGGATCCACTTCCCCGACGTCCCCTCCGCGATCGCCCCGGTGACCAGCCTGGTGGACGCGGGGGCGAGCGCGGTCGAGCTCATGGTCGCCCCCGCCCTGATCGCCGCCGGCTACTCGATGACGGGCGCGCCCGAGTACTTCAAGGAGCTCGACCCGGGCTCCGCTGCGCTGCTGGTCGAGTTCGGAGGCGACGACGAAGCCGCCCTGGACGCGAGCGAGGCCAGGGCCCTCGAGATCGTCGGGCGACGCCAGCTGTTGCAGCCCGTGGAGTTCACGCGCGACCCGAAGCGGGTCGAGCTCTACTGGCGGATTCGCGAGGGCCTCCACGGCCTCGCCGGCAGACTGCGGCTTCCCGGAACCGCCCTGATCGTCGAGGACGTCTGCGTCCCGCCCGCGCAGATCGCGGAGGCGACGGAGGACCTGCGCGCGCTGCTGGGCGAGCACGGATTCCTTCCCGGAGCGGCGGGCCACGCCTCGGCCGGGAACCTCCACTTCATGCTCACCCCGGACTTCGCGAAGCGGGAGGACCTCGACCGCTACGAGGCGTTCATGGGAGGTCTGGTGGAGCTGATCCTCGACCGCTACGACGGCTCGCTGAAGGCGGAGCACGGCACGGGAGTGAACATGGCCCCGTTCGTCGAGCGCGAGTGGGGCGAGAAGGCGACCAGCCTGATGTGGAGGATCAAGCGCGCGGCCGATCCGGACGGCGTGCTCGCGCCCGGCGTGCTGCTGAACGACGATCCCGGCTGTCATCTGAAGAACCTCCGCACGACGCCCGCCATCGAGGAGGAGGCGACCGCGTGCGTGGAGTGCGGGTTCTGCGAGCCGGTCTGCCCGAGCCGCCACCTGACGACCACGCCGCGCCAGCGGATCGTCGTCCGCCGAGAGATGGCCCGCCAGGCACCCGGCTCGCCCGTGCTCCGGGCTCTGCAGGCGGACTACGAGTACGACGCCCTCGAGACCTGCGCCGCCGATGGGTCATGCCGCCTGGTCTGCCCCGTCGGCATCGATACCGGCAAGCTCGTCAAGCAGTTTCGCGCGGCGCAGCAGAGCGAGCGCTCCGAACGCATCGGCGTGCGTGTCGCGGAGCGCTGGGCTCAGGTGGAGAGGGCGGGGCGAGCGGGGCTGCGCGTCGGCCACGCGATCGCAGGCTTCGCAGGCGACGCGCCGATGGCGGGAGTGAGTAGTGCCGCGCGGCGCGCGATTGGAAGGGAGCTCGTGCCGGAGTGGGGCGAGGCGATGCCCCCGGCGGCAGCGCCAGAGCTGCCTGCGACGAATCGTGACGGCGCTGCCGCGGTCTACCTGCCGGCCTGCATCAACCGGATGTTCGGATCGGGCGGCGGCCCGAGCGTGATCGAGGCGCTCGTCGAGGTCTCGCGGCGCGCGGGGTCTCCGCTCTGGATCCCGGGCGACGTCGCCGGAACCTGCTGCGCGACGCCGTGGAGCTCCAAGGGGTTCGTTCGGGGGCACGAGTGGATGGCGAACCAGACCGTGCCGAAGCTCTGGCGCTGGTCCGATGGCGGCGAGCTCCCGATCGTGGTGGATGCGAGCTCGTGCACCCACGGCCTGACGACCGAGATCGCAGCCGTCCTCGGCGAGGAGAACGCAGAGCGCCACGCGCAACTCGAGATCGTCGACTCCGTCGCCTGGATCGGGCGTCTGCTGTCTGCGCTGGAGGTCGGCCGCAAGCTCCGCTCCGTCGCCGTCCACCCCACCTGCTCGACGCGTCAGCTCGATCTCGTCGGCGACCTCGCCAGGATCGCGGGGGCGCTCGCGGAGGAGGTCGAGATCCCGAAGAGCGCGACCTGCTGCGGCTTCGCCGGGGACCGCGGCTTCCTACATCCCGAGCTGACCGCGGCAGCCACTCGCGACGAGGCGGCCGACCTCGCGGGCCGCAGCTTCGACGCCTACCTCTCCACCAACCGCACCTGCGAGATCGGCCTCGAGCGCGCCACCGGCAGGCCGTACCGCTCGGTCGCGCAGGTGCTCGAGGAACTCACACGCTGAATCAGGTGCTCGACTCGGCCTCGCGCTTGAGGCCCTCTGTCGGGTCCTTCGTCATCAGGTCGGTCACGATGCCCATCGCCGGGCCGCGGAGAAGCAGGCCGAGCACCCTGCCCGGTTCGCCGTCGAGCGAGAACGTCGCCCGCGTGTTGGCCGCATCGATCGCCTCGAACCTCCAGTTGCCGGTCAGCGACTTGAGGTCTCCCTTCTCCTGGACCCAGCTGAGGCCGTCGGGTGGCTGGTAGCTGAAGCGAAAGCGGTTGGTGACCTTCTTGACCTTGGCGTCGGTGGTCTCCTCCACCAGCGTTGCCCGGCCCTCGTCGTCGGACTCCAGCACTTCGATCGCGACGACCTGGTTGCGCCAGCGCTCGGCGCCGGGAACGTCGGCCGCGATCGCGTAGACCCGCTCCAGAGGCGCCCCGATCTCGACGGTGCGGCTGGCCTCGATCTTGCCCATCGCGCCAACCGTATCGCGAGAGCTTGCGCAGAACTATATCACGTTTTGCAACTATTCGCGATACAAACGGTCTTGCTATCCTCTCGCGACATGTCCGACATCGCTCCCGCAAGCATCGAGGTCGAGGGCCTCGTCCGCGAGTTCAAGAAGGGGCCGCGGGCGGTCGACGGCATCGACCTCCACGTCGGCCCCGGCGAGATCTACGGCTTCCTCGGCCCGAACGGCGCGGGAAAGTCGACGACCGTGCTCATGCTCACCACGCTGCTCCCGCCCACCGCGGGCACCGCCCGCGTCGCGGGCTTCGACATCGTCAAGGACGGCCCGAAGGTCCGCACCCAGATCGGCGCGGCGCTGCAGGAGGCGGCCCTGGATCCCTTCCTCACCGGACGCGAGCACATGCGCCTGCAGATGGCCCTCCACGGGCTCCCGAAGGCCGAGCGCCGCACGCGCGGCGACGAGCTGCTGCAGCGCGTTGGCCTGTCAGACGCCGCCGACCGCCGCGTCGGCGGCTACTCCGGCGGGATGAAGCGGCGCCTCGACCTCGGCCTCGCCCTCGTCCACCGTCCGCGCGTCCTGTTCCTGGACGAGCCGACGACGGGCCTCGACATCCAGAGCCGGAGCGCGCTCTGGGACGAGGTGGCCCGGCTGGCGGCGGAGGACGGGGTCACGGTCTTCCTCACCACCCAGTACCTCGAGGAGGCCGACGTCCTTGCCGACCACCTGGGGATCATCGACCACGGCAAGATCGTCGCCACCGGCACGCCGCAGGAGCTGAAGGCCGAGATCGAGCGCCCAACCGTGGAGGCGATCCCCCGCGACGAGGCCGACCGCGAGCGGGTGGCCGGGGTCCTGCAGCGCTTTGGCGAGGCGGTCTCGGCGTCGCCAAAGGCCATCGCCGTGCGCCTCGACGGGGGCGACGCCAGCCTCGCCGAGGTGGTTCGCGCGCTCGACGCCGAGAGCCTGGCCGTGGAGAACCTGCAGCTGCACGCGCCCACACTGGACGACGTCTTCCTGGCCAAGACCGGGCGGTCCCTCGAGGGCGCCGGCGACGAGGCCGAGGAGGCCGCGGCGGACTCGCAGGAAACCCCGGAGCCCGCGAAAGTGCGGGCATGAACGCGCGCCGAGCGGTCTTCACGGAGATCGGAGTGATCGCGCAACGGTCGCTCGTGAGAACGGTGCGTCGGCCGGCGTACGTGGTCTCGGCGCTGGCGTTCCCGCTCTTCCTGCTGGCCGTGAACTCCAGCGGCCTCGCCGACGCGACGCACCTGCCCGGATTCCCGACCGACTCCTACCTCACCTTCGCGCTGGCGGTGCCGTTCATGCAGGGAGCGCTGTTCTCGGTGATGAACGCCGGCACCGACCTCGCCGAGGACATCGAGACGGGATTCTTCAACCGCCTGGCGCTCACGCCGGTGCGAGGGGTGGGCCTGCTGAGCGGCATGGTCGCCGGCGTGATCGGCCTGGGCGTGGTCCAGGCCACGGTGTACCTGCTGGTCGGGGTGGCCGCGGGAGCCAACATCGCGGCGGGCGCCGGGGGCGTCGCGGTGATCTACGCGCTCTCGATCGTGATGTCCATCGGCTTCGGCTCGATCGGCGCCTTCCTCGCCCTGCGCACCGGAACGGCCGAGGCCGTCCAGGGAATGTTTCCCCTGTTCTTCGTCTTCCTGTTCCTGAGCTCCATGAGCATGCCCAGGGACCTCATCCAGACCGACTGGTTCCGGACGATCGCGACGTACAACCCGGTTTCCTATTTGGTCGAGGGCATCCGGTCGCTGCTCGTCATCGGTTGGGACGGCGAGGCGCTTGCGCTGGCCTTCGGCGTCGCCGCGGGGATCGTCGTTGTCGGCCTGACGGCGGCGACCTTCGCGATGCGAGATCGGCTGGTGCGAACGTGAGCGACTCCTTTCGATCGGTCACGCTCGGCGTCGCCTGGCGCGCGCTCCACCGGGTGCTCACCAACCCGGCCCTGCTCCTGCCCTCGCTGCTCTTTCCCCTCTTCTTCCTGACAGCATTCGCCGGCGGCCTGTCCTCGATCGAGAACGTCCCCGGATTCGACTTCCCAAGCGGCTACACGGCGTTCCAGTTCTGCTTCGTCCTGCTTCAGGCCTCGGCCTTCGGCGGCGTCTTCACTGGCTTCGGGATCGCTGGAGACTTCGAGTCCGGCTTCGCGTCGCGGCTGCTGCTCGCGGCGCCCAACCGGCTCGCGATCATCGCCGGCTACGGGCTGGCCGCCCTCGGCCGAGCCCTGCTGACGATGGCGGTCCTGTTCGCCGTTGGGCTGGCTGCCGGCATGCAGGTCGACGGCGGCGGTGCCGACGTCTTCGGGATGGTGGTCCTGGCGTGCCTCGTCAACATCGCCGCGACGATGTGGTCGGCTGGGGTCGCGATGCGCATGCGCACCATCCAGGCGATGCCGCTCATGCAACTACCTGTCTTCCTCATCCTCTTCATGGCCCCCGTCTACGTCCCGCTCGCACTCGTGCGCGGCTGGGTCGGCGCCATCGCGCCGCTCAACCCCCTGACGCTGCTGCTCGACACGGCGCGCAGCCTGGTCTCGGGCGAGCCGGACCTGGTGCTGGCCGCGATCGCGACCGGTCTCGGCCTCGTGGCCGTCTTCGGGATCTGGGCAATCCGCGGCATGCGCAGCGCCGAGCAGGCCGGTTAGCCGCGCCCAGCCGTGCTGTGCGACTCTGAATACCTTGCGGACGGCTTCGCCGTCCTTACATGCTGCTTTCGGGGCTAAAGCCCCTCATACTTTTCACATGCGAATCGACCAGATCCTCGCCCGGGACGAGCCCTGCTTCTCGGTCGAGTTCTTCCCGCCGAGAACTCCCGAGGCCGTGCCGCGACTCTACGAGGCGGTCGAGGCGCTGCGCCCCCTCGAGCCCGACTTCGTTTCCGTCACCTATGGCGCCGCCGGCTCGACGCGCGAGGGCACTGTGGAGATCACCGAGGAGCTGGGCAAGACCTCGGGGCTGGAGGCGATGCCGCACCTGAGCTGCGTCGGGGAGACGCGCGAAGGCCTGAAGGACATCCTCGACCGCTTTGCGGCGCTCGGAGTCGACAACATTCTGGCCCTTCGTGGAGACCCGCCTCGGGGCGAGCCGAACTTCGTCGCACCCGAGGGCGGCCTCAAGAGCGCGACGGAGCTGACGGCGTTCATACGCGAGCGCTACGACTTCACGATTGGCGGCTCGTGCTTTCCGGAGGTGCACCCTGAGGCCGCGAGCGCGGAGGCGGATCTGGCGTATCTGAAGACGAAGGTCGAGGCGGGCGCCTCCTTCCTGATCACGCAGCTGTTCTTCGACAACCAGGTCTACTTCGACTTCGTGGCGGCGGCCCGCAACGTCGGGATCGACGTTCCGATCATTCCCGGAGTGATTCCGATCGCCAGCTACGGGCAGGTCTCGCGGATCTGCAAGCTGTGTGACGCCTCGATCCCGCCGGAGCTGGACGCCGCGATGGCCGGACTCGGCGGCGACGGCGAGGCGGAGGCCATGCTCGGTATCGCCTACGCCGCGCGCCAGTGCGAAGAGCTCCTGGCTGCCGGCGCCCCCGGCATTCACTTCATCGCCCTCAACCGCGCCCCTGGAACCCGCGCGGTGCTCGCCGCGCTGCGCGCCTCGCGCCCGTGGGAGCGCGCAGTGCCCGCCGAAGTCGCGAACGCCTCCTAGTGGCCTCCTAGACTTCTCCGCCCGTGCCCAGCTTCGACCACGACGGCCACCGGATCGCCTACGAGTCGTTCGGGCGGGGCGAGCGCACGCTCGTCCTCATCCATGGCCTGCTCATGAACCGGCGGATGTACACGACGCTTGCGCCGGAGATCGCCTCGCGCGGCAATCGCGTGGTCACCGTCGACCTGCTCGGGCACGGGGAGTCCGAGCGGCTAGACGACCTTCGTGAGTACTCGATGGGCCAGTTCGCCGACCAGGTGGCCGGCCTCGTCGAGCATCTCGAGCTCGACCGGCCCGTGGTCGGCGGGACGTCGCTCGGCGCGAACGTGTCGCTCGAGCTCGGCGCCCGGCACCCGAAGGCGGCGCGGGCGCTCTTCATCGAGATGCCCGTTCTCGACAACGCCCTCCTGGCGATCGGCGGGATCTTCGTTCCGGTGATGTTCGGCCTGCGCTTCGGCCGGCCGGCCTTCGGCGCTCTCTCCACGCTCACCAGCCGCATCCCGCGCAGCCACTACCTCGTCGACATCGGCCTCGACTGGTTGCGCCAGCGCCCGGAGCCGTCGCTGGCGGTGCTCGAGGGCCTGATGTTCGGCCGGATCGCGCCGCCGCGCGAGGAGCGACGCAAGATCAAGCTTCCGGCGCTGGTCGTCGGCCACCCGAGCGACCCGCTCCACCCGTTCTCCGACTCCGACTGCCTGATCCGCGAGATGCCGAACGCCCGGCTCGTCGACGCCAACTCGATGCTCGAGTGGCGGCTGCGGCCAAACCGGCTCAACGACGAGCTGGCGGGCTTCCTCGCCGAGGTCTACGCGAAGCCGAAGCCGCGTCGACGGCCGCCGAAAAAGCGGGCTTCCAGCGCCCCGGCTTAGTGCGGGCTTAGGGCGCCTTCGCTACCCTCGCCCGTCCGAGAGATGGCCAGTCGCAAGGACGAGAAGGAGCGCCTGCGCGCGCAGCGCGAGGCCGCCGAGGCAGCCGAGCGCGGCCAGGCGCGCCGCCGGGAGATCCTCGGCTACGGCGCCGCGGGGATCCTCACGCTGCTCGTCCTTACCGGGATCGTGATCGCGATCGCGAACGGCGGGGGCGGCAGCTCCTCGAGCGGCTCCGACTGCGGGCCCAACGCGCACCTCGACCTCACCGTCGGCAGCCAGAACGGCGTCGCCTGCGACGAGCGCGAGGGCACGCCTCCGCCGCAGATCACAGAGGCGGACCTGCACAAGGCTGCGCAGGCGGCGGGATGCAAGCTCACTCTGAACCTCCCCGACTACGGCCACCAGCACGTGAAGCCGGGAACGAAGATCAAGTACAAGGGCGAGCCGCCGACGTCCGGCAACCACGTCGAGCCGCCCTTCCAGCAGGCCGACGGCGCCTACTCGGAGCAGCCCGCCCCGATCGACTTCGTGCACTCGATGGAGCACTCGCGGGTCGAGTTCGAGTACGCGCCGGACCTTCCCGACAAGGACCAGCTCGCGATCAAGGGCGTCTTCGACGAGAGCCCGAGTGGCGTTCTGCTGTTCCCCAACGACCAGCTACCCGGCCAGGTCGCGGCGGCCGCGTGGCGTAACCGCATGGACTGCGCGAAGTACGAGGGCTCTGCGACCCTCGACGCGCTGGCGGACTTCCGCACCCAGTTCCGGGGCCGCGCCGGCCGCGAGTTCGGTTTCCCGATCCAACCCTGACTTGAGCCGCCTCGCGCTCGTCACCGGGGCGTCCAGCGGGATCGGCGCCGCCGCCGTGCGCGCGCTCGCGGCCGCGGGGCTCGAGACGGTCGCCGCGGCGCGGCGGATCGAGCGCTGCGAGGAGCTGGCAGCCGAAGTCGGCGGCAGGGCGATCGAGCTCGACGTCACCGAGCCGGAGTCCGTCGAGCGCCTCGCGGCGGAGCTCGGCGAGGTCGCGGTGATCGTCCACTCGGCGGGCGGGGCCCTCGGGCTCGACCCGGTCGGCGGCGCCGACGACGAGCAGTGGTCGGCGATGTACGAGACGAACGTGCTCGGCGTGATGCGCGTCACCCGCGCCCTGCTGCCGGCGCTGAAGCGCTCCGGCGAGGGCCACATCGTGATCATCGGGTCCGTTGCCGGCGTCGAGGTCTATCCGGGCGGGGGCGGGTATACCGCCGCCAAGCACGCCGTCAACGCCGTGGCGCGGACGCTGCGGCTCGAGCTGCTGGAGGACCAGATCCGCGTCACGGAGGTGGCACCGGGCCTGGTTGAGACCGAGTTCTCGGTGGTCCGCTTCGACGGCGACGAGCAGCGGGCCAGGGACGTCTACAGCGGGCTCCACCCGCTCTCCGCCGAAGACGTCGCCGAGGTGATCGCGTTCGCGGTCACCCGCCCGCCCCACGTGAACCTGGACTACGTCGCGGTCAAGCCGACCGCCCAGGCGACGGCGACGATCACCCGCCGCACGGAGTGATGCCCTCGCCTTAGGTGGGAGCTCGGTATGCGGGAAAGAAGGCCTCTGACTCGCCCCCGGCGCTGAGCTCCGCGTAGGCGTCGCGGTCGCAGATCAGCTCGTGCGTCTCGAATGCGGCGCTCGAGTTCGCGAAGCCGCGCTTGAACCGCTCGAGGCCGTCGCCGGGCTCGAGGCCGCCGCCGAGGTTCAGCGGCAATGCGAGCTCGTCGGCCAGGTCCAGCATCGCCGAGACGACGCACTTGAAGGGGGAGTCGCCCAGCGCGAAATCGGCCGTCCCCCCGAGGAAGTAGTGGAGGTGCCGGTCGGAGGCCGCCGCCATCGCCCCCGCGGCAACGCCAAAGGCAGGCGAGCGAGCGAGCACGAGCCAGGAGCGGTCGAACATCAGGACGCCGGCCATGTACTCGGCCGAGAGCATGTAGCGGTCGGCTGCCTCGACGCGCCGCATCGTCTGGGCGTACGCGGCGTGGAAGCCGCCCCGGTCGTGCGGGCCGGCCGCAGGTCCGGGAACGATCTCGACCTCGTACCCGCGCCGCTCGGTCGCGCGGATCTGCTCTGCCAGCCTCGGGCGCACCTGGCGGGGCAGCGACGGGTCGTGGATCAACACGGTCCCTCGCCGCGTCGGCTCGGCCAAGAGGGCCGGGCCGCCCAGACGCTCCCTGGCGAAGACGCTCACGAGGCCGGTGCGACTCCAGTCGACCGCGGCAGGCGCCGCTGGGATGCCCTCACCGGTGACCTTCGCTCCCGGGTAGCCGTAGAGGGAGGTCGCGTCGAGGTGGTCCCCGTCCGGGGTGGGCGAGACGATCACCGCGGTGGCCGCGACGCGGCCGGGACTTTCGACCAGCAGCGTGTGGGTCGCGCCCTCCACGGCGCGAAAGACGTCGGAGCGGAAGAACTCCTCGTCGTCGGCAGCGGCGCCGGCGTCGGCGATCAGCTCGGCCCGGACGGTCTGCTCAGCCAGGAGAGCGCTCCCAGCCGGTGAAGTCCGCCGGCAAGAGGCCCCAGACCTCGTTGTCGATCGCGTCGTCGCCGCGGCGGATGGCGGCCCGCATGACCCCCTCCCGCCGGAAGCCGAGGTGGGTCACCACCTTCTTGGCCGCCTCGTTCGTGGCGGGGATCTCCGCGTGGATGCGGTGCGCCGCGTGCGTCTCGAACGCAGCGATGCACGCCTGGCGCTCCGCCTCGCGCGCGACGCCACGGCCCCAGGCGGCAGGGTCGCCCACCATCACCGCCAGCTCGGGGCCTGTCTGGCGATCGAGCCCGAAGAGCGCCACGAACCCCACCGGCGCGTCCTCCCCGTCGAGGAGGATCGCCCACTTGCGGTCGCGCGACGCGTCCATCGCTCGCTCGACCCAGGCGCGAGCGTCGTCCTCGGAGAAGCTCGACCGGCTGCCGACCAGGTCCTCGGTCACCCGCGCGTCGTTGAACCAGCGGTGGACAGCGGCGAAGTCGGCGGGCTCGAAGTCCCGAAGCTCGATGGCGGCGGCCATTGCCTGAGGCTATCCATAGAGGCCTCGACCCGTGACGAGCAGCGCGACGGTCCGGGCGAGGATGCGCAGGTCGAGGACGAACGTGCGGTGCTGGACGTACCAGACGTCTAGCTCGATGCGCTCCTCCCACGGAATCCCGGCGCGGCCGTTCACCTGTGCCCAGCCCGTCAGCCCCGGCCTGACCTCGAGGCGGCGGCGCTGATGCGGGGTGTACGCCTCGACCTGGGCCGCGAGCGTGGGCCGGGGGCCGACGATCGCAAGCTCGCCGGTGAGGACGTTGACGAGGTTTGGAAGCTCGTCGAGCGAGAAGCGCCGCAGGAGCCTCCCGACGCGAGTCACCCGAGCGTCTCCCGGATAGACCGGGCTGCCGACGCCGACGGGGTCGGCGCCCTGGTACATGGTCCGGAGCTTCAACAGCTCGAACTCCTCGCCGTGCATGCCCGTACGGCGAGCGCGATAGATCGCCGGGCCCGGCGAGTCGAGCCGGATGGCGATGGCCGCGAGGAGCAGGAGCGGCGAGGTCACCACGAGGGCGAGGGCAGCGATTGCGACGTCGAGGATGCGGGGCATCAGCGCGTGCCCTCGGCCTTCTCCCAGGTCGTGGGCACGCCACGGCGCACGTAGTCCCAGAGCCCGGCGGCGCTCGCCGCCGTGACCGTCACGTAGTAGCGGGCGATCTGCAACGGCCGTACCGGGGCGATCGGAGCAAGTGCGGCGCCCACCAGGAGCGCCAGCTGCAGCCCGAGCGTGACGGCGTAGACCGCGCCGTGGCCCAACAACGCCACGTTCGCCGCGAAGGCGATGAGGTGCAGGAACGGCGCGGCGTAGCGCAGGCCACGATGCGAGAGGACCTCGAACGTGTACGCCGCCGGGTAGCCGCGCGGAGAGAGCATTCGGTGGCGAAGGATCGTCGCCCAAGAGCCGGTGTGCATCCGGCGCTTGCGCGCGAACTCCGAGCCGAGCGAGGAGGTCATCGGCTCACGCGCCACCGCGGCCGGCTCGTAGACAGCGCGCAGCCCGCGCCTTGTGATCTCGAAGGGGAACGAGATGTCCTGCCCGCGGGTCGGCTCGAGCGCGATGAACGCCTCGCGGCGCACGGCGTTGATGGCGCCGTTCCCCGCGGTCACCCCGGCAAGCCGGGATTCGAGCGAGCGCACCCCCATCTCGTAGCGCCAGTAGAGGCCCTCCTGGTTCGCTCCCTCCCCGCCCTCGAGCCGGAGCTGCCCGCAGACGTAGCCGACGCCGGGATCCGCAAGGCGCGCGACGAGGCGGCGGAGGGCGGCGGGCTCCCAGCGAGCGTTGGCATCCGCGAACGCGAGCACTTCGCCACGGGCGCGCTCGACCGCGGCGTTCAGCGCCGCCACCTTGCCACCGCGCGGCATTTCGACGACGACGTCCGCCCCGGCCTCCGATGCCAGCTCCGCCGTGCGGTCGGTGGAGCCGTCGGACACCACGATCACCTCGAGGAGCTCGCGCGGGTAGTCGCTCGCGAGGCTTGCGCGAACCCAGTCGCCGATGCTCTCCTGCTCGTCGTGAGCGGCGACGATGAGCGAGACCGGCGGCAGCTCGGCGGGCGCGAGCTGGGGCTCTACGCGGCCCCGGGCGAGTGCCCAGAGGACGACCGGGTAGCCGGCCATCGTGTAGACGAGGAGACCGGCGCTCGCCCAGAAGACGATCGCGAGCGCCGTCACAGGAGAGAGCCGTAGAGGTCAAGCGTCTGCCGGGCGATGGCGTCCCAGGAGTAGGGGCCCGCTGCCGCCGCTGCCGCCGCGGCTTCGAGGCGCGCGCGTTCGGCGGGGTCCGCCAGGAGGCCGCGGATTGCCTCGGCGAGCGCGTCCGGGTCGTTCGGCGGAACCAGCCTGCCGACCCCCGCCGCGGCCATCTCGCCGAAGCCCCCCACGTCGGTCAGCACCACTGCCTTGCCGAACGCGAGCGCCGTGAAGAGGACCCCCGACTGCTCCGCGTCGCGGTACGGAAGGGCGATGATGTCGGCGCGGCGGAAGTAAGCAGCCACCTCGGTATCGGCGACGAAGCGCTCGACGAAGCGTACGGTCGAGCTCAGGCCGCGGGCCTGCTCGCGCAGGTCGCCGATGGCCATGCCGAGCGGCCGGCCGACGACCCAGAGCTCGGCGTCGTCGATCTCGCGGAAGGCGTCGATCAGCAGGTCGACGCCCTTGTAGGGCCTGATCAGGCCGAAGCAGAGAACGACGGGGGCCTCGGTCGCCGCCAGTTCTGCGGGGAGCGGCGCCTCGTTCGGCACTCGCGTGAGGTGATCGAAGGCACCGTGGGGGATGACGTGGACGCGGTCGGCGCCGACGCCACCGCGCTCGCGCAACAGCATGGCTCCGTAGTTCGAGAGCGCCACAATCGCATCCATCCGCCGCAGCAGGCGTCGCAGGCCGCGCGCCGGGCCCCCGCGCCAGGCCTCCCGGCGCAGCCAACCGTGCGGGGTGAGGAGGCGCGGCCTGCGCGCAGGCAGGAGGTGGGCGTCGAGGGACGGGAACGTCAGCCACTGGTAGTGGGCGATGTCGGCGTCGATTCCGCGTCGGCGGAGGCGAAGCATGTCGCCGACGTGCTCGAGCGCCTTCACCCCCTGCCGCCCGCGCCGATCGAGTCGCTGCGCCGAGTGGCGGTAGAAGGCGTCGGTCACCGCGTAGCCGTCCGCGGGCGGCACCGGCCCGTGCACGAAGTGGCTCGTGATCAGCTCGACGTCGGCCCCGGCGCGTGCCAGCGCCGCCGCAAGCGAGCGGTCATATGGAGGCGTGTAAGCCGGCGGATCGACGAGGGCGACGCGCATTCGCCAGGATTTTCCCGGTGGAGCTCTCCTACTGCGTGACCAACACCAACGCGCGCGAGTCAGCGCTCGCCTGCGTCGCTGCGATCAAACGGACCCACCCGGACGGACTCGAGCACGAGATCATCGTGCTCGACAACGCTTCCGAGGACGGATCGGCGGAGGCGCTGGAGGCGACGGGCGGCGTCCGAGTGCTCCGGCGCGAGCGGCGGGGCGGGGCCGCCTCCAACCGGACCATCCTCATGCGCGAGGCGCGAGGAGAGTTCTGCCTCCTCCTGGACGAGGACGCCGAGCTCCAGGCCGGCGCCGTCGACGCGCTCCTCGAGGCGCTCTGCAGGGACCCGCGTGCAGCCGTGGCCGGCGCCGAGCTCCTCTACCCCGACCGCTCCCGAAGCCCCTGCGCGTGGCGGCTGCCGGGCGTCGGCACCGCGCTGGCCCAGCTCCTCTTCCTCGGCTCCCTCGTGACCCAGAGCGGCGGGAACGACGTCCGCCGCGTCGGCTGGGTCCAATCCGCGGCCATGCTCGTTCGCCGCGGTGCCGCCGAGGCGGTCGGCTGGTGGGACCCGGCGTTCTTCCTCTACTCCGACGAGACCGACTTCGAGAAGCGCCTCCACGACGCCGGCTGGCACATCCTCCACGTCCCCGGCGCCTGCGTGGTCCACCACGAGCAGCTCTCCTCCGACCGGGACGAGGAGGCGATCTCCAGACGCATCATCCAGTTCCATCGCGGCCGCGACCTCTACATGCGAAAGCACCACTCTCCGCCGGCGGTTCAGCTCAGCCGAGTCCTCTGGTCTCTCTCCTATCTCCCGCGCGCCGTGATCGCCGCGTTCCGTCCCGGCGAGCGCCCGCGCCGCTACCTGCTGCACGCGCGCCAGGCGCTGCGGCCGAGGGCCGGCGGGGAGGGAGTCCAGGAGGCCGCCGAGGCGTTCAACCGGCGGCTGGCGGAACGGCAGCGCTAGGGGCCCCGGGGATCGCCCGGCATGAAGTAGCGGTTCTCCTTGGCGGAGATCACCGCCTGGACGCAGTCGCCGAGGCGCGCGGGCTCGCCTGATCCGGTCCAGAGCGGGCGGGGGTTGCCCGCGGCCGGCGGCGGTGCGGGCAGCGGCGGAGGCGGGATCGGCGAGGGCTCGAGCTCGAAGCCGCGGGGGCTTCGGAAGCGAAGCGTCCCGTCGGCGTCGCGGGTGAGCGTGAAGCCGCCCTCGTGCAGTGCGCGGTGATGGCGGCGGCAGAGCAGGACGAGGTTGGCGACGGAGGTCTCGCCGCCGGCCGACCAGTGGCAGATGTGGTGCGCGTCCGTGCGGGCGCGGTTGTTGCAGCCGGGGAATCGACAGCCCTGATCGCGAACTTCGAGGGCGCGGCGAATTGCGGCCGGCACCGTCCGCCTTCGCCGCCCGACGCTGAGCGGGGAGCCGTCTTCCTCGACGACCTCGACCGCGGCGGCGTCGCAGGCGAGCCGATCGGCGGTCTCCGGCGCGAGGGCAGGGCCGTCGGCCAGGCGATTTCGCCCGTCGGCCTCGCGGTGGACGACCACCTGATAGCGCTCGCCGCCCTTCAGGGTGGCTGCCGAGCCCGCGAGCGCCGTCTCGCAGACGAGCCCGAGCGCATCAACGTCACGTATCCGTGCCCAAGGCGGTTCCGCGGAACCGCTTTCATACTCGGTTTCAAGTACGGCGCGACCGTTCCGCGCGGAAGTGCCGGCGTCGGGTTCTTGCTCGCCGCGCGCCGCGGCAACCAGCGCGTCGCGCGCGGACCAAAGCGCGTTGCGAAACAGCGCCCCCTCCTCCGCGTCGAGAAGGCCCGATATCCGCAGGCGGCCGTCCTCGTCGAAGTGGGTGTGGAGGTAGCGGCCTTCGTGCGCCGCCTCGGCCTCCTCGCGGCTGATTCGCCGGTAGGAGGAGAGCATGCGCTCGAGCTGGGCCGCCGTCGCGTGGCGCGCGATCTCGAGCAGCGCGATCTCGCTCTCCGCGTCGGCGACGCGGGTCAGCGCCCTCGCCTTCGAGAAGCTGAGCGCGCCGGAGGCGAGCGCCGCCGCCGTCTCGGGGAGCTCGCGCAGCGCCCTCGCGATTCTGACGTGCTCGCGCGCCGAGCGCTGGTCGAGGCCGCAGCGCCAGGCGACCCAGTGCGAGAGCGACTTCACGCCCCACCACGACGACCAGGCGCCGCGTGCGTCGTACTCGCCGAGCAGCCCGAGCCAGCGGGCCGTGGAAGCCGTGATGGTCGCCGCGAGCTGCTCGATCTCCGCCTCCAGGTGCTCGGTGGGGATGTCTTCGAGGCTCCGCTCGACAGTCTTGTCCGGCGCGAACATGTGTTCGTATTATCCACCCCGGGCCGGACGGGTTTTCGCGCCGGATCGCGGTGCCAGGCGTAGGCTGGGACACGTGAGAGGAGAGCTTGCTCCGGCGCGAGCGGCGTTGCCGGTGCTCGTGATTGCGGTCGCCGTTGGCGGATGCTCGTCAGGCGAGACGAGCACCGGGACGCGAACGGCCACCGTGGCGGCGAAGACCGCCAATGCCAATCCTGACTTCGGCTCGATCGCCGGAGCTGCGGCCTACGTGCACCGGCGTGTCCACGTCCCGGCGGTGGTACCGCGGGGCCTGCCCGACGGAACCCGGCTCAGCACGCACCCTGTCATCGTCTCCGACCGCAAGGGCGAAGCTCCGTCGGCGCAGATCCACCTGTTGCTTCCGGGTGGAAGGGGCCTCACGCTCGAATACGGCATCGGCGGGTTCGACGGCTGCGGGCCGCTCCACCCGAGGGAGGTCCGCGTCCGCGGCTACCCCGCCGTCCTCGACGTCGAGCGTTCGGGCGGTCGAATGTCCTCCACCGTGGTGTGGCCCGCGACGCTGCATGACCTGAGCGGCCGTTACGCAGTCGCCGGCGAGATCGACCCGGCCCGGGCGCTCGCCCTCGCCGACGCGATGGCGAAGCCGCCGCCGGGTCAGCCGAGTCAGCGCGCCGGCTGCTAGACCCAGTGCGATGGCATTGACCTCCGTGGTCCCTCATCGCGTCCCGTGCCGGAAGTGCGGTGCATGGGTCGAGCCGCTGCGGCGCTGCCCGAGCTGCGGGCGGCGAAGCTGGCGGTTCTGGCGCAACGCGCCCTGGGTCCGCCACTAGTCGGCTCGGCGGGATCGGGGCGGCCTAGCGCAGGTCGTCCTCGTCGCGCAGGGCTGCCTCGTAGACCTCGGGGCCCGCGTCGCCTTCGCGCGCGGTCTCGCCGGGCGGGCGATCGCGGAGCTCGCGCAGGCGGGCGCGGATGGCCTCGGGGCGCAGGAGAACCGCAAGCGTCCGCCGCTCCTCGGTCGTCAGGAAGCCCGACGCCCAGAGGATGAGCGGGAAGGCGGCCCAGAGTGCCGCCCGCAGAAGGAAGCCGCCGGCGCCCGCCGTTGGCGTGAACGCCTCCGCGAAACCGACCAGCGCGCCGCTGACCACGACCAGCGATCCGATCCGGGCCCACTCGTAGGGGACCGCGAAGAGCCGCTGGGTGAGGACGTAGGTGATGGCGAGAATCGCGAGGTAGGAAGCCACCAGGGCGATCCCCGCGCCGACGATCCCGTGGCCGGGCACGAGCAGGAGGTTGAGCGCGACGTTCAGAACCGTTCCCACCGCGGTCGCCGGGAAGCTGAGCTCGGTCCGGTTCGTGCGGCCGAGGATCACCACCTGGCCCAGATAGAGGGCGTAGAGCGCCACCCCGGTGGAGAGGAGCCCGATCGCCGCGTGGGCGCCGAAGAACTCGGGGGCGGCCAGGAGGCGCACGATCCACCGCGAGAACAGCCACAGCCCGGTCACCCCGAAGGCGCAGACCGCGGCGAACCACGTGAACACCAGCGCGTAGGCTCCGCGGGCCTCCTCGTCGTCGGCGATCGAGTAGGCGAGGGGGGGCCACGCGAGCTGAAAGCCGCGGGCGAGGACGTTCATGCCCTGCGCGAACTTGACCGCCAGGGCGTAAAGGCCCGCCTCCGCCAGGCTCGCCCGGCGAACGAGGACGATGCGGTCGATGAAGTTGAGGGAGTAGATGGAGAGCTCCGCCGGCATCGTCGGCAGCCCGAAGCGAGCCATGCGCCGCAGCAGGAGGCGATCGGGAACCAGGGACAGCGAGCGCCGCTCCGCCCACAGCCGCCAGCCGATGAAGGGCAGCGCCGTCGTGTAGGTGGCCGCCAGGAGCCCGCGCGGCCCGCCGTCCTCGAGCACGACGAGCCAGACCGTGACGGGGATGGTGACCGCAACGTTCGCGAGGGTGAGCGCGAAGTAGGTCCGTGCGCGCTCGGCGAGGCGAAGCAGCGTGAGCACGTACTCCCAGAGCGTCAGCGTCCAGAGCCCGAGGATTGCGAACCGCGCCAGGCCGGCGTCCTCGTGACCGAGGAGGGCGGAGGAGATCGGTGCCGCGAACGCGAGCGCGATCAGGGCCGCCACCGTCGAGGTCCAGAACAGGGCGGCAAAGCCGGTGCCGAGGGCAGCGCGGCGATCGACGTCCGCGCGGTAGTAGAAGCGCAGGATCGCCTCGATCATCCCGAAGCGAACGACGATGCTCGTGGCCACCACGCTCGCCAGCATCACCTCGGCGGCGCCGTACTCGGTTGGGCTGAGGTAGCGCGTGTAGAGCGGCAGCAGGAAGACCGCGAGGAACTTCGAGGCGATGCTCGACGCCGTGTATGCGGCGCCCGTCGTCGCGAGGCGGCGCAGGTAGTACATCGCCCTCTAGATGATTGATTCCACGGCACCGCGTACGCGGGGGCGCGCGGGGCCGAGCTGGTCGTGGACGAAGAGCGACGCCCGTACCCGTGGGTACGGGCGAGTCTCTGAGGGCGCGATCCAGCGACGGCAGCCGCGCGTCATCCGCGTGCGTGGGGTCGTGGAATCACTCATCTAGGTGGACGCGACCGGGGGGGCCGGCCTCCAGGCCAGCGCGGCCCCGACCGCAAGGATCGCCCAGCTCGCCGGGTCCTCGAGGAAGCTCGCGTACCCGAGGGTGTGGACGAGCATCGCCACGAAGAGCGCTCCCACCGTGGCCCGCGCCGGGGAGCCGCGGACGCCCCCGGCGAAGAGAAGGACGAGGGCGCTGATCACAAACGCCGCATACACCGCGAGGCCGATGATGCCCTGCTCGGCGGCGACCGCGATGGGTGTGTCGTGGGAGGTTGTCGTCTTCGCCTTCTCCACGCGTGTGTAGAACGCCTCGCCGAAGGAGCCCGATCCGAATCCCCAGATCGGTCGCGCCCGGGCCAGGTCGATTCCTCCCCTGATCAGGCTGGTGCGCCCGGCGCCCCCGCTTGAGACCTCCGTGCCGTGGGCGCCGATCGCGAGCTCGTAGACACCGCCGGCGAGCACGGCGGCGGCGACCGCGGCGAGTGCCCACCGCACCCCGAGACGGGCCCACAGGAGGACGAGAAGCCCGGCGAGCAGCGCCGCGAAGCTCGTCAGGGAGAAGCTGAAGGCCAGCGCGACCAGCATCAGGGCGCAGGCGCCTGCGGCCGCGAGCGCGCGTGACGCATCCTCCTCCCAGGCGAGGAGTCCGGCCAGCGCGAGCACGGCCAGCGCCAGGTAGCGGCCGAAGATGTTCGGGTCGCGAAACAGGGAGTTCACCCGGAAGTACACGTGAAGCGCGTTCTCGGCGCGGAGGTCCGCGTTGACGAGTAGGTCCCGGGTTGCGTACTCGACGATGCCGATGGCGGCCAGGAGAGCGCCGGCGAGCGCGATCACGAGCAGTGAGCGGCGGATCAGCGTGGGCGTCCAGTCCACCTCGCGCAGCAGGGCGTAGAGGACCGCAAACGGTACGTAGAAGAAGGCGGCGTTCTCGACCGCGTTCTTCACGTCGAGCGAGTAGAGCGCCTGCACCGCGTAGAGAACCAGCACGGCCGCGAGCAGGCGGTCGAGGAGGACCGCTGCCTCTCGGCGGGACCCGGACGGTGGCTTCCAGCCCCGCTGCCAGCTCGTCCATGCGGCGGCGAGGAGGCCCGAGGCGATCACCGCGTAGAGCGGCACCAGCAGGCTCGAGGTCGTGCCGCCGATCTCGATCGGGACGCGCAACGGGAGCGCGAGGATCGAGAGCAGCGGGAAGAGCGCCGGCCAGCGGCGCATCGCCGTCGCGAGCGCCACGAGGACGGCGAGGGCCGCCAGTGCCAATGCCGCGACCTCCGGCGGATGCGCGCGGAGCGTGTCGAACCGCGGCGTGTGCCAGACCTCGTCGGCGAACAGCAGGAAGCCGGCCGCGAGGCCCGCCCCCAACGCCCCGTAGCGAAGGCGGGAGTCGCGCAGCAGGAGGCCCGCGGCCCCGCCGCCCAGCGCCGCCAAGAGGCCGATCGTCTGTCCCGCCGACGCGTTCACGCGCGTGTGTGCGCCGGGCAGGGCTCACGCAGGTGGACGCGCTTTGCGATCCAGAGCATGTTGCGGCCGCGGTCGGGAAGGTTGACCCGAAGCGCGTATGCCCCGGGCGGCGCCAGCCCGCCCGCGTCCGTGTTCCCGCCCCAGGTGAAGCTGACCGGCCTGCCCGCCTGCAGGGGAACGTCGGCGTCGAGAGTCTTCGCCGGCGAGAGGCCGCCGCCGACGATGCTGACCTCGGCGTGAGGGTCGCTGTAGCGCGTCAAGAAGCGGATGTGGGCGACCTCTCCGCTCGAGCCTTGGGGGTCGAACGCGCAGGTGAGGCGCACCACCTGGATGGCCAGAGTGCCGGTCTTGTAATGGAGAACCGCGGCCGCTGAGGCAAGCGCGGCGACGGCCAGGGCGCAGAAGAGCACGAGGCCCGCCGGAGCGCGGGCTCTCAAGGCTGGTTCTCGACCCGGTCGGCGCCGGCGATCACCACCACGTCGGCGTCAGGTGCCTCGGCGCGGGTCTGCGAGTCGATCGGCTGAATCGGCGTCACCGACAACACGTGCGCCACCTTGGTCGCCTCGCGCTTGTCGCCCGGGCTGAACATCACGACCGTCTGCTGGAACTGCTTGCCGCTGTCGGCGACCGGGCCGAGGTCGAACCCCCGCCGCTTGACCTCCCTGCCGAGGCTGTGTCCGAGGGTCGCGTCCGAGCTTCCGTTGAGAACCGCCACGCTGACGGACGCCCGGCCCGAGCCGCTCGCGCTGACGCTCCCGCCGGATCCCTCGTTCCCACCTCCCAGGATCTGGCCGAACGCCACGAGCGCGGCGATGCCGATCGCCACCGCGAGCAGCCCGACCACCGCGAGCGTGCGGGGAGCCATCGCGAGCTTCGCGAACCGCCGCCAGCGCGGGTGCGGTGCGAGCGCCTGGCGCTCCATAGTGATCCGCTCGAGCGCCGGGCGCTCGGAGGTCACACGGGCGCCCGGTGGAATCGGGGTGGCTCCCGCCTCGACCCGCTGGCCCGGTGGAATCGGGGTGGCCTGGCCGGCCTCGGTCTGCGGGGTGACGGCCGCGAACTGGCCGGTGGCGATGAGGACCTCCTCGATGTCGCGCTCGGCGCGGTCGAGCACCGCCTCGCTGTCGGCGAGGTCGCGCCGGGCATGCTCCGGATCGCGCTCGCGAAGCTCGCGCAGCCTGGCCACGTCCCGGCGCTGGGAGAGGTAGAGCGGCGTCAACAGCACGGTCCCGGACAGAGCCGCGAGCGACAGGTAATCCGGGATCTCGTTGACGACGCTCAAACGGGGCCTACGGCGTCGAGTCGAACGCCTTGTTGTCCACGCCGATCACGAGCGCAAGCTGGGCGCCGCCGACGGTGTCGGCGACGTCTGCGCTCATCGGCCTTGACTTCAGCGAACCGAGCGTCTTCCCGGCCTTGTGGGCGAGGGCCTTGCCGTCCGCCTCCTCGCCGCTGGCGAACATCACGACCGACTTGGTGTAGCTCTTGGGCGCGTTCTTGACGACGCCGCTCTTGTAGCCCTCCGGCTTCACGACCTGCCGGAGCACGTCATCCGCAAGGCCGGGCACGCCGGCCACGCCCGGCTCCTGGGAGCCGTTCAGAACCGCCACCTCGAGATCCCGCGGCGCCGTCTTCGCGACGGCGGCGCTGGAGCCGGTGGAGCCACCGCCACCGCCGAGACCGAAGCCGTCCGTGATCACCCCCACCGCGACGAGCGCGGCGACGAGCAGGCCGAGGACGATGCGCGGATCGACGGGAGAGCGGCGGTCGAGCTCCTGATAGCGCGGGCCGAAGCGCTCGGCAACTCCCGCGCGCCAGGCCGCCAGGCCGCTGCCGGCCCGCGCGAGGGGGCCGGGCCTCTCCTCACGGGGCTCGCCCTTCGTCTCGGCGGCGGCGGATGTCGCGTCGGCCGCCTCCATCGCCCGTTCCGGAGCGCGGCCGGCCCACTCGCGAAGCCGCCTGATCTCACGCGCCTGGAGGATGAGGAGGATCGCGAGGACGGAAAGCGCCAGAAAGGCCGCCACGCCGAGATATGGGCCGATGCGATCGATCAAGTGAATTCGGTCAGTCGAGTGAGTAGGGGCCCGGCGCGGGCGGGTCCGTGTCGCCGGCATCCGTGAGCGCTGTCAGCGCGCCGCGGCGCTCGGCCACCACCTCGACGACCCGCTCGGCGAGACCCGACTCGTCCCCTGAGGCGAGGAGGCCCTCCAGCCTACCCACCGCCTCGCCGACCCACTCCGGGTCGAGCGGGCGACCGCGGACCGCCCGGACGATTCGCTCGGCCGTCGTCGGCTGGGAGAGCTCGTCCGAATTGAAGAGGTCCTCGCTGATCTTCTCCCCGGGGCGTGGCCCGGTGAACTCGATCGCGATGTCCACCTCGGGCTCGTAGCCGGCGAGGCGGATCATGTTGCTGGCCAGCTCGACGATGCGGACCGGCTCGCCCATCTCGAGGACGAAGACCTCGCCGGTCGCCGAGCCCAGGTCACCGGCCTGGATCACCAGCTGCACGGCCTCGGGAATCGTCATGAAGTAACGGGTCATCTCCGGGTGGGTCACGGTTATCGGACCCCCGCGCTCGATCTGGCGGCGGAAGATCGGCACCACGCTGCCCGACGAGCCGAGGACGTTGCCGAAGCGCACGATCTTGAACCGCGTGGCCGCGTGACGCTGACCTGCGGCCTCGACGACCCATTCCGCCATCGCCTTCGAGGCGCCCATGACGGTCTGCGGGTTCACGGCCTTGTCGGTCGAGATCAGGACGAAGCGCTCGACGCCGGCGGCGGCGGCCGTCTCGGCGACCACACGGGTCGCCAGCACGTTGTTGCGCACGGCCTCGAGCGGGTTCTCCTCCATGAGCGGAACGTGCTTGTAGGCCGCCGCGTGGAAGACGGCGTCCGGCTTGAACCGCTGCATGACCTCGAGCATCCGCTCGGCCTCGCGGCAGTCGGCGAGAACCGACTCGAACCGCGTGAAGTGCCACTGCTCGCTCATCTCACGATCGATTTCGAAGAGGTTGTCCTCCGCCTGGTCGACGAGGACGAGGAGCTTCGGGCGGACCCTGGCGATCTGCCGCGAGAGCTCCGAGCCGATCGAGCCGCCGGCGCCGGTGACGACCACCACCTTGTCTTCGAGGTACGTGCCGACACGGTCCAGCTCCATGACCACCGGCTCCCGTCCGAGGACGTCCTCCACCCGAACCTCGCGGAGCTGCCGGGTGAGCTGGACGCCGCCTCGCAGGAGCTCGAAGACCGTGGGTAGCGTCCGGACCTGGATGTCGCGCTCGCGGCAGGCGGTGACAACCTTCGCGCGCAGCGTTCCCGGGGCCGAGGGGATCGCGATGATGACCTCGTCGGGCCCCTTGCGATCGAGCACGGCGCCGATCTCGTCGGTGGAGCCGAGAACGCGCAGGCCCGCGGCCCGCATTCCGCGCTTGCGCGGGTCGTCGTCGAGGAAGCCGATGGCGCGGGATCCGAGATTGGGGTTGAGCTGCATCTCGCGAACGACCATCTGGCCGCCGGAGCCGGCGCCGACGACCAAGACGCCGCGGGCGTCGCGCCTCGCGCCGCGGCCGGGCCGCTCCGCGACCATGCGGACCGCGAGTCGAGCGCCACCCGTGAAGACGAACGAGAGGATGAAATCGAAGACGATGACGGAGCGCGGGAGCCCCGAGTTGAATGGCCGCAGGAGGACGAACACGGCGACCAGGAGGCCGGTGGCGATGGCGGAGGCACGCACCACTGGCCAGAGGTCCGGCAGGCGGAAGTAGCGCCACCAGTCGCGGTGCAGGCCGAGCACGTCGAAGACGATGGTCTTCCCGATGGCGACGAACGCGACCGAGCGCCAGAGCATGGTCGCGTAGCGGTCGGGCAGGCCGGACGCGTCAAGGAAGCGCAGCTGGAACGCAAGCGTGAACGCGAGCGCCAGGAGCACCGCGTCGGCCAGGAGAGCTAGAGCACGGTGACGGTAGGCGGGATCGAGTGCCCGTTCGAGCCGCGACATGCGGGCCCGAGTGTAGTGCGCGACCCGGGGCTCGCAGCGTGCCCCGCCCTAAGATGGGCCGTCGCTTTCGGGCGATCCTCAGATGCTGATCAGCGCCGACATCCTCGCCCCGATCGTCAACGCGGCGACCGACTTCATCGACGCGGCGGGACTCGTCGGGGTCTTCGTGCTGATGACCCTGGAGAGCGCCTGCATCCCCGTGCCGAGCGAGGCGATCATGCTCTTCGCCGGCTTCAACGTCTCCCAGGGCGACCTGACGCTGTTTGGCATCGTCGCCGCAGGGGTTGCCGGCAACGTCCTCGGCTCGCTGATCGCCTACGCCGCGGGCTATTACGGCCGTCTCGAGCTCCTCGAGCGCAACCGCCTCATCCACGTCAGCTCCGCACAGCTGGCCCGCATCGACGCGTGGTACGCCCGCAACGGGTCGGCGACCGTCTTCTTCACGCGGATGCTCCCGATCGTCCGGACCTTCAGCTCGCTGCCTGCGGGCGTCGCCCGCATGCCGCTTGGGAGGTTCACGCTGCTGACCGCCCTCGGATCGATCCCCTGGGTCCTCGCACTCGCCATCATCGGGCGGGAGGTCGGGGACCGCTGGGATACCTGGCAGCACCACCTTCACTACGCGGACTACGTGGTGCTCGTCATCGCCGTCCTCGGCATCGCCTACCTGTTGATTCGCCGGCGGGGACGTGGGGCTTGGGAGCCGACGCCCCCGGCCTGAGGCCAGGCCGCGCCGCGCTTCTAGGCGCGATCCAGGGGCCGACGGAGCTGCTCCCGGTCTCGAGCTCGGCGCACCTCACGCTCGTTCCGTGGCTCGGCCGATGGAGTTGGCAACGGGCCGACGCGGAGTCGCGCAAGAGCTTCGAGGTAGCCGTTCACGCCGGTGCGGCGGCGGCGCTCCTGATCGGCCAGCGCCGGCAGATCCGCAGCGAGCTTGCCAGCTTCGACCGCCGGCGGGCCCTGGTGGTGAGCATGTCGTTCCTGCCGCCCGCGATCGCCGGGCTCACCCTCGAGCGTCAGATCGAGGAGCGCCTCGGCGGACCACGCGCGACTGCGGCCGGCCTCGTGCTCGGGGCCATCGGAATGGTCCTGGCGGACCGCCGACCCCAGGAGCGCGGCCCTGGAGACGCGACGGCGGTTGACGGGCTCGCTCTGGGAATCGCGCAGGCCTTGGCCCTGGCGCCCGGGATCTCTCGTAACGGAGCGACCCTGACCGCGGCGCGAGCGCGTCGCTTCACGCGCGAGCAGGCAAACCTCCTGTCGCGGACCGTCGCCCTGCCGGTCATCGTCGGCGCGAGCCTCCTGAAGGGCGTGCGGCTGCGACGCCGCGGCGTCGACCCCACGCTGCGCACGGCGATGGCCTTCGGAGTCGGTGCCTCTCTCGCCTCCACCCTGGCATCGCAGAAGCTCATCGCGCAGGTCGAGCGCGACCGCGCGCTGTGGCCGTACGCCGCTTACCGGACCGCGCTGGCCGGGGCGGTCCTGGCGAGGCTGCGCGGATCTAGGAGATCTTGACGCGGGTCGTCTTGGCGGCCGGGCAGTCGCCCTCGCCGGACGTCGCGTAGTACGTCCCGCGCGGGATCCGGCCCTCGTAGCGGACGGACCACTTGCCGTGGCTGTTGGTGCGGTCGGTGGCGGCGACGTGGAAGTGGGCGCCACCCTGCGGAGCGTCGCGGTAGAGGGTCACGATCACGTGCGTGTCACAGGTCGCGTCGGACGACTTCACCACACCCGTGAAACGCCCGTTCGGACCCTTGTGGTCGTGTGCCTGGATCGAGATGTTGGTGTTCGCCGCGAGCGCCGTGGCCGCGAGCGCCAAGAAGCTGGCGACGGTCGCCGTGAGCAACGCGATCCTGCCGGGCATTTCCCTCACCTTCGTGCTCCCTCGTCGCATACTGGACCGCAGGAGCTTATCCGCTGGCTACTCCTCGCCGCCGCCCTCGGCGATCTTCTCCTCGATCTTGCCCATGACGGCCGGGTCGGCGAGCGTGGTCACGTCCCCGAGCTCGCGCCCCTCGGCGATGTCGCGAAGCAGCCGGCGCATGATCTTGCCCGACCGCGTCTTCGGCAGCTCGTTTGCCCAGATCACGCGCTTCGGCCTGGCGAACTTGCCGATGCGCACGGCGACCTGCTCGCGAATCTCGCCCTCGAGGCCGTCGGAGCCCTCGAGCGTTCCCTCGAGCGTCACGAACGCGCACACGGACTGTCCCATGTCCTCGTCGGTCTGGCCGATCACGGCCGACTCCGCGACCTTCGGATGGGAGACGATCGCGGACTCGATCTCCGCCGTGGACATCCGGTGCCCGGAGACGTTCAGCACGTCGTCGACGCGCCCGATGACCCAGAAGTAGCCGTCGGAGTCCTGCCGCGAGGCATCGCCGACGAGGTAGGTCTCCTTTCCGAACTTCTCGAAGTAGGTCTCGATGTAGCGGTCGTCGTCTCGGTAGAGGGTCCGCAGCATCCCGGGCCACGGGTCCTGCAGGGTCAGGAGCCCCTGCGTGCCGCGCTCGCACTCCTCACCGTCCTCGTTGAGGACGGCAGCCGCGAACCCCGGCAGCGGCGTCCCGGCCGAGCCGGGCTTCATCGCCTGAGCGCCGGGCAGCGTCGTGATCATGATCCCGCCCGTTTCCGTCTGCCACCAGGTGTCGACGATGGGGCAGCGCTGCCCGCCGATGACCTTGTAGTACCAGAGCCAGGCCTTGGGATTGATCGGCTCGCCGACGGTGCCGAGGATGCGCAGGCTCGAGAGGTCATGGCGACGCGCGAACTCGGCGCCCCACTTGATGTGGGTGCGGATCGCGGTGGGTGCGCAGTAGAGGATCGTGACGCCGTAGGTCTCGACCAGCTCCCACCAGATGTCCTTGGCCGGATAGTCGGGAGCGCCCTCGTACATCACCGAGGTCGCGCCGTTCAGCAGCGGCCCGTAGACGATGTAGCTGTGACCGGTCACCCAGCCGACGTCGGCGGCGCACCAGTAGATCGAGTCGTCCTGCAGGTCGAACACGTACTTGTGCGTCCACGCGACCTGCGTCAGGTAGCCGCCGGTCGTGTGCTGGATGCCCTTGGGCTTGGCCGTGGACCCGGACGAGTAGAGGATGTAGAGCGGGTGCTCGGCGTCGAGCGCCTCCGGCGGGCACTCGTCGTCGGCCGCCTCGAGGATCTCGTCGTAGTAGACGTCGCGACCCGCCTTCATCTCGCACTCGGCGCCCGTGTTGCGGACGACGACGACGGTCTCGAGTGACTCAAGGTCGCCCATCACCTCGTCGACGTTGGCCTTCACCGGCGCGGTCTGGCCCTTGCGCCGCGCGGCGTCGGCCGTGATCAGCAGCTTCGCGTCGGAGAACTCCATGCGCTCCTTCACGGACTCCGCCGAGAAGCCGCCGAAGACCACGTTGTGCGGGGCGCCGATCCGCGCGCACGCAAGCATGGACACCACGACCTCCGGGATCATCGGCAGGTAGATCCCGACCACGTCACCGGGGCCGACCCCGTGGTCCTTCAGCGCGTTGGCCAGGCGCTGAACGTCACGGTGCAGGTCGGCATACGTGACGGAGCGCTGCTCCCCCTCCTCCCCGTGCCAGTGGTAGGCGACGCGATCGCCGTTGCCGGCCTCGACGTGGCGGTCGAGGCAGTTGTAGGAGGCGTTGATGCGCCCGTCGGCGAACCACTTGTAGAACGGCGGGTCCGAGTTGTCCAAGGCCGCGCTTGGCTCTGTCTCCCAGTCGAGCAGCTCCTTTGCCTGCCCGAGCCAGAAGCCCTGCGGGTCCTTCTCGGCCTCCTCGTGAACCGAGCCGTCCGTGATGTGGGCGTCCTTTACGAAGTCTCCCGGGGGATCGAACTTCTCGACCTCCAGAAGCTCGCCGAGCTCGCGCTCGAGGCCGCCGCCGGCGGGCGCTTCAGTCGCCATCTGCTCTCCTCTCTGGCCTTGTCTTTCCTTCGATCGATCCTACGCCCCGGTCATGACCGGGGCGTGTTCAGGGGCTTCACCGGCAGGACCGTCCGGCCGAACGTCGAGTTGGCCACGGCGGCAAACGACGCGTACCAAGCCGCAATCGCGGTCGCGAGGCCGATGTAGCCGCCCCAGTGGATGATCGTCTCGTGAGCTCCGGAGTTCCCGATGCCCAGCAGGACGAACGTGATTGCGAGCAGGAAGAAGACCAGCGCCACCGCGCCGGTCGTCCGCAGCGAGGCCACGAACATGTACGTCGTGAAGATCGCCCACGCCCAGAGATACAGCCCGACCGCGTGCCCGGCCGTGGTCGCGTCCGGGAACTGCCCGACGTTGAACATCACCAGCACGAAGTACGAGATCCAGAACCCTCCAAACGAGCTGAACGCCACGGCTCCGAAGGTGTTTCCGGTGCGGAACTCCCACATGCCGGCGAGCAGCTGCGCGAGCCCTCCGTAGGCCAGCGCGAGGCCGAGGACGACGGGCTCGCCGGCGCTGCTGACGAAATTGGCGTTGAACATGCTGAGCACGAACGTCGTCATCGCGAACCCAGCCAGCCCGAGCGGGCCGGGGTCGGCCGGGGTCCACCCGGCCGTTGCGGGCGCCGGGGGTGGTGCGGGAGCGCGGGGCGGGACGGTCCCTGCTTCCATAGCTGTCTCCTCCTTCTTCGCCAGAGCGGCGAAATCGAGTGCTTCGGCTATGACCTTCCCCACTTGAGCTTGTGCAAAACAGCGCGAGGCCTCCGTGGGGCGGACCCGGGAGGCCTCGGCGGTGTAAGCGAGCTTACGTCCGGCGCTGCTACTGGACGGTGGAGACCTTGGACTTGCCCGCGTCGCAGGCCTTGTGCTTCGAGAGCTTCAGCTGCTTCGCCTTGACCTGGTAGTCGCCCGGGTCGAGCGGGATGGTGTTGCCGTTCTGGTCCTTGTGGCGGATCCCGTACTTGCCGGTGGCGGTCGTATCCGTCGAGAACGCCTTGTCGCCGTCGACGTAGAGGTCGATTCCCCGGGCCTTCGTACAGCCTGCGTTCGGAGAGGTGACCTTCCCGGTGATCGTTCCCCCCTGCTTGTCGGTCGTGATCGAGATGTTCGTCGCGTAGTGCTTGGTCGGCTTGTGCTTGGCGTCGCCGGCAAGCGCGGGCGAGATGCCCGCGAAAGCGGCGAGTAGTCCGAGCACGGCTCCGGTGATGAGCCTTCCCCTCAAGGCAGCCCTCCTCTTGTCGATGGACCCTTGCCCCGTCCAGCCTATTCGCTGATCGCCGGGGCTGCCGGCTCCCGCTGGGTCGGCCCGGTCGTGTTGAATCCGAAGCGTGGCAGCGAACGAGCCCTCCGGCGACGCGTACTCACGCAGCGGCGTTGACCAGGCGGGCGGCGATCGCGCCGTCGACGCCCTGGTCGGGGCGCTTCGCGAAGCCCGTCTCGACCGGCCGTCCCTGCAGGTCCCGCTGCCCGGCCACTACGCCAGCGTCATCAAGCTCGACGAGCGCACCGGTCTGGCGATGTCCACGGACACCGTCGGCACGAAGATGGTGGTGGCCGAGCGCCTCCGTCGCTACGACACGATCGGCATCGACTGCGTCGCGATGAACGCCAATGACGTCGTCTGCGTTGGCGCCGAGCCCGCGGCGATGCTCGACTTCGTGCTCTGCGGCGAGGCCGACCCCGACGTCTTCGCCGCCCTCGGAAGGGGTCTGGCGCGCGGCGCGGAGCTCGCCGGGGTGGAGATCACCGGCGGCGAGGTGGCGCAGGTCGGGGAGATCGTCGCCGGTCACGAGCTTGGCGGGACCTGCGTGGGCATCGTCGCGCTGGAGGCGATCGTCACCGGCGCCGACGTCGAGGCCGGCGACCCGGTCATCGGCCTTCCCTCCTCCGGCCTTCACTCCAACGGCTACACGCTCGCACGCAGCGCCCTGGCCGACGTTCCGCTCGACGACACGCGGCTTGGGCGGCCACTCGGCGAGGTTCTGCTCGAGCCGACGGAGATGTACGTTCGCGCGGCCCTGGCGCTGCTCCGCTCGGGGGCGGATGTCCGCGGCCTCGCCCACATCACCGGCGGCGGGTTCGACAACCTCCTGCGGCTCGGCGACCACGTCGGGTTCGAGATCGACGACCCGCTGCCCGTCCCACCGGTCTTCGAGCTGATCGCCGAGCTGGGAGAGGTCCCGGACGGCGAGATGTACGAGGTCTTCAACATGGGCTGCGGCTTCTGCTGCGTCGTCGCCGCCGACGACGAGGAGGACGCGCTCGGCGTCCTGCGCGAGCACTATCCGCAGGCGAAGCGGATCGGACGAGCCGTACCGCCTCCGGCGCTGGTCAGGAGGACTGGATGAGAATCGCCGTCCTCATATTCGACAAGCTCACCGCTCTCGACGCGCTCGGGCCCTACGAGGTGCTCTCCAGGCTTCCGGACTCCGACCTCTCGTTCGTCTCCACGTCGAAGGGGGAGAAGCGCACCGACACCGGCCGTCTCGGCCTGATCGCCGACCTCGAGCTCTACGAGTGCGCGGCGCCCGACATCGTCCTCGTCCCCGGCGGTGAGGGAAGTCGCCCGCTGATGTCCGACGACGAGGTCCTCGAGTGGCTGCGGGAGGCCGACCGCACGAGCACCTGGACCACCTCGGTTTGCACGGGCGCGCTGGTGCTCGGTGCCGCGGGCCTTCTCGACGGCAGGCGCGCCACCACGCATTGGGCCTTCCTCGAGCGCCTCGAGGAATTCGGCGCCACTCCGGTTTCGGAGCGGGTCGTCGTCGACGGCAAGCTGATGACCGCGGCCGGGGTCTCGGCGGGCATCGACATGGCGCTGACGCTCGCCGCCCGGATCGCGGGAGAGGACGTCGCGAAGGCGATTCAGCTCGGCATCGAGTACGACCCCGCCCCTCCATTCGACAGCGGCTCGCCCGCGAAGGCCGACCCGGAGCTGGTCGCGATGATGCGGCGCCGTAGCTGACTTCGGCGATCAATGGGGAAAATGGGAGCCTGATGCCCGAGGACGTGAGATCTCCGCTCAACCCCTCGCTACTCGGCACCGTGCTGTCCGGGCGCTACCGGCTCGACTCGAAGCTCGGCAGCGGCGGGATGTCGACTGTGTACCTCGCCCGCGACGAGACCCTCGAGCGCCTGGTCGCGGTGAAGCTCCTCCACCGCGAGATCTCCGATCAGCCCGATCAGCTCGAGCGGTTCCGGCGCGAGGCACGCTCGGTGGCCCAGGTCTCCCACCCGAACGTGGTCGCCGTCATCGACGCCGGCGAGGACAGCGGCTACCCCTACATCGTCTTCGAGTACGTCTCCGGCGAGACGCTCAAGCAGCGGATCGACCGGCTCGGCCGCCTGCCGCTGGACGAGGCCGCGGCGTACGCCATCGAGATCGGCCGCGGGCTCTCCGCCGCCCACGCGCGCAAGCTCGTTCACCGCGACGTCAAGCCTCAGAACGTCCTGATCGACCCGGAGGGGCGGGCGAAGGTCACGGACTTCGGCATCGCCCGCTCGCTCGAGTCGGACGGCCTCACGAAGACCGGAAGGGTCCTGGGCACGACCGACTACGTCTCCCCCGAGCAGGCGATGGGGCAGGACGTCGACGCGCGCTCCGACATCTACTCGCTGGGCGTCGTCCTCTACGAGATGCTGACCGGCAAGCCGCCGTTCGAAGCCGACTCCCTTGTTGGCGTGGCGATGAAGCACGTCAACGAGCCGATGCCCGACGTGCAGGAGCGCCGGCCGGACGCGTCCTCGGCGATCGCCGCGGTGATCGAGCACGCGACGCTCAAGGACCCCAAGAAGCGGTACCCCAACATGGGCGCGATGCTCGCCGAGCTCGAGGGGGCGCTCGAGGTGGAGGTCGCCCGCGCCGGCAGCTCGACCGGCGAGGCGACGACGGTCCTCGACACCGTCTCCAACCGCAAGCGGCTGCTGCCAAGCCGCCGTGCCTCGCTCGCCGGCATCGCACTGGTCCTCGGGGCGACCGCGATCGCGCTGATCGTCGCCGGCATCACGGGGCGCAGCCACTCGACGTCGACCACCACCGGCGGGGGCGTCTCGAGCGGCAGCGAGATCGCGATCGTGAAAGCCGAGGCCTACGACCCTCAGGGAGACGGAGAGGAACACTCGACGGAGGCCCCCCTGGCGATCGACTCGAGCCCCGAGACCGGCTGGACGACCGAGACCTACACGAACTCGCCCACGATCAACGAGTCGATCAGCGACAAGACGGGGGTTGGGCTCATCGTCGACGCCGGGCACCCGGTCGACGCGCGGACGATCCAGATCGCCTCGAGGTCGGGTGGTTGGAGCGCGACCATCTACGGGTCGGCAAGCGCGGAGCCGCCGGCGACGCTCGAGGGCTGGGGCGATCCGATCTCGAGCCCGGTCCAGGACGTCTCGACCAACCAGACGATCCAGCTGAGCGAGGCCTCGCCCGCGCGCTTTTTCTTGATCTGGATCCCGAAGCTCTCCCCGACGCCGATCGAGGGCGGCTACAACGTCCAGATCGACGACGTCACACTGACGTCCTAGAAGCGGTACGAGCGCTCGCGCTCGTGGCGCTCGATCCCGAGCCAGACCAGGCGGTCGCAGACCTCGAGGTAAGGGATGCCGCTCGCCTCGAAGAGCTCGGCGAACACGCTCGTCTCGGTGAAGCCGGGGATCGTGTTGAGCTCGTTGACGAGCACCTCGCCGCCCTGGGTCACGAAGAAGTCGCAGCGCGCGAGGCCGCTGCCGCCGATCGCTCTGAACACGCGGGTGGCCAGCTCGCGGACCTGGGCGATCGCCTCGTCGCCGATCGGCGCCGGGACCACGAGCTGCATGCCGCCCTCGGAGTACTTCGCCTCGTAGTCGTACCAGTCCGCGTGGGCGATGACCTCGCCCGGCAGGGACGTCTCCGGGCGCTCGTTGCCCATGATCGAGCACTCCACCTCGCGCCCCTCCGCGTGCGCTTCGACGATCACCCGCGGGTCGTGGCGGCCGGCAAGCGCGATGGCCTCGTCGAGCTCGCGCTCCGGTCCCGACACCTTCGAGATCCCGACGCTCGAGCCCAGCCGGGAGGGCTTGACCCAGAGCGGGCGCCCCATCGCGGCCGCGTGCTCGCGCCAGCCCTCCTCTCCCACCTCGCAGAAGTCCACCTGGGGGATGCCGTGGAAGGCAAGCAGGCGCTTGCAGACGAGCTTGTCGATGCTGACCGCCGCCGCCAGCACGCTGGGGCCGACGTAGGCGACGTCGAGGCACTCGAGGAGGCCCTGGACGCTCCCGTCCTCGCCGAAGGGGCCGTGGAGGACCGGAAACGCGGCGTCGCAGCCGAGCAGCCCCGCGGCCGCCCGCAGCTCGACCTCCTCGCCCTCGTGCATCCAGCGGCCGTCGCGCTCGATCAGGACCTCGACCACCTCGTGACCGGCGTCGCGGAGCCCGCCGGCGACCGAGAACCCGGAGCGCAGCGAGATCGGATGCTCCGAGGAGCGGCCGCCGCTGATCACGGCCACTCGCATCAGGGCCCCGCGCCCGTGGTCGTCGTCGTCGTTGTCGAGGGCGTCGTCGTGGTGCTGGTAGTCGTCGGGGCCGAGAACCGGCCGACGAAGATCGTCACGGTGTCCGTCGGGCGTGAACGCGTCCCCGCTGCCGGGGCCTGCTTGATCACGAGCCCGTCCTGCGTCTGATCGGCGGTTGTCTGGGGGACGACGTTGACGTTCTCGAGGCCGCTGCCGCTCAGGTCCCGCTTCGCCTGGTCCTCGCTCTCGCCAACCACATTCGGGACGAACACGAGGCCGTTCGAGACCGTGATCGTGACCGTCGTGCCCGGCTTCTTCTGCTGGCCGCCGCTCGGCGACTGGGAGAGGACCTGGCCGACGGGCTCGGAGGAGCTCTGCTGCGTGACCTTCGGCGTGAGGTTCGCGGCGCTGATCTCAGCCTCCGCCGTCGACTGCGGCTCGCCGACCACCGAGGGCACTGTCGTCAGGTTCCGCCCGCTCGAGACCGTCAGCGTGATCTGCGTCGTCAGGCTCGTCAGCGTGCCCGGCGGCGGGTCCGACTGGGTCACGGTGCCCGACGGCTGCGAGGAGTGGCGCGACGTGGTCGTCACGCTCTGGAAGCCCTGCTTGCTGAGGAGCCGCTTGGCCTCCGCCACCTGCTTGCCGGTGACGGCGGGAACGGTCGCCTTGCCCGGGCCGCCGGAGATCGTGATCGTCACGGTCGAGCCCTCGTCCACCCTGGTGCCGGCGCGCGGGTCCTGCGCGAGCACGGTGTCGAGGGGCTTCCGGCTCGGCTCCGGGTTACGCACGACCTGGAAGCCCTTGTCCCCCAGCGTCGCCGCTGCCCGGTCGGCCTTCTCGCCGAGGACGCTCGGCACGGGCACCTGCTTGGGGCTGCCGCCGTGCAGCAGCAGGAACAGCAGCACACCCAGCAGGGCGAGGAGAAGGAGGCCGGCCGCGATCAGGCGGTTGCGGGTCCAGAAGCCCTCGTCCTCTTCCTCCGGCTCCTCGCCCACCAGCTCGTCGGGCGGGGTTTGGGGTGGCTGGGTGGGCGCCGTCGGCGACACCGCCGGCGGGGCGGCGACGGCCGTGTAGGAGTCGGTCCCCGGCGCCGCGTTCGGGTCCGCCTCGGCGGCGGTGAGCGCTGCGCTGAACTCGTCGGCGGTCTGATAGCGGTTGGCGGGGTCCTTGGCGAGCGCCCGCAGGACGACGGCGTCGAGGGCGGCGGGAATGCGGGGATTGAGCTGACTTGGCGCCCGCGGCGCCTCGGATACCTGCTTGAGCGCAACGGCGACCGGGGTGTCCGCGTTGAACGGGACCTCGCCCGTAAGCGCCTCGTAGAGCATGGCTCCGACCGAGTAGACGTCCGAAGCCGCCGTGGTCTCGAGTCCCTGCGCCTGCTCCGGCGAGAGGTACTGGGCCGTGCCAAGGACCGAGCCGGTCTGTGTGATCTCCGAGGTGCCGGCCCTGGCGATGCCGAAGTCCGCCACCCGGGCCCGCCCCTCGCGGTCGATGAGGACGTTCTGCGGCTTGAGGTCGCGGTGGATGATCCCCCTGGAGTGGGCGAAGCGCGCCCCGGCGAGGACCTGGCGGACGATCTCGATCGACTCGCCCCCGGTCAGACCGCGCTCGATCAGCTCCTTCAGCGAGGCCCCCTCGACGTACTCCATGACGATGAACGGCCGGCCCTCGTGCTCGCCGCGGTCGTAGACGCTGACGATGTTGGGATGCTGCAGGCCCGCGGCGGCGGCGGCCTCGCGGCGGAAGCGCTCGACGAACTGCTCGTCCGTGGCGTAGCGCTCGAGCAGGAACTTGAGCGCCACGCGGCGTTTGAGCATCTGGTCGTCCGCGCACCAGACGTCGGCCATGCCTCCGGCTCCGATGCGGCGGATCAGCCTGTAGCGGCCGTCGATGAGCGTGTCGGGTGCGAGCGTCATCCGGCCACCCTCAGGGCTTCCTCCATCACCGCTGTGGCGACCGGGCCGGCGACCGTGCCGCCGAAGCAGCCGGTGCATCGTTCGAGGGTCACCGCCACCGCGATCTTCGGGTCGCTCGCGGGGGCGAACCCGATGAACCACGGCTGGTTGATGCCGTTGGGGATGTCGATCTCGGCCGTCCCCGTCTTGCCGGCGAAGGGCGCGCCGCTGACGGTCAGGCCCGCGGCGGTTCCCTCCTGGGTGACCTGGACCATCATGTCGGTCAGCTCCTTGGCCGTCTCGGGCTTGATCGCCTGCGACTGCACGCTGGGCTTGAGCTCGGAGACGGCGCGCCCGTCGGGGTCGGTGACCTTCGCCACCAGGCTCGGCTTCATCAGCTCGCCGCCGTGGGCGATCGTCGCGGCGACCTCGGCCATCTGCAATGGCGTGGCAAGCATCTGGCCCTCGGCGCCGCCCTGGCCGATCGCGACGCGACCGACGTCGAAGCCGTCGGTGACGAGGTCGCCGTCGGAGTTGCGCGGGCCGGTCGCGGTCATGTCGCTGTCCGGAAGGTCCAGCTTCGGATCCGAGTAGAAGCCGAAGCGCTTCATGTACTCGACCATCGTCGGGATGCCGACCTTCTCACCGACCTGCGCGAAGTACGTGTTCACCGAGTGCGTCAGCGCCGTCGCCATGTCGATGTCGCCATAGTCGTGGCCGTCGTCGTTGGCCAGCGGCGCACCGCTGACGGTGAGCGTGGCGGGGGCGTTGAGGGTCGTGGTCGGGGTGAAGTCGCCGCTGTCGAGGCCGGCCGAGGCGGTGACGACCTTCATCGTCGAGCCGGGCGGGTACTGCGACTGGGTCGCGCGATTGACGAGCTGCGCGGCCTTGTTATGCGGGTTGTTCAGCTTGTCGTAGGTCTTCGGGCTGGCAACCGAGTTCGGGTCGTAGGCCGGGAGCGAGACCATCGCCTTGATCGCGCCGGTGTTCGGGTCGATCGCGACTACGCCGCCGGCGCCGTTGGTGCCCGCCGTGCTCTGCTCGTCGTTGGCGAGGGCATCGAAGGCCGCCTTCTGCACGCGCGAGTCGATCGTGAGCGTCACGTTGTCGCCGACCTGGGCGTGCCCGCGGAGCTGGTCGAGGATCGAGGTGAACTCGTTGGTGTTGCCGATCAGCGCGTCGTTCTCGGACTGCTCGATCTCGCTCTGCCCGGTGAGGACGTAGCTGTAGCCGACGGGATGGCCGAAGAGGGCGTTCTGCGGGTAGTGGCGGACGTAGATCGGGTTCGCGCCGCCGCCCTCCGGGCTCGATTCCGCGACCACCTGGCCGTCGGCGGTGGTGATGGTCCCCCGCTTGATCGTCTGGTCCTCGATCAGCGGCCGGTGGTTGAGGCTCATGCCCTTGAGGTCGTCGGCGTGGAACACCGACCAGTAGGACGTGAAGCCGACGAGCCCGGCGAAGAGGAGCAGGATCACCCCGTAGATGCGGACGATCGGCGTGTTCACGGATAGTCGAGGCCGAAGCCCGGGTCGGCGGGGTCGGGGCCGATCCGCGGCGGCGCCTGGGGCCGGCGGGCGCGGTCGGAGATCTGCAGCAGCAGCGCGAGCAGCACCATGTTGGCGATCACCGAGCTGCCGCCGAAGCAGACGAACGGCAGGGTCACGCCGGTGAGCGGGATCAGCTTGACGACGCCGCCGATGATCACGAACGCCTGCAGGGCGAAGACCGCCGTGAGCCCCGCGGCGAGGAGCTTCGAGAAGCCGTCCGGGGCCATCACCGCCGTCTTCAATCCCCGGGCTGCGATCAGCGCGTAGATCAGGATCACGCCGGCGCCGCCGAAGAGGCCCAGCTCCGAGACGATCACCGCGTAGATCTCGTCGGTCTGCGGCGCCGGGAGGATCGAGCCGCAGTCTGGGAACGGCTGGACGCAGTGTGGCGCGAACGGGCCCGTCAGCTTCAGCAGCGACTGACCGAGGCCGGCACCGAAGAGCCCGCCGTCGGCCTGGGCGAAGAGCGACTGCTGGATCTGCCCGGCGCCGAGCGCCTTGCTCGCGAACGGGTGCAGCCAGATGTCGACGCGATCGTGGACGTGGGCGACCGCGTGGGAGACGAGGAAGGTGCCGACGAAGAACAGGGCGAGGCCGGCGAGGACGTAGGAGAAGCGGTTGGTCGCGACGTAGACCAGCGCCAGGAAGGCCCCGAAGAACATCAGCGAGCTGCCGATGTCGCGGATGAAGAAGAGCAGGAGCATCGCCGCGCCCCAGACGACAAGCAGCGGGCCGAAGTGCTTGAGCGGCGGGATCGTCATGCCCGCGACCCGCCTCGCGCCCACGCTCAGGAGCTCCCGCCGTTCGTGCAGGTAGCTGGCGAGGAAGATGACGATGCAGATCTTCGCGATCTCCGCCGGCTGGAAGGAGAGCGGACCGGCGTTGATCTGAAGGTAGGCGCCGTTTACCTGAGCGCCGCCGCCCTGCAGCCGCGGCGCGATCAGCAGGAAAAGCCCGGCCGTGGCGATCAGGTAGCGGTAGCGCTCCAGCACCTGGTAGTCGCGCAGAAACAGGATGGTGAGGGCGAGCAGCACGGCCCCGCCGACGAAGATCGAAGCCTGCTTGAGCGCGAGCGCGTCGTCGATCCGGTAGAGGATCACGAGGCCGATCGCGGCGAGGAGGGCGCAGAGCGGGAACAGGTAGGGGTCGGCGTAGGGGAGGCGGGCGCGGATGAAGATGTGGACGCCGACGCAGACCGCGAGGAAGTAGCCACCGTAGATCAGGCTGAGGTCGTTGAGGTGATCGTGCTCGACGATCAGCACCGCCGTGAACCCGGCGGTCACCAGCGCGGCGACCGGAAGCAGCGCCAGAAGCTCGCGATTTCGGGCCTTCACCGCGACCCGCCCGAGCCCTGCCCGGTTCCCTGCTTTCCGGACCCCTTGCTCCCGGCTCCCTGCTTGCCTGCGGCCCCCGACCCGCCGCCGTTCCGGGCGTTGCCGCCGCCACGCTTCTGCTGCGGAGCCGGGTTGGGGGCCTTCCCCTTCGCGCTGGCGCTCGTCGGCGGGTTCGCGGCGTGGACCAGGTCCTTGATGAGGCTCGTCGCGTCGTCGCGGCTGCGAAGGGTGTGATCGGTCGCCGAGTGCTGGCGGTCGAGGGGCAGCGAGCTCACCTGCACGGGCTCCGCGTAGTCCTCCGAGTAGAGCGAGATGCTGAGCGGCAGGTCGTAGGGAAGGCCTCTGTACAGCGCGATCCGCCCGGCGGAGTCGGTGCCGATGAAGTAGATGTGGCGAATACCGGCCACGGCCCCGCCGGCGATCAGGCCGAGGATCACGAGCGGCAGGACGACGCGCGTCAGCATCCGCCGCCGCCGCGACGGGCGCCGGACACGCTCCGCCGCTGCCCCCCCCGTGACCGCGCGCTGGCCGGAGGACGAGGAGGAGGCAACGCGCTCGCGGACCGCGGACCCCGAGAGCCCGGCCTCCTCCGCCGCCGGGCCGACGAGCGTCGCCTGGCGATCGTCCGGCGGAGGCGGCGCCGCGGCGCGTCCGACCGGCGCCTCCGAGTCGTCCAGCCGAAACGCGACCACGGTGATGTTGTCCCTGCCGCCGGCGCGGTTCGCCTCCGCGATCAGCCGGCTCACCGCCTCCTCGAGGCTCTCGGCCTCCCGCAGGGCAGCGGCAATCGCCGGTTCGCGCAGCATCGTCGTGAGCCCGTCCGAGCAGAGCAGGTAGACGTCCCCGGGGCGGGCCCGGTAGGTCATCGTGTCGACCTCGACCTCGGGCTCCGGCCCGAGCGCCCGGGTGATGATCGAGCGCTGCGGGTGATCCTCCGCCTGCTCGTCGGTCAGGCGGCCCTGCCGGCGAAGCTCCTCGACGAGCGAGTGGTCGGAGGTGAGCAGGCGAAGCTCCCCGTCGCGGAACCGGTACGCGCGGCTGTCGCCGACGTGCGCGAGGCTCAGCTCCTCGCCGTCGAGGAGCGCGGCGGTGAGCGTCGTGCCCATCCCCGAGCGCGCCGTGTCGGCCTGCGCGAGCTCGTGGATCCTGCGGTTGGCGCTGACCGCGATGTCCCGCAGGTAGGCCTCGGGGGGATCGGATCCGCGCTCGGAGGCCTCGAAGGCGGCGGCGGCCGTGGTCGAGGCGACCTCCCCCGCCTGGGCGCCGCCCATCCCGTCGGCGACGACGAAGAGCGGCGAGCGCACGAAGAACGAGTCCTCGTTCGCCGCCCGCTGGCGCCCGGTATCCGAGCCGTGGGCCTGCTCGACGATTTGCAGCATCCGCGTTCTCTACCCGTCTCCGGGAACGTCGAGCTCGAAGCGGAGCTCGGTGTCGCCGATCCGGACCTCGTCGAGGTCGTTCAGCTCCGCCTCGCCGCCGAGCTCGGCCCCGTTGAGGAACGTCCCGTTGGTCGAGTTCATGTCCTCTACGTAGTAGCTGGCGCCGCGAGAGTAGAGGCGGGCATGGATGCCCGACGCGAAGCGGTCCTCGATCCTCACGTCCGCCTGCGGCGAGCGGCCGATCGAGAGGCCGCCGAACAGGTCGAAGCGCTCACCGGCGGTCAGGCCGCCGCCCTTGACGACCACGAGCCAGGCGTCGGTCGCCGCGGCGCGGCCACCCGGCCCGACGACGGGGTGGAACCCGGTCGCCTCGGGCGCCGGCTGCCCGGTCCCCCGGAGCTCGCGCAGGGCGCTGCGCGCCACCCAGAGGAGGAAGAGGTAGAGAACTGCCAGGAACGCGAACTTGAGCGCAACGGCGATCGGCTCGGTGTCCATTCGCGCGACAGGCTAGAGCGGGCGTCGGAATGAGGGCGTCGGGCTATTGCTCGATGTCGAAGGTGAAGCGGGTCGTTCCGAGCACGACCTCGTCGCCGGGCGCGAGGCGCGAGCGATCGACCAGCCGGCCGTTCACCTTGACGCCGTTGGTGGAGCCGAGGTCGACGATCTGCCAGTCGCCGTTCGAGCCTCGACGCAGCTCCGCGTGGCGGCGCGAGATGTTGGGGTCGTCGAGAACGCAGTCGCACTCCCGCGAGCGCCCGAGGGTCGCAACCGGGCCGTCGAGCACGTAGCGGCGGTCGTCGAGCGAGACGATCGCCTTGGTGTCGACCAGGCGCTCCTCCGGCCGGCGCGGCCGCTGGCGCTGCTGCTTTGGCGGCACCGAGTAGACCATCGTGTGGCCCTCCTCGCCCTGGGCGGGGCTCTCGCCCTGGCGCGCCGGCGGCTTCACGAGCCGGGTCTGGATGCCGAACTCGCCGAGGCGCAGCCGCTCGTCGACCTTGAGCTGGACCTCCGGGCGGGTGAGCAGCGCGTAGTCGTTGCGGCGGGCGTGCTCGAGCAGGTAGCCGGAGAGCTCCTGGCCGAGCGAGCGCTCGTAGCCCTCGATCCGCTCGTGGTCGGCGGGCGAGAGCCACACCGTGTACTCGTTGGGGACGTAGACGCGCGAGATCGAGGCGGTGCGGTGCGCGTCCATCTCCTTCGCGAGCTTGCGAGCGATCTCGACGGGCTGCACCTGCGACGAGAAGGCGCGGCTGAAGACCCCCTCGACGAGGCCCTCGATGCGAGCTTCGAGGTTTCGCAGGACGCTCATTGCAACGGCGGTCGCGGGAGCGGCTCCCCGACGCGACGCCAATCCTAAGCGGTGCCAGGCCCGAGCGGATCAGGACGGCTCGCCGGCCGCCACCAGCGACGTGGGGCGCATGCGCGGGGTCGCGCCGGCGACGATCAGCGCCGCGGCGACCCCGGCGCCCGCGGCCACGAGCGGGGTCGGCGAGAGCGCCCCGAGGCCGAGGAGCCGAAGCCCGCCGTCGAGCGCCGCCCCCCACAGCAGCGCCCCCACGAGGGCCAGCGGGAGGTGGGCGCGGCAGATCGGGCCGATGGCCCAGCCCGCGACTGCGAACAGGGCGGCCGCGGCGAGCGAGACCGGGTCGAGCAGCGGCGCGAGGATCGCTGTGGTCGCCGCCGATGCGGTCTGCGTCCAGTCTCCGCCGGCGCGCTCTGCAAACGGCACGAGCGGGCCGGCGCCGATGGCGATCGACCCGGCGGCCAGCCAGGCCCACCCCAGGGCGGCGAGGGCGGCCCGCTCCCAGGCCCGTCCGCCGGCGAACGCTGCCGGCAGGGCGGCGCCCAGCGACACCGCGCCCAGCGGCAGGGCCAGCGCCGGCAGGGCGGCGCGGGACAGCGCCGAGGCGGCGATGACCGCGGGCACGACCAGCGCTGCGAGGACGAGCGCGAGGCCGCCGAGCCCGGCCGGGCCGGCGAGCACGGCCAGGGCGCCGACGAGGAGGGCGAGTGCCAAAAGGCCGCCGCGGGCCGGTCGCCACGCCGGACGCCTCCGCTCAGGCTCGTCGCGCCCGGGCAGCGCATGTTCGTCGTCGAGCTCCTCGGAGCACCACTCGAGGACCTCGGCGAGCTCGTCCACGCCGGGGCGCCGGCCTGGGTCGGCCGCCAACGCGTCGTCGATCGCGGCCACGAGCTCCTCGGGAAGGTCGGGGCGGTGGCGAGCGAGCGACGGCAGCTCCGACCCGATTCGCCGTGCCGTCGCCGCCGGGGTTCCGGCGGCGACCGGATTGCAGCCCGCCCAACACTCATAGAGGGTGAGTGCGAGCGAGTAGACGTCGGAGGCCTCGGAGGCGCCAAGCCCCTCGGCCTGCTCGGGAGCCATGTACGCGAGCGTGCCGAGCACCTCGCCCGGGGCGGTGAGGCGGCTCTCGCCGGCGATCGAGGCGATGCCGAAGTCCATGAGCTTGGCCCGAGGCGGGGCCGCCGCGAGGTCGACCATCACGTTCTGCGGCTTCACGTCGCGATGCACCACGCCGCGGGAGTGCGCGTGTGCAAGGGCGGCGCAAACGTCGGCGCCCACCCAGGCGACCTCGCGGTCGGTCATCGCGCCGTCCGCCGCGAGCGCGTCGAGCGGCTCGCCCTTCGCGAGCTCGGAGACGAGCAGGGCGCGGCGGCCATCGGAGCCGAACTCATAGAGCGTCGCGATCGAGGGATGGTTCAGGCGGGCGACGGCCTTCGCCTCGCGGAGCACGCGCTCGGCGTCCGCCCCGTCGATCTCCTTGATCGCGACCTCCCGCTGAAGGCGCTCGTCGAGCGCGCGATAGACCGTGCCCATGCCCCCGGCGCCGACGCGTTCGACCAGCCGGAAGCGATCCATCGCGAGATCACCGACCATCCCCTCGGCCTTCGCCGCACGGGGGCCGGCTCCTGCACGGGGCGGATGCTGCGCCCTGCCTCCGGTGCAGGGGTAATACTCTCGACCGCGAACAGCACCCGAAGGGGAGCTACCTTGGCATTCCTCGACGAGGATCAACCTTACGCGCCGCGCCGAGCGCCCGCCCCGCGGCGCCACGGACCCGAGCGCCAGCAGATAGCCGCGCGCCGGGCGGTGGCGATCGGCGTCGGCATCCTCGTCCTGATCCTCCTGATCGTCGGCATCAAGGGCTGCCTCAACGCCCGCAAGCAGCGCGGGCTCGAGAACTACGCCTCGGACGTCAGATCGCTGGTCGTCTCCTCGGGCCAGCTCTCCGACGGCCTCTTCAAAGCGCTCGAGGGCCAGGGCCCGCCTGGTCTCAACCTCCAGGCGGAGATCGAGAGCGACCGGGGGGTCGCCGAGGGCCTCCTGAAGCGCGCCCAGGCCATTTCCGCGCCGGGGGAGGTCTCCGGGGCCAAGGCGAGCCTGGTTCAAGCCTTCCAGCTGCGCCTCGACGGCATCTCAGGCCTCGCCGCCGCCCTCAGCGCCGGTGGGTCACCGGGGGCTGCCCAGAAGTCCGCGATCCGCGCCGTCGACCACATGAAGGAGCTGGTCGCAAGCGACGTCATCTACATCCGTTCCAAGGACCAGGCCGACGCCGCGCTCGCCGACGCCAGCGTCGATCAGGAGGTCCCCGCGAGCGTCTTCGTCCCTGACCCCTCGCACTGGCTCCAGGCCAGCGTCTTCGAGCCGCTGATCGGCACGTCGAGCGGGAGCACGGCGACGGGCGGGTCCACCTGCCCGCCCGGCAAGACCTGCGGCCTCGGCCTCACGAGCACCGCCGTCGGCGGCGCCGCCCTCACCGCGGGTGCGTCGAACACCGTGACCGGCAACACCCTGGACGTCAGCGTCCAGAACCAGGGCGAGGTCACCGAGTCGAACGTGCAGGTGACGGCGAAGCTCTCGGGCGGCGGCACGGGTTCGGCCAGCATCGCGTCGATCCCCGCGAGCGGCACGAAGACGGTCTCGGTCGACCTCCGTCCCGCCCCGAAGAGCGGCGACTCGGGAACGCTCACAGTCTCGGTCCAGACGGTGCCCGGGGAGAAGGTCTCGTCCAACAACCGGGCGAGCTACACCGTCGCCTTCACCGGCTAGATCCCAGCCGGCTCGCTTCAGCTAACTTCGGCGCGATGGCTCTGAAGGTCGCCTACCTCGGCCCGGCCGGAACGTTCAGCGAGGACGCGCTCCGCGCGGCCGCCGGCGATGAGCCGATCGAGGCCGCGCCGACCACCACGGTTCACGACGCGGTTCAGAGCGTCGCGCGAGGTGAGGTCGCGCTGGCACTCGTCCCGTTCGAGAACTCGATCGAGGGCTCGGTTCGCCCGACTCTCGACGCGCTTGCGTTCGACGGCGACGAGGTCACGGTCGTGGGCCAGCACGACCATCCGATCCGCCACAGCCTGATCGCCCGCGCGGCGATCGATCCCGGGCGGATCGAGGTGGTGCTCTCGCATCCGCAGGTCCTCGCCCAGTGCGCGCGCTTCCTTCGCGAGCAGCTGCCCGCGGCCGAGGCGCGGTCCTCGTCGTCGAGCGCCGAGGCGATTCGAGCGGTCAGCCGGGAGGCGGCTCCCTGGGCCGCGCTCGGCGCGGCCTCCGCCGCTGCCCTGTACGGCTGCACCGTCCTGCGCGAGGGCGTGGAGGACGAGGCCGACAACGTCACCAGGTTCGTGTGGATCGCCCCCGCGAGCTCGACGCCTGCCGGCGAGGGCCCCTGGCGCAGCACCCTCGTCTTCTCGGAGCTCGGCGAGGATCACCCCGGCGCCCTCGTCGACGCGCTGACGGAGTTCTCGAGTCGCGGCGTCAACCTCACCCGCATCGAGTCGCGGCCGCTTCGCCGGGGGCTTGGCCGCTACATGTTCTTCGTCGACCTCGAGGGCAGGCTCGAGGACCAGCCGGTGGCGGCCGCGCTCGCCGGACTGCGGGCCAAGGCGGAGTCGGTGCGGATCATCGGGAGCTACCCGGTGGTCGGCGGCCTGCCGCGCCTGGCCTGAGCCCAGACCCGCCGGGAGCAGGGGCGCTACTGCTTACAATCTCCGGCGAAATGGCGAGCCTCGGGGTAGCGGACATGCCAGGGTCCGGCACCGACTACGCGGATCCTCATGTAGGGGCGTCGCGCCGGGTTCGCGCGCGGGGCGGCACCCGGGTCCTGGTCCTCAACGCGAGCTACGAGCCGATCAACGTCTGCACGGTGCGGCGCGCAGCCGTCCTGGTGCTGAAGGACCGAGCGGAGGTGCTCGAGCGCAGCGAGGGCGCCCTGCGCTCGGAGCGTCTGGAGATGCCCCGTCCATGCGTGATCCGGCTCGTCCGCTATGTCAGGATCCCGCGCGACGTCCACCGGCGCAAGATCACGCGCAAGGCGGTTCTCGCCCGCGACGCCTGGACGTGCCAGTACTGCGGGCGGGAGGCGCACACCGGCCTCACCGTCGACCACGTGATCCCGCGCAGCCGCGGCGGCACGTCGGCCTGGGAGAACATCGTCGCGTCCTGCGCGCCGTGCAACCGCAAGAAGGGCAACCGGCTGCCGCGCGAGGCGTCCATGCACCCACGCAAGAACCCGCGGCCGCCGGCGCCAACGGTCTTCATCCAGATCGCGAGCCCGAAGGTGCCGCTGGCCTGGACGCCGTATCTGCCGTTGCCCGTTTAGCGGCTAACCAGCGCCGTTGGAATCCGCGGGCGGCGCTTCTTCGACCGCGTCGGCGTCCGCTCCGTTGGTGGACTCGACCACCAGCGCGACGGCGCTGATGGTGTCGTCCTCGCGCATGTTCATCACCCGCACGCCCTGCGTGGCGCGACCCATCTGCGAGATCCCGCCGGCGTTGGTGCGCTGCACCATCCCGTTCTGGGAGATGAACAGCAGATCCTGGTGCTCGCGGACGATCAGCGCTCCCGCGAGGCCGCCCTTCTTCTCGACGAGCTTGATGGTCAGGACTCCCTTCGTGCCGCGGCCCTTGACGGGGTACTCGGAGACCGCGGTGCGCTTGCCGTAGCCGTTGACGGTGACGACGAACAGCTCCGACTCGTCGCGGGCGATGTCCATCGCGAGGACGCGGTTCTGCTCCTTGCCGACCTTGTTGGCGACGTTCATGCCCTTGACGCCGGAGGAGTCGCGGCCCATTGCCCTCACGACCTTTTCGGAGAAGCGCGAGGCGTTGCCGGACTTCGAGACCAGCAGGATGTCGTCTTCGCCCGAGGTGAGCCTGACCTGGACGAGCTCGTCGCCGTCGCGGACCTTGATAGCGATGATCCCGTCGGCCTTGATCTTCGTGTTGTAGGCGAGGAACTCGGTCTTCTTGACGAGGCCCTTCGCCGTCGCGAAGACGAGATAGCGACCCTCCTTGAAGTCCCGGGTGGGGATGACGGTCATCACCTTCTCGCCGTCGCGCAGCGGCAGGACGTTCACGAGGGCGCGGCCCTTGGACGTCCGCGAGCCCTCGGGAAGCTCGTAGACCTTCAGCCGGTAGACCTTCCCGCGGTTGGTGAAGAACAGCAGGAAGTCGTGGGTCGAGCAGATGTGGAGGTGCTCGATGTAGTCGTCCTCCTTGAGGTCCATGCCCATCACCCCGACGCCGCCGCGGCGCTGCTGGCGGTAGGTGGCTAGGGGCAGGCGCTTCGCGTACCCCGAGTGGGTGATGGAGATCACCATCTGCTGGTCGGCGATCATGTCCTCGATGTTCATATCGCCCTCGAAGTGGGTGATCTCGGTGCGTCGCTCGTCGCCGTAGCGCGAGGCGATCTCCGAAAGCTCGTCGCTGATGAGCGCGTCGATGCGACTCGGGTCACCGAGGATCGCCCGCAGCTCGGCGATCCGGTCGATCAGCTCCTTGTGCTCCTCCCGGACCTTGCCGGACTCCAGGGCCGTCAGGCGCTGGAGCCGCATGTCGAGAATGGCCTGGGCCTGCACCTCGGAAAGCCCGAAGGTGTCCTGGAGGCCCTGACGGGCGTCATCCGGGTCCGCTGACGCGCGGATCAGGTCGATGACGGCGTCGAGGTTGTCGAGGGCGATGATGATCCCCTCGAGCACGTGGGCGCGCGCCTCGGCCTTGCGCAGCTCGAACTGGGTGCGGCGCTCGACGACCTCGCGCTGGTGCGCGACGTAGTTGCGGATCAGCTCCTTCAGGCTGAGCGTCTTCGGAACGCCGTCGACGAGCGCGACCATGTTGACCCCGAAGGACGCCTGCATCGGCGTGTGCTTGTAGAGCTGGTTCAGGACCACCGCGGCCGGGTCGCCGCCGCGCTTCAGCTCGATCACGAGCCGCATGCCGGAGCGATCCGACTCGTCGCGGAGGTCCGAGATCCCGGTGATCTTCTTGTCGCGGACCAGGTCGGCGATCTTCGTGACGAGGCCGCCGTCGCCGCCCTTCTTGACCTGGAACGGCAGCTCGGAGACGATGATTGCCTCCTTGCCGCCGCGCAGCGGCTCGACGTGGGCTCGGGCGCGGACCTTGACCGAGGCGCGCCCCGAGGCGTAGGCGTCGCGGATGCCCTCCATGCTCATCAGGCCGCCACCCGGGAAGTCGGGGCCCTTGATGTGCTCCATCAGGCCCGGGAGGTCGATGTCGGGGTTCTCGATGTAGGCCTTCACCGCGCCGATCGACTCGACGAGGTTGTGCGGCGGGATGTTGGTCGCCATGCCCACCGCGATTCCGGCGGCGCCGTTGACGAGGAGGTTGGGGAACCGAGCCGGGAGAACCAGCGGCTCCTGCTGGGACTCGTCGTAGTTGGGGCCGAACTCGACGGTCTCCGCGTCGATGTCGCGGAGCAGCTCCGTCGTCAGGCGCGCCAGGCGCGCCTCGGTGTAGCGCATGGCGGCCGGCGGGTCATCGTCGATCGAGCCGAAGTTGCCCTGGCCGTCGACCAGTGGGTAGCGCAGGGAGAAGTCCTGCGCCATCCGCGCGAGCGTGTCGTAGATCGCCGTGTCGCCGTGCGGGTGGTACTTCCCCATCACCTCGCCGACGATGAACGCGCATTTCCGGTACGCCCGGTTCGGCTGGAGGCCGAGGTCGTCCATCGCATAGAGGACCCGGCGGTGGACGGGCTTCAGGCCGTCGCGGACGTCGGGCAGGGCCCGGCCAACGATCACGCTCATCGCGTAATCGAGGTACGACGAGCGCATCTCGGTCGGTGAGCTCGCGCTCCTCGATCCGACCCGGTCAGGGCTTCGAGACCACCTTCCATCAGCGCACGGCCTCCCACGGACTCCGGACTGCGGACCGCGGACTAGACATCGAGGAAACCGACCTCCTTGGCGTGCTTCTCGATGAACGCCTTGCGGGGCTCGACCTTGTCGCCCATCAGCTCCGTGAAGATCCGCTCCGCCAGGCGTGGCGTCCTCGATGGTCACCCGCTGGAGGGTTCGGGTGCCGGGATCCATGGTGGTCTCGCGGAGCTGATCGGCATTCATCTCGCCGAGGCCCTTGAAGCGCTGCAGCGCCACGCCGTGTCGGGAAAGGTCGAGCACGCCGTGACGCAGCTCCGTGAACGCCTCCGCCGTCTTCTGGCGATCGCCCAGGCGGATGTCGAACGGAGGCGGACCGACCTGCTTCAGGAGGTCGGCGTGGACCTCCACCAGGTGGCGGTACTCGGTCGAGCCGAAGAGCGTCGCCGGAAGCACGTGGACTCGCGCGAGGCCGCTCCTGCGGTGCACGGCCCGAATCTGCAGGGCGTCCGCGGACGCCTCGAGGAGGTCGGTCTCGTAGGCGTCCCCCTCCGGGTCGTCGGCGGTCATGATCTTCTTCGCGCCTGCGAGCGTCGCCGCGCCTTCGTCGAGGATCCGTGACTCCGAGAGGAAGGCGACGATCTCGTGACCGAACTCGGCGCGGAGCGACTCGCTCCAGCCCTCGTACTCCTTGAGCCGCCGGTTGAAGCGCTGCCAGCGGGCGGCGGTGAGCGTGTGCTGCTTGCCCGCCACGTCCGTGATCGCAACGTCTGTCGAGCTTCTCGCGCAAAAGCAGCTCCTCGAGCTCGGACTCCTTCTCGATGTAGACCTCCTGGCGCCCGCTCTTCACCTTGTAGAGCGGCGGCTTGGCGATGTACACGTAGCCGGCGTCGATCAGCTCGGGCATCTCGCGATAGATGAACGTCAGCGCAAGCGTGCGGATATGCGCGCCGTCCACGTCGGCGTCGGTCATGAGGATCACCTTGTGGTACCGGGCGTCCTCGATGTTGAACTCCTCGCGGATGCCGGTGCCGACGGCGGTGATCAGGTTCTGGATCTCCTGGTTGGAGAGCACCTTGTCGATTCGGGCCTTCTCGACGTTCAAGATCTTGCCGCGGAGCGGCAGCACTGCCTGCGTGTTGCGATCGCGGCCCTGCTTCGCCGAGCCGCCCGCCGAGTCGCCCTCGACGATGAAGAGCTCCGCGAGCGAGGGGTCGCGGACGGTGCAGTCCGCGAGCTTGCCCGGCAGCGTCGAGTTCTCCAGCGCGGACTTGCGCCGGGTCAGGTCGCGCGCCTTGCGCGCCGCCTGACGCGCACGGGCGGCGTCAACCGACTTCATGATGATCCGGCGCGCGTCCGGTGGGTGCTCCTCGAGGTACTCGCCGAGCTTGCGGTTGACCGCCTCCTTGACGAGGCCCTCGACCGGCGGGTTGCCGAGCTTGGTCTTCGTCTGGCCCTCGAACTGCGGCTCGCGGAGCTTCACGGAGATCACCGCGGTGAGGCCCTCGCGGACGTCGTCGCCCGTGAGGTTCTCGTCCTTCTCCTTCAGGAGGCCCTTGCCGCGGGCGTAGGCGTTGAGCGTCCGGGTGAGCGCGGCGCGGAAGCCGGAGAGGTGCGAGCCGCCCTCGTGGGTGTTGATGTTGTTGGCGAAGCTGAAGACGGACTCCTGGTAGGAGGAGTTCCACTGCATCGCGACCTCGACCGCGCCGTCCTCGGTCTCGCTCTCGAAGTAGACGGCCTTGCGGTGCAGCGGGTCCTTGTTCTCGTTGAGGTGCGCGACGAAGTCGACGATCCCGCCCTTGTACTGGAACGTCTCGCGCTGGCCCTCGCCGCGCTCGTCGACCAGGTCGATGCGCAGGTTGCGGGTGAGGAAGGCCGTCTCGCGCAGCCGCTCGGAAAGCGTGGCGTAGTCGTAGGAGACCTCCTCGAAGACCTCGGCGTCGGCGAGGAAGGTGATGGTGGTGCCGCGTCTTCTTGCTGGCCTTGCCGCGCTTCAAGTCGCCCTTCGGCTCGCCGCGCTCGTAGGTCTGGGTCCAGACGTGGCCGTCGCGATGGATCTCGAGGTCGAGCCGCTCGGAGAGGGCGTTGACCACCGAGACCCCGACGCCGTGGAGGCCGCCGGAGACCTTGTAACCACCGCCGTCGCCGAACTTGCCGCCGGCGTGCAGCGTGGTCAGCACCAGCTCGGCGGCCGGGCGCTTCTCCTCGGGATGCTCGTCGACCGGGATGCCGCGGCCGTCGTCGACGACCGTGATCCGGTTGTCCGGGTGGATCGTCACCTCGATCCGGTCGCAATGGCCGGCGAGCGCCTCGTCGACCGAGTTGTCGACGACCTCGTAGACCAGGTGATGCAGGCCGCGGGGCCCGGTCGAGCCGATGTACATGCCGGGGCGCTTGCGGACCGGGTCGAGGCCCTTGAGGACGGTGATCTCGCCGGATGTGTATCGCCGTCGGCAGCGGCCTTCTTCTTTGAGGCCGGCGCCTTCTTCGAGGCGGCGGCCGCGGGCTTGGTGGCCAAGCTAGTGGGGTGTCCTTCCGGATCGATTCACGAGAAACCCCGACCGCCGGTTGTCCGCAAGCTGCTGCGCACAGACGGGTCGGGGCATCCGTCCAACTTCACATAAGGATATCAGGTGGCGCCGCCGGAACCGGCGCGCCTATGAAACGAAATACCTGCAAATCACGTATAAACTGGTCGCAAGACCGCCCGCCTTTGCGGCGGATTCGCCACGGCCGTGGATCGGCGCCGCTAGTGACGATCGTGACGAGCGGCATCGGCCGTGAACCGCAGCGCCTGCGACAGGCTCGGGCACCGCCGCGTTCAGGCGCTGGAGGAGGTCGGGGGCGAGCAGGTCGAGCTCCTGCGCCCAGACGGCGGAGCGGCAGCTCACCGTGACGACGCCGCCGCGTTCTGCGACCGGGCTCGCCTCGGCCGCGATCGCCTCGCCGGCCACCTGCGGCCAGGCCATCTGGACCGCGGCCAGGAGCGTCTGCGGCGCCGTCCTGGCGCGGATGGACCCGAGCGCGGCGCCGCAGCCTTCGCGGGGCCGCGATCGTCGGCGCTCACGCGGCCTCCGAGGCGATCCCGATCTGCGCTCCGCCGCGCAGCGCGATCTCGTGCCGATCGACCCCGGCGGGGAGCTGTGCCGGCTCGGTCGCCGTGATCAGGGACTGCCCCCCGCCGTCGGCGAGGCGGGCGGCGAGGAGCGCTCGGCGCTCGGGGTCGAGCTCGCTCATGACGTCGTCCAGCAGCATCAGCGGCGGAGTGGCGCGCGCCGCGAGCAGGGCGGTGCGTTCGGCGAAGAGAAGCGCGAGCAGGGCGGTGCGCTGCTCGCCCTGCGAGCCGTAGCGCCGCACAGCCCGCCCCGCGACCGTCACCTCGATCTCGTCCAGGTGCGGGCCGTGGGAGCTGAACCCGCGGGCCAGGTCGGCGGGGCGGCGCTCGGCGAGCTCCGCCTCGATCACGGCGGGCTCGGCGCCGGCGCAACGGGGCCGGTACGCGAGCGCGAGCGGCTCGGGAAGGCCGAGCTCCGCCGCCGCCGCCGCGAACGGCTCGGCGAGCTCGGCGACCGCCGCCGTTCGGGCTGCGATCAGCTCGGCGGCACGGATCGCCAGCTCGCGATCCCAGGCTCCGAGCGACTCGGCGGGCGCGCCGCGGGCGCGGGCGAGGAGCGCGTTGCGCTGCACCAGGGCGGCGCGGTAGCGCGTGCGGGCGTCGGCGCGGGCCGGCCACAGCGCCGCCGCAAGGCGGTCCACGTGGGCGCGGCGGGCACCCGGGGGGCCCTTGATCAGCCCGAGCCGGTCGGGCAGGAAGACCGCGATCGGCGGCCGAGCCTCGGCGGACCCCGGGCCAACGGGCACGCCGTCGAGGATGTGCCTGCGCTCGCCCGAGCGCGTCGCCGACCAGAGGAACGTCCGGGGATCGCCGTCGCAGTTCACCTCGGCCTCGACGCGGGAGAAGTCGGACTCGAAGGCGATCGCCTCCCGCTCGCGCCTGGTTCGCGGCGAGCGGCCGGTGAGCACGAGGAAGAGAGCCTCGAGCAGGCTCGACTTGCCGGCGCCGTTGGGGCCGTGGACCAAGGTGATCCCCGGGCCCAGCGCCGCGCGGGCGCTCGCAAGGTTGCGAAACGCGGTCGGCTCGAGCCACTGGACGGCGCGCGCGGAGACCGCCACGGAAGCTCGCTAGACGTTGAGGCGGATCGGCATCACGAGGTAGCTGAAGTCCTCGCGGCCTGCGGGTTGCAGGAGGCCTGGACGAAGCGGCGAGCTGAGGCGCACCACGACCTCCTCGGCGTCGATGCTCTCGATTCCCTCCACCAGGTACTGCGGGTTGAACGCGATCTCCAGCGGCTCGCCCTCGTACGGGGCCGGCACCGACTCCGTCGCGTCGCCGATCTCGGGCGTCTCGGCGGCAACGGTCAGCTCGCCCTGGGCGAATGCCAGCCGCAGCGGCGCGTTGCGCTGAGCGAGCTGGCTGATCCGCCGGGTGATCTCGAGAAGCTCGGCGCGCTGGAGCTTGACCTCGTGCTCGAAGGAGTCGGGAATGAGCTGGCGCCAACTCGGGAACTGGCCCTCGATCAGGCGCGAGGCGAGCGTCACCGGGCCGGCCCTGAACACCGCCTGGTTGCGGCTCAGGGCGATCTCGACCTGCTCGGCCTGGTCCTGGGCGACGATCCGGGCGAGCTCGCGCAGCGCCTTGGCGGGCACGTTGGCCTCGATCTCGAGCGCGACCGGCGCCTCGAGCTCCGAGTGCTTGACGCTCAGCCGGTAGGAATCCGTCGCGACCATCGTCAGGGTGCTGCCCTGAGCGAGGAAGAGCACGCCGGTGAGGATGGGGCGAACCTCATCGCGCGAGGCAGCTCGGGCGACGAGGTCGATCATCTCCGCGAGGACCGCTCCCGGGAGCGTCGCGCTCTCCCCCTCGACCGCCGGCAGGCTCGGGAAGTCCTCCGCGGCGAGCGTCTTGAGGTGGAACCGAGCCCCGCCCGCCGTGACCTCTACGTCTCGCTCGGAGGCGCGGTAGGCAACCGTCACCGGGCCGTCGGGGAGGCTGCGAGCGACGTCGCCGAAGAGACGCGCCGGCAGCAGCGTGGAACCTGGCTCCTCGACGCTCACGTCGGACACCTCGCGCGTCAGCGACATCTCCATGTCGGTGGCGCGGACCGTCAGCTTGCCCGTATCCGCGTGGAGATGGATACCGGCGAGGGAGGGGAGGGTCGTGCGCGTCGAGACTGCGCGGCCGACGAGCTGAAGGGAGGAGACGAGCTCCTCGCGTGTTAGCGAGATCTTCATCGGGGAGAAACCTGAATATTGGTGGTTGGCTCAGATGTATTTACGTTTGGGATCGGTGGGGATGGGGGGGCGTCCCGGGCTTGGCAACAGGTGATTTGCCTGTGGGGGGCTTCTGTGGAACAAGGCCCGGGGTGGGGATCGCGCCCTGGGCTGCGCTCCCGACGCCGAGTTGTTCACGGGCGCTGTGGATGGCTTTGGCGACGTCCGAGCCCGGCTCGTTTCGCGCCTGTACGACGCGGATCGCATGGAGGACGGTGGTGTGGTCGCGGTTGAAGGCCCGCCCGATCAGCGGCATCGAGGCGCTGGCGAGCTCGCGGCTGAGGTACATCGCCACCTGGCGCGCGCGCGAGATCCGCGCCGTGCGCGCACTCGAGAGCAGATCCTCTCGAGTGAGCCCGAAGCTCGCGGCGACCGCCTCCTGGATCGCTTCGATCGTCGGCTTCGCCACGGCCGCGGCGGTGGCCGGCGCCGAGCGCTGCAGGGCGCGTCCGACCAGCGAGTCGGTCAGCGGCTCGGAGAGCAGCGAGCCGAGCGCCGCCACCCGCGTCATGGCTCCCTCCAGACGCCGCACGTTGGTCGGCATGCTCGTCGCGAGGGTCGCGAGCGCGCGAGGCTCGCCGACGTCGATCGGCCGCTCGGAGACCATGCGCCAGAGCAGTGCCAGCCGGGTGCGCAGGTCGGGGTCGCCGATCTCAACCGTGAGCCCCCAGGCGAAGCGGTCTCGCAGCCGCTCGGCGAGCTGGGCGTGAGCGTGGGGCGGGCGATCGCTGGAGAGCACGATCTGCTTGCCCGCCGCGTGGAGCGCGTTGAAGGTGTGGACGAACTCCTCCTCGGTCGCGGGCTTGCCTTCGATCACCTGGACGTCGTCGATGAGCAGGGCGTCGACGTTTCGGTAGCGCTCCTTGAAGCGCTCGGGCCCGTCGCGGCGAAGCGCGGTGACGAACTCGGTCGTGAACCGCTCCGCGGTGGTGAAGTGGACGTTCAGATCGGCACGGCGAGCCGCGAAGTAGTTGACGATGGCGCCCAGCAGGTGGCTCTTGCCCAACCCCGGGGGGCCGTGGAGGAAGAGTGGGTTGTAGGCGTCGCCGGGCAGCTCGGCGACCGCCAGCGCGGCGGCGTGCGCGAGCCGGTTGCCGGGACCGATCACGAAGCGGTCGAAGGTGTGATTGGGGTTGGCGGGGAGCGAGGTATGAGGGCCCGGTTCGTCGCGCCCGCGTCCACCGCGCTCGACGAATCCGACCCGCACGACTCCGGCGACGAGCTGCCGCGCGACGACCGCGACGCGATCGCCATAGCGGCGTTCGACCCAGGCGAGCGTGGACCGCGGCGCGGAGACGATCAGCTCGTCGCCGCGAAGCGACTCCGCTCGCAAGGGCTCGAGCCAAAGCTCGAAGGTCTGAGCGGGCAAGTCCCGGCGAAGCGCGGCTCGCACCGCCTCCCAAGACGAGCCCAAGTCGTCTCGGGAAGTCGCCTCGGGCACGGATCGGCGACTATAGACGCGGGTCGGAAGGGCTCTTCGAGGGCGCCCGCACACCCCCCGCAATTCGCGCAAAAAACCGCCTCGGCTGCCCGCCAGCCCGATCCGTATACTGGCCCCGCCCCGGGCCGGGTCCCGACTCCGGTCGTCCGAGGGAGACCACTCTTGAAGCGGACCTACCAACCCAAGAAGCGAAAGCGTGCCCGGACTCACGGCTTCAGGGCCCGGATGCGGACGCGCGGCGGCCGCGAGGTGATCCGCCGCCGCCGCCGCAAGGGCCGTAAGCGCCTGACTCCCTGATGCCCGCGGAGCGCCGCAGGCGCGCGCGCCTCTCGCGCAGCGGCGACTTCGATCGCGTCTACCGCGAGGGGCGCTCCACCGGGAACCGATACCTCGTGCTGCACGCGTTCCCGCGGGCCGACGGCGCCGACGAGGAGGTCAGGCTCGGCGTGTCCGTTGGCCGCAAGGTTGGTGGTGCTGCGGAGCGAAACGCGGTGAAGCGCGCCCTTCGCGAGGCGTTCTGGGCGCACTCCGGCCGCCTGCCCGCGAGCCACGACTTCGTCCTCGTCGCCCGGGCCGACGCTCGAGATCTGGTTGAGCGTGAGGGAACCGGCGGCGTGGAGAAGGTGCTCGCCGAATTGATCGAAGCGGCCGGCCTCGCGCGTAGGAGCGTTTGACGTGAAACGCTCGCTCGATCTCATTCGCCGCGTCCTCGCCGCCCCGCTGCTCCTTCTGATCGGGGTCTATCGGCGCGTCATCTCGCCTGCGTTGCCGCGCCGTTGCCGCTATGAGCCCACCTGCTCGGCCTACGCGGAGCAGGCGATCCGCGAGCTGGGTCCCCTGCGCGGCCCGATCGTCGCGGCGTGGCGCCTGTTGCGCTGCAACCCGCTCAGCCCCGGCGGGATCGACGATCTCGCCGACCGCAGGCTGTTCCGAGACGCCGTTCCAGCGGGCGACCGCCCGTGTGACCACTCCCACGAAGCCCACGCATGAGCTTGCTGCTGCCGCTTGCGAGCATCTTCTCGCCCTTCGAGAACCTCTCCGAGACGATCATCAAGTTCTTCCAGGGCACGGTCGGTCTCCCCTGGGGCCTTTCGATCATCGCGCTCACGTTCACGATCCGCCTCGCCGTGCTGCCGCTCTCGCTCACCGGGATCCGCTCGATGCGCCGGCTGCAGATCCTTGCTCCAAAGCTCAAGGAGATCAACGAGCGCTACAAGAACGACCCGGAGCGCAAGCAGCGCGAGCTGATGGAGGTCTACAAGGAGAACAACGTCAACCCGTTCTCCTCGTGCCTTCCGTTCATCGTCCAGATCCCGTTCTTCATCGGCATCTACCAGCTCCTGCGCTCGAGTGGGTTCGTCGACGACGTCACCTCCAGCGGGGCCTCGGCCAGCTTCCTCTTCGTCAACTCGATCGTCGAGAAGCCGTCCGGCGCCGAGGCGGTCGTCCTGATCATCCTCTTCTTCGTCACGACCGCGCTGAGCCTGCTGTACACGACGGCGACCAACCCGGCCGCGGCCAGCGGCGCCCAGCGCTACATCTTCCTCATCTTCCCGGTGCTCTTCGCGCCGTTCATCGCGCAGCAGGCGGCCGGCCTCGGCGTCTACTGGATCGCCACCAACGTCTGGAGCCTCGGCCAGCAGATGGTGGTCCAGCGGCTGATCCCGGCGCCGACGCCGCCGAGCGAAGAGGAGCTCAAGGCCACCAAGAAGCCGCCCCCACCGCCGCGCAAGCGCAAGAAACGCAAGTAGGCGGGCCGGCGCGAGCGGCCCGGGGCCCCCATGACTCCGCCCGCCGCCACCCGCGGGCGCACTCCACCGGCTTCCCCTTCGCCACCCGCGAGATGGTTCCTGCGTTGCACATCGTAGACTCGCGCGCGATGGAGAGCTCCGCAGGAGAGGGCCCGGTCCTGTCCGACGAGCCGGCGGGCCGGGTGGAGGCGATCCTCAACGAGATCGCCGACTACATGGACCTCGACGCCGACGTGATCGTCGACGAGTCCGAGGACGAGATCAGCGCCCGCTTCGACGGCGACGATCTGGGACTCGTGATCGGCCGGCGCGGGCAGACGATCGACGCGATCCAGCTCATCTGCTACCGCGCGGCCTTCCGCGAGCGGCACGATCGCAAGCGCGTATCGGTTGACGCGGCCGGGTACCGGGCGGAGCGCAGCGAGGTCGTCCAGCGCCAGGCCGAGCGCGCGGCCGAGCGCGCGCTCGAGAGCGGCAAGGAGATCGAGCTCGAGGCGATGAGCTCGACCGAGCGGCGGATCGTCCACCAGCACCTCAAGGACCGCGCCGGGATCGAGACCTTCAGCGAGGGCACGGAGCCCGAGCGCTGCGTGGTGGTCGCCCCGCTCGTCACCGGCGAGAGTGAGGGGCCTTAGCCCCGAAAGCAACGGAAATCCTCGACCGGCTCGTCTCCATTCTCCACGACGACCCGCGCGCGCCGACGAGCGTCAAGGACCTCGAGGACATCCGCCGCGTCCACATCGCGGACTCCCTCAGCGGGCTCGAGGTCGATGAGCTCGCGTCGGCGTCGCTGATCGCCGACGTCGGCTCGGGGGCCGGGCTTCCCGGACTCGTGCTCGCGAGCGCGCTCCCGGCGCGCGAGGGTCGACCTGATCGAGGCGAATGCGAAGAAGTGCGCGTTCATCGGCGCCGCCGCGGAGCGGGCGGCGATCGCCAACGTCCGGGTGATCCACGCCCGCTCGGAGGAATGGGCGAGGGCGCAGCCGCCGGAAGGGGGGAGGGAGGCGTACGACGCGGTGGCGATCCGCGCGGTCGCGAGCCTCGCCACCGACGCCGAGCTCGCCAGCCCCCTGCTTCGAGCGGGCGGAGCGCTGGTGCTCTGGAAGGGCGCCCGCGACGCCGCGGAGGAGGATGGGCTGGCGCGAGCGCTGCCCGCTCTGGGGATGGAGCTGGCGGAGGTGATGCCGGTCTCGCCGTACCCGGGCAGCCGCGACCGCCACCTGCACGTCCTCCGGAAGTCCGCGCCCACGCCGCCCGAGCTGCCGCGCCGCGCCGGGCTCGCCGCGAAGCGGCCGCTCGGGGCACGCCGAGGCGTGGGCTAAGGTCGCGCCCGGATGGGCGCCGTCTACGCGATCGCGAACCAGAAGGGCGGAGTGGGGAAGACCACGACCGCCATCAACGTCGCCGCGGCCGCCTCGGCGGAGGGCCGCCAGGTGCTGCTGGTCGATCTCGACCAGCAGTGCAACGCCACCATCGGGCTCGGTCTCGACGCGTGAGCTGCGCCCGTCCTCCTACGACTGCCTGGTCGGCGAGACGTCGGTTGCCGCCGCCGCCCGTCCGGCGGGCCCCGACAACCTGTGGATCGTCCCGGCCAGCCGGGATCTTGCCGGGGCGTCCGTCGAGCTGCCGCGGATCGAGCACTTCGAGACGCGGCTCCGCGACCGCCTCGGGCCGGTCCGCGAGCGCTTCGGCCTGACCCTGCTCGACTGCCCGCCGGCGCTGGGACCGGTGACGATCAACGCCCTCACCGCCGCCGACCGCGTCCTGATCCCGGTGCAGGCCGAGTACCTCGCGCTCGAGGGCCTCGTCGAGTTCCTCGGCACGCTCGACCTCGTTCGGCGCGATCTCAACCCGTCGCTGATTACGACCGGCGTGGTGATCACCATGCACGACGAGCGGACCCGACTCGCACAGGACGTCGAGCGGGAGCTCCGCCAGCACCTCTCAGAGCTCGTGTTCGACACCGTCATCCCCAGGAGCGTCAGGGTCGCGGAGGCCCCGAGCTTCGGCGTCCCGGTGACCGAGCATGCTCCGAGCTCGAGCGGCTTCGGGCGCGTACCACGAGCTCGCCCGCGAGCTGGCCGAGCGAGAGAGCGCCGTCGCGGATCAGCATCTTGCGCGGCGACAAACCCAACCCTCAAGTGGAGGTCGAGACTAATGAATAGAGGGATGGGCAGGGGACTGGCGGCGATCCTGCCCGCAGGCGGGCGACGTCGGGCGAGCCCGGCCTCCGCGAGATCCCTGTGGCGAATGATCCAGGCAAACCCGAAGCAGCCGCGCCGGCGCTTCGACCCGGCATAGATCAAGAGCCTGGCCGCCTCGATCGCCGAGGCCGGCGTGATCCAGCCGATCATCGGTGCGCCCGCTTCCGGACGGCCGGTTCGAGCTGATCGCCGGCGAGCGGCGCTGGCGGGCGGCGCGGGAGGCGAAGCTCGAGACGATCCCGGCGATGGTCCGCGAGGAGGACGAGGTCCGGCGGCTGCAGACCGCGCTGATCGAGAACGTGGTCCGCGAGGACCTGAACCCGGTGGAGGAGGCCCGCGCCTGCGCGACCCTGATCGGCGAGCTCGGGGTTTCCAAGGAGGAGCTCGCCCGCCGGCTCGGACGCAGCCGCCCGGCGATCTCCAATCTGATCCGGATCCTCGACCTGCCGGAGGAGGTGCTCGAGCTGCTGCAGGCCGGTGCGATCTCAGCGAGGGCCATGGCCGGGCGATCCTGCTGGCTTCGGGAGAGGAGCCCGGCGCGCCCTCGCGCGTGCCGCAGCGAGCGCCGGGCTGGTCCGTGCGCGAGACGGAGCGGCGGGCAAAGGACGGCGCGCCGCGAAAGCCGAAGGCGAAGGTCGAGCTTCACCCCGATGAGGAGGCCTCGCTCGCGGAGGCGGAGGAGGCGCTCGAGAATGCCCTCGGCCACGGCGTGCAAGATCCGCAAGCTCCGCAGCGGCGTCCGCGCCGAGCTGCACTTCGACGACGTCTGCCGAGCTCGAGGCGTTCACCAAGCGCGCCGCCGGCTAGCGGCCTAGGGCCCCAGCCGCTCGATCCGCCAGCCCCGCCCTCGCGGCGTGTAGGCGAAGCGGTCGTGGAGCCGCCCGACCTGGCCCTGCCAGAACTCGACGCTCGACCGGCACGAGCCGAACCCGCCCCAGTGCGGCGGGCCGCGCGACGGGACCGTGCCGAAACGCGCCGCGGCCTCCTCGAGGCGCCGGTCGAGCTCGTCGCGCGAGCGCGATCGACCTGCGACTGAGGCGACGCCCAGGCGCCGAGCTGGGACTCCCGCGGCCGGGTCGCGAAGTAGTCGTCGGAGTCGCGGCGGGCCAGGCGCTCGACCGCTCCGCGGGCGCGAACCTGGCGGTCGAGCTCGCGCCAGTAGACGACGATCGCCGCGGCCCCGGAGGTCTCGAGCTGCCGCGCCCTTCGCCGACTCGTAGTTGGTGAAGAAGCGAAAGCCGTCCGGGCCGGCGCCCTTGAGAAGCACCATCCGCGCGTCGGGCAGGCCGCGGGCGTCCACCGTCGCGAGGGTCATCGCATCCGCCAGGGGAATCTCCTCCTCGGCCCGGCGGGACCACTCCGCGAACTGCTCGAACGGGTCGGCGCTCAGGTCCGCGCGGCGGAGCGGGGGCATGTCGGGTCGCCGGGGCATGCGAAGTGGGCGATCCTGGACTCGAACCAGGGACCTCCTCCTTATCAGAGAGGCGCTCTGACCGACTGAGCTAATCGCCCTCGGGCGCGGATTCTAGTGCCGGCCCAATCGCAGCCGACGCCGCCCGCGCGGTCGCGACCCTGTCGATCGCCTCGAGTCGGACACGGCCGGATTCTGGCACCCCGGGAGCGCGGGGGGCCGCAGGTATCATCAATCGGGCCTTCGGGCAGGAGATTCTTCGTGCAGCAGATGCAGATCTACGGCGTCAGTTTCGACATGGTCGGCAAGCAGCCGATCGTTCTGCTGAAGACCGTCGACGGCAACCGCTTCCTGCCGATCTGGATCGGGCATCCCGGAGGCTGCGGCGATCCTCATGAAGCTCCAGGGCGCATCGACTCCGCGGCCGATGACGCACGACCTGCTCTCCGAGCTGCTCGAGCAGCTCGACGCCAAGTGCGAGCGGGTCTCGGTCACCGAGCTTCGCGACAACACCTTCTACGCCTCGATCACGCATCTCGGTCAACGGCTCGACGATCGAGATCGACTCCCGCCCCTCGGACGCGATCGCCCTCGCGGTGCGCACCTCGGCGCCGATCTTCGCCGCCGAGGACGTGATCGAGGAGTCTTCGATCGAGTTCGAGCACGAGGTCGAGGACACCGAGGAGGTCGTCGAGAAGTTCAAGGACTTCCTCGACCAGGTGACCCCCGAGGACTTCGCCGCCGACGAGTAGCCGCGCGCCTATGTGACGCAATGTCACATATGACGCGCCGCCGCTGCCGGGAAGCTTCGGGGACACGGGATGGCGCGTCAGGAACTTCCACCGGGCCCGCCGTATCCGGTGCTCGATGCAGGGCCTCGGTCTGTGGACGCGCCCGCTCGCGTTCCTCGAGCGCTGCCGCGCGAAGTACGGCAACCGCTTCACCATCCGCTTCCCGTTCACCGAGCCCTTCGTGATGCACGCCGACCCGGAGCACATCAAGGAGATCTACACGGCTCCGCCCGACGTCCTCTGGCCGGGGGAGGGGGCCCGCGTGCTCGAGCCGGTCGTCGGCAAGCGCTCGGTGATCCTGCTCGACGGCGACGCCCACATGACGCCAGCGCAAGCTGATGCTGCCCGCGTTCCACGGCGAGAAGATGGAGCGCCTGCGAGGACCTGGTCCAGGAGGTCACCGAGCGCGAGATCGCCGCCTGGCCGCGGCGAGGTCGAGCTTCATCCGCTGTTTCAGGCGCTGACCCTCGAGATCATCCTGCGCGCGGTCTTCGGCTTCGACGACGGCCCGCGCCTGGACTCCACTCGCGCGCGCCCTGGCCCAGCTTCTGGCCTACGGCGACAGCCCGCTGACGCTGATCCCCGGCCCGGTCGGCGAGGACACCCGCACCGAGGAGGGGCAGGACTGGGTCTTCCGGGTGCTGAACCGCGCCGGGCCGCTCAAGGGCTTCCTGGACATCCGCGCCGAGGTCGACCGCCAGGTGTTCGAGCTCATCGACGAGCGCCGGGAGGCGGGCGAGGATCGCGACGACGTCCTCTCGATGCTGCTCGCCGCCAGGCACGAGGACGGCAGCCCGATGTCCGCCGAGGAGCTTCGCGACGAGCTGATGACGCTGCTCGTCGCCGGCCACGAGACGACGGCCACGACCCTTGCCTGGGCATTCGAGCGCCTCGCCCGCGAGCCGGCGTCTGCGCGCGCCTGCGAGGAGGAGATCGCGGCGGACGACGGCGACGACTACCTGACGGCGACGATCCAGGAGACGCTTCGCCGCCGCCCGGTCCTGCCGAACACCGCCCCGCGGGCGGTCAAGAAGCCGATCGAGGTCGGCGGCTGGCAGCTACGAGCCGCGGGCGTCAGCCTGGTCGCCAGCTCCTACCTGCTGCACCACGACCCCGACATCTACCCGGACCCCTACGCCTTCCGCCCCGAGCGCTTCCTCGAGACTCGCCTCCGGGCACCTACACGTGGATCCCGTTCGGCGGCGGGCGCCGGCGCTGCCTCGGCGCGAGCTTCGCGCATGCTCGAGATGAAGATCGTGCTCGCCGGCGCTCGCTGCGGGTGAGCTCGACCTCGGCGGTCGGCCCGCGCACGAGCCGCCGCGACGGCGCAACATCACGATCCGCCCGGGCCAGGGCGCGCGGGTCGAGCACTCGACGCGGCGGTCCGCGAACGCGCGGCGCCGGTCGCCGCATGACCGCAGACGAACGGCGACGCCTGCGTCGACTCGATCTCGCGCCGCCTCACACAGGATGGGGTGGATCGCCAACGCCTGCGGATCGGTCGTCGTCTTCTTCGCGATCGGGTTTCATCACCCCGGTGTTCTTCGACGAGAACCTGAGCAACACGACCGGGCGCGAGAACCTGCCGTTCGTCGTGGTCGTCGTGGGAGTCCTGGGGTTTGCGATGACCAAGATCGTCCGCCGCGAGCGAGCCGCCACCTGCGCTGGATCACCGAGGGCCGACCGCCGACGAAGGACGAGCACCACCGGACGCTTCGCCTGCCGGCGTTCGGACGCGACCGTGATCCTGAGCGGCTGGATTGTCAGCGCGCTCCTCGGCGGCGCCTACAACCTCCACCACGGCCCCGGCTTCGCCGCCATCGTCGTCGCCGCGATCTGGCTCGGAGGGGAGACGACTTCGGCGCTTGTCTACCTGCTCTCGGAGCGGACGCTGCGGCCGATCACCGCGCTCGCCCTCGTTGCCCGCCCGCCGGAGCGCGTCGCGGCGCTTGGCGTCCGCAACCGGCATGCTCTTCGCCTGGAGCCTCGGTACCGGCGTGCCGATCATCGGTGTCCTCGTCGTCGGGATCGTCGGCCTCACGAAGTCTGGAGTCGACCCCTGCCTACGTCGGCGCCGCCGGGGTCTTCCTCGGGGCGGTGGCGATCGGCACCGGGATGGCGATCACGCTGATCACCGCGCGCGCGATCGCCGACCCGATCAGCTCCGTGCGGGCCGCCCTCGATGCCGTACCGCGACGGCAACCTCGAGGTCGAGGTCGAGATCGACGATGCCAGCGAGATCGGAATGCTCCAGGCCGGCTTCAACCGATGGTCGGCGGGCCTGCGCGAGCGCGAGCACATCCGCGACCTCTTCGGTCGCCAGGTCGGCCGCGACGTCGCCCACGCGGCGCTCGGCAGCGGGGTGACGGCTGGGCGGCGAGGAGCGGCGAGGTCGGCGCCCTCTTCGTCGATCTCGTGGGCTCCACGTCGATGGCGCTGGCGATGCCGCCGTCCGAAGTGGTCAGGCTGCTGAACAAGTTCTTTCGCGTGGTCGTCGATGTGGTGGATCGCGCCGGCGGGATCGTCAACAAGTTCGAGGGCGATGCCGCGCTGTGCGTCTTCGGCGCACCGATGGCCGGCGAGGACCCCGCCGGCGACGCGCTCAGGGCGGCAAGGGAGCTGACCGCGAGGCTCGAGCGGGACGTGCCCGAGGTCGGGTTTGGGATCGGCGTTTCTGCGGGGGCGGCGGTCGCCGGCAACGTCGGGTCCGAGGAGCGCTTCGAGTACACGGTGATCGGCGACCCGGTGAACGAGGCCGCGCGGCTTTGCGACCTGGCCAAGGACCGGGAGCAGACGGTCCTTGCGTCGGGGAGCGCCCTCGACCAAGCCTCCGCGGAGGAGTCGGAGCGCTGGACGCTCACCGAGAGCACCGTCCTCCGGGGACGCCTCGACGCGACGCGGATCGCCGTCCCTCGCGAGCGCGCCGCGGTTGAGGCCCCAGCGAGGCCTGACTGCGCTCAGGCCGCCGGGGCGCCGCGGCGGGCCGCGATCTCGACGATTCGCTCCACCAGGTCCTCGAACTCCATGCCGGCAGCCTCGGCGGCCATCGGGAAGAGCGACGTGTCGGTGAGGCCTGGGATCGAGTTGACCTCGAGGACCTGGGGTCCGGTCGGCGTCCGAGGATCAGGTCGACCCGCACGAAGCCCTCGCAGCGCAGAGCCTCCCAGGTGCGCCGCCGCCGCGTCGAACGACCGCGGCGGCCTCCGCCTCGGTCGAGCTGCGGCCGGGCAGCGGAAGTCGGTCCGGCCGATCTCGTAACGGGCCTCGTAGCTGTAGCGATCCTCGTCGTGCGGGTGTGATCTCGACCGTTGGCAGCGGGCTCGCCGTCGAGCATCGCGACCGAGAGCTCGCGCCCGTCGACGTGGCGCTCGAAGCAGCACGTGGTCGTCGTAGCTGAAGCGCCGCGAGCAGGGCTGCCGGGACGTCGTCCGCCGGTCGCGGCGAAACGGACTCCCAGCGCCGAGCCGCCGCGCCCGGGCTTGACCACGAGCGGGAAGCCGAGCGCCGCCTCGATCTCCTCCAGTGCCTCGGCGGCGCCGAGCTCGGTGAACGCGCGTGGCGCTGAAGGAGACCCAATCGGGAGTGGGCACTCCCGGCTTCGCGCAGGTCCTGCTTGGCGGTCGGCTTGTCCATCGAGCGCCGGCAGGCCGCCACGCCCGGGCCCGTGTAGGGGATCGCCGAGGATCTCGAGGAGCTCCTGGATCGTTCCGTCTTCGCCGTCGGCGCCGTGCAGGGCGACGAAAGCCACGTCGGGACGCTCCTCCTTGAGCCGCCGGACGAGATCGGCGCCGGCGTCGATCGGGACGCACGTCGTGGCCGAGCCGGTGCAGGGCGTCCTCCACCCGGGCCCCGGAGCGGAGCGAGACCTGGCGCTCGAGCGACCGGCCTCCTTTCAGCACCGCGACCTTCACTCGCCGCTCCGGCGAAACGGAACGACCGTGCTGTCGGAATCGGGTGCCTTGTCAGACCCGGCGGCCCCCGGACGAATCCCGGCTCCGCCGGGATCACCGCTCGCTGGCGCTCGCTGGGAGGAGGGCGCCGGCAGTGTTTGGTGCGTGAACGTCCCGTAGAGGCGAGACCTGCTCGGCGACGACGCGGCCGATCCTGCGGATGCCCTCGCGGATCTCGTCCTCGTTCGAGCCCGAGAAGTTGAGCCGCATCGAGCTGCCGCCCCGGCCGTCCAGGAACGCGGCCGCCCCGGGGACGAAGGCGACGTTCTCGCGCAGCGCTCGCGCCAGGAGGTCGGAGGTGTCGATGTAGTCGGGCAGCGTGGCCCAGACGAAGAGCCCCCCTCGGGCCTGGTCCAGGTCGCCTCGGCGGGGAAGTGGCGCTCGAGCGAGTCCAGCATCGCGTCGCGGCGCGCCCGGTAGATGTCGACCAGGCTCTCGACGTACTCCCGCCAGCGGCCCTCGGCGAAGAACTCGGCGACGAAGTACTGCGTGAGGGTGGAGGTGCAGAGGTCGGTGGCCTGCTTGCCGAGGACGATCTTCTCCATCACCGGCGGCGGCGCCAGGATCCAGCCGACGCGGATGCCGGGCGAGAGGATCTTCGAGAAGGTTCCGAGGTAGACGACGTAGTCGCCGCCGTCGAGCTTGTAGAGCGGATCCTCCGGCTGCCCTTCGTAGCGGAGCATCCCGTACGGGTTGTCCTCGACCACGAGCACCTCCCGCTCGCGCGCCAGCGCGACGAGGCGCCGCCGCCGCTCGGCGGACAGCGTCACGCCCGGCGGGGTTCTGGAAGCTCGGGACCGAGTAGATGAACTTCGGGCGCCGGCCCTCGGCCGCGAGGCCGGTCGATCATGGCCTCGACCTCGTCCACGCGCATGCCCTCGTGGTCCATCCCGACCTGGATGGTCTCGGCCTGGTAGCTCGTGAACACCGGAACGGCGCCGGGATAGGTGGGTCCCTCGCAGATGATCGGGTCGCCCGGGTCGACCAGGATCTTCGTGATCAGGTCGATCGCCTGCTGGCCGCCGGTCGTGACGAGGATGTCCTCGGGGTCCGGATGCCATGCCCTCGCAGCGCCATGACCTGGGCGATGCACTCCTTGGTCGAGTCGAAGCCCTCGGTGGGCCCGTACTGAAGCGCGGCGGCCGAGACTCCTGCGCGATGCGCGTCATCTGCGCCGCGAAGCTCTCGGGTGGGAAGGTCGAGGTGTCCGGGAGCCCGCCGGCCAGCGAGATGACCTCGGGGCGCGCGGTGATCGCCATCAGGTCGCGCATGGCCGAGGAGCGCATGACGCGCGTGCGCTCGGCGAAGAGACCGGCGTAGCGCTCGAGGTCTCGCGCCGACGTGTGCGCGCGGCGATGCGCAACCGCGGTGGGCTCCACGTGCGGATCGGGGTTTGGGCGCTCAGGTGCCTCGGGCATCCGCCTAGTCTGGCGAAAACCCGCCGGCACGACCGCGAGCCGGCGACCGGCGCGATCGCACCGGTCGCTGGCTAGGCTGCTCAGCGTGCGACGCGTGCGCGTAGGGGCCCTGTGCCTGGTGGCGGTGGCGGCGCTGCCGGCCGGCGCCCGCGCGGCCTCCCACAGCGCGCACTCGCTCTACCACGGGCCGGCGCCGCGGCCGGGGCCGGCGATCCTCTACCGCAAGCCGGCGCGCTCGCCGCAGCTCGAGAACGCCGGCGTCTGGCATGCCAAGCCGATCCTGGTCTCGGGAGCGAGCGCCTACCGCGACGGCGAGTTCCTCTACCAGGACTTCCTCTACGACGACCACGGCGCCAGGGGCACCGCGCCCGACCCGGGCGACCCGCGCATCGAGCGGCGACACCTTCTCGGCGCCCAACGGCACCTACACCTACCCGACCAGACCCGGACTACGCGAGCAACGCCGCCGACCTGGTGGAGCTGCGGGTCAAGCCGCTGCGCCGGGCCACCGCGTTCCGGCTCACCCTGAACACCATGAAGGACCCGGCGCTGGTCGCGACGACGATCGCGATCGGCAACTCCAAGGAGCCCGAGCAGATGCCGTTCGGCGCGAACACCAGCCGCGCCCGCAAAGCTGTTCCTGACCGTGCACGGCCACCGCGGCGAGCTCGACGACGCCACCACCGGCAAGCGGTCGACGCCGGCTCCCACGGTCTCGATCTCGAAGCGGCGCCGGCAGATCCAGGTCTTGGTGCCGCACTCCGCCTGGAACCCGCGGCGCCGCAGCGTCCGGCTTGCCGCGGGCTCGGGCTCTGGGACAGCGCCGCCAGCCGCTACCTGATCCCGGCCGACTCCGCGACGGACTCGACGACCCGGGCGGGGCCGGCGGGCCTCGCCGAGCCCCTCGGCGTTCTTCAACGTCGCCTTCCGCTACTCCGAGCCGTGCCCGACCTCAGCCAGAACGGCGGCGCGACCGCGGTCGCCGACTCCGTCGTGGTGGCGCGACAAGGCGCAGGCGCAGGCGCTCGCCGACGGCGAGCCTCAGGCGCGTTCCACGTCAGCGTCAACTTCGGCAAGCTCGCGCGCCGCGCGCACGACGATCGGCCGCGGCAGGCGCTGGGGGGTTCCCACGTCGCGGCCCGATGGACCGCATCCTCGCGAGCCACTTCGAGACCGAGCAGGGCACCGACTACTCGACAGACCTGCGGCAACCCGAACAACTGCCTCGGCGAGCTGCGCGGTCGCCTGCAGCCCTACGCGATCTACGTGCCGAAGAAGCCGCCGCCCCCGACGGGGCTACGGGCTGACGCTGCTCCTGCACTCGCTCGGCGCCAACTACAACCAGTTCGAGGGCTCGCGAAACCAGTCGCAGTTCGCCAACCGGGGCCCGGGCTCGATCGTGATCACGCGCCGAGGGCCGCGGACCCGACGGCTGGTACTACGGCGAGGCCGGCGCCGACACCTTCGAGATGTGGGCCGACGTCGCCCGCCACTACAGGCTCGATCCGGACTGGACCGACATCGCCGGCTACTCGATGGGCGGCTACGCGACCTACAAGTTCACGACGCAGTACCCGGACCTCTTCGCGCCGCGCCCAGCCCACCGTCGGCCCGCCCGGCCTGGGCATCTGGGTGCCGCCCGCCGACCCCGAGCCCGGGCGGCGCCGCGTCGAACACCAACCGGATGCTGGCGTCGGTGCGCAACATCCCGTTCCTGATCTGGGACGGGACGAACGACGAGCTCGTTCCCGTCCCGGGGCCCGTCGCGCAGGCGCAGACCTTCGACGACCTCGGCTACCGCTACGCGTTCGACCTCTTCGCGCCGCCGGTCGACCACTTCCTCCTGGCGGTCGAACGACCAGTACGCGCCGGCGGCGAAGTTCCTCGGGCACGGCGCAAGGTCGACCGCAACCCGCCGCACGTCACCTACGTGGTCAACCCGACGATGGACTTCGCCAAGGACGGCACCGTCGCCGACCACGCCTACTGGCTCTCGCGACCTGAGGCTCCGCGACTCGAGCGGGGCGGCGCCGCTGGGCAAGATCGACGCCCGCTCCGAGGGCTTCGGCGTCGGCGACCCGCCGATCCACGCCACGACCCACACGGCGGGACTCTCACGGGCGGCAACATCGGGCCCCTCCGCTACGCGCAGGACCAGCGGACGTGGGGCAAGGCGCCGCAGCGCGCCGAAGCGCGACGTCCTGCACATCGACGCGGACGAATCTCGAGACGGTCACCGTTCATCCCCGGCGCGCGCCAAGCTCGACTGCCACACGCGAACCTCAAGGTGCAAGACGGACGGCCCGCTGGCCGTCAAGCTCGCGCGGCTGCGGGCGCACGGAGCACTTCCGGCCGCTGAACGCATCGCTAGCCTGCGGCCGGGATGCACTCCGCCTTCTTCTCCGTACTGCGAGGGACTCGGGCTGGGCGCTCGCGGCGGGCCTCAGCGCCGGGGCGCTGGCCGGAGCGGCCTCGAGTCCAGCCGCCGCCCGCTCGCCATCGTGGGCGCGGCGCTCGGCGGCGGCGCTCTTCTACGTCGCGCTGTCGAGCTCTGACCACACGGCCTGGCCCGGGATCCCACTCGGCGCCCTGTGCTCGCTGCCCGCCTTCGCACTTGCGCAGAGCCTGGTGGCCGGCGCCGCCAGCCGCGCCGAGGGGTCGCCGGGATCGATCGCCGCCATCGTGGTGATCGCCGCCGCCGTCCTCGGCGCCCTCTTCCTGGTCGTCGCCCCGGTCTCCCTGCCGTTCGCGAGTGGCGGTTCTCGCCCTCCTCGCGGTCCGCCGCCAGCGCCAGGCGCGCAAGCACGAGGGCCTTCGGGTCCTGAGGTGAGCGCGGCGCCCGCCGCGCGGCGTAAGTCCGGGCGGCCGGAAGCTGGTCCTCGTCATGGTGGACTCGCTGCGAGTCGACATGCTGAAGGCGACCGTGGCCGCCGGCGACGCTCCGAACTTCGGCGCGCTTCTGGACCGCGGCGAACTGGTCGCCGACTGCGTGTCCACCTTTCCGTCGGTGACGCCGGTCGCAAGCTCGGAGATGGTCACGGGCCTGCGGCCGGACGGGCACGGCATCAGCGCGGTCAACTGGTTCAGCCGCATCGAGCAGCGCTACGTCGAGTACGGGTCGTCGTTCGAGGCGACGCGCGCCCTCGGGCTCATCCGCACGCTCTACGACATCGTCTACGACATGAACATGGCCCACCTCTCGGCGGAGGCGGAGACCGTGTTCGAGCGCCTCGGCGACGCGGGCATCAGCACCGCTTGCACGCCCTTCCTCATCTACCGAGGCCGTCGGCGCCACGAGGTCGGCCTCGAGGGCGTGCTCGGCGAGTCGCCCTTGCGGCCAGCTTTCGCCACGCGGTTTGGGGTCCCGACGAGCTCTTCTACGGCGAGCTCTACGCGAGCCGGCGCGTCCCGTGCAGGCCGACGCTCGCCCGGCCCGGGACCCGAGACGAGTACTCCGGCTGCGTGGGGCGGCAGCTCGCCAAGGACGGGCTCTACGACTTCCTGCTCTTCTCGCTGCCGGACAACGACCACCACTCGCACAAGTTCGGGCCCGAGGCGACCGAGCGAATCGATCGCGCTCGCCGACGCTCGCGCTCGGCGAGCTCGTCGCGGCCGGGGGTGGAATCGAGCACTTCCTCGACGAGCCACGCCGTGATCGTCGTCGCCGACCACTCGCAGACCTCGGTGACGACCGAGCTCGCTCTGATCGAGTCGCTTGCGAGCGCGGTGGCGAGGTTCTGAGGCCGTCGGCGGTGGAAGGCGGCCCGCAGCCCGAGCTCGCGGTCAGCCCGAGCGCCCGTGCGGCGTCCGTGTACGTCCTCGCGCAGGGCGCTCGGTTCGCCGGCGTCCATGCGGGCGTGCGCAGCGATCTGCAGCGCGCTGGCGGGAGTCGACGTGATCGCCTGGCTCGCGGGCACGGAGGGCGCGCCGCTCGAACGCGACCCCGCCGCGTCCACGTCACCGGACGCGGCCGCCGAGGCGGTCATCGAGCGTGACGGGGCCGAGCTCCGGTTCCGCCCGGCGTCATGGCGTCACCGACCTGCGCGGCGCGGGCTGGGACGTCGACGGCGACCCCGGCCGTCATCGGCGGCGGTTCTGGACGGCGCGAGTCCGTTCGAGCCCCGCGTATCCCGATGCCCTCGCCAGGGTCTGGGCCGCCCTGAACGCGCCGCAGGCCGGCGAGATCCTCGTCTCGCTCGCCGAGGGGTACGAGTGCGTCGACTGGGGCGGGGCCTCCCACGCCGGCGGGGGGAGTCACGGTGCGCTGGCCGCGGGCGACTCGCTGGGCCCGCTTCTCGCCGTCGGGGCTCGATGGCTTCGACCCCGTCCAGCCGCCGGCAGTGGACGATCGCCGACGTCAGCGAGCTGGTCCTCGGCCACTTCGGCCTCGGCCGACCAGGGACAATTACGCCAGTGACGCGGATGTACTCGCAAGAGCGGGCTGAGCCCGCACCCCCGTCGGGGTCGCCCGAGGCCGACCGGCGGATCGCCGAGCTCGGCGCGCAGGCTTCATCTCGGCGCGCGGCGCGGCGGCAACTGGATCCAGCTCTTCAAGTTCGGGCTGGTCGGCGGCACCGGCTACGTGATCAACCTCGTCGCGTTCACCCTGTTCGTCAACGTTCTCGGCGTCCACCACCTGGTGGCGGCCGTGCTCGCCTTCTGCGTGGCGGTCACCAACAACTTCGTCCTCAACCGGGTCTGGACCTTTCGCGGGTCGGAGGGGCATGCGGGCTTTCAGGCCGCGCGCTTCCTGGCCGTCAGCGTCGGTGCCCTCGTGATCAACATCGCGGTTCTCTACGCCCTCGCCGACGTGCTCGGCCTCGGCGATATTCCGGCGCAGGCCATCGCGGTCGCGACGGCGATGCCGTTCAACTTCGTCGGCAACAAGCTTTGGACCTTTCGCTGACGCGAACGCGCCTGGCGCGAGTCGCGCTCGCGATGCTGGCCGCGGTCCTCGCCGGCGCTCCCCGCGCCCTGGCTCAGGACACGACTCCGCCGGCGAACCTCACCAACCACCAGGTCACCCAGATCGCCGCGCACGACCCGAACGTCGTTCGTGAGCGGCAGGAGAACGGACACCTGGTGCCCTCGCCCACCCTGAAACCGGGCGGCACCTGGGAGGTCGGCTTCTTCCGCGGACAGAGTGAGCTCGCGCTCGTCATGGTCAGCGACGCCGACCGGCGCAGATCACCGAGTCCTGGACCGGCTACCAGGTCGCATGGCAGATGGCCCGCGGCTATCCGGGCGCCTTCGGCCGCAAGGTCAACGCGCCCGTACGTCTGGCTGCCGCTCTGCGCGATCTTCTTCTTCGGGCTCCTCGACTACCGCCGGCTCGGGCGGGTCGCACACCTCGACCTGCTCGTCCTCCTCGGCTTCGGCGTCTCCCAGTTCTTCTTCAACGAGGGCAATATCGGCGTTTCGGTCCCGCTGGCCTACCCGGTTCTCCTCTACCTGCTGGCGCGGATGCTCTGGGTCGGGTTTCGCGGACGCGGCGCCGGACTCCGCCCGTCGCTCGGCACCGCGATGCTCGCCGTGCTCGTGGTCTTCCTCGTCGCCTTCAGGGCGGCGCTCAACATCGCCGACTCGAACGTCATCGACGTCGGCTACGCCGGGGTCGTCGGCGCGGACCAGGTGACCCACGGCCAGCCGATCTATGGCGTCGAGGCGACGCCCGTCGACAACCCTACGGCGACACCTACGGTCCGGTCAACTACTACGCGTACGCTCCGTTCGAGCTCGTCTCTCCCTGGACGGGTCAAGCTGGGCGACCTGCCGGCGGCTCACGGCGCCGCGATCACGTTCGACCTGATGACGTCGTTTGGTCTCTTCTTCCTCGGGCCGCAGCTGCCGGGCGGGCCGAGCCGGCACTGCGCCTGGGCGTGATCCTGGCGTTCGCGTGGGCCGCGTGCCCCTTCACCGCCTACGCCCTGGAGTCGAACTCCAACGACGCCCTCGTTCGGCGCCCTCTGCGTCGGCTCGCTGCTGGCCATCGCCTCCCCGCGGGCCCGAGGGGCGATGGCCGCCCTTCTCGGCTTCACCAAGTTCGCCCCGCTCATCCTCGCGCCCGCTCTTCTGGCGCGGCGTGGAGCGCCCCGCCGCGCGCGATTCGGCGCGGCTACGTGCGGCCCAGCGCTGTTCCTTGCGCGTCAGCGGGCTGGTCCTCGCCTGGCCGCTCGTCGATCCCGGGCCTGGAGACGTTCTTTAGGCGCACGCTCTGCTTCCAGGCGCACCGGAACTCCCCGTTCTCGCTCTGGGGCCAGGTCCCGAGCCCTTCACTGGCCACACCTGGCCATCGAGGCGGGGGTGGTCTTGCTGGCCGCCGCGGTCGCGTTCGTGCCGCGCCGCCGCTCCCTGGCCCAGGTGGCGGCCCTCGGCGCCGCGCTCCTGCTCGCGATGGAGCTCACTGCGGACCACTGGTTCTACCTCTACATCCCGTGGTTCCTGCCGTTCGTGTTCGTCGCACTGGCTCTCGTCGGCGAGCGCCGGGAGACGGCTCGCAGCTCAGCCCTCGGCGGGCTCGAGGACGTGGTCGATCGACACGGCGAGACCGTCGGCGCCGATCTCGACGACGACCGCGTTGACCCACACGTCTCCGTCGGCGCCCTCGAAGCGGACCGGCATCTGGGTGACGAAGCGCTCGATGACCTGGTCGCGCCGCGCGCCGAGCACCCCGTTGCGTGAGCCGGTCATCCCGACGTCCGAGATGAACGCGGTACCGCCCGGCAGGACGCGGGCGTCGGCCGTCGGGACGTGCGTGTGGGTGCCGACGACGGCCGCGACGCGGCCGTCGAGGTACCAGCCCATTGCGATCTTCTCGCTCGTGACCTCGGCGTGGAAGTCGACGAAGAAGGCGTCGGCCTGGTCCGAAAGCCGGTCGAGGAGCGCGTCGGCCTCCGCGAAGGGCGAGCGCCCAACGTCCAGCATCACCGCGCCGCTCAGGTTGATCACCGCCAGGCGGACCCCGGCGGCCTCCACCACCGTGTGGCCGTGCCCCGGGTTGGCCAGCGGGTAGTTGGCCGGGCGCAGCACCCGCTCGGTGCGGTCGAGGTACTCGTAGACCTCGCGGTGGCGGTAGACGTGGTTGCCGTTGGTGATGACGTCGACGCCGACGTCGAAGAGCTCGGTCGCGGTACCCGCCGTGATGCCGACGCCCCCGGCTGTGTTCTCGCCGTTGGCGAGCACGAGGTCGGGCGTGAGTCGCTCGCGCAGTCGCGGCAGGGCCGCGGCCAGGCCGGCACGCCCGGGCTTGCCGACCACGTCGCCGAAGAACAGCACCTTCACCGCCCGAGAGCGTATTGCCAAGCACCCCGGGCATCGGGGCCGGGAGCCGCGTGATCTAGCTTTCCCGCCAATGGACACCGCGATCGAAGTGCGTGGCGTCGTCAAGCGCTTCGGGGCCAGGGAGGCGCTGCGCGGCGTCACCTTCAGCGCCGCGCCGGGTGAGCTGCTCGCGGTGATCGGGCCGAACGGCGCCGGCAAGACGACGCTCCTGTCGATTCTCGCCGGCATCCGCCGCGCCGACGAGGGCGAGGTGTCGAGGCCGCCCGGGGAGATCGGGTTCGTCCCTCAGCAGGCGGCGCTCTACCGGCGGCTGACGGTCGCGGAGAACCTCAGGCTCTTCGCGCGTCTGGAGAAGGTCGCCGACGTCGAGGCGACGGTGGAGCGGATGCTCGAGCAGACCCGGCTCGCGGACCGCCGCGACGATCAGGTCTCGACGCTCTCGGGCGGCAACCAGCAGCGCGTGAACATCGCGATTGGGCTTCTGGCCGAACCGGCCGCGCTCCTCCTGGACGAGCCTTCGACGGGGCTCGACCCGCGCCAGCGCGCCCGCCTCTGGGAGTTCGTCCTCGACCTGGCGGGCACGGGGACCACGGTGATCTTCTCCACCCACAACATCGCCGAGGCGGAGCGCTACGGCCAGCGCCTGCTGGTGCTTGCCGACGGCGAGGCGCTGTTCGACGGGACACCCGCCGGCCTCCACGGCGCGGCCGGATCCGCGGGCGGCGACTTCGAGACGGCGTTCGTCTCCTTCCTTCGCGAGCGGGGCCACTAGCGCCGATGCGCTGGCTTCTCCTCAAGGACCTGCAGATCCTCCGCCGCTCGCCTCTGGTGACGGCCCTCCTCGTGCTCTACCCGATCGTGATCGCCGTCCTGATCGGCTTCGCGCTCTCGCGTGGCCCCGAGAAGCCGCGCGTTGCCTTCGTCAACCAGGTCCCGGCCGAGGAGGCGTTCTCGCTGGGCGGCGGCGAGCTCAACAAGAACGCCGCGCGGCAGCAGCTCTGCGCGCAGGTTGAGTGCGTCGATGCCTCCTCGGTGGCGGAGGCCCGCTCGATGGTGCAGTCCGGAGACGTCCTCGGCGCGTTGATCCTTCCCCGAAACCTCGTCGACAACCTCAACTCGCTCAAGGGGCTGACCGCCAGCCAGCCGTACGTCCGGGTGCTCGTGAACGAGGAGGATCCGGTCAAGGCGCAGCTGGTGAACGACCGGATCAGCTCGCTGATCACGAAGGCGAACCTGAAGCTGTCGCGGGCCGTGGTCACGACCGCGGCGAGTTACCTGAACCTGGTGGTCAACGGGGGCCACCTCGACCTGCTCGGCCAGCACATCGACATCCTCGGCCTCGAGAAGGCCGGCGGCATCCTCGCCGCCCTCGCCGGCAAGCTCGGGGAGGGAAGCCCGTTCGCGCAGCCGCTCCAGCAGGTGATCCAGTTCGCCGGCCTGGCACGACAGAACCTCAACCTGGCGAAGCCGATCCTGAGCTCGGTGGCGCACCCGATCGTGGTCCACAAGGAGGTCGTGTCGGGCTCGCCGCCGAGCCTCGACGCGTTTGCGATCGCCGTCGCCGCCACCGTCACGCTGATGTTCGTGACGGTCCTGCTCGTCGCCGGATCGCTGGCCCTTGAGCGCGAGGAGAACGCGTTCGCGCGGCTGACCCGGGGACTGATCTCGCGGACCGGGCTCCTCGCCGAGAAGGTGGGCCTCGGCATCGTGGCGTCCCTTGCCGTGACCATCGTGATGCTCCTGGGGCTCTCGCTCTTCGTCGAGATCGCCTGGGGCCGCCTGCTGCCGATCGTCGGCGCGATCCTGGTGGGCGGCGCCGCGTGGGCCGCCTTCGGCGCCGCCATCGGCGCGGCGACCCGGGACGTGCGCGCGAGCTCCCTGCTGGCCTTCATGGTCGCCCTGCCGATCGCCTTCCTCTCGCTGGTCCCCTCGGGGACCGTGAGCCCGGGCCTCTACGACGCGCTGCGGGTCTTCCGCGCCCTGTTTCCGTTCGCTCCGGCGCTGACGGCGCTCTCCTCGGGGCTGGACTCGGCCGCCTCGGGCTACGGCGGGGCGCTCCTGCACCTGGCCGCGCTCACCCTCGCCTACGGCCTGCTGGCGCGCGTGGCGCTGCGGCGGTTCGCGGCGGCGTAGCTGCCGGCGTCAGGGGCTCGCGAACGTGATGCTGGGTAAGGGGGCAGCGCCCGGGGGTAGCGACTTCACCCAGCCCCGTTGGGTAGCGCCCGCGCCCCCGTAGAATTGCCCTCGTGAGCTTCCCCGCCACCCGGATGCGGCGGCTGCGGCGTACTGCGGGCCTGCGCGACCTGTTCGCCGAGACCGAGCTGTCCCCCGGGCACCTGATTCAGCCGCTCTTCGTCGTCGCCGGCGAGGGCGTTCGCGAGCCGGTCGAATCGATGCCCGGCGTCGAGCGTTTCTCGATCTCAGAGCTCGTCGCCGAGGCCAGCGAGCTGGAGGCGCTCGGGATCACCGCGGTCATCCTCTTCGGCATCCCGTCCACCAAGGACGAGGTCGGCTCCGGCGCCTACGACGACGAGGGCGTCGTCCAGATGGCCGTCCGCGCGTTGAAGGAGGCGCACCCCGATCTCACGGTGATCACCGACGTCTGCCTCTGCGAGTACACGTCGCACGGCCACTGCGGGTTCGTGCGCGACGGAGAGGTCGACAACGACGTCACGCTCGAGCTGCTGGCGAAGACCGCGATTTCCCACGCCGAGGCCGGGGCGGACTGCGTGGCCCCGTCGGACATGATGGATGGGCGGATCGGGACGATCCGCTACCAGCTGGACGAGGAGGGCCACCCGAACACGTCGATCCTGGCCTACAGCGCGAAATACGCGTCCGCGTTCTATGGCCCGTTTCGCGAGGCCGCCGAGTCCACGCCCGAGTTCGGCGACCGCCGCGGCTACCAGATGAACCCGCGCAACGCCCTCGAGGCCGTGCGCGAGGCGCGCCTCGACCTCGAAGAGGGCGCCGACGCCGTGATGGTGAAGCCGGCGCTGCCGTACCTGGATGTCGTCCGGCGGATCAAGGACGACACCGGCGCCCCGGTCGCCACGTATCACGTCTCCGGCGAGTACTCGATGCTGAAGGCGGCGGCCGCCAACGGCTGGCTGGACGAGCGCGCCGCCGCCCTCGAGTCGCTTGTGGCGATCAGGCGCGCCGGCGCCGACGTGATCGTCACGTACTTCGCGAAGGACGCGGCGGCGTGGCTGGCATGAGCGCGGAGCAGATTTCGTTGATTCTGAGTGCGAAGCGCGAAACATGTCTGTGAGGGCGCCGCAGCCCAAGCTCCGTTCCCGCCGCGGCGGGGCGGCGATCCCGCTCGACGAGACCGACAAGCGCCTCATGAACCTCCTCCAGTCGAGCTTCCCGCTCGACGAGCGGCCCTACGACGCCATTGCCGCGGCCGCAAACCTCGGCGTCGACGAGGTTATGACCCGCACCCGGCGGCTCCTCGACGAGCGGATCATCCGGGAGATCACGCCGATCTTCGACACGCGGGCGCTCGGTTACGAGTCGATGCTGGTGGCGGCGAAGGTGGACGCTGAGAACCCGCACCGGGCGGCAGGGATCATCAACTCCCATCCCGGCGTCTCTCACAACTACCTGCGGACCCACGAGTTCAACCTCTGGTTCACGATCGCGACGCCACCGGACTCGGAGCTCGGCCTCCAGGGGACGCTCGGCGTCCTGCAGCGACTGACCGGGGCGGAGTCGATCCGCCAGCTGCCGACGCTGACCCTCTTCAAGATCAACATGAACCTCGAGATGGAGCGGGGGACGGATGCGCTCGCCGCGAGGGTCGAGGCGGCTCCCCCGCGCGAGCTCGAGCGCCAGCCCTACGACGAGCGTGACGTCGAGGTGATCCGGGCGCTTCAGGGCCCGATGGCGGTCGGCGATCGCCCCTACGACGAGGCCGCCGCGGAGGTGGGCATGAGCACGGCCGAGCTGCTCGAGCACCTCCGCGGCATGGTCGCGCGCAGGCTCCTGCGCCGCGTGGCGGCGATCCTCTTCCACCGGCGCGCCGGGTTCTCCGCAAACGGCATGGGCGTGTGGCGCGTGCCCAAGGAGTTGGTCCCGGAGGTCGGCGGCAGGATGGCCGCGGTGCGCGGCATCTCGCACTGCTACGAGCGCCCCACCTACGAGGACTGGCCGTACTCGGTCTTCACCATGGCCCACGGGCGCTCGAAGGAGGAGTGCGACGCGATCCTGCAGTCGATCGCCGACCAGCACGACCTCCACGGCGACGACCGGGCCGTCCTCTACTCGTCCACGGAGTTCAAGAAGATCCGGCTCCACTACTTCACAGCGGACTACGGAGAGTGGGAACGGGCGAACAGCTGAGGCGCCTCGACACGCGCGCCTCCGCCGCCCTTTACGCGCGCGCCGTCGGCCTCCTGCCCGGCGGTGTCAACTCGCCCGTCCGTGCCATGCGCGCGATCGGCCGCGACCATCCGCTCTTCGTCGATCGCGCCGAGGGCTTCGAGCTGATCGACGCCGACGGCCACCGCTACGTCGACTGGGTCTGCTCCTGGGGCCCGCTGATCCTCGGGCACGCGCATGAGGCGGTGGTCGAGGCGGTGAAGGAGGCGGCCGCTCGCGGCACGAGCTACGGCGCTCCGACCGAGGCCGAGGTCGAGCTGGCCGCAGAGGTAACCGAACGGTTCCGCTCCGTGGAGATGATGCGGATGACGAGCTCGGGGACCGAGGCGTCGATGAGCGCCCTGCGGCTCGCACGGGCGGCGACCGGCCGCGACGCGGTCCTCAAGTTCGCCGGCGCCTACCACGGGCACGTCGACGGACTGCTCGCCGAGGCGGGCTCCGGGCTCGCCACGGCAGCGATTCCAGCAAGCCCCGGGGTGACGGCGGCCCAGGCGGCGGACACGACGGTGGTGCCGTGGAACGATCGCGAGGCTCTGGACGCCGCTCTCGGCGAACGCGAGTTCGCGGCGATCCTCGCGGAGCCGCTGCCGGCGAACATGGGTCTGGTGCCGGCCGAGGAGGGGTTTCTCACGCTGCTTCGCGAGCGGGCCGACTCCACTGGCGCCCTGCTCGTGCTCGACGAGGTGATCTCCGGGTTCCGGGTCGCGCGCGGCGGGGCCCAGGAGCTTTACGGCGTCAGCGCGGACCTGACGATCATGGGAAAGATCCTCGGGGGCGGCCTGCCCGCGGCAGCCTTCGGCGGGAGGCGCGAGCTGATGACGATGATCGCTCCGGCCGGCGACGTCTACCAGGCCGGAACCCTCTCGGGCAACCCGCTGGCAACGGCTGCAGGCCTCGCCACCCTCGCTCGCCTGGACGCCGACGCCTACCGCGAGCTCGCCGTGATCACGCGAGCGCTCGCCGCCGGCCTGCGCGAGGCGGCCGACGGCCTGCCGGTCCAGGTGGTCGCCGAGACGGGCCTCGTGACGCCGTTCTTCAGCGCCGAGCCGGTCCGCGACTTCGCCGGCGCCTCCGGCTGCGACCTCGATGCCTACGGCCGTTTCTGCCGCGCTCTTCTCGACCGCGGGATCTATGCGCCCGCATCGCAGTTCGAGGCCTGGTTCGTCTCGCTTGCGCACGACGCCGCGGCCATCGAGCGCACCGTGGACGCCGCGCGCGAGGCCTTTGCCGAGGCCCTTCAATGACCCAGACCGCGAGCAGCGAGCCGCAGGCGGCGGGGCCCGAGACCGCGCTCGCCGCGATCGCCGCGCAGCTGCGCGCGGGCGACACCCTGATCGCCGCGTGCGTGCGTGACTGTGCCGAGCACCCGGCGCTTGGGCTCCTCGCCGCCTCCGGCCCCCGCGCCGCCCGTGCGCCGGGCCTCTACGCGCGGGTTGTGGAGAGCGTGCGTGAGGGGTACCTCCTGCACTACGGCGAGCCGCGCCTGGTGCTCACCGAGGATCGCGACCTCGCTCTCCTCGCGGGCGACTACATGTACGCGAGCGGACTGGCCCTGCTCGCCTCGCTCGGCGATCTCGCCGCGGTGCGGGTGCTGGCCGAGCTCATCGCGCTCTGCGCCGAGGCCCACGCCGGGACCGGGAGCGGCGCGGCCGAGCTCTGGCTTGCGGGCGCCGTCGCCATCGCCGTCGGCGACGAGGCGGCACACGCGGAGGCGAAGCAAGAGCTCCGGAAGGGGGCCGCGGCGGGCCCGGCGCTGTGGAGCTGGGCAACGGCGGCGGCGGAGCGCTGGGGCCTCCTCGAGGAACTGGGCGCGGCGGCCGAGACGGTAGGCTTTCGGACGAACGAGCACCGCTGAACGACCCATCGTCGAGAGGGTCGGCGGTGCTTCACCGACCAACTTGGCAGACGCGCCGAAACAGACGAACGGACGGGGGGACGGCAACGGCATCCCCGCACCGGACCCAGCCGGCTGGTACGAGGGCGAGACCGTCACGCGCCGGCGCGCGTTCACGATCGCCGGACAGGCGGTCGGGGGCTTGGCGGGCGCCGTCATCGTGCTGCCGGCGGTCGGCTTCGCGCTGGCGCCGATCTTCGACAGCCCCGACGAGCACTGGGAGGCGGTCGGCGCGACCGGCCGCTTCACGACCAGTACCTACCGGCCGGTGGTGATCACCACCGTCGAGGGGATCGGGGAGGCCGGGAAGACCACCGCCTACGTTCGCAAGGCAGACCCCTCGCCGCCCTTCAACGAGGCCGAGGGCACGTACATCGCGATCTCCACCCGCTGCGCCCACCTGGGCTGCCCGGTCCGCTTCGTCGAGGCCGCGGGAAACTTCATCTGCCCCTGCCACGGCGGCGTCTACGACTTCGAGGGCAAGGTGATCGGCGGCCCGCCGGTCCGGCCCCTCGACCGCTTTCAGACGCGAGTGCGGGCCGGCCAGGTTCAGATCGGCCCCCGCTACAGCGTGACCTCGCAGCTCGAGCCCGTCCGCGCCCGCGACCCGGGCGAGTACACGGGCGGCATCTGGAACGTCCTCTACCCGCCGCGCCCGTCGACGGCGCCGCCGCCGTAGGAGCCGGCCATGCCCAGGATTCCGATACCAGCGCCGTTCCGAAAGCCCGGCAAGCCCGGCGACAACGGCCATGCCAACGGCAACGGCGCCAGCCCGGCGGAGGCCCTGAAAGAGTCCGGCGCCGACCTGGTCGGGTGGCTCGACGAGCGCACCGGCGCGACGAGCTTCCTCACCGGAATGCTCTACCGCAAGGTGCCGAAGGGCACCAACTGGTTCTACACGCTCGGCTCCGCGACGCTGTTCGCGTTCATCTCGCAGGCGGTCACCGGCGTCTTCCTGGCGATGTACTACGACCCGTCGGCCACCCAGGCGTACGGGTCGATCACGCACCTCACCAACGACGTCTTCCTCGGCGAGTTCGTCCGCGGCATGCACAAGTGGGGCGCCGAGCGTGATGATCATCCTGATCTTCCTGCACATGGCGCGAACCTTCGTCTTCGGCGCCTACAAGTACCCGCGCGAGCTGAACTGGGTGATCGGCGTCGTCCTCCTGGTCCTGACCTTCGTCATGGGCCTCACCGGCTACCTGCTGCCGTTCGACCAGCGCTCCTGCTGGGCCACGATCGTCGCCAACAACATCACCGCCACCGGGCCGCTCGTCGGGCCCTACCTCGCGGACTTCCTGCGCGGCGGCGCCGGAGTTCGGCGCGACCACAATCTGCCGCGCTTCTACGCGATCCACATGCTGCTCGTGCCCGGGGCTCATCATCGGCCTGATCGGCGCCCACCTCTACCTCGTGGTCAAGCAGGGCACGACGGCGCCGCCGTGGCTCTCCGCCGAGACCAAGCCGAAGTCGCTTCGCGAGCAGAAGGTCTGACCGGTGATCCGTGAACCAGGCCGAGAAGGAGCAGTACCTCCGCGAGTACGAGGTCCTGAAGAAGAAGGGCAAGTCCGTTCTTCCCGTACGCGATCATGAAGGACTCGACGATGGCGCTGATCGTCGTCCTCGTGATCGCGGTGATGTCGATCGTCCTCGGCGCCGAGCAGGGCCCGAAGGCCGACCCGACCACGACCACGTACGTCCCGCGGCCCGAGTGGTACTTCTTCTTCCTCTTCGAGCTGCTGCGCGTCTTGAGGCCGTCCTACCTCGTGCCGATCGCGACGATCGGCATCCCGACGCTCTGCATGGTCCTGCTGCTGCTCCTGCCGTTCTACGACCGCGGGCCGGAGCGCCGCCCGGAGCGCCGCCCGGTCGCCATGACCGCGATGGTCATGACGATCATCGCGATGGCCTTCCTCACCTACGAGGGCGCGAACACCGGCTCCACCAACGAGGTCCAACTGGCGATCGCCGGGGTCCAGGGAGGGACCAGCCAGACGGCAGCCGACAGAGCGGCCGCGGCGGCACGGTGCGCCCAGCCCGATCTCGAACCTGCCGAAGGACACGCAGGAGCTCGTCAGCGGCCGCCAGATCGCGGCGCAGAACGGCTGCCTCGCCTGCCACAAGATCGGCGACAACGGCAACCCCGGCCCGGGGCCGACGCTCACCCAGATCGGCGCCCGGATCCCGCGCGCCTCGATCCTGCGCTCGCTGAAGGCGGGCCCGGGGATCATGCCGTCGTTCACGACCCTGCCGCCGGCGAAGCTGAAGCTGCTCGCCGACTACCTGGCGTCGCTGCAAGTAGCGCCTCCACGGCCGCGATGACCGCCGCCGGCACGCGCCCACAGCCCGAGGCCGACCGAGTTCGCCTCCCAGGTGAACCGGATGTTCGACCGGATCGCCGGGGTCTACGACCGCATGAACAGCACGATGACCGCCGGGCTCGACCGGCGCTGGCGCGAGCGCACGGTCGAGCGGCTCGGCGACGTGGACCGGGCGCGACGGGCGCTCGACGTCTGCTGCGGCACCGGCGACCTGGCGATCGAGCTGGGCCGCCGCGTGGGCGCCGGCGGCAGCGTGATCGGCTGCGACTTCTCGGAGCCGATGCTCGACCTCGCCCGCGAGAAGGGCACGCGGCTGCTCCGGCGCCACGTGCGCTTCGAGTGGGCCGACGCGCTGCAGCTGCCCTACGACGACGCCAGCTTCGACGCGGTCACGGTGGGGTTCGGAGTTCGGAACTTCGCCGATCTCGACCGCGGCCTCGCCGAGCTCGCCCGCGTCCTGCGTCCCGGCGGGCGGCTCGCGATCCTCGAGATCACGCAGCCTCAGCGCCCGCCCCTGTCCTGGTTCTTCGCGCTGTGGTTCGACCGCGATCGTGCCGCTCCTGGGCGCGGCTCGCCGGGCGATCGCGGCGCGTACAGCTACCTGCCCGAGTCGGTCAAGCGCTTCCCGCCTCCCGCGGGCCTCGCGGCGCGCATGGCCGCGAGCGGCCTGGAGGACGTCCGCTACCTGGTCCTCGCCGGCGGGATCATCGCGATCCATCACGCGGCTCAGACCGCCGTGAGCCGCTCGGCGGTTCCGCCGCCCGTAACCCAGGTCCTCGACGCCGCCGACGCCTGGCTGCCGCGCGCGCATGGCGGCCGTCGAGGACCGGCTGCGCGCGAGCGGTCGCCGCCGGCGGGACCGCGCTCGACGCGGACGCCACGGCCACCCTCGAGGCGGGCGGCAAGCGGCTGCGCCCGATGCTCGTGCTCCTCTGCGCGGGACCGGGGGCCGGCGAGCCGGCGATCCACGCCGCCGCGGCGGTGGAGCTCGTCCACATGGCGACGCTGGTTCACGACGACGTCCTCGACGACGCGCCCGCTGCGACGGGGGCGCCCGACGGTGCTGGCGACCTCGCGGCCGCGACCGCGCGCTTGCGCTCGGGGACCTGCTCTTCTCCCGCGCGTTCTCCGAGCTCGCCGGGCCCGGCTGCCCGGACGGGGCGGAGCGGCGGGTCGAGCTGCTGAGCGGCCGCGTCGGTGGGCCTCGCGCTGGGCGAGCTCGAGCAGCGAGCCGACGCGTTCGACCTGCGGATCGATGCCGCTCGCTACCTCGAGCGCTGCGTGCTGAAGACCGGCAGGCTCTTCGAGTGCGCCTGCACGATCGGCCGCGCCTGGACCCGGGCGCCGATCCCGCTCTCGCGAGTACGGGGCGGGGATCGGCCTCGCCTTCCAGCTCCTCGACGACGTGCTCGACGTCAGCGGCCCCCCCGAGCGCACCGGCAAGGCCCGCGGCACAGACCTCCTCGACGGCACCGTGACCCTGCCGCTGATTCTCGCCCGCGGACGCGACCCGGGGCTCGCGGCGCTCGACCTGCGCGCCCTCGACGAAGCACGGGCCGCCGAGGTGCTGCGACCGGATCGCGGCCACCGGGGTGCTCGAGGAGGTGCGCGCCGAGCGCGCGGACGCGGGTTGCGGAGGCCAAGGAGGCGCTTCGGCGGCGCCGGGCTGGAGGCGGACCAGCGACGGCTGCTCGAGCTCGTCGCCGACGGCGTCGTCGAGAGGTACTTCCTAGAAGTCGTCCGGACAGGACGAGCCCGGAGTCGAGCGCGTAGACGAAGCGCTCGACCTCCTCCTCCATGTTCGCCCTCGAGAGCGCCTGGAGGTCGGCGAGCATGGCCTCGGTGGCGGCGTCGAGGGCCTCGTCGAAGCGGTCGACGATGTCCTGGGTGAAGACGCCGCGGCCTGTCCACTCGCAGCGAGGGACAGCGAAGGTCGACGCTCCAGCGCTTGTCGGGCGTCGGCGCCCAATCCGTGGGGTAGACCATCTCGGCGGAGCACTCGGGGCACACGTGGAGGTCGCCCGAGCGGCGCGACCTGGCGACGATCCGCGGCGCGAACGCGCTGGGGGCGATCACCACCTCCGGGGCGTCGGTGCGCTCCTTCTTGGCCTTTTCCGAGTCCATACAGGAGCCATATCGGCCCCCGATCACAACGGCTTTAGGGCGCCTAGTCTTGCGACGGCGCGGGCCGCCCTCGTAGCGCGACTCCGTGGCCTCGCGCTGGCCCTGGTAGTGGCTGCCGAGCCCAGGGTGGCCGTAGGGACGCTCGGCCGAGGCGTCCAGCGTCATCAGGCTGAGCTGGGCGATCGGCAGGCCCGGGCCGCAGGACGATCGGGACGCTGTTGAAGTTGGTGATCTCGAGGGTCAGCGTCCCGCTGAAGCCCGGGTCGACGAATCCCGCGGTCGCATGGCAGATCAGGCCGAGGCGGCCCAAGCTCGACTTGCCCTCGATCCGAGCCACGAGGTCGTCGGGCAGCTCGACGACCTCGACGGTCCTGCCGAGGACGAACTCGCCCGGGTGGATCACGAACGTCTCCGCCCTCGTCCACCTCGACGTGCTCGGTGAGGTCGCTCGGCGGGTTGGCGAGGTCGATCGTCTGGATGCGGTGGTTGTGGAAGACGCGGAACGACGGCCCGAGCTTCAGGTCGATGCTGGCGGGCTGGACCATCGCCGGGTCCCAGGGGTCGATCCTCACGCGCCCGGCGTCGACCAGCTCGGCGGATCGTGCCGTCGGAGATGACCCCGGTCGTATTCACGGGCGCAGTCTCGCACGCCGCGCCTGATCCGGCCGCCCCTCGACCCCCGTTACCATCTACGAAGATGCCAAACGTTGGACCACTTGAACTGGCGGTAGTCGTCATCTTCGCGCTGATCATCTTCGGGCCGAAGCGCCTCCCGGAGCTCGGAAAGTCGATGGGCAAGGGGATCCGGGAGTTTCGCTCCTCGATCTCAGGCGAGAACGACGACGACGACGAAGCGCCCAAGATCGAGCGCAGCGGTGACTCGGACGCCGACACCGCTGCCGAGCCGGTCGAGGGCGAGGTCGTAGAGCACAAGAGCTAGATGGCCCGCCTGAAGGCGGCGGAGTTCGACGAGCGTCTGACCCTCGTCGAACACCTCGACGAGCTTCGAACGCGGATCATCATCTGCATCGTCGCGCTGGTGGTGACTGTCGGGCGTGTGCTTCTGGCAGAACCACACCCTCCTCGACATCGTCAACCGCCGCTGCCGAACGACATCAAGCCGATCACGCTGAGCCCGGCCGAGCCGTTCCTCACCACGTTCAAGCTCTCGATGTACGCCGGGCCTCATCCTGGCCCTGCCGATTCCTGCTCTACCAGGCCTACGCGTTCATCCTGCCGGCGCTGAGCCCCGCGGAGAAGCGCACGATCGTGCCGTTCATGCTTGATGGTCCCGGTCCTGTTCATCGCGGGCGTCGTCTTCGGCTATTACGTCGTCCTTCCGGCGGCGTTGAAGTTCCTTCTCAACTTCAACGACACCATCTTCAACAACCAGATCCGCGCCGCGGACTACTACAGCTTCGTCACCCTCACCCTGCTGGCGATGGGCCTCGTCTTCCAGGTGCCGATGGGGATCCTGGCGATCGTGCGCCTCGGGATCGTCTCGACTCGAGCAGCTGCGCAAGAACCGCCGCTACGCCTACCTGATCCTGGCGATCATCGCGATGCTCCTGCCCGGCACCGACCCGATCACGATGCTCATCGAGCTGGTGCCGCTGCTGCTCCTCTACGAGATCTCGATCCAGCCTGGCGCGGTTCTTCGGGGAGCCGGGCGCGATTCTCGACGAGGAGGACGAGGGCGGCGAGTAGGACGCCCGGCGCGTCGACTCATCTACTCTCAGGCCGTGCTCTTCGACCTTCGCGGCAAGCGCAAGCGCGTCGTCCAGGTGGTCTACGTCATGCTGGCGGCGATCTTCCTGATCGGCTTCATCGGCTTCGGCATCGGCGTCGGCGGCGGGCCCGGCGGGATCTTCGACGCGCTCGGCATCGGCGGTGGCGGCTCGGGATCCGGCTCCTCGGCGTTTTCCGACCAGCTGTCGAAGCGCCGAGGCGCGAGTGCACAAGAACCCGAAGGACGAGCAGGCCCTGCTCAGCCTCGCGCGCTACGAGTACCTCTCGGGACAGTCGCAGCTGGGCCGCCGGACGCGACCACCGGCCTGCCGGCGCTCACCGAGGATGCCCAGTCGGAGTTCTCCAAGGCGGTCGACGACTGGAACAGGTACGTCGAGGTCGCCGACAAGCCGGACCCCGCCGTCGCCTGCCAGGTCGCCCAGGCATTCGTCTACTTGAACGACGCGGCCGGGGCGGCGAAGGCGGAGGAGATCTTCGCCAAGGCGCGGCCCGAGCCAGAACACCTACGGGACGCTCGCCCTCTACCTCTACGCCGACGGCCAGATCTCAGGCGGGCGACGCCGCGGCGAAGAAGGCGGTGTCCGTGGCCCCGAAGGCCTCCCGCAAGCGGCCTCACGAAGCAGTTCGCAAGCCTCCGCAAGCGCGCCGCAAAGCACAAGCAGGCGCAGAAGGCGGCCAACTCGTCGGGCGGCAAGAAGAACCCGGGCGCGGCTCTACAGAACCCCTTCAGCGGGCTCACGCCGACCCCCACGACGCCGGCTCCGTAGGCACGACCCGCCGCAGGCGCCTCGCTACCATCCGCCGCCCGGGCCGTTAGCTCAGCTGGTAGAGCAGGAGACTCTTAATCTCAAGGTCACAGGTTCGATCCCTGTACGGCCCATGACCGACTGCCGCTCTGGCGCGAGATACTGCGCGGACGATGTCGCAGGAGAACGTCGAACTGGCGCGGGCAGCGCTCGCGGCGTTTGCAGAAGTGGATGAGGGTCTCGTCGATCCTCAGCGCCTGGACGAGTTCTTCGCGCGGGATGCGGTGACGACCTTCTCGGGCTTCATGCAGGAGGAACTCACGCTCCGCGGCACCCGCGCGTTCCTCGAATTTCGCGCCACGTGGATGGAGCCGTATGACGACTGGAGTTACGAGCCGAAGAAGATCCTCGACGCGGGGGCCAACCAGGTTGTGGTGACGCTCTACCAGCGCGGCAAGCCCCACGGAAGCAACTCGTGGGTGGAGATGCATTACGGCCTCGTCTATACGGTCGAGGCGGGGTTGATCAGCCGGGGCGATTTCTATGGGACTCGCGAGGAGGCCCTCGAAGCTGCCGGGCTTTCGGAGTAGGCGATGTCACGAGAGAACGTTGAGATCGTCCGAGGCGCGCAGGAGGCTTTCCTCGCCGGCGATGTCGAGACCGCTCTCGACGCTCTCGATCCTGAGGTCGAATGGCACGCGGCGATCGGCGGCATCGATGAGGGCCAGGTCGCTCGGGGGCGCGAGGAGGTGGTCCAGGCGTTCGTCGATTACTTCGAGGTCTGGGAGCGAATGGAGATGCGCGCCGAGCGGTACATCGACGCGGGCTCCGAGGAGGTGGTCGTCTTCCATCACGAGGTCGCAAAGGGCCGAGGAAGCGGGGTCGTAGTCGAGACCGACAGCGCCACCATCCAGACGGTCCGCGGCGGCAAGGTTGTGCGCGTGCGCTCTTACCTGGATCGCCAGCAGGCCCTCGAAGCCGCCGGGCTCAGCGAGTAGGGAGCGCTACCGGGCGCGCTCGGCGGTGATGAAGAAGCGGACGTCCTGGCCGTTGATGTCGGTGATGCGGACGTGGGCGGTGTAGGACGTGGCGTGCGGCCCGCTGAACGAGCAGTCGAAGGTGCCGCCGACCTTGGCGTCCACGCCCGAGGGGCAGCTCACGTCGGTTGGGGTGTAGCCCGTCTTCTGGGAGACGACCTGGGTCACCGAGTGCTCGGCGGCACCCGAGTCGATGACGTCCTTGCCGCACGCGCTCAGCGCGAGAGCCGCCACCGGCACCGCCAGCATGGTTCGCAGAGCCCGGTAGCCCGACACGGCGCGCATCCTTGCACGCCCGGCGGCGACTGCGTCCCGTTTTGCGACGCGCGTGGGAGGGCACATCCATGAGGTGGCCGCAAGCCTCTTCGACCTCCTCAAGCGCACCGTCCTGAAGACGCTCGGCGACGGGATGACGGACTGGGCCGCCGCGCTCACCTACTACGGGCTGATGGCCCTCTTCCCGGCGCTGATCGCGATGGTGTCGATCATCGGCCTCTTCGCGGACCCGCAGTCGACGGCGAAGACGCTTACCGACATCGTCACCCAGATCGGGCCGTCGTCGGGGGCGAAGACCTTCGAGGGGCCGATCCGGTCGATCACGTCCAACCAGTCCGCGGCCGGGATCCTGTTCGTGGTCGGCCTCGCGATCTCCCTGTACGCCGCCTCCGGCTACGTCGGCGCGTTCGCGAGGGCCTCGAACGTCATCTACGAGGTGGAGGAGGGGCGCTCGACGCTGAAGCTGAAGCCCCTGCAGATGCTGATCGCGCTCGGCATGGTGATCCTCGTCGCCCTGCTCGGGCTCGCGCTGGTCCTGACCGGCCCGGTGGTGCAGGCGGTGGCGGACCCGCTCGGGATCGGCTCGACGGCGACCGGCATCTGGAACATCGCCAAGTGGCCGGTGCTGATCTTCGTCGCCCTGTTCCTGGTCGACGTTCTCTACTACTCGACGCCGAACGCGCGGCTGCGCGGCTTTCCGTGGGTCACTCCGGGCAGCGTCCTCGCGGTCGTCGTCTGGCTCGTCGCGTCTGGTCTCTTCGCCTTCTACGTGGCCAACTTCGGCTCCTACGACAAGACGTACGGGACGCTCGGAGGGATCATCGCGATGCTCGTCTGGATGTGGATCACGAACCTCGCCCTGCTCATCGGCCAGGAGCTGAACGCCGAGCGCGAGCGGGACCGCCAGCTCGCCGAGGGGGTGCCTCGGGAGAAGACCCTGGCGATGGAGCCGCGCGAGGCGCCGGGCGACTAGGGCTACTCGCCGCCCTCGGTTTCGAACGTGAACCGGCGGACCGCGAGGAGCGACGCGGCGGCGAACCAGATCGCGATGACGCCAAGGTCCTTGCCGATGAACCCTGCCCCGGTCGCGAACGGGCTGAAGCAATACGTGAACGAGTGGACCATGTGGCTCACGGGGAAGACGTCGACCAGGTGCTTCAGCCAGTCGGGGAAGGTCGTCGTCGGGAAGAAGATCCCCGAGAGGAAGAGGATCGGGAACATCGTGATGTTCGCGACCGCCGGGGCGGAGTCCGCCTTCTTCACGAAGGTGGAGACGAAGATGCCGAGAGCCGCGAGCGCCGCGCCGCCGAGCACGAGGGTGACGACGGCTGCGGGCAGGCGCTCCGGGTAGATCTTGAGGCCGAAGGCCGCGGTGGCGACGACGAACATCAGGGTGATTCCGGCGATCGCCGCAAGGATCGCCCCGGCGATCTGCGCTGCCACGTAGACCACCGGTGGCAGCGGGGTCCCCCGCACGCGCTTCAGGATTCCCTTCTCCTTCGCGTTGGCGATCGTGAAGATCACCGTCGTGTAGCAGGACGTGAGCAGGGTGAAGATCCCGATCGACGGGCGCGAAGTACTGCGTGGCGTCGATGCGCACGCCCGGCGCGACCTTGATCGTCCCGTTGTTGACGCCGCCGATGAGGACGAAGAGGACAACCGGGAAGACGAACGTGAAGAAGCTCGCCCGCGGGGTCCGGCGGAGGACGCGCAGGCGGGCGAGCGTCCAGACGAAGAAGAGCCGCAGGTCCGAGGTCGCGGCCATCAGCCCTCCTCCTCGCTCGTGAGGCCGAGGTAGACGTCTTCGAGCGAGGGCCGGGAAACCGCAAGGCCCTCGAGCTCGACGCCGCGCCGCGCCGCGGCGGTGAGGATCGGCGCAAGGTCGGCCGTCGGCGCGGTTGTCTGAAAGACGACGCGGCGGTCCGAGCCGTCGGCGTCGGCGGGCAGCGGCAGATCGCGGCGGGAGAGGCCGTCGGGGAGGAGGAAGCTGACGTGGGCCGCGGCGTGGTCGCGCCCGGCGATCGACTCGGGCGAGCCCTCGGCCACGATGACCCCCTTCGCGATAACCGCGACGCGGTCCGCGAGGTTCTGGGCCTCGTCCATGTAGTGGGTGGTGAGGAGGATGGTCTTGCCCAGGGACTTCAGGTTCTCGATCAGGTCCCAGGAGCGACGGCGGGCGGAAGGGTCGAAGCCGGTGGTTGGCTCGTCGAGGAAGATCAGCTCCGGGTCGCCAACGATGCCGAGGGCAAGGTCGAGCCGGCGGCGTTGGCCGCCGGACAGCGTCTCGGTCCGGGCGTCGCGCTTCTCCTCCAGGCCGACGAGGTCGATGATCTCGTCGGCGCGGCCGGGGCGATGGATAGGCGGCCCCATAGATCTCCAGCGCCTCCCGGACGGTGAACGCGGCCTCCACGCCGCCCTCCTGCAAAACGACGCCGATGCGCTCGCGAAAGGCGCGCTCGCGCCCGCCTGGGTCGAAGCCAAGGACGGAGACCTCGCCCGCCGTGCGCGTCCGGTGGCCTTCGAGGATCTCGACCACGGTCGTCTTGCCGGCGCCGTTGGGCCCCAGCAGCCCGAAGACCTCGCCGTGGGGGATGTCCACGTCGACCCCGGCCACGGCCTCGACCGAGCCGTAGGACTTCCGCAGGCCACGCACGCTGATCGCCGGCCCGCCGCCGATCCCTACCGCAGCGCCCATGCCCGACACGCTAGCGCCGCTCCCTAAAGATCGGCTGGCCGGCCAAGCCCGGATTTCGGCCCAGGGGCCGGTCGCTGCCGGCTAGCGGGGGCGGGTTTCGCCGCTGACCTGGTAGGTGACGTACCAGGCGAGGTGACGGGCGGCGCTCATGCCGAGCGTCCAGGGGGCGAGAAGACGTTTCACGCGCCGAATCGTACCCCCGGCCCTGGACCCACAAACGGTGCCCTACCGCAAATTCGGCAATGTCCAGGGGCTTCAGGACCGCACATCGGTCAGGCTTCGGGCGTGAGGATCGCCCTGATCTGCCAGCCGGAGGACTCCGCCCGCGCCCGGGACCTCGCCGATTCCCTCGCCCCTTGCGGCCTTGACGCGTCGCTCCTCGAGCTCTCGGCGGCGGGCTCCGATGCGCCCGGAGCTGCCCTTGCCCAATACCTGCGCGAGGTGGAGGCGGCCCTCGCAGCCGGCGCCTTCGACGCCGTCGCCTTGATCGGCGACGGAGACGCCCCGTTCGCCGGCGTCCTGGTCGCCACGAAGGCCGAGATCCCATCCATCCACGTCGCGGCCGGGGCGAGAGGCGAGGACGGCGCCCTGATCGACCGCCTGGCGGACCACGTCGCATCGGCCGAAGGGCCGGACGCGGCGGCGGCCGTCGCCGCGGCACTCGGCGCAATCTAGCCGTCAGCGCGCCCCGCGCCGAGCCGTGCTCCTACACTGCGCGCGATGAAGGTCGGAATCGTGGGCCTGGGCTACGTAGGCCTCCCGCTCGCGGTCGCATTCGCGGAGGCGGGCAGCGAGGTCGTGGGCGTGGACGTCAACGCGCAGCGCGTCGAGCGGCTGCGGCGCTCGGAAAGCGACATCGAGGACATCAGCTCGGAGCGCCTGCGCGCCTGCGCCGCTCGGTTCACGGCGTCGGACGAGTACCGTGCGCTCGCCGGGTGCGAGGCGGTCGTGATCTGCGTGCCGACGCCGCTGACGGACCACCGCGAGCCGGACCTCTCTCACCTGATCGCGGCCGCCGGCGCGCTGTCGCGCGTCCTTCACGAGGGCCGCCTGGTGGTCGTCGAGTCGACGACCTACCCGGGGACCACCCGCGAGCGCCTGAAGCCGATCCTCGAGGAGTCGGGCCTCGCCGCCGGCACCGACTTCAACCTCGCTTTCTCACCGGAGCGAGTGGACCCGGGGCGCACGGACTACACGATGCGGACCACGCCGAAGGTGGTCGGCGGCCTCACCGACGAGTGCCGGCGGCGGGCGGCGGCGCTCTACGCCGAGATCTGCGACGAGATCGTCGAGGTCTCGACGCTCGAGGCGGCCGAGCTGGCGAAGCTCCTCGAGAACATCTTCCGCTCGGTCAACATCGCCCTCGTCAACGAGCTCGCGATGCTCTGCCACCGGCTCGGCATCGACATCTGGGAGGTCATCGACGCGGCCGCCACGAAGCCCTTCGGGTTCATGCGCTTCGAGCCCGGTCCGGGGATGGGCGGCCACTGCCTTCCGGTCGACCCGTTCTACCTTGCCTACAAGGCGCGCGAGCACGACTTCTACACCGAGTTCATCGAGCTCGCCGGCAAGCTGAACCAGGCGCAGCCCCATTTCTGCGCCGAGCGGGTCGAGGAGGCGCTGAACGACGTCTCGAAGCCCATGCGCGGATCGCGCGTCCTGGTGCTCGGGGTCTCCTACAAGGCCGGGGTCGGCGACCTCCGCGAGTCGCCCGCGCTGAAGATCATCGAGATCCTCACGAAGCGCGGCGCCGTCGTCGCCTACCACGATCCTCACGTGCCCGCGATCGCCGAGCTGGGCCTGGAGTCCGTCGCGCTGGACGGCGAGGTGGCCTCGGCGGACATCGTCTGCATCGTCACCGCACACCCCGAGGTCGACTACGCGAAGCTCGTCGCCGAGGCGGAGGTAGTCCTCGACTTCCGCGGGGTCACCCGCGGCATCGAGGCCGCGAACCTCGTGTGGCTCTAGGAAGACGGCCGACGTCCGGGCGATCATGCGCGGCATCGCGCTGCGCAGCAGGACAACCCGCCGGGGTGCGGACCGACTGACGCTGGGTCTCGCCGCGGCCGCGGTCGCCACTGCGGGAACGGTCCTCGCCGGCGAGGTGGCGCGGCTGACGCGGCGGCGGGTGCAGGAGGTCGACTCGCCCGAGGGGGTCATCGACACCGCCGAGCAGGCGATCGCGACCGCGGGAATGGCGACCCAGGACGCGGTGGCGGTGGTCGTCGAGGGCTACGGCGCCGCCGGCCGGGGGGAGGTCGTCCTCTTCAACATGCTGAACGGTTTCGTCGGCGGCTTCGCGCTCATGCGGCTCTCGACCGCGGGCATTCGCGGGGGCTGGTGGCCCGCTGGGAACGTCCGCCTGCGCGGGCGCCACATCCATCACTTCGTTCCCGGGATCCTGGTCGCCTTCGCCGCCGGCGGGGCGGGCCTCGTGACCACCAACCAGCGGCTCGAGCAGGTGCTCGCCGTGCCATTCGGCGCCGGGGTCGGCCTGACGTTCGACGAGGCAGCGCTGCTCCTCGACCTGCGCGACGTCTACTGGACGCGCGAGGGGATTCTCTCGGTCCAGCTGAGCCTCGGCGCTGTCGCGATTCTCGGGGCGACGATCCTTGGTCTCCGCATGCTGCACCGCGGCGAGCAGCGCGTCGAGCAGGCGGGCCTGATCCCCGCTAGCCCGTGAGGAGGTAGCGGGCGAACAGCTCGCCGGACTCGTCGGCGAGCAGCCACGCGAGCTCCAGGGGCCGCTGCGCCTCTCCAAGCCCGACGACGATGCCCGGGCCGGTGCCACCGACGAGCTTCGGCGCGTGGGTGACGAACAGCTCGTCCACCAGGCCCGCGTCGATCAGCTGCGCGTGCAGGCGCGGCCCGCCCTCGCAGAGGAGCCCGCGAACGCCCTCCTCCGTGCGCAGGTGCGCCAGCGCGCGCGGCAGGTCGACGGCGTCGGCGTGGCGCACCACGTCCACGGGGGTCTCGGTGCCGGGCGGGTCCGTGTCGGAGGCGGTGAAGATCAGCACCCTCCCGTGGCCCTCGGTGAAGAGCGGGGCGTCCCACGGCAGGTCGAGACGGCCGGAGACAATCACCATCAACGGATCGGGCCAGAGCCCCTCCCGCTCGCGCCGCTCGCGCTTGGCCGGATCGGCGATCACGCGCCCGTAGCTCTCGGCTCGCATCGTCCCGGCGCCGATCATCACCGCGTCGGCCCGGGTTCGGAGCGCCACGAGCATCGCCGTGTCGGCCGCGGACCCGATCTGGCCCGAGCGCCCCGCAATGGTCGCCGAGCCGTCCAGCGTCAGCGCGAAGTTGGTGACCAGGTAGGGCCGCTCGGCGTGAGCCATCGAGACGAGATCCAGCGTGGCCGCCTGGTCGGCGATCGTGGTCTCGGCGACGTCGGGGAGCAGGCGACGGATCACCGGATCTCCTCCAGGTGCCGGACGTTCTCGCGGTCATCCTCCTCGTCGCTCGGCGCGGCGCCGAACCAGGCGTCGAGGATCTCGCCGAGCTCGGCCTCCGAGGTGGAGCGAAGGCTGAGGGCGAGGACGTTTGCGTCGTTCCAGCGGCGGGCGCCCGCGGCAGTCGCCGCGTCGCCGCAGAGCGCGGCGCGGACGCCGGGCACCTTGTTCGCGGCGATCGACGCGCCGGTTCCGGTCCAGCAACAGACCACCGCCTGCTCTGTCCGGCCCTCGGCGACGTCACGGGCCGCGGCCTCGCTGGCCCAGGCCCAGTCATCGCGCTCGGCGTCGTTCAGGGCGCCGTGGGCCAGCGCCTCGTGGCCGCGCCGCTCGAGCTCGGCGACCAACGCGTCCGCGATCCCCACGCGTTCGTCGGCTGCCACGGCGATCCGCACCTAGGCCTCCGTCTCGGCGAGCGCGAGCGCCTCCGGAAGGGTCGCCACGATCTCGAATCGCCACGCCTTGCCGTCGCGCAGGCGGATCAGCATCGCCGCCCCCTGCGTCAGCTCGAGCCCGGTCGCCCGGCCTCGCGTTTGCAGCTCCATCGCGATTGCCACCTTCCCGGCGCCGGCGTCCACGATCTCCGTCGGCACGACGCTGACCCGGTCCATCGCCTCGTAGAAGCTCTCGAACCACCGCCGCACGCCGTCGACTCCGCGGTAGGTGTCCGGCTCGCTCGCCAGTTGCGGCGGTGTCGTGAACTCGAAGTCCGGGTGGAAGCTGTCGGGGTCGAAATCCAGATCCTCGTCCGAGAGCTTCTGAAAGATCGACTCGACGATTGCGACGTCGCTGGCGGCCATGGGTGGAGCCTACGCATCCGCCCCGAGCCACCCGAAGCCCGACAGAACTCGACCAACAGCCGAGTCCGTTGAAGAACACGCGGTCGGACTAATCGGTCGCACTCGGCAGTTCGGAACCGTTGCGTTCGTGAGGGGTAAGCCTGCGTAATCCTTCGCAGGCGGCCGGATTCATCGGGCGAGTTATGCGAAAGACGTGAACGAGTCCCTGTTTGAGAACAACCTTGGCAGCTAGATCAGAGCGGGTCCACAGCAACTCGGCCGGTGTTCCCTGCACGTCGGCGAGACTGAAGGGGTCAAAGGTGGTGACTACGTATTGGTAGTTGCCGCGATTGAGAGCTCGTCGCCAGGCTGAGCAAGTTGGTATCCGCGCAAACCCGTCGTGGGCTGTGGGCCTTCCGAGCCATTGAACATAGTTTGAGAGATCGCTTCCGTAGAACCCGTACTGAGCGAGCAGGCCGCGGTATCCGGCTACGGCGATCCGCGACTCATGAACTCCGCGCGCCCACCGCAGCGCGCCGTCTAGCTCCTGATAGGGGAGGGTGTTCTCAAAGCGGTGAAGCATGTAGTGGCGCTGCTCGGCATACAGGCCGGTTGCAGCAAGCAGGCCCGCAGTTGTAGCGACGGCGACACGCGCTGGGGTTCTCAGCGTTGACCATCCGAGCCTTTGCTCTCGAAGCCAAATAAGCGCCAAGCCAGCGAGTCCGACCGCCACAGCCGCAGCCAGTGCGCCCTTTACGTGGCCTTGGTGCCATTGATCCAGCGAGCCGATGGTGAAGGCCACCAGCGCAAAGAGCCCTGCCAACACGAGTGCCGAGCCTCGTTTTGAGGAACGGATGAAGAACAGACACGGAAGAATTGCGAAGGCAAGTGCAATCGAATGGGCCAGATAGCGAACGTTCCAGTCGAAGGCAACCGGCCGCCCTTCGAGCCCCGCGGCACTTACCGGAGTGAAAACGTATGCGACTGCACCGAAGAGGGCCACCCCGGCGAGCACTCGCATGGCCGGCTCGCGTCCGCGCAGTATCCCGGCAAGGGCGATTGCAATTAGTCCGATCACCGTAACGGGCCATAGCAACCCAAGGTTCAAATGCAGCCCTGGGGCGAACCACTCTCTCCACACCGTCGGGTCGCTCCAGTAGTGAAATATCGAGAAGGTCGGGCGAAGCACATAGAAGCGTACGGGTGCCGGTAGGGAAATTGGACCGAGTGACGTCACCTCTGGAATCGGATTGCCGACCACGATCAGGTTGCGCACATACCAGAGGCCGGCCGCGAGGAACATGGGAACGATCCAAGCGAAAGCTGCCCGCCTGCGCCCGCCTGACGGCGAAATCGCAATAGCCCCCACGGTCAGGGCCAGGGCCGCTGCGAGAAACGACAACTTTGTGCCGGTGGCGATCCCGGTTGCGAGGCCGGCCATACCGATCGCGGCCAGGCGCGGCCGACGGCCTGTGGCGTGAGCGTTGACTAGGATCGCTGCGGCCGCAAGCAGAAACGCAACGCCGACGATGTCGTTGAGAGCCTCGCCGGCCTCGAACTCAACCATCATCTGCGCACCGAGTCCGACCGAGCCGCCAATCAGTGCCTCGGGACCACGACCGTAAGGACGCCCGATGCACCAGCAGGCAAGCAGAGCAACGATCAACCAGCCATCGTTTACGAGCGGAGAAAGTGCATCCCGCCCCGTGAACAGAATCCCGACTGCGTGGAAGATCTCCGAATTGGCCGGATAGAAACCGGCGAAGTACGTGGGGTCGAATTGGTTGACGGCGACAAGGCTGCCGGTCTGCACGAACCGGGCGGCGAGTGGCATGTGGTACCAGAGCGTGTCCGCTCGGTCCATCCCCGCCGCGAGACTGCCGAGGGTGGGGATCATCCATGCGGCCGCGAGGGCTGCGCAAACTACCACCGCCAAGACCTTAGGCACGACGCGGCCTCCAGGCGCTGGAAGCTCGATCGCGCTTTCGCGCTGTTGGCCGCTCTTGAGGCGGGTGGACACCACGCCGCTGACGACTCCAACTGCTACGAGGGCCAAGAGCATCGTCCACTCGGAAAACCACCCGAACAGGCCGAAGACCTCCGAGGTCCAAATGACCGCTGCTGAGCCCAGCACGATCTCGACGAGGCGGGCTGGCGCTCCGTGCCACCCGGGCAACAGCAGCGCCCTGACTCGAACGGCGCCGTACCCGAGTGCCAGCAGGAGGATTGCTAGCTCAGCGAGCCCGGCAAGGAACGGCGTTAAGCCAAGTGCGCCGTCGCCCGTTGCAGCCCCCAGCACGATGGCGCTCAATCCGATTCCCGCCGAAGGTCGTGCACGGCGCGGCCTCGCGCGATCTTCTTCATGAGCGCGGCAGGTTAGATCACCGCACCGGGCTGACCCGCGCAGACCGAAGGGAACCGACGTTGTCGGCTAGTCCACCGCGTAGAGCGCGATCAGCGCCATCGCAATCCAGCTGGTGACGGCGAACATTATCCCCGCGTCGCCGACGAGGATCTGCGTGGTGGAGCGGGGATCCTCGCGGTCGTAGATCAGATAGAGATAGCGGAAGACGCCGTAAAGCACTGAGGGGGCGGTGATCAGCATCCTCGATCCGATCAGCGGCGAATTGACCGCGTAAATGACGTATGCCACGACCGCGGTGGACGTCACCATCGAGACCAGCTGGTCTAGAAATGGAATCGAGTAATGCTCAAGCACGGGCGTTGCCATCAGCCCGTTGCGCGTCTCAAGCATCGCCTCTTGACGGCGCTTGGTGAAGCCGAGGAACAGCGCGAGCATCCCGGTTACGACCAGCAGGTATGGGGATGCGTGTGCGCCTACAGCGACGGCACCGGCAACCACTCGGAGAATGAAGAGCGAGGAGACGGTCATGACGTCCAGGATCACGAGCCGTTTGAGGGCGAGCGAGTAGGCAAACGCGACGACCCCGTACAGAGCGACCAGCCCGCCAATTTCCGGCGAGACGCCAAAGGTCGAGAGTGCGATCGCGCCGGTACTCAGCATGGTCGCCGCCACGATTGCTGGTGTCCTTTGGAGCTCACCACTTGCGATTGGCCGTCGGGACTTGTCGGGATGGCGGCGATCCAGAGGGGCGTCACGAATGTCGTCGAAGAGGTAGCCGGCGCTAGCGATCATGCAGAAGGAAATGAAAACGACGAGGACGTCAGTGACGCTTCCAAAGTCTTGGAGCTTCTTGCCGAACACCAGGCCTGCGAAGACGAGGACGTTCTTCACCCACTCGCCCGGACGCATCGACACCAGGAGCGCGACCACTACCGCGCGTGAGCGCACAGGCTCTGCGTCGCGCTCAGTCGTAGCGTCGCGACGCTCGTGAGCGAGCGTCTCCATGGTCCGAAGGTTAGGGGTAGACCGCCCGCGTGGGACGCATGTGGGAACAACTATCCTGGTGCGGGGTGAGTTCCCGGCAGCGGTTCGAGCTAAAGGTCATCCTCGCCTGCTTGGCGATTTTCGCAGTTGTGATCGTGCTTGCCGCCCTCAACGTGCTTCGTTAGCCAACGGCTACAGGCGAAGCCGACGGAATACCGCCGTCGGAAGAGCGCGGAAGACGATCATGGCCAGGCGAAGCACTCGCGGAACCCAAATTACATCCCGTCTTGCTGCTAGGGCCCCGACCGTCGCTTTAGCTACCTCGTCAGCCGTAGTGGAGAGTGGTTTGCGGTCCATACCCTCGGTCATCTTCGTCGCGACGAACCCCGGGCGGACGATCAACACATGGATCGACGTGTCGGCGAGTGACGCGGCCAACCCCTGGCAAAAGGCATCGAGGCCGGCTTTCGTCGACCCATAGACGTAGTTTGAGCGACGCGCCCGCTCGCCCGCTACCGAGGACAGCACCACGAGATCGCCGTGGCCCTGGACTTGGAGCGCTTTGGCGACGATTGTGAGAGCAGACACGGCACCCAGGTAGTTAGTGCGTGCGATGGCGGCTGCCACCCCGGCGTCCGCTTCGGCCTGCGCCTGGTCTCCAAGAACGCCCCACGAAGCCACGACAACGTCAATCTGCCCGTGCTGCGTCATGAGTTGGGTAACGGCCGCGTCATGTTCATCCACCGCGTCTGCATCAAAGTGACCGATTGCAATCGCAACGCCGGGTTGCGATAGTCGTGCGGCGGCCGCCGCGAGGGCGTCCTCCTTTCGTCCTGCGAGAACCAGTCGGTCAGCCCCGCCGTCGACCAGGCGCTGAGCGACCGCTAGGCCAATCTCAGAGGTGCCACCAAGGACGAGAACGGATCGGGGCGAGCCGGCTGTCACGCGCTCGCTCACCCCAGCAGCTTAAGTCGTGAAGCGAGAGCGGAGATCATGAATCGATCGGGGTCGAGGCGGTCGCGCACCTGCCGCCATTCAGAGAGGCGTGGATACATGGCCGGGACGTAGCTTGCGTTCAGGCGCGCGTCTTTCGCGAAGTAGACGCGACCCCCCACGCTTACGACAAGTTCGTCGAGGCGCGCCAGATACGGTGCGAGCTTCGGCGCCCTCGCGGGAAAGTCCATGGTCAACGTCCAGCCGGACTTGGGAAAGGAGAGATGACCGCCGCCCTGCGGCCCGAACCGCTTAAGGACGGTCAGGAAGCACGGGAGACGATGCGAGGACACGCCTTCGACGGCGGCCCGAATGACGTGCTCCTCGCCAAATGGCACCACGAGCTGGTATTGGAGGAAGCCCCCGGGACCGTAGAGCCGGTTCCAACTCGCGAGCGCGTCGAGCGGGTGGAAGAAACTTGGGATCGACTGGTAGGTGGTCGCTTCCTTGGTGCCGGTCTTTCGAAACCACAGCTCGTTGAAGGCAGCAACGCTGAGTGGGTTGACTAGACCGCTAGGAACGCCTTTCGGGACGGTGGCGAGGGCGCGAGGGTGGTAGCGGTAGGGCGAGGCTGCCAAACGCCGCGGAAGCTCCTCGCGGCTTGCGTGCTCGCCACGCGTGATGACCGACCGGCCGAGGCGTGAACCCCTGGCGAGGCAGTCTACCCAGGCGACGGAGTATCGGTAGTCGCCGTCCCGCGCGGCCATGCTGGACATGCAGGCGTCAAGGTTGGCCGTACGTTCAGTCGTGACCCGCACCCAAGCGCTCTCGATCGGTAGCAGCTGCATGCTCGCCGCCGTCACAACGCCTGTCAGTCCCATGCCGCCAACGGTGGCCCAGAACGCATCCGGGTCGTCGGCTGGTGTGACGGTCGAGCGGTCGCCTCCGGGCAGGCAAAGGTCAAACGACAAGACGTGCTGTCCGAACGAACCCGCGGCGTGGTGATTCTTGCCGTGAATGTCGGCGGCGAGTGCGCCGCCGATCGTGACGTGCCCCGTGCCGGGCACCACAGGCATGAACCAGCCGAGCGGAACCAGAGCACGAAGCAGATCGATGACGCTGCGTCCCGCTCCGACTCTGACCGTACCGGTGCTCGGATCGAGGGCATGGATGCGATTGAGGGCGGTCAGGTCGAGGATGTCGCCGCCCGCGTTTTGCGCTGCGTCGCCGTAGGAGCGGCCAAGGCCGCGTGCCAGCACCGCCCTGCGGCTGGGCGTTGCGAGAAACTCGCCAACCTCGTCCTCAGTCTTGACGTGGAAGAGATTCGCGACGCTGTGGGCGGTGCGCCCCCAGCCGGTGAGCTCGACACGCTCAGATACCAAGGTCATCGCGCAGCTCCCAGCCGAACGAGCGGCCGGCTAGGGACTCGAGGGCGGTGACGTCGGGCGCGAGGACGTCCGCAAGGAGAGCGCGAAGCTCCGCCGGGAGCTTTGGCTTAGGGTCAGTCGCCCATCCGGGCGGATGCACCGTGCGCTCGACGCGCCAGCGCAGAGACTCCGGCAGGCGGTCGAAGTTGCGGTCCAGCGCCCGCAGGCCAGGAAGGCGCACGGCGCGGTCCATGAGCTGAAAGCCGCCGGAGCCCTTGGCCGCGCCCGTCTCCCACTCGCGGTCGAACTCGGGCGAGCTGAAGTGGCGTCCACGCCCAGGAACTGGAATAGCGTGCTCATGGTCCCCTGGCGATCGTCGCGCAGATCGTCCTGTGCGACGATCGCGATCGCGTCGCGGCCAAACGCCTCCAGGTACGGCTCGAGCTGGTAGGCGTAGCGCCCGCGGTCGACGTAGGCGCTGTGACTCGTCGCCTAGGACCTGCTCGAGCGGCCGGCTCTCGTAGCCGCCGCCGACGTTGTGGACGTAGTGGGAGAGCAGGCGCTCGATGGGGTCGCGAACGGCGTAGAGGATCCGCACGTCATCGAGCAGCTCGCGCATGCGCCGCGCGACGCCCTCGAGGCGCGGGCGGTTGGTGTAGTGGGGCGAGGTCTCCCCGCGAACGTCGGCGCCGGGGTCGAAGTGCGACGCGTACCAGTCGGCGCCGAGATCCCAGTTGAGCTCGGCGACGAAGAAGTTGAGCTCCTTGGGCCGCGACATCGCGACCTGGGGGTGCAGGTTCAGGTAGTGGTGCAGGCTCGTGGTCCCGCACTTGAGACCGCCGATCAGGACCAGGTTGGGAAGCGCGCCGCGCGTCGCGGCCCGCCGTCCGCGCCGCCGCTCGCCTGCGAAGCGCTCGTGAGCGCGGGCGAGCATCGCCTCATCGGCGAGGTCGCGGGAAGGCCGGCCCTGCGGGGGCTCAGCCCCCGGCACCGAGCTTCTTCGCCGCCTCCCGAAAGGTCTTGGCCGTCGCCGACGGGGCCTTGCGGCCCTCGAGCTTCTCGCCGTGGCGGTTCACCCAGATCACAGGCACGTTCATCTTCAGGAGCGGCCCGACGTCCGCGTCGTACCCGCTGGCGATGTGCACCCAGCCCTTCTTGCCGCCGATTCGCCGCGCGCACTCCTTGAAGTGGGCGGGATCGGGCTTGTAGCTGCGGACCTGCTGGGCGGTGACCACCAGATCGAGCTCCGTGCGCAGGTGGCGCCGCGAGAGGCCGAGGAGCTTGTCGTCCACGTTCGAGATGATGCCCACCTGGTAGCGCCCCGCGAGGCGGTCCATGGCGGCGTTCGCCTCGCGAAACGGCTGCCACCCGGCGACGCTGTCGGGCAGGAACTGCGCCCGCGAGGGCTCGAGACGCCAGCCGATCTCCTCGGCGACCTTGACTCCGGCGCGACGCATCACCTCGGCGAAAAGCTCGTATGAGCCCGCCATCACCTCCGCCTGGACCTCGAGGAAGCGGGTGACGAGCGCCGGCGCGTCGATCGAGAGGCCGTCGCGCTCGGCCTCGCGCTTGAAGGCGTCCGCAAGACCCTTCTCCCAGTCGATCAGGGTGCCGTAGCAGTCGGTGGTCACCCACTCGATGGTTTTCAGGGGGGGAAGGGCCATGGCGTCCCGCCGATCCACGCCGAGCGGGAGCGGGCATTATGCCAGGGGGGCCGGGGCGGCCCGGGTGCGAGCGGCCGGGCCCTCTCGGATAGTCTGCGCCGCCGTGGATCTCCTCGAATACCAGGGAAAGCAGGTTTTCGCCGCCCACGGCGTGCCCGTGCCCAACGGTAGGCACGCGACGACCGTGGACGAGGCGGTGGCCGCCGCGAACGAGATCGGCTACCCCTGTGTGGTGAAGGCTCAGGTCCGCATCGGCGGGCGTGGCAAGGCGGGGGGGATCAAGGTCGCAGGCGACGAGGCCGAGGCCCGCAATCACGCGGGCGCGATCCTCGGCATGGACATCCGCGGCTTCACGGTCGGTGAGCTGTGGGTCGAGGAGGCCTCGGACATCGCCGCCGAGCACTACGCGTCGATCATCCTCGACCGCTCCGAGAAGAAGCTCCTGGCGATCGTCACCCGGATGGGCGGGATGGACGTGGAGGAGGTCGCGGAGTCGGACCCGGACGCGCTGGTCCGCCGCCACCTCGAGCCGAGCGTGGGGATGACCGCGGAGGTCGGCCGCGAGCTCGCGACCGAGGCGGGCCTCGACGAGGACGTTCGCGACGGCGTGGCCGAGATGCTGGTGAAGCTCTACGAGGTCGCGACGCAGGAGGACGCGACGCTCATCGAGATCAACCCGCTCATCGTCACGGCCGACCGCCAGGTGCGCGCGCTCGACGCCAAGGTCACCATCGACGGCAACGCGCTCTTCCGCCACCCCGAGCTGGCCGAGCTTTCCGACGCCTCCGCCGAGGATCCACAGGAGGCGATGGCCAAGGAGAAGGGCATCACCTACGTCAAGCTCGACGGCGACATCGGCATCCTCGGCAACGGCGCCGGGCTCTGCATGTCGACGCTCGACGTCGTCGCCCAGGCCGGCGGCGACCCGGCCAACTTCCTCGACGCCGGCGGCGGTTCCAAGGCGGAGGCGATCGTCGACGCGCTCGAGGTCATCACCTCGGACGAGAAGGTCCGCGCCATCCTCTTCAACATCTTCGGTGGGATCACGCGCTGCGACGAGGTTGCCAAGGGCATCATCGAGGCGTCCAAGCAGGTCGACCTCACCGTGCCCCTGGTGGTCCGTCTGGACGGCACGAACTCCGAGGAGGGCCTGCGGCTCCTCGACGAGGCCGGGCTGCCGAACCTCCACCAGGAGAAGACGATGCTCGGCGCCGCGCAGAGAGTCGTGGAGTTGGCGAAGGCATGAGCATCATCATCGGCAGCGACACCAAGCTCGTCGTCTCCGGCCTCACGGGCCGGGAGGGCAGCTTCCACGGCCTGCGCAACCGCGACTACGGCACCGACCTCGTCGCCGGCGTCACCCCAGGAAAGGGCGGCCAGGACGTCGACGGTGTGCCGATCTTCGACTCGATCGCCGAGGCGGTCTCCGAGCGCGGCGCGAACACCTCGATGATCTTCGTGCCGGCGCGTTTCGCGGCGGCGGCGATCGACGAGGCGATCGACTCGGGCGTCGAGGTGGTCATCGCGATCACCGAGGGGATCCCGGTCCTCGACATGCTCACGACCTACTGGAAGGCGAAGGAGGCGGGCGTCAGGCTGATCGGCCCCAACTGCCCCGGCGTCTTAAGCCCGGGCAAGGCGAACGTCGGGATCATCCCCGCGCAGTTCTTCGACGCCGGGTCGATCGGCGTGGTCTCGAAGTCGGGCACGCTCACCTACCAGATCGGCAACGAGCTGAAGCAGGCCGGGCTCGGCAACTCCTCGATCGTCGGCATCGGCGGCGATCCCATCGTCGGCTCCGACTTCATCGACATCCTCACGCTGTATGAGGCCGACCCCGAGACCGAGCTGATCGTGATGGTCGGCGAGATCGGCGGCGACGCCGAGGAGCGTGCGGCGGAGTTCATCGCGGCGAACGTCTCCAAGCCCGTCGTCGGCTACATCGCCGGGTTCACCGCGCCCCCCGGCAAGCAGATGGGCCACGCCGGCGCGATCATCTCCGGCTCCTCAGGCACGGCGCAGGCCAAGAAGGACGCGCTGGAGGCGAAGGGCGTCCGCGTCGGCACCTCGCCGACCGAGACTGCCCAGATCGCGGTCGAGACGCTCCGCGGCTAGGTTCATCGGCGATCCCCGCTGGCGGGGTACGCTGAGGAACGTGCGGAAGCTCGCGGTCGTGGCGACTGGCCTTGTCGTGCTGTGCGGTGCGGCGCCGGCACTCGGCGGATCGGCGCCATCCTCGGGGATCAGCGGCGAGGTTCGCAACGTCACGTGCTACGGGCCGTGCCGCGAGCCGCCGCCGCCACCACCGCTCTACACCGGGGAGGGGCTGGTGGTCAAGATTCGCAACCGCGGCACGCATAAGCTGCTCGCCGTCCTGCATCCCAAAGACGGCACCTTCGCCGTGGATGCTGGACCTGGCAGGTACCACGTCCATGCCTACGTCCGATCAACCGGCCAGAGGCCCAGCAATTGCTGGAGCGGCTCTGCCAAGAACGTCGGGATCGTCGACCATGGCGCCCGCATCCGCCTGACCGTGCACAACGACTGCATCGTCTGAGCGCTCACCGTCGAGTGGACGAAAACGCCGTCCATAGCGCCGAAAACGTCCAGTCGGCGAGGCCGTTGCCCACCTGACTTCGTAGACTCGACCGCGATGCCCGCCGACGTCATCAGCTTCGCCCGCGGCGCCCCGAGCGCCGACATCCTGCCGCACGAGCTGGTGCGGGAGGCTGCCGCGAGGGCGCTGGAGTCCGACTGGCAGCGGGCGCTCTCCTACGGCACGGGCCGCGGCCACCCGGGCCTCTGCGAGTGGGTCGCCGGCCTGCACGGCATCGACCCCGAGCAGGTGATGGTCACCAACGGCTCGATGGAGGCGGCCAGCCTGCTCTTCCAGCACTACCTCGAGCCCGGCGACCGGGTGATCGTCGAGCAGCCCACCTACGACCGCACGCTGCTGCTCCTGAAGCGCCGCGGCGTCGAGCTAATCCCCGTTCCGCTCGAGGAGGACGGCGTCGACGTCGGCGCGATCGAGGCCGCTCTTGCCGAGGGCCCCGTGAAGCTCGCCCACCTCATCACCAACTTCCACAACCCCGCCGGCTGCACGCTCTCGGCGCGCGAAGCGCGAGCGGGTCGCCGCGCTCGCCGCCGAGCACGGCATGACCGTGTTCGAGGACGACCCCTACCGGCTGATCCGCTTCGAGGGCGAGGAGCTGCCGACGATCCTCTCGATGGAGACCGGCGACAACGTCATCCACGCATCGTCGTTCTCGAAGACCGTGAGCCCGGGCGTGCGGATCGGCTACCTGGCCGGTCCGGAGGAGGAGATCGCGACGCTGGCCAAGCGCGCGAGCGAGACCTACATCTCGCCGAACATGCTCGCGGAGTCGATCGTCTACGAGCTCTGCGTCTCCGGCGGCCTCGAGCGCAACATCGAGGTCGTCCGCAAGGCTCTTCGCCAGCGCCGGGACGCGCTCTGCGACGCGCTCGGCGAGCACTTCCCGAAGGCCGAGTTCGTCGTTCCGCGGCGGTGGCTACTTCCTCTGGGTGAAGCTGCCCGACGAGGTCGACACGGTCGCGCTTCTGGAGGCCGCCAAGGAGGAGGACGTGAGCTTCGTCGCCGGTCCCGACTTCCTCATCGAGGGCGGCCGGTCGAACCTGCGCTTCTCGTTCGCGAGCGTTCCCGCCGAGCAGATCGGCGACGGAGTGGGGCGGATCGCGCGCGCGCTGGAAACGCTCGGATCGCCGGCGCCGGCCTGAGCCCGGCCGGACGATCTGAGCCTGCCTTTACCCGACGGTTACAACACCGCTTAGAAGCGGGCTCTACCGTCGAGGTGCAGAACGACGAACCAGACGAGGAGGTGGAAGACGACGATGACTCCGGTTTGGATGATCGAAGGAACCACGAAGCTCGACCCGGTCAGCGAGCGCAACGTCGCCGAGCGGCGCTTCTCCGCGCTGGCGGCGGCCATCCGCGAGCACGAGGCCACCGTGCGCAGGCGCGAGTACCTGATGCGGCCGCAGGACCGCCAGCTCTATCGGCGACTCCGCCAGATCTGCGGCGATCGTGCCCGAGGCGCCGGGGGCTAACGGCCGTACCTATCGCTGGAGAGCACGAGCTGCTCGGGCAGGGGCGCTCGCGGCGGCGGCGCGGGATCGGCTCGAACGGAGACCGTCTCGGCGACGCTCCGCGAGACCGAGTGCTCGCCCGCGGCTGAGCTGAGGACCACGACCTCGGCGTCTTCGGAGGTCGTCGAGCTCCGCCTCGAGACCCGGCTCGCAGGCCGGCGCTCCTTGAGGTAGTGAAGGAGCTCCTCGGCCTCGTTCTCGAAGCGAAGGACCTGGACCGTGGCGCCCGGGCTCGACGTCGGCCAGGAGCACCCCGTGCTCGCGGGCGCCCTCGAACAGGGGATGGCCGTGCGGGCAGGTGGTCGCGTCGCCGATCGCCGCGGCCATGCGCTGCTCGAGCACCGGGGACATCGCGTGCTCGAGCCGCTCGGCCTCCTCGTGGACCTCGTCCCAGGGGATGCCGAGGACGTCGGTCAGAAAGCGCTCGATCAGCCGATGCCGGCGCACGATCGCCGCGGCGTGCTCGCGGCCCTGAGGGCGTGAACGAGAGCGTCTTGTCGGCGGCCCGCTCGACCTGGCCGTCGCGCTCGAGCCGGCCGATCATCTCGTGGACCGTGGGCGCGGAGAGCTGCATCGCCCGGGCGATGTTGGCGCCGGTCATCGGCAGCCCCGCCTCCTCCAGCCAGAAGAGGATCTGGAGGTACTCCTCCTCGGCGACGGTGACCTGCGTCGGCCATCGCAGCCGATCCTAGAGGCTCGGCCCGCGGGCCTTCTCAGACGATCGGGTGGCAGCCGAAATGCTGCTTGAAGCTGTGCCGGGCTCCCGGCGGCCGGTCGCCGCGGTAGCTGAACCGGACCTGCGTGTAGTGCAGGTGGCCGTCGGAGCTGCAGAGCTTGATCTTGCGGAGCTGGAGCTTGCCGCGGTAGTCGTGGAAGGTGCCGCCTGCGCACGAGGGGTTGCAGTTGTTCACGTGCGCCGTCCCGCGGCCGGTCGCGCGAGGCGAGCCCCAGTGCTTCCAGCGGAGGTGGTTGACGTAGAAGTTGAAGTCGGCGCAGCCGAGGACCACGAGCTTCGGCTTGACCTTCGCCTTGGTGCACTTGCTCGGGAAGTAGACCTGCCCGCTCGAGGCCTGGGCGCCGAGCGCGGGGACGAGGACGCGCGACCGCGGCGAGCAGCGGCCACCAGCCCAGCGACGCCCCAAGCAGACGTCGTCTCCCCATGGCGCGCGACTCTACTACTGCTCGCCGCGACGGGCGAGCGTGGAGACGATCGCCTCGTAGACGCCCTCGCCGTTCGAGCCCTCGGTGACGGTGACGTTGGGGACCGTGGAGAGCGCCTCCCCGAGAGCCGGGTCGCGCCGCGGCCCGTTCGCGACGACGAAGAACCGGCCCACCGCCTCCGCGGCCTGGAGGTCCTCGACGCGAGTCACCGACGGCGATGCACTCCTCGCGGGCGTAGCCGCGGGCGCGGGCGTGGAAGGCGACCGCAGCGGCCTTGCTGGCGCCGCCGGGCACCACGTGGTAGGCGTGAGCCGTGGAGATGCCCTCCATCGGGCGCGTGATCGCGCCGTTGTCGAGGAAGCGCACGTCGTCGTGGCCGTTCTCGGCGAGGAGGGCGTTGGCGGCGTCGACGTCGACCTCGCCGCGCATGAGGTGGGAGAGCTCGCGCCCGGTGTGCCACGGCGCGTGCCACTCGAGCTTGCCGGGAAAGGCGTCGAAGAGGAGGTCGGGGATCCCGGCGGCGAGCATCTTCTGCGCGGGCGTGCCGGCCTCGTCCGTCGTCCAGGCTCCGGTGAGCAGGGTGCGCTCACCGTCGATCACGACCCCGCAGCCGGCCTCGTAGATGTAGGAGGTCTGGCCGAACAGCCGCGAGTCGGCGCCCACCGTCGACTCCCGGCGGCCGGACATGATCACCACCTCCACTGCGGCGCGGTGGCAGGCCTCGAGCGTCCTCGCGCCGGCGTTCGTCCAGTTGCCCTCCGCGTCCGCGAAGAGCGATCCATACCTGCCGAGCAGGGTTCCGTCGAGGTCGGTGTAGACGCAGCGGAGCGCCATGGGCGGCCGCTACCGTAGCTGCGATGGAGGATTCGACGGTGTGGAGGCTGGCCGGCGAGCGCGAGCTTCGGTTCCCTCCCTCTCTGGGGGTGGGGATCGTGAACGTCACCGCCGACTCGTTCTTCTCGGGCGCCCGCAGCGTCACGACGGACCAGGCGGTGGCCGACGGGATGCGCCTGGTGGCCGACGGGTTCGACCTCCTGGACGTTGGCGCCGTCGCGGCGCGAAGCGGGCCGCCGGTGGATCCCGCCGACGAGGCGGAGAGGCTCGTCCCGGCAGTCGAGCGGCTGGTCGCCGACGCGGGCGTCCCGGTCACCGCCGACACCTTCTCGGTCGAGGTGGCGCGCAGCCGCGCTCGAGGCGGGAGCGGCGGCGATCAACGACATCTCGGGCGCCGCGACTCCGGAGATGCTCGAGCTCGTCGCTGCCGCGGGTGCGGGTACGTGCTCATGCACATCGAGGGGCCGCCGCGCGTCGAGCGCCCGGCGCCGCGCTACGACGACCCCGTCGAGCACATGCGCGCCTGGTTCGAGGAGCGGATCGAGGCCGCCCGCTCGCGCGGCGTCGACGAGCGAGCAGATCGCGTTGGATCCCGGCCTCGACTTCGACCTGACCGTGGACGACGACCTCCAGGTGCTGCGTCGCCTCGGCGAGCTCCGTTCGCTCGGGCGCCCGCTCTTCCTCGCGCTGTCGCGCAAGGACTTCCTCGGTGCGGTCCTCGCCGGATCCTGGGACCGGCGTGCCCAGCCCGAGGAGCGCGAGGCGGCCAGCGTCGCCGCCACCGCTCTCGCCGTCGCCGACGGCGCCGAGCTCCTGCGCATTCACGATCGCTCGGCCCTGGATGCGCTGCGCGTCGCCGAGCGCGTCGCGCGGCCGGTGGGCGCCGATGCCTGAGCGCGCGCTCACGGCGTCGCGGGGCGGGACGACCGACGCCGCCTGGGCCGCGCTCGCGGACGCCGGCGCGGATGGGCGCCTCGTGGCGGTCAGCGCGGAGGAGCCCCGCTCGGCCGAGCGCGTCGCGATGCCGGCCGATGTCGACCCGGGCCTCGTCGCCGGCCTGGCCCGGGCCGGGATCGGCACGCTCTACTCGCACCAGCTGGAGGCGCTCGAGGCCGCCGCGGAGGGGAACGTGATCGTCACCAGCGGCACGGCCTCGGGAAAGTCGCTCTCGTTCAACCTTCCCGTCCTGGGCGAGCTGTGCGCGGATCGCTACGCGCGCGCCCTCTACCTCTATCCCACCAAGGCGCTCGCGCAGGACCAGGCTCGGAAGCTCCATCAGCTCGGCCTCGACGCGGTGCGCCCGGCGATCTACGACGGGGACACGCCACGCGAGGACCGGCCGGCGATCCGCAAGCGCGCCAACCTCGTCCTGACGAATCCGGACATGCTCAACGTGAGCCTGCTGCCTCACCACAAGCAGTGGGCCGACTTCCTGCACGGATTGCGCTGGGTCGTGGTGGACGAGGCACACACCTATCGCGGCGTCTTCGGCTCCCATGTCGCCAACGTGCTGCGCCGCCTGCGGCGCGTCGCCTCCGTCTACGCCTCGCAGCCGCGGTTCGTGATGGCCTCGGCGACGATCGCAAACCCCCAGGAGCTCGCGGGGCGCCTCGCGGGTCAGCGGTTCGCGCTGGTGGATTCCGACGGGGCACCGCACGCCGGCAGGCGGATCGCGATGTGGAACCCGCCGGTGATCGATGAGCGTCTTCAGACCCGCCGCTCGGTCCTCTCCGAGACGGCGGAGCTCGTGGCGGACCTCGTGATCGGCGGCCAGCGCACGATCTGCTTTTTACGCAGCCGCCGGGGGATCGAGCTGATCCAGCGGTTCGTGCGGATGCGACTGGAGGACCTGGGGCGCGAGGACCTCGCGCGGAGGATTGCGCCCTACCGGGCGGGCTACACGCCGCAGCAGCGCCGCGAGATCGAGTCGCGGCTCGCCGCCGGCGAGCTGCTCGCGGTCATCGCCACCGACGCGCTGGAGCTCGGGATCGACATCGGCGAGCTCGACGCCGCCGTCTGCGCGACGTTTCCGGGCACGGTCGCGAGCCTCCGCCAGATGTGGGGGCGAGCGGGGCGTCGTACGGAGGGCATCGCGATCTACGTCGCCGGCGAGGACGCGCTGGACCAGTTCTTCTGCCGGCACCCTGACGAGTTCCTCGAGCGGCCGGTCGAGGCGGCGATCCTCGACCACGAGAACGACCGCATCCAGACCGCGCACACGCTCGCCGCCGCCTTCGAGAAGCCGCTCTCCGCGGAGGACGACGAGGTGCTCGGCCCGCGCTGGCGCGAGCGCGCCGACGCCCTGGTCGGAGCCGGTCAGCTGCGTGTGGGGCGGGACGGGCGTTACCTGCCGCGCGGCCCCGGGTTTCCGGCCGGCGCCATCGCGCTGCGCTCCGCGTCGCCGGACACGGTCGGAGTGGTGGAGCGCGAGTCGGGCGAGCTCCTGGGCTTCGTCGAGGCCGAGCGGGCCTTCACCACCGTCCACCCCGGCGCGGTCTACCTCCACCTCGGCCGCTCCTACGAGGTCCGCGAGCTCGACGTGGACGGGCGGCGCGCGCTCGTCGAGGCGTTCGACGGCGACTGGTACACGCAGCCCAGGCGGGAGACCGAGGTGTTCATCGAGAACGTGGAGTCGAAGAGCGGGGACGAGGTGCTCGCCGCGGCCGGCGTCGACCTCCACTTCGGCGACGTCTCGGTGACGGAGCAGGTGATCGCCTTCCAGCGAAAGCGCCTCTCCGACCACGCGGTCGTCGACATGGTGGCGCTGGATCTTCCGGAGACGAACTTCCCCACGCAAGCCCTCTGGTACGTGCTGCCCGACGCGCTCGTAGGGCCCGCCGTGATGCCGCCCGAGGTCCTCCTCGGAGCGCTGCACGCGGCGGAGCACTCCCAGATCGCGGTTCTACCGCTCCTGGCGATGTGCGACCGCTGGGACATCGGCGGGCTCTCCACCAACGTCCACTACCAGACGGGTCGTCCGACGATCTTCATCTACGACGGGCATCCGGGCGGCGTCGGGATCTCGCGGCAGGGCTTCGAGCGCTTCACTCGGCTCGTCGCCGACGCGGCGCGCCTGGTGGGCGAGTGTCCGTGCGCGGACGGCTGCCCGTCGTGCGTTCAAAGCCCGAAGTGCGGGAACCTCAACGAGCCGCTCCACAAGGCGGGCGCGCTGGAGCTGATGGGACGCATCCTCGGCCGGGTCCCGCCGGCTTGAGCGGGCTCGAGTTCCGCGACCTGACGCGAGACGACGTTCCCGCGGTCGCCGCGATGGTCGGCCGCTGCGACGCGACCTACGCGGAATGGGCGGGCGACTGGAGGCAGCCGAGCGCGCAGGCCGAGGCCGAGGAGTGGGAGCGCAAGCTCGCGCGACCCGGCGCCTGGGTGCATGGGGCATTTGCCGGCGACGCCGTGGTCGGCGCGGTCAGCTGGCGCCAGGCCGAGGACGAGACCAGCGGCGAGATTCCCGGGGTCGCCCACGTGGGCGCGATGTTCACGGACCCCGCCCACTGGCGGCGGGGGATCGCCTCCGCGCTGCTCGAGCGCGCCGAGGCCGAGATGCGTCGCCGCGGCTACCGCGTCGCGCGCCTCTGGACGCCGCGCGACGCTCCGGCCCGCGGCTTCTACGAGGCCAAAGGCTGGACGCCGGACGGCCGCGAGCGCTTCGAGGAGAGGTTCGGGCTCGAGCTGGTGGGCTACGAGAAGCGGCTGCGTCGCTAGCCTTACGCGCCCAGGCGAGGTAGCTCAGTTGGTAGAGCACACGACTGAAAATCGTGGTGTCGCCGGTTCGATTCCGGCCCTCGCCATCGCATAGCCAAGCGAAATAGGCGCCAACCGCGGCATCGCAGGCATCCCGCCCGGCAAACCTAGCGGGGCGCGTAGCCGGTTGATGAGCAGCTTCAGCGACGGAGCGGTGGGTCAGACCTCAGTCGCAGCGCGGGACGCCACGATCGCCGTCGCCCGTGGTTCGTACGCGCCGTAACCGTGATCGCGTGAGAGCTCGAGCGCGCGGGAGGCGTGCTCGCGGGCTCGATCTAGGTCACCACGCTCAACCAGCGCCTCCGCCCAGCCGAGCTCGGAGCGGGCCTCCCAGGCGCGCACGCCGTGCCGGCGATGGAAGTCGCAGGCGAAGGCGAAGTCTGCGTCGGCGCGCTCGTGGCGGCCGAGCATCGCGGCGAGCATCGCGGTGTACGTGCGCGCGTGGCCGTAGCTGACGGCGCCGGCCCAGATGAACTGGTCGACGTGGGGCTCGATCAGCTCATAGAGCATCGCGGCGGCTTCCACCGAGCGCGTCTGGGCGGCCACGTCCGCGAAAAGGGCCAGTCCGGTCATGCGAAATTGGTTGAACTGGAGGTGTTCGAAGTGCTGTGCGGCGGCGCGCGCGAGTATCTCCGCGGCTTCGGGGCGGCGGTCGATGAGGCAGCACGTGTAGGCGAGTGCGGCCTCCCAGAGCGGCACGCCCGGGTTCTCGGTCACCATCCCCTCGATCAGGGCAATCACCTCCGCGCCTCTGCCCTGGGCCAGGCGGATTTGGACGATCGTGCCTCCGTAGAACGTCACGGCGTCGGAGTGACCCGCCTCCTGTCCGAGTTGGAACGCATGTTCGGCCAACCGCTCGCTGGCCTCCAACTCGCCGCGCATGCACAGCATCGAGGCGGCGAGAAAGCTCGCGTTCCATCGCTGCGTCGGCTGCCGTGTCTGCTCCGCGATCGCCTGAGCCCGCTCGAGCGCCGCGTCGGCCCACCCGAAATCGCCCAGCTCGATCGCCACACTCAGCTCCCGGACCCTGGCGAGGAACTCGACCTGCAGATCCCCCACCTGGGCGACGAGTGCGCTCAGCTCGCGAGCGCGCTCGGACCTCGTGACGAGCGTGTCCAGCGTCCAGATTGACCAGCAGGAGCTTTCGAGCGCCACCGCGAGCGTCCGCGGATCGGACGCCAGGCGGGCGAGCGCGATCGCCTCGTCACCCAGCTCACGCCGCCGGGTGCGGTCCGTTTCGTACGTCAGCTCCTTGGCCAGCAGCGAGAGCAGCAGCGCGTGGCGGGCAGGCTGCGGCGGGTCGTCGAGCTCGATCGCCCGCTCGATCGCCCCGACCCGCTCCACATCGACCAGACCGGTGCGGCTCACGAAGCCGCGATTGTTCGCGAGCGCCGCACGAGCGGCGAGGTCTGCGTCCGCGAGCTCCGAGGCGATTCCCGACGCCTCCAGGAGCGTCTCGCGGTAGGCCGGCAGACCGGTCTGCCGCTGCGCCTCGCCGAGCCCGATCAGGGCCTCGCACCGCGCAGAGGTCGCGGCCGGGCCCAGCATGTCGAGGGCGTCGCCGAACAGCTTCGCGGCCTCGCTCGGCGCGAGGCTGTCGAGCGCAGTTCGCCCGGCCCGCAGCGAGTAGCCGGCCGCCTTCGGCCTGTCACCCGGCGTGGCCAGCCGCCAGTGCAGGGCCAGCGAGCCCAGATGCTCGTCGGAGTCGGTGCCGTGCAGCTGCTCGACGGCCTCGGCGACCCGCTGGTGCAGCCGGGCACGGCGAGTCCCTCCCAGTCCCTGGTACAGCGTGTGGCTGATCAGCGCGTGCTCGAAGTCGAAGCGTCCGACCACCGCGGTCGACTCACGCAGGAGCGACGCCTGGACCGCGGCTTCGAGCTGGTCGAGCAGCCGCGCCTCGCTCACCTCGACCAGCCGCGCCAGCAGCTCGACGTCGAACGAGCGCCCGATCACCGCCGCCATGGTCAGCGCCTCCCGCCCGTTGTCGCCGAGCCGGTCGATCCGGTGCTCGACGACCTCGCGGACGCTCTCCGGCAGGCTGCTCATCGCCGCCTCGTCGACGCTCCAGCGATGCGCCGTCTCATCGAACGTGATCGCCGCCGGACTCGATCAGGTTGCGCAGGATCTCGCCGACGAAGAACGGGTTGCCGCCGGTCTCGGTCGAGAGCCCACCCGCGAGCGCCAGACCGTCGGCATCGAGCTCGTGCCCCGCCGCGGCGGCCACAAGCTCGGCAACCTCGTCCGGCCCAAGCCCGCTCAGACGGATCCGCTCCACGCCCTCGCTCCGCCGCAGGTCCGCGAGCACCCCGGTCAGCGGGTGGTCCTTGGTCAGATCCGAGTCGCGGTAGGTGACGATCACCAGCAGCGCCCCCTGCTCGGCCGCCTGCGCCACGTGCTTGAGCAACGCCACCGACTGCCCGTCGGCCCAGTGGAAGTCGTCGAGCACGACGCAAAGCGGCTGCGAGCGCCCCACCGCGAGCAGCAGCTCGTCGACCGCTCGGAACAGGAGGAAGCGCTCCGTGTCGGGATCGGATGACTGCTGTGGGGGCGCGCCCGGCGCCCGGTCGGCGAGATTGCGTGCGAGTCGCGCGATATCGCCGCCGTGCGCGGCGACGTATTCATCGAGCACGCCGTCCGGTGCATGCTCGACGAGCTGCGCGGAGATCTCGCGCCATGGCTCGTACGGCGCCGCGACGTCCTCGCTGCACGCGCCCCAGCAGACCGCGAATCCCTCGGCATGCGCGCGCAGCGCCGCATGCGACGCCAGCCGCGTCTTCCCGATCCCCGGCTCCCCGGCCAGGAGCACCGCCTGACGGGCGCCCGCCCGCGCCTGGGCGCGCGAACGCTCCATCAGCGCGCGCTCGTCCGCACGGCCGACATACGGCGCTCTCGGCACCAACCGCAGCGCCGGCGGGACGGGCCAGGCCCCCACCTGCACCCCGGACTCGTCCGCCAGCGGCTCCCACACCACCGCGAACGCCTCCATCGGCTCCGGGATCCCCTTCAGCTCCAGCTCTCCCACCGACTCGAACCGGGCCCCCTCGACCCTGCCCGCCAGCATCCTCGTCGCCGGCGACATCAGGATCCCGTCAGCCGGCGCCTTGTCGCACAGCCGCGCCGCCTCGATCGACGGCATGCCGAAGTAGTCCCCGTCCTTGACCGTCGACTCGCCCGTCCCGAGACCAATGCGGACATGCAACGCCTGCTCCGCGCTTCGGTAGCGCCGCTCGAAGAGCTGCTGCGTCAGCACCGCACACGACACCGCCGCCGACGCCGACGAGAAGGCCACGAACAACCCGTCGCCGGTGTTCTTGAACTCGCGCCCGCCGGACGCGTCGATCGCGTCGCGCAACAGCGCGAAGTACTCCTCCCGCAGCGAGTCCGCCCGCACCGGCCCAACCGCCGTCGCCAACCTCGTCGACCCGACCAGATCGACCAGCCAGATCGTTGCCAGCTCAACCGTCTCGGCCATGCGCGCCCTTCTCGACTTCCCCCAGGGGCAGCGATCCTAACGCTGCGCCCAACGGGTGGTTTGCGCGACGGCCACCTTTTTGCGCCCTGCAAGGGCGAGCCGGGTGAGGACTTCTTCGTGGTCGAAACCGGCAGGGTGACGAATCGTCGAGCGAGGACGTGAGCAAGCGGCCGGTGACGGATTCGGCGGAGTCGTTCGGCGTGTCGCCGGTTCGATTCCGGCCCTCGCCACTCGGGTTCGAGTCACTCCTCCTCGTGCATCGACGGGATGTACGAGATGCCGACGATCGCGCCTTCGGTCGACTGGAGTCGAGCGACGGTCTGTCCCCATGGCTCCTTGCGGGCCTCGTGCAGCAGCGCGAAGCCCTGGTCGCGGAGCTCCGCCGCTGCGGCCTGGACGGCTTTCGCATCCTCGACCTCGAACTCGATCGAGGCCTGCGGCACCGGTCGATCCGACGGCCACTCGGCCGTGCCGAAGCATGCCTGCGCGGCCTCCGACAGCGGCCAGACGCCGAAGTGGTTGCTTCCGGCGACGCTCTCGCTGTGGAAGTAGTCGCTTCCCTCAGCGGCCTCGAGCGGAAGTCCGAGTGCGTCGACGTAAAGCCTGCGGCTCGCCGGCGGATCTGGGCTGATGACGGCAATGGTGGCGATGAACTGAACGTTCATTCCCTGCCCCTCGACATCATGAGAAGTGGGTTCGCCGGGCGCTCCTGGAGCACGGCGTCCAACGTGCGCGCAACCGGCTCGACGTGGCCGGCGGGAGCGATCGCCTGCGGGTATCCGCCCATCCCCTTTGAGTCTTGCAAGGGGACCCCTCGGCCAGGTGGGACCTCCAGCCGACCGGCTCGCGCGCCCGCCGGTCCGGCTAGGGTCTCGCCCGTGCGGAGGGTGCGGCGTATCGGGGTCCTCATGCTGCTTGCCGGGGTCGGAGCGGCCTGGATGATCTCGTCTGCGACTGCGGAGCATCGCTCGGGCGCGGTCAAGATCAGGGTCCTGTCGAACCGGCCCGACCTCGTCTCGGACGGCGACGCGCTGGTGCAGATCAGCGTGCCCGCCGGGGCGAAGGCCGCGAGCCTGCGGGTGCGCGTCGGCGATCGCGACGTCACCAAGTCGTTCCATGTCGACGGCCGGAAGCTCCGCGGCCTGGTGAAGGGCATGCGCGTGGGCCGAAACGTCGTCACCGCCGAGCTTCCCGACGGGTCGGGTGCCCGCCTGACCATCACCAACCACCCGAACGGGGGACCGGTGTTCGCCGGGCCCCAGCTCGTGCCCTGGAAGTGCGAGGACGGCGCCAGCGACCGCAAGTGCGACAAGCCGCCGACGTACGAGTTCTTCTACAGGTCCACCGACTCCTCCAAGGACGAGCTGCAGCCCTACGACCCGAAGCACCCGGCCGACGACGTCGCGACCACGACCACGCAGACCCGAGCGACGGTGCCGTTCATCGTCCGCGTCGAGACCGGCTACCAGGACCGCGACCAGTACCGGATCGCCACCCTCTATCGGCCAGGCAAGCCGTGGACGTCGCTCAAGCCTCAGAAGCAGTTCAACCACAAGCTCCTGATCACCCACGGGGCGAGCTGCGACTCCGACTACGGCAGCGCCAGCGCACCGAGCGTCAAGAGCTACAACCCGGCCGACGCGCTGCCGGTGAGCGTTCCGTCGGGGGCGACGGACAGCGCCGTCGACGCGCTCGGCAAGGGGTTCGTCGTGATGTCCACGGCGCTCGACAACAACGGGCACAACTGCAACGTGGTCACCCAGGCCGAGTCGCTGGTGATGGCGAAGGAGCGGGTGATCGATCGCTACGGCACGCTCCGCTACACGATCGGCACCGGCTGCTCGGGCGGCTCCCTGGCCCAGCAGTGGATCGCCAACGCCTACCCGGGCATCTACCAGGGGATCCTGCCGACGTGCTCGTTCCCGGACACGTGGTCGAGCGCGACGCAGGTGATGGACTACCACCTGCTCCGCGCCTACTTCGAGGACCCGTCGAAGTGGGGGCCGGGAATCGCCTGGACGCCCTCGCAGTTCGCCGACGTCGAGGGCAACCAGCTGCCGCTCGACGCGATCGTCAGCGACATCGGGTTCTTCAGCGCGATCATTCCCACCCACGACTGCGGCGGCATCACCGACGCGCAGCGCTACGACCCGCAGACGCACATCGACGGCGTCCGCTGCTCGATCGCCGACGCCGCGATCAACGTCTTCGGGCCGCGCAAGAAGAAGGTCTGGTCGAAGAACGAGCGCAAGCTCGGCCACGGGTTCGCCGGCGTGGCGGTCGACAACGTCGGGGTCCAGTACGGGCTCGGAGCGCTCGAGGGCCTCAAGATCACCCCGGCGCAGTTCGTCGACCTGAACGCCAAGATGGGCGGCCTCGACATCGACATCAACCCCACGGCGAGCCGCATCAAGGCCGACCAGCCGGCGCTTCGAAACGCCTACCGCACGGGCTCGATCAACGAGGCCAACAACCTGGGCCGGACCGCGATCATCGACTGCCGCGGGCCGGACCCCGGCGCCGCCCACGACTCCTACCGCGCGTTTGCCGTGCGCGCGCGCCTCGACCGCGAGAACGGCACTCACGCCAACCAGGCGATCTGGGAGGGCCCGGCGCCGATCGTCGCCGACACCCACTGCGCCGACGAGAGCCTCAGGGCCATGGACCGCTGGCTGGCGGCGATTCACCGGGACCGGAGCTCCCGGCCGCTGGCGAGGAAGGTCATCGCCGACAAGCCATCGGACATCGGCGACGCCTGCTTCGACGGCAACGGCGTCAAGGTGAGCGACGGCCTCTGCGGCCAGGCCGTTGTGCCGGTCTACGGCACGCCGCGCACGGTCGCCGGCGACGCGATCACAACCGATGACAACAAATGCCGGCTGAAGTCGCTGCAGCGCAGCGACTACACGCTGCCCTTCACCGACTCAGAGTGGGCGAAGCTCGAGGAGATCTTCCCGCACGGAGTCTGCGACTACTCGAAGCCAGGCGTCAGCCAGGGGCCGACGATCCCCTGGCTGACCTACCAGGATGCGCACGGGAAGGTCGTCTATGGCGGCAGGCGCATGGGCCCGGCGCCGCGGTCGAGGGCCTTCGGGCCCTAAACCACCGACGCGCTCGGCTCAGCCCACGGCCTTCGCCTTGATCGAGTTGAACTCCTCCTGGGTGATCGTGCCGGCGTCGAGGAGCTCCTTTGCCTTCGCGATCTCGCCGGCTGCGCCGCCTGCGGCGTCGCGCACGTACTGGTCGAACGCGGACTTCTGCGCCTCGGCCTGCTTGACGTTGCGCTCGGCCATTCCCTTGTGCTCGACGATCAGGTAGATCAGTACGCCGAGGAACGGAAGGACGATCACGAGGATGATCCACGCAGCCTTCGTCCAGCCGCCGATGTCGTGACGCCGGAACACGTCGGCGAAGATCGTGATCGCGATCCAGATCCACGCCATCCAGCTGAAGAAGATGACGATCGTCCAGAAGACGTCGAGGAACGGATAATCGGCGGCTAGCAGCATCTGCTGTCCTTCCTATTGACTCCCTGCCGTTCGGGTTGATCCTAGTCGCTCGACCGCGGGCCGCGAGCGTCAGTCTCGCGGCCCGCCGCGAAGAACATCCGGTAGGCGTAGACGAAGTAGACCGCCGCCAGCGTCATCCCGATCGGCCACCAGATCAGGCCTGTCCTCAGCGCGTGCGAGCCGGCCGCCGCGTCGTCGATGGTGAGCCCGTTGGGGCTGCCGTCGTGAGCGGGCAGGATGTTCGGGTAGAGACCGGCCGCCATCGTCGTCAGCAGGCCGACGATGAAGAGGGCGGAGGCCATGAAGGCCCGCAACCACTCGCCGCGGCGCTGGTAGGCGAGCTGGGCGATGAGGGCGCCCACGGCAAGCAGCGGGAACACCAGGGTCCAGGGATGGTCGCCCAGCTTCGTCAGCATCTCGTTGCGGACCGCGTACGTCGGGCCGATCAGGGCGACGAACAACAGAGCCCGCGGCCACCAGAGGCGCATGGCCCAGCGCCGCGACCGCTCGCCGAGGGCGCCGTCCGTGCGCGCCGCGAGGAAGACGGAGCCGTGACCCGCGAGGACGATCAGGCCGAACACGCCGATCAGGAGCGCGTAGCCGTTCAGGATGTTGAACAGGGGCAGGCTGAAGTAGCCGTTGGGGTCGAGCGGGACCCCGCGGACGACGTTGCCGAGCGCCACGCCGAACACGAGCGCGAGCGCTGCGGAGGCCAGCGAGAACACGGCATCGCAGGCGCCGGTCCAGAGCGGGCTGTCGATCTGGTGGCGAAGCTCGAGCGCGAGCCCGCGGCCCACGAGCAGCCAGAGGACCAGGATGAGCCCGAAGTAGAGCCCGCTGAACGCGGCTGCGTAGGCGGCCGGGAACGCCATGAAGAGCACTCCGCCGCCGGCGATCAGCCAGACCTCGTTGCCGTTCCAGACGGGCCCGATCTCGGCCGTAGTTCGCTCCCGCTCGGAGTCCGTGCGGGCGAGGATGAGGTGCATTGCGCCGACCCCGAGGTCGAACCCGTCGAGGACGACGTAGATCGTCACCATCAGGGCGAGGAGGCAGAACCAGGCCGTGACCATCAGGCCGCCTCGGCCGCAGCGCGGGTCGACGTTGTCGGCGGCTCCGGGTCCTCGGGCCCACGGTTGACGATTCGCAGGAGCATCACCAGGTAGAGGATGCCGAGGAAGAGGTAGAGGCCGGCGAAGCCGAGCAGCGTGAAGATGCCGGTCCCGGCGGGCACCGAGCTTGCCGGTGAGGCGGCGTCGTTCGTGTGCAGCAAACCGAACACCACCCAGGGCTGGCGCCCCGTCTCCGCCGTGGCCCAGCCGGCGATGTTGGCGATCATCGTGAACGGGAAGGCGAGCATGAGGGCCCAGAGCGTCGCCTTCGACTCGAAGAGCTTGCGGCGCCAGAGCATGAAGACGCCGAGCGCGGCGATCGCCAGGAGGATGGTCCCGAGGCCGACCATGATGTGGTACGCGTAGTAGACGAGCGGCACCGAGTCCGGCCAGTCCTTCTGCGGGATGTCGTTGAGGCCCGTGAGCGTCGATTCCCAGCGGTGCGACGTCAGGAACGAGAGGAAGTGCGGCAGCGCGATCGTCGACTGGAGCTCGTGCTTCTTCGTGTCGGGATTGCCGATGATCACCAGCGGCGCCCCCTTCTGGGTCTCGAACATCCCCTCCATCGCGGCGAATGCCGACGGCTGGTAGTCGGAGACGTTCTTGGCCTGGCGATCCCCGGTGGGGAAGATCTGCAGGGCGCAGAAGACGAGCGCCGAGACGACGCCGACGCGCAGGCAGATCCGCGCGAACTCGTGGTGCTTGTCCGACAGCAGGAAGAAGGCGCCGGCCGCGGCGAGGATGAAGGCGCCGGTGATCGCCGCGCCGCTCATGTTGTGGGCGTACTGCCACGGCAGCCAGGGATTCGACAGAAGGCCCCAGAACGAGTCGAGCTGGACCGAGCCGTGCGGCCCCTGCGCGTAGGCCACCGGGTGCTGCATCCAGGCGTTGGTTGCGATGATGAAGAAGCCCGAGAGCCACGAGCCCGCCCAGATGAAGAGGGACGAGATCCAGTGTGTCCGGGCGGAGACGCGCTCGCGGCCGGCGAGGAAGATCCCGAGGAAGACCGACTCGGCGAAGAACGCGAAGACGCCCTCGAGCGCCAGCGTCTGGCCGATCACGCCGCCGGCGTAGTTCGAGAACTTCGCCCAGTTGGTCCCGAACTGGAACTCGAGCGGGATCCCGGTGACGACCCCGAAGGCGAAGTTGACGGCGAAGATCTTCGCCCAGAAGCGCGAGGCGGACTCATAGGCGGCGCACTCCGCCGCGGTCTTGCGCAGCAGCGGGAAGCGGTGATCCGGGCGCCCGAGGTAGGACACCGTCTTCATCCACGCCACGAAGAGGGCGAGGCCCATCGTGATGATCGGGAAGAGGTAGTGAAACGTGACCGTCAGCGTGAACTGCAGGCGATCGACGAGGACGTTGTCGCTCATCAGGCCCAAGTTTTAGTCGCCCCGGGGGGCGGTGGGCCGTCCGGGTCCGCCTCTACCTTGAGCCGCAATGGAAGCGTCACCGAAAATCGCTCTTCAGACGCCGCTTCGAGCCGCCGCCGCCGGCGCGCGGCTCTTCGTGCGCGACCTCCAGGAGGGCGACCGGGTCGCGGGGGCGTTCGCCGTTCGCGAGCGCAGCCGGATGAGCCGGCGCAGCGGCGAGGACTTCCTGAAGCTCGTGCTCGCCGACCGCACCGGCTCCGTGGAGGCCGTCGCCTGGGACGACTGCGACGCGTTCTTCGACCTCTGCCCGCCTGGGTCGGTCGCCTGGATCGAGGGCTCCTTCAGCGTCCGCCCGCAGTACGGGCCGACGATCACGCTGAAGGCCCTTCGCGTCGCGGAGACCGCCGAGTACGAGCCGGATGAGCTGACCGAGTCCTCGCCCGTCCCGGTCGATCGCCTCGAGGCCGATTTGCGCGAGCTCGTCGCGACCGTCCAGAGCCCGCCCCTGCGGACGCTGCTCGCTCGCTTCTTCGAGCCGGACTCGCGTCTCTGGGCGCGCTTCCGCGACGCTCCGGCGGCGAAGTACTACCACCAGGCCTACGCCCATGGGCTGCTCGAGCACAGCCTCTCCGTCGCCCAGGCCGTCGGCACCGTCGCCTCCGCCTTCCCCGGTATCGATCGGGACGTCGCCGTGACCGGGGCCCTCCTTCACGACATCGGCAAGACCCAGGCATACAACGACGATCCGCTGGCGATCGACCTCACGGACGCCGGCAAGCTACTCGGCGAGATCCCGCTCGGCTACTACCTCGTGCGCCGCGAGATCGAGCGCATCGAGGGCTTCGAGCCTGAGCTTGCCAAGGCGATCCTGCACATCGTCCTCTCCCACCACGGCACCCTCGAGAACGGCTCGCCGGTGGTCCCGGCCACGCGCGAGGCGACCCTCGTGCACGCGATGGACAATCTCGGCGGCAAGCTGGGCAGCTTCGATCGGATCGAGCGCGAGCTGCCCGACGGACAGGCGTGGTCGCGCTTCGACCGCGCTCTCGAGGGCTCGGCCTACTTCGGCCGGCCGTAGCTATGTGATCGGCCGCGTGCGGCCGATCTTGTCGGCGCCTACGCGGCGCTCTGCGCTTCGGCCCCGGTAGGCGCTAGGCCGACGTTGCGCATCAGGGTCATGACGTCCCACTGCGCCCACGACTCGGCGATCTTGCCGTCGTCGTCGAAGCGGTCGATCGAGATGCCCTTCACTGGATCGCCGCGCTCGCCCGTGGGCTCCTGGCCCATGAACTCGTTCTCGAAGGTGCCGTTGCCGCTCCAGCGCGCGACGACCTTGTCGCCCGCCGCGAAGATGTCCTCGATCTCGAACGTGAGGTCGGGAAACGAGTCGCGGTAGCCCGAGATCGTCTGCTTGGCGGCGTCCTTGTCCTGGTCGCCGACGACCGGGTCGTGATCGACGAAGCCGTCTGCGCAGACCTCGTCGAGCACGTCGAGCTTGCCCTGGCTGAATGCCTCCTCGAGTACGCGTCTGGCAGTGGCGATGTTGTCCTGAGCCATGCGGCTCACCTCCTGGATTGCTTACACCGAACCTACTCCGGGTCGGTGGTCGGTGCAAGGCCAGGTTGTTAAGGGTCACGCGCTACTGGCAGCGCTGGAGCTTCGTGACGTCGGTCCCGGCCCGCTGCATGCACCTCAGGACCCTCCTCGCCTCCGGCGGCAGGTTCGAGGTGTCCACGTTGCCGGAGGTCTTGATCACCGTCCGGACCTTGGAGCGGACCTCCCGCCGGACTTTCGGGGGAGCGTGATGCAGCGCCTTGTTGGCTGAGTGGAGCCCGGCGTTGACCGAGTGGTTGATGTCGTGGCTGATCGTCTCGGTCGTGTTGAGCACCGGCTTGACGATCAGGAAGTAGACCGCGGCCAGGATGCCGACCGTGACCACCAGCCTGAGGATCGCGCTGAGGAAGGTGCCGCCGAGGCTGAGCATCGGTCAGCCGTAGAGGTACCGGGTCGCGAGCGCCTTGCAGCGGATCATCGGCCGAACCTTAAACCCGGCGGCGGCCACGCAATGGCGTACGCGGTCGGCCTCGTCCGAGCTGCCCTGCGCGTCGAGGCCGGGAGATCGACCCCCGGCGCCGCGCCGGCTCGCAATTTGCGGGAATCCCAAGCGGGCGGCCCTCCGGCCAGGTCTATCCTGGGCGCCGATGGCCAAGGACACCGAGAAGCTCATCCGCCAGCTCTCGCTGATCTCGTTCCTGATGGCGAACCGCCGGCCCGTGTCGGCGCTCGAGATCAAGCAGGAGGTGGAGGGCTACAGCTCCATGAACGAGGACGCGTTCGCCCGGCGCTTCTACGCGGACCGAGCCGAGCTCGAGAGCCTCGGGATCTCGCTGCAGGTCCAGAAGCCGTCGGAGGGCTTCTTCGAGGCCGAGCTCTATGCGCTGCCGCCCGAGAACTACTACCTGCCGCAGATCAAGTTCTCGGACCCCGAGCTGGCGGCCCTGCGCACCGCGCTCGGCCTCCTGGACGGCGAGTTCGCCTACGCGGAGCCCCTGCGCCTGGCGCTCCAGCAGGTCTCGTGGGGCCGATCCAACCCGATGCCGCCGGGCGAGGCGGCGCCCATCGACGTGAAGCTTCAGCCCTCCTCGGGCGGGCGCGAGCTCTCCCAGCGCCTCGCGAAGATCGAGACGGCGATCTCGCGGCGCAAGACGATCGAGTTCAGCTACTACACGATGCAGCGTGACGAGGTGGCGGATCGCGTCGTCGACCCCTATCACCTGGTCTTCCGCGACGGCCAGTTCTACTTGATCGGCCACGCTCACGAGCGCGACGCCGTGCGCGTCTTCCGGCTCTCGCGGATCCAGGGGAAGGTCTCCTACGCGAGCAAGGCCGAGCACGACTTCTCGCCGCCGCGGGAGTTCGACCGCCGCGACTACGCGTCGCGCGCCGCCTGGCAGATGGGCGAGACCCAGGGCACCGCCGCCGTGTTCGTCCGCGAGCGCATCGCCTGGCTCGTCGAGCGCGACTTCGGCTCGTTCGGCACGCTGCGGCCTGTTCGCAAGGGCGACGGCGTGCGGGGCAAGGGCATGATCTTCGAGACCGAGTACGCGTCGGAGCGCCAGCTCATCTCATGGGTCCTCGGCTGGAGGGAGAACGCGCGCCTCATCGTCCCCGAGGACCTGGCGGCCGAGGCCGCCGAGCGGCTGGCCGAGCTTCGTGAGCGCCACGGCGCCGGGTTCGAGACCGCGGACGTGGTGGCGCGCCCGCTCGCCGAGGGGGCGGTCCAGGCCAACGGCCGCAACGGCCGTTGCTGCCAACGGCAGGGGCGAATCCGTGATCAGGCCGGAGCGCTTCGCTCGTCTCGTCACGCTGGCCGGGGTCCTGATCGCCGCGGCGCGCGAGGATCGCCGCGTGCCGGTGCGTGAGGTCACCAGCGAGCTCAACCTCGACGCCGAGGAGCTTCGCGAGGACCTCGACGTCCTCAACGTCGTCAACTTCGGCGGCGGCACCTACGTGCTCTACGCGGAGATCGTCGGCGACGAGATCGAGGTGGACCCCGACACTTACGGCGACAACTTCGCGCGCCCGGCTCGGCTTCTGCCGCTCGAGGCGAAGGCGCTGGTTGCCGCCATCGACCTCTTCGGCGACCACCTGCCCGAGGCCGGCCTCGGCAGCGCGCGCGAGAAGATCGTCGCCGCGCTCGGTCACGACCCCTCCGAGGAGGGCCTGGAGATCGCGCCGGGATCCGACGACTCGCAGGTGGTCGCGACCGTGAACGAGGCGATCACCGACCGGCACCTGCTCCAGCTCGAGTACTACAAGGAGAACGAGGACGAGTTCACCAAGCGCGAGGTCGAGCCCTACCAGCTGGTCCACGGGCCCGAGGGGTGGTACCTCGGCTGCTTCGACCTGGCCCGCGAGGACACCCGCCACTTCCGTCTCGACCGGATCAAGCAGGCGACCGTCCTCGACGAGGAGTTCGAGCCGCGCGAGGGCGTCGAGGAGCGACTCGCGGAGCAGGAGTGGCTGGTCCGCGGCGAGGTGACCAGCGCCGGCGTCGCGCGCGTGTGGGTCTCGCCCGAGCGCGCCCGCTGGCTTCGCGAGGAGCGGACCGTCGTCGAGGAGCACTCCGACGGCGCCGTTGTCGTCGAGATCCCCTTCGGCTCGACCGACTGGCTCGTGCGCGAGGTCCTGAAGGGCGCCGGCGACCTCGTCGTGCTCGAGCCCGAGGACAGCCGCGAGGCCGTTCTCGAGGCCGTCTCGGGCGCCTGAGTCCGGCCGTCCGTGGTGGAGCCGGCACCCGGCCACGACTCGATCGTGCGCCTCGTGGCGCCCAACCCCGGGCCGATGACGCTCGCCGGGACGAACACCTACGTCGTCGTCGCCTCGGGTGTGTGCTTCGTCATCGACCCGGGACCTGCTGATGACCGTCACCTCACCGCGATCCGGGAGGCCGGCGCGGAACGAGGCGGCATCGCCGGGGTCGTGCTGACGCACTCGCACGCGGACCACTCGGAGGCCGCCGAGATGCTCGATGCGCCCCTGCTCCTCGGCGCGGTGAGCGCGGTCGCCGAGGGGGAGGGCTCGGAACCGGGCGCCGAGGCGGACACGCCTGCGAACGTCGGGCCGTTCGAAGTGGTGCCGACGCCCGGTCACGCCGCCGACCACGTCGTCCTGATGCTCGGCGAGGTCTGCTTCTGCGGCGATCTGGTGCTCGGCCAGGGCTCGACCTTCGTCCCGCCGGACGGGGGATCGCTGGCCGCCTACATGCGCTCGCTCGAAACTCTGCGCTACCTCGAGCCGCAGCTCATGTGTCCTGGACACGGGCCGTGGATTGCCGACCCGCCGGCGAAGATCGCCGAGTACATCGAGCACCGGCTGGACCGCGAGCGGCGGCTGGTGGCCGCGCTGGATCGCGGCGAGCGCTCGAAGGCGGCACTGCTGGACGAGGCGTGGTCGGACGTCCCCGCCGAACTCCGCCCGGCGGCTGCCCTGGTGATGGAGGCGCACCTCGAGAAGCTCGCCGCCGAGGATCGCCTGCCCGGCGAGCCGCTGACCGCCTGATCGCGCCCGCGTCAGCCGGTCTGACTCGCGACGACCGGGCCGCCCGCGAGCTCGGTGTGTGCGCGGCTGTCGCGGCCGCGGATCAGCACCAGGGTGGCTACGAGGCCCAGGATCGCGAAGCCGGCGCCGGCCAGGAACGCGTCCGAGAAGCCGTTGGTGAGCGTCACCGGGTCGTGCGAGCTACCGATCACGGAGTTGGAGACGGCCGCCAGGATCGCCAGTCCGAGGGCCCCGCCGATCTGCTGGCTCGTGTTGATCAGCCCGCTGGCGAGCCCCGCTTCGCGCTCGTCGACTCCTGAGACCGCGGCGATCGTGGTCGACACGAACGAGAACCCGAGGCCGACCGCCGCGAGCAGCGACGGTCCGAGGATGTCGGACAGGAAGCTGCCGCCCGAGGAGATCTGTGAGAACCAGATCAGCCCGGCGGCGATCAACGCCATGCCCGTTGCCAGCACCGGCTTGAAGCCGATGCGGGTCACGAGCTGTGAGGCGATGCCCGCCGAGACGATGATCATGAGCGCCAGCGGCAGGTATGAGAGCCCGGCGTGGATCGCGCTGTAGCCCAGCACCTGCTGCATGTACAGGGAGATGAAGAAGAACATCGAGAAGAGCGAGGCGCCGACGAGGAGCCCCACGACGTTGGCTCCGGTCAGGGTCCGCATCTTGAAGATCCGGAAGGGCACCAGCGGCGCCGCGGAGCGCCGCTCGATCGCGATGAAGCCGATCAGCAGCGCCGCGGACGCGGCCAGCAGGCCGATCGTCCGGGCGGAACCCCAGCCTTGGTTGGGGGCGTCGACGAGGGCGTAGACGAGGACCGAGAGGCCCGCCGTCACGCTGATCGCACCGGCGAGGTCGAAGTGCCGGGTGGCCGCGGAGCTACGGCTCTCGGCCAGCAGGCGCGGCGCGATGAAGGCAGCCGCGAGGCCGATCGGGACGTTCACCCAAAGCACCCACTCCCAGCCGAGCCCGTCGGTCAGGACGCCGCCCAGCAGCACACCCGCCGCGCCGCCGGAGCCGGCGACCGCGCCCCAGACGCCCAGCGCCTTGTTGCGCTCCGCGCCGTCGCGGAAGGTGGTCGTGACGATCGAGAGCGCCGCGGGGGAGAGCAGGGCGGCGCCGAGGCCCTGGACGGCGCGGGCCGCGACAAGCTGCCCGGAGTTGGCGGCGAGGCCGCCCGCCAGGGAGGCCAGCGCGAACACGATCAGCCCGGCGATGAAGACGCGCCGGCGCCCGATCAGGTCCGCCATCCGCCCGCCAAGGAGCAGGAAGCCGCCGAAGGTGAGCACGTATGCGTTCACCACCCAGGGGAGGTTCGCCTCCGTGAAGTGCAGGGCGCTGCCGATCGTCGGCAGCGCGACGTTCACGATCGAGGCGTCGAGAACCACGACGAACTGAGCGACGCAGAGGAGGATCAGCGCGATCCAGCGGCGGTCTTCGGCGGTGCGAGCGTCGGTCATTTGAATACCTCCGGGGTGTGATGTACAATCGGAACTTGAACTCCGGTTCCGGATGCTAGCACAACCGGAAGCTCCGTTCCGTTTAAGATCCAGAGACGATGAATCCGGCAACCGCCACGTCCACACCGGTTCGAGCTCAGCGCTCCGATGCCCGCCGCAACCGCGAGCGGGTGATCGCCGCCGCGCGCGAACTGCTCGCGCGCGATGGCCTCGACGCTCAGATGGACGAGATCGCGCGGGCCGCCGGCGTCGGCGTGGGGACGGTCTACCGGCACTTCTCGACTAAGGACGAGCTCATCGAGGCGCTCGCCTTCGACCGCTTCGAGCGCCTACGGGAGGTGGCCGAGGCGGCGCTGGCCATCGAAGATCCGCTAGCCGGCTTCGAGCACATGATCCACGCGGCCGCGGCGATCCAGACCGCCGACCGATCCCTATCCGAGGTGCTCACCTCACAGTCGGATCTGATGACGCGCGCGGCGCAGGCGGCTGGGATGGAGGACCTGACCCGGCGCGTGGTCGAGCGCGCCAAGGCCGACGGGTCGTTGCGCGAGGACGTCCGCTGGGAGGACGTCCCGATGTTCATGTGCGCCCTCGCCGGCACCTTCAACGGCCCCTTCGCCGCCCCGGACCGCTACGTCAAGGTCGTCCTCGACGGGCTCCGGGCCCCTCCTGACTGATTCCCACCGACTCCGCCTGCCCTCGCTAGCATGCCGCCCTCCATGCGAAGGGCAATTCTCGTTCCGCTTGTTGCGGCGCTTTGCTTCGGCGTCGGCGCGTGCGGGTCTGGCGGCGGCGCCGGCTCCACGTCCACCTCGCCCTCGCCGCCCCTCTCGGCGAAGGCCTACACGGCCTTCCTCAGCCGGCTCAGCAAGCTGGAGACTCAGATCCAGGCCGCCGCGCAGAAAGAACTGGGATCGAAAAGCCTGTCCGATATCAGCGCTGCGCTGTCGAAGTACGCCGACGAGCAGCAGGGCGTTGGGGAGCGAGTCTCCAACGTCGCCCCGCCGGCGAACGCCAAGGCCGCCAATGCGGCGCTCGCAAAGGGATTCACGGACTCCGCCGCGGCGATCCACGCCCTCGTCCCGCAGATCTCGAGTGCAGGTTCGGTGGACGCGGCGCAAAAGCTGCTGACCACGGATAAAGACGCGTTGCAGGCGGGCAGCGAGCTCGACACGGCGCTCATGCAGCTGAAGAAGCTGGGATACCTCAAGGGCAGCTGAGCCGAATACATTGGCGCTGTGAGCCGCCGCGATCAGATCGTCCTCAACGCGAAGGAGCAGCGCGACCTGCTCGACTCCGAGCGGATCGTCGTTGTCGCCTCGGCTGGCCCACGCGGCTGGCCGCACCTGATGCCGCTCTGGTATGTGCCGCGCGCCGGCGAGATCTGGATCTACACCTACGCGAAGTCGCAAAAGGTGAAGAACATCGAGCGCGACCCGCGGGCGACGCTCCTGGTCGAGACGGGGCACGAGTACGGCGAGCTGCGCGGCGTGCAGATCGAGGCAAACGCCGAGATTCACCGCGACTTCGACGACGTGTTCGCCCTCGCCAAGGAGCTGACGCTCCGCTACGCGGACGGGATCACCGAGATCGAGGGCGACGCTGCGGCCGCGCTCGAGGCGCAGGCGCGAAAGCGCGTGGCAGTCCGCTTCGCGGCCGTGAGGACGGCGAGCTGGGACCACCGCAAGCTCGGCGGCACCTACTGACGAGCCGGCATACTTATGCTGGCTGCTATCTTACTCATGCCATGAGTAAGCGCTTGCAGGTCCTGTTCTCCGAGGAGGAGCTCCAAGAGCTTCAGGCGAGCGCACGCCGTGAAGGCCTGCCGGTTTCGGAGTGGGTGCGACGGGCGCTGCGTGAGGCTCGCAAGCGCCAGCCTGAGCGGGATCTCGATGCGAAGCTTCGCGCCGTCCGCGAGGGAGCCAAGTACGCGTTTCCCGCAGGAGACATCGAACAGATGCTGGCCGAGATCGAGCGCGGATACGTCCCTCGCGAAGACGAGTGATCCTCGTCGATTCGAACGTCCCGATGTACGTCGTCGGCGCCTCCATTCGCCACAAGCTCGACGCGCAGAATGCTCTCGAACGGGCGCTTTCCGCCGGACAGCGCCTGGTCACGGACGCCGAGGTCCTCCAGGAGATCTGCCACCGCTACGCGGCCATCGGCCGAAAGGAAGCAATCCAGCCCGCATTTGACACGCTGCTTCGAGCCGTCGACGATGTCCTGCCGATAGATCGTGTCGACGCGGAGGGGGCGAAGGACATTGTCCTCCGTTACGACGGCCTCTCCAGCCGTGACGCGATCCACCTGGCGGTCATGCGCCGTCACGGCATCGAGCGCATCATGACCTTCGACACGGGCTTCGACGCTCATCCGGACATCGAGCGCGTGCACTGATGGCGTCCTCTGACCTCAAGGGCTTGATCCTGTCTGGCGGCGCCGGAACTCGGCTGCGCCCGATCACGCACACCTCGGCCAAGCAGCTGGTGCCGGTGGCCAACAAGCCCGTGCTCTTCTACGGGATCGAGGCGCTCGTCGCGGCGGGCATCGAGGACGTCGGGATCGTGATCGCCCCCGAGACCGGCGACGAGATCCGCGCCGCGGTCGGCGACGGCTCCGCGCTCGGCGCGCGGGTCACCTACATCCTCCAGGAGCGGCCCCTCGGGCTGGCGCACGCGGTGCTCACCGCGGAGGACTTCATCGGCGGGAGCCCGTTCGTGATGTACCTGGGCGACAACCTCCTGCGCGACGGCATCACCGAGCTGGTCGAGACCTTCCGCGCCAACGGCCCGGAGGCCCTGATCCTCCTGACCAAGGTCGCCGATCCATGGCACTACGGCGTCGCCGAGCTCAACGGCACGGACGTCGTGCGCCTGGTCGAGAAGCCGTCCGAGCCGCCGAGCGACATGGCGCTGGTCGGCGTCTACATGTTCACCACCGCGATCTTCGAGGCGGCTCGCGCGATCGAGCCGTCCGCCCGCGGCGAGCTCGAGATCACCGACGCGATCCAGTACCTGATCGACGCCGAGCGCAGGGTCGAGAGCCACACGGTCTCGGGCTGGTGGAAGGACACGGGGCAGCTCGCGGACATGCTCGAGGCGAACCGACTCGTGCTCTCCGACCAGGACTCCCGCCTCGAGGGCGAGGTCGTCGAGTCGAAGGTGGAGGGTCGGGTCGTCCTGGAGGCCGAGGCGGTCATCGAGCGCTCGGTGGTCAGGGGCCCCGCCGTGATCGGCGCCGGAAGCCGGATCACTGACTCCTACGTAGGCCCCTATACCTCGATCGGCGAGGGCGTCGTCATCGAGCGCTCGGAGGTCGAGCACTCGATCATCCTCGCCGGGTCCAGCGTCACGAACCTCGAGTCGCGACTCGAGGCGAGCCTGCTCGGGCGAAACGTCACGCTGTCGCGGGCCAGCTCGCTGCCGAAGACGATGCGGATGATCGTCGGCGACAGCTCGGAGATCACGGTTCCGTGAGGATCCTGGTCACCGGGGCGGGCGGGATGCTCGGTGCCTATGTCGTCGCCGCGGCCCGCGCCAAGGGCCACCCCGCACACGGCTTGGCCCGCGAGGACCTCGACGTCTGCGACCCCGCGGCCGTGGATGCTGCGATCGAGCGGTTCCGGCCGGAGGCGGTCGTCAACTGCGCCG
>CAVUEV010000002.1:0-182280 GCA_963740625.1 uncultured Actinomycetes bacterium
CGCAACGGCACCCACACGGGCCCGATCGACGCCGAACGCGATCGCGACGATGAAGACCTGGCACATCAACGCGGTGCGAGTCCCGCTCAACGAGGACTGCTGGCTGGGGATCAACCCGGTGAAGCGCAAGTCGACAGCGTCAAGCCGCTGCACGGCGCAGAGGCGAGGCGGGCCGGCGCCAAGCTTCGCAGAAGTACCAGGCCGAGGTCGCGGCAGTTCGTCTCCAAACTGAACGCCGCAGGGCATCGTCGCGATCCTCGACCTGCACTGGTCGGCGCCCGGGCAAGGCTGGTGGCCGACAAGCAGCTCAGCGGGCCCGACACCTCGCACTCGGTCGCCTTCTGGCGCTCGGTCGCCACCAAGTTCCAGTCGAGCCCCGGGGTGATCTTCGACCTCTTCAACCACCCAAGGGGATCAGCTGGAAGTGCCTGCGCGACGGCGGCTGCCCGCTCTCGCTCCAGCAGGTGAAGCACGGCCAGAAGAAGCGCAAGGGCAACGTGGTCGGCATGCAGACGCTCGCTCAACACGGTCCGCCAGGCCGGGCGCGACCCAGCCGGTCATGGTCGGCGGGCTCGACTACTCCGACGACCTCCGCCGCTGGCTCGAGTTCGAGCCGCATGACCCGCTGGCGGACAACTCGACCGCGCGGTCCGCAAATCATCGCCTCGTTCCACAACTACGGCGCCGACAACCCGAGGGCTTCCTCTGCCACCAGGCGTGCTGGGACCAGGTGATCGCGCCGATCGCGACTCAGGTTCCGGTCGTGACCGGCGAGTTCGGCCAGGACATCTTCAAGAACCCTCCGAAATGCGGCTCGGCCTACAACGACCTCATACATGGACTGGGCCGACCAGCATGGCGTTTCCTACCTGGCCTGGTGGTGGTACGTCGCGTCAAGTTCGACGGCAAGGGACAGTGCCTCGCGCTGATCAAGGACTACGACACCGGAAGCCGACCGACTACGGCCTGCCGATCATGCAGCACTACCTCCAGGTCAACCCATAGGGAGGGTCAAACCATGAAGCTCATTCGCTCGAAGCTGACATTCGCCAACATCACGTCGGTCATCGCGCTGTTCATCGCGCTCGGAAGCGGCGCCAACGCGATCAACACCAAGGCCCGGAAGAACTCCGTGAACTCCCGAGCGATCGTCGACGACTCCGTGAAGTCCGCGGACGTCAAGGACGGGCTCGCTCACCGGGACCGACATCGACCAATCGACGCTCTCCGGCGGAGGCGGCGGCAGCGGCGGCCCGCCCAGCGGGCCTGCCGGCGGCGATCTCAGCGGCAACTACCCGAAGCCGCAGCTGGCGTCGGGAGCTGCACTCCAAACATCGGCGCGGGGACGATCGGCAGCGGAAAGCTGGCGGACGGAGTCGTGGGCATCTCGAAGCTTGGCGATACGGTCCGCGTGTACGACCAGGAGGACGATCCTCAGCGGCAACGGGGGCGCCGCCGAGGCCATGTGTCCTCCCGGCACCTGGGCGATCAGGGGTGGTGGAGGCGTTGCGCATGGGACCGCTCCGATCCAGGCTTCGGAATCCGTCGACTCCGGAGGACACAACCAGCAGTCCGGCTGGCTCATGACGACCGGCGGCGGCACCGGGGAGCTGTCCGTCCACGCCGACTGCCTCAGATAGCGAGAGAAGCAGAGTGAAAAGCCGAATCCACGCCAGCTCACGCCAATGTCATGGCAACGATCGCGGTCTTCGGAGTCCTCGGCGGCGGCGCCTACGCGGTCAGCAACAAGGCGCCTAAGGACTCGGTCAACTCGAAGGCGATCGTCGACGGCTCGGTCAAGGGCAAGGACGTCAAGGACAACTCGCTAACCGGCAACGACATCGACCAAGTCGACCCTCTCCGGAGGAGGGGGAGGTCCCCCGAGCGGTCCGGCGGGCGGCGACCTAGCCGGCAACTACCCCAAGCCGCAGATCGCGGCGGGTGCCGTCGGCACGAACGCTCTGGCTGGGTAAGGCGTTGACGGCCGAAAAGCTCGGAGACGTACAGGTGGTGATTGAACACGCCGACCTCGAAGGAGGGGGGGCCACGCTCTACGCCGACTGCCCCGCCGGGTCGTTCCTGCTGAACGGCGGTGCCTCAGTCGTAGGCAGCAGCGACGCGAAGTTGACGACGGATTCGCCGGCTGGGTTCTTCCAGCCCACAGGTACGTCGGATCGGCTGAGGGCACGTCAGGCGCTCTGCAAGTGCTCGCCTCCTGCCTGCATTAAGGTCGGCTGAGCAAAGCGAGCGCAACCGTCCAGTGCGCTCGCAATCAGATCCAAGGGAGGATTCATGGTCGTCGGGAAGCGGCTTCGCCGCCACCTTACCTACGCCAACGTGATGGTCACGCTGCTCACTTTCGTAGTTCTCGGCGGCGGCGCCTACGCGATTTCCACCAAGGCGCCGAAGAACTCGGTCAACTCGCGGGCGATCAAAGACGGCTCGGTCAAGTCCCCGGACGTCAAGGACGACTCGCTGACCGGCGCCGACATTCAGGAGGCGACCTGCAGGGGGTTGGCGGGGGCGGCGGCAGCGGCGGCCCGCCCAGTGGGTCCGCCGGCGGCGAAGCCTCAGCGGCAACTACCCGAAGCCGCAGATCGCCGCGGGAGCGGTGGGCTCGAACGCGCTGCGAAGCGGCGCGATAACGGGTGGAAAGCTCGGCGACGTCGTCGAGGTCTCCGACGACGGGGTCGGCAACGCAGGCGCTGTCGCGAATTGTCCGCCCGGCACCCAGCTGATCGGCGGCGGCGCGGTCGTGCGGGTGGTCGGCGGCGGAACTGACGGAGGCTTTGGCAACTACCAGTCCGATGCTTGGATTGCGTTCGCCACGCCCAATGCCGAGTTGACGGCATTCGCCGACGCTGAAGGCCGACGCCCGTCAGTCGGCCTCAGCCGGCCGCCAGCGCTGCGCGACCAGGCTGGCCGCCGCAAGCGCGACGCCGGTCACGAAGATCAGCGTGCCCATCACGAACACCTGCGGCGGGATGCCGACCTTGACCGCGCCGTAGACCCAGAGCGGGAAGGTCAGGGTCTGCCCGGCGACGAAGCTGGTGATGATGAAGTCGTCGATCGAGAGCGCGAACGCGAGCAGCGAGGCGGCGAGGATGCCGGGGAAGATCAGCGGCAGCGTGACCTTCCAAAACGCGGTCCACGGGTTCGCGCCGAGGTCGTAGGCGGCGTCGCACCAGGGACTGGTCGAGGTCGCGCAGCCGCGCCTGGATGCACGACCACGACGAAGGCGACGTTGAAGGCGACGTGGGCGATGCAGGATCGTCCCGAACCCGCGCGGCACGCCGAAGTAGACGTAGAAGCCGAGCAGCGAGGCGCCGACGACGACCGACGGCGCGGCGATGTCGGCGAGGATCACCAGGTCGCGAGAGGCCGCGGCCGCGGAACCGGTAGCGAGCGAGGGCGAGCGCCGCCGGCGTGCCGATCGCCACCGCGATCAGCGTGCTGAGCGCCGCGATCTCGAGCGAGTGGACGAGCGCGGTGGTCAGGTCGGGGATGTCGAAGAGCTGGCGGTACCAGTCGAAGGTGAAGCCCTTCCAGGCGAAGGTCAGCCGTCCCGACGGCGCCTGGTTGAACCCGTAGAGGATCATCACCCCGATCGGGACCAGCGTGTAGAGGATCACAAGGCTCACGTAGCCGGGCAGCGCGAAGCGCGAGAGCGCCGCCGCCCGGGAGCGCGCACGCCGAGGATGCCCGGCGCGCCGCGTCGCCGAGGCCGCGGAGCTCACACGTACTCCTGGATCGTGCGCGTGCCGAAGGCCCGCGCGTAGAGGAACATCGCGCCGAGCAGCGCGGCCATCAGGACCAGCGCCAGCGCCGAGGCGACCGGGTAGTTGGCGTTCTGCACGTACTGGGTCTGGATGATGTTGCCGATCATCGTCGTCGAGGGCCCGCCGAGGATCGCCGCGCTCACGTAGTCGCCGATGTTGGTGATCGCGACCAGGAGGATCCCCGCGTAGACGCCCGGCAGCGACTGCGGCCAGACGACCCGCCGGAACTGCTCGCGCGGGCCCGCGTCGAGGTCGGCGGCCGCCTCGATGTGGGAGCGGTCGATGCGACTCGAGCGCCACGTAGATCGGCAGGCACATGAACGGCAGCGCGTCGTAGGTGAGCCCGGCGATCACGGCGGCCGGGGTCGAGAGGACGTGGAAGTCTCTGCGGCAGGAGCCCGATGTCCTTCAGCGAGCCGAGGATGATCCCCTGGTCGGCCAGGATGAACTGCCAGGAGATGATCCGGATCACGAACGAGACGAAGAACGGCAGCAGCACGAAGAAGAGCAGCACGGACTTGCGCCGGCCGCCGTGGAAGGCGATCCAGTAGGCGACCGGGTACATGACGACGAGCGCGATCGCCGTCGACGCGAGCCCGTAGTAGAAGGAGCGTCCGAACTGGGTCTTGTAGGTGCGAAACGACGTCGCGGAAGATCCCGAAGTTCCAGGTGAGCGTGAACCCGTCGATCGAGTTCCCCGTCATCAGCGAGACGCCGAGGATCGCCGCGAGCGGCACGACGAAGAAGATTCCGAGCCAGACGGCCGCCGGGAGGCCGAGGGCGTAGGGAACGGCGGCGCCCCGCAGCCGTTCCATCCGGGAGATCACGACTGGATCACCGGGTCGAAGATCGAGGTCCACTCCTCGTGGTCGTCGATGCCCTTGTAGTCGTAGTAGCCGCGCAGGCGCTTCTGCATGGACGGCGTCGGGAAGACGAGCGGGCTGTTGGCCACCGCGGGGTCGTCGAGCGGCCCGGCGATCACCTGCTGCGCGGCCGGCACCGGGCAGATGTAGTTGACCCAGTCCTCGATCAGCCCCTGGATCGGCGGCTGGTAGTAGAAGTTCATCCACTCCAGCGCGTCCACCGGATGCTGCGGCGTGCAGCGGGATCATGCAGTTGTCGTGCCAGAGCATCGCCCCCTCCTTCGGGCACGACGAACTCCAGGTGCGGGAAAGCCCGAGTTCTTGGCCTGGAAGATGTCGCCGGACCAGGCCTGGGTGATCCAGGTGTCGCCGTCCTCGAGCGCCTTGATGTAGCTCTGGTCGTAGTACTGGCGGACGATCCCGTCGTCGCGCTGCTTGGTGAGGAGGGCCGCCGCCTTCCTCCAGTCGGCCGGCGTCGAGGTCGGCGGGTCGATACCGGCGGCGAGCATCCCGAGCGCTGCCGAGCTCGGTGTCGTCGGACATCATCCCGACCTTGCCCTTGAACGCCGGGTCGAAGAGGTCCTGGACGCTCGTGATCTTTCGACCCGTGGCGCGCGGGTCGTAGCCGATGCCGGTGAGGCCCGCCTGCCAGGTGACCGTGTAGGTGTTCTTCGGGTCGAACACCGGCGCCTTCGCGATCGGGCCGGCGTAGCGATGCGAAGTTCGGCAGCCGCGAGTGGTCGAGGGGGATCGCCCAGCGGTTGGCGATCATCTGGGTCAGCTCCCAGCCGTCGGTGAAGACGACGATGTCGTAGCCGATGCCCTGCTTCGCCTGGAGCACCGGGCTGATCTGGGCGAAGAACGAGGCGTTGTCCTGGATCACCGGCCGGTAGTTGACGCTGATCCCGGTCTCCGCGGTGAACTTGTCGAGCGAGGGGTGGGTGCCGTGCGACTGGTCGATGTAGAGAGGCCAGTTCGCGAAGTCGAGGACACCGGCCTGCTGTTGCTGCTTCCACCAGTCGCTCCAGTTGAAGCCGGCCTCCCAGCCGGTGTCACGCGTGCCGGAGATGCCGCATGCCTCCAGCAGGGAGGCGGTACCGAGGCCGAGCCCGACTGCGGCGGCCGAGCGCAGGAACCGCCGCCGCGAGAGCCGCGGCTGGGTCAATCCGCGAAGGCGAGTGCCGTATCGAGCTCGCTCCCGGAGCCTCCCACCGGGGATTCATCCGAGGCTCCATGCGCCGGCATCCGATCTTACCCTCGTGAACCGGCGCGGCCGGCGCCGACACGCTCTACCCTTCGGCCATGCCCGCTCAGGCCTACGCCGGCAAGGAGTGCGTCTGCCAGCTGCGCAAGGGGATCTGCGACCAGTCCTGCGTGCGGGACATGCTCGCAACGCCCCTCTACATCGCCTGCCTGCGCCTCTCCGGCCGCGACTGCCTGGTCGTCGGGGGCGGCGAGGTCGGGCTCGAGAAGGTCGAGGGCCTGCTCGCCTGCGACGGGCGGGTGACGCTCGTCGCGCCCTGACGCCGTGCCGGAGCTCGAGGCCTACGCGGCCGAGGGCATCGATCGCCTGGGAGCGGCGCGAGTTCGCCGCGAGCGACCTGGAGGGCAAGTTCATGGCGATCGCCGCCACCGACGACACCGAGGTCAACATCGCCGTCTACGACGCCGCCGAGGCGCGGTCGATGCTCGTCAACGTCGTCGACGTGCCGCCGCTCTGCAACTTCATCCTGCCGGCGATCGTCCGCACCGGCCCGCTCGCGATCGCGATCTCGACGGCCGGCGCCTCCCCGCGCTGGCCAAGCGCATGAAGCGCGAGATCAGCGAGCAGTACGGCGAGCACTACGCCCGCCTGGCGATCATCCTCAACGACGCCCGCGGCTGGGCGAAGGGAACCCTCCCCACCTACCAGGACCGCAAGGAGTTCTTCGAGGGGATCGTCAACGGCGATCCCGACCCGATCGAGCTCCTGCGCGAGGGCCGCGACCGCGAGGTCGTCGAATTGGTGGAGCGCGCCAAGCACCGGGTCCTCGCCGGCGAACGCGCCTGACTTCGCGCTGCCGAAGTCGGAGGTCTCAGCCCGCGGGCAGCGCGTAGATGGCGATCGCCGCGAAGTGGACGGCGGCGGCGGCGAGGACCAGCACGTGGAAGATCTCGTGGTAGCCGAAGACGGCGGGATTGGGGTTCGGGCTCTCCCGCGCGTAGATGACGGCGCCGGTCGTGTAGAGCAGCCCGCCCACCCCGATGAGGACGGCCGCGCCGATGCCGGCATCGATGGCGATGGCCGGGAACGCTATTGCCCCGATCCAGCCGACCCCGACGTAGACGGCAACGGAGACCCACTTCGGGGCCTGCACCCAGATCAGCTCGACCACGATGCCGACCGCGGCGCCGGCCCAGACGGCGACCAGCATCGCGTCGGCAAACGCTCCATGCAGGATCAGCAGGGCGAACGGCGTGAGGGTGCCGGCGATCAGCAGGAAGATCATCGAGTGGTCCAGACGCCGGACCCACAGACGCATCCGCGGGCGCTTCCAATCGACGCGGTGGTACAGCGCGCTCGTTCCCAGCAGAGCGGCGAGCGAGAAGGCGTAGATGCCGGCGGCGAGCTTCGCGCGACCTGACGGCGCGAGCGCGACGAGGACGACGCCGGCGAGCAGAGCGACCGGGAACGCCCACTCGTGAAAGACGCCGCGAAGCCGGGGCTTGACCTTCGCGATGACCTCGGCCGCGTTCCCCTTCGCGGTGGCGACGTTCTCGCGAGCGCTCGCCATCGCCTCGGCCGCGTTCCCCTTTGCCGTGGCCATCGCCTCCGCGGCGTTGTCGCGGGCGCTCGTCACCGCGTCGGCGGCGCGCTCGGCGCCCCGTCTCAGGTCATCGACCACGGACCAAGGGTACCCCCGTTTCGCAGGGCTCGGGGCAGTTTGTGTGAACGCGGGGCGGCGCGAACAACAACGGGCAGCGAGGGGTCCTTTTCCTCAATGAGTGGACACTTAATGGGGCTATAGCCACCATCAGTGTCCACTCGACCTAGGCTCGTGCCTGAGGCACCATATCTAGTGTCTACACTCCCGGTGTAGCCACCACAACTGGTATAATTTGCGGCATGAACTGTCCGCGCTGCGACCGTCCGACACGCGTCCTCGAGAGCCGTCCTGCCGAGGACGGCGCGGCGATTCGCCGGCGCCGCGCGTGCACCGCGTGCGGCCACCGGTTCACCACGTTCGAGCGCTGCGACCCCGAGCCCCTGGTCGTTCGCAAGCGCGACGGCGGCGAGGAGCGCTTCGATCCCGCGAAGCTCCGGTCCGCGCTGATGCGCGCTGCGCACAAGCGTCCGGTGAGCCCCGCCGACGTCCAGGCGATCGTAGGACGTGCGGCCGGGGCGATCGAAGCGGCCGGCGGCGAGTTGCGAACCGACCGCCTCGCCGCCTTCTGCCTGGAGCAGCTCGAGCGCCTCGACCGCGGCGCCTACCTTCAGTATGCCGGCACGCTCCCGGAGCCGAACGCCCAATTTGCGCGCTCGGAGGCCTACTCGGAGGCAGCCCTTTCCGTCCGGGCCGAGAGCGACCATGGGTAGTCCACCCCCAAAGCCGGACGCAGGAGAGGATTTGATGACTGAAACCGCTGCACAGAGCGTAAATCTGAACACCGCGGGGCTGGTCGTCGAACGCCATTTCACGACGCCCGGCGTTGACCCCTTCGACGCCGTCGAGTGGGAGCTTCGCGACGCGATCATCGGCGACCCGGAGAACCCCGCGTTCTGCCAGCGCGACGTCGAGTTCCCGAAGAGCTGGTCGCAGAACGCGACCAACATCGTCGCCCAGAAGTACTTCCGCGGCCGGCTCGGCTCGGACGAGCGCGAGAGCTCCGTCAAGCAGATGATCACCCGCGTCGCGGGGACCATCGCCGGCTGGGGTCGTGACGGCGGCTACTTCGCCACCGCGGAGGACGCGGACGCCTTCGAGGCCGAGCTCACCCACATCCTGCTTCACCAGAAGGCCGCCTTCAACAGCCCGGTGTGGTTCAACGTCGGCTTCGAGGAGCATCCGCAGTGCTCCGCCTGCTTCATCCTCTCCGTCGAGGACACGATGGAGTCGATCCTCGACTGGAACACCAAGGAGGGCCAGATCTTCCGCGGCGGCTCCGGGTCGGGCATCAACCTCTCGAACATCCGCGGCTCGGTCGAGCACCTCTCCAAGGGCGGCCTCGCCTCCGGCCCGGTGTCGTTCATGCGCGGCGCCGACGCCTGGGCGGGCACGATCAAGTCCGGCGGCAAGACCAGGCGCGCGGCGAAGATGGTCGTGCTCGACGTCGACCACCCCGACATCGAGGACTTCATCTGGTGCAAGGCCAAGGAGGAGAAGAAGGCCAACGCGCTGCGCGATGCCGGCTTCGACATGTCGATCGACGGCGAGGGCTTCACCTCCATCCAGTACCAGAACGCCAACAACTCGGTCCGCGTCTCCGACGCGTTCATGGAGGCCGTCGAGGCCGACGGCGACTGGGAGCTCACGGCCCGCAAGGACGGCGAGACCGTCCGGACCGTCAAGGCGCGCGAGCTGATGAGCCAGATCGCCGAGGCCGCCTGGCAGTGCGCCGACCCGGGCGTCCAGTACGACACCATCATCAACCGCTGGCACACCTGCCCGGAATCCGGCCGCATCAACGCGTCCAACCCCTGTTCGGAATACATGCACGTCGACGACTCGGCCTGCAACCTTGCCTCCATCAACCTCATGAAGTTCCGTCGCGAGGACGGCTCCTTCGACACCGAGGAATTCGAGCACGCGGTGGACACCGTCTTCCTTGCGCAGGAGATCGTCGTCGGGCCGTCGAGCTACCCGACCGAGAAGATCGGCGACAACGCTCGCGCCTTCCGCCAGCTCGGCCTGGGCTACGCCAACCTCGGCGCCCTGCTCATGTCAGACGGGCTGCCGTACGACTCCGACGAGGGCCGCAACGTCGCCGGGGCGATCACCGCGCTGATGACCGGGCGCGGCTACCGCAAGTCCGCCGAGATCGCCGCCGCCGTCGGCACCTACGACGAGTATCCGCAGAACCGCGAGGCGCACAACGAGGTCATGCAGATGCACCGCGAGGCCTCCCACAAGCTCGACCCCGAAGGCGTCAAGGGCGACCTGGTCGAGGCGGCGCAGCGCAGCTGGGACGAGGCCGTCGAGCTCGGCTCCGAGCACGGCTACCGCAACGCGCAGGCGACGGTGCTCGCCCCGACCGGGACGATCTCGTTCCTGATGGACTGCGACACCACGGGCATCGAGCCCGACTTCTCCCTCGTCAAGTTCAAGGAGCTGGTCGGCGGCGGCCAGATGACGATCGTCAACCGCACGGTGCCGATGGCCCTCGAGGCGCTCGGCTACTCCGAGACCGAGGTCGAGCAGATCGAGGCCTACATCAACGACAAGAGCACGATCGTCGGGGCTCCCGGCCTGAAGGATGCGCACCTGCCGGTCTTCGACGTGGCCGTGGGCGAGCGGGCGATCTCGCACATGGGCCACATCAAGATGATGGCCGCGGCGCAGCCGTTCCTCTCGGGAGCGATCTCCAAGACGGTCAACCTGCCGCAGACGGCGAGCGTCGAGGACATCGCCGAGGCCTACACCGAGGGCTGGAAGCACGGCCTCAAGGCGCTGGCCATCTACCGCGACGGCTCGAAGACCGCGCAGGCCCTGCGCACCGACGCGCAGGAGGAATCCGAGACGCCTCCGGAGGACGCCACCCGTCCTGCACGCCGGCGGATGCCGCGCGAGCGCCAGTCGATCACCCACAAGTTCTCGATCGCCGGCCACGAGGGCTACATCACGGCCGGCATGTACGAGGACGGGACGCCCGGCGAGATCTTCCTCACCGACATCGGCAAGGAGGGCTCGACGATCAAGGGGCTGATGAACGCCTTCGCGACGTCGGTCTCGATCGGCCTCCAGTACGGCGTGCCGCTCGAGTCGCTGGTGCGGAAGTTCAGCTACATGCGCTTCGAGCCGGAGGGCATCACCAACAACCCTGAGATCCCGTTCGCGAAGTCGCTGCCGGACTACATCATGCGCTGGCTCGCGTCGCGCTTCGGCGATGCCGACCTCCAGGAGGAGCTTGGCATCCTCACCCCCGAGGTCCGCGCCCGCAAGGAGGCCGAGGCCGCGCTGTACGTGCAGGAGGGCCCGGCCCCGTCAGCGCCCGGAAACGGCAGCAACGGCCACACCGAGGGCAGCGGCAACGGCGGCTCGGCCGCACCGACGTCGGCGCTCACCGACACCCCGCCGGTCGTCCCGGCCAAGATGCAGGGCCTCGACCTCGGCCCGGCCTGCGACCAGTGCGGCGGCATGATGCAGCGCACCGGCTCCTGCTACACGTGCTCGAGCTGCGGCCAGAACACCGGCTGCGGCTAGGTCGGGGCTCCATCGCTCTGAACACTTAACCCCCGCTCCAGGGGGACAAGTGTTCAGCTAAGGCACGCTCCGCGTGCCTTAGCCTCCGCGAGGTGACCCTCCTTGTCTTCGGCCACCTGCTCGGCGCCGCCGTCTGGGTCGGCGGCCTCGTGTTCCTGGGCGTCGCGGCGGGAGTGGCGCGCCGGACGATCCCGGACGCCGAGCGCGTCGAGTTCTTCCGGCTGATCGGACGCCGGTTTCTCGTGCTCTCCGGCGTCGCGGCGGCGCTGCTGCTCGGAACCGGCATCGGCCTCGTCGACGATCGCTTCGGCGGCTTCGACGACCTCGGAAGCGGCTACAAGGGCGGCGACGTGATCGCGAAGACGATCATCTTCGCCGCGGTCCTGACCCTGGCCGTGGTGCACGCGTTCGTGCTCGGGCCACGCATGCGGCGCCTGCGCGAGGCCGCGCTTGCGGGCCGGCCGGACGAGGCCGCGCTTCGGCGCGCGGCAATCGTCGGCGGAATCGCGCAGCTCGCGATGCTCGTTGCGACCCTCGTGATCCTCTACCTGGCCGCGGACCTGGTCAGCTGACGCCCGCGGGCGCCGATCTTCGCCGAGTTCGACGTTTGCCCGCCTATTCGCGGTGAACGTCGAACTCGTTGGATGGGCGCCTAACCTCCGCCGGCCATGACCCTCCTCGAAGCGCTCGCGATCCTGGCGGCAGCCGTTGCCGCCGGGACGATCAACACGATCGTCGGCAGCGGGACGCTGATCACGTTTCCGGTGCTGATCGCGCTGGGCTGGGCGCCGGTGGTCGCCAACGTCTCGAACAACATCGGCTTGGTCCCGGGGGCGTACACCGGAGTCTTCGGATACCGGCGGGAGCTGGAAGGCCAGCGCTCGCTGATCCGGAGCCTCGCGCCGTTCACGATCGCCGGGGCGATCGCGGGGGCGGTCCTGCTCCTGGTTCTGCCGGCAGCCGCCTTCAAGGCGATCGTCCCGGTCTTCATCGCGATCGCCGTCATCCTCGTCACGCTGCAACCGCGGATCAACGCCGCGCTCGCACACCGCCGGCGACCGGACGCCGAGAAGCGCGCCGGGTTGCGCGGGGTGACCCTTGCGACGGGCGTCTACGGCGGCTACTTCGGCGCCGCGCAGGGCATCCTCCTGATGTCGATCTTCGGGGTGGCCCTGCCGCAGGGCCTGCACCGCTCAAACGCGCTGAAGAACCTCCTCGCCGGCACGGCGAACCTCGTGGCTGGGGTGGTGTTCGTCTTCGCCGCGAACGTCGACTGGGCGGTGGCCGGGCTGATCGCAGCCGGCTCGATGCTGGGCGGATACCTCGGCGCGCGCTACGGGCGACGGCTCTCCCAGGAGCGACTGCGCGTATTCATCGTGGTGGTCGGGGTTGCGGCGATCGTGCGCCTCGTCTTCGGCTGAAGCGGCACCGCTCGCCGGCCGCCATTCGCTTCAATTGGAGGCGTGAGCGGGCAGGACGCGGACACGGATCGCACGCACCCGAGCATCACGCTCGCCGTGCTGTCGGCGGGCGGGATGTCGTACGCCCTGCTCCAGTCCGCCGTGGCGCCGGCGTTGCCCGACTTTCAGAAGGCGCTCGGCGCCTCGGAGACGCAGACGGCGTGGATCCTGACCTCCTACCTGCTGAGCGCCTCGGTCGCGACGCCGATCATCGGCCGCCTCGGCGACATCCACGGCAAGAAGCGCGCGCTCGTCGCCGTGCTTGCGATGCTCGCCGTGGGGACGCTGATCTCCGCCGTGGGCTCGTCGCTGCCGGTGATCCTCTTCGGCAGGATCATCCAGGGAGCGGGCGGCGGCATCTTCCCGCTTGCGTTCTCGATCGTTCGCGACGAGTTCCCTCGAGAGAAGGTCGCGGGTGGCATCGGCCTGCTGTCCTCGCTCCTGGGCGTCGGGGGCGGCCTCGGGATCGTGATGGCGGGCCCGATCATCAACAACTTCTCCTACCACTGGCTCTTCTGGTTCCCCTTCGCGGCAGTCGTCATGTCGATGCTGTTGACGATCGCGCTGGTTCCGGAGTCGCCCTACACGGCCCCGTCCCGGATCAACTGGGGTGCCGCCGCCCTGATGTCGATCGGGCTGACCGCGGTCCTCATGGCCGTGAGCCAGACCTCGAGCTGGGGCTGGGGCTCGCCGAAGACGATCGTCCTGCTCGCTGTTGGCCTCGCCGTGATGGTGGCCTGGGTCCGGCGTGAGATCCGCACCGAGATCCCGCTGGTCGACATGACCACGATGCGCCTGCGAGCCGTATGGACGACGAACCTGGTGGCTCTGCTCCTCGGAGCGGGCATGTACTCGTCGTTCATCGTCCTGCCGGGCTTCGTCGAGACGCCCGCGCGCGCCGGCTATGGCTTCGCGGCAACCGTCGGGCAGGCAGGCGTGTTCATGCTCCCCTCCGCCCTGCTGATCCTGCTCATCGGACAGACGGCGGGCCGGATCGATGCGCGCTTCGGCTCGCGGCTGCCGCTGATCTCGGGGTGCGGCTTTGCAGCGCTCGGCTTCGCCCTGCTGACGGTCTCCCACGCCTACGAATGGGAGGTCTACGTCGCCTCGAGCCTCCTGGGCCTGGGGATCGGCCTGGCCTTCGCGGCAATGGCGAACCTGATCGTCCAGGCGGTCCCTGCCGACCAGACCGGGGTCGCCACCGGCGTCAACACGGTGACGCGGACCGTCGGCGGAGCGTTCGGGGGCCAGATCGCCGCCACCATCCTGACCGGAAGCGCCGTCGGGGTGTCGGCGTCCGCACTGCCCTCGGAGGGCGGCTTCACGCTCGCCTTCGGGCTCGTGGCAGGCTGGCTCGTCATCGCCACCCTCGCCGGCCTCACCATCCCCAAGCCGGATCGCCCGACGGGTCCAAGGCCGCGGCTTGCCGAGCCAAAGCTCGCCGGCGCCGAGGCCGGGGGCGGCTGATGGAGCTGCTCGCGGCCGGCTCGGTGCCGCTTCCGCTGAAGATCCTTGCGGCCATCGCGGTCTTCGGACCGGTCATCTTCTTCGCCGTGCTCCTCATCCGTGCGGCCCGCAAGGACGGCGAGATCCAGGACGAGCGCGACCGGGGCGGCTCGAGCGAGTCCTGACCGGAGGCTGGTTCGCGACTCGCCGAGCGGGTACGGTCAGGCGAATGGCCTCAGATCTGCTCAAGACGTACATGCAGGACCACTACGCGGGCTCGACCGTGGGCTTCGACCTCGCCAAGCGCGCTGCCGCCAACAACGAGGGCACCGGCCTCGGCGCGTCCCTCGAGCGCGTGGCGAAGGAGATCGGCGAGGATCGCGACGCGCTGCGCCGCGTGATGGACGAGTACGGCGTCTCACCCGATTCGATCAAGAACGCGGGCGCCTGGACGATCGAGAAGGTCGGGCGCCTGAAGCCGAACGGCCGGCTCTTCTCCTACTCGCCGCTCAGCCGCCTGATCGAGCTCGAGGGCCTGGTGCTCGGGATCACCGGAAAGCTTCATCTGTGGCGCGCGCTCGAGGAGACGCTCGGCCCGACCTACGCGGGCCAGAGCTTTTCGGCGCTTGTCGAGCGCGCCGAGGGTCAGCGCTCCGAGCTCGAGCCGCTTCGCCTCGAGGCCGTCAAGGAGGCCTTCGCGGAGTCCAAGGCCGCGAAGTAGGCGCAGCTACCCACCGGCTGGCGCCGTCCGCAGCGAGGCGGGCTCGCGGGCCGGCTCGAGCCTGCCGGCGCTGGCAACCGTCCAGAGCATCGCCAGCCAGGTGATGGTCGCGAGCGTCACGTGCACCCAGACGATCTCGCTGGGCAGCTTCAGCGCCCACTGGAGGCCGCCCACGGCTCCCTGAAGCGCGAGCAGCCCGATGACCAGCCCGAGCGGGCGCAGCGCGCGCCGCTCACCGCCCTCGCGGCGCAAGAGCAGCCAGACCCCGACCGCGGCAAATCCAAAGACGGCGGCAATGACCGCGTGGCGCTCGACCACCCAGCTGAGCGTGTCGGACCCCCTGAAGTCGAAGCGCTTGACGAGCTGGCCCGCGTGGGCGCCGGCGTGCGGGCCCGAGGCGGTGGAGACGGTGCCAAGAACGATCGTGAGCTGGCCGACCGGGATGAGCGCGCGAACCGCCCAGACGCCCAGACGGTCACCGGAGCGGCGGCGCTGCCCCGGCTCGAAGCGCGAGCACCAAGCCAGGGCAAACCCCGCATCCAGCAGCAGCATCGAGAGGATGAAGTGGCTCATCACCAGTCCCGGTGCCAGATGGTGGCGGACGACGAGCCCGCCGAGGATCGCCTGGCCGACGACGCCGAGCGGCAGCAGGGCGCCGAAGAGGGCCAGATGCCAGCGAAACGGCCGGCGTCGCCAGGCGAGAGCGCTCGCGGCGATCACCGCGATTCCCACGAACCCGGTGAAGATGCGGTTGGCGTACTCGATCACGGCGTGAGAGTCCAGCGGCGGGACGGTCCCGCCGTAGCACTTGGGCCAGTCCGGGCAACCGAGGCCTGAGCCTGTGAGACGCACCGCGGCTCCGGTCAACACGATCACCGCCAGTGCGCCGAGCGCCACCGCGGCGACGGCGAAGTAGCGCTCGGGCGTGAGCGTGAATGTGCGGAGGCGGTGGAGCACAGGCGGTCGGGCTGGGGATAGGTTGGCAAACGGCGCCCGCCCGCTCCGGCGCCGGCCCTCATCTAGCCTGGGCCGCCGATGCCGGCCTCCAAGAACGTCATCGAGCACACGCTGGTCGTCTGGGCGTTTGCCGCTCCGCCCCCGGCGACGACGCTTGACGCGGCGCTCGGGCGCGTCGAGGCGCATTACGCGCCGCTCCTGGCCGTGGCGCCCCTGCGAAACGAGCGCCGCCTCGCGGCTTCGGGCGTCTGCCTCTGGCAGCGCCAGGACGCGCGCCTGCGGTGGCCGCTCTGGACAGAGGAGGGCGCGCTCGCCATCGCCTCCACCGGCATCCCAACGGGTTGGGGCGCGCTCGCCGGGGAGGTGGCGCCCGAGCGCGCGGCGCTCCCGCTCGCCCGGGCACTGCTCGAAGCGCCGGAGCGGGCCGCGATGCTCAACCCGCCGTTCGTCATCGCCGCGGTGGATGCCGCCGCGGGCACGATCGCGCTCGTCAACGACTTCCTCGGAGCAGGACGTCTCTACGAGCTCCGCTTCGAGGGCGGCTCGGTTTGGTCGAACCGGCTCGGCGCCCTGCCGCTGTTTGCCGGCCGGCCGCCGGCGATCGATCAGCGAGCCTGGCGCGTGTTCGCCGCGGCGGGCTGGTTCCTGGGCGAGAGCACGCCAATCTCGGGAACCCGGAAGGTCGGCCCCGCCGGCTCCATCGTGGTCGCCGACCGGCCCGAAGGCGCCGAGGTTCGCCATGCGGGCCAGGATCCGCGCGCCGCCCTCGTCGCCCCACGCGGCGGGCGCCTTGGCCGCCGCAAGCTCCTGGCAGGCTCGGTGGAGCAGGCGGCCGGTCGCGCGGCGAGCCTTGCCCGGGAGACCGCGGCCGCGTGGTCGGTGCCGCTCGCCGTGTCGCTGACCGGCGGGCGCGACTCGCGTGTGTCCGCCGCGGCGGCGATCGCCGCCGGCATCGACGCGACCTACAACACGGGCGACCAGGTTCCCGGGGAGCTCGACGCCGTCAGGAAGCTGATCGCAGCCGCGCCTCGCGAGATGCCGCACACCGCGAATCGGCCCGAGCCCGAGACCGAGCCCGACGACGAGCTGATGGACCGCGCATTGGCGATCCACCTGGTCCACGACGGAATGCGAAACCCGCAGGAGCTGCGTCGCGAGACCGTCCTGCCCCACTCCGCGAAGCTTCAGCCGACCCTCTCGGGCCACGGCGGCGAGCTCGGCCACGGCTTCTACTACGGCCGCGCGCCAAAGCTCAGGCGAATCGAGAAGGCCGGAGCCTCAGGGCCGATCGAACAGCTCGAGCGGAACGCTCGAGCGCGGCACTCGGCGGCAGTCGAGAGCGCCTACGTCGAGTACGTGGAGGACTGCGAGGCGACGCTCGCAACCGGGCGCGATTTCGGGCTCGCGGGCCCGGCGCTGCTCGACTGGTACTACATGGCGCAGCGCCTGCCGTACCGCTCGGGCCTTGGCGCTCGGACCGGCCGCTCCTCCGCGTGCGTGACCCCGGCGTTCGTGCGCGGTGCCTTCGACCTGCGCCCCAAGGACCGCCTCGACGCCCGGCTTCACCGTGACGTCATCGCCCATCTGGTGCCCGAGTGGAGGGACGTGCCGTTCTTCACCGAGGACTCCGCCGCCATGCCGGAAACCACCCGCCGGCGGATCTGGGAGCGCGAGCGGGAGGCGGCCGTCGTCGAGGAGCTGATCGCCGGGCGCGGGGCGTGGACGGAGCTCTTCGACGCCGAGAAGATCGTGGCGATGTGGAGCGAGGTTCGTGCCGGCGGGGGCACGTCCGACTACGAGCACGTCTTCGACCGCATCGTGTGGCGGGAGGCGTTCGACGCCCACATCGCCCGCCTCGCCACCGAGGCAACCTCCTAACCGGGTCAGACCCCCTCAGGTTCGCTCGGCGACGAGGAGGGTCTGGGCCGCGCGGCCCACCGGCCCGCGCTCGTCGAAGAGCGCCGTGTCGGTGAGCCCGACCCCATGGCGTTCGGGGATGGTCACGGAGTCGACCCCCACCCACTCCCCCTCCAAGGGCCGCATGACGTGCAGCGTGAGGTCGACGTTGATGAACACGTAGCGCTCGAAATCCAGGGTGGCGCTGATCCCGTTGCCGAAGTCGGCGGCCACCGCGACCCGCTGCAGGGGTGTCGGCTCCTCGCCGGCAACCAGCGGCTGGCGCATGCGCATCCACACGGTGGCCGGGCCGGGCTCCAGGTATCCGCCCCGAACGAAGCGGTAGTCCATGGCCGTATGCATGCCGACGGCCTGGCCGGTCGGGAAGAACTCGACCTCACCGCCTGACTCGGGCCCAGGCGGCCGGGCTCCGGGGGCGAGCAGCCAGTGCGAAGGGTCCCGGAGCGGGCCACCCGCGCTGCCGAGCTCGGCCGGAACGTCCGCGTCGGCAGTCCGCAGGCGCCAGGCTCGGGCGCGAACGACGACGTCGCGCTCGTCCGAGAGCGTCGCCTCGACCAGCTCGACGGAGCGCCCCGCTCGCACGACCTCCGCCGCCACGCGAAGGGGCGCAATCGGTATCGGGCGCAGGATCTCGTAGGTGATCCGCCCAACCTGGCGCGCCGGCCCTTCCACCGGGACGTCCTCGACCTCACGAACGATCAACGCCGCGGGCGGCCCCGCGTGCTGCGCGCCGGCATCCCAGGGGCCGCGGGTCAGCTCGGACGAGACGTAGACGTCTCCGTCGCGCTCGTAGAAGGCCTCGCCCACGGCCAAGATCGTAAGCTCGTGACGGCATGAGCTGACTTCCTCGCGCGTAACGCAGGCAGGCCCGGCGCGACTGAATAGGCGGAAAAGGCTTCCGAGAAAGGCTTGAGATGGAGAAGGTTCAAAAGACGGACGCGGAGTGGCGCGCGGAGCTCACGCCCGAGCAGTACGAGGTGCTTCGCAAGCAGGGCACGGAGCGTGCCTTCACCGGCGCCTACTGGGACGCGAAGGACGCGGGCGTCTACCGGTGTGCGGGCTGCGGCGCGGAGCTCTTCAGCTCCGACACGAAGTTCGACTCGGGTACCGGCTGGCCCAGCTTCTACGCGCCGATGGAGGACGAGAAGGTCCAGACGGAGACGGATCGCAGCCTGTTCATGAAGCGCACGGAGGTCCACTGCTCAAACTGCGGCGGCCACCTCGGCCACGTGTTCGAGGACGGCCCAAACCCGACGGGACTGCGCTACTGCATCAACTCGTGCTCGCTGGAGCTGGACCCGAAGGAATCGCCGGCGGAGTGACCGCCGGCTAGGCGCCGATCACGGCCGGCGCGCCGGCGGCGACCAGCGCCTTCGGGAGCGCGACCGAGCCGTCGGCCTGCTGGCCGTTCTCGAGCAGGGCGATCAGCGTCCTGCCGACGGCGACCGCGGTGCCGTTCAGGGTGTGGACGGGCTCCGGCTGCCCGCCGGGCCGGGGGCGGTAGCGGCAGTCGAGGCGGCGCGCCTGGAAGTCGGTGGTGTTGGAGCACGAGGTGAGCTCGCGATAGCGCTCCTGGCTGGGGATCCACGCCTCGCAGTCGAACTTGCGCGCCGCCGGGGCGCCGAGCTCCCCTACCGGGATGTCGACCACGCGGTAGGGGATGTCGAGCTCGCCGAGGATCCCCTCCTCGATCGCGAGGAGCCGCTGGTGCTCGTCGTCGGAGTCGGCCGGGTCGACGAACGAGAACATCTCGACCTTCTCGAACTGGTGAACGCGGAAGATCCCGCGGGTGTCCTTGCCGGCGGCACCGGCCTCGCGGCGAAAGCACGGTGAGATGCCGGCGTAGCGGATCGGCAGCGCCTCGGCCTCGAGGATCTCGCCGGCATGGAGCGCGGCGAGCGGCACCTCGGACGTACCGACGAGGAAGAGCTCGTCGCGCTCCACCTCGTAGATCTGCTCGCGTTCCCCCGGGAAGAAGCCGGTGCCGTAGAGCGCCGCTTCGCGAACGAGGACCGGCGGCACGACCGGCGTGAATCCCTGCGCTCGAACCCGTTCGACGGCGAAGCGAACGAGGGCCAGCTCGACCATCACGAGGTCACCGAGCAGGTAGGCAAAGCGCGAGCCGGAGGCGGCCGCCGCCTGCTCCATCTCGATCCAGCCGTGCTCGCCCCCCAGGTCGAGGTGGTCGCGGGCCTCGAAGCCGAACGCCGGGAGCTCGCCGACCTCGCGCAGGGTCACGGCGTCCTCGTCGCTGTCGCCGTCCGGCGCGCCGGGCTGGGGCAGGTTCGGCAGTGCCGCCGACGCCTCCGCCAGCTTCGCCTCGACCTCGGCGAGCTCCGCCTGCAGATCCTTGATCTCGGCGGCCACCCCCTTCATCTCGGCGATCGCCCCCTCGGCGTCGCCTCCGGAGCGCTTCGCCTCCGCGATCGCGTCGGAGGCGCGGTTCTGGCGGGCCCGCCGCTCCTCGACCTCGGGCAGGAGCTCGCGGCGCCGAGCGTCCAGGGCCAGCGCCTGATCGAGGGCCGCGGTCGCGCCGCGCCGCGCGAGCGCCGCGCGCGCCTCGTCGGGGTCCTCCCTGATGCGCCTCAGATCGAGCGAGGCAATCTCCCGGCGTCGCCGGCTACGGCGAGGTCTCGGACTCGCCCGGTCGCACGCTCGAGACCTCCTCCGTGCCGGAGTACTTGGCGACGAAGTCGGCGACCTTCTGCGCGTCGGAGCCCGTGACGATGTTCTGGGGCATGATCGAGCCGGAGTAGCCGCCGTTGCGGATAGCGAACAGAACGTCCCCCTTGCTCTCCAGCCGCTGATCCAGGTTCGGCCCCTGCGCACGGACCGAGCGTGCGTCGGAGCCCTGGGTCCCGGCGGGCGTCAGCGTGTGGCAGCCCGCGCAGCGCTGGGAGAAGAGCTCCGCCCCCCTGTAGTCGGGATCGGAGCTCGCAACCGAGATCTTCTCCGTGCCACAGGCGGCCAGCAGGAGCCCCGCGGCGAGCACGGCTGTGAGCGTCAAGAACGGGCGCACGCCGGCGGCATCATACTTTCCGCTCTGTCGACGATGCCTTCTCCGGACTCGACAAGCTTCCGCCAGGCCATGGCCGGGGTGCCCACGCCGGTCACGATCGTGACCACGTCAGGCTCCGGCGGGCCACTCGGGGCGACCGCCAACGCGGTCGTCTCGCTCTCCGTCGATCCGCCGCTCATGCTCGTGGCGCTCAACCGCCGCTCGCGGACGCTCGGCGCTCTCCAGGACGCTCGGCGCTTCGGCGTCAACGTCCTGGCGGCCGACCAGAGCGAGCTCGCGCTTCGATTCGCAACCAAGGAGCCGCAACCGGTCAAGTGGGACGGGGTGGCCTGGCGCGAGCTCGAGGGCGCCCCCGCAATCGACGGCGCCATGCTCGCGATGTCCTGCGAGCTCGTCGAGGAGCTCGACGGCGGCGACCACGTCATCCTCGTCGGGGCGGTTGGCGCGATCGAGGAGTCCGGCGCGGAGGCACTCGTCTTCCACGCCGGGAGCTATCGCCCCCTGGGGTAGGCAAGCCGCCGCCTAGTACCCGCTCGTGCCGATGGCGCGTAGGGCGAGGGCCACGACGACGAGCGCCGAGACGGCCATGAGGCCCGTCTCGCGGCGGACGATCGCGAGCGCGATGGCGCGGCGGCGCTCGCGGGGCAGGGAGTCGAAGTCGAGGCCCTCGAGCTCGCGGTCCGAGACGCCGGCGCGAAGAGCCTCGGCCGCCAGGGCCACCAGCAGCGGCAGGACTCCATATAGATAGTGAAGCCCGGTCGGCGCGTTGCGGCCGGAGAGGAGCAGGATCGACCCGAGCGTGACCTGGATCACGACGACGACCTGCGCCACGCGCAGCGCATACCAGAAGGCGACGCTCGGCTCCCTGCGAAGCCAGGCGATGCCGCCCCAGATCCCGGCGAGCGCGTTGGTCGCGAGGAGCAGGAAGCCGGTGGCGATGTGGACGTCGAGCACGGGCGGGAGGATCGCATTCGGGGCGGCACGCCGGATCCGCGAATGCCGCCCGAAGTGGTCGGATTTACATGGATTTCCGTTCAGGGGCCTTTAGCCCCGAGAGCAGCATGTAAGGGCGCCGAAGGCGGCCGCATTTTGTCTTCTGATGCGGAAAATCACTATGTAGCAGTCCGCTACAAAGTGGGTGTATAAAGGTCTGGCCGTGCGCGTCGGAGAGGGCGCCCGGCGACGCTCGATGCCTCTCCGCGTCCCCACCTAAAGCTTGCTGCGCGCCTACCTCCCAGTACTCGTCTTCGCCGGCCTCGGGCTCGGTCTGGGCGGCCTGCTGGTAATTGTCAACTCCCTGCTCGGCCCGAGGCGGCCCAGCAAGGTCAAGAGCGAGCCGTACGAGTGCGGCCTGCCGAGCGAGGTGTCGAAGACCTTCCGCTTCGGCGTGAGCTTCTACATGGTCGCGATGCTCTTCATCCTCTTCGACATCGAGGTCGTCTTTCTCTATCCGGTCGGGGTGATCCTGAAGGGCGCGCACTCGGTCTTCGTACTCGCCGAGATCGGCATCTTCGTCGCCCTCCTGCTCGCCGGGCTCGGCTACGTCTGGCGAAGGGGAGCACTCGATTGGAGATAAAACGCGAGCGAATCCGCGCGCTGGCTCCGCTCGACCAGCCGAGCTCCCCCGACGAGCTGCGAGTTCGCCAACTCCGCGCCCGCGACCTCCTGCGCGGCGACCTCGAGGGGCCCGACCTGGACGCGCACGTCGAGGAATCCGTGCTCGCCACCTCGCTCGGGAAGCTCCAGGCGTGGGGACGCACCAACTCCATGTGGCCGGCGACCTTCGGCCTCGCCTGCTGCGCGATCGAGATGATGTCGATCGTCAGCCCGCGCTACGACGTTGCGCGGTTCGGCGCCGAGAACCTGCGGGCCTCACCACGCCAAGCCGACCTGCTCATCCTCTCCGGCCGGGTCTCGATCAAGATGGCCCCGGTCGTCCGCCGCATCTACGACCAGATGCTCGAGCCGAAGTGGGCGATCTCGATGGGCGCCTGCTCGTCCTCCGGCGGGATGTTCGCCAACTACGCCGTGGTCCAGGGAGCGGACAAGTTCATGCCGGTCGACATCCACGTGCCCGGCTGCCCGCCGCGCCCCGAGGCGCTCATGTACGGCTTCGCGAAGCTCCAGCGCATGATCCAGGGCAACCCCGACCCGGGCTGGCGGCGCCGCTACAACGCCGAGGGCACCGAGGAGTGGGCGCGCTTCGCCGCCGAGCCGAGCGAGAAGGAGCTCGCGGCCTACGCGGAGGCGCGCGCGACCCTCGGCCTCACGCACAACGGTGACGAGAGTGCCTGACGCGCCAGGGCTCGAGCTGATCGCCGGCGAGCTGGAGGAGGCCCATCCGGGCTCGGTCCTCTCCACGTACCACGAGCACGGCCAGGCCTGCCTCGTGATCGACCCCGGGCAAAACCGTGCGGTCCTGACCTGGCTGCGCGAGACGCCGGGTCAGGAGTACCGCTTCCTCGCAAGCCTTCACGCGGCGGACTACCTGCCCGCCGAGCCGCGGTTCGGCGTGCACTACGAGCTGCTCTCGATGGAGCGCGTCGAGCGCATCCGCGTCCGCGCCGCCCTCGCCGACCCGGGCGATGACGCCCTGCCGGAGCTCGATTCCGTGGTCGACATGTTCCCCACCGCCGAGTTCCAGGAGCGCGAGGTCTACGACTTCTTCGGGATCGTCTTCCGTGGCCATCCCGACCTCCGGCGCATCCTGATGCCCGAGACGTACGTCGGCTGGCCGCAGCGGCGCGACTTCCCGATCGGCGGGGAACCCGTGATCTTCACCAACACCGAGCTCGAGGTCCCGAGGTGGACACAATGAGCGCGGAGCTGATTACCCGGGTTCCGGGCGAAGCGCGAAGGAAGAGTCCGTGAGCGCCACGCGCTGGCATTCGCCGGCCGGCGGCCGCGACGTCACCGCCGGCAGCTACGCGGACGTCATCGGCAGCTCCGCCGTCGAGGCCTCGAGCGCCGCCGACGCGATGGACCCCACGGAGGAGCTGCTCACCGTCAACATGGGCCCGCACCACCCGGCGACGCACGGGGTGCTGCGACTCCTTGTCAGCCTCGAGGGCGAGATCGTCCGCGACCTGAAGCCGGTCATGGGCTACGTCCACACGGGGATCGAGAAGTCCTGCGAGGACAAGAGCTACTGGAAGGCGATCCCGTTCGTCGAGCGCACGGACTACATCTCCTACTACTTCCAAATGCAGGCCTTCTGCGGCTGCGTCGAGAAGCTCCTCGAGCTCGAGATCCCGGAGCGCGCCTACTACCTGCGGGTCATCCACCTCGAGCTCAACCGCATCCACTCGCACCTGGTCTGGCTCGGCACCTCCGCGCTCGACCTGGGCGCGATGTCGATGTTCTTCTACTGCTTCCGCGACCGCGACCGGATCCTCGACCTGTTCGAGATGTCCTCCGGCCAGCGGATGCACACCCGCTACTTCCAGGTCGGCGGCGTCGCGGAGGACATCCCGCTCGGCTTCGAGAAGAAGGTGCGCGCCTTCTGCGAGGAGTTCCCGAGCCGGGTCGACCAGTTCGAGGCCCTGCTGACGAACAACGAGATCTTCCTGCAGCGCACCAAGGGCGTCGGGGCCGTGTCCCGAGAGCGGCTCCTCGAGCTCGGCGTGACCGGTCCCCTCCTGCGCGCCGCCGGTGAGCCCTGGGACCTCCGCAAGGTGGACCCCTACCTGGCCTACGGCGACCTGGACTTCAAGATCCCGGTCGGCACGATCGGCGACGGCTGGGATCGCTTCCGGTGCCGCATCCAGGAGATGCGCGAGTCGGTGAAGATCGTCACCCAGGCGCTCGACGGCCTGCCGGAGGGCCCGCACATCGCCGACGACCGCAAGATCGTCCTGCCGCCGCGACACGAGCTCGCGACCTCGATGGAGGCGCTCATCCACCACTTCAAGCTCGTCACCGAGGGATTCCGCGTCCCGCCGGGCGAGGCCTACAACGCGATCGAGTCCCCGCGCGGCGAGCTCGGCTGCTTCATCGTCGCCAACGGCTCGGCCAAGCCGGCCCGCGTCCACCTCCGCGATCCCTCGTTCGTGAACCTTCAGGCGCTCAAGGACATGTGCGTCGGCAGCTACGTGGCCGACCTGATCCAGAGCCTCGCGATGCTCGACCCGATCCTGGGCGGGATCGACCGGTGAGCGCTTTGCGCGAAAGCATGTTTGGCCTTCTGGCAAGGGAGGTGATCGACCGGTGACGCACATGATGCGGCCGACGGACGACCTCAGCGCGGCGGAGCGCTCAGAGCTCATCGAGTCGATGCGCCCCGAGGACGCCGAGCGCGTTCCCGAGCTGCACGAGGTCGACGTTCCGGACTCGCTGCGCGAGGAGATCGAGGCGGCGATGGGCCGCTACCCGGAGCTCCGCTCCGCGTCGATCCCGGCGCTCTGGTCGGTGCAGCGCCACCACGGATGGTGCAGCCCCGAGGGGATACGCCAGGCGGCGGCGGTGATGGGCCTGCCGCCCGCCTACCTGCAGTCGGTGGCGAGCTTCTACGACCTGTTTCGCCTGGCCCCGATCGGCGAGCACCACGTGCTCGTCTGCACCAACATCTCCTGCTGGATGCGCGGCGCCGACGAGCTGCTCGACGCCTTCTGCGGGGCCGCCGGGGCGGACCGCGAGGCCGCCGGGCATGGCGGCGCCACGTCGGAGGACGGCAGGCTGTTCGTCTCCGGCTTCGAGTGCCTGGGCGCCTGCGACATCGCGCCGATGGCCTCGATCGACGAGACCTACTACGGGCCGCTCGACGCGGGCGATGCGGCGACGATCGTCGAACAGCTGCGCGCCGGCTCCGATCCCGTGCCTGAGAAGGCGATCCACCTGCGCAGGGCCGCCGGCGGCCCCGACGGGCCTCCCGATCCCCGTCTTCCGGAGTCAGATCGTGGCTGAAACGCGAGTTCTCTTCCGGGGCATCGACGAGTCCGGCCTGGCGAGCATCGACGGCTACCGCAAGCGCGGCGGCTACGAGTCGCTGCAGCGGGCCTTCCGCGAGCTCGAGCCCGAGTTCGTCCTCGGCGAGCTCGAGGAGTCGGGGCTTCGCGGCCGCGGCGGGGCCGGGTTCTCGATGGGCAAGAAGGGCTCGTTCCTCCCGCGCGGCGACATGGACAAGTACCTCTGCTGCAACGCCGACGAGTCGGAGCCGGGCACGTTCAAGGACCGGGAGCTCATGCAGAAGAACCCGCACCAGCTCATCGAGGGGATCGCGATCGCGGCGCTCGCCGTCGACGCGACCCGCGCCTTCATCTTCATCCGCGGCGAGTACTGGGAGATCGGCGACATCCTCGACCGCGCCGTCGGCGAGGCCTACGAGGCCGGCTTCCTCGGAGAGAACATCCTGGGGAGCGGGGTGACCGTCGAGCTCGTGGTCCACCGCGGGGCCGGCGCCTACATCTGCGGCGAGGAGACGGCGCTGCTCGACTCGCTCGAGGGCAAGCGGGGGAACCCGCGCCTCAAGCCGCCGTTCCCGGCGATCCAGGGGCTCTACGGCGGGCCGACGCTGATCAACAACGTCGAGACGCTGATGAACGTGCCGCTCGTCGTCGAGCACGGCTCCAACTGGTTCAAGTCGTTCGGCACCGAGCAGTCCACCGGCACCAAGGTCGTCTCCGTCTCGGGCTGCGTCCAGCGCCCCGGCAACTACGAGATCGAGCTCGGCATCCCGTCGCGCGAGATCATCTACGGCCTCGCGGGCGGCCCGGGCGAAGGCCGCAGCGTCAAGGCATGGTTTCCCGGCGGCTCCTCCGCACCGGTGCTCACCGGCGACGACCTCGACGTCCCCTACAGCTTCGAGGCCCTTGCCGACGCCGGGTCGATGCTCGGCTCCGGGGCGATCATCGTGGCCGACGACACGGTCTCGATCCCCGAGCTGGCGCTGCGCACCGCGCGCTTCTACCACCACGAGTCGTGCGGCAAGTGCACACCGTGCCGCGAGGGCACCAACTGGACGGTGAAGATGCTCGAGCGCATCGTCGCCGGCGACGCCACCCCGATGGACCTGGACATCATGGCCTCGGTCCAGGAGAACATCATCGGCAACTGCCTCTGCGTGCTCGGCGACGCGATGGCGATGCCGGTCGGCTCGATGGTCAAGAACTTCCGTGGCGAGTTCGAGCGTGCGATCGAGGCCGCGAGGACCGAGGCGGTGGCGGCGTGAGCTCCGAAAAGCCGGAGGTGACGGTCGTCGTCGACGGCGTGGAGGTGCGGGCGCGCGAGGGCGCGATGCTCGTTGACGCCGCCAAGGGAGGGGACGTCGAGATCCCGGTCTTCTGCTACGAGCCGAAGCTCGGTGGCCCGGTCGGCGCCTGCCGCATGTGCCTGGTCGAGGTCGAGGGCATCCCCAAGCTTCAGACCGCGTGTTCGACTCCGATCCGCGACGGGATGGTCGTCTACACGCAGACGGACCGGGTCAAGGAGGCGCAGAACGCCATCGTCGAGTTCCTGCTGGTCAACCACCCGCTCGACTGCCCCGTCTGCGACAAGGGCGGCGAGTGCCCGCTTCAGGACATCGCGATGGGCTGGGGCGCCGGCCGCAGCCGGGTCACCGACCCCAAGCGCCATTTCCAGAAGCCGGTGCCGCTCTCGCCCCTGGTTCGCATCGACCGCGAGCGCTGCATCCTCTGCTACCGCTGCGTTCGCTTCAGCCAGGAGGTCGCCGAGGACGAGCAGCTCCAGCTCCTCGAGCGCGGCGCGAGCACGTTCGTCGGAACGTTCGACGACCACCCCTACATCGCGCCGTTTCACGGCAACGTGATCGAGCTCTGCCCGGTGGGCGCCCTGACCGCCGAGGCCTACCGCTTTCGGGCCCGGCCCTGGGACATCGAGGAGGCGGGCTCCATCTGCACGCTGTGCCCGTCGCAGTGCAACGTCAAGCACACGGTCCGCGACGACCGGGTTCAGCGCGTCCTCGCCCGCGACAACCACGACGTCGACGACGGCTGGCTCTGCGACAAGGGGCGCTTCGGCTTCCAGATGCTCTCCTCCGAGGACCGCCTCGCGGTGCCGCAGGTCCGCGAGGCGGGCGCGCTTCGCGAGGCGAGCTGGGAGGAGTCGCTCGCCAAGGCGGCGGCCGGCCTGAGCGCCGCCAACGGGAAGGTGGCGGCCCTGGTCGGCGGGTCCGCCACCAACGAGGAGGGCTACCTGGTCCAGCGCCTCGTTCGCCGCGCCCTCGCCTCAAACGACGTCGACTCCCGCCCCGCCGGGGCGCCATCCCGCGAGCTTCTCGCCGCCCTCGCCCAACCGGAAACCGCGGCGAAGGTCGCCGACCTCGACGCTGCCGAGGCCGCGCTCCTGCTCGACTGCGACCCGCTGCACGAGATGCCAATCCTCGACCTTCGGCTGCGCAAGGCGATCCGCCACAGCGGCCTGAAGCTCGTCGTCGCCTCGGCCCGCCCCACCGCGCTCGACGGCGGAGCCGAGGAGGTGGTGCGCTTCGCGCCGGGAGAGGCATCCGGATTCTCGCTCGACTCCGACGCCGGCCAGGTCCTCAAGGACGCCGACAGCGTCATCGTCATCTACGGCGAACGCGTCGTCTCCGGCCCCGACGCGGACGCCGGCGCCGCGGCGATCCTTGACCTCGCTGCCCAGCTGAAGCTCGGCGCGGGACGGCTCGGGCCTGATCGAGGTTCCCACCGGGAGCCAACGGCCGCGGCCTCACCGAGGCTGGCTGCCTCCCGGGCGTCGGCCCCGGCCACTCCGACGCGGGCCCAGGCCGCAGCGCGGACGAGATCAAGGACGCTCTCGAAGCCGGCGAGCTGGAGGCCGTGATCCTCTGGGAGGTCGACCCGATCCGCGACCTGCCCGACCCCAAGGGCTGGCACGAGGCGCTCGGGGCCGCCGATTTCGTCCTCGACGTCTCGATGTTCGGAAACGCCTCGGGCGGCCACGCCGACGTCGTCCTCCCCGCCCAGGGCGAGGCCGAGAAGGAGGGCACCGTCACCCACCCCGACGGCCGCCTCCAGCGCCTGCGCTCGAGCCTTCCGGCGCCCGGCGCGATCCGGCCGGGGTGGCAGGTGCTGGCGGAGCTCTCCGCGCGCCTCGGCGACGAGACCGGCATCGACTCGGCTCCGGAGGCGCTCGAGGTCCTGGCCAGCGACATTCCCTTCTACGCCGGCCTCACCCACGAGGAGATCGGCGGCCACGGAGTCCGCTGGCAGGACCGCGACGCGGCCTCGGCGGGCTGCGGGCGCGTCGTCAGCCGAGCTTTTAGGCGACCGGACGGCAAGGGTCAACACGAACTGCCACGCTCGGCTGACGACGCCCCCACACCCGCCGCCGGGTCTTCCGCGATTCGGATCGGGACCTATCGAGACCTCTGGGCCGGCGAGGTCTCCGAGCGGAACCCGGCGCTGCGGTTCCTCGCGCCGTCCCAGACGCTCGAGCTGGCGCCCGAGGACGCGGAGCGGCTTGGGGTGGCCCAGGGCGAACAGGTCGACGTCGCGCTCCAACGGCTTCCAGGTCCGGGCCAACGTCGCGATCCGCGAGCGGATGCTGGGCGGAGCAGGCTTCCTGATCGACGGGATCGGCGCGGAAAGCGCGAACGTCCTGGCCGGCGCCGCGTCGGTCGACGTCACGAAGGCAGGTGAGGAGCAGTGAGCCTGCCGCTCAGCCGACACCAGCTTCGTCGACGCGAGCTGGATCCTGATCGTCAAGTCGATCGTGATCTTCGCGGTGGTGATGAGCATCGTCCCGCTGCTCACGGTGGTCGAGCGCAAGCTCCTCGGCCGCTTCCAGCACCGCTACGGGCCCAACCGCGTCGGGCCCAAGGGCCTCCTCCAGCCGCTCGCCGACGCGGTCAAGCTCGTCTCCAAGGAGGCCTACAAGCCGGCCAACGCGCAGGGCATCCTCTGGGCGGTTGGGCCGCTCCTCGTCGTCTTCTCCGCCCTCGCGGCGCTGGCGATCCTGCCCTTCGGCAACGTCAAGGACGGCGTCGGGCTTCTACGGGATCGACGTGCCGATCGGCGTCCTCTACTTCTTCGCCTTCGGCTCGTTCGGCTTCTACGGCCTGCTGCTCGGCGGCTGGGCCTCGGGCTCGAAGTACAGCTTCCTCGGCGCGATGCGCTCGGCGGCCCAGCTCATCTCGTACGAGATCTCGATGGGTCTCGCGCTGCTCGGCGCGATCATGATGACCGGCACGCTCTCGCTCCCGGCGATCGTCGAGCGCAGGACAAATCTGGTTCGTGATCCCGCAGTTCGTCGGCTTCCTCGTCTTCATGGTCGCCGGCTTCGCCGAGGCGAACCGGGCGCCGTTCGACCTGCCGGAGGCCGACGCCGAGCTCGTCGCCGGCTACCAGACCGAGTACGGCGGCATGCGCTACGGCACCTACGCGATGACCGAGTACATCGAGATGTTCGTGATCTCCGGCATCGCCGTGACCTTCTTCCTCGGCGGCTGGCACGGGCCCGGCCCGGGCTGGCTCGATCCGATCTGGACGCTGGCCAAGATCATCGGCGTGATCCTCTTCTTCATGTGGATCCGCGCGACGCTGCCGCGGCTTCGCTACGACCAGCTGATGTCGCTCGGCTGGAAGGTGCTGCTGCCCCTCGCGACCCTGAACGTGATGGTGACCGCGGTCCTGGTGACGCTGACATGAGCATCGAACGGCAAGTTACCCCTACCTGCCGCGACGACTCCGTCGTCGAGGTCCAGCGCGGGCCCGACCCGGGCGGCGCCAAGGGCGCCTACCGGGCGTTCGGCGAGACCCTGCGCGGGCTGAGGACCACGATGGCGCGCCTCGTCGAGGGCACCGTGACGATCGAGTACCCCGAGGAGAAGACGCCCGGTCTACCCGCGCTTTCGCGGCCGCCACAAGCTCCACCGCTTCGAGGACACCGGCCTCGAGAAGTGCGTCGGGTGCTCGCTTTGCGCCGCGGCGTGCCCGGCCGACTGCATCCGCGTCGTCGCGGCCGAGAACGACCCTGCCGACCGCGTCTCCGCCGGGCGAGCGCTACGCCGCGGTCTACGAGATCAACCTCTCGCGCTGCATCTTCTGCGGCTACTGCGAGGTGGCCTGCCCGTTCGACGCGATCACGATGGGCCACGAGTACGAGATGGCCGACTACAACCGCTCCGACCTGATCTTCACCAAGGAGATGCTGCTCGCCGAGCCCGATCGAGCGCACGCCGCTGCGAAACGAGGGCGAGTGATCCAGGTCGCGTTCTTCGTCGGGGCGATCGGCGCGGTCGGCGGCGCGCTCGCCGTCGTCGCCCTCCGCAACCCCTTCTACTCGGTGCTGGCGCTGATCGTCCACCTCGTCGCGCTCGCCGGCCTCTTCCTGCTGCTCCACGCGCAGTTCGTCGCGGCCGCGCAGGTGGTCGTCTACGCCGGCGCCGTGATGGTGCTCTACGTCTTCGTTGCGGCCTACGTCGGCCAGCAGGAGGAGTCGCTCTACGAGCCGATCGCCGGGCAGCGCATTCTCGGGCCGATGCTTGGCGTGGCGATCTTCGTCGAGCTCTCGATCGCCGTGCTCGGGCACCGCGCTTTCCTCGCTGTCGAGCCGCGGGACCGCTGATCCCGCCGGCTTCGGCGCCCCGTCGTCGATCGGCAACCTGCTGCTCGAGCGCTTCCTGATCGTCTTCGAGGCGGCGTCGATGCTGCTGCTGGTCGCCGCGGTCGCGGCGATCATGCTCGCAGGCAAGCGCCGTGAGCGAACGTCCGAGGAAGGCGCCTGACGTGGACGTCGCCTGGTACCTCGTCCTCAGCGCGATGCTCTTCGCCATCGGCGCCGCCGGCGTGCTGCTTCGCCGCAGCCCGCTGGTCGTCCTCCTCTGCCTGGAGCTGATGCTGAACGCGGCGAACCTGGCGCTGGTGGCGTTCTCGCGCTCGACCGGCAACGAGGACGGCCAGATCTTCGCCCTGATCGTGATGGTCGTCGCGGCCTGCGAGGTCGTCGTCGGCCTCGGGCTGATCGTCGCGATGTTCCGTCGCCGCATCCCGCTGGACGTCGACGAGCTCAGGAAGCTCCGGGGCTAGGGCGAACCGGTGAGCGCGAGCGCCTACGCCTGGCTGATCCTCGGGCTTCCCGCTCCTGGGAAGCATCATCATCGCCTTCGGCTACCGCAGGCTGCCGGGTCGCTCCGCGGGCTGGATCGCGACGGGCGCGATCGGGCTGGCGTTCGGTTGCGCCATCCGGGTCCTCATCGCCCTCCTGGACCGGGCCGGGGACGATCGCCAGATCACCTCGACCCTCTGGCACTACGCGCAGGGGGGCGGGCTCGACATCAAGCTCGGGATCCTCGTCGACCCGCTCTCGGTCTTCATGTGCCTGGTGGTGACCGGGGTGTCGACCCTGATCCACCTCTACTCGGTCAGCTACATGACCTCCGACCGTGGCTTTACCCGCTACTTCAGCTTCCTCAACTTCTTCGTCTTCTCGATGCTGCTGCTGGTCCTGGCCGGCAACTTCGTGCTGCTGGTGATCGGCTGGGCGTTCGTCGGCTACGCCTCCTACGCGCTGATCAGCTTCTGGTACCGGCGCGAGACGGCGACGAGGGCGGGCATGAAGGCCTTCGTCATCAACGTGATCGGGGACGTCGGCCTGGTGTTCGCAACGTTCTTCGTCTTCCGCGAGCTGGGCACTTTCGACTACCCGGCGGTCTTCAGCGCCGCCCCGCAGCATTTCCACACCAACCAGGGAGTGGTGGTCGCGATCTGCCTGCTGCTCTGCGTGGGCGCGTTCGCGAAGTCCGCCCAGCTACCGCTCCACACCTGGCTGCCGGACGCGATGGAGGGCCCGACGCCGGTCTCGGCACTGATCCACGCGGCGACCATGGTGACCGCCGGCGTCTACCTGATCGCCCGTATGTGGCCGCTGTTCGAGCTCGCTCCGACCGCGGCCGACATCGCGGCGTTCGTCGGCCTGGCGACGCTGCTCTTCGCCGGCACCGTCGCCCTGGCGGTCACGGACCTCAAGCGGATCATCGCCTACTCGACGTGCAGCCAGATCGGCTACATGATCATGGGCGTCTCGATCGGCGCCTACTCGGCGGGCCTGTTCCAGCTGATGACGCACGCCTTCTTCAAGGCGCTCCTGTTCATGGCGGCAGGCTCCGTGATCGGCGCGATGGCGGGCAACCAGGACATCGACCGCATGTCGGGCTTTCGCAAGTCGATGCCCTTCACCTCGGCGCTGCTCGTGGTCGGAAGCCTCGCGCTGGCTGGATTTGCCGGCACTTCCGGGTTCTTCTCGAAGGACGAGATCCTCGACTTCGCCGCCAGCCGCGGCGGCATGTACTGGATCTTCGCGATCGGCGGATACGTCGGCGCCCTGCTCACCGCCTTCTACGCGTTCCGCATCGGCTTCCGCGTCACCCGCGGGGAGCCCTCCGCCGAGGCGCGCGAGCTGGAGGGAGGCCACCTGGCGCACGCGGAGCCGTCGAACCCGGCGACCGGCGAGCCGGAGGATACGGACGTCGGCTTCCCCGGGGCCGAGCACCACATCGCCGAGCGCGAGCTGCCGATGCGCATCGCGATGGCAATCCTCGGGGTTCTCGCCCTGTTCGGCGGCCTGGTCCAGGTCCCGGGCGTCGACGAGGGCGTCACCAGGCTTCCTCGACGCCACGTTCGAGGGCTCGCGCCTCGCCTCGCTCGCGCCGAGCGTCGCCGAGAGCTGGGAGGGGCTCGGGGTGGGCGCCGTCATCTCGATCCTCGGCATCTTCCTCGCCTACCTCTGCTACGTCCGCAACCCGGGCATCACGACCCGCCTGATCGCGCGCTTCGGCGCAATCCACACCTTCCTGAAGAACAAGTGGTACTTCGACGAGGCCTACGACGCGGTGATCTACCGCCCGATCGTCGGCGCCGGGCGCTTCGCAAACGACGTCTTCGAGCGCGTCGTGGTGCAGGGCATCGTCTCCGGCACCACCGGGGTCGTCCGCGGCGCCGGCGCGCTCGTCCGCGGCGCCCAGTCGGGCTTCGTGCGCGCCTACGCGCTGCTTCTCGTCGGCGGCTTCGCCGCGCTCGGCCTCTACTTCCTGATCGTGAGCCACTAGTGGTGAGGCGCTGATGCTGAACCTCCTCGTCTGGCTCCCGCTCGGCGTCGGCCTCCTCGGGTTCGTTCTGCCGAAACGGATCGTGCCCTGGGTGGCCACCGCGGGTTCGCTCGTCGTACTCGCCCGGGCGATCGCCCTCGTGGCGGACTTCCACCTCGGAACGCCCGGGCTCCAGCATTCGGTGGACGTCAGCTGGATTCCCGGCCTGGGGGTCCGCTACCAGCTCGGCGTCGACGGCCTCAGCGTCTTCCTCGTGCTGCTGACCGCGCTGCTTTGGGCCGCCTCGACGGCCTTCTCACGTCCGGATGCCCGAGGGTCGCGAGCGCGTCTACTTCTTCATGCTCGCGCTCGGCGAGACGGCGACGCTCGGCGCGTTCATCGCCCAGGACCTGCTGCTCTTCGTCCTCTTCTTCGACCTCATGCTGATCCCGTTCTTCTTCCTGATCGGGACGTTCGGCGGCGAGAACCGGGTCGCGGCGACGATCAAGATGATCGTCTACACGCTGGTCGGCTCGCTCCTGATGCTGGTCGCCGCGATCGCCACGGCGGTGATCGCCTCGGGCGACATCGGGCACCTCACCTTCTCGCTGGCCGAGCTCCGAGCCAACACGCTTTCGGTCTCAAGCCAGGAGTGGATCTTCTGCTTCTTCGCCGCGGCGTTCCTGATCAAGATGCCGTCGTTCCCGGTCCACGGCTGGATGCCCGACGCCTACCGCGCGGCGCCGCTGCCGGTCCTGGCGCTGCTCTCAGGAGTGCTGCCGAAGGTCGGCGCCTACGGGTTCCTGCGCGTCGTGCTTCCGCTGTTCCCCGCCGCGACGACGCACTTCCAGGAGCTGATCCTGCTGATCGGCGTCGCGTCGATCCTCTACGGGTCGATCATGGCGTTCACCCAGACGAACGTCCGCCTGATCGCCGGCTACTCGTCGATCGCCCAGCTCGGGTTCATCACGATCGGGATCTTCTCGCTGCGCTCCGCGGGGGGTGACGGGGCGATCCTGCAGATGGTCAACCACGGGCTTGTGGTCGCGCCGATCTTCCTGATCATCGTGCTGATCGCCGAGCGCGCCGGCACCGAGGACATAACCCGGCTCGGCGGCCTCGCCTTTCGCGCTCCCGTGCTCGCCTCGCTCTTCCTCATCGTCACGCTGGCGACCCTCGCGATGCCGGGCTCCGCGAACTTCATCGGCGAGTTCGACATCCTCATCGGGGTCTTCCAGTCGAAGATCGTCTACGCCTTCGTCGCCGCCGTCGGGGTCCCGCTCGCCGCCTACTACGCGCTAAGGCTCTACCAGCGGACGATGCACAACCGCCTGCCGGAGGGCGTCGAATCCCGTGAGATCTCCCTGCGCGATGGCCTCGTGATCGCACCGCTCGTCGCCTGCATCGTCGGCCTCGCCCTCTACCCGGGGCTGATCACCAAGCGCGCCGACACCGCCGTGCAGGACAAGCTCGGGGCGGTCGCCGTGGCGAGCTGCGGCCAAGGCGTCTACAGGAACGTCAGCGCCGGGGTGGGGCAACTCCACGGCTGGACCGGATACGCGCCCCTCCAGACGAGCTACTCGACCGGTTGCCTTGCCGACTTCGGACTTCAACCCTCGATGACCCAGATCAAATGACCGGCTTCACCGCCCCGCACATCGACTACGCAGGGCTCTCTCCGGTGATCGCGCTGACGGCGGGCATCGTTTTGGTCCTCGCCGGCGCCGTGCTCAGCGGCAGGCACGAGCGCGCGGTCGTCTCGACCCTGAGCCTCCTGACTCTCGCCACCGCCGGCGGGCTCTGCATCTGGCAATGGGGCGATGCGCCGGAGGACCTCGTCTCGGGCGCCCTGCGGCAGGACGGCCTCGGGCTCGCGGCGGCGCTGATCGCGATCTTCGCGGCGGCGTTCGTGATTCCGCTGTCCTGGCAAGAGGAGTCGGTGCAGGACTCGACGGGTGCCGCAGGACACGGCGAGTTCCAGGCGCTCCTGCTCTCGTCGGTCCTCGGGATGACCCTGCTCGCCCAGGCTCAGAACCTGATTGCGGCGTTCGTCGCGCTCGAGCTGCTCTCCGTACCGCTCTATGCGCTCTGCGGCTCGGCGCTCCGCCGCGAGAAGTCGCTCGAGGCCGGCCTCAAGTACCTGATCGTCGGCTCGCTTGGCTCGGCGACGCTTCTCTACGGCCTGGCGTTCATCTACGGCGGCAGCGGCTCGACCGACTTCATGGCCATCCGCAGCGCGATCGGCGGCAGCCTCGCCGACGACCCGCTGATCCTGCTCGGCATTGGCCTTGCCGCAACCGGGTTCGCCTTCAAGATCTCGATCGCGCCCTTCCACCAGTGGACGCCCGACGTCTACGAGGGCGCGCCCACCCCGGTGACCGCCTTCATGGCGGTGGCGACCAAGGCCGCGGCGTTCGCCGTATTCGTTCGCTTCTTCGAGGTTGCCCTCGGCCCGGCGATCGACAACTGGCAGCCGGCGCTCGCGGCGCTCGCGGTCGTCTCGATCGTGGTCGGCAACATCGGCGCCCTCGGCCAGAGCTCACTGAAGCGGCTGCTCGGCTACTCCGGGGTGGCCCAGGCCGGCTACATGATGGTCGGCCTCGTGGTGGGCACCAGCGCGGGCGTGAACGCGCTCGTCTTCTACCTCGCCGCCTACACGCTCATGAACCTCGCGGCGTTCGCGGTGATCGTCATCCGCGAGCGTGAGAGCGCGCTCGGCGACGACATCAGCGCCGTGCAGGGCCTGGGGCGCGACCGCCCGGAGCTGGCCTGGCCGTTGACGATCGCGATGCTGGCCCTGGCCGGCATGCCAGGTACCGCCGGGTTCATCGGCAAGCTCTACCTGATCGAGGGCGCCGTCGGCGGCGACTACACCTGGCTCGGCGTCATGATCGCCGTCGGCACGATGGTCTCCCTTGCCTACTACCTGCGGGTCATCGCCGCCGTCTGGATGCGCCCGAGCGCGCGGCCGAACACGGCGGAGCGCCGCGTCGCGAGCGAAGCCATGCCCGCCATCGCGGGCGGGTCGCCGGAGGCGGACGACGAGCTTCCGAACCGCCGCGCGGGAATCATCGTCGTCCTCGCCGTCCTGGCTGCGGGCGCAACCGTCTTCTTCGGGGTCATTCCGTCGCCGCTCGTCGACTGGGCCGAGCATGCGGGCGCGGCCATCTTCTCGCTGGGCTGAGCCGGCCCGCGGGGCCTTTTAGATGAACCGAAGGCTGCTCATCCTCGGGGCGGTCGTGACAGTCATCCTGATCGCGTTTGCCGGCGCATACGGCTACCACCGAGACGAGCTCTACTTCCTTGCGGCCGGCCACCACCTCGACTGGGCGTACGACGACCAGGGGCCCGTCACGCCGCTCATCGCCCGGGCGATGAGCGGCATCGCTCCGGACTCGCTCACGGTGCTGCGGATCCCCTCGGCGGTGGCAACCGGCCTCCTGGTGGTGCTCACCGGCCTCCTCGCGCGCGAGCTGGGCGGATCGCGCCGCTCGGAGCTCATCGCCGCCGCCTGTGCCGCCGTCGCGCCCGTCGTGCTCTTCACCGGCCACCTGCTGAGCACGACGACCTTCGACCTGCTCGCCTGGACGACGACGACGTGGCTGACGATCAGGGCGATCCGCACAGGCGACGAGCGCCTGTGGCTCGTCGCCGGTCTCGTGTTCGGCGTGGCCCTGCTCAACAAGCCCCTGCCCGCGTTCCTCGCCGTGGGCTTGCTTGCAGGGGTGCTCGCAGTCGGTCCCCGCGTCGTCTTGCGCTCGAAGTGGGTCTGGGCGGGTGTCGCCGTGGCCCTTGCGCTGTTCTCGCCGTGGTTGGTCTGGCAGGCGAGCCACGGCTGGCCTCAGATCGACGTCTCGCGGTCGATCGCCGCCGGCAACTCCGCGAGCTCGCAGCCCTGGTGGGCGATCCTCCCGTTCCAGCTCCTGCTCGCGGGACCGGCGCTGGCGCCGGTCTGGATCGCGGGGATGGTCTGGCTGTGGAGCAATCCCGACGGCCGGCGGTTCCGCTTCCTGGTGGTCGCGTGGGCGGTGCTCGCGGTGATCTTCATGGCGAGCGGCGGCAAGCCCTACTACCTCGCAGGCCTGCTCCCGGTGCTGCTCGCGGCGGGAAGCATCGCCGTCGACCGGTGGCTGACCGGTCATCCAAGGCGAGGGTGGGCGCTGGGCGCCGCGATCGCGGTGACGGGGATCGTCACCGTAGTCGTCTCCCTGCCGATCGTCCCGGCCAGGGACACCGAGGGGATCGTCAACACGAATCCCGACGTGGGCGAGACGATCGGCTGGCCGGACCTCGTGCGCACCGTCGGCGAGGTCTACGGGGAGATCGGTAGCCCGCCGCACGCCGTAATTCTCGGCTCCAACTACGGCGAGGCGGGCGCGGTCGATCATTACGGGCCCGCGCTCGGTCTGCCGCAGGCTTACGGGATCCACAACGCGTACTGGGATTGGGGCCCGCCGCCCGCAGGCTGGGCGCCGGTGATCACGATCGGCCTCTCGCGCCCGTTCGCGCGGGAGCACTTCGAAGGCTGCAGGCGGGAAGCTCGCATCCGCGACTCGGACGGCATCGAGAACGACGAGTACGGCGCGCCGGTGCTCGTCTGCACACGGCCGATCGGCGGCTGGAGCGAGCAGTGGCCGAATCTGCGGCAGCTCGGGTGAGCCGGCGCGTCGGATTACGATCCTCGGGTGGCCGATCCCCTTGAGCTTCGTGGCGAGCTGACCGAAGCGCTCTCCTTCGCTGCCAAGAGCGCAACCGAGTACCTCGACGGCATCGGCGAGGAGAAGCTCCTGGCCCTCGGCTCCGAGGAGGCCCTTCAGACCTGGGGCGGCCCGCTGCCGGAGGACGGCTCTGGCGCGCTGGCGTCGCTTCGCGAGCTGGCGGAGCTCGCGGACCGCACCGCGATGCGCTCGGCGGGCCCGCGGTTCTTCCACTTCGTGATGGGCGGCGGCACGCCGGCGGCGCTCGGCGCCGACTGGCTCGCCTCGGCGTACGACCAGGTTGCGTACGCCTGGGCTTCGTCGCCCTTCGCCGCGACGATGGAGCGCGTCGCGACCGGGTGGCTTCGCGAGCTCTTCGAGCTTCCGCACGACTTCACCGGCATCCTCGTCAGCGGCGCCACCATGGCGAACTTCTCCTCCCTGGCCGCGGCGCGCTCTTGGTGGGCGGAGCAGCACGGAGCGAGCGCCGACGAGGACGGCCTCGCGGGTCTGCCGCCGGCGCCGGTCTTCTCCAGCGGCTACGTGCACCCGAGCGCGCAGCAGGCGATCGGCATGCTCGGCCTGGGGCGAGGTCGGATCCGGAAGCTGACGCGAGATGGTGTCGGGCGGCTTGACCTCGACGCCTTGACGAGGGAGCTCGAGGCGCTCGATGGCGCCCCGGCAATCGTCATCGCCAACGCCGGCGAGGTGAACGCCGGCGACTTCGACCCGATCGCCGACGTCGCCGAGGCCGCGAAGGCCCACAACGCCTGGCTCCACGTGGACGGAGCGTTCGGCCTGTTCGCGCGGCTGGCGCCGGAGAGCCGCGCGCTGACCGACGGCATCGAGCGCGCCGACTCGATCGCGGCGGACGCGCACAAGTGGCTGAACGTGCCCTACGACTGCGGCTTCGCCTTCGTCCGCGAGCCGAAGCGCCTGGCCGAAGCATTCACGGTGGGGGCGCCCTACCTCCCCGCCGGCGACGACCCCAACCCCAACTTCGGGATGCTCACGCCCGAGAACTCGCGCCGGGCGCGAGCACTCGCCATCTGGGCGACCCTGAGCGCGTACGGGCGAGCCGGTCACCGGGCGATGGTCGAGCGGCACCTCGCGATCGCCAGGGCACTGGCCGATCGGGTCGACAGCGAGCCGGCGCTTGAACGCCTCGCGGACGTGAGGCTCAACATCGTCTGCTTCCGAGCTCACCCCGACGGGTTGGAGGAAACGCAACTGGATGACCTGAACCGCGAGCTGGGCGCCGCGCTGCTCGCGGACGGCCGCGTCTACTGCGGAACCACCACATACGACGGCCGAGTCGCGTTCCGCCCGGCGATCGTCAACTGGCAGACGACGGCGGCCGACGCGGAGCTGCTGGTCGACGTCCTCCTGGAGCTGCTGGCGAAGCGCGCGGCGTAGCTGTGGACGTCGCCCTTCATCACGTCTCGCTCGAGGTCCCCGCCGAGGAGGTGGAGGCGACCGTCGAGTTCTTCGCCATCCTCGGCTTCCGGCGCCTGCCTGCTCCCGAGCAGATCGCCGAATACGTGACATGGATGGAGAACGGGCCGAACCAGATCCACCTGATCCACACGCCGGAGGGGGCCGTGCCGCTCCTGGGACACGCGGCGATCGTCGCTCCCGACCTCGACGCAACCGTTGCCGCGCTCGCCGAGGCGGGCTTTCAGTTCGAGGAATCCCACCCCCTCTGGGGTGAGCGCCGGGGCTTCGTCGTCGGCCCGGCGGGGCATCGGGTCGAGCTCATGGCGGCGCCGCCACGGCCCGGATCGGCGGGCTGAGGCCGGCGCCGCGCCCGCCGCTCCCCCGCCTATCCTGCCTGACCTCATGCGCTACCCCGTCGAGGAATTCACCGCGGCCGAGCAGGAGCTCCTGACGCGGCACTTCACGAATCTCGACGGCCCGGTGTTCGGCCTCGTCAACCTTCCGGAGACCGTCAAAGGCGCCCTCTTCGCGCGCTACTCGCGCTACGGAGGCTCGCTGCGCCGGCTCTTCCTCGACGAGTTCGCGGCGGACGTCCCGGAGGGCGGGCGCCCACTCGACGGGGTGGAGGGCGAGCGGGCGGCCAAGCTCTACGAGCGCGTCTTCATCGGCTACGGCGACGACTCGATCGCCCAGGTGGGCGGGGCGCACGTCGCCTGCGAGTGGGCTTCGAACGTCCTGACCAAGGTCCTCCAGCGTGGTCGCCTTGCCGCGTATCTCGAGCAGTCCACCCGCTACATCGCCTACGACCAGCCTGTTCCGAACGGTGGTTACCGCTACTACTCCGACGACGACCTTGGCCCGAGCTTCCGGGCAGCGATGGACGAGCTCTTCTCGATCTACTCCGCCTCCCTGGAGCAGGTTCGAGCCTGGGCGGAGGAGCGCTGGCCGCGCGGCGACGAGCCCGAGGGAGCCTGGCGCAGCTCGATCCGAGCCAAGGCGCTCGACCTCCTGCGCGGCCTGCTCCCCGCGTCGACGCTCAGCCACGTCGGCATCTTCGCCTCCGGCCAGGCCTACGAGCAGCTGGTGATGCGCCTGCTCGCCTCGCCGCTTCCGGAGGCGCGGGCGTACGGGCAGATGCTTCACACCGAGCTGGCCAAGATGATCCCCAGCTTCGTCGCGCGGATCGGCCAGCCGGAACGTGGCGGCGCCTGGATCTCCTACCTGGCCGAGCGCCGCTCGGCCGCGGCGGAGGTCGTCGCGAGGCTCGGGCTCGAGCGCCGCGAGAGCGCCGATGCCCCGTCGGTCGAGCTCGTCGGCGTGGACGGTGGCGAGGAGGATCTGCTCACGTCAAGCCTCTTCGAGTCGGCGGGGGCAAGCGAGGCCGCAGTTGCCGAGCGCGTCGCCAACCTGGATCCGATCGAGCGCGCCGAGCTGATCGCCGAGCTCTGCGGCGAACGGGCCAACCGCCGCCACCGGCCCGGTCGGGGCTGGGAACGGGTGCGCTACCGCTTCGAGATCGTCTCCGACTACGGCGGCTTTCGCGACCTGCAGCGCCATCGGATGCTCACCTGCCAGTGGCAGCGCCTCGGCCCGGATCTTGGGGCCGGCATCCCCGCCGAGGTCCGGGAGGCCGGGTGCGGCGACGCGTACGAGCGCGCGCTCGAGCTCTCGCGAGCCGAGTTCGACCGCCTCGAGGAGGCGGGAATGCCGGACGCGGCTCCGTACGCGCTCTGCCTGGGCTACCGGATTCGCTACATCCTCGACCTCAACGCCCGCGAGGCGATGCACCTCTGCGAGCTCCGCTCCGGGCGCGAGGGGCATCCGACCTACCGTGCCGTCGCCCAGGCGATGCACGAGCGGATCGCCGCGGTGCACCCGGCCATCGCCGCCGCGATGAGCCACGTCGACTCCACCACCGAGCCCCGCCTCGAGCGGATCATGAGCGAGATCCGCACCCACCGAAAGCGCCTGGCTGCCACCGGCTGAACTTCGACCACTCGCCTCCGGTACAACGAGGAGTGATGGCATGGAGGCGAGCGTTGCGCCCGGCAATTGCGCTTGCGATAGCGCTGATCGCACTCGCGCTGCCGTCTGCGCTTCTCGCGGACGACTCGGTGCCAGCCCCGCCACCGCCGACTACTACCACCACCACGACCGCGGAGCCGCCGCCCGCCACCACGGAGGTGCCGTCTGCGCCGCCTCCGACCACGACGACCGCTCCAACGGTGAGCCCGCCTGCCGAGGAGACGCCGGTCGCCTCCGGGGTCGCCTCACCCAAGAGCGACCAGTCGGTCCTGATCGTGGACGGCGCCTCCAACAGCGACTACGCCTACTCGCCGAGCGCGATCACCGTCACCGTTGGCGACGCCGTCACCTGGACGAACAACGGATCCGTCCCGGAGGGCCACACGGTAACTGGCGACGGCCTCGACTCCGGGACGCTCCGCCAGGGAGAGTCGTACTCCCACACCTTCACCGCCACGGGAACCTTCTCCTACCTCTGCACCCTTCATCCGTTCATGACGGGAAGCGTCACAGTGGAGGCGGCCCCGCCGAGCGACTCGGGTGGCACACCGCCAGCCGGCGGAGCTCCGCCCGCCGCGAACCCCTCCGGAGGCGGGACCACCCCTGACTCGCCAAGCTCGCAATCGAGCGATCCAACCTCGACAGCCAGCCCAACGGCTGCCGGCTCCGAGTCTGCGGCCGGGAGCTCACTGGACGCGGCCGGCAACGCGAGCACCCTGCCGCAGACCGGCTCCAATACCTGGATTCTTGCGGTGGCCGGTCTCGATCTCATCCTCGCCGGAATCGCTCTCATCCAGCGCCGCCGTACCGTTTTCCGCGTTCGCATCTGAGCGCATCCAGCGACCAGAAGCGCAATAGGATCACGCCCGATGGCCACGGATGGTGCCGCGGGGAGCTTTCTCGAGTCGTTCGCGAAGGCGAATGGACTGTCCTACTCGAACTCAACCGAGCTGCCCGCCGAGTCCGGGATGCTCGGCCACGGCGGCTCGATCGAGGCTGCCGCTGCGGGAGCGCTTCCGGGAGGCGCGACCGGCACCATCGTCCACTACACGTACACCACCACCGACAGCGACAACCACACGACAACCCATCACCGCACGGTTGCCTGGACTCGCGTTCCGGAGAGCGTCGGCTTCGCTCCCTACCTCTCGAGCGCCATCTACAGGGTCGAGAAGGTCAAGCGCGTCAAGCTCGACAACGATTTCACGGTCCTCGCCTTTGACGGCATGAGCGAGTCGTGGCTTCGCCAGCTCTTCTCGCCGTCACTCCTCGACTACATCTCCCGCAGCCCGCGCGACGAGGGCTTCGAGCTCTCGAGCGGTCTGCTGAGCGTCGAGCGCGACAACCACCTCACGGACAGAAACGAGCTGTCCTCGTTGTGCGCGGATCTCGCGCACCTGGCAGATGCGATCCGCAGGGAGTCGATGGAGGAGGTCGAGTCGGGTGGCGCGGAGGAGACGGCCGCGAAGGATCCGAGCGCCGACGATCCCGGCATGGAGGCTGCGCTGGCAGCGGTGAAGCTCAGCTCCTCGCCCACCTCCGTCGCATCTGCGAAGCCGGAGTTCAGGCGGCACGTGATGGCCGGGCCGGGCCAGTGGATTCGAGCGCTGGGCGTCGCGGCGGCAATCACCCTCGCCGTGAACATCCCCGCCGCCGCCATCCCGATTCTGCTGGCCGTCGACAAAGTCTGGGCGCCTCCTCATCGCCTTCGAGGCGCTGATCTTCCTGGTCGTCGCATGCTTCGCGATCCGCGGGCGATTTCGCAACGAGTCGACGAAGTACGCGCAGGAGGCGTTCTTTCGCGCCTACGGGGCGGACCGCCGGCTGAAGCTGACTCCCCCGCTTTCGTTCAGCGCCACGCACGCCGAATCCGGCCTGGGTTTCAAGCCCGATCGTGTCTTCGAGGGGGAGCTTCCGGGCGGCGCCAAAGGTGCTCTCGCTGTATCCGGCGACGGCACCGACCGGGCGAGCCGCATCGCGATCGTCGGCGGCCCGAAGGGCCCCGTGGCGTCCGCCGAGCTTCGCTCCTCTCCGGGAGGCCTCTCGGCCAAGGACCTCGACGACTTCTCCACGCGTCTCAGCACCGAGCTCGCCGGCTCTGGCTAGGGCGCGGCTCGGTCCCGAATCAGCGCGTCGGCGCGTGCGCGGGCGCCGGTCGTGACCAGCCGCCCGAAAGTGGTCCGCCGGTTCGCCACGAAGCGGTAGGCGCGCTGCGTCAGCCGCGGCGCGCGCCGGGTCAGCGCGGCGAGCGCGGCGGCGCCGGGAAGGATCTCGAAAAGCGCCGGAAAGGCGGCTCCCGCCGAGAGGACGTCGCCATCCGGTGTGGCGAGATGCCAGGACTTCAGCCGATCGCCGGGCGCCACCGGGCTCAGCAGGCGCTGCGCCTCGGGCGCCTGGATCTCGACCGGCACCAGCCTGCGCTGGCGATCCCAGCGCAGTACCCAGCCCAGCGTCCAGCGGCAAAAGCCGCAGTCGGAGTCGAAGAGGATCGCGGGAGCCGTGGCTATCCGCGGCTCTTGCGCTTGCGGCGCTCCCCGCGCTGGCGCGGCGCGTTGGGCGCAGAGGCGTCCGGGTCGACCTCGCGCGCAGTGCCCTCGATCGGCGCTTCGACGGCGGGCTCGCCGGGCCGCGGCCAGGGCACCGCGACGCCGGCATCCCAGGCGGGCGGGCGCCCGCTCGGCAATCTGTTGAGGTAGATGATGCCGAGCCACGAGGCCCACAGCCCGATCAGCACCGGCGGAATGCTCAGGAAGATGCTCGCAGCCGCGATCGCGCCGAGCGTGCTGAACAGCCGGGTGATCAGGCCGACCCGGAACGCCTGGATGGCTGAGTAGACGACCGCAAAGATCAGCAGGATGCCCGCGGGAAACGCGAGATACCCGGCGACCTTGACGCTGCCCGTATTGATCGTGAGGAAGTTCGCATAGGCATCGCCGGGCTTTCCGCCGGAGTCCTCGGACGTGTCGACGCCGGCCGCGTCGAGGCTGTCCTTCAGCGAGGACTCCTGGCCCGCCGGGAACGTGACGAAGTAGAAATCGTCCTTCGTGGTCTGCACCTCGGCCTTGTTCTGCGGATCGCCGCTGTTGTAGAGCTTGACCTCGTCCAGGGACTTCGGGTCGGAGTCGATCGTCTTCTGGAGCACCGAGACGTTCCGCTCCTCGACCGAGCTCTGCTTCGCCCGGTACTCGTCGCCCGAGCTCTTGAATCCAAAGGAACCGACGATGCCCTGGACGCCGAACAGAACGGGCCCGAGCACGCAGACGCTCACGAGCCCAGCCCGCACGCGCGGACTGCGCGCTGCCGCCGCCGTGAGTAGGTAGACCAGCGGTCCAGCGACGAAGAAGAAGCCGATCCCGGTGAGAATCCCGGAGATAACCACCGCCTGGCTGTGAACCGAGTACTGGATGGCCTGGTCGCTCGCGTTCGATTCAAACGGCACCTGCACCCGGGCGACCACCCCGGCAATCAGGAATGCCGCCGCAATGAACCCCGAGACGGCCGCGGGCCGGGCGTAGTTGCGCTCGCGCTCGACGATTGCGTCTCGGGACAACCCGGCTTCCATGGTGAGTTGCCTCCGGTCTACTCGACCGGAGGCTCGTGGGTGGAGGGATCGCGAGACGCGCGAATCGCGCCGAGCTCGAGCTTCTCACCCGGTGGTCGGATCGCGAGATGGTCGTCTTCGTCGCTCGGCGCGACGATGCTCGAGACGCGGTTCCCGGCGGCCAGCACCAGATCCAGGACGGGTGCCGCGAGACCGATCAAGGCCTCAAAGCGGCTGCGGCGGAGCTGCTGTTCGGGCGTGTTTGGCATCGAGTCGGGCGGGCGGATGCGGAGGCGAGAACCGTAGCCGAAAGCGCTCGGGCGCCGAGCGATCTCTAGAAGAACCGCCGGTAGGCCCGGCCGATGACCGGGAGGATCACGGAGCGCGGCGCGTGCTGGCCGCCGATCGCGCCGGCCCGGTTGAGGAGGCCCGGGACGACGACGCGCTTGCCGGCCGCCAGACCGTCGATCGCCTCCTTGGCGACCTGCTCGGGCGTGCTCCAAAACGGCCGCGGCAGCTTGTCCTCGGCCCCGCCGGCGCCCGCGATCTCGCCGAACTCCGTCCGGACCGGCCCCGGGCAAAGCGCGGTGACCGTCACGCCGTGCCGGTTGAGCTCTGCGTGCGTGGCGTCGCTCAAGCTGAGCACGAACGCCTTGGTCGCCGCGTAGGTGGCCGAACCCGGCAGCGGCTGAAACGCGGCCGTCGAGGCCACGTTGAGGACCGCGCCGCTGCGGCGCTCGACCATCGTCCTGGTGTAGGTCGCCTGCAAATAGGCAAGCGTCTCGCAGTTCAGCCGGATCATCTCCGCCTGGCGCTCCACGTCCGAGTCGTGGACCGCGCCGAAGCCGCCAAAGCCGGCGTTGTTGACGAGGATGTCGACGTGCAGCCCGAGCTCGCGAACGGCGCCGACGACGTGGGCTCGATCGTCGTCGCGGCAGAGATCCGCGGCAATCACCTCGGCGCGCACGCCGGTGGACTCCGTCAGCTCGTCGGCCAGCTCGCGCAGCCGCTCCTCGCGCCGGGCGACGAGCACCGCTCCATGCCCGCGCCGGGCGAGCTCACGCGCGATGTCGGCCCCGATGCCCGAAGAGGCGCCGGTGATGAGCGCCGTCGAAGAAGCCGTGGGCTCGGGCAGGGCCATGCGCGCCCAGGCTAGCTGAGCCGGCGCAGGCACCGCCCTATGATTCGGGGTCATGGACGATCCAGGGTTCAACCTCTTCGGGGATCCCGACGAGCTCCGCGACCGCCTCGGCGAGCTGGCCGACCAGATGCAGGGCGCGCAGAAGGTTGCGTGGGCGGACAACGCCATCAAGCTCGCCGTGGACATGACCGTGGCGGCAATCAACCGGCTCGACCTCAGCGGCTCGAGCGACGAGCAGGCCGTCCAGGTCCGCGACGCCATTCGCATCGTCTTCCCCGAGTCGGTCACCCTCGTGCGCGAAGCGCGCGAGGGTCTCTCCTAACTCTCCACACTTCCCGCGCCGAGCGTCAGGCGGCCCGCTCTAGGCTCGCCACGTGGCTCGCCTGCGGTCCCAGCTCGGTGCGGCGAGCGTCGAGCAGCTCGGTCTGATCCTGCTCGTCGCCGCGCTCCTGGGGACCGTCATCGCCGAGCTCGCCTCCTCCCCGCCAACCGGCGCGGCTCGCCAGCTCGGCTCAGCCATCGCTCGCCGGATCCGCTGCGCGCCGGCGGAGCCCGGGCCCTGTTGGCGCGATCCCCTCACCCTCGCCTACGGCAGGACGCTGGCCGGCGCGGTAAGGGCGCTGGCTCCGGATCCCGTGGCCGTCCCGGGCCCCGACGGGCTGGCGGTGGCGCCGGTCGACTTCCGCTATTGCCGCCACGAGACCTGCGCCGTACCCGGCGGCCGGCCCGGGCTGACCGCGTCCAACCGCCGGATGACCGCCTTCACGTCGATCGACGACAACCGGCGCGGAGGCGGCGGGGTCCTCATCACCTACTGGCTTTACCGGCCCGGGCTCGGCTGGTCGCGCGTGACCCGCCGCGCCGACGACGCGGAGATCGGGCGGTACGCCGCGACGCCCCTACTCGACACCGACGTCCCTGTCCTGGTCGCGCTCGAGACGCTGCCCGGCCGTGACTCCTACGAGTTCGGCGCGGGCGAGGAGCCGCCGTGGCGAGGCTCCGTGCGCTCGGTCTACCCCGACCTCCCCGCCGGCTGACCTTCGGTTTGGGTGGTTACCACCAGGCGTCGTGGCGCTCCATGACGCCCGTGCCGGAGGCGAGCTCGAGGCCGCCCGGAAGCGTGCCCGTGAAGGTTCCGAACGGCTGGCGGTACGAGTAGCGGAGGAGGAGCTTGTTCTCGGAGCGCCGCCGCTCCGCTTCGGCCGTGAACCGCAGGCGAAGCCCGTCGGCGCCCTCAACGCCGTCCAAGCCGTCGAAGCGCACCGGCGCCACCTCCTTCACCGCCCCGTCAACCCAAACCGCGCGCTCGGAGCCCGTGGGCGGGTCGTTGACCCCCTCCACCAGGTTCCAGCCGACCGCCTGTCCGTCAACGCTCTGGCCGATCCCGGCCGACCAGCTCCACACCGTGTGGCGCGGGTGGTAGCCGTCGGTCTCGTCGACCACTCCGAGGCAGTCGAGCTTCCAGCGGCGGCCGTCGGCGCTTCGCAGCTCGCCCGTCACGGCGACGCCCGCCCGCTTGCGCGTCCACACCTCGCCGCCCTCGCCGGACGCACACGTGACCTCCCACGGGGTCGCCGTCACCCACGTGGAGCTCGCCGCTGAGCCTCCGGCCTCGGATCTCCACCTGGCTCGGCCCATCGACGCCGGGCGACGGCGCGCGGACCCCACCGGAGCCCCACGGCCACCGCACGCGGGTGCGCTCGGTCAGCTCGCCGGTCGAGCGATCGAGCAGGGCCCAGAACGTCTGCCCGAGCGGCCCCACCTGCACGTGCGCCGCGCAGAACATGAGCTCCTCGGAGAACGCGGCGACGTAGCGCCAGCGCTTTCGCAGCGCGCCGAGCCTCGGCGCCGGGCGGGGGCTATTCGATCTTCGCAAGGAGGTCCCCGGCAGCCACTGAGGCGCCCTCCTTGACCGGGAGCGATGTGACCTTGCCGGCACGGTGCGCCGTGATCTCGTTCTCCATCTTCATGGCCTCGATCACGCAGACCAGCGCACCATCCTCCACCTCGGCGCCTTCCTCCACGGCCACCTTCAGCACGGTTCCCTGGAGGGGCGAGACGAGCGCCTCGCTCGCTGCGGAGCTCCCACCGCCTTGCTTTCGCTCGCGCTTTGGGGGTCGCCTGGCCCCGGATGCGGCCCCGCCGGCGGCCGCCGGCGCCGCGGCGCCGATGACCTTCACGCTGTGCAGGCGTCCGTTGACCTCCACCTTGTAATCGCGCTCGGCGAGCTCCTCCTCAACCTCGCCCTCGGCCGGCTTCGGGGTCGCCTCGGGCGCCAGCCCCTTGAGCCATTTCTTGTCCTCGGTGAGGTCGCGGCAGGTTTCGCCCCTCGCCCACTGCTCGGTCGCGAGAAGCGCCTGGTGAAACGGGATGAGCGTGGTCAGCGGCTCGATCCGGTACTCGCCGAGCGCGCGCAGCATGCGCGCCGTCGCGCGCTCGCGATCGACGTCCCAGACGATCAGCTTGGCGACCATCGGGTCGTAGAGGGGCGTCACCTCGGAGCCCGCCTCGAGGCCGGAGTCGACCCGCACGCCGGGGCCCGCGGGCTCGACGTAGCTGGAGATCTTGCCCGGTGCCGGAGCGAAGTTCTTGTGAGCGGCCTCGGCGTTGATGCGGCACTCGATCGCGTGGCCGCGCACCTCGACCTGCTCCTGGAAGACGGAGAGCTCCTCGCCGGCGGCGATCAGCACCTGCTCGCGGACGATGTCCACCCCGGTGACCATCTCCGTCACGCAGTGCTCGACCTGGACGCGGGTGTTCATCTCGAGGAAGAAGTACTCGTCTGCGACCTGCATGCCCTCGATGGTCCCCGCACCGCGGTAGTCGACCGCGCGCGCCGCCTCCTTGGCGATCCGCCCGATCCGCGCGCGCATCTCCTCGTCGACGTGCGGGCCCGGTGCCTCCTCGATCAGCTTCTGGTGGCGGCGCTGGATGGAGCAGTCGCGCTCGCCGAGATGGATCACGTTGCCGTGTGAGTCGGCGAGCACCTGAACCTCGACGTGACGCGGGTCATCCAGGTAGCGCTCCAGGTACACGGTCGGGTCGGAGAAGAACTTCTCGCCCTCGCGCGCAGCCCCCTCGAAGGCCTCCTCGAGCTTGTCCTCCGACTCCGCGACGCGAAAGCCCTTGCCCCCGCCGCCGCCCGCGGCCTTGCAGGCGACCGGGTAGCCGATCTCCTTCGCGGCCTTCTTCGCAGCCTTGACGTCCGGCGACGGCTCCGTGGCACCGGGCACGATCGGCACCCCCGCCTCCTGCATGAGCTCGCGGGCGCGGGTCTTGGACCCCATCGCCTCGATCGCGCTGGCCGGCGGCCCGATCCAGACGATGCCCGCCTCGCCGCAGGCGTTGGCAAACGCCGGGTTCTCCGCGAGGAAGCCGTAGCCGGGGTGGATGGCCTCGGCGCCCGCCTGCTTGGCGACCTCGATGATCTTCTCGATGTTCAGATAGCTCTCCGCCGGGCTCGCGGGACCGAGCAGGAATGCCTCATCGGCGAAGCGCACGGCGGGTGTGTGGCGGTCCGCCTCCGAGTAGACGGCCACGGAGCCGATGCCCATCTCGCGCAGGGTGCGCGCGACGCGGATGGCGATCTCCCCGCGGTTGGCGACCAGGACCTTCTCGAACACGGCGGCGGAGTGTATTTGCGCCGGCCCGGATCGGCGGCGTCATCCGCGGCGGAGCGTCAGTCCTGGGCGTAGAACTCGAACCACTTGTGGCGGGCGTGAGCGTAGGTGTGCCGACGATGGCATCTACCGCTGTCACCCAGGTCCACGCACCGCCAGTGCTTGGGCTCTTTGCCCTGGCGCAGGAAGCGGATCGCCCAAGCCCGCTGCCACCGACAGCTGATGTTTCTTCCCTCGACGCCCCAGAGCTCGCCGCGGGCCTGGAAACCTCCCGAGCAGAACCTGTTGGGATAGCCGGCCGGAAGCCTGGAATTCGCGGCTGCCGGAACGCCCATGAGTGAAGCTGCGCCGACCAGGACCACAAGCGCGCAGAGTGCTGTCAGGAGCCTTCCGCTACCAATAGGTTGTCGGTATCCGGCCTAATGCGGATTGAAACCCGGTCCTTACGCCGCCCGGAGGCTGGGACCGGCCTCTTCGCCCGTCCACACGACCTGGTCGCGGCCCGGCCCGACGCCGACGAGGCGCACCGGCACGCCCGAGTTCTCGCTGACGAAGTCGAGGTAGTTCCGCGCCGCCTTCGGCAGGTCGGCCAGGTTGCGGCAGTGGCCGATGTCCTCTTCGAAACCGGGGAGCTCCTCGTATACGGGCTCAGCGAAGTGAAGGACCGACTGGTGATACGGGAACTCGTTGAGGACGGCGCCCTCGCGCGAGCGGTACCGGACGGCAACGCGGATGGGGTCGACGCCGGCAAGCACGTCGAGCTTCGTGACCGCGAGGGCCGTGAGGCCGTTGAGGCGCGTCGCGTAGCGCAGCGCAACCAGATCGAGCCAGCCCGTGCGCCGCTCGCGTCCAGTCGTCGTTCCGTACTCGCCGCCGCGCTCGAGGAGGAAGCGGCCGGTGTCGTCCTCCAGCTCGGTCGGGAAGGGGCCCGCGCCGACTCGGGTGGCGTAGGCCTTGGCCACGCCCCAGATCTCGTCGATGTCGGAGGGCGCCACCCCGGCCCCGACGCACGCGGCCCCGGAGATCGGGTTCGAGGACGTGACGAACGGATACGTCCCGTGGTCGAGATCGAGCAAGGCGGCCTGGGCACCCTCGAAGATCACCGTGCCACCGCCATCCAGTACGTCCCAGCACAGCCGTGCCGTGTCGGCGACGTGGGGCTCGAGGCGATGCCCGTAGCGCAGGTAGTCCTCGGCGATCGTGTGGAGGTCGAGCTCGGGATCGCGCTCGAAGGGGCGAAGCATCTGGCGCTTGGGCTCCAGCGCGGCGAGGATCTTCTTGCGCAGGATCTTCCCGTCGAGCAGGTCCTGGATGCGGATTCCAAGCCTCGCCGACTTGTCCGCGTAGGCGGGGCCGATGCCACGCTTGGTCGTGCCGATCTCGAGCTTGCCGAGCTTTGCCTCCCCCGCCGTGTCGAGCATCACGTGGTAGGGCATGATCACGTGCGCGTTCGCCGAGATCCGCAGGTTGGAGATGTCGATTCCCCGCTGCCGCAGGGCGTCGAGCTCGGAGATCAGGACCCCTGGGTCGATGACGACGCCGTTGCCGATCACGCAGGTCTTCCCGGGATAGAGGATCCCCGAGGGGATCAGGTGGAACTTGAACTCCTCGCCGTCGCGGACGATCGTGTGGCCCGCGTTGTTGCCGCCCTGGAAGCGCACGATGACGTCCGCCTGCTCGGCGAGCAGGTCGGTGACCTTTCCCTTTCCCTCGTCACCCCACTGGGTGCCGACGATGACTATTCCCGGCATGGCTGAGCCAGATTATGAGGGTCACGGCAGCGCCCCTACGCCGCATACCTTCTGTCATCCCCGAACAGCGGCAGCTGCTCGCACATCTCGGCGATCCGAGAGACCGTCCGCTCGCCCACCTGCTCGCTGAGCTTCTCGAACGGGAGGTTCGTCGTGACGATCATCGAGCGTTCGGTCACGTAGCGCTCGTCGACGATCGAGTAGAGCTGCTCCAGCACCCACTCGCTCTGCTTCTCGGCACCCAGGTCGTCGATGTGCAGGAGATCGACGGAGGTGAGACGATCGAAGAACCCGCTGTAGGACTCGTCCTGGGCGTCGTACGTGCGGCGGATGCGCGCCAGGAGGCGGGGGAGCGAGTAGATCGCGACCGTCCTCCCGGCCTCGACTGCGACCTTGGAGACCAGCATCGCAAGAGTCGTCTTGCCGGTCCCGACGTCACCCGAGAGCCAGAGGCCGCGGCCCTCCGCGAGGTTGTCTTCAAGGTTCTCGGTGTAGGCGCGGATCGCGCCGACAACCGCCCGTGACTTCGGGTCGCGAGCCATGTCGGAGACCGGCGGGCTGTCGAAGCTGACGCTCCGGTACTTCGCCGGCAGCGTCTTGTTGACCCCGCGCGAGCGAGCCTGGACCTGGCGCCGCTCGCGGCAGGCGCACGGTGACGCAAGGTCGTCCTCCACGACCCAGCCGCTGCCGTCGCAGACGCCGAGCGGACACGGGGTCCGCAAGGTCTCGACCTGGGCGCTCACTCGTCGGCGGCGCTGACGATCGGGGGCGCTTCCTCCGGAGGCGCGGCGCTGCGGTCCTCACGGGCGAGCGTCACGAACGACGCGTACTCCTTGTTGAAGGCCAGCTCGACCGTGTCGGTCGGGCCGTTGCGGTTCTTGCGGACGATCAGCTCCGCCTTTCCCTCCGCGGCCTCGCGCTCGAGCCGGCGCTCCTCGGTCTCGTCCTCCGTGTCGAAGTTCTTGTAGTAGTCCTCGCGGTAGATGAACGCCACGATGTCGGCGTCCTGCTCGAGGTTGCCCGACTCACGCAGGTCGGACAGGATCGGCCGCTTGTCGCGACCGGTTCGTTGCTCAGGAGCGCGCGAGAGCTGGGAGAGGGCGACGATCGGCACCCGGAGGTCCCGCGCCAGGAGCTTCAGGCCGCGGCTCATCTGGCCAACCTGCTCGACGCGATTGATGCGCGGGTCGTCGGCGCGCATCAGCTGGATGTAGTCGACGATGATCAGCGCCAGGCCCCCGCGGCCCGCCTCGATCTCGCGCGCGTGAAGGCGCCGGGCCTTGCCGCGCAGGTCGAGGATCGAGAGGTCGGAGGACTCGTCGATCCACAGCGGCGCGGTCTCGATCTCGTTGCAGACGTTCAGGAGGCGCTTCCAGTCGCGCTCGTTGACGCGGCCCTTGCGGAGCTTGTCCGAGGGAATCCGCGCGCGCTTGGCTATGAGCCGCTGGGCGAGCTCCATCTCCGACATCTCGAGTGAGAAGAAGGCGACCGGCCGGTGCTCCTTCGTGGCGACGTGCTCGGCGATGTTGGCGACGAGCCCTGACTTGCCCATGCCGGGACGCGCGGCCATGATGATCAGGTTGCCGGGCTGAAAGCCGCCGGTGATCGAGTCGAGATCCCGGAACCCGGACGGGGTGCCGGTGATGCCACCGCCTGAGCGCGCGATCTCCTCCAGGCGGGCGACCTCCTCCTCGAGGATCTGGCCGAGCTCGTGAAAGTCCTCCGCCTGCTCCTCGTGGGCGACCTTGAAGAGCGCTGCCTCGGCGCGCTCGACGAGCTCCCGGGGCTCTCCCTCCCGATCGCGGACGGAGCGCTCGATGCCCTGCGCCGTGGTCATCAGGCGACGAAGCAGAGCATTCTGCTTGACGATCAACGCGTAATGGCGGGCGTTGCCGGGCGCCGGCGTGGCCGAGCCGAGGCCGCTGATCGCGTCGCGCCCCCCGGCCTCCGCGAGCTCGCCGGTCTGGGTCAGCTGCTCGGAGACGGTGAGGAAGTCGACCGCCTGGCCACGGGTGTCGAGCGCCTTGATCGCCCGGAAGATGACCCTGTGCGGCGCCTTGTAGAAGTCCTCCTCCTGAAGCCGGACGTCGAGCAGAACCGGCTCGATCGCACTCTCGGAGACCATCATCGCGCCGAGAACCGAGGCCTCCGCCTCGAGGTTCTGTGGGGGCAGTTGGGTATCGACGGTCGCCATCGCGCGGATGAGAGAGGGAAGTTCCACTCCCTCAATTAGAGGCTGCGGGGCGGCGGAATCGACCCCACCGGCCTCGGCTCCGACAAAAGCACACGAGCGCTCCGCACGCTGGGCATGAAGCCGCCTTTTGCGTTACTTAACGCTGTTCAGCGACGATGGTCTTGACGCGGGCGGTCGTACCCGGCACGACCTCCACCTCGACCATGTAGGTGCCGAGCGCCCTGATCGGCTCCTCCAGCTGGATGCGCTTGCGCTCGACGCGCAGGCCGCGCGCCTCGGCGATTGCCTCGGCGATCTCCTTGGAGGTGACGGAGCCGAAGAGCTTGCCGTCCTCGCCGGCCTGGTGCTGGATGGTGAGAACGGTCTTCGAGAGAACCGCCGCAGTCTCCCCCGCCCGAGCGGCCGCCTCCTCGGCGGCCTTCTCGGCGGCCTGGTGGCGGCGCTGAGCCTCTTCGAGCGCCCCGCGCGTGGCTGCCTGCGCCAGCTTGCGGGGCACGAGGTAGTTGCGCAGATACCCGGGCGAGACATCGACCGCTTCGCCGGCCGCGCCCAGATCCTCGACGTCCTTGAGGAGGATTGCCTGCGCCACTGGGTCGCTCCGGCCTAGCGCTCGCCTACGAAGGGCAGCAGGGCGATCTCGCGGGCGCGCTTCACGGCCAGCGCGAGCTGGCGCTGGTGAAGGCGGGAGAGGCCGGTGACGCGGCGCGAGCGGACCTTGCCGCGGTCGGAGAGGAAGCGTCGAATGAGGGTGAGGTCCTTGTAGTCGATCTCGGCGACGTTGATGCGCGTGTACTTGCGGGGCCGAAAACGGTCCGCGGGACCACGCCGACGCCGCGGCGGTCCGGATCCCGAACGCTCGCGTGGCGGCATCAGCCGCCCTTCCGTCTCGTTACGAAGCTGCTCATCTCGTCAAACGCGCCGCCCCTGCGGGACGGCACGAGTCAGCCATGTTAGGGAATCGTCGCGATCTTCTACTCGGTCGACGCCGAGCAAAAGAGCCTCGAGAGCCTTCGTCTAGAAGGGAATGTCGTCGTCGGAGGCGCCGACGCCTGCCGGCTCCGGCGTCGAGAAGTCCGAGGTGTCGGCCGGGACGTCGGACTGCGGCGTGAACGTGCTGGCGCTCTCCTGCGTTCCCGACCCATCGCGACTGCCGAGGAACTGAACGGTGTCGGCGATGATCTCGACCGCCTGGCGCTTGCCGCCGCCCTCCGACTCCCACTCGCGCCAGTCGAGGCGGCCGTCGATTGCGACCGGCCTGCCCTTGCTGAGGTAGGTGGCGCAATTCTCGCCCTGCGCGCCCCAGACCTTCACGTCGAAGTAGTTGGGCTTGTCGACCCACTGGCCGCTCTCGTCCTTGCGAGAACCGTTGACGGCCACGCGAAGCTTGCAGACGGCGGTCCCGCTCGGGAGGCTTGCCAGCTCCGGGTCCCGGGTGAGGTTGCCCGTGATCGTCACTCGGTTGATGTTGCGTGCGGCCATTTGGCTCTTCCTTTCATCGGCTTCAATCCACCGTCCAGTCTAAGCAGCGGTCCGGCGCGTTCTCGCCCCCTGAGCGGACGCGAAATCCGTAATTAGCGGAGTCTGAAGCCGGGTCAGGCGGGCTCTTCGCCGGCGTCGGCCGGCTCGGGCTCCGGCGCCGGTGCCTCGGGCGCAGGTTCTTCAGTGGCCTCGGGCGCGGGCTCAGCGGGCGCCTCGGCAGCCGGCGTCTCGGCGGGCGCCTCCGCGGCTGGCGTCTCGGCCGGTGCCTCGGGAGCAGACTCGGTGGGCGCCGCGGGCGCCGGCTCTGCTTCCGCGGCGGCGGGCGGCGGCGCAGCGGCTTCCGCGGCGGCGGGCGGCGCGTCCTCCTCGCCGCGTCGGGCGGGGCGATCGCTCGGGCCGCTTCCGGGGCTCGGGGCCGGAGGGACCGTCACCGGCGAGCGGGCGTCGACCTTGAAGATGCGAAAGCGAAGCACGCCGTCGGCGATCTTCAGATCGTGGTCGAGCGACTCGAGCACCGCGGGCTCGCCCTGAAAGCGGAAGAAGCGGTAATCGGCCTCGTTGCGCCGGCGGATCTCGTAGGCCATCTTGCGAACGCCCCAGGCGGTGTCGTTCTTGACCGTGCCGCCTGACTCGATGCGACCGCGCGCTTCGGCCACGATGCGATCGCGGACATCGTCGGAGGCCTCGGGATCGAGCATCAGCACGAGCTCGTACTCGCTGGGGGCGGAGGTCGTCAAAGCGGCGACGACTATAGCGAGGGGGCACGCGACGGCGCGCGGGGCTTGATCCGCTTGATGATGCGCGGAAGGGCAATCCGGTGGCCGAACGTGGCCCGCGGGGCGGCGGTCGCGCTTGCCCTGATCGTGAGCGCGATGCTTGGCCCCGGACTGCTGAACGGCCCGAAGCCTCCGCCGCTCGCACCCGAGGTGGGCCTGACCCGGCTCGCCGCGCGCGTGCCCGCGCCACAAGCCGAGATCAAGGCGCAGAGGCGCCGGCCGGAGGCGAGACGGCCGGCGACACCGCGATCGGCGCCACCGCGGCCGGCGGCACGGGCGGACGCGGCAGCGCGCCATGCGAACCGACCCGGGCATGAGCCCACCTCGAGGCCGAACAGGTCCCCGCGGCGGCAGCCGGACGCCGCCGACACCGCGCCGGCGCTCGTCGCACAGACGAGCCAGCCCAAGCCCGTTCAGGTCATCGCCCCACCCGCACCCAGACCGGCCGCCTTTCCGTCCCCCGTCGCACCCGCCGCGCCGGTCTTCGACACCACGCCCGATTCCGACTGGTGGAGAGGCGGCCACGAGGCCCGGCCCGCCGAGTTCGGTTTCGAGCATTGAAAGGAGCTGGACATGAACCCCGCCCATCGCCACCTCCGCGTTCGCCTCGGGCGTCTCGCCGGCGCCGCCCTGTTGGCCTTCGGCATGCTCGCGAGCTTCGGCGCCGAGCGCGCCGCCGCGGGCGCCTATGTGGTCGCCGAGTGCGATCCGAGCCTCGGCTCCGGGCATCGCGATGCGCGCTACGAGCAGACGTCGCGGGACTTCGTCGCCGCGGCCGGATGCTCAAAGGGCGGGGGCGGGATTTCGGTTGGGCATCGGCGCTCGGAAACGCTGGCCAATCGCTTTGGTCGGTGGACCTTCGCGGCCGCCCCGGGGACGCGCCTGGTGGCGGCAAGTGCGCGCGCCGGCGGCGCGCTTGCCGGCGGCCTCCTCCCGGAGCTCTCGGTGCGCACGGCGGGGTCGCTTCGCCGGATCGGCGTGGTGGAGGGCCTGCCTCACCGGATGAGCTGGCAGGGCGAGGGGCAGGCGCTCGTGGCGAGCCTGGAATGCAGGCGATCGCCCCGCTGTCTGCCGTCCCGCCGAGCGTCGCTGCGCGTGAATCGCATCCGGCTGAAGCTCCAGGACACGGCGGTCCCATCGGTCAACTTCGGCGGCTCGCTCGCCGGCCAGAGCGTCGTGCGCGACGTGCAGCGGATCGAGGCGTCCGCCGGCGACCTGGGGGGCGGCGTCCAGCGGCTATCGGTTGACGTCAACGGACACCCGGCGGGAAGCGTGGGCTCACGGTGCGCGCTTGCCGGGCGGGTGGCCCTCCGTACCGTCCCGTGCCCGCCGAATGCGCTCGTGCCGTTTCAGGCGAACACCACGCAGAGCCCGTACCGACAGGGCGTCAACGCGGTCCGGGTCTGCGCGCAGGACTTTGCCGCTCGAGGCGAGCCAAACGTGCGGTGCGTCACGCGTCACGTTCGCGTGGACAACCTGTGCCCGATCTCCACGGTGACGAGCGGCGTTCAGCTCACCGTGCACGTCGCCGGCGCTCGGCACAAGTCGGCCGTGGGCAGGGACGATCGCCCGCGGGTGACCGGCCGGCTCGTCGATTCCACCGGCAGCCCGGTGAAGAGCGCCCGGATCTGCATTGCGGCGATCGCGCAGGCGCCCGGTGCTTCCGAGCATCTCCTCGCGACGCCGACCACCGACGCCGCCGGCCGATTCTCGGCCCGGGTGGGTCCCGGTCCGGCGCGTCGGCTTCGCGTCGCCTACTGGCCGGGCGAGACCGGCGCGATCGAGCGCTTCGACCAGATCCGCTTCCGGGCGCGGCCGGCGCTCGAGATCCATCCTCACGACAGACCGCTTCGCACCGGTGGGCGCGCCAACTTCATCGTGCGCCTGCGCCCCCCGCTCGGCGCCGGCCGCGCGGTGCGCATCGAGGCTCGCTCGCGCGGTCGCTGGGTTCCCGTGACCGGCGGGCGCACGGGCGCCGGCGGCGTGTACCGCGGCAGCTACCGCTTCCACGCGACCCGCGGCCACCGGGTGTACCGATTCCGCGCCGCGGTTCCCAGGCAGGCCGGCTATCCCTACGCGGCGGGAGCCTCAGCGGTCAGGCGGACGATCGTGCGCGGATAGGGCTCGGGCGGCAACGGTTCACGCTTTCGCGAGCGCGACCTCGAACACGAGCCCGCGGTCGGCGCCCCTCAGTTGTCCTGCTTGGCGCGCACGTCCTCGAGCTGCTCCGCGATCCAAACTCCGGGGTCGCGCTCGCGGACGATCTCGCGGAGGCGCTGGGCGCGGTGGGCACGCTCGTCCGCGCCCATGGTCAGGGCTCTGTGGATGGTGTCTGCCTGCTCCTGGATGTCGAACGGGTTGACCGAGAGCGTGCAGTCGCCGAGCTCCTCGTGCGCGCCGGTGTTCTCGGAGAGCATCACCACCCCGTCCCGCGTGTTGACCGCCGGCGCCTCCTTGGCGACGAGGTTCATGCCGTCGAACAGCGAGTTGACCATCAGCAGGTCGAAGTGCTTGTAGCGGGCGACGGCCTCCGGGAAGTTCTCGTAGATCCGCAGGTCGATCGGCATCCAGTCCGTGGTGCCATGGCGGTGGTTGACGACCGCGACGAGCGCCTCGATCCGCTCCAGGTATTCCTGGTACTCCGGAACGTCGGTTCTCGACGGCTGCAGGTGAGCGATGAAGGTGACCTTCTCGCGGAACTCCGGGTGCTCGGAGAGGAACACGTCGAACGCGGTGAACCCGCGCAGGACGTTCTTCGACAGGTCCGCCCGGTCGACTCTGAGGATCAGGTGGTCGCGGCGACGGCGCAGGAGCTCGCGCTCGTAGGAGGCGACCTCCTCGGACGCCGCGGCGCGGTCGAGGCGACCGGAGTCGATGCCCAGCGGGTAGGCGCGAACCCAGGTCTCGCGCCCGTCGTGCATGACCGCCTTGCGCCCGTAGTCGACCTCGAGGTCGAGCAGGTCGGCGCAGCAGTGGAGGAAGTTCCGGCAGTACGCCTGGGTGTGGAAGCCGATGATGTCGTTGGCGAGGAGGCCGCGATAGATCGGCTCGCGCATGTAGGCCGGCAGGATGCGCCAGCTGTCCGGCTGCGACCACGGGATGTGGACGAAGTGCTGAAGGAACGCGTCTGGCCGGCTCGCCCGCACGAGCGCCGGACAGGTGTAGAGGTGGTAGTCGTGAAACATGACGAGCGGCTCCGCCACCCCGTCGATCACGTTGAGCACGGCGTCCGCGATGTCCTGGTTGACGACCGCATAGCCTCGCTTGAATGCATCGGCCTCCTCGGACCGGATGTCCGGGGCGTTGGAGAGGTCCCAGAGGTAGTGCTGGATGAACCAGAGGATCGGGTTCGCGATGACGTTGTAGAAGCGGTCGAAGGCGTACTCGTCGCTCTCCACCAGGCACAGCTGGTAGCCGACGCCGTCGAGCTCGAGCTCCACGGGCATCCCCTTCGCCTCTCTCGCGACGACAACGTCCTCCTCGGTCATCGCCGAGGCGATCCACAGCGCGCCGCGGTGGGCGACGAGGCCCGAGAGAGCCGTGACCAGCCCGCCCCCTCCACGTTGAACCTCGCGCTCGCCGTCCTCGTCGCGCCCGAACTCCGCCGGGCCCCGGTTGGAGACGATTACGAGTCTCTCGTCTGAGGGCATCCCGGCCATGTTCTCAGGCCCGGCTACGGGACCAACTACACGTCTAGTTCATGGGCTATGTCAAGCCAATCGCGCAGCAGGCGGGGAGTGAGGAAGCGCTCGCGCGCTCGCTCCTTGCCGGCGCGGCCGAGCGCCTTGGCAAGCTCCGGGTCCGCGAGGATCTCGATCGTTCGGGCCGCGGCCTCCTCGGCGGAGGAGACGAGAAAGCCCGAGACGCCGTCCTCGATCTGGAGGGGGATCCCGCCGACGTCGCCGCCGATCGTCGCGCGGCCCTTCCAGAGCGCCTCGGTGACGGTCAGCCCGAAGCCCTCGCGGGTGGACTTCTGCATACAGACGTCGGCCTGCGACTGAAAGGCGTTCACCTCGATCGCGCCGACGTTGTTGAGGTTGTTGAGGATCTTGATGTCGGGGTCCTCGTCGGCGTGGCGGACCGTGGAGTTGAAGAACTCCCAGCCCTCGGGATCGTCCGTGGCCATCGAGCCGACCAGGGCGAGCTGGACCTCGGGCACGTTCTCGCGGACCGTCCGGTAGGCGTCGATGACGCCAATCGGGTCCTTCCACGGGTCGAAGCGCGAGACCTGGCAGATCAGTGGCCGCTCCGGGTCGATCCCGAACTGCTCGCAGACGAAGGCCGCGTCGTCGGGCGAGAGCGCCATGTTCTTGGGCGAGAGCGGATCGATCGCCGGCGGGACGAGCTTGACGAGCCCACCGTCCAGGCCCGCGGGGCACGTACTGATCGAGGTGCCAGACGCTCGCGTCGTACTCGCGCACGAGGGGCAGGAGGCGACGAAGGGTCACGGGATTCGGCGTCGAGAGGTCGATGTGGCAGCGCCAGACCCAGCGCTTGGCGCGCTCGAGCGCGTACTGGCGCAGGCCGGCCGGCTGGGGGTCGTGGACGATGATCAGGTCCCAGTCGCCGTCCAGGCTCTGAGCGTTCATCTGGTTGTAGGCCTGGAAGACCTCCCACTGCTCGTCGGAGATGGCCTGGGGATCGCCCTGAAGCGAGTTGTGCATGAGCTTCGTGACGTTGAAGAACTCCTCGCGGCCGAGGATCACCTGCCAGTGCGCGTCGAGCCCGATGTCGCTCATCAGCGGGACGAGCGTGTAGAGGATCTCCGAGACGCCGCCGCCGAACGCGGTCGCGCTGACGTGGAGAACTCCGCTTGCCCTCCAGTGGCGCCGGCGAGCTCGCGGATGCGCTCGATCAGCGCCTTGCCCGCGATGTGCGTGTAGTCGGCCAGCGAGCGCTGGCCCAGGGCGACTTCCTGAAGCACGGCGGGGCAGAATAAGCAACGCGAGCGCGAGGCCGCGGCGTCTCTAGAGCCGTCGTCGGGGCGGGTGCCGAGGGTCACGTCGACCGTCTGCTCCTTGCCGTCGCGGATGATGTCGAGGTGGGCGACGTCGCCGGGGTTGAGCGCTGCGATGGCCTTCGGCAGGTCGCTGGAGTCGACGATCTTCTGGCCGTTGATCGCCGTGATCACGTCGCCGCCCGCATGGAAGTCGATGCCCTGGAAGTGGACCTTGCTGCCCGTGGCCCGCGGATGCCGGCCTGGTCGGCGGGCCCGCCGTGGACGACGCTCGAGACGAGCGCACCGGACGTCGACCGGCAGGTTGAGCTTCTCGGCGAGCTGCGGGTAGAGGGCGGAGCTGCGGATCCCGATGTAGGCGTAGGTCACGTGGCCGGTGTTCATGAGCTGGTCGATCGAGCGCGTTGGCGAGGTCGATCGGGATCGCGAAGGCGACGCCCTGATTGGCGCCGTTGGTGCGTCTGAATCTGGCGGTTGATGCCCGACCACGCGGCCCTCGGCGTCGAGCAGCGGCCCGCCCGAGTTGCCCGGGTTGATCGACGCGTCGGTCTGGATCCCGCCCTCGATCCTGAAGTCCGTGAACGACTCGCAGCGCGCGGTCGAGCGCCGAGACGACGCCCACCGACAGCGACTCGTTCTGCTCGAACGGCGAGCCGATCGCCGCAACCGGCTGGCCGACCTCGAGCTTCTCGTCGGTGGCCAGCTCGAGCGGCTTCAGGTCGAGGCCGTCCGGGTTCACCTTGATCAGCGCGACGTCGTCGTTGAGGTCGTAGCCGACGACGGTCGCCGGGACGCGGTTGCGGTCCGCGAACTGCACGTAGAGCTGCTTCGCCGGTTGAACCGGGCCGCGAGCCGCCGAGAGGTCGACGTCGGTGACGACATGGGCGTTGGTGGCGATGTAGCCGTCGTCGGAGACGACGAAGCCGGCGCCGATCGCCGCCTGCGGCCCGACGAGAAGATGCTGGCGCTGTGAGCCCGCCGAACACCGAGGTGATCGTGACCACGCCGGGCTCGGCCTCCTTGTAGATGGTCTCGGCGTCGAAGCCGGGCCGGCCGTCTGCACGGCCACGTGCGGCAGGCCGGGAGTGTCGTGCTCGCGCCCGCCGGGGCCTCGCCGTGGTCGAGGTCCCGCCGCCGCTCGATCCGCAGGCGGCCGAGGGCCAGCGCCCCGAGCGCAGCCGGCGAGCGCGAGGGCGCGAGCCGCACGCTCACGCCGTCGCTCCCTCGGCGGGAAGCGTGAGGGTGAACTCGGTGCGGCCCCTGCGCGGAGAGAGCGCAGCTCGCCGTCCATGCGCAGCGCGAGCTCGCGCGCGATCGCGAGCCCGAGGCCGGAGCCGCTGACGCGGTCGCCGGTGAAGAAGCGCTCGAAGATCCGGTCGCGCGCGAGCGCGCGGCACGCCGGGGCCGTCGTCGGAGACGACGACGCCCACGTGGCCGTCATGGCCGTTCGAGGTCTGCGCTGTCACTGCGATTGAGGTTCCCGCCGGGGTGTGGGTGATGGCGTTGTCGAGCAGGATACGCATGATCTGAGCCACGCGGATCAGGGTCGGCCCGGCGAAGGCGCTCGCCGTCGGCGCGGAGCTCGATTCCGGATCGAGTGGCGCTCGGCGGCGGGCCCGAACTCCTCGACGACGCGCGCCGCGAGCGCCCGAGGTCAACCGGCTCCGGATGGATCTCGATCGCCTCGGAGTCGAGCTTCGAGAGGTCGAGGAGCTCGACGGTCAGCTTGGTGAGCCGGTCGACCTGCTCGCGCATGGTCCGGACGAACTCCGCGCGCGCCTCGGGATCCGGATCGTGCTCCTCGAGCAGCTCGACGAAGCCGGCGAGCGAGAAGATCGGCGTGCGCAGCTCGTGGGAGGCGTTGGCGATGAACTCGCGCCGGGCGCTGTCGAGGCGCGCCAGGCGCGTCTGCATCTCGTCGAGCGCGCCGCCAGCTGGCCCACCTCGTCCGAGCCCTCGTCGGGAATCGGCGTCTCGAAGTCGCCCTCGGCGACCCTCTCCGCCGCGCGCTCCAGGCGGCGCAGGCGCTGGGCGTGGGCGCGAGCGGCAAACCACGCCGCCGCCAGCGCCAGCGCCAGCGCGATCGCGCCGGCGATCAGGATCTGGCGTTTGATGAGAGCGACGTTGTCGTCCACCTCGCCGAGCGGCGAGGAGAGGACGAGCACCCACCGCGGCGCCCCGTTTCGCGACACGACGATCGCCGCTTCGCCGACCCGCGGCCCACCGACTCCCTCGACGGCGGTGCCTGGATGGCCACCGCGCCGTCGCCACCGCGGCAGCCGGGTAGTTCGGCTCGGTGGCCGACCGATCGAGCTCCGAGTCGGCGATGACGAACTCCGGGCGCGGCCCCTGCGGTCCCTCGCGAACGCCGAGCAGCGTCGCGCGCGCCGCGGTCTTCTGAGCGGTGGCGTGGACGAGGCGATCGAGGGCCGCAGCGGTCAGGTTCGCGTCGAGCGCGTCGCGAAGTGACCGCTCTGCTGGATCGCCGACGGACTCCAGCCGCTGGAGCTTCTCGGCGGTGAGGCTCGAGCGAAGCTGAGGCACCACGTAGAGGTAGACGAAGCCAATCGCCGCCGCCGTGATGGCGAAGAAGAGCAGGACGAGCCGCGTGCGGACGCTATTCAGGGTCACGGAACCGGTAGCCGACGCCCCTCACGGTGAACAGGTGCTCGGGCGCGCTCGGGTCAGGTTCGAGCTTCTCCCGCAGGTGGCGAATGTGGACGTCGACCGTGCGGGGATCGCGGTAGGCCGCGTCGCCCCAGACCGCCTCCAGGAGCGCCTCGCGAGACAGCGCCTTTCCGGCGGACCGTATGAGGGCGGACAGGATCTCGAACTCGACGTAGGTCAGCTCGGCCTCGCTGCCCCGCGCGGCGACCGTGCGACGGTCGAAGTCGATGCGCAGATCCCCGGTCTCGATCGGCTCCTGTGAGGCGTGGTGCGAGCGCGCGAAGTCGGAGCGCCGCAGCGCCGCACGCACCCTGCTGCGGAGCTCGCGGACCGAGAACGGCTTGGTGATGTAGTCGTCGGCGCCGATCTCCAGCCCCAGCACCTTCTCGCTCTCGTCGTCGCGGGCAGTGAGCATGATGATCGGCACCTGGCTGCGGCTTCGCAGACGCCGGCAGACCTCGATCCCGTTCATGTGCGGCAGCATCACGTCGAGGACGACGAGGTCGAACCGCTGCTCGGCGAAGCGATCGAGCGCCTGCCGGCCGTCGGTCGCGGTGACGACCTCGTAGCCGTCGCGTCGCAGCGGATAGGAGAGCAGGGTCTGAATCGCCTGCTCGTCGTCCACCAAGAGGATCCGCGCCGAGGCGTCGGGCATGACTGAAGGTTAGTGTCGGACCGTCCCTGCCCGTGGTCGATCTCCGTCTCTACAGGATCGCCTTCCTCCCCGCGCTCCCGGCGCTCGTCGCCCTGCTCTTCTCCCTGCAGTCGCTGCCGGGCCCACTTTCTCCACTTGTCTCGCCCGCGACGTTCACGCGATCGACCGCGGTGCAATACGCACGCGAGATCGTTCGCAGGGCTCCGGACCGCTCGCCCGGAAGCCCGGGCGACGACGTGGCGGCGGACATCGTCCAGCGGTCGTTCGAACGCGTGCGGGGCGGTGAGGTCTCAAACCAGCGTTTCTCGAGCGATGGAGTCGAGATGCGCAACGTCGTCCTGCGCCTGCCGGGGGCGAATGACCGCACCGTCGCGCTGGTCGCCCCGCGCGACAGCGACGGCGCGACCGGCGCCACGACCAGTGCGGCGGCGACGGGGATCCTGATGGAGCTGGCCACCGAGCTGGGTGCCACAAGCCACGGAGCCAGCCTCGTACTCGCCTCCACCGACGGCTCCACGGCGGGCGCTGCAGGGGCAAAGGAGCTCGCCTCCAGCGTCCTGGACTCCGAAAGCGTCGACGGGGTCGTGGTGCTCGCGGCGCCGGGCGTGGCGGATCCTCACGCTCCGTACCTCGTCGACACAGCCGACGGACCGAACCGGGGCGGAGTGCAGCTCGAGCGCACCGCTGAGCGCGCGCTCCACGATCAGGCCGGGCTCGACGTGGACCGTCCGGGCCCGCTCGCCCAGCTCGGCCGCCTGGCTTTGCCGTCTGGGCTCGGCGAGCAGGCTCCTCTGATCGCGCGCGACATCGACGCCGTGACCCTCTCAGGCGCCGGTGAGCTTCCGGTTCCCTCGAGTGAGCAGGGCATCGAGTCTCTCTCGCCGTCGACGATCGGCTCGTTCGGGCGGGCGGCCTTCGACGTTGTCCTCTCGCTGGACTCAACCGCGGGCGGAACCGAGCCCACCCCGGACTCCTACGTCGAGGCGGGCGGCAACCTGATTCCGGGCTGGGCGATCCAGGTCCTTGCCCTGGCGCTGATCCTCCCTGCCCTCGTCGCGGCGGTCGACGCCCTCGCGCGGGCGGCACGCGAGGGCCGCGCCTCACGCGCCCTCGCCTGGTCGGCGCTGCGCGCCGCGCCGCTTGTCGCCGCGCTCGCGCTCCTCTACGTCCTGGCGCTGATCGGGATCGTGCCGAGCCCGGGCTTCCCCTTCGACCCGCGGAGCATCACGCTCGACCCGGGCGCAGTCCTGACGATGGCGCTGCTCGCCGCAACGGCGTTTCTCGTCTGGCGCCGGGTCGGTGGCAACGACGTCCCCGGCAACCTGGATCCCCGCGCGGCCGCGTCGGCGCTCGGCGGGATGTGCTGCCTGGCCGTGCTCGCGATCTGGATCGTGAACCCGTTCCTTGGCCTGCTCGCGGTACCGCTCGCGCACGCCTGGATACCCGAGGCGCGACCCCGGAGCTCGCACGGCCGGCTTCGCGCCGGGCTGACCGCAGGGCTGGCCTGCGTACCGATCGCAATTGCGATTGCAAGCGCCGCCGTCCGGCTCAAGCTCGGTTTCTCGATTCCGTGGCAGGCCCTTGTGATGGTCGGAGACGGCGGATTGGCGCCTGTGGTGGCCGTCGCCGCAGCCGGTCTCATCGCCTGGCTAGGGTCGCTGCCGGTTGCGTGCGGGTCAGACCCCAGAAACAAATGGACGGATTCCCTATCACGCCGCCGACGTTCGGGGCCGATCAAGCCGGTGAGACATCGAAGTCGTCCAGCGGGCGACAGTCCGGATTTCGGGAAAGCTCCCGGACGGGAGACAGAGCAAGTTGAAAGAGCAGATAGCAATCGGCCAGTACCGGGTGGACTCACGCGCGGTGGCCGAGGAGATCCTCAGGAAGTTGAGCCTGATCAGGACCGCTCGCCGCGAGCTCGGCCGCCCAGCTGATCGAACCCCTCGATTCGGCGCTCCTCTCCGTCCTCATTGAGCACAAGCCCGGCGCCGCGCCGCACCTCGCCAATCGGGGTCAGCGAGGTTCCGGTCGCTTCCACCGCGGCGGTCGCCGCACCAACGCGGTCCGCGGGCACCGCGGCGAGCAGCTCGTAGTCCTCGCCCGCCGAAGCGGCCAGGACAAGCGCGTCTTGGTCGGTCGCCGCGGCCAGGTCCGCGACACCGTCCGCCACGGGTAGGCGCTCGAGGTCGACCACCAAACGCACCCTGCCCGCCGTGGCGAGGTGGGCGGCGTCGCCGGCCAGTCCGTCGCTCAGGTCGATCATGGCCCGGGCACCGGCTCCGGCAAGCGCGCGGCCCGCGGCCAGGCGCGGCTCCGGCTCGAGCTGCCTGCGGCGAAGCGCTTCCCCGGCGCCCTTCTGCGGCGCGCCCTCGAGCTCGGGGTGCTCGAGCAACAAGAGGCCCGCACCCGCTCCGCCCAGCTCTCCGGTTACGACCACGACGTCGCCCGGCTGGGCGCCCTCTCGCCCGACCAGATCGTGTGCGCTGGACGAATGTCCAACCACGGTGACGCCGACCCAGAGGACCGGCGCCCTGCTGATGTCGCCGCCGAGGACCAGCGCTCCGTTCGCCGCCGCGCAGCGGCCAAGGCCTCCCGCCAGCTCCTCCGCGCCGGCGGCGTCGAGATCCGGGGGGACCCCGAGTTGCACGTATGCCTCACCGGCCTCCGCGCCCATCGCCGCGAGGTCCGAGAGGGCCGCTGCCATCGCCTTGTGGCCCACGCTCGAAAGCGGGAACGTCTCGCGCCGGAAATGGACACCCTCCACCAGCGAGTCCACCGATGTCGCGGTCGCGCCGGCGGGAACCGTCACCGCGGCGTCGTCGCCGCTGCCCACCCGGACCCGGTCCGAGGTGACCTGAGGCCCTTCCACCACGGCTCGGAGCCGGGCGATGAGTTCGAACTCGCTTACCACCGGACCACCAGGCGGATCATGACGCCGGCAGGGCGGCCGGCAGCTGGTAGGCGCAAATCGCGAGCGTGACGACCACCAGCCGGCGGTCGCGCGCGACGGCGACGAGCGGTAGGGGCCAGAGCACGTACCACGGGGTGACGTACGGGCTTGCGAGAAGGATCCCCGCGCCGCACCAGGCCGCCGCCCGCACCCAGTCTCCGCCGCGTGCCGTCCAGTAGAGGAGCCATGCGACCAGCAGGCCGAGCCCGGCAAGCATCAGCGCCTTCGCCAGCCCGAGCTCCAGTCCGAGCGCGCGGTTGAGAAGCGCGGGGACGCTGTGGTAGCTGGTGTGCGCCTGGCTCCCCGGCCCGGAGACCAGGCCGTGCGCGACGTCGGTCCCGAATACGGCAAGCCCGGCCCCGACCGCCAGGGCGGCGGCCACGGCCCCGCCGTAGAGGACGCTCCGCTGCGGCCGGGCGCCGAGAAACGCGAACGGCGCGACGAACACCGCGCTGGCCTTGATCGCCGCGGCGACGGCGAACGAGGCGCCGGCCGTGGCCGGCCGTCCATCGGCGACGAACAGGACGCCGATGCACAGCGCGAGGACCATGAGCGCGTCGTTGTGAGGGCCCCCGACGACGTGCACGAGCACCAGCGGGTTGAGCCCGACGAACGCCGTCGCCCGGGCCGGCGACACGCCCCGGAGCTGCGCCAGCCTGCCGGCGATGGCGACGATCCCCAGCATGGCCGCAGCGCACAGCGCCTTCATGGCCCAGAGCGCCGCAGGCACGCCGATCCAGGCCAGCGGGTAGGTGCCGAGGGTGAACAGGGGGCCGTAGACGGAGCTGGCGTCGCGAAAGTCCTCGACCCGCATCGCCGCGGCGTCGTGCGGGATCGCCGACGGCGCCGACGTGTAGGGATTCAGGCCGTGGAGGACGCCGAGCCGGTCGTAGGACAGGTAGCTGAACACGTCCAGCGAGTGAAGCGGGGGCGCGAGGGCGAACGCCAGGACTCCAGCGGCAATCGCGAGGCGGATCGTCCTCGTCCCGAGCGAATCGGCGAACAGGACCACGCACGCGTAGGCGCCGAGGGCAAGCCAAAGCCAGGCGCGATAGGTGGTGCCGTCCAGACCGAGGCCCCCGCCGTAGATTCCCTGCAGCCATCCGGGGGCCGCCGTGACGGCGCCCGGCACCAGGTCAAGGCCCGGGGCCGCGAGCGGCACCGTGCCGCCCATCAGGACGACGAGCGCCACGGCGCCGGCTGCCCGGCGAGCCCTGTGGTCGTGTCCCATGCCTCGGCGGGGGAGCGGCTGGATGCCGGCGGTCAGTTACCCGGCGGGCCTACGCCGCCGCCGGGGTTGCCGCCGCCCGCCGGGGGCGAGGGCGGCGGAGCCGGCGCGGTCTGGATCCCGTTGTCGCCGCCCTGGTAGAGGTTGGGGTCGAAGTGCCCGGTATCCGCCCCGCCGCCTCGGTTCGAGCGCGTCGAGCCCCTGGTCGGAGGTGCCTGTTGGCGCCGTAATGCTCGGGGGCGGCGCCGCCGAGACGGTGTGCGAGCTGGTGAACGGTGAGAGGTTCGACAACGGGTAGTCGCTCGGTACATCGAACTGCTCGCAGGGCCCGTTCGCCTGGGACATATAGGCGTTCCAAACGGGCGCCGCAACGGTGTTTCCGAAGCCGGTGAAGTCACGGGAGTTTGGATGGCCGACCCAGACCGCCGTCGAGAGCTTGGGCGTGTAGCCGACGAACCAGCCGTCGGATTCGTCCTCGGTCGTCCCCGTCTTCCCGGCCATGCCGTCTGTGCAGCCGATGTTTGCGTTCGTGCCCGTGCCCTGGGTGATGACGTCCTGGAGGATGTTCGTCACGGTGTAGGCCTGGCCCGGCGTCAGGACGCGATTGCCTTCCTCGTCGGGTGTGTCGACGTGACCGTCGGGGAAGACCACCTTGCCGAGCGCGGTCGCGTCGTGGTGCACTCCGCCGCTCGCGAGGGTCGCGTAGCCGTCCGCCTGCTCCAGGGGAGTCACACCCTCGTGGAGCCCGCCGATCGCGTTGCCCGGGTAGATCGAGCAGTCCGGCCCGGGGTTCTTGCACGACGTGTTATTCGAGGTGACTCCAAGCGGCGACGTGATCCCCATCTGGTAGGCCATCCGCGCGAAGTTGTCGGGGCCGACGTCAAGCCCAAGCTGGGCGAAGACGACGTTTGTGGACTCATAGGTGGCGACGCGCAATGACTCGTTCGAACCGCCCTGCTCATCCCCGGAGTTGTGAACGATCCACGGACCGCACTCGCAACTGTCGGTGAGGTCGATGGGAGAGTTGCCGTCGTAGTAGGTGTGCTCCGGGTCGATGCCCTGCTTGATGGCGGTCGTCAGCACATACGCCTTGAAGGACGACCCGGGCTGGCGGTGTGCCTGTGCGGCGAGATTGAACTGGTTGTTGGCCTGGAAGCCCGTCGACGAAGCGAGAGCCACAATCGCTCCCGTGCTGGGGTCGATCGAGGCGAGGGCGGCCGTGGGCCCGGACGGCCCGGGAAGGCAGGCGGCGCAGGCGTCAACCGCGGCCTGAGCCTCCTGCTGCAGCTGCGGCTGAATGGTCGTGTAGACCTTCAGGCCGCCGTAGCGGACCGTGCTCACGCCGTACTTCTCGATGAGCTGCTGCTGGACGAAGTCGAAGATCAGTGGCTGCTTGACGGTCTCGAAGCGATCGCTGGCGTTGAGGCCGAGGTCGGAGCGAGCGGCCTGGACGTATTCCGCCGCCGTGATGTAGCCCTGGTCCTCCATTGCCTTGAGAACGTCGTTGCGTCGCTTTTGCGCGGCGTTCGGGTTGTTGAACGGGTTGTACTCGGACGGTGCCTGCGGCAGGCCGGCAAGCAGCGCCGCCTGAGGCAATGTCAGGTGCTTTGCGCCCTCCGAGAAGTAGGTCTGTGCCGCCGCCTGCACACCGATGGCGGTGGAGCCGTTGTTGGTCCCGTACGGTGCCGAGTTCAGGTACTTGGCGAGGATCCAGTCCTTCGAGTGCGCGTCCTCGAGCTGGTTCGCGAGGCTGGCCTCCTTGATCTTGCGCTCGATGGTGTCCTGGTCACTCGTTCGGTAGAGGTTGCGGACCAGCTGCTGGGTGATCGTCGAGCCGCCCTGCACGGGCTCGCCACCGGCCAGCAGGTCCTTCATTCCGGCACGGATGATCGCCGAGGGATCGATGCCGCCGTGTGTGTAGAAGTTGTGGTCCTCGATCGAGACCGTCGCCTGCTTCAGCACCAAGGGAAGGTCTTTCTCGGGGACAGGCTGGCGGACGGTGTCGGCGTGGATCACGCCGAGCCGCCTGCCGTCGGCGCTGTAGATGGTCGAGGTGGCGCCCTTGCGCAGCTTCGTCAAGCTGTCGAGCGGCGGGGTGCTGTCGTAGACGTTGATCGCCCAGCCGGCCGCGGCGGCGATCCCGATGCCGATGACCAGCACGACGACGCCCAGGGCCAGCAGGATCTTCTTTCCGACTGACCGAGTTGGGCGACGCTGCCGTCTGCGCTGGCGCTGCGTCATCGGACTCCGGAAAGGGTAGCCATCACGGCCAGGCGGTTGGCAATCAAGCCGTTTGCTCCGCGTTAAGGAGGCCGGCCGCCCGCAGCGCGCTCTGAGCGCGCTCACGCAGCGCAGACTCCTCTTCGCCGGTCTTGGTCTGACCGGCGTCGCGGCGGTCGTGCACCTCGAGGCGGACGCCGTCGGCGGTCAGCTCGGCCACGTCCACCTGCGCGATCCCCTCCGCGCTCAGCGCGGCGCGGGCGCTGCCCAGGTCGGCGGCAAGCGGCAGCCAGACCGACGCGGCCGCCGGCGCCGAGCGGTCTCCGGTCGAGCGGTTGAACACCACGCTGGTGGCCACCCGCTCATTGGGGACGACCATCAGCCGTCCGTCGCCGGTGTCGATGAACGTGTAGGAGAGCGTGACGTCGTCGACCCGCCCGGTGACTTCGTCGATCGTCACCGAGTCGCCGATCCTGATCGGCTGGGTGATCGCAATCATCAGGCCGGCCATTGGGTTGGCGAAGACCTGCCGCGCCGCAAGTCCGACCACCAGCGTCAGGACGGCGCTGGAGGCCAGGATGCCGGCGGCGAGGCGCTCGAAGTTCGCGAACCTGGAGAGCGCGAGCGCGCCGCCGACGATGATGATCCCAACGAACACCAACCTCCGGACTACGCGCAGGCGGGTCTGAGCGGTCCTGGATGTGCCCACCTCCCCCACCCTGCTCGCCACGCTGGTGCCACGGCCGATGACCAACCGGTCAACCACGATCGCCACCGCGAGCGTCACGCCGAAGGTGATCAGGGCCGCGAGGGCGTCGCCGTTGATCGCCGCCAGGGACATCCGGAGTAGCTTCGATTCCCGCGGCCACAATCCCCCTGATGACCACTCCATGAAGACCCGTGCGGTCCTGCTCGACGCGCTCGGCACGCTCGTCGAGCTCGAGCCTCCCTGGGAGAACCTGAAAGGGGTCAGACCCCGCTTGGAGATGCGGGCGGCGTTCCGGGCCGAGATGGCGTTCTACCGCGTGCATGCCCATGAGGCTCACGACGCAGAGTCGCTTCGAGAGCTGCGCCGCGCCTGCGCCCGACTGCTCTCGCGCGAGCTGGGGGTGAACGTGCCAGTCGAGGCCATGATGGCGGCAATCCGCTTTCGCGCCTTCGGCGACGCCGCGCCGGCGCTCGTGGAGCTGCGCGAGCTGGGCGTGCGCCTCGTGTGCGTGTCCAACTGGGACTACGCGCTGCCCGAGGTGCTCGAGCGCGTCGGCTTGCTCGGGTTGCTCGACGCGGTGGTCACCTCAGCGTCGGTGGGAGCCCGCAAGCCCGATCCACGGGTGTTTCGAGCGGCACTGGTGGCAGCCGGTTGCGGCGCCGCCGAGGCGCTCTGTGTGGGTGACAGCGCCGAAGAGGACGTGGCCGGCGCGCGGGCCGCCGGCCTGCGCGCTCTGCTTATCGACCGGCGCGGCGACGGCGACGTCACCTCGCTCGCCGACGTCGTCACACACCTATAGTCGCCGTCTTCACGTGGACCGCGAAGCTTCGATTCCGCCGCCGCCCCCGGCTCCCGACGCCAAAGGGCAGGCCGAGCGGCCCGAGAGCTCCGGAGCGCTGCCGTGGGGACCAAGGCAGGTGCTGCTCGGGATCGTCGCGCTGCTCCTGATCGTCACGGTCGAGACCGCAATCGTCGCCGGTTTCGACCCGGGTTTTGATTCGGTTGCCGCCAAGCTCGTGGTGCAGACGCTTCTGTCGGCGACCCTCATCGGCGTGGCGTTCACCATGGGAGCGCCGGCGCAAGGCCTGACCGCGCCGGCCCTCCTCGGGCTGCGAAAGCCCGGGCCCTCCGTTGCCAAGCTGACCGTGACGGCGTATCTGGCGTACTTCGCCTTCGCCCTCGTCTACTCCCTGATCGTCAACCCGAGCCAGAAGGACCTCCCGCGCGACCTCGGCTACGGCGACACGGTGTTCGCGTCGCTCGTGGCCGGTCTCCTCGTGGTGTTCGTCGCGCCGATCTGCGAGGAGGTCTTCTTCCGCGGGTTCGTGTTCGGGGGCTTCCGATCGCGGTTCTCGTTCGTCTGGGCGGCGGTGCTGTCGGCGGCGATCTTCGGCGCCGCGCATGTCGGCGGAGGAAGCCCGACGGTCCTGGTTCAGCTCGCCGCGCTCGGACTCGTTCAGGCCTGGCTCTACGAGCGCTCGGGCTCGATCTACCCGACGATCGCCGTGCACATGGTGAACAACGCGATCGCCTTCACGATTCTCACCAGTTAGGCGCCGGCGATTTCCAATTGCGCGCCGGCGGGCGGAACCACTCCAGCGCCCGCTGGCGGAGCGCGGGTGAGCGGTTTGTGGCGGATAGCGCCACAAACCACTCCAGCGCTGGCTGAATGTGCGCCGTGGAGGGGTTCGCACGAGACGAGCGGAGCACAGCTCGGCTCGGAAGGCGCGGACGACGCCTCGCTTCCCCGCTGGCGGTTGTTGTTCGCTGCCGACGACCCTCGAAACCGGCTCCGCGCGCTCGGGCCGGACGCTTTGTAAGAATTTGCCGCATGAGCCGCCGTCTCGTCCTGCTTTCCGTCCTTGCCGTCGTCGCCTTCGCAGCCTCCGCGGCAGTGGCGGCGGCCCAGACCGGCTTCACCGGCCAGCGACCGGCGGCGGGCGTCCAGAAGGCGCGTTCGGCCCACATCACGGTGAAGGTCAAGGGCCTCACGCACCACCGGCTGGACGTCGGCGAGCGGCTCACCGCCGTCGGGCGGATCACTCCCTTCGTGCCCCACCAGAAGGTGCTGCTCCGCGTCGGCACGAAGGGGCACGCGGTCAAGGTGCGCAGGTTCCACGTCACCGAGATCGGCCACTCCGGCGTCGGTCGCTTCCACGTCAAGACGCCGAAGCTGGTGGCCCCCGGCCCCTACCGGGTCTCCGCGACCCACAAGGCGAACGCCAACCAGGGGCACGCGTTCCGCGTGTCGAAGCCCGTCCGGATCGACTACCCCAACCTCAACCCGGGCGACTCCGGCAGCGACGTGAAGGTCTTCACCTACCTCCTGCGCAAGCAGGGCTACTACACAAGCCACACCTCCGGCTACGACGACCGCGTCGGGCGGGCCGTGCTCGCGTTCCGCAAGGTGAACGGCATGTCGCGGACCACGAACGCCACACCGGGAATCTTCCGCACGCTGGCCAGGGGCAAGGGCGGCTTCAAGCTGAGATACCCGGATGCGGGCCGACACGTGGAGGTCGACATCTCACGCCAGGTCATGGTGCTGGCCGACGACGGCAAGCCGCAGTACACCTTCCACGTCTCAACGGGAGCGCCGGCGACGCCGACGATCACCGGCCACTACCAGTTCTACCGCCAGGACCCGGGCTACAACGCGGAGGGGATGTACTACTCGAGCTACTGGCACAACGGCTACGCGGTGCACGGCTACGCGAGCGTCCCGACCTACAACGCCAGCCACGGCTGTGTCCGCGACCCGATCCCCGACGCCATCTTCATCTACAGGTGGATCCAGATCGGGGAGTCCATCTACACCTACAACTAGACGCTTGACGGCCGGGGCGCCCGATCTCGGCGAGGCGCACGAGATCCTCGTAGGCGAGCTTCGCGAGCACGCGCTCGTGATCGGCGAGGTGACGCTTTCGTCGGGCCGGCAGGCGTCCTACTACGTCGACGCCCGCCGGGCGATGATGCGCCCCCGTGGGTTTCGCGCCGCCGGCGAGCTGATCGCCGCCTATGCCCGCGAGCTGGGCGCCGACGCCGTCGGTGGGCCGGCCACGGCCGCGATCCCCCCAACCTGCGCCGCGCTGGCCGTGCGGGCTGGCGCCGGCCTCGTCGGCTTCTTCGTCCGCTCCTCACGCAAGGAGTACGGGCTCCAGCGCTGGGTAGAGGGCGCTGCGGATGCCGGGGCAAGGTGCCTGGTGGTCGAAGACACCGTGACCACCGGCGGCTCGACCGTCACGGCGATCGAACGCGCCCGCGAGGAGGGCCTCGACGTGATCGGCGCGGTTTGCGTCGTGGACCGGCTGGCCGGAGGCGGCGAGGCGATCGCCGCGGCGGCAGGCGGCGAGTTCCGCGCACTTGTGACGATCGACGAGCTCTATCCGGATCGCCCGGATCGCTGAGCCGCCTCGCCCGCCACGGTGGGCGGGTGGTCGCGCACCGAGCGCAGAATGCGGCGCGCGACGTCGATGTCGTCGCGCGGAGCCTGCTTAGCGTTGGCCGCGATCACGGCCGTGAAGTTCACCAGGTGGTCGCGGCGGAGCACCACGAACTCGACCTTCTGGCGCACTCCGGTTCCCTTCGCCACCCCCTGCGCGCGCACCGCGGCGGTGGCCAGCGGCGTCGCGCCGATCGGGCGCGGCGGGCCCGCGATCAGGCTTCCCCGGTAGCCCGAGAGCGAGGCAAGCGCGCGGCGCGCGAACTGAACGGGTGGCGTGCCGAACGCGGCCTCGTTCCGGTCGACGGCAAGCGACAGCGCCACCAGGCGGTCCGGCGATCGAAACAGGACCGACCTCCCCTTGCCGACGAGCTGCCAGTGCGGCGGCACCCCCGCCGAGAAGCCGTGCTTGGTATCGATCTCACGCCGCCACGACCTGGGGATCTCTGCGGGGGCCTGCGGCGTTGCCGCGACGGTCGTCTGCGTCGAGCTCGGGCCCTTTGAGTCCGTGCCACAGCCGGCAAGCGCCACGGCGCCGACGATGCCGAGCATGCGAGCTGTGGCCGGTCGACACCGCATGGAGCGCGTCATTGTGGCGGTCTGCCCGGACCCGCGTCCCCAACGGGAGCCTCGCTGCCCTGACCCGAGTCCGTGCCTGATAGCTTCGGTCGCCCATGCACAGCAGCGCGGATCAGCAGGAGGAGTGGCGCGTCGAGGTCGAGATCGCGAGCGACGAAGCGCTGACCTTCGGAGAGCGCCTGGCGGCGGCGGATCTCGACGAGGAGACGCGCGACACCCTCGGCGGGCAGGTGATCGTCACCAGCGACGCCAATCACCTGTTCGCCTATGCGCGCAACGAAACTGCGGCGCGCGCCGCGGAGGCGCAGATCCGCGGGGTCCTCGCTGACCTCGAGCTCGACGCAACCGTCGCCCTGACGCGCTGGCACCCCATCGAGGAGGACTGGAAGGACCCGGGGACGCCGATGCCATCGACTCCCGACGAGGAGGCCGCCGAGCGCGCCCGGCGCGACGCGGCTGAAATCGCCGAGGAGGAGGAGTCCGGGGAGTTCGACTGGGAGGTCGCCGTCCACCTCGAGTCGATCGGCGACATGATCGAGCTCGACCGCAAGCTCCGCGACGAGGGCTTCGATGTCCACCGCCGCTGGAAGTACCTGCTGGTCGGCGCGCTGACCGAGTCCCGCGCGGACGAGCTTGCCGAGCGCATCCGGGCGATCGCCCCGGCGAGCGCCGACGTTGAGGTCATCGTCAATCCGAACGACCTCCCAAACCCGGTCTTCGTGGCGATCGGCGCCCTCGCCTCCCGCCTGCGCGGCGGCGTGTAGAGCGCCCGGGGTATCCGAACCTAGCGCCCGAAGTAGGCCCGGATCTCCTTGCGGACGATGTCCGTGAGGATGCCGAGCGCGATGTTGGCGTCGATTAGGTGGAGCCCCCAGGTGGCGTCGGGAACGGCGCGCAGGTGGGGGGCTCCGGGGTTGTCGGTTATCTGGAGCACGTGCGCCGCGTCCGCGCTCGAGCAGGCTCCGTCGTAGGCGGTGTCGTACTCGGCCCACGGCGTCGAGGCGTTCGCGTGGGGAAGCCGACCAACTGAACTCCTACGCCGATCGTCGTGGCGGGCGCGAACGGCTCCGTGGGGATGATCGACTTCAGCGCGGTCGGCCCCGGATACGCGCACAGGACCGCATCCCGGGCTCCGTGGTCCGCCCGAAGAGCGAGTCCGACGGCACAGGCTCGTTGAACGTCGACCACGCCATGACGCAGTGGAGATCCGTCCTCGTCCGGCAGGACTTGATGTGCTTGAAGTCGCCGCCGGCCCGCTCGCCCTTCTTCACGAGCACGTTGCCGCCGAGCAGGATCGCCGAGACGAGCTGCCGGCGCAGCCTCGGGTGCGAGTCGATCTGCTCGGCGATCAGCTGGCGGAGCACGAGCGTCCCCTGGGAGTGCCCGATCAGCACGAACGGGCGGCCGTCGTTGTACTTGTGCAGATAGCGCTTCCATCCCGAGAGCGCACTCTCGTAGGCGATCCTGCGCATCTCCGGCGTGTATGTGTCGCGACCCTGGAGCAGGCGCGTGATCGTCACCTGCCGGTACATCGGCGCGAAGACGCGGCACTCCTGCGAGTAGCGGGCGGCCTGGTAGAGCGCGATCGAGCGCTCCTCGGGGTCGATCGAGAGGTCCGAGTTATCCGACTTGTCGTCGGAGACCGTGGGATAGATGTAGAAGCAGTCGATCCTGGGGTGCTTCGCCGTCTTCGGCGTGTAGACGCCCTCCTGCATCTGCCCGTCGTTGGAGAGGCGGGTGGTCTCGAGGCTCGGGGTGCAGGGGTTGTCCGCCTTGCCAGGGCGGCAGAGCCAGACGGTCTTCTGCTTCGCCGCAGCGGCGCCCGGCGCGATTGCGAGGCACAGCGCCAGGAGCGCGACCAGCGCCCCCACGCGCGCGATGGCTTTCCAACTGATCCTCCGCCTCAACCCGCTAGCGAACTTACCACCGACTGAACCCGACTGAGCCTCGTAACGCCCCGAGCAGGATTCGAACCTGCGGCCTACTCCTTAGGAGGGAGTCGCTCTATCCAGCTGAGCTATCGGGGCCGAGGGTGAGTTTAGGGCGCGGTTGTGCGGGTTCCGAGCTGTCGCGCGGCAGGGACGGGAGCTGCCCAGATGGGTCCTCGGGCTCGATTCTGCCCATTACTGCCCATTCACTGCCCAAATCGAACTGCCGGAGCGCCTCGCCGGTGAGGCGATCGCGTCGGCGCGAGGCCCGCGCGTAGACCTTCAGCGCGAACGCCGGGTCGGTCCATCCGCCCTGCTCCGCGACATAGGGAAGGTCGTCGCGGAGCGCGAACCGCAGGGTGGCGTAGAGGTGCCTGAGCGAGTGGGGTGTGACCGAAGCGCTGATCGGCTCCAGGCCAAGGGCAGCGAGGCGGACATTCGCACGGCGGATGGCCGTCTTGAGCCGGCGCTCGACGTTGCTCACCGTCTGGCGGTCGCCACGGCGGTTGGTGAACACGGGGTCAGTGGGCATCGCTCGAGCGCTGCGCGCCTTGTGCGTGCCGAGCTCCTCGCGGAGCGCCAGGGGCATGTCGACGAGCCGGACGCCCGCGTCGGTCTTCGAGGTCCTCACGCTGATCGTCCCGCTCGCGAGGTTGACGTCGCGCCATTCGAGCGCGCAGGCCTCTCCGTTTCGCAGGCCGGCACCGACGAGCGTCGCCAGGATCGGGCGAAACGAGCGCCCGGCCGCGTCGAGCAGGGCCGGGAGCTGCTCCGGATCGGGAACCGCCGGGCGGGGACGCGTTCCTCTCACCCGGCGGCGTGACCCTCTGGCGGGATTGCGCCCTTCGATGAGCCCGTAGTCGGCGGCGTCCTCGAGGATCCGCGCCAGCGTCCCGAGCGTCTTGTTGATCTGGTTCGCGCCCAGTCTGCCCTCCCGGAGCTTCGCGGCCTTGTAGGCATCGACCGTGTCCGGCCCGATCGAGGCGATCGCCAGCGGCCGAAGTAGCGGGAGCAGGTGGTGGGTCAGCTGCCAGCGGTAGCTCGCGACCGTCTTCGGGCGCAGCTCGGGCTCGCGGTTGGCCAGCCACTCGCTCGAGAACTCATGAAACGTCGGCGAGGCCTTCGGCTCGTCGGGCGCAGGCACGACGGCTCAGCCGGTTGCCAGATCCCCCGCTCGACGTCGGCGAGGACATGCCGAAGCTCGGCCTCGGCGCGCTCCCTGTTCCAGCCGTCCTCCGGGCCTTCCAAGCGTCACGTAGCGGCGCTTGCCGTAAGCGCGGAAGCGAAGCGCCCAGCAAGGCTGCTTCCCGTGCGGGGCGATCGACCTGGCCTGTCGGCTTTCGGGGCATCGAGAGACGCTTCTCCTCGATGAAGAGGACCCGGCCCACCCTAGCTCTCCCCCGCCCGATTGTTTGTGCGTCTCTGACGGCCCGAGTAGGCGTCGAGGTCGCGGTAGCCGTCGACGACCTGGCCTTCGCCGGAGACGGCGCTGGCGCGAGGCCTCAGCCCGACATGGCGGGCCGCAGTAGACGGCGTCGGAGCGCTTGCCGTCGAGCCTTGCGCCGCAGTGCCGGCAGCGCCTCACGGCCGCGGGCCCTTGATCGGCAGGAGCTCGACCCTGCGGGTCGAGCGTCTGCGCCGCGGTGGCCGGCGCTTCGGCTCGCGCGACGCTCGGCCGCGGCTCGCCCTGGCGGACCATGAACTCCTTGACCCGCTCCGGAGTCGAAGCGAAGCCTCGCCCTGGGCCCTCGTCCGAGCTTGACCGCGCCGAGCTCGACCTGGTGCTCGTAGACGAAGGCGCGGTTGCAGCCGAGGAGGCGGGCGACGGCGTGAGCGTCGAGGAGCTCGGTCGGTGGTTTCGGCAGCGAGTGGTTGAGGTGGTCGGCGAGGAGAGCGGCGAGGCGTTGAAGGAAGTCGTCATCGAGGAGTTCTGCGTAGAGCCGAGCGAGTCCGTCGAAGCCGTCTTTGCCTGACGCTGATTTCTCGCTGGCTGTTTTCCCGTGCGCCACTGATTCTTAGGCGCACCGACCCTCCCTTTGTCCCGGACTACTTGCTGCCCGTTAAGCCCTTCTCCCTCTAGTTAACCCCTCCCTGCCTGTTCCCCGCAGTCCTTCCCTGATCCGTTTACTGCTTGTTCATAGGTTCTGACCCCTGACTTTTCTCTTCTCCGAACTGGTTCCGACCCCGGTATCGAACTAATGGTGAGAGGGCGGGGTCGGAACCAGTTCGGGGCCCTGCGGGCAGTGGTTGAGCCAGGTGGCGTGGGATTTTGGATCCACGGTTGCGTCTCAAGGAGATTGCCTTGCGAGCGACACCGGGAGATCAGTCTCGAAAAACCGTTTCGGGCCATTTAGGTCCGACGAGGGTTCGAATCCCTCCCCCTCCGCTGACAGTGCCAGATTCGGCTGATTTGCTCGGGTTTCTGGCTCGGCGGCTCAGCGGCGGCGGCTGATCGCAAACTCCGCTGGAGACCGCTCAAGACCGCTGGAGTCGGGCGGCGCCGATCGCAAGACGATCGCACAGCGCAGGTTGTCGCTCCGCATGGAGCCGGCCTCCAGCGGGAGAAGCAGGGGCTGGAGAGACGCGCTCGTCAGCGTTCGTCGCGAGCGCGGAGTCCGATGACGATTTGAGCCGCGACGACCACGATCAGGACCACTCCCGACAGGGTGGGGTCGACACCTGCTGACCAGCTCACGGCGAAGACGACCCAGAACAAGATGAAGAGGCCCTGTTGGATCGTCCTCCGAAGGCTCTGGGTAGCTACGAAACACGACTCAACCCCTGACGAACCCGTCTGACGACCCATGTCATTAGGCCCCCGAGGCTGGCAGCAAAAACCGCCTCGGGCCACAGTCAGCCAACCCGCTCCATCGAGCCGTGGAGGTCAGCCAACGAATTCAATTCCTCGACCGCCCGGCCGGCCTCGGCCCGTCGCTTCGGCGAGCGGACTCGAAGGTCTTGAAATGTTCGGCTCTGGCCGTCCCGCAAATACACCCGCACCGTCTGCCCGGCCCTTACGGATACAAGCTCGAATCGCTCGATCTCCGGCCACTTGAGCGTCAGCGTGGCAAACAACGTCCGGATCTTTACCACGCTCGCCGAAGCGTAAATTCCGCCCAGAGCTGCCCTCAGAGCTATCACGGAGATGCCGCAACAGCCTGCGGCGACCACGAAGTGCGCCGTGTCTGGGTGCTCGTCGAGCGCATTGACGAGCAGCGAGAGACTTACAAACGCGAGTACCCCGCAATACGCCCACCTTCCGGTTGAGGAGCGTTCACCCAGGTACCAGACAATCCGCTGGCCTGCCTTTAGCTGTTTAGCCTCCAGAGTCTCGCCGCTCGGCATTTCGCCATCGTTGAGCAGGTCCGACGTGGACGATTCGCCAGCATTCGCCACTACCACCTTCTTCGGTCCGCTGCGCGACGTTCTTTAACGGCATCGAAAACCGTCGTGATCACGCTGATCCCGGCCTGGGAGCTGATCGCAAACTCCGCTGGAGACCGCTCAAGACCGCTGGAGTCGGGCGGCGCCGATCGCACGACGATCGCACACCGGCAGTGCCGGCCTAGGTTTGTTCTCCATCTCGGCCAGTGCCCGCTTTAGATATCCGCGGCGCCGAAATGGATTCGGGGAACTCAGCGAATTCCGGAGGGGCTCAATCGCGCGAGCGTCGCCGAGCCGCCCCAGCGATCGGGCCGCGGCCATCCGCACGCTTCCTCGCGAGTCTCGAAGACGCCCGCATAGCGGTCCCGTTGCTCGCCGGTCGTTGAGTTGCCCGAGGCAGAGCGCCGCGAACATCCGGACTCCCTTACTGCGGCTCTGGAGTGCCTCAAGTACCAGAGGAAAGCTCTCCCTGATCTCCGAGCTTGCCGATGCTCTGTAGCGCCCACATCCGGACGTTGTGATCCGGGTCCGCAAGCGCCTTGCGTAGTGCGGGAAGCGACCGATCGTCATCGAAGAACCCCAAGGCGCGGGCCGCGGCGCGGCGAACGCTGCCAGCCGGGTCTACCGCCAGTACATCTTGCGACCGTAGGCACTGCCTCGGGGTCCCCGATGTCACGAAGGGCAAAGATTGCCGCGGCTCGGACGGTGGCTCGATTGAGCTCCGGGTCTTCCAGCCTCTGGATCAAGCCACCAACGTCGCGGTTCTTTTCTTGTCGGTAAACCTTTCCGTAGCCGCCGCGCGGGGCGATGCCTCCTGGTGTTGAGCTGCGTCCGGGCGGGACGGCACCCGGCGCGCGGTGCCCCAAGAAGCTCGTTAGGTCTTCAAAGGGCTGTCCGCAATCCGGGCAGGTGAGGCTGCCGCCTTCGCGACCGGCAGGATCTGCCGCGGTGGCGTTGAGTGTGAAAGTGGTCCTACGTTTCATCCGGCCTGCATGTCCCCATCGGCAGCTGCGCAAGGGCTCTCAAGCGAAAACGGCGCAGCAGTATCGAAAACCGTTTCGAGCCACCTAGCGCCCCGTTGCAACCGGAGTCGATCGTCTAGTCGTCGCGGCGCTTTGAGTGAAACGGCTTGCGGAGGTCCTCTTCGCTGAAGGTCGTCACAGTGCCCTCGGCAGCGAAGCGATACAGCGCCAGCGCAAAGATCTGGCGCACGGCCGAAGCCATTGCCGAAACGAGCATCAAGCCGGCGATGCCCGCCACGATTAGAACAGTCCCTGCGCTCGGGCTCGACTGTGCGACGGCGGCGCCGGCGCCGATCAAGATGCCGGCTGGAATCGCGACGATGAAGAGCCAAGCGCTGATGGTCAGCGTGCCCGAAAGGCCCTCACCCCATCGCTCCTTGATCAGTGATGCCGATCGGCGCACGGCGGGCATCGCTTCCCGGTCTTCCACGACAAGGACCGGGACCACAAAAATCGTTGCCAGTGCCCACGCAGCTCCAAAGAGCCAAGCGGCAATCCTCCCGCCCCAAGGCAAGCGGCTGGCAAGCTGCTCGAGCAGGACGCCGACTCCAGCTGCAAGCAGCGACCAGGTCGCAATCCGGCCGAGGCGCGAGCGGGCAGCGGCCAACGCCTGTCCGGTTGTGAAGTGTCCGCCATCCATCGCCTCGCGAGCGGCGCTTACCAGCGCCACGTTGAAAAACACCGAAGTGAACGTGGCCGGGTAGGCGCCGATCGCCGCCACAAGGGCGAGGTGGCCGCTCGTATGGGACGGACTCCTGAAGTAGCCGCCGAGGTAGAGGATGAGCCCTGCGATGCCGATCCCGAACACGGCGCTCCAGAGCGCGAGGATCACGAGCGTTCGATCGCGCTTGACCAAGGCCCAGGCGTCTTCGGTCAGCCGCCAACTGCGTGCGATCCGACCCTCCCTGGGCGCGTACGGGGATGAACCTGGCCCGCCAGTGCCTGGCCCCTGCTCCGTGTGGTTACCCGGCGCTTCCATGTCCAGAGATCCGAGCTCGCAACGGTGCTCCGTTGGAACCTGCCTCTCCACAACGTATCGGCCGCTTCGGGCTTTGCTTGAGCAGTGCGGCATCGAAAGCCGTTTCAGCGCCTGCCATCCAGATATCGGGGGTTGCCTCTCATCCGCTACGACGGCCCGACGTCTGGCCGAACGTTTGGGCAGAAACCAGGCTCCACTGCCCAAACGCGGGCAGAAAACCGGAAAAAGCGGCCAAGAAGATCGGTGCGAAAGCGGGGATAAACAAGCTGTTTACCCCTTGTTTAAGGGATAAACGCGCCTTCCCTGGCCGTCCTTAGGAGGGAGTCGCTCTATCCAGCTGAGCTATCGGGGCCGCAGCTGAGTTTAGGGCCGGGTTGCGGCGTTTCTGCGCAGCGGCCGGGTGCCAGCCGCCGGACGAGATGCGAACATGCGTTCGTGTCAGGCCAGGCGACGATCCTCCACGCCGACCTCGACGCCTTCTACGCGTCCGTCGAGCAGCGGGACGACCGGCGGCTTCGCGGGCGGCCGGTCATCGTCGGGGGCGGGGTGGTCCTGGCGGCGAGCTACGAGGCCAAGCGCCGGGGTGTCCGGACGGCGATGGGCGGCCGGCAGGCGCTGCGGCTCTGTCCGGACGCGGTGGTGGTAGCGCCGCGGATGTCCGCCTACTCGGAGGCGAGCAAGGCGGTGTTCGACGTCTTCGCTGACACAACGCCGCTGGTCGAGGGGCTTTCGATCGACGAGGCCTTTCTCGACGTGCGGGGCCTCGAGCACATCTTCGGGACGCCGGTCGAGATCGCCAAGCAGCTACGCCGTGACGTGCGCGACCGTGTCGGGCTGCCGATCACGGTCGGGGTTGCCTCGACGAAGTTCCTTGCGAAGGTCGCAAGCGGAGTCGGCAAGCCGGACGGCCTCCTGCTCGTCCCGCCCGGGGCGGAGCTCGGTTTCCTTCACTCGCTGCCGGTCGAGCGGCTGTGGGGAGTGGGGCAGGTGACGGCCGCCAAGCTCCACGATCGCGGCCTCGTCACCGTCAGGGACGTCGCTCGCCTCGACGAGGCGGAGCTGATCTCGATCCTCGGGCGCGCCACCGGCCGCCACCTGAACGCCCTCGCCCACAACAGAGACCCGCGGCGGGTCCGCAGGCGAGCGCGGCGGCGCTCGATCGGCGCGCAGCATGCCCTGGGGCGCAGGCCGAGGTCGCTGCAGGATGTGGAGGCCTCGCTGATCGCGCTGGTGGATCGCGTCGCGCGCCGGCTTCGCGCAGCCGGCCGCGTCTGCCGGACGGTCACGCTGCGGCTTCGCTTCTCCGATTTCTCTCGCGCGACGCGCTCGCGGACGATCGCCGAGGCAACCGCTCACACCCAGCGCATCCTCGCCACCGCGAGGGAGCTCCTGGCCGAGGCGACCCCGCTGATCCGCCGGCGCGGGATCACGCTGATCGGCGTTGCGGTTTCCAACCTCTCCGACGACGCCGCGGTCCAGCTCGTACTGCCGTTTCGGCGCTCGCGCTCAGCGGCGCTCGACGCCGCTGTCGACGAGATTCGCGAGCGCTACGGGCTCGCGGCACTGACCAGGGCGACGCTCCTGGGCCGCACTCCCGGGATCACCGTTCCACTGCTCCCGGACTGACGTACGCCCGATCGCGCGCCTCTCGCGTTCGCTTACGAGCAGCGCCCGCGAGTCCGCGTTTGGCTCTAGAATTGGCCTCCTCGATTCACGCAACGCGGATCGAGCCGAGTCGAAACAGGTCACGCGCTTGGTCGCAGGGCGCCTATGGGACCACCCTAACCAGGAGGTCTCCGGTCGCCGACGTCGATAGCCATTTCGAAAGCCAGCTCGCGACGCGAGCTGCGACAGACGAGGAGCTCCTACGCCGCTTCTCGACGACCCGCGACGCGGAGCTCCGCGACGAGATCGTCCGGCGGTATCTGAAGTTCGCGCGCGCCATGGCGGCGCGCTACCAAGGCAAGGGCGAGGCGAACGACGACCTCTTCCAGGTCGCCTGCGTCGGGCTGGTGAACGCCGTCGACCGGTTCGACCCCGAGAAGGGCAGGCCGTTCGTGGCCTTCGCCGCGCCGACGATCCTCGGCGAGCTGCGCCGGCACTTTCGAGACCGCGCGAAGACCATCAGGCTGCCGCGTGGGCTTCAGGAGCGCTCGATGCGAATCGAGGCCTCCATGGAGGGGCTGGAGGCCGAGCTCGGCCGCCCCCCAAGCGTAGGTGAGCTTGCCCGCGCCGTCGGCCTCGAGGACGACGAGGTGCTCGAGTCAATCGAGGCCTCGACCTCGGTGCGCGGCATTCGCTCCCTCGACATGCCGGTGAATTCCGGCTTGGATGACCCGGAGAGCTTGGGGTCAAGGCTCGGCGAGGTCGAGCCCGGCTACGAGCAGGTCGAGGACTGGAACACGGTCACCGCGCTGCTGCACGTGCTGTCCGACGAGGAGCGGGAAGCTCTTCGCCTGCGGCTGGTGGAGGAGCTCTCGCAGTCGGAGATCGGCCGGCGCCTCGGCTGTTCTCAGATGCAGGTTTCCAGGATCCTCCGCCGAGCTCTCAGCCGGCTCCGCGACGAGTACGCCGCCTCAGCAGCTTCCGGAACGTCCTGACGTCCTGACGCTGCCAGTCGGTGTGGTCGTTTCGCCACCCCTCGAGGTCCCTGAAGTAGCGGCTGTCGTTGGCCATCGCGTGGCCGATCACGTTCCTGGTCTTGATCGCGTAGCGCTGCTGGAGGAATGCCACCAGGTGCACCGCGTGGCGGATCTGCGGGCGACGGTGCAGGATGTCCTCGTCCGTGTGGTGTGAGCTGCCGTCCTGCTCGGCCACCATCTCGACGCCGATCGCCGTGTAGTTGAGGCCGATCGTGTGCCGGCAGCGGATCGTGGGCTTGACGATCAGGTGGATGCCGCCGTCCTGAGCGACGACGTAATGGCTGCATACCCCCGGTAGCTCACCCTCGTTTGGGACGTCAGGAGCAAACGTCGAGCGCGCCGCCTGCCAGGTCGGCCCCGCCGTGTAGTGAAGAACGATGACCTTCGGGCGCTTCAAATGCCAGCGCCGCTCGCCGTAGTGGCGCTTGGAGTACGCGGCCATCTCACGTTTGCGCTGGCGGCCGAGGTGGATGCGGTCATCGCGGATCGCCGGGCGGGACACCTTCGGTCTTCCGGCACTGGCGGCCGCAGTGGCGCTGCCGGGGTCGCCGGCGGCGAGAAGGCCCAGGACCATGGCTATGGCAACCAGCATCGACGGCCGATTATCGTCCGTTCCATGCCAACCGAGATCGAGCGGCGCTTCCTGGTCGACCCCACGGTGGTGCAGGATCGAGCCGAGCGATCCGAGCGGGTCGAGCAGGGCTACGTCGCCATCGATCCCGAGGGCGCCCAGGTCAGGGTCCGCAAGCTCGGCGACGACACGTTTCTCACCGTAAAGCGGGGCTCGGGAGAGAGCCGGTTCGAGGCCGAGCTGGAGATCCCCGAGTCCACGTTCGACTCGCTCTGGCCGCTGACCGAGAGTCGGCGCGTCGAGAAGCGCCGCTACTTCGGCAGCCTTGGCGGCGGCCTCTGCTTCGAGGCCGACGTCTTCGGCGGAGCACTCGCGGGACTCAACATCGTCGAGGTCGAGTTCGACTCGCGGGAGCGCGGCGACGACTTCCGGCCGCCGGACTGGTTCGGGGCCGAGGTCACCGAGGACGGGCGCTTTTCCAATGCCAGCCTGGCCGTCGACGGCAAGCCGGAGACGGGATGATGAGCTACCGCTTCGAGAAGGACGAGGGCGCCGGCGCGGGCGTACGCCGGATCGTGCTCGAGCGACTCGAGCACGCTCGAGCTCAGCTCGCGCGCGAGCTGAAGGAGGAGCCGGAGGAAGCCGTGCACACGGCTCGCAAGGACCTGAAGAAGGCCCGGTCGGCGATCCGCCTGGTGCGCGAGGAGCTCGGCAGGAAGGGCTACCGGCGAGACAACGAGCTGCTTCGCGACGCGGGCCTGGCGCTGTCGGACGTGCGCGACGCCGCGGTCAGCATCGAGACGCTCGAGAAGCTTCGCGAGCACTTCGGAACCACGCTTGGCAAGGTGCAGGCCCGGGCGATCATGAGCGCGCTGGCGGTGGCCGAGGCTCCGGCGCGCGGCGATCCACCCGAGCATGAGGCGTCCCAGGCGCTCGAGTTGATCGAGCGTGGGCAGGACGACGTGGAGGCCTGGGAGCTCCACGAGCAGGGCTGGGCGCTGCTTGCGCCGGGAGTCGAGCGTGCCTACGAGCGAGGCCGGGACGCGCTGTCGGAGGTGGAATCCGAGGCAACTCCGGAACGGGTCCACGACTTGCGAAAGCGGGTCAAGGACCTCTGGTACTACCTGCGGCTGTTCGAGGAGGCTTGGCCGCAGCTGTTCTCAGGGCTCGCCGAACAGGCTCACGACCTCTCGAACCTGCTCGGCGATCACCACGACCTGACCGTTCTCGCGACCGCGGTGGAGGAGGGCGAGCTCGGCCTGGCGGCACCCGAGGCAAGAGCGCTCGCTGCTCTCATCCGGCGCCGCCAGGATCAACTCGTCGCCGAGGCGCTCCCGCCCGGCCGGCGTCTCTACGCGGAGAAGCCCAGGGCGTTCGAACGTCGGCTCGGCGCCTACTGGGAGGCTTGGCGGGCCTGAAGCAGCGTGACCACGTCACACTTGCCACACGGTCGCTCGGATAGCGTGTGGCCGCGATGGACAACGAGCAGACCTTGCAGCCGCCTGCGGCGGGCTCAAGCGCCGCTTTCGGACCTGAGGGCCCTCGTTCCGACTTCGATGTCCTGATCGTGGGCGCGGGCCTGTCCGGCGTCGGCGCGGGGTGCCACCTGCGCCGCGAGCACCCCGAGCGCTCGTTCGCAATTCTCGAGGCACGCGAGGCGATGGGCGGCACCTGGGACCTCTTCCGCTACCCCGGAATCCGCTCGGACTCCGACATGTTCACGCTCGGCTTCTCGTTTTCGCCCTGGGAGGACCCCCAGGTGTTCGCGGACGGCACGTCGATCCTCGCCTACATCCAGAACATGGCGCGCGAGTACCGGGTCGACGAGCGGATTCGCTACGGCCACCGGGTCATCCACGCGGCGTGGTCCTCGGCCGAGGCACGGTGGACGCTGGACGTCGAGTGCGAGGGCGAGACGACTCAGCTCACCGCGAAATTCCTCCTCGGCTGCACGGGCTATTACCGCTACGACCGCGGCTACGTCGCCGACCTGCCCGGAATCGAGAACTTCCGCGGCGAGATCGTGCGTCCGCAGTTCTGGCCCGAGGACCTGGACTACAAGGGCAAGCGCGTGGTGGTCATCGGCAGCGGCGCCACCGCCGTGACCCTGGTGCCGGCGATGGCGGGAGAGGCGCAACACGTGACGATGCTCCAGCGCTCGCCCAGCTACATCATCCCCCTCCCGGGCCGCTCCGGCCTGGCAGCAAAGCTCGGAAGAGTCCTTCCCTCGCGAGCCGCATACGCCGTGATGCGGTGGCTCAACTGGTCGCGCGCGATGCTGAGCTTCGTGGTGAGCCGCCGGTGGCCCGAGCTTGCGAAGCGCCTCTATCGCCGGATCGTGACCGCTGCGCTTCCCGAGGGCTACGACGTCGACAAGCACTTCTCGCCGCGCTACAACCCTTGGGAGCAGCGCCTGTGCGTCGCACCCGACGGCGACCTCTTCAAGGCTCTCCACGCGGGCACCGCATCGATCGCCACCGACACGATCGAGACCTTCACGCCCACGTCGGTCAGGCTCGCCTCGGGAGAAGAGCTGGAGGCGGACATCGTCGTGACCGCCACCGGTCTCGAGCTGATCCCGCTCGGCGGCGTCACCCTCGAGGTGAACGGGGAGCCGGTCGACGTCTCCGCGACGATGGCCTACCGAGCGATGATGCTGAGCGGCGTGCCGAACATGGTGCTGGCACTCGGCTACACCAACGCGTCGTGGACGCTCAAGATCGACGTCACGCTGGATTACCTCAGCCGGCTGCTCACCTACATGGACGAGCATGACTACGACGCGGTCGTCGCGCACAACGACGACCCGACCGTCAAGCCGGTGCCCGTGCTCGACCTGACCTCGGGATACATCCTCCGGGCGCTCGACATCTTTCCGAGCCAGGGCTCGAAGGCGCCGTGGCGACTGCGCCAGAACTATGCGTACGACAAGCTCTCGCTGCGCCGGGCCTCGTTCGAGGACGGCGCGCTCAAGTTCAGCTCAGCGCCGGCGCGGACACCCGCCGAGCTCGCTCAGCCGGTCTGATCACCAACGTGTAGTTGGATAGGCGCCGTGCTCCACGCGGACCAGAGCCGGCGCCGCTTCGATCAGACCGCAAGCCGGCTGCGCTCACTCGTTCACCCCGCGCGGACGGCGGCGGCGCGGATCGAGGTCAGCGAGCAGACCGGGCGCGGTGGATGGGCCGCGGCGCGTGGGCTGAGGTATCGGGAAGCGCGCCTCGGCGAGGAATTCGGGCCGCTCTGGGCGACGTACTGGTTCCGGGTCGAGCTGATCGCCAACGAGGAATGGGACGGCCGGCCGGTCCACCTGATCTGGGACAGCGGCTGCGAGGCCACGCTCTGGCGCGACGGCCTTCCGGCGCAGGGGCTGAACGCCGGCGGCCGCGCCGCCCGCAAGGCGGCGCCCCTGAGCGACGCCGCCACCGCGGGCGAGCGTTTCGAGGTCCAGGTCGAGATGGCGTGCAACCCGTGGACCGGGATGCCCCTGCCCGCAATCGAGGGGCTGGACCCGGCTGAGATCGAGGGAAGGCGCCTGGGGTCGGCCTGGGTCGAGTCGCCGGGCGATCCCGTCTTCCATGGCGGCCCCGCCAGGCTGCGCGAGGTGTCGCTCGCCGTCTTCGATCCCGAGGCCTGGGAGCTTCACTGGGACTTCGAGGTGCTGCGACAGCTGGAGGCGGAGCACGACCGCGGCCTCGATCCGCACCAGGCGGGTGTGGTCTTCGCGGCGCTCGAGCGCTTCTGCAACGAGTGGGAGTCCGGCGACCGGTCCGGCTGGGGAGGTGCCGGCGAGATCCTCCGCGAGCCGCTGGCCGAGACGGGGCCGGAGCGCAACCATCGGGTGTTCGCCGTCGGTCACACCCATCTCGACACGGGTTGGCTATGGCCGTTTGCGGAGACGAGGCGGAAGTTCGTCCGCTCGGTCGCCAACCAGCTCGCCCTGCTGGACCGCTATCCCGAGCACCGCTTCTCCGCGCCGGCGGCGCAGCACTACGCGTGGCTGAAGCAGGACGCCCCCGAGCTCTTCGAGCGGGTGCGCGAGCTCGTCGCCGAGGGACGTTGGTCGGTTGTCGGCGGCTCGTGGGTGGAGCCCGACTGCAACATGCCCTCGGGCGAATCGCTGGTGCGCCAGTACCTCTACGGGCAGCGGTGGTTCGAGCGCGAGCTCGGGGTGCGCTGCCGCGAGCACTGGGGGCCGGACAACTTCGGGCACACGGGCGCGCTGCCCCAGATCCTCCGCGCGGTCGGCATCGACCGCTGGCTCAGCCAGAAGCTGAGCTGGAACCAGTTCACCGAAGTCCCTCATCACAGCTTCGTCTGGGAGGGGATCGACGGCACCACGGTTCTCGCGCACATGCCGCCCTCGAACACCTGCAACGCCGAGATGAAGGTCCGCCAGATCCGCGAAAGCGTCGCGCGCTTTCGCGACTCCGACCGCAGCGAGATCAGCCTGATGATGTTCGGGTACGGCGACGGCGGTGGCGGGCCGGACCCGGGGATGGTCGAGACGGCCACGCGGCTCGCCGACCTGCGCGGGATGCCGCGAGTGGAGCTTGGGTCCAGTCAGGAGTTCTTCGAGAAGCTGGATGAGGACGCGGGAGCGCCTGGGGAGAATCGCCGGCGAGCTCTACCTCGAGTTCCACCGCGGCGCCTACACGAGCCAGCTGCGCACGAAGCAGGGCAACCGCAGAGGCGAGGAGGCGCTGGGGGAGGCGGAGGCGGCGGCGGCGCTCGCCTCCCGCGTCACGGAGCTCGAGTATCCACGCGAGCGGCTCGAGGAGCTCTGGCGGACCCTTCTGCTGCTGCAGTTCCACGACGTCCTGCCCGGGACCTCGATCGCCGAGGTCCACCGCGACGCCGAGCGGCTCCATGCCGAGTTGATCGCCGCGGCGGGCGCGATTCGCGACGAGTCCCTCACGGCCCTGGGCCCGGCCGAGGGCTCGTTCGCGAACCTCACGCCGTTCGCACGCCGGGAGGTTGCGAGCGCCGAAGGCTCGGACCACGTGCTTGTCGAAGCTCCCGCCCATGGCTTCGGCGCCGTCGTCCAGGCAACCGACTCGGTGGGCGTGCGGCGCGAGGGGCGGGCTGATCGTGCTCGAAAACCAGGCCCTGACCGCGAGCCTGGACGAGGGTGGTCGCGTCGTCAGCCTCATCGAGGCTGCCAGCGGCCGGGAGGCGCTCGGGGGACCTGGAAACGTCTTCGAGCTCTACGAGGACCGCCCGACTTCCTACGACGCTTGGGAGCTCGAGCCCTACCACCAGGAGACCCGCCGGGAGTGCGAAGGGGCAAGCTCGTTCGAGGTCGTCAGCGAGGGCCCGCTGCGCGCCGAGATCGCCTTCGACCACGCGATCGGAGCGGAAGCTCGGCGAGGCAGATCGTGCGGCTCGACGCTCACTCGCGCCGGCTGGAATTCCGGACGAGGCTCGTCTGGAGGGAGCGCCACCGCATTCTCAAGGTGGCGTTCCCGGCGGCGGTCCACACGACCAGCGCGACCTACGAGACGGCCTTTGGCGTCCACGAGCGCTCGACGAGCGCGAGCACGAGCTATGAGCAGGCCCGCTTCGAGGTTCCAGGGCATCGGTTCGCGGACGTCAGCGAGACCGGCTTTGGCCTGGCGGTTCTCACCGACAGCACCTACGGCTACTCGGCCCGCGGCGCCGAGCTGCGGTTGAGCCTGCTGCGCGCCCCGACCGATCCCGATCCCGAGGCCGACCAGGGCGAGCACGAGCTCGCCTATGCCGCTCGTCCCCCACGCGGGGAGCTGGCAGCAGGCGGGCATTGCCGGCGAGGCGCGGCTCTTCAACCAGCCGCTTCGCCGGGTGGCCTCCGGATCCGGCTCGGGCCGGGCGTTCGCGGCCGTCGAGTCCGGAGAGCTGATCCTCGACACGATCAAGCGCGCCGAGGACGCCGACGCGCTGGTCCTGCGCCTCTACGAGCCACACGGCGCAAGCGGCACCTCCCGGCTTCGGCTCGAGCTGCCCTTCGAGTCCGCTCGCTATGCGAACGCTCTCGAGGAGACGCTCGGCGAGTCCGAAGTCGCCGTCGAGGACGGCGCCCTGATCGTGCCCTACCGGCCGTTCGAGCTGATCACGCTGCTCGTGGACTAAAGCGGCGCGCGGGCCCGCCGATCGGAACTAGACTCGCAGCCGATGGGGGCGCGCAGACGGCTCGGGGTGGTGTTGGCGGTTGCGGCGGGCATCGCCGCCTTACCTGCGGCGGCCTCGGCTGACGCACCACTACCGGGCGACGATCCGCACCACGGACGAGGGGATCCCGCGGATCCTCGCCGACAGCTGGGGGGATCTGGGCTTCGGCTACGGCTACGCGCTGCGCGAGCCAGGACATCTGCACGATCGCCGACTCCTACGTGACGGTCGATGCCCAGCGCTCGCGCTACTTCGGTCCCGACGGCAGCTGGACGTTCCAGGGGAACGGGTTCACCTTCAACAACCTCGACTCCGACTTCTTCTTCCAGAAGGTCATCGACGACCGCACGATCGAGAAGCTCCTGAAGCTGAAAGCCGCCGCGGGGGCCGAAGCCCCAGATCATCCAGGCCGCGCGCGGCTATGCGGCCGGTTACAACCGCTACCTGGCCAAGACCGGGGTCGCGAACCTCCCGGACTCGCGGTGCCGCGGAGCCGACCTGGGTGCACCCGATCACGACCAAGGAGGTCTTCCGCCGCTTCTACCAGCTCGGGCTGCTCGCGAGCCAGGGCGTCGCGATCGACGGGATCTCCCAGGCCGCGCCGCCGACGCCGGCGCTCGAGCGGCGCCGGCCGGCCCGCCGCCGAGCCTCTCGCCCGAGCAGGCTCGACGAGCTCGGCCGGCGCCTGCACCTCGACATCGGCTCCAACGCCGTCGCGCTCGGGACCGAAGGGCACGAAGACCGGCCACGGGATGATGCTCGGCAACCCGCACTTCCCCTGGGACGGGTCGGAGCGCTTCTTCGAGTCCCAGCTGACGATCCCGGGGAAGGTCAACGTCTCGGGCGCGAGCCTGCTCGGCGTGCCGGTCGTGCTGATCGGCCACACGCGCCACCTGGCGTGGAGCCACACGGTCTCGACGGCGTTTCGGTTCACGCCCTACCAACTGACCCTGGTGCCGGGCTCGCCGACCACCTACCTCTACGACGGTCAGCCGAAGCAGATGAAGCAGCGAGACCGTCGCGGTGAAGGTGAAGACGCCGTCCGGGCTCGAGAAGCGGACCCACACCTTCTACTCGACGCTTCAGGGCCCGATGATCTCGAGCCTGGTCGGCATCCCCCTGCCCTGGACGCCGGCCTCGGCCTTCGCGATGCGCGACGCCAACGCCGACAACTTCCGCTACCTCAACCACTTCTTCGACGTCGACCGCGCACAGTCGACGCCGCAGCTCCTGAGGATCCTCAAGCGCGACCAGGGGATCCCGTGGGTGAACACGCTGGCCTCGGACTCGAAGGGGCGCGCGCTCTACGCCGACATCTCGGTGGTCCCGCACGTCACGAACGCCCAGGCGCAGAGCTGCAACACGGCGGTGGGCGACGCGACCTTCCAGGCGCTCGGCCTGCCGGTGCTCGACGGCTCGCGCTCGGCATGCGAGTGGGGCTCGGACCCTGACGCGATCGAGCCCGGCATCTTCGGCCCGTCGCACCTGCCGCACCTCTTCCGCAACGACTACGTCACGAACTCAAACGACAGCTACTGGCTATCGAACCCCGCCCACCCCTCGAGGGCTTCGCGCGCATCATCGGCGACGAGCGGACCCCGCGGACGCCTGCGCACGCGCCTCGGGCTGACCATGGTGCGCGAGCGCTTGGCGGGCACCGACGGCCTGCAGGGCAAGCGCTTCAGCCTGGCCGACCTGCAGCGCATGGTCTTCAACGACCGCGTCTACTCGGGCGAGCTGTGGCGTGACCAGCTCGTCGGCTACTGCGAGGCGAACCCGTGATGACCGGATCGAGCGGGCCGGTGGACGTGAGCGCCGCGTGCCCGGTGCTGGCGAAGTGGGACCTCCACGACAACCTCGACTCGCCGCGGCGGCCTGCTGTTCCGCCGCTTCGCCCCCACCTGCTCGGGGCGGTGCCGGTGGTCGGGACGCCGGGGATCTACTCCACCCAGTTCGACGTCGACGACCCGGTCGACACCCCGAACGGCCTCAACACGCGAACCCCGTGGTGGAGCAGTCGCTGGCGGACGCCGTGACGGACCTGCGGTCCTCGAACATCCCGCTCGACGCGAAGCTCGGCAAGTACCAGTACGTGGTTCGAAACGGGAAGCGCATACCGATCCACGGCGGGCCCGGCGATCCGTACGGAGTCTTCAACGCGATCAACGCGCCATTCGTCGCGGGCAAGGGATATCCCGACGTGCCGCACGGATCGAGCTTCGTGATGGCCGCGAGCCTCGTCGGTCGCTGCCCGAAGGTCTCCACGATCCTCACCTACTCCCAGTCCGACAACCCGGACTCAGCTCATTACGACGACCAGACCCGGCTGTTCTCGAAGAAGCACTGGGTCCGCGATCGCTTCTGCGAAAACCAGATCGCCAGCGACCCCAAGCTCCAGGTGACGAACCTGGGCGGCGGCGCCCCCTAGTCGGGCTGCTCGGCGGGCTCGGGTTCGTCTTCGACGTAGAGGCTCTCGGCAGCGAGCTGGCGAAGCTCGCGGTCCCAGAGGCGAATGTCCAGGTAGAGCGGATCGCCGAAGCCGCGGAGGTTGTCCGCGGCGACGAGCGTGAAGCGCCCCTCGACGACCGGGGACTGATCGACGAGGACGTCGCCCACCTCGGCCGTGGCCGCAACGGCGCCGCGGAGCAGCGGCAGGCCCCAGATCAGCGTGACATCTCCACCGCGCTCGGCCTCGGCGCGCCAGGTCCCAATCACGTCGTCGTTGAGGTCGATCTTCCAGTCCGGGTTGTCGTCGGCGGTCACGTCGGTGAAGTCCGCCTTCGCCTGGAGGTCGGTTGCGTTCCCGTCCTTCGGGCGGACGAACGAGACGTGGCCGTAGTACTCGACGTTCGCCCCGGCGGGCGTCTCCGCCTTGGCGCTGGCCGGGACGTAGACCCGGCCGCCCCAGATCCGCTCCGGGAACCACCGCACGTCGGTCACATCCACCTCCACCCCCGCCTCGCCGGCGTACGGCAAGCAGGCGCGGGCGAACTCCTCCGCCAGGCTCTCGGCCCAGCGCCCGTACGGCGTCGGCTCCTGCGTGGCGTCGGCGATGAAGGCCGGAAACGGGCGGGCGGTCGGCGGGTTCGGCATCGCGGCAGCGTACCCGGCTGGGGGTCAGACCCCCCAACGAGCGCCTCAGCCGGCCTCGCGGAGGTCCGCCGCGGCCTTCTCCGGCGGGTACACGTTCACCTCGACGCCGGTGCCGAGCTCGAAGCCGGCGCGGATCGTCAGACGGGGAACGACGTCGATGTGCCAGCAGAACTCCTCGATGCCCCGCGGCGCGGTGCGGACGAAGAGGTTCAGCTGCGGCACGTCTCCGAAGACCGCCGCGAGACGGGCGAGCGCCTCGCGGAGCATCCCGGTCCCGGCGTCGCCGTCGTTCTCGAAAGAAGCCGCAGGCGTCCGCGGGATGACGCGGACCTCGAAGGGCGAACGGGAGGCCCATGGGCAGACCAGCATCGCGTCGTCGTCGATGGCGACCAGCCGCTCCCGCTTGCGTACCTCTGCAACGGCGACGTCGCCCAGGAGCGCTCCGCCCATCGTCCGCAGGTTGTACGCCCCGGCGCGTTCACGCTCGCGGGCGATCTCCGCCGGCACGAAATCGAGCGCGTAGAGCTGCGCGTGCGCGTGCTCGAGCGAGGCGCCGGCCTCCGGTCCCTCGTTGACGATCAGGTGAACGTATGCGGATCGCTCGGCGTGCGCCCGCATCCGCTCACGCCAGCCCTCCACGGCCGTCGCGAACTGAGCCGCATCGAGCCCACCGAGCGAGGTGACGTGCCGCGGAGAGCTCACGATGACCTCGTGGGCGCCGGTTGCGGGCTGCGATCCAAACAGGTCGATCTCGCCGGTCCGGCGCGAGTCGCGCAGCGGGTCAGCCTCGCTGGCCAGGCCGGTCTCGGTTCCGGACTCCCCTGCCTGGTCCGCGCCGATGACCGGGTAGAGGTTGGGGACCGAGCGGGTCAACCAGCCCGGCGTGTCGGGATCGCCACCACCGGGGCGGTTGGCCCACACCTCGGGTGGCGTCCGGTCCTCGCGGCCCTCGCAAAACGGGCAGCGTGCCGCTGCCTCCGCGGTTGACTCGGGCACCCGAGGCACGAATGCGTCGGGGCGTTCCGCGCGCCCAGGCGCCAGCACGACCCGGAGGCCGGTGAGCTGGTCGATGCGTATCTCCGGAGAGCTCAGGTCGGTGGTCCGCTGCCCAGGCCGCCCTGGCCGGGCGGGCCGGGCTTCGGCATGAAAGCGCTGAGCATGTCGATCGGAAGCGGGAAGACGATCGTCGAGTTCTGCGTGACGCCGAGGTCGAGGAGCGTCTGCAGGTAGCGAAGCTGGAGCGTGGCGGGGTGGCGCCCGATGATCTCGGCGGCCTCCGAGAGCTTCTGGGCCGCCTGGAACTCGCCGTCGGCGGCGATGACCTTCGCGCGCCGCTCGCGTTCGGCCTCGGCCTGGCGCGCGATCGCGCGCTGCATCTCCTGCGGCAGCTCGACGTCCTTGACCTCGACCGAGGTGACCTTGACTCCCCACGGCTCGGTCTGCTCGTCGATGATCTGCTGGAGCTCTGCGTTCAGCCGGTCGCGCTCGGAGAGCAGCGAGTCGAGCTCCGCCTTGCCCAGCACCGAGCGCAGCGTCGTCTGCGCGATCTGGTGGTCGCGAGGAGGAAGTTCTCGACGTCCGTGACCGCCTTGTTCGGGTCGATCACGCGGAAGTAGGCGACCGCGTTTACGCGCACGGTCACGTTGTCCTTGGTGATGACCTCCTGCGGCGGGACGTTCAGGGTGATCGTCCGCAGGTCGACCCGCACCATCTGGTCGACGATCGGGATCAGGATGATCAGGCCCGGGCCCTTCAGGCCGATAAGCCGGCCGAGGCGGAAGATGACGCCGCGCTCGTACTCGCGGAGGATCCGGATCCCCGCCGAGAGGAGGAACACCAGCAGAACGAGGAGGATTGCCACCACCGCAATCGCTACGCCCATCTAGATCCCTCCTTCGTTCTCATCACCGTCTTCTCCGCCGGTGCCCGGCTCGAGCGGGGTCACGCTCAGCGTCAGGCCGTTCACCGATTCCACCCTGACTCTACTGCCGGGGGCGATGACTCGCCCGGCAGTGCCGGCCGCGCTCGCGACAGCCCGCCACCGGGCTCCGTGCACGTACACCTGTCCGATCGGGTCGAGCGGCTGGCGCACTTCGGCCACGGAGCCGACCAGCTCTTCCCAGCCGGCTCGCTTCGGCAGGTGCCGGGCGGCGACCGCTCGCCTCACCACGAACAACATTCCGCCACCGAGGACCGCGGCGACGGCCACCACCACCACCGGCGAGACCTCGAACGCCGAGTTGGACGTGTTGTAGAGAAGGAGGCCCGAGACCGCAAGCGAGGCAATGCCCCCCACGCCGAGCAGACCGTGGGTCGGCAGGTGGACCTCGGCCACGATCAGGGCGAAGCCCAGGACGAGGAGCGTGATCCCCGCCGGTGTCACCGGCAGCTGGGCGTTTGCGTAGAAGCTCAGCACCAGCGCGATCGCGCCGAACCCGCCGGGGAGGATGAGGCCCGGGCTGAAGAACTCGACCATGATCCCGACCACGCCGACCAGCAGCAGCAGGTAGGAGACGTTGGGGTTGACCAGGATGTCGAGCAGCTGGTAGGAGAAGGGCAGATCGTGGTGTTCGAGCGCCAGGCCCGACGTGTCGAGGACCTGGGCCTTCGGCCCCTGGACGTGGAATCCGTTCAACTGCTGCAGAAGGGCCGTCTCGCTGGGCGCGACCAGGTCCACGAGCCCCTTGCTCTTTGCCTCCTCAGCCGTGTAGTTGGTCGCCTGCGTGACGAGCTCGCCCGCGACCGCCGTGTTGCGGCCGTGGACCGAGGCAAGGGCCCGCATCGAGGCTGCCGAGTCGTTGACGATCTTGCGGTCCAGGTCCGACTCGGAGCCGATGCTCGAGATCGAGATCGGCGTCGCGGAGCCGATGTTGGTCGCGGGGGCCATCGCGGCGACGTCCGCCGCCTCGGTGATGTACGCGCCCGCCGACGCAGCCCGAGCACCGTTGGGCGAGACGTAGACCACCACCGGCATCGGCGCGGCCTCGATGTCCTGCACGATCGTCCGCAGCGAGTCGACGAGGCCTCCCGGCGTGTCGAGACGGATGATCACGATCGACGCGTTCTCGCCGGCGGCGTCGTCGAGGGCGCTCGAGATCCACTTCTGGGTGGCCGGGTCGATGTCGGCCTGAAGCTGGATGGAGTAGGCGACCGGCGAGCTTGGCTCGGCGGGCGCCGGCGCGGTCGAGCTCGAAGCCGCCGTGCCAACCGCCAGCGCAACCGCAGCGAGGATGAGCAACCTCGGGCGCATGGCTCAATTATCCGCTCCTCGCCCCTCCGCCGGTCCGAAACACGACTAATCCACCGTCGGGGTGGACAACTCGTGCTTTGGCGCGGGAACGGTTAGTGGGCGTAGCGGTTGATGTCCGCGGTGAGGTCCGACTCGGAGGTGTACGGGCCGACGTGCATGTTCGCGAGCTTGCCGGCGCGGTCGAAGATCATCGTTGCGGGCAGGCCGACCAGGTTGTAGGTGTCCTTCACGGTCCCGTCGGGGTCGGCGAAGCTCGGGTACGGAAGCGGGCTCTGGTCGAGAAACGTCTTCGCGGCCTCGTCCTGGTCCTGAGTGTCGATGCCGAGAAACGCGACCTTTGAGCCGAGCTTCGCCGAGGCCTGCTGGAGGTACGGGAACTCCTGGCGGCAGGGGTTGCACCAAGAGCCCCAGGCGTTGACGACCACCGGGGTTCCCTTGAGCCTGTCGAGCTCCCGGCTGAGGCCGTCGAGCCCGGTGTCGAGGATCGCCGGCTTCTGGCCGTAGTCCGTCTGCCCGTAGATCGCCGTCAGCTTCGCGGGGGCGGACTTCAGCGTGGACGCGTAGTCGGGTGCCTTCGAATCCGGGGACGACGGCGAGCCGCAGCCGGCGGCAAGAAGCGCGGCAAGCGTTGCGAGCAGGACGAAAGCGCGCTGGCGAATTTGACGTGAGGCTTCCATCTGCTTGAGGGAGTGGTACTTTTCCTCTCGGTCCCCAGGTTCATCTGGACCGCGGAGACCCTCGGCTCACCAGAGGGGTAAACGAGGAGAGCCGCCGGGAACTCCACCCGAGCTTACCGCGCTCCCGACGCGCACCCGCGCGTCTCGGAGCGCCCCAACGAGTCTCCATGTCTGAAACATCCGGAGTCGCCGCGGGCAAGACCACGCGGCTACCAAGCGAGGAAATCGAGCGAGCGGCGAAGTTCGCTCGCGAGCCGATCCTGCTCTCGGGCGAGGGCCCCGATGACCTCGCGCCGGGGACGGCGCGCTGGCGCGCCGTGAAGGCCGCGATTGCGGAGCTCGACGCGGGCGTCGAGGCACCGTCAATGGAGTGGCGGCGGACCTACTCGCTGATGCTCGGCCTGGAGCGCCTGCTCGACGCGGAGCGCCCCAACCTCAACGACGGAGCCGAGCTGAACGACCACCAGGTGGATGCTCTCTCCGGCACGCTCGCCGCCCTCGTCTCCGAGATCGAAGAGCCCGGCTCCAACGGCCGCGCAAACGGCGCGAAGCGCGAGGCGCTGGAGAGCGAGGCCGGCGGCGAGCCAAACGGGGCCAATGGCGTGCTCATCGCCAACGGCTCCGATGCCGAGGTGGACGGGGCGCTCGGCCCCGACGAGGGCCTCGAGCCCGACGAGGAGCCTCAGGACTGGGACGAGTCCGAGACCGAAGACGACGACGTCGTCGAAGACGCGCCCGAGGACCCCGGCGCGTCCCGCCGCTTCTGGTTCGAGCACGCAACCGGTGCCGGCAAGACGGTGGCGGCGGTCGGCTTCATCGACGCATCGCGAACCGGCGGAACCCTGATCCTCACGCACCGGCGAAACCTCGTCGACCAGTTCATCGGGGAGATCTCGGATCGCGGCTACGCCGAGCGCCTCTCACCGCCGCTCCTCGACGGCGCCGACCATCCCTACGGCCCGGTCACCGTCGAGACGTACCAGTGGTTCGTCCGCAACGCCGGCCGCGTCTCCGACGCCTACTCGATCGTGATCTGCGACGAGGCTCACACCGCGCTTGGCGAGAAGACGAGCGCCTGCATCCGCCAGTGGACCGGGCCTGTCTTCATCGGCATGACCGCCACCGGTGCGCTGATCGCGCGGCACGTAGCTGACCTGTTCCCCACCCAGACCTCTCGCTTCGATCTCGCGCAGGCGGCGCGCCGCGGCGTCATCGCACCGCTTCGCTGCCTGCGTATCCCTCCCGGGCCGGGTGTTCGCACGCTCGCCAAGGTCCCGCTGCGCCGCGGCGAGGTGGATCAGGACTTCGACCAGGAGGAGCTGGCCAAGCTCCTCGACCAGGGGCCGTTCAACGTCGCGATCGCCGACCTCTACAGGTCACGCTTCCGCAGGGTGCCCGGGGTGCTCTACACCGCGGGCGTCAAGCACGCGAACAACGTCGCGCTGGCACTCCGCGACGCCGGCATCAACGCCCAGGCGGTCTCGGGCGAGACGCCAAAGCGCGAGCTCGCCGAGATCCTGGCCGCGTTCGAGCGCGGCGAGGTTGACGTGCTCTGCAACGCGATGCTCCTGGCGGAGGGCTGGAACTCACCGCGGGCGACGATCTGCATGCACCTCGCGCCAACCGCGTCGCGGCGCGTCTACCAGCAGCGCGTCGGCCGCGTGACGCGCCGCAACCCAGGCAAGGAGTCAGGCCTCGTCATCGACTTCGTCCACCCCGCGACGACGCACGACGAGACGATCGTCACTCTCCACAGCCTGCTCGATCGCGACGTCTACCGCGGCGGCGCGATCGTCGTCGGTCCCGTGCGCCGCGGCCGCGGCCGCCGCGTGCGGGTCGAGCGCCGCGTGGTCCCCGTCTCCGACCAGCCGGAGCGGCGGCTGGCGGTGCTCGAGCGCGAGCTGTGGCGGATCGCCGTCGAGAACCTCAACTACTCCGAGCAGCACGCGTGGGCGGCGCTCGCGGGAGCCCGCGTCACGGCCAACAACTGGCGCCGGGCCAAGGCGATGATCCAGCACGACGAGGCCAAGGAGCTCCGTCGTCGCTTCCTCGTCACCTGCGTGCAGCGCAACCGCAACCACCAGCTGCGGCTGAAGGCGCTCGGGGAGATCGCCGCACTGCGTGAAGCGGAGCCGTTCGACGACTGCGTCGACGTCGTCGCGACCTGGTCTCGCGACGAGCGCCGCTCCGGCGCGAAGGTGCTGCTTCAGGCGCTCGCCGAGCGGCGGATCGGGCGTCGCGACCAGGCCCAGGCGTGGGTCTGGCGCCTTGCGGCGGTGACCCGAGAGCTTCATGAGCAATACGCGGTTCAGCGCTGGCCCGAGACCAAGCGACTGCTTGGCCTCTTCGTCAACTCGTCCGGTCGGGCCCACGGTCGCAACGCGCGACGCTTGGTGAGCGCGGCTCGCCAGCAGGACCGCAGGCTGGCGATCTCGCTCCTCGCCGCGGCCGTCGCCCACACGCCGGAGGCGGAGGAGGTCCTGCGGGGTGCCCGCATGCGGATGGCCCGCAAGCCTTCGGCGGTCGCCCGCGAACTGCTTCGCAACTTCCCAAAGGCGGGCGCCAAGCGCCGTAGACGGCGCGGCAAGGCCGACGGCGAGTCCGAGCCCGCAGGCGAGCGAGGACGGGAGCGCGAGCGCCTGGAGCCCGAAAAGGATGGCGGTGACGTGGAGGAAGCCGCCGGTTGAGGCCGAATCTGCCCGCGTGGACCCCGAGAAGGCCTTCGGCTCGCTGCGCAAGGCGCTGAGCGCGCGCACCGTTTACGGCGAGGCCGTCGAGCGCGACGGCGTGACCGTCATCCCGGCCGCAACCGTGTTCGGTGGCGGCGGGCTTGGTCTGAGCGAGGGAAGCCCCGAGGGCCAGCAGGCCGGGGGCGCCGGCGGGGGCTATGGACTCGTTGCCTGGCCGGCCGGTGCCATCGAGATCCGCGGCGACGTGGTCCGCTGGCATCGCGCCTTCGACTCCACCTACTTCTACGTGACCGCTCTCTTCATCGTGAGCGCGGTCCTACGGGCCCTGATCGCCGCACGACGCTAGCCAAGTTGCAGGTGGACCTCGCCGGCGCCGAGAGTCGCCCGCCCGTCGTCCGTGTCAACCAGAAGGTCACCGTCTGCATCGATTCCGGCCGCGACTCCAGCCCCGCCGTCCCAGGCGATCTCGCGGCCCCGAAGCGCGTCACGGGCTCGGAACCCGCTGAGCACGTCCGCTCCCGGGGCGCCGACCCAGCGCCCGAGCTGCTCGCAGAGCGCCGCGAGCATCGCGTCCGCGCTCACTCCGTGGCCCACGGAGGTCGCCGGCCAGCTCAGGTCTTCCGGGAAGCCGTCCGCCGGGATCGAGAGGTTCACTCCCACGCCGAGGAGCGCCCACTCCGGCGGGCGGGCCTCGATCAGGACCCCGGAGGCCTTGCGCTCGTCGATCCAGACGTCGTTTGGCCACTTCACGGCGCAGCTGAGTGGCGCAAGCGACTCGATCGCCTCGCAGATGGCCAGCGGCACGGCGAGCGGCAGCAGCCGGTGTCGCGCCTCGAGCGGGCGCAGGATCGCGGTCATCAGCAGCGCCGCACCCGCCGGCGCGCTCCAGCGCCGGCCGGTTCGGCCCCTGCCGGCCGTCTGCTCGCCGGCGGTGACCACGGCCCCGGATGGCGCCCCGGCCTCCACCAGGGCTCGAGCCCGAAGGTTGGTCGAGTCCGTGACCCGCAGGTGAACCCGCGGGGCTCCAAACGAGGTGCTCACGCCCAGACCAAGATGACCTCGTCCTCCACACCCGCGCCGAGCAGCGCGGCCGCGCTTCCGCTGCTGACGGCGAGGGCCATCTTGCCCGCCGCGTCGCGATAGAGAAGAAGCTCGCCGGCCGCGACGTCGCCGAAGGTCCTTGCGTAGGTTCCGGGTGCCTCAGCCGCGTCGGTCGACGCGGTGAAAGCCCCGCCCGGTTCCAGCCCCGCCGCCGGGACGTCGCCCGTTGCCAGATCCAGCACCAGGTTTCCGAACCGATCCTCGTAGTCGACCCGCGCAACCACACGACCGGGCTCGAGCGTGGCGGCGGTCAACTCCAGTGCAACGAGGTCTGAAGGATCCAGCGGCTCCCCGGCTTTCGCCAGGTCGATGCCGTTCGCGAGGTGTGCCGCCACGGGCGAGAAGACGTCACGGCCGTGAAACGTGGCGGATACCGACTCGAGCCGCAGCGCCGACCCGGAGACGTCGGCCGCTCGCGCAGCGCCGCCGAGGCGCTCGATCGCCGGCGATAGGAGTCCGTTGTCCGGACCGACGAGGCGGCGCCCATCCCCGGTCTCGACGGCGACGGCTCGCCGCTCGCCGCCGACACCGGGGTCGACCACTGCCAGGTGCACACCCACCGGGGCAAACGGCAGGGCGTTCGCGAGAACGATCGCTCCCTGGCGAACGGCGTGCGGAGCGATCCCGTGCGTCAGGTCGATGAGCCTCGCATCCGGTGCGATGCCGGCGATCACCGCGCGGCACACCCCCGCGAACTCGTCTTCGTAGCCGTAGTCGGAGAGAAACGTGATCGGCAGCGCCACGGCCGCCAGACTAATGCGCGCTAATCGCCTCGGTGCGCTTCCGCGATCAGCGCCGCGATCAGGCCGTCGAGATCGTGGCGGGTGGCCTCGGCATGGACGTCGAGGCCGGCGTCGCGAAGCGCCTGGCTCGTGATCGGCCCGATCGAGACGACTCGGGCGCTCGCCGGGAAGCTGTCACCGAGCGCGGCGACCAGGTTCCTGACGGTGGAGGACGAGGTGAACGTCACGTAGTCCGCTCTCGCGGCCGCCTCAGCCTCCGCGGCCGAGACGTCCTCGGCAACCGTCTCGTAGACCGCGACGACGTCGAGCTCGGCGCCGCGTGAGCGAAGCCAGTCGGGAAGCTCATCGCGACCCTCCCTGGCCCTCGGAAGAAGAACGGGCTTGCCATGCACGTCGACCTGCTCGAGCGCCTCGATCAGCCCCTCGGCGACCGCCCGCTCGGCGACGACGTCGGCGATCACCCCGTGCTTGCGAAGCGCCTGCGCGGATCCCTCGCCGATCGCCGCCACGGTGGCGGCCGCGAGCGCCCGGACGTCCAACCCGCGATCCGCCATGGCCTCGAAGAGGAGCTCGACGGCGTTGACGCTCGTAAAGCAGATCAGGGCGTAGGTGTGAAGCGAAGCGAGGGCGTCAGCGACCTCGGCGCTCTCGATGGCCGGCACGATCCGGATGGCCGGGAGCTCGATGACCTCAGCGCCGAGCTCGGCGAGCCGGGCGGCCAGCGCGCTTGCCTGAGCCCGCGCCCGCGTGACGACCACCGATTTGCCGTGGAGGGGCCGGGCTTCGAGCCACGCAAGCGCCTCGGCATGGCGGGCGACGCCTCCGACCAGCACGATCGCCGGAGCACCAAGGCCCTCGCGCTCGGCCGCTGCGGCGATCTCTCCGAGCGTGGCGACGACGCTGCGCTGCTCGGGCAGCGTTCCACTCTGGATCAATGCGGCCGGCTCGCTCGCGTCGCGGCCGGCCGCGACCAGGCTCGTCGCAATCTCCGGCAGGTTGCGGACGCCCATGTAGAGCACGAGCGTTCCCGGAAACCGCGCGAGGGCCTCCCAGTCGAGCGCCGAACCCTCCTTCTCGGGGTTCTCGTGACCGGTGACGAAGGCAACCGCGGAGGAATCGTCGCGGTGGGTGACGGGGATGCCCGCATAGGCCGGCACCGCGACGCCGGCCGTCACTCCGGGCACGACCTCGAAGGGAACGCCGGCCGCGGCCAGAGCCTCCGCCTCCTCGCCCCCGCGGCCGAACACGAACGGGTCGCCGCCCTTCAGGCGAACGGCGCTGCGCCCGGCTCTTGCGTGCTCGATCAAGACCGCCTCGATTTCGCGCTGTGCAGCCGTGGCGTCCAGGCGGCCGTCGCGATGTCCGGATGGCTTGCCGACGTCGACGACGATCGCGTCCTCGCGCGCTCCGGCCAGAACGCCGGGCGGCGTCAGTCGATCGTGCACGACCACGTCGGCGCCTGCGAGGAGCTCCGCCGCGCGCACGGTCATGAGGCCGGGATCCCCCGGTCCCGAACCGACGAGGTAGACGACCCCCGGGCGGGCGCTCATTCCACGACCGCCCGTTCCAGGATGTCCCGCGCTCCGGCGGCCAGCATGCGCTCGCCGAGCGCCGAGCCGAGCGCCGCGGGATCGGTGGCCTCGCCGTCGAGGCGGTCGCGCACCCACTCGGAGCCGTCGGCAAGGCCCGCATAGCCGTGAAGCGTCAGCGTGTCGCCCGTGAGTCGGGCACAAATTCCAACGGGAGTGCTGCAGCTGGCCTCGAGCATGACCACCGCGGCGCGCTCCGCGGTCAGCTCGGTCAGGGCGGCCGCATCGGTGATCGCCGCCGCGGCCTGGCGCGCCGCCGCATCGTCGGCGCGAGCCTCGAGAGCAAGTGCGCCCTGTCCGGGGGCCGGGACCATCTGGTCGATCCCGAAGCTGAAGGCAGCCTCCGCGGCTCGCCCCAGCCGGGCGAGGCCGGCGGCGGCGAGGACGATTGCGTCGAAGTCGCCGGCCGCTTGGCGACCAAGCCTCGTATCGACGTTGCCGCGAAGCTCGGTGACTTCGAGGTCGGGCCGCAGCGCGAGGAGCTGGGAGCGGCGGCGCAGGCTCCCGGTGCCGACGCTCGCTCCGTCCGCGAGCTCATCGAGCCCACCGGCGGGACCAATGCAGACATCCTCCGCCGCCTCGCGTCCCGCAACTCCCACCAGGGCAAGCCCGTCCTGGAGCGCGGCCGGAAGGTCCTTGGCCGAGTGGACCCCGAGGTCCGCCTCGCCTGCGGCGAGCGCATCCTCCACGGCGCTGACGAAGCGCGACTTGTCACCGGCCTCTGCGTCGCGCGAGCGCACCACCACGATCTCCGCGTCGCCGAGCGCCGTCGCGACCTGCTCCGCCTGCGCGAGCGCGAGGGCGCTGCCGCGTGTCGCGAGCCTCACGACTGGTCGCTGCGCGAGCGAAGCTGGCGAACCTCCGCGTCGGAGTCCTCGAGAGGAGCCGTATCGCGATCCAGGCCGAAGAGCTCGCGAAGCGCGTGGACGTACGCGTACGCGTCCTCGTCGCCCGCCGCCCGCTTCAGGCGCAGCGTCGGCTCGTGCAGGAGGCGCGACGCGATCGCCCTGGACATCGCCTCGACGCGCTGTCGGTCGGAGTCGGAGAGGCTATCCCACCGAGCCTCGTTCTCGGCGAGCACGCGGTCCACGACCTCGTCCGCACGCCGGCGCAGGGCCGCGACGGTCGGGACGGCGTCCTGCGTCGCCATCCAGCGCTCGAACCTCCCGAGCTCGGCCCGCAGCAGGGTTTGAACCCGCTGAGCCTCGGCCTCGCGCCCGGATGCGTTGCGCTCGACGAGGGCTTGGAGGTCATCCATGTCGTGGAGCATCACCCCGTTGACCTCGCGGCACGCCGGGTGGATGTCGCGCGGGACGGCGAGGTCAATCAGCAGCAGCGGGCGTCCGTCGCGCGCCACCATCACCTCGGTCAGTCCCTCGAGCTCGATAACGCTGTGCGGCGAGCTCGTCGAGGAGACGACGATGTCGGCGGCCTCCATCTGCTCGGGGAGCTCCTCGAAGCGCACGGCCTCGCCCCCGAAGCGCGCCGCCAAGCCGATCGCGCGGTCATAGTGGCGGTTGGCGACGAACACCGCATGGACCCCGCGGGCGGCGAGCGCGCGAGCTGTCAGCTCGGCAGTCTCACCGGCGCCGACAACGAGGACCCGGCGCGCCGCCAGGTCACCGAGGGCGCGCTGCGCGAGCTCGACCGCGACGGTCGGGACGGAGAGGGCCCGTTCGGAGATTCCCGTTTCGGAGCGGGCCCGCTTGCCGGCGCCCAGCGCGTCGCGGAAGAGCCGGTTGAGCACCGGCCCGGTCGCACCCTCGACGAGCGCGAGCTCGTACGCGCGCTTGACCTGGCCCTGGATCTCGGTCTCGCCGACGATCATCGAGTCGAGCCCGGCGGTCACTCGAAAGAGCTGCCCGGCGGCGTCCATGCCGTGGAGCGAGTACAGATGGCCCACCAGCTCCGTCGGCCTCGTCTCCGCCTCGCGGGCCAGGACGCTGAGCGCCCGCGACTCGGCGCCCACCGCGTCAGTCGCGAACAGGTAGATCTCGGTGCGGTTGCAGGTCGAGATTGCCGCTGCCTCCTGGATCTCGACGGCATCGATGAGCTCGCGAAGCACTCCGGTCGCGCGTCCCTCCGGAAGCGCGAGGCGCTCGCGCAGCTCGAGGGGCGCGGTCTTGTGAGAAACGCCGAGCGCGACCAATTCGCTCATACAACCTCCTGACGGCTGCTCCGCTCCCGCCCGAACATATTGCCTCCGGCTTCGCCTCCGGCATTTTCTTGTGCTCCCGCGTCCGCGCCGTCACGGTCTGTCACCTGCGGATCTCGCCGTTCGGCCAGCTCCGCGAGCCCATCGAGCTCGGAGTCGAGGCGCGCGAGGCGTGTGGCCATGATCGCGACGTAGATCAGGAGCAGGGCCAGGAAGACGACGTAGGCGCCCGCCACGTATCTGCCCGCCTCGTCGAGCGGGATCGCAGGCGCGGCAGCCAGCGGGATGCCGAGCATCAGACGGAGCCGGCCTGCGAGGGAACGTTGGGCGCGATTCGCGACCCGCCCGGAGCGCTGCCTTCGAGGGCGCGACGCAGGCGCGAGACCTTCCCGCGGGCGGCCTTGGAGGCGAGCTCGAACCGCACGAGGACCATCCAGAGAAGCGCGATCGCCGCGAGGCAGACGAGGAAGGTCAGCTCCATCGACCCCGTGAGGCCACCGTCGGCCGTGGCGAAGACGCGGGGATGGACGAGCGGCTGGGCGAGGCGCACGGCCATGAAGTTGAGCGGCACGAACGCGCCCGCGGTGATCGCGAACACCGACGCGTACCGGCCCTGACGGTCGCGGTCGGCGATCGCGTAGCGCAACGGGTAGTACGTGCAGTAGAGAAGGAAGACGATCAGGAAGCTGACGAGGGTCGGCTCCTGCCAGACCCACCACTTGCCCCACGACGCGCGAGCCCAGATCGATCCCGTGATGAGCACCGCCACTCCGAAGATCACGGAGATGTGGATCGCGACGTAGGAGCGGGCATCGTGCTTGGCGTCGCCGGTGCGCAGGTGCTGGATCGAGTGGTAGGCGCCGACGATGAACCCGCACAGCGCCACGATGGCGAGCGGCACGTGGAGGTAGAAGATCTTCTGGATGAACCCCTGGTCGGCATCGTTCGGCGCGTAGAAGAAGACCAGCGCGTAGCCCGCCGCGATCGCGACGACGGTGAGGATCGAGAGGGTTCGGAGACTGAGTCCCTTCATGGATTCGCGGGCGGCGATCAGTCCTCGATGACGAACTCGAAGACGCCGTAGCCAATCGCCGCGAACGTCATATCGTAAAGAGCAAGGACAGCCAGCCACTTGCCGAAGCCTCCGTATGCAGGGCCTCCGGCGGCCAGCAGCAGAGCCGACGCCTTGGCCGCCGCAACGACCAGCGGGATGGACAGGGGAAGCAGGAGAAGCGGCACCAGCACGTCGCGCGCCCGCGAGTTGGCGGCCATCGACGAGATCAGCGAGCCGGTGACCGCGAGCCCGACGTCGACGAGCGCGAGCACTCCGGCAAGGGGCGCAAGGCCGGCCGCCTCGTCGAGGAAGAACGCGGCGAAGACCGGGACGGCGATCAACTCCAGGGCCAGGAGGTAGATGACGATTGCCGCGGCCTTGGCGGCAAGCAGGCTGGTGGCGTCCACCGGCGCCAGGCGGAAGGCGTCGAAGCCGCCCTCGTCGCGCTCGGCGACGAAGAGGCGGTTGATGGCGAGGATCGCCGCGAAGAGAACCGTCGCCAGCAGGACGCCGGCCGCAAGGCTCCCGGCCAGGCTCTCGCGGTCGAGCCCGAAGCGGAACACGATGAACGTCGTGATCGCAAAGAGGGCCATCGCGGGAACCGACTCCATGGTGCGGAGCTCGACCCGCAGGTCCTTGCCGAGCATCGCTCTAAAGGCCGTCATGCGGCGCCCCCGTAGGCAGCGCGCGCATCGCCGGCTGAGAGGCCCGTCGAGGGGCCCTCGAACGCGACAACGCCACCGGCGCGCAGGAGGAGCACCCGGTCCGACGCCGCGAGCGCGGCGCGGATGTCGTGGCTGACGAGGACGGTGGTCCGCCCGCTCCGTTCGGCGAGCAGCGCGGTGACCCGCTCCGCCGCCTCCGGATCCAGATGCGAGGTCGGCTCGTCGAGCAGGAGCAGCTCGGGATCGTGCAGGACCGCGCGGCACGCGGCGGCCCGCTGGACCATGCCGGCGGAGAGCTCGCGGACCCGCTGGCCTGCACGCGCCGTCATTCCAACCGAGTCGAGGAGCTCGGCGATCCGCCGCTGCGGCTCGGCGAGCCCGTGGAGCCTCCCCTGGAGCGTCAGGTTCTCGGCCACGGTCAGCTCGCGGTAGAGCATCGGCTCGTGACCGAGGTAACCCACGTGTCCGCGAACCGCCCAGCGCCCGCCCGGCAGCTCGTGCCCGAGCACCCGGACCGACCCCGCCGTCGGGCGAAGGAGCGTCGCGAGGATCCGCAGGAGAGTCGTCTTGCCGGCGCCGTTTGGGCCCAGGACGGCAAGGGTCGAGCCGGTATCGAGCGTCAGGTCGACCTGGTCCAGGACGGGCCGCTCGTCGTAGGAGCGAACCAGGCCGGCGAGCTCGATCGCCGGCGCAGCCGGAGCCTCGGGGTGCGACGGCGCAGCCTCGCGATCCGCGGTGGTGGCAGGCACGCGAGTGATTGTCGCGGAAAGCGGCCTAGACGCTGGGCTTTCGCGCCCGGAAGCGAAACGATCCGCCACTCGGCGTGGTCTTGGCCGCCTCGAATCCCGCTGCCTCCAGTCGCGCCGGCAGCCCGTCGGGGTCGATCGGCATCAGGGTGTCGCCGACGTGGATCGCCTTGAAGACCAGCCCCGTCCCGACGCTGTCGGTTCCGGCGAAGACGCCGCCCGGCCGCAGGACGCGCGCGATCTCCGCGAATGCCCGGTCCTGAAGCCGCGCCGACGGAATGTGGTGGAGCATCGTGAAGCAGACCGCCCCGCTGAACCGCCCGTCCTCGAACGGCATGTCCGTGGCGTCGCCCTCGGTGATCTCGACCTCTGCGCCGAGCTTTCGCCGCAGACGCTCGCAGTAGCCCGAGTCCAGCTCGAGCACGCTCAGCCGGCCGGGACGCCGCGCGAGCACCTCCGTGGTCGCGCCGAAGCCGGGACCGATCTCGAGGACGTCCTCGCCGAGGTCGACCTCGCCAACGCCCCACGGGATGAGCTCGCCCTCAACCCGACGGGCCCACCGGCCCGAGGAGCAGATCAGGTTGTGGATGCGGTTCACGGTCTTCTCGGAAGTGTCACAGGCGCTGATCCAGCCTGGTGCGGACGCCTTCGGCGTCCTTACATGCTGCTTTCGGGGCTGAAGCCCCTCACCGGAACTACTGGCCCTTGCGGAGGGTGCGGGCGCCGACCTTCGCGAGCGGGACGATGCCCTCGCCAAGCGCCTTCAGGCGCGCCCCGTTGCGACCGTAGAGGAGCTTGACCGAGGCCTGGAGCGCCTCGCCCAGGGTCCGGTCGTACGGCTGCCACCACATGTCGCGGGTCATCCCCGGCTCCCAGGAGACGGTCTTGACGTTGACGCACTCATAGAAGCCGAACTTCGAGTGCGAACGGCCGATTCCGGAGTCCTTGACCCCGCCCCACGAGCACTGGCAGGCAGCGTGGGTGTAGGAGTGGTCGTTGATCCAGACCATCCCGGACTCGAGCCGGCGGGCGATGCGCTCGCCCTTGGCTCGGTCGCGGGTCCACACCGAGGCACCGAGCCCGAACTGCGAGTCGTTGGCCCGTTCCAGCGCCTCGGCCTCGTTCGCGACGACGGTGATCGGCAGCACGGGGCCGAAGATCTCCTCGCGCATGATTCGCACGTCCGGCTCAACTCCGGTGAGGATCGTCGGAGCGATGAACTTGCCCGGAAACCCGTCGATCTCGCGCGGGCCGCCGCAGACCAGCTCGGCGCCGCTCTTGGTCGCGTCATCGATCAGCCCGCAGACGAGCTCGTACTGGTCCTCGGAGACCATCGGGCCGATCTCGGTGTCCCAGCTCGTCGGATCGCCGACCTCGAGGCGCTCGGTCTCGGCCACGACGCCCTGGATGAACCGCTCGGCGACGTCCTGGACGACGTAGGTTCGTTCGATTCCCGAGCAGGTCTGGCCGGCGTTCGAGAACCCGCCCCAGACCGCTCCCGACACGGCGTTCGCGAGGTCGGCGTCAGCGCAGACGATCTGCGGGTCCTTGCCGCCGAGCTCCAGCACCGAGCCCTTGAGGTTGCGCGCGCAGACCTCCCCGACGTGGCGGCCGACCTCGACGGAGCCGGTGAAGAAGACCTTGGCGACCCCCTTCGCCTCGCAGAGCGCCTCGCCGATCGCACCGCCGCCGTGCACCACTCTGACGAGGCCCTCGGGAATTCCCGCGCGCTGCAGCACGTCGCGGATCCGCTCGCCGAGCAGTGGGGTCAGGCTGGCCGGCTTCAGGACCACGCCATTGCCGGCCGCAAGGGCGATCACGACCTCATCGAATGGGATCGACCACGGGTAGTTCCATGGGGAGATCACGCCGATCACCCCGAGCGGCTCGTAGGTCAGCTTCGCCCGCTTGGTCGCAAACAGCGCCTGGCTCATTGGCAGTGGCTCGTCCTCGAGGATCTTCGGGCCGTTCTCCGCGCACCAGCGAAGGACGTCGATCGTGGGGACGACCTCCATCGTGTAGCTCTCGGTGAGCGGCTTGCCCTGCTCACGCGTGAGCAGGGCGGCGACGTCGTCGCATTCCTCGACGAGTACGTCGGCCGCCCGGCGCAGGTAGCGAGCCCGGTCGGCGGCGGAGAGCTCCGCCCAGAAGGGCTGGACCTCGGCCACCCCGGCGACGACGTCGTCCACGTCGCCGGGCTGGATGGTCTCGACCGAGCCGATCAGCTCCCCCGTGGCTGGGTTGAAAGAGTCGAGCCCCATGGGGCGAGAGTCTAGGTGAGGGAAGTTTCCGCTAAAGGTTTGGCGCCGAGCTGCCGATAACGACCTAGGAGCCCTGCGCCCGCCGGTCTCGCCAGCGCTCGAGACGCTCGGCGAGGTCCGCCTCGAGGCCGCGGTCGCCTGGCTCGTAGAAGCGCTGGTCCTCGAGACCGTCGGGCATGAGGACCTGACCGGACACGCCGTCCGGCTCGTCGTGGGGGTACACGTAGCCCGCGCCACGGCCGAGCTTCGCGGCCCCGGGGTAGTGAGCGTCGCGCAGGTGCGCCGGCGGAAGCTTCGCGCCGTGCTCTCGAACGTGTCGCTGGGCGCGTGAGATCCCCACCGTGGAGGCATTCGACTTCGGCGCCAGCGCCAGGTACGTCGCGGCCTGGGCGAGGTTGAGCGCGCATTCCGGCAGGCCAACGCGATCGACGGCCTGTCCCGCGGCGGTGGCCACGACGAGCGCCATCGGGTCGGCGTTGCCAACGTCCTCGGAGGCGAAGATCACCATCCGCCGGGCGATGAAGCGCGGATCCTCGCCGCCCTCGAGCATCGCCGCCAGGTAGTACAGCGAGGCGTCCGGGTCGGACCCGCGGGTCGCCTTGATCCATGCCGAGATGTAGTCGTAGTGACGATCGCCGTCGCGGTCGTAGAGGATCGCCTTGCGCTGAAGCGCATCCTCGGCAACGGCGAGCCCGACCGAGCCGCCTCGAGCCCGGGCCGCCTCGACCGCCCGCTCGAGCGCCGTCAGCGCCACCCGAGCGTCCCCCCGGAGCGCTCGGCGATCAGCTCGATTGCAACGTCGTCGACCGGAGGCGAGTCGGGTATGCCCCGCTCCGGGTCCGCGAGAGCACGCCGGACGAGCGTCGCGACCGCGTCCGCGCCAAGCTCGTGGAGCTCGTAGACCTGACAGCGGGAGAGCAGGGCGCCGTTGACCTCGAAATACGGGTTCTCGGTCGTTGCCCCGATCAGCGTCACCAGGCCCTCCTCGACGGCAGGGAGCAGGGCGTCCTGCTGGGCCTTGTTGAAGCGGTGGATCTCGTCGAGGAAGAAGATCGTCGGCTCACCGCCCTTGCGTCGCTCCGCGGCCCGCGCGATCATCGCCCTGACCTCGGCGCGCCCCGCGGCCACGGCCGACTCCTCCTCGAACGCGCCGTGAGCCGCCGTCGCGATGATTCGTGCCAGCGTGGTCTTCCCGGCTCCGGGCGGCCCGTAGAGCACGGCCGAGTGCGGCTTGCCCTCTTCGATCGCCGCGCGCAGGGCCGAGCCCTCCCCGAGCAGGTGCTCCTGGCCGATGAGCTCGTCGAGGGATCGCGGGCGCATGCGGACGGCGAGCGGGGCCTCCCGGGCAGGCACCCCGGTCCGGGTGGGCTTCGCTCCGCCGCCGGTCTCGAACAGCTGGTCCATTCGTCCAAGTATCACCAGTTTGCGGGTGCGCAACCTGCGATTCGCGGTACCTGGAAATGTGGACCCCAATCGGAGCCAAGCTAATCTCAAGCCGCATGGAGGCGACGGTTGCGAAGGGGGAGACACTGGGTGGCCAGGCGGTTGCGCTTCTCCAGGAGCTGATCCGCCTCGACACGGTCAACCCGCCCGGCAACGAGGCTCCGGCACAGGAGCTCCTGGCCGAGACGCTCACCGACGCGGGCTTCGACTGCGAGCTGCTCGCCCCCGAGCCGGGCAGGCCCAGCCTGGTGGCGCGACTTCGCGGCGACGCGGAGGGCCCGACGCTCTGCCTCCTCGGCCACACCGACACGGTGACCGCCGACCCGTCCGACTGGAGCTTCGATCCCTGGGCCGGCGACCTGGCCGGCGGCGAGGTCCGCGGCCGAGGCGCCCAGGACATGAAGGGCCAGGTGGCGGCCGAGGTTGCGGCGGCCACCGCGCTCGGGCGTGACGGCTGGCGCCCGGCCCGCGGCGAGCTCCTGATCACCGCGGTTGCCGACGAGGAGACCGGCGGACGTCTCGGTGCGCAGTGGCTTTGCTCCGAGCACCCGGAGAAGGTGCGCTCGGACTTCGTCATCAACGAGGGTGGGGGCAACGCGTTCGAGATCTCGGGGCGGCGGTTCTATTCGCTCTGCGTGGGCGAGAAGGGCGTCTTCCGCTTCAAGGTCCAGACCAGCGGGGTCGCGGGTCACGCTTCGATTCCCGACATGGGCGACAACGCGTTGCTGAAGTTGGCGCCGCTTCTCGCCGGCCTTCGCACCCAGCCGGCGCTCGAGCCCACGCCGGAGGGAGTCGAGTTCCTCGGCGCCCTGATCGGCGAGGACCTTTCGGCGGCCGGCCCCGACGAGCTCGCCGCAGGGATCGAGAAGCTTCGCGCCCTGAGCCCGCTGGTGACCGCCTACCTCGCGGAGCCGATGCTTCGCGTCACGCTCACGCCAACCAAGGTTGCGGCATCGCGCAAGGTCAACGTTATTCCCGCGCACGCCGAAGCCCTGGTCGATTGTCGCGTGCCGCCGGGGCTCGGCGTCGACGACGTCCGCGCCCGCATCGCGAGCGTCCTCGGCGCGAGCGAGCTTCCCGAGCATGAGATCGAGTTCACCGAATCCGACGTCGGCAACCGCTCGGAGTCACGCGGCGAGCTCGCCGACGCGATTGCCGGCTGGATCGGCCGGTCCGATCCCGGAGCCCGCGTCGTGCCGATCGTGATGCCCGGGTTCAGCGACTCGAACTGGTTTCGCCGGGCCTTTCCCGAGGCGACGGTCTACGGCTTCTGCCCCCAGCGCGACATGTTGCTGGAGGAGAGTGGCCCGCTGATTCACGGTGCCGACGAGCGGATCAAGGCAAGCGACATGGACTACGCGGCGCGGTTCTTTCGCGACGTTGCCGTCGAGGTGCTCGGATGAGCCCAGAGCTGACCAAGGAAGAGCCGCTGCGCCTCGGCGGCATGGCGCTTCGAAACGGCCTGCTGATCCACGGGCCGACCTCGTGGTCGGCCGCGGTGCGAGCGAAGGACGGCTCGATCGACGTGGCCTCCGGGCCCAAGCCCGTGCTCGCCAAGGGGCGCCTGGGGCAGGTGCCGGTGCTGCGGGGGCCGCTGCGGCTCGCCGAGGCGTTTGCGGTGCTGCCCGTGGTGCGGCGCGCCCTCCCCTCGTCGCGCCTGCCGTACGAGGATCGGCGCGTCCTGCTCGCGGCGGCCGCGGCGACGGCACTGGGTGCGGCCCTGCGGCGCAGCGGCCGGGCAACGCTGGCGCGTGACGGCGCCGCTTCGCTGCTCGGCATCCTGCCGGCGCTCGCCGCCCTTCGCGACCACGATCTCGCCGCTTACCACGGCGTCGAGCACAAGGCCATCGGGGCATACGAGCACGGCTCGCTCGATCCCACCACGGCTCCCAAGGAGCACGACCGCTGCGGGTCGAACCTGCTGGCCCCGATGATGCTGTTCTCCGTCGCGGGCCAGGTGATCGTCGCGCGCCTGATCGAGAATCCGGGACCTGTGCCGCGCGCCGCGGCTGGGATCGGCGGGCTCTCCGGCGCCGTCGAGGTCTTCGCCTACGCGGATCGCCGGCCAAGCTCGCGGCTCGGCCGGGCGGTGCACTCCCTCGGGTACGAGATCCAGCGCCTGGTCTCCACCCGTGAGCCGAGCGCGGAGCAGCTCGAGGTCGGAAGCGCGGCGCTGGACGCGATCCTGGTCGCCGAGGGGGCCGTTGCATGAGCGTCCTCGGGATCCTCGGGATCGACTGGAACATCTTCCAGAGCTACGTCCTGACCTGGGGGCCTCTGGTGCTCATGGGCTTCCTCGTCTTCCTGATCTGGAAGACGTTGCGGATGATGCCCCGCACGAAGCCGCAGGAGATCACCCCGCGCTCGAAGAGCGCCGTCGCGTGGGACGAGGTCGCCGGAATCGACGAGACGAAGGACGAGCTTCGCGAGGTCGTCGAGTTCCTCACCGACCCGAAGCGGTTCAAGAGGCTCGGCGCAAACGTCCCCAAGGGGATCCTCCTGCACGGGCCGCCAGGGACCGGCAAGACGCTGCTCGCCAAGGCGGTTGCCCACGAGTCCGGCGCGACGTTCTTCAGCCAATCGGCGTCCTCGTTCATCGAGATGTTCGCCGGCCTTGGCGCGGCGCGAATCCGGCGCCTCTTCAACGAGGCCCGGGAGAACGCGCCCGCGATCGTCTTCATCGACGAGCTCGACGCGGTTGGCGCGCACCGCGGCTCCGACATCTCGGGCGAGCGGGACCAGACCCTCAACCAGCTGCTGGTCGAGATGGACGGCTTCGACTCCCGCGACCAGGTCGTCGTGATGGCCGCCTCGAACCTCCTCGAGAAGCTCGACAAGGCGTTGCTTCGCCCCGGCCGCTTCGATCGCCAGGTCTTCGTCCCGCCGCCGGACATGAGGGGCCGCCACGAGATCCTCGCGGTCCACACCCGCGGAAAGCCGATCGGCCAGGACGTCGACTTCGAGCGAATCGCTCGCCATACCGCCGGGCTCACCGGCGCCGACCTGGCCAACCTGGCGAACGAGGCCGCCATCCTCGCCGGCAGGAAGCACCGCGACTTCATCACCCAGGCGGACTTCGACAACGCCTTCGAGCGCGTCGTCGCGGGCCTCGCGACCCGCAAGGTGATCACCCCCCAGGAGAAGCGGGTGGTCGCCTGGCACGAGGCCGGCCACGCCCTGGTCTCCGAGCTCCTGCCAAGCGTCGACAAGGTCCAGAAGGTCTCGATCGTCCCGCGCGGCAAGGCGCTGGGGTACACGCTCAACCTTCCGCAGGAGGATCGCTACCTGAAGTCGCGAGAGGAGCTCATCGACTACATGAAGGTGCTGCTCGCCGGGCGAGTCTCCGAGCAGATCACGTTCGGGCGAGTCACGACCGGTGCGGCGGATGACCTCAGCAGAGTCACCACGATCGCGCGCTCCATGGTCTACGAGTACGCGATGGGGACGCAGATCCACGCTCACCAGCTGCCCGAGGACGACTCGAGCTCGGCCGACGCCACGCGCCAGACCCGTGATGAAGAGGTAACTGCCATCGCCGAGGAGGCCTACCGCGGCGCCCACCGGCTGCTCGTCGACCATCGCGACCTCCTTGACGAGATCGCGGGCCGCCTGCTCGTCAACGAGATCATCGAGCGCGACGAGATCATGCAGATCATGGCGAGCCACCGGGACGGCTCGCAGGCGCCCGAGAAGGCCGGCGAGCAGGAGACCCCGCCCGCCGAGGACGCACGACGCGCCGGCCGGCCCGCCGAAGCGCTGGCCGCCAAGCCCGGCGAACGGCGCTTCCAACCGCGTCAATAGACTGACGTCCCGAGATGCTCGAGCTGATCGACCACGTCGGCGTCGCCGTCGACGACCTCGACGAGGCCGTCGCCCTGTACGAGGGATCGTTCGGCATGCCCTTGGTCCATCGCGAGACGGTCGACTCGCAGGGCGTCGAGGCGGTGCTGCTCGACGTCGGCGACGGCCACATCGAGTTGCTGGCGCCGCTCGGCCCCGACACCCCGGTCGGCAAGTTCGTCGAGCGCCACGGGCCGGGCCTGCACCACGTCGCCTACCGCGTCAAGGACATCGACAGCACGCTCGAAGCCCTCTCCGGCGACGGCGTTGAGCTGATCGACCGCAAGGCCCGTACCGGCATTCGCAACAGCCGCGTCGCCTTCGTTCACCCGCGCTCCACGGGCCGGGTCCTGACCGAGCTCGTCGAGCCCGCGGAGGCGCATTGATGGCCGGGGGCTCGCGGGTCGAGATCGGGCTCGGAATCGGTCAGGTGGTGAGCGCTCGCCTCGGGGACGGCGACCTGAAGAGCCTGCGCAAGGCCGTTGAGTCCGGAGACGGCTGGCACGAGGTCGACACGGACGACGGCAAGCTCATCATCAACCTGAAGGCCGTCGTCTTCATCCGCATCCCCGACCAGCAGCAGTCGATTGGCTTCGCGCAGGGCTGAACGCATCCGTTGAGCCTCGCCCGCCGTAGTTAAGGACAGCGCGGGTTCTCTTGCCCTCTACGCCCCACTTACGAAAGGACTTCGAATGCCGAACGTTGGACCGATGGAACTGATCGTTGTCGCACTCATCGCTCTGGTGATCTTCGGCCCCAAGCGCCTGCCGGAGCTCGGCCAGTCGCTTGGCCAGGGAATCCGCGGGTTCCGGAAGTCGATCTCCGGCGACGACGATGCCCAGCCGGAAGGCATCGAGACGCCCGCCGGCTCCACAACGTCGAGCTAACGCCGAGCGCCCGCCGCGGCCTCGAGCTCCGGCCAGAGGCGCTCCTCGGCCTCGAGCACGGCTCCGGCCGCCGTGCGGACGGCCGCCCACAGATCCGGCCTCGGTTCCTCCGACTCGCTGGCCGCCTTCAGGGCGGCGGCGAGCTCCGACCAGCGCGCCGACGCGACAGCGGCCGGCTCGGCGGCGTCGAGCCCGGCCTCGGAGAGAAAGCGTGCGTACATCGCGCGGAAATTGCCGCCACCGGTGCCGCGCCGTTCAATCACCTGGTAGTTGAACCGAGCGCACCACTGCCAATCGGCGAGCATCTCCGGCCACGCGCCCACCTCGGCGGCGAACGTCCGCAGCGCCGGAAGGCCTTCGAACTCCCCCCAGGGTGGGTCGATCATCCGAGCCGCGGCGCGCGCCACCGCGGGGCCGATCGCGGCGCGCGGATCGAACGCGCCCCCGTTCGCCTCGTAGGTGAACATGTGGCCCGCCAGGGGAAAGACGGGATGTGAAGCGTGACGCGCCGTGGCGAGGTTGGCGAGCCGCGTCGTCTGCAGCTCTTCGAAGGCCGTGTCCGAGAGGTAGGCAACCTCGTCGTCGAAGCCCGCGAGCACCACGGCGTGCCCGGGAAAGTGCGCCGAGCTGCCGTAGTGATCGAGGTGGTAGAGGTCGCTGAGGAGCAGCGGCGGCCGGCCCGTCTCGACCGCGTTGCGAGCGGCCTCCCAGCTCGCCTCCGGACCGTCGAAGGTATGCAGGCGAAGCGGCGCGCCCGTGAGGTCGACGAACTCCTCCTCGAGCCGCGACGTGCGGCCGTTCGTGAAGCGGGACGGCGATCCGTTCTCGACGGGCAGGTGGTAGAAGCACGCGCCGGCTCCAAGCCCGAAGGCCATCTCCTCGGTGATCTCGACACCGTGATGGGCGAGCATGTTGCGAAGCGCGGTCGAGCCGCAGTGGTTCCCGGGCACGTGCCGGTAGCCCGGCACCATCGTCGCCTCGCTCACGACGCGAAATCTAGACGGGGAGCGGTCAGGCCCCGCCGGTGGGGTCCGACCCGGTGGCGCCGAGGCGCAGATAAGCCGTGCGAGCGACAAACGACTCGTGCATCTCGGCGGTGAGCTCGCCGAGGAACTCCCGCCGGTAGACGTCGTCGGTGAGCATGGAGATCGCGAAGTAGAGGCCGGTGAAGGCGGCGATCGCCGCCGAGACGCGCAGGAGCTCGCCGGTGATCACGCCCTGATGGCCGAAGACGCGCAGCGTCACCAGGACGTCGGGCTTGTGATTGCTGGACAGCCACTCGTGGAGGATGTGAGCGTCGATCGTGATGAGACCCAGCGCCACGAAGAAGCCGCCGACGGCCAGGCTGACGGTGAGGACCTGAAGCGATTGGCTGACGAAGAGGACGAGGCCGACGTTGAGGCGCTGGCGCCGCTCCAGCGGCGCGCCGCCCTCCCCCGCCTCGCGTTCCAGGTCCCGCACCTCGCTGGGCAGGCGAGCGAGCAGGAACGCGGCGCCCAGGACAACGAAGAGCACCCCGAGGATGGCCAGCGAGGCGCCGGAGACATGCGTGAACACCTGCCACATCTCCGTCGTCAGGAAGAGCACGACGGAGAAGATCATCAGCAGGGGAATGGCGCGCGTGAGCAGGCTCAGCGACGCCTTCAGCTGCCCGCCGAGCCTGGCGAGCGCCCAGCGCAGGATCGACGCGAGGCCGTACCCGAAGACGCCGTAGACGAGCGCGAGTAAAAGCACGTTCCCCAGCCCGGTCAACACGGCGCTTCGCCACTGGCCACCGAAGACGAGCGGCAGCAGCGCCGGAACGAGCACGAATCCCGCAAGCTCCGCCCGGCCCACGTCCTGCGGGATCGCGAGGGCGCGCCGGCCCCGCGAGCGATTGAGAGCGCTGATCGCGACCAGGACGATCATGACGGCGCCGAGCACCGCGGCCACGTTCGCGAGCGGCGACCAGTCGAGATTGAGGGCGCCCAGGAGCTCCGCGGCGAAGACCAGGGTCAGGAACGGCACGCCGCGGTTGAACGCGTCCGTCGCCGCGGAGTGCCCGGCGATGAACAGCGGCAGGCCGGCATGCCTGAAACGGCGCTCATATTCCTCGCGGGTCGGCACGGCCTCATTTCACCCACCGCCGCGGACGGCCCGCGTGCCTATCCTGCGCCGACGTGAGCGCCTCGCTGGACAAGAAGCTGCTTGTGCTGATGCGGACCCGGGGTCACTCCCCGGCGACCGAGCGCTTCGCCAAGGCCGTCGCCGCCGCGGGTGAGTGGGGCGCCGTTTGGGTTGCGATCGGCGCTGCGGGTGCAGCACTGGACCCGCAACGGCGCGAGCGCTGGCTTCGCGGGGCGGCGGTTGCCCCGGCCGCGGTGCTGGCGAACTACGCCGTGAAGCTGGCCGTGCGCCGGCCGCGACCGAAGCTCCGCGGGCTGCCGCCGCTTGCAGGGGCGCCGAGCAAGCTCTCGTTTCCCTCCGCCCACGCAACCTCGTCGCTGGCCGCCGCGACAGCGTATGGGCGCGTCGCGCCGGTGACCCGCGTGCCGCTCTACTCCCTGGCGGGCGCGATCTCCCTGACACGTCCCTACCTGGGCATGCATTACCCCAGCGACGTCCTCGCCGGCGCCGCCCTCGGCCTCGCGATCGGCGGCCTGGTACCGAAGGTCGGCGAACGCTCCCTCGAGGAGCGGCTCATCGACCTGGTCGCGACACGCGAGGACTAGAGATGGCTGATCCCCGATGAAGGTCGGCATCGTCGGCCTGCCGAACGCCGGCAAGTCGACTCTCTTCAACGCGCTGACGCAGGCCGGCGCGGAGACGGGCGACTACCCGTTCACGACGATCGACCCGAACGTGGCCGTCGTCGGCGTCCCGGACGAACGGCTGGAGGCCGTGGCCGACACGGTCGGCTCATCCAGGGTCGTCCATGAGACGATCGAGTTCCACGACATCGCCGGGCTGGTCCCCGGCGCCTCGACCGGCGAGGGCCTCGGTAACCGCTTCCTGGCCGCCATCCGCGAGACGGACGCGATCTGCCACGTGGTCCGCGCGCACGAGACCGGGGGCGTCCCGCATCCGGAAGGGCGGGTCGATCCGGCGGCCGACATCGACCTGATCGAGACCGAGCTCTACGCGGCCGACCTCGAGCAGGCGGAGCGGCGGCTGGAGCGGGTCACCAAGCAGGCCCGCTCGCAGGACACGGCGGCGATGGCGGAGCGCGACTGGCTGGAGTCGGTGGTGGAGGCCCTCAGCCGCGGGGAGCCCGTCCGCGACGTCCCGGTCCCGCAGGCAGCCGAGGCAGGGCCGCGGCTGCTCGGAGCCCTCACCTCCAAGCCGGTGCTCTACGTGGCGAACGTCGACGAAGGGTCGGACGAGGTCCCTCCCGCAGTGGCCGAGATCGCGGCCCGCCGTGAAGACGTGGCCGTGGCGATCAGCGCGCGGATCGAGTCCGAGCTCGCCGAGATCGACGACGCCGCCGAGGCGGAGGAGCTTCGCAGCGGCCTGGGGGTTCCCGAGTCGGGGCTGGCCCGGGTGATCCGCGGCGCCTTCGAGCTGCTTGGGCTCGTCAGCTTCTTCACGGCCGGCGAGGGCAAGGAGGCGGTCGCCCACGCGCTGGAGCAGGGGTCGAGCGCCTGGGAGGCCGCCGGCAAGGTCCACAGCGACATCCAGGCGCGCTTCGTTCGCGCCGAGGTGATCGCCTGGAGCGATCTCGTCGATTCCGGCGGCTATGCCCAGGGCCGCGAGCGCGGTCTCCTGCGGACCGAGGGGCGCGACTACGTGGTCAGCGACGGCGACGTCATCACGGTCCGTTTCTAGATGGCCTCAGCGGACCCGAGCGCGCCGGCATTGGGCGATTGGTCCCTGCTCCCCGAGGACCTGGAGCACCTGCTGGGCCTGATCGACGCCCGGGAGGTCCGCGAGGTCGTGGAGCTCGGCTCCGGCGCCGGTACGGTCGTCCTCGCCCGAGGCCTCGCTCGACGCGGTGGACGCCTGACCTCCGTGGAGCACGACGCCGACTGGGCGAGGCACGTCCGCGAGATGATCGCCGGCGAGGAGCTGGCCGGCGTCGCGCGCGTGGTGCAGGCGCCGCTCGGCCCTCATCCGCTGGCCGATCCGGGCTCGGTCTGGTACTCACAACGGGCTCTCCACGCCCTCCCCGAGGACATCGGGATGCTCATCGTCGACGGGCCGCCGGGCAACCTCCCCGGCATGGAGATGGGAAGGGCGCCGGCGCTCGAGGCCCTGGGCCCGCGACTCGGCCCGGGAGCGCTCGTCGTCCTCGACGACGTTCACCGCCCAGGGGAGCGGGCAATCATCGAGCGCTGGGAGGAGCGCACCGCGTTTCGGTTCCACGCGCGCGAGGGCGGACGTATCGCTGTAGGTTCCGCCGCGTGAGGACCCAGGCCCGCTTTCCTGCGGTCGGCATCGAGGCCGGCCACTACGAGAGCTTCTACATCAAGGCGAACCACCCCGACGGCACTCGCGCGGTGTGGCTTCGCCACACCGTCCACAAGCGCCCCTCCGAGGAGCCCACCGCCGCACTCTGGCTGACGGTCTTCGACGCGAGCGCACCCGGTCCGAAGGCCGCCAAGGCAACGCTCGGCGCCGACCAGCTCGGCGCCGACGATGGCGCCTACATCCGGGTGGACGGCGCAACGCTGTCGCCGGGGCGGGCGACGGGCTCGATCCTGGCCCCGGGTGCCGAGGCGAGCTGGGACCTGCGCTTCACCGAAGGGCGAGAGCCCCTCTACCACCTGCCCTACGAGCGTCTCTACAACTCGCGCCTGCCACGCACCAAGCTGCTGAGCCCCTATCCGGCGAGCCATTTCGACGGCGAGGTCGTGATCGGCGGCGAGCGCGTCGAGCTGGTCGGCTGGTCGGGGATGGTCGGCCACAACTGGGGCTCGGAGCACGCCGAGCGCTGGATCTGGCTACAGGGGTCCGACCTCGCGGAGCGCACCGGCGACTACATCGACGTCGCGCTCGGAAGGATCAAGCTCGGTCGCTGGGTCACGCCGTGGCTCGCCAACGGGCAGATCGTCCTCGACGGCGAGCCGCATCGCATCGGCGGGCTGACCAGCGGCTACGGAACCGACATCAAGGAGACGCCCTCGTCCTGCGAGTTCGTCCTTCCGGGCCGCCGTGTGCGGGTGCGGGGCTCGGTCGAGGCAAACCCGAAGGACGTCGTCGCATGGGTCTACGCGGACCCCAACGGCCCCGATCATCACGCCCTCAACTGCTCGATCGCGAGGCTCAAGCTGGAGATCGAGCGTCCCGGCCACAAGACGGCCACGGTCGCGGGGACCGGCGCCGCCTACGAGCTCGGCTCGCACGACACCACCCACGGAATCGCCGTCCAGCCGTTCCCGGACGGCTAGGCCTCCGAGCGCGGGGCGCAGGGCACCGGGGATCGAAACCGGGTCCCTCGCTGCCTGTTGTTGTTCATGGCTCCGCGTCCTACGGCATGTCGCCCGGACGCGGCTGAACCCCCGGTCCGGTTGCGACGAGCGAGTGCGGGTCGGCGACCGACTTGCCGCCGGGGCTGACCCCGCCTCCGGACCCGCCGCCTCCGCCGCCACCGTGGTGGCCTCCACCGCCGCCGCCGCCGGATCCGCCGCCGCCGCCCTGCCCCTGCGTGGCCGGAACGCCGGTCTCATGCTTGCCGAAGCTGACCCAGGTGTCCATCAGGTTGAGCCGGTCGCGAAGCGTGGCGCCCGTGACCTTCGTGCCGCCGGACGAGCCCACGACCCTGGCGTAGACGATTCGCGGCGAGACCCCGCGACTGATGACGTGGATCTGCTTGAGCTTGCCCGAGTAAAGCCCGCTCAGCCGCGACGCCACGGTCGCCTGAGAGAGCGGCGGGACCTTCCAGCGGTGCACGGGCGAGATCCCGTCGTATGGATCCTTCACCCCCTTCAGGTACGGCACCGGCGAGGCGCCCACGAAGGAGTTCTCGATGTTCTCCGTGTGCCCGCCCGAGGTCGAGAAGAAGTACGCCGTGATGACGTCGCCGTGGTACTTGACGACCTGTCCGGCGGTCTTGCGGGTCGCGAGGTTGCTCGCGCGCTGCTCGGTGCCGAGGCCTCCGTAGACCTGGCTGCGAGTGTCGTCGTAGACGTCGAACACATCACTCCCCGACGTGGTCGAGAGGGCGTACGAGCGGGCGGCGACGGCCTGCACGCGCAGGGCCTGCTGGGCCCAGGCCGCCGGCATCTCGTTCGGGATCACGCCCTGGACGTAGTTCTCCAAGCTGACGCGGTTGATGACGTAGAGCGATCCACCGACGAGCTTTGCGACGAGGCCGCCCCGATAGCTGCCGATGCCGCCGATGTCGACGCTCCGGCCGCCGCGAGTCGATCCGGCCCCTCCACAGCTCGCGAGGCGCTTCCCGGATCCGTTTTGCAGCACGACCTTCGAGCCGCTGGCGACGAACGAGTAAGTCCCCTTCGAGACCGACCGGCCGCAGGCGCGCTTGCCGCCGCTGAACGACACCGACCCGACTCCGGAGGTGAGGAGCACGCGGATCCGTTTGTCCTTCGCCTTGCCGATGGTCGTGTGGCGGTAGTAGTGACGGAGGATTCGCTTGTAGCTCCACCCGTGCTGCGCATAGCCGTAGGCGCCGTACTGGCTCATGCCGATCCCGTGGCCAAACCCGTGACCCCGGATGACCCAGCTCGCCGTCGCCGGCTGCGCGCCGGCGATCAAGAGCGCCGCGGCGATCGCCCCGCTCGCCAGTACGCCTCTGAAGCTCCTGGGCCGGCCCACGAATCTCCTTTCGGCACCGCCTGGCCGCGACCTTAGGCGGCGTGCGCGTGCGGGCCGTGGCGCGTGGGTACCCTGCTCTTCAAGTAAGGCTAGAGCCCAAGGAGAGTGCTGGATGAGCGTTGCCGTGCAGGATCAGACGGTGGTTGACCAAGTCGAGAAGCGCCTGCTGATCGGTGGCGGGTGGCGAGACGCCTCGGGCGGCGGCACCCTGTCCGTCGAGAACCCGGCAACCGGCGAGGCGATCTGCGAGATCGCCGACGCGACACCCGACGACGCGATCGCCGCTCTCGACGCCGCGGTCGAGGCTCAGGCCGAGTGGGGAGCGACGCCTCCGAACGAGCGCAGCGAGATCCTCTACAAGGCCTTTCAGCTCCTCGGGGAGCGCAGCGACGAGCTTGCCCTGCTGATGACCCTGGAGATGGGCAAGGCCCTGGCCGAATCGAAGGCCGAGCTGACCTACGCCGCCGAGTTCTTTCGCTGGTTCTCCGGAGAAGCGCTCCGCCTTGACGGCTACTACAAGACCGCGGGCAACGCCGCGAGCCGCGTGCTCGTCATGCGCCAGCCGGTCGGCCCGTGCTTCTTCATCACCCCCTGGAACTTCCCGAACGCGATGGGAACCCGGAAGATCGGCCCGGCGATCGCCGCGGGCTGCACGATGGTCGTCAAGCCCGCCCAGCTCACGCCGCTCTCGATGATCGCCCTGGCCCAGCTCCTGGAGGAGTGCGGCCTGCCGCCGGGCGTGCTCAACGTCGTCACCAGCTCCTCATCCGGCGACGTGGCCGGCCCGATCATCGCCGATCCACGACTCAGAAAGCTCTCCTTCACCGGTTCGACGGAGGTTGGGCAGAAGCTCATCGCGCAGGCCGCGGACGGTGTGCTCAAGGTGTCGATGGAGCTCGGCGGCAACGCCCCGTTCCTGGTCTTCGAGGACGCGGACATCGACGCCGCGGTCGAGGGCGCGATGATCGCCAAGATGCGGAACGTTGGCGAGGCCTGCACGTCGGCCAACCGCTTCCACGTCGCAGCGAGCGTCGCCGACGAGTTCGCCACCAAGCTGGCCGAGAAGATGGGCGCGCTGAAGATCGGCAACGGGATCGAGGACGGGACCGACGTGGGCCCGCTGATCGACGAGGACCAGCGCTCCAAGGTCGCCGAGCTCGTCGACGACGCCGTCGAGAAGGGCGCCACGACGCTCTGCGGCGGCAGCCGGGTCGACGGCGCCGGCTACTTCTACGAGCCCACCGTGCTCGGCAACATCAGCGACGACGCGAGGGTGCTCAAGGAGGAGATCTTCGGCCCCGTCGCCCCGATCGCCACCTTCGACACCGAAGAAGAGGCGATCGCGGCCGCCAACGACACCGAGTTCGGCCTGGTCTCCTACGTCTTCACCGGCGACGTCAAGCGGGCCTTCCGCGTCTGCGAGCGCCTGGAGACGGGGATGATCGGCCTCAACCAGGGCATGGTCTCCAACGCCGGCGCCCCGTTCGGGGGCGTCAAGAAGTCCGGAATCGGCCGCGAGGGCGGCAACGAGGGGATCGAGGAGTACCTCGACACCAAGTACGTGGCGGTGAACGTCTAGCCCGGTCTGGAGCGGTTCCGGGCGCGGGCCTAGCGGCCCGTCAACATTCCAAAGAGCCCGCCGCGCTCCTGCCGCTTCTGCAGGTAGCACTGGTGGTACTCCTCGGCGCGCCAGAAGGTGGCGGCGGGCTCGATCGTCGTGACGATCGGATCCCTGGAACTGGACTGGGCGCGCTCGATCGACTGGCGGGCAAGCTCGGCCTGCGCGTCGGAGTGCGCGAAGATCACCGACCGGTACTGGAAACCGACGTCCGGGCCCTGGCGGTTCAGCTGGGTCGGATCGTGGGTGGCGAAGTACTTGGCCAGGATCTCCTCGAAGCTCGTGCGCTGCGGGTCGAAGGTGACCTCCACGACCTCTGTATGGCCGGTGGTGCCCGTGCAGACCTGCTCGTAGGTGGGGTTGTCGACGTGGCCGCCCTCGTAGCCGACCGCTGTGTCCATCACGCCCGGAAGCTCGCGGAACGCCTCCTCGACCTGCCAGAAGCAGCCGGCGCCGAACGTTGCCTTCTCGTAAGTCGTCTCGCTCATACCCTTCGGTCAGCTTAGGCGTCAGAGCGTTACGCGGCAACGCCGGGCCGGGCCGCCGCGCGGGATGGAGCGGTCAGCCGTTCGGGTGGGCCATGCCGTGGTAGTCGAGCGCCTTGGCGAGGGTCTCCTCGTCGACACCCTTCTCGAGCGCGACCTCGCGGAGCGTTCGCCCGGAGTCCGCGGCCTCCTTGACGATCTCCGCGCCACGGTCGTAGCCGATGTACGGGTTGAGCGCGGTCGCGGCCGCGAGCGTGGCCTCGGCGTGGCGCTCGTTCATCTCCCGGTTGGCCTCGAGGCCGTCGATGCACTTCTCCTTCAGCAGGCGGGAGGCCGCCCCGAGGAGCTTGATCGAGTCGAGCAGGTTGCGGGCGATCAGCGGCACGCGCACGTTCAGCTCGAACTGCCCCTGTGAGCCGGCGAAGGTGATTGCGGTGTCGTTGCCGATGACCTGGCCGGCGACCTGGATCGTGACCTCCGCCATGACGGGGTTGACCTTGCCGGGCATGATCGACGAGCCCTTCTGCAGCTCGGGAAGGCGCAGCTCGGCGAGGCCGGCCCGGGGCCCGGAGCCCATCAGGGCGAGGTCGTTGGCGATCTTGTTCAGCGACACCGCCACGACCTTCAGCGCTCCCGAAAGCTCGACCAGCGCGTCGCGATTGCCCTGCGCCTCGAACGGATCCGCCGGCCCGGAGATCGTCAGGCCCGTGTCCTCGACCAGCAGCGCGCGAACGCGGCCGGCGAACTCCGGCGTGCGTGTTGAGGCCGGTGCCGGTCGCGGTCCCGCCGAGGGGGATCTGCCCCACCCGCCCGAGCGTCGCCCGACGCGCTCGGCGCCGAGCCGCATCTGGGCGGCGTAGCCGCCGAACTCCTGCCCCAGGGTCACGGGCACCGCATCCATCAGGTGGGTCCGGCCCGCCTTGACACGTCCGAGAACTCGTCCGCCTTCGCGGCGAGCGCCGCGGCAAGGCCGTCCAGCGCGGGGAGCAGATCGTCGGTGACCTCGCCGAGCGCGGCCAGGTGAACCGCCGAGGGGAACACGTCGTTGGAGGACTGGCCCATGTTCACGTGGTCGTTGCGGTGGACCGGGTCGCCGGCAAGGTTCGCGATGACCTCGTTGGCGTTCATGTTCGACGAGGTTCCGGAGCCGGTCTGGAAGACGTCGATCGGGAACTGATCGTCATGCTCGCCGGCGGCGATCGCGTCGCCGGCCGCGGCGATCTTCTCGGCGACGTCGGCGTCGAGCAGCCCGAGCTCGGCGTTGACCCGCGCCGCCGCCGCCTTGATCCTCCCGAGCCAGCGGACGACCGGCACCGGGACGGGCTGGCCGGAGACGGGGAAATTCTCGACTGCCTTATCCGTTTCCGAGCCCCAGAGCTGCTCCAGAGTTCTGCTCCACGACGCTGATCTCTAGAATCCGCCGCCCGTGGGTGGATTCCGAGACGTCTGACCCCAAGCAGTCCTTCCCGGCTCTCGAGGAGCAGATCCTCCGAGCAGCTGGCGCGATCGCGACGTCTTCGCGCGCTCGCTCGAAAACCGTGCGGACGCTCCCGTGTGGAGCTTCTACGAGGGCCCGCCGACGGCAAACGGGCGTCCCGGTTCCCACCACGTCCTGGCGCGAGTCTTCAAGGACGTCTACCCGCGCTACCGGACGATGCGCGGTTACCGCGTCCCGCGCAAGGCGGGCTGGGACTGCCACGGCCTGCCGGTCGAGCTGGAGGTCGAGCGTGAGCTCGGGATCTCCTCCAAGGACGAGATCGAGGCCTTTGGCATCGCGGAGTTCAACCAGCGCTGCCGCGAGTCGGTCTTTCGCTACGTGGAGGACTGGCAGGCCCTGACCGAGCCGGATCGCATTCTGGATCGACCTCGACGACCCGTACGTGACGATGACCAACGAGTACATCGAGTCCGTCTGGTGGTCGCTTCGCCAGATCTGGGACGCCGACCGCCTCTACCGCGGCCACAAGGTGGTCCCCTACTGCCCGCGCTGCGGCACGGCGCTCTCCTCGCACGAGGTCGCGCAGGGCTACGAGGACGTCGAAGACCCCTCCGTCTACGTGCGGATGCCCGTCGTCGAGCCGGCGCCGACGGACGCGATCCCGGAAAGCCCGCTGCGGGCCGGCGACAACCTCCTCGTCTGGACCACCACGCCGTGGACGCTGATCTCCAACGCCGCAATCGCCGTCGGGCCGGAGATCGAATACGTCCGCGCACGAGTAGGTGAGGAGGTCTTCGTCGTGGCCGCCGCACTGCTCGAGCGGGTCCTGGGCGAAGACGCGGAGATTCTCGCCCACCTGCCGGGGTCCGCCCTCGCGGGAACGCGCTACGAGCCGCCGTTTAGCTACATCACGGACTACGGCCCCTTCGGGCACACCGTCCTGGAGGGCGACTTCGTCACGACCGAGGACGGCACGGGCCTCGTCCACACCGCGATCGCCTTCGGCGAGGACGACTTCCGGCTTGGGGAGCAGTACGGGCTCACCCTGCAGAACCCGGTGAAGGCGGACGGCACGTTCGACGAGCGGATCACCGACTATGCCGGGCGCTTCGTCAAAGCGGCGGACGAGGACATCATCGCGGTGCTCAAGGAGAACGGGCGCCTGCTTCGTTCGACCGTCTACGAGCACGCCTACCCCCACTGCTGGCGCTGCGGCACGCCGCTCCTCTACTACGCGAAGTCGAGCTGGTACGTGAAGACGACCGACGTCGCCAAGCGGATGCTCGCCGAGAACGAGGGGATCGGGTGGCATCCGGAGCACATCAGGCATGGGCGGTTCGGCAAATGGCTGGAGGGCAACCAGGACTGGGCGCTGTCGCGCGAGCGATACTGGGGCACGCCGCTGCCGATCTGGGAGTGCGAGTCGGCGGACTGCGAGGAGCGCTTCTGCGCGGGCTCGATCGCGGACCTCCGCGAGCGCGGCGGCGAGGTGCCCGACGACCTTCACCGCCCGTACATCGATGCCGTGGAGCTCGACTGCGAGGCCTGCGGCGCCAAGCTGCGCCGCACGCCGGAGACCATCGACGCCTGGTTCGACTCGGGCTCGATGCCCTTCGCGCAGTACCACTACCCGTTCGAGGGCGCCGCTGAGTTCGACGAGCGCTTTCCGGCGGACTTCATCTCCGAGGGCATCGACCAGACCCGCGGCTGGTTCTACTCGCTCTTGGCGGTCTCGACGCTGCTCTTCGACCGGACCAGCTACCGCAACTGCGTCTGCCTGGGCCTGATCGCGGACCCGGACGGGCAGAAGATGTCGAAGAGCCGTGGCAACGTCGTCGAGCCCCTGGGACGTGATCGAAAAGCACGGGGCCGACGCCTTCCGCTGGTACTACCTCTCGCAACAGCCGTGGGCCGGATACCGGTTCTCCACCGAGACCCTCGGCGAGAGCGTGCACGGCTTCTTCAACACGCTGTGGAACACGTATCGGATCTGCACCCTGTACGCGAACGCGGAGAGCCTGGGGCCGGCGGACCTGGACGGCAGCGAGCCGGCAACCGAGCTCGACCGCTGGGCGCTCTCCCGCCTGCAGGCGACGATTCGCGCCGTGACCGAGGGGCTCGAGGCCTACGACGCCACGGCGGCCAGCCGTGCGCTGGCCGGCTTCGTGGACGAGCTCTCGAACTGGTACGTGCGCCGCTCTCGCCGCCGGCTATGGGAGGGCGAGGCCGCGGCGCTCGGGACGCTCCGCCGCTGCCTGCTCGAGGTCGCGCGCCCTGGCGGCGCCGTTCATCCCGTTCACGGCAGAGGAGATCCACTCGAACCTGGCGGGCGGCTCGTCGGCTGATTTCGCGGCACGCCCTGACTCGGTCCACCTGCGGGACTTTCCGGAGGCCGACGAGTCCCTGGTGGACTCCGAGCTCGAGGCGGCGATGGCCGCGGTGCGGCGGACCGTGGAGCTCGGCCATGCCGCGCGCGCCCAGTCGGGCCTCAAGGTGCGCCAGCCCCTGCATCGCGCCGTGGTGGTGGCCACCGATTCCGAGCGCGAGTGGATCGCATCCCACTCCGACCTGGTCGAGGCGGAGCTGAACGTCAAGGAGCTCGAGTTCGTCGCCGAGGAATCGGAGCTGGTGAGCTACGAGGTGAAGCCCAACTACCGAGCGCTCGGGCCGCGTTTCGGCAAGGACATGCCGAAGGTGGCGGCGGCCGTCGCCGCGCTTGACGCAGCCCATGTGGCGGCGTCGATCAGCCAGGGGCGCGAGGTCGGCATCAACGTCGACGGCCGCGAGCACGTGCTGGGGCCGGATGACTTCACGCTCGTTCTGAGCCCGCTGGAGGGCTACCAGGTGGAGGCCGACGCCGGCCACGCGGTTGCGCTGGAGCTCGAGCTCGACGACGCCCTGCGGCGTGAGGGCCTTGCGCGTGAGGTGGTTCACGCGGTACAGAACGCCCGCCGCGACGCCGGGCTCGAGATCACCGACCGCATCGCGCTGCGCTTCGGCGGCGATGAGGCCCTGGTCGCCGCCGCTCGCGAGCATGAGGCCTATGTGGCCGGCGAGACGCTTGCCACCACCGTCGGTTACGAAGGCGCCGACGGGGGCGCGGCCACCTCGATCGACGGCCTCGAGCTCCGCATTGGCGTTGAGCGGACCGGGTGAGGCTGTCGACGGCCGCTACGCGAGCGCCGGCTCAAGCTCGGCCTCGAGGCGGCGCTTCGGCATCGCGCCGATCACGCGCTTGGCCTCCTGGCCGTCCTTGAAGAGGATGAGCGTGGGGATGGAGAGGACCTCGTAGCGGCCTGCCGTCTGCTGGTTCTCGTCGACGTTCAGGCTGACGATGCGCACGTCGTCGCGCTCAACCGACATCTCCTCGAGGATCGGGTGGACAACCCGGCAGGGGCCGCACCACGGGGCCCAGAAGTCGACAAGGACGGACTCCTCCGAATCGAGCACCTCCGCCTGGAAGTTCGAGTCGGTCACGTCGGGAAGCTTGCCTGTCACTTTCGTCTCCTAGTGCTTCGGGTGGGTTCCATTACTATACATACTGAAGTAAAGGACCTCGCCTGAACGTTACGCGGCGCCGACGACGGCCTCGGGTTTCAGCATATGGCTTACCCCTTGGAGCGGAGCCGCATCATCGGGACCAGCAGGGCGGCTTCGAGCACGATGCGCCCGGTCATCTTCGATTCGCCGACGCGCCGGTCCCTGGAAGGTGATCGGAACCTCGACCACGCGGAAGCCCGCTCGAATCGCCCGGAACGTGGTCTCGACCTGAAACGCGTACCCATGGGCCTCGAGTGAGCCGAGATCGATCCCCTCCAGGACCTCGCGACGGTAGACCTTGAAGCCGCCGGTCAGGTCTCGGACCTCCACGCCGAGGATGGCGCGGGCGTAGGCGCTGCCGCCACGGCTGATCGGCCCGTCGCGTGGGGCCCCAATCGGCAACGCTCCCCTCTGCCACGTAGCGAGAGCCGAGCACGACGTCGGCATCCGCGGCGGCCGCAATCAGCCGCGGCAGGTCGGCCGGGTCGTGGGAGAAGTCGGCGTCCATCTGGGCCACGAGCCGGGCGCCCGCGGCAAGCATGCTGCGAAAGCCGGCGACGTAGGCCGGGCCGAGGCCCCCCTTTTGCGGGCCGGTGGAGCACCTCGACCTCAGGGTGGACGGCGGCCAGCCGGTCCGCGATCTCGCCGGTGCCGTCGGGCGAGAAGTCGTCGACGATCAGAACTCGTCGTGCGGCCGGCAGGTTCTGGAGCGCCGCTCCGACGATTGCCTCCAGGTTCTCGGCCTCGTCGTAGGTCGGGATGACCAGGCCCACCAACGGCCCGGCGTCGCCGCGGTCAGCCACCGAGCTCCGGCGGAAGGGCCTTCGGGCCGTCCGGGTAGAGCTCGGCGACCGTGTCCTCGCTCATCTCGAGCGTGTTGGCGCTCTCCGGGGGTGCACCGGCGACCAGCCAGAGCGATTCCTGCCGGGTGTCGTTGAAGACCTGACGCACGGATTCGGCCGTGACCAGGACGGCGGAGAGCGGGCTCAGGTCCTGCAGGAGCTCACCGTCGACGCGCATTCGGCCGACGCCGTCAAGCAGCACGTAGAGCTCGTCCTGGTCGACGTGGCGGTGCCTGGTCGACGCCTGTCCCGGCGCCAGCCGCCACAGCCGCGCACCGAGCGTCGTCGCCTCGAGCTGTTTGGCGAGATCCGTGTTCTCGACGCCCATCTGGTTCGACGGTCGCCAGAACGCGTCGTCCGCCGGCAGGACGCGGTAGCTCACGTCCCGAGCGTACCCGTGCTGGCTAACTTAGCTCCATGCGCAACGCGGAGATCGCGGCCGCGCTCGCCGAGCTCGGCACGCTGTACGAGCTCGACGGCGCAGACCGCTTCAGGGTGCTGGCCTACAAGGAGGCGGCGCGCGTCATTCGCCAGAGCCCGGTTTCAGTTGCGGACCTGGCGAAGGCCGGGAAGGCGGTCGAGCTGCCCGGGGTTGGCAAGACGCTCCAGGACAAGATCGTCGCGCTCGTGGACACCGGCGAGATCCCGTCCGCAACCAAGCTCAAGGCGAAGTACCCGGTCTCGCTCGTCGAGGTCACGCGCCTTCCCGGCCTTGGCGCGAAGACCGCGCGCCGGCTGTTCGACGAGCTCGGCATCACCTCCCTCGAGGAGCTTCGCGAAGCTGCCGAGGGCCAGCGCATCCGCTCGATGAAGGGCCTGGGGCCGAAGGTTGAGGAGAACGTCCTCGCCTCACTGGAGCGCCTCGGCACCGACGGCCCGGCAGAGCGCCTGCTCCTGTCCCACGTCCTGCCGGTCGCCGAGGAGCTGGCCCAGGCGCTTCGCGCACACCCGGCCAGCGACGCGGTGGCGGTGGCCGGGTCGGCGCGGCGCCGTGCGGAGACCTGCAAGGACATCGACCTGATCGCCACCGCGACGGACCCAACGGCGCTCGCCGTCGCCGCCACCGAGCATGAGCTCGTCGCCCAGTCCGGCTCGGCCGGCGAGTCCGGGGCGCGGCTGATCACGCACAACGGCGTCAAGGTGGACCTGCGGATCGTCGCCCCCGAGGCATACGGGAACCTGCTTCAGCACTTCACCGGCTCCGCGGAGCACAACGTCCAGCTCCGCGAGCGGGCCGTCGCGATGGGCCTCTCGGTGTCCGAGCACGGAATCGTCGAGGTCGAGTCCGGAAACGTCGCCCGGTACGCGACCGAGGAGGACGTCTACAAGCGACTCGGGCTGGGCTACGTGGAGCCGGAGCTTCGGGAGGGACGGGGAGAGATCGCAGCCGCCGCCGACGGCGGCCTGCCAAAGCTCGTCGCGATCGAGGACATGAAGGGCGATCTTCACTCCCACACGACCCTGTCGGACGGTCGCAACTCGCTCGCCGAGATGGCCGCGGCCGGCCGCGAGCGTGGCTACTCATACCTGGCGATCACCGACCACTCGGCCTCGCACGGTTTTGGCAATCACGTCACCGAGGCGCAGCTCGCCAAGCGGATCGAGGAAGTCGCCGCGTGGAACTCGAACGCGCCGCGGGGCTTTCGGCTGCTGGCCGGCTCCGAGGTGAACATCGGCACCGACGGCGGCCTCGACTATCCCGACGAGCTCCTGGCCGAGCTCGACTGGGTGATGGCGAGCGTCCACACCTCCTTCCGGATGTCGGGCAGGAGGATGACCGACCGGGTGATCGCCGCGATCGAGAACCCTCTGGTCGATTGCATCGGGCACCTCACGGGCCGCCTGATCGGCAAGCGCGAGCCCTATGACATCGACGTCGAACGGGTCGCCGCCGCAGCGGCGCAGGAGGGGACGATGCTCGAGATCAACGGCAACCCGAACCGCCGTGACCTCTCCGAGCACCACGCCCGCCTCGCGGCGGAGGCAGGCGTGACGATCTGCGTCAACACAGACGCGCACGGCACCGACACGCTCTCGAACATGGCGTACGGGATCGCCACTGCCCGGCGCGCCTGGCTCACCGCGGACCAGATCGCCAACACCCGCAGCTGGACGGCGTTCAAGAAGCTCCGGAAGAAGCGCAGATGATTGATTCCGCGGACTCGCGTGCGTGACTTCGTGGGATCACTCATCTAGCCCGAAGCCGGCGGCGGGTGGCCGGCCGGGGCCCGGTCGCGGCCGAGACCCGGCGTTCTCACCAGTCGCATCGGAGCGAGCGCGGAGCCCGGCTCGACATAGAAGCGAACGCCGTCGCGCTCCTCGATCGCCGTGACGGCAGCCTCGCGCCTGCGCCAGGCCAGCGCGACTCCGATCGCGTAACCGGCGCCGATCACGGGGACCTGCGGAAAGAGCCAAGAGGTCCCGCCGCACACGAGCGCGAAGACGCCGATCGGCCAGAGCTTTTGAGCGGCAATCCGCCCCGGAGGCTGGGATGGGAGGACGGTCGCCGTGCGCGCGCCGGCAAGCACCCGCGCCACGGCCTCCGCTGTGCGCCGTCCGCCGCCCAGGTAGGCGCCGACCACCGCGGCGGCGACCCACCAGGCCGCCGCGACGATCAGCGCCGTCTCGTTGCCGGCCTGGTTGGCGGCGACCACGGCGACGCCCGCGAGCGCGGTGGCCACCGCGCCGGCGAGCAGCACCGTGACCCTGAGCAGATCCACGAAGAGCATCGCCTCAGGCCGCCAAAGCTTCGAGAACCGCCAGATAGCCCGCAGTGCCGGAGACCATCAGGTCCGTGCGCTCGGCAAGCCCGGCGGGAGCTTCGTCGGAATCGACCCCGACGCAGACCGATGTCTCGAGCCGACCGGAGCGCTCGAGCCAGCGAAGCGCCTGAAACGCGTCGAGGTCCGTGTCGTCGTCGCCTCCGAAGAGCGCGTGGCCGAGCCCGCGCTCGCGTACCAGGCGCGTCACGGCCGAGCCCTTGTCGATGCCGGCGACGGGGCGGATCTCGAGCACCTTGCGGCCCCAGCGCGGGACCAGACCCGCCGACTGCGCCTCGACCGCAAGCGCCAGGGCCATGGCACGGGCATGCTCGCCGTTCTCGGCGCCGCGCCAGTGCAGCGCCTGAATCGACCCCTTGTCCTCCAGGCGCAGCTCGGCGCTCGCGAGCTCGCGTTCGTCCAGGGCGCGCGCGAAGTCGCGGGCTGCGTCCACGCGGCGGCCGAGGGCCGGGTCTGCGCGCGGCTCGTCCTCGCCGGGAAACAGCACCTCGAACCCGTGATTTCCCGCGTAGAGGACGCCGTCGACCCCGACGAGCCGTCGGGCGTCAGCTGCCCGCCGCCCGGATACGCAGGCGACGAGCCCGTAGCGCTGCACCAGGTCCACCAGCGCCTCACGAGCACGCTGCGGGACCGCCGCATCGCCCGGCTTGTCGACGATCGGAGCCAGGGTCCCGTCGATGTCGGAGAGCACGCCGGTCTTCGCCGGCGCGTCTCGCAACGGCGTCAGGAGGTGGTCGAACACTCGATTAGTATCGCCGCGTGGCCCGTGACCGCGTCGCAAAGCTGGCCGCTACCGCCACCGCAGCCGGCGCTTTCAGCGGCGTCTTCGGCGTCGGAGGTGGGACGGTGATCGTCCCGCTCTTGATCTTCTGGTTCGGCTACGAGGAGCGCGAGGCCACGGGAACCAGCCTCGCCGCGATTATCGGGATCGCGATCGTCGCCACGCTCGCGCAGGGTGCGTACGGCAACGTCGACGTCGCCAAGGCCGCGCTCGTCGGCCTGCCGGCCGTTGCCGGCGTCATCGCCGGAGCGGCGCTTCAGCAGCGGGTCTCCCAGCGCGCCGTCTCCCTGCTGTTCGCCGCTCTTCTGATCGTCGTCGCAATCGAGCTGATCGTTCCGTAGGCCGTGGAGTACGTCCTCGCAGCTCTCCTCGGGTTCGCCGCCGGTGCCGTCGGCGGCCTGCTCGGAGTCGGTGGCGGGATCCTCTTCGTTCCCGCGCTCACGGTCTTTCTCTCCGAGCCGCAGATCAGGGCGGAGGCGACGTCGCTGCTCGCGATCGTGCCCGTGGCCCTCGTCGGCGCCTGGCGCCAGCACGGCTACGGCAACGTCCGCGTTCGCGACGGCCTGCTGATCGGCGCGCTCTCGCCGCTGGGTGTGCTGGCGGGCGTCGTCGTCTCCAACTCGATTCCCCAACGAGCGCTCGAGCTCGCCTTCGCGGGGCTCATCCTCTTGATCGCAGCGCAGCTGGCCCGCCGCGCTCTGCGGGCGCCGGGCGGCGCTAGAGGCCCTGCTCGAGAGCGCCCTTGACGGAGGCGTCGAGGGCGTTGAGCCGATAGAGCGCCAGCGCCTCCGGCGAGCCGAACCCCCCGCCCTGGGCTGCGCGCCCGGGGCCGGAGTCGGCGCCGTGATGCTGCAGGACGCACCCCAGGAGCGCGAATCGGCGCTCCGCCGGCAGGTCAGCCGCGGCCGCGCCGACGATCTCGGCGCCGATCGCCAGGTGGCCGAGCTGGCGGCCCTCGGGCGAGATCCCGATCTCCGCCGCGTAGGTGAACTCGCGGACCTTGCCGACGTCATGGACGATGGCGCCGGCCATCAGGAGGTCGGAATCAAGGCGCGGATGAAGCTGGCAGGTCTCGCCGACGAGCGTCCCGACGGCAACGGTGTGCTCGATCAGGCCGCCGAGATAGGCGTGGTGGCCGGCGCGGCTGCACGGCGCCCGGCGAAACTCGGCCCAGACCGGCTCCGCGAACACGGCCCGCCGGACGGCCTCCGCGAGCGGCGCGTCGTAGATCTCGCCGACGAGGTGTTCGAGGAAGCCCTCGAGCTCCTCGATCGAGCGGTACGCAGAGGGGAGGAACTCGGCCGGGTCAAAGCTGCCCGGCTCGAGCCGGCGGATGTCGTCGACGGTGACGGCGATCTCACCCTGAAAGCGCTCCGTCTTGCCCCGCACGGCGACGGCGTCGCCGCGCTCGAAGCGCATCCCGAGGCGGTCGGCGTCGCGAAAGAGGCGCGCCGGCACCGAGCCGGTCGAGTCGCGGAGCTCGAGCGCCAGATAGGTCGAGCCATTGCGGCTGACGAGGCGATCGCGCCGGGCACAGGCGTAGCGCCCCTCGAAGCGCTGGCCCGGCCGGAGATCGGCGATCTTCGGGCGGACGACCTTTGGCTCGAATTGCTCCGGACGCGCCTGAGGCTGGGGAGTTGAGGCGGCGGCTTCCATGGACATCCGATGTTGCCCGCCGGTCCGGACACGAACGACGGGGTCAGTCGCAGCGCTTACGCAGACCGAAGCTCAGCGCTTTCGACCTGCCGTCGGCGGTGACGGTGACGGCGGCGCAACGCTTTCCTTTGAACACAAGACCGCCGGCGTAGAAGCAGCTGGTCGGAGATATCGAGCTCGGTGGCTCAGAACGACAGCGGCCCCACGGGTTGCGACCGTGGCAGTGACCTCGCGTGGTGACTCTTCCCTGGATCCAGTCTTCCGGCGTCGAGGCATCGATCACCGCGGTGTGTCGCGCCCGGTTCGTGTCCCAGCCGGTCATCCAAACGGAAACGCCCCTCTTCGTGCTCAACCTCACCGGCGCTTCGCCCCTCACAAGCAGTCCAATCTTCATGAAGCGGGTCGAGCCTGGCCCGCGAGAGCCCTGGATTGGACCACGGCGCTGGTTGGGCGTCCAACCCCCGAAGAACACCCGCCGGAGCAGCAGCGATCCGGCACCGGCCGGCCTGCACGCCGAGTGCTTCGCGGCGGGAAGGCGCCTCCCCCCGGCGTTGCAAGCCGGACTCAACCCGGCGACGAGAAGCAGCGTCGCAATCGCGAAGAGGGACAACGGGCGGGTAACGATTCGCACCTGAGGGAGCCTAGTACCGCATCGACGGTACATTCGGTCCATGGCGGCAGAGGATCACGTGCGCTTCGACCCGGAGGTGCCGGAGCTTCGTTCCCCGATCTTGGTCTGCGCGTTCGCCGGCTGGAACGACGGGGCCGGCTCGGCGACCTCGGCCGTTTCGGCAATCGCCGCCTCGCTGGACGCCGATCCGGTCGCGAGCCTCGACCCGGAGGACTTCTACGACTTTCAGGTCAACAGGCCGCAGATCAGCCTGGCGGACGGGCAGACTCGCCAGGTCGACTGGCCCGCCAACATCTTCTTCGCCGCGCAGGCGCCTGGCGCTGAGCGCGACCTCGTCCTGCTCACCGGCATCGAACCCAACAACCGCTGGCGGACCTTCGCCGAGGCGATTCTGTTCGCGGCCGAGCGCTTCGAAGTCGAGATGATGATCTCGCTCGGCGCGCTGATCGCCGACGTCGCCCACACGCGGCCGGTGCCGATCACCGGGCTGGCATCCGACGAGGGCCTCGTCGAGCGCCTCAACCTCTCGCGCTCGAGCTATGAGGGGCCGACCGGAATCGTGGGCGTCCTCCACGACGCCTGCCGCCAGCGCGGCATCGTCTCGGCCAGCCTCTGGGCTGCCATCCCCCACTACGTGGCGACCGTGCCGAACCCGAAGGCCGCGCTCGCGCTCCTGCGCCGCCTCGAGGGATTTACCGGAATCGCGATCGAGGCCTCCGAGCTCGAGGACTCCGCCGGCCAGTTCGAAGAGCAGATCAACCGCGCGGTCGAAGGCAACGCGGAGATCACCGAGCTCGTCCGCCAGCTCGAGGAGGCCCAGGAAGACGTCGACCCCGAGTTGGGGGACGTCCCCTCCGGCGACGCCCTCGCCCGCGAGTTCCAGCGGTTCCTCCGCCAGCGCGGAACGGAGTAGGTGCCGAGGCACTGCGGGTCAGCGAGGGAGAACGCCCTCAACCATGACGCCGTTTTGGGCGTTATCGGGCCCAATACGCGTCATCGCATGGCATCCGCGCCGCGTGGAGTCAACTGTCCTGGATAGCCGTCGATATCCGAATGCAGAGCAGGACGCTTGCCTTCTTCGCTGACCCGAATAGCCACGTCCTGCTCGGCTAAGACCGGAATCCGGCGCTAGGCCTCGGACGCCGGGCAGATCAGCCGGTAGTCGCACCAGCTGCAGATCTCGTACGACGGCCGCGGCTCGAAGTCCTGGCCCTCGATGCCGGCCGCGACCTCGAGCACCGTGCGCTCGACGCGCTCGGCGTCGTCGGGAGCGGAGGGAACCGTGACACGCTCGTCGTCGAGCACATACCAGTAGACGCCGCCGTCGGGGTCGACCTCCCACGCCGCGCGGGCGCCGAGCTTGTAGAGCGGGATCTGAACGTCGTCGGCCAGATCCGTCGCATCCTTGGCACCGCCGGTCTTGTAGTCGATGAGCTCGTAGCCACCGTCCGGCAGGCGGTCGACGCGGTCGACGCGGCCGCGGAGCTGGTGCGGGCCGATCGCAAAGCTGAACGTGCGCTCGAGCCAGACCGGTCGTGCCTCGCTGCGGGTGTGGTGCTCGTGGTAGCGGGTTAGCGCGGCGACGGCCCGGTCGCGATACTGGAGCTCGTCGTCGGAGGCGCCGAAGCCGGTCCGGCGCCAACCACCCTCGAACAGGGCGAGCAGGCGTCCGAGGGTTCCAGGGTCGTCGACGGCGAAATCCGAGGGGTTTGTCTTGCGCATCTCCTCGGAGTGAAAGCGGTCCAGGACCTGGTGCACGAGGATCCCGAAGCGCTGGTTGATGGTGGGCTCCTGCGGGATGGCGAACACCCGGGCGAACTTGTACTTCAGCGGGCAGGTTCGGTAGAGGTCGATGTCCGAGGCGGAGAGGGCCAGGCCCTCGCCGCGGTGAGGGATGAAGCGCTCGAGGTCCGGCTCCGTCGAGGCGCCGACCAAATCCCGCCGCGCGCCCCGCTCGCGCTCCTCGCCGGCGATGTAGTCGTCGAGGCTCGAGCGCTCGAGCGCCGCGCGCTGCTCCGGCGACGCGATTCGCGACAGCAGCTCGTTCAGGCCGGCGAGAGCCTCGGCCGTCGACTCTTCACCGGGTCGCTGGATGAGCGCCGCCAGCTTCAGCAGCTCCAGATACCGCGCGATGGCGTCGTTGACGTCCTCGGCAGTGTCCAGGCGCATCTCCGAGAGCGCTGACCCCGCCCGCCAGGAGGCCTCGAGAACCTCGTCGCGAATCATCCGATAGGTCGCGTGTAGCCCCTCGGCGGGGCCGAAGAGCTCCTCCGCGTGGACCTCCTCCTCGCCACCAAGCGCGTCGCGGACGAGCTCGTACTCGCGCGAGGGACGCTCGTCGCCCTCGCCGCCGCTGGCCGGCCAGCAGAGGACGGCGCCGCGGCGCGCCCGCGTCAGGCAGACGTAGGCAAGCTCGGCTCGACGGCGAGCGGCAAGCTCGGGGCCCGGCTTAGGGAGCTCGGCGGGCGCAAGCTCGGCCGGCACCCACGTGTCCTCCCAGGGCCGTGCGGAGATCCCGGCACGGTGCATGCCAACGAGATAGACGTGGTCGAACTCGAGGCCCTTGACCTGCTCCGGCTCGGCGATCACCACCGCCCCGGGCACGGGCGGCAGCGGATCGTCGGCGTCGAGGTCGCCCGCGTCCGCAACGGCAGTGACCTGGCGGATGAAGTCGCGAACGGAGCCGCGCGGCTCGCGCCGCGACCACTCGGCGGCCCGCTCCGCGAGCCTGGCCAAGCTCTGCAGGCGCTCGGCCGTCTCGGGCGTGGCCGCGAACAGGCGGTGGCGGCGCAGCCCGATTCGCTCGACCAGCCGGCGCACGAAGGCGTCCGGGCGCATCTCCTCCATCGCTGCCGCGGCACCGCCGCGAAGCTTCAGGAACGCCTGAATGCGGTCGCGCGCCTCTGGCCCGAGCTGCGGGCTCTCGAGGGCGGCCTCGAGCGCCGCGACCATGTCGAGCTTGCGGCGCCTCGCGATGGTTGTGCAGCGCGCCAGGTCGCCGGAGCGCAGCTCGATCGGCGGCCTGGTGACGGCGCGCACCACTGCGGCGGCGTCGCTGGAGTCGGCCAGCAGCCGCAACCAGGCGAGGGCATCGCGAACCTCCGGGCGCTGAAAGAGGGCGCCGTCGCCGAGAAACCGGAACGGCACCCCGCGCTCCTCGAAGGCGGCGGCGATCAGACGTGCCTCGCGCCAGCCGGCGCCCGCGATCACGCAGATCCGCTCCGGCCGCACCTCACCGGAGGCGATCAACTGCTCGATGCCGCGCGCGGTCGCCTGCTCCTGCGCACGCTCGCCGCTCGCTCGCCAGAGGCGCACCGCGCCGTCGCCGGCCCCGTCGCCGGCCCCGGGCGCGTCGGTGGGCTCACCGGAGACGAGTGCGGAGGCGGCCGCAGCGAGGGCACCGTCGAACCGCAGCGCGCCGCTCAGCTTCACCTCCGTGGCCGCCGGGAAGTCGGCGCGGAATCCCGCGAGCGCGCATCCCCCGGCGCCAAGGAAGGCGCGCACCCCCTGATTGGGATCGCACGTCGCGGTCACGTTGCCGTGACTAGCGAGGCGCGCCACCAGCTCGCGGTGGGCGGCGGCGGTGTCCTCGAGCTCGTCCACGAGAACGAACGGAAAGCGCTCGGCAAGCGCCGCGCGGACGTCCTCGCGATCGCGCAGCAGCCGGGCGAGCTCGAGCACGAGGTCGCCGGCGTCGATCCCGCTTCGCTCCCTCAGGATGCGGTCGTGCGCCGCGAAGAAGTCGGCGAACTCGACCTCGCGCTGCGCGGCCTCGCGCTCGGCGGGCGTCGACGCCGAGCGCAGGCGCTCCTCCGCCCACTCGCGCAGGCGGCCGGGAAGGATCCCCTCTGCCTTCAGGGCGTCAATGCGGCCGAGCAGGCGAGCGAGCAGGCCGGCCGGGTTGCCGCGGATCTCATGCCGGCGCAGCGGCAGCTGGTCGAGACGATCGAGCAGGATCGCAAGCCGATCGGCCTTCGATACCTGAACCACGAAGGGGTCGAGACCCGCCTCGAGAGCGTGCTCCAAAAGCAGCCGCTCGGCGATCTCCGCGAACGTCCCGACCAGGAGCTCCTCGTGCGCGGCGTCGATCAGCGCTCCGATTCGCTCGCGAAGCCCGGCCGCGGCCGCCCGCGAGCGGGTGAGGACGAGCACGCGGTCGGCCGGCACACCGCCCGCGGCCAGGGCCGCGGCCCGGCGGGCGAGTGCTTCGCTTCGTCCGCTTCCCGCACCGCCCAGGACGAGCAGCGGGCCCTCGCCGTGCGCGGCGACCGCCTGCTGATCGGCGGTTGGCTCGAAACCTGCCTGCGTCGACTCCTCCATGCCCGGTCAAGTTAGATCATCGATCAGCCCGCTCAGTAGCCTTGCCCCATCGCCTCCGACTCTCAAGCCGGGCCCGTGGCCGACCCGCTTCTCGGGCTGGGCGCTGACCGCTGGCTGGAGGCGTTTCGCCGCATCGTCAGCGCTCAACGCGAGCTGTTCGACGCGACACCCGGCATTCAGGAGCGCACCGTCTACGAGGGAGTGGGAGAAGGCGGCGACCATTCGCTCGTCATCGATCGCCGCTGCGAGGACCTCGTCTTCGACGAGCTCGAAGCGCTTGGCGACGACGCGCCGGCGCTGACCGCAATCTCCGAGGAGCGCGGTGAGGTCGCGATCGGCTCCTCAGAGCGGCCGATCCGTGTCGTGATCGACCCGATCGATGGATCGCTAAACGCCCGGCGCACCGTGCCGAGCCACTCACTGTCGATCGCGCTCGCGACGGGCGACACGCTGGCCGACGTGCAGCTCGGATACGTCTATGACTTCGGCGCCTCCGAGGAGTTCGTCGCCGTTCGCGGCGGCGGAGCCAGGCTGAACGGGCGGGACATTCGTGCCGTTGGACCGGGCTACGGGCTCGAGGTGGTGGGCATGGAGTCCGCCAAGCCCGAGCGGGTCGTGCCGGTCGCCGAGGCGCTTTCCGGCAAGGCCTTTCGCATCCGGTCGGTCGGCTCGATCGCGATCACGCTCTGCTACGTCGCCTGCGGGCGCTTCGACGGCATGCTCACCGGGCGTCCGTGTCGCTCCGTCGACCTCGCAGCCGGCCAGCTCATCGCGCGCGAGGCGGGCGCCGTGGTCGAGCTCTCCGGTTTGCAGCTCGATGAGGCGGGGCTTTCGCTCGATGCCCGGTACCACATCGCCGCCGCCCTGGATCGCGAGATGCTCGCGCCGCTCGGCGACGCGCAACGCCGGGTCGACGCCCTGGAGCAGGGCTGATGCCGAGGAGCGCGCTCGTCGACTGGGGGCTTGCCGAACGGATCGCGACGACGATCGCCGGAAACGACTCGTCCAGTGGACGCCTCCGGCCCTTCGGCCCGAAGGCGGTTGCCGAGGCGTGCGAGTCAGCGGCCGTGAAGGTCGCGTGTTACACCGGCCTTCAAGCAGAGGACGTGCCGAGCGGTGAGGCCATCGACCGCGCGCGCTGGGCGGGCGCTGGCCTCGTGACCCTTCGCGACCTCTCGACCCGCCTGGAGGAGCGCCTTGCCGATGGCCTCTCCCTGCCAGGCCCGCTCGGCTCGATCATGCGCGGCGTCGCCGGCCGGGCGGCGGGCGCCGAGGCCGGCGGGGCGATCGGCCTCGCCTCGCGGCGCGTGCTCGGCCAGTACGACATCGCTCTCGGGCGCTCGCGGCGAAAGCCTCGTCTCCTGCTGGTGGAGCCGAACCTGATCGCGACACACGCCGAGCTTGGCGGCGCGCCCGAGGCGTTCCTCGAGTGGGTGGCGCTTCATGAGACGACGCACGCGGTGCAGTTCGGCGCCGTCGACTGGCTGCGGCCTCACATGTCGAACCTCCTCGACGAGCTCATCGAGTCGAGCTCCGCGGGCCTCGATATGCCCGCGCTCAAGTCGCTCGCCCGCCGCCTCCTGACGTCCGACCCCCGCAAGACCGTTCCGCGCGGCCCTTCGGGGTGAGTTCGCCACCGCCCTTGTCCGCGGCGAACAACGGCAGATGCTCGAGCGCCTACAGGCGACGATGGCGGTGATCGAGGGCTACGCGGAGCACGTGATGGACCGAGCCGCACCGGAGCGGGCGCCCGAGTTCGAGGCCCTGCGCGCCGGCATCGACGAACGCCGCCAGGGCAGGGGCGGCCTTGGTGAGGCCGTCGCCCGGATGCTTGGCATGGAGATGAAGCTCCGTCAGTATCGCCTGGGCAAGGCGTTCTGCGACGGCGTCGAGGCCGAGGTGGGCATCGACGGCCTCAACGCCGTCTGGTCCTCACCCGACGCACTGCCGACGCCCGCCGAGCTCAAGCGACCGGACGAGTGGATCGCCCGGTCTGCGGCCCCCGCGCCCGCCTGAGAAAGGTGCGGTGCACGGGTCTACTCGAGGCACTCAGCGAAGGCGTTGATGGCGGTGTTGGCGCTCCCGGTCCTGTTGGCGTCCACGACCCACGCATTGTTCGGGAAGCTTGCGTGGCTGCCGACATTCTCGAATCCAGGGCCAACGTTCATTCCCCCGCCCACCAGCCGTGTACCGGCGGGGCAGGTTGCCGTGGCCACGGCGGTGGAGCCAACCGAGGTGGTCGCGGCCGCACCCTCAACCTGGACGATGCTTCCCAGCTTCGATGCCCGCACGGCGCCATCGCCGAGGGCGTTCATCCCGACGGCCCCTGGAGCGATCTGCGGCTTCGGGTAGTTGCCGGTGAGGTCGCCGGCGGCGGGACCGCTGGGTGGGCCGCCCCCGCCGCCCGAGAGCGTCGACTGGTCGATGTCCGCCCCGGTCAGCGAGTTGTCCTTGACGTCCTTTGACTTCACCGCGCCGTCGACGATCGACTTCGATGTCACCGAGTCCTTCGGCGCCTTCGTGCTGATCGCGTAGGCCCCGCCGCCGAGGGCGACGAACAGCGCGGCGCAACTGATTGCGAGCGGGGCCAGTGGATGCCGCTGTGCCCACTGTCTCATCCTTGTTCCTTCCGTAGGGTTCCCGTCCGCCTTACTGCTTGAGGCAGTCGGCGTGGACGGTGATGTTCGTGTCTGGATTCTCGGTGGCCGCAATCCACGCGTTGTTCTCGTAGTCACCGTCGCTGCCGACCAGGGGGCCGAAGCCGATCGCACCGCCCCCGATCAGCCGGGTCCCCGGGGGACACTGGGCAAGCCGGAAGAAGCCGCTAGGCCCTGCGTCTTCGACACGGATGATGTCGCCGAGCTTTCCCGCGGTTACCGCCTTGCTCCCGAGCGCGTTCGTACCCACCGCTCCGGGGGCGATCTGCGGCTTCGGGTAGTTGCCGGTGAGATCGCCGCCCGCGGGACCGCTCGGCGGCCCTCCGCTGCCGCCTCCGCCGGATAGCGTCGACTGGTCGATGTCCGAACCGGTAAGCGAGTTGTCCTTGACGTCCTTCGACTTCACCGCGCCGTCGACGATCGACTTCGATGTCACCGAGTCCTTCGGCGCCTTGGTGCTGATCGCGTAGGCCCCGCCGCCGAGGGCGACGAACAGGGCGGCGCAACTGATTGCGAGCGGTGCCAGTGGATGCCGCTGTGCCCAGAGTTTCAGCTTGTCCTCTCTCGTTCGGGGGTTTCGAAGCCGCGTCCCAGCCATCCAATCATCTCCTGGCTCCGTTGGCGAAACGTTTCGAGCGCGTAACCTCCGCGAGGGTCGGAGTACAAACAGGTGTTCGTATTGCTACACTGAACATTGTTAGTAGTAATGACTAAGAAACAAGACCCATTCGAGAGGGGTTAAGAAGAGATGCCAACCAACGCCACCAGGACCAGCACCAACAGCACGTCAACGCAGGCCAAGCAGCCTCAGACGCAGGCCAAGCCCGAGGCGATCGATTACGTCCGCCAGACTGCTGAGCGCACGGTCGACGTTCCCGTCGGCGCCGCGCTGAGCGTCGTCGACCGAGTCAACGAGCTCGTCGAGCCGTGGACGTCGCGCAAGGCCGCCGAGCGCGAGCTGAAGAGCCTCCGCACCCAGGTCACGCGGGAGTTCTCCAAGATCGAGCGCCGTGGCGCCAGCGCCCGCCGCAAGGCCACCCGCCAGGTGCGCACCACCCGCAACCGCGTCGAGCGCGACATCAACAAGCGTCGCCGCTCCGTCGCCACCGCGGTGAAGCGCAACCGGACCGAGGTCACCAAGCGTTTCCGCAACGCCGAGGACAACCTCAAGAAGGCTCAGACCAACGTTCAGGAGCGTGTCTCCACGCTGGTCTAGGGACCCTTAGCCCGGTCGCCGCTGGAGAGGTGCGGCGGGCCGGAGGGATCTGCCGGCACACATACCTCGCCGGCAGACATAGCAACCTCTCCTCCCCGACCGACGGGCCCAAGAACGGGCCCGTCGGTCTTTAGGTAGGGCGGTGAGGACCTTTAGGTCCGAAAGCAGCATGTAAAGACGGCGAAGCCGTCCGCAAGCGATTCACGGAACACCGCCAACGTCGTTCACGGAACACCACCAACGCACCTGCGACAATCCAGTCAATGCCGGTCCCCACACAAGACGCCATCACGGAGTCCCTGCGCGCGGTCATCGACCCTGAGCTGCGGCGCTCGATCGTCGAGCTCGGAATGGTCCGCTCGATCGCGATCGGCGACGACGGCAACGTCGACGTCACCGTCTCGCTGACCACACCGGGCTGTCCAATCCGCAACCACTTCCAGCAGGCCGTGGTCGACAGCGTCTCGGCGCTCGAGGGTGTCAGCCGCGTCGAGGTCGCCTTCGACGTCCTTTCCGACGAGGAGAAGCGCGGCCTTCAGGAGGCGCTCGGACGCGGCAAGCTGCCTCAGGGCGCCCTGGCAAAGGTCAAGAACGTGGTCTGCGTCGCTTCCGGCAAGGGGGGCGTCGGCAAGTCGACGCTGACCGCCAACCTCGCCGCCGCGCTCGCCGCCGAAGGCCAGGCCGCAGGCGCGCTCGACGCCGATGTCTACGGCTACTCGATTCCCCGCATGCTCGGCCTCTCCGGCCGGCCACAGGTCAACGGCGAGCGCAAGATCATCCCGCTGGATGGCCCGGCCGGAGTGAAGGTGATGTCGATCGGCTTCTTCGTCGAGGAGAACGCTGCGGTCGTCTGGAGGGGGCCGATGCTCCACAAGGCGATCCAGCAGTTCCTCGAGGACGTCGACTGGGGTGAGCTCGATTACCTCCTCCTCGACCTGCCGCCCGGCACCGGGGACGTCTCGATGACGCTTGCCCAACTCCTTCCTCAGGCCAAGATGCTGATCGTCACCACCCCGCAGCCGGCCGCGCAATCGGTCGCGGCCCGTGCGGCGGAGATGGCCGCCAAGGTGGACCTCGAGCTGCTCGGCGTGATCGAGAACATGTCCGGCTTCACGACCCCCGACGGCCAGCGCTTCACGATCTTCGGCGAGGGCGGCGGCCAGCTCCTCGCCGATGAGCTCGGCGTGCCGCTGCTCGGCAAGGTGCCGCTCTCCGAGGACCTCCGCCAGCACGCCGACTCAGGCGAGCCGCTCGTGATCTCCCAGCCGGACGCGCCGGCCGCACAGGCGATCCGCCAGGCCGCCCGCGGCATCGTCGCCGCGACGCCTCAGGAGCTCCCGGTGATGCAGGCGCCGCCGGCCGCGGCCGTCCCTGCCGGGGCGGTCAGCGGGACCGAGCTCCCAATGGCCGGGTAGCCACCTGCCGCTCGGCGACGAGCTGCGGACCCTTGCGCGCTCAGGCCCTCTGGCAGTAGGCGAACGCGCGCAGGCGGCCGGGCTTTCGGGCCCGAGGTTGGATGCCTTCACACGCCATACCTGTGACGTCGGGCTCGTGAGCGACGCGACCACCAGGGCCGGATCGAAGTTGGGTGAGCGCAGCGCGGCGCGGTAGCCACCGAACCGCACGATCCGGCCGGGGGGCACTTCGCCTTGACAACTGCGTGGCCGCCGGGCGGCACGGTCGCGTCGGCCACCACCGGCTGCAGGCGCTCGGACGCGGCGCAATAGGCGAAGGCCGTCAGACGGCCTCGCTGGCGGTTGTGGCCGCGCTTGCCGAAGGTGAAACCCCGGATTCGCCAGGCGCGCTTGGAGACCAAGCTCTCCCGGGAGATCACCGTTCGCGGCGCCCCGCGGCGGGAGAACTTCACGCGCGCGCCGCCGAGCAGGACCCGCGTGCCGCGCGGGCAGACGGCGGTGGCCGTCGCGGAGCCGCCCGTCGAAACCTGGTGCGAGTCCGTGGCGGTGATCCGCGGCTTCGCTGCCCGCGAGCAGTATGCGATTGCCGTGATCCTGCCTCGCTTCGGCCCGCCGTTGACACCAACGACCTTCCAGCCTCGGCCGCCGCGACGAAACAGGCCCGAGGGGACAACCTGTGCGCGGTTGGGCGCCGACGGGCGGAACGTGGACTGAAAACCGGCCGGTCCGACGGTGCGCCCACGCCGGCAGCGGACCACCGCCTTGCGCTTCGGGTAGGGGCCGGAGGGCTTGGTCGCGCGCGGGACCGAAGCGCTCGCACGGACCTCGCGCTTGGCCGCGCCGCCGAGCGCGGCCGTGGAGGCGTACGCAGCGATCGCGACCGCAGCCGCGGCGATGATGAGGAGCGCGCGGTGCGCTCGTCTACTTGCCGGCGTAATACTCAGCGTTGATCGCGGTGTACTTGGACCACTCGTCGGGAAGCTGGTCCTCGGCGAAGCACGCGTCGACCGGGCATGCCTCGACGCAGGCGTCGCAGTCGATGCACTCGTCGGGGTCGATGTAGAGCTGCTCGACGCCCTCGTAGTCGGACTCGTCGGGGGTCGGATGGATGCAGTCGACCGGGCAGACCTCGACACACGAATTGTCTTTCTGGCCGATGCACGGCTCGGCGATTACGTAAGCCAAGTCGGGCTCCCTTCCGTCTTCAAGTCGCTCGTAAGTCTCATCTTCGGATTCAGCTCCGGCAGGCACGCCGCCCGTCCGGAGCGGAAAGTTTCAGGGAGATAGTCTCCCGACCGTGATCCTGCTCACCGGGGCAACGGGCACAGTCGGCAGGGCCCTCCTGCCCGTACTCCTGGCTTCAGGTGAGCCGCTGCGCGTGCTCGTGCGTGACCCGCGACGCCTCGGAAGGAACCGAGTCGACGTTCAGCTGGCCCTCGGCGACCTGGCGGCCCTGGGTGACCTCCCGGTCCGGCGCCAAGCCTTTCGCGGCGTGGACACCGTCGTCCACCTGGCGGCCTCGATCCGCGACCAACCATCTGCGTCCGTGGAGGAGATCAACGGGCTGGGCACAGCTCGCCTGCTCGCCGCGGCGGAATCGGCCGGCGTGAGGAGGTTCATGTTCTTCTCGGCGATGGGGGCCAGCCCGTTTCAGCGAACGCGGTTCTTCCGCGCAAAGGCCCTGGCGGAGGCGGCCGTCGAGGCGTCGTCGCTCGAAACCACCATCTTCTCCCCGTCGATCGTCTATGACCGCGAGGATCCGTGGGTCACGAACATGCGACGGCTGGCGTTGCTGCCGCTCCTGCCCATCTCCGGCTCCGGGCGCGCCGCCTACCAGCCGATCTGGGCTCAGGACGTGGCCCGCTGCGTGGCCGCCGCGATCGAGCAGAACACGACCGGCCGCGTCGAGCTGGCAGGGCCCGAGGTGCTCACCTACGAGCAGATCACCCGGCTGATCGCTCGTGCGGCCGGGCGCCAGCGGCCGGTGATCCACGTGCCACTCAACGCCGTCCGGCTGATCCTGAACGCCATGCGGCGCCTCGTCGGCGACGGTGTGTTCGCGACCTGGGAGGAAGCGGAGCTGCTCGAGGTTCCGATGACCACGGGCGCCGGCACGAAGGCCGCGCAGGAGCTCGGCGTGGAGCCCCTTCGCATGGCCGACGTCCTCGCCTCCTAGGCTTTCACCCGCCGCTGGCGGGCATGCGGAAAATCCGCCGAGCGACCCTGGAAGGAGAGGATCTTCGGGTTCTGGATCACGCCGTCGCGGATCTCGATCGCCCGGCCGATCGTCGCGTCGGCATCCCACGCTTCGGCCCCGATAGTCCCGTGGGCAGGTGACGGATCAGCGCCTGGCTGACCTCCCATGTGGCCGAGTCCCAGAGAGCGACGGGCTGTGATCGACGGCGTAGCAGTGCGCCCGGTCGCCGAGCGCGAAGATCGGATCGTCGAACGTGGTCGGCCGCGACCATTCGAAGCCCATCCCCTCGTCGGCGGAGACGTCGACGAACAGCGTGCCCCGGTGAAACAGCTCCAGCTCCTCGCTGGCGACGAGGATCAGTGGCGCATCGGTGTCCTGGAGGATGCAGTTGACGATCACGTCGTGCTCGGCGAGGAACTCCGCGACCGACTCGTGCTCGCTGTCGAGCTCCAGGGTCTGCCCCGGGCGATCCGGGTCCCGCGCGTAGGTCACGAGCCGGATCGAGTGGATCGGCGCCGCGACGGCCGCCGTCGCGCGCTGCGTGAGTACCGAGACGTCCTGGATCCCCATCGCCTCAAGGGCGGTCACGGCGCCGCGCCCGGTGGCTCCGAAGCCGATCACCGCCGCCCTCAGCTCGCGCCCGTACTGCGCCGGTCAGCGCCGACCAGCTGAAGCGCGTGGAGGACGGAGCAGTAGCCGGCCAGTTCGTTGTTCTTGTGGAAGACGTGGAGGTCGAACGAGCCGTCGCGAGCCCCAGTGGTGCATCGCCTCCCAGCGATCAGAGTCAGCCGGCGGTCGATCGCCAGTTGGGTGATCTCCTCGTCCTGGACGCAGTGCATCCATCCCCAGAGCACCTTGCCCTCGCGCACCTCGGCGAGGTCCGCCGGCATCGGCTTCGGGATGAGCAGCACGTCGCAGCTCCTCGATCAGCTGCTCGCGCGAGCGCTGGCCCCCGACCAGCGGCGCGAGCTCGGCGTCGACGAAGCCAAAGCGCTCGCCGTATCCGCTGCTCGAGGACGATGCGCTGCCTGACTGCATCATCGAGCGTCTCGCAGATGCCGGGGATGGATCGGCAGCCGGCGCTCGTTCTCCTTGCGGGAGACGGCGAAGGCGCCAACGGTCAGTTCATCCATCGCGGCACCGAACGTATCAACGCGGCAAACGAAAGAAGGCCCGGCATGCGCCGGGCCTTCTCGAAGTCGCCTCCGCTTTGGGAGGCACTCGCCTGTTGTGGCGAGGGTACGCCGGCGGGTGGCTACATCATGCCGCCCATGTCGGGCATGCCGCCCGGCATTCCGCCGCCATCCTTCTCCGGCGGCTCGGCCACGATGGCCTCCGTCGTGAGGATGTTCTTCGCGATCGACGCGGCGTTCTGAAGCGCCGAGCGCGTGACCATGGTCGGGTCGATGACGCCGTCCTTGACCAGGTCGCCGTACTCCCCGGTCTGCGCGTTCAGGCCCTCGCCGGCCTTCAGGCCGCGGATCTTCTCCACGACGACGGAGCCCTCGAGGCCCGAGTTCTCGGCGATCTGGCGGATCGGCGCCTCGAGCGAGCGGCGGATGATCTCCGCGCCCGTCTTCTCGTCGGTGTCGGACAGACCGTCGGAGTCGATTGCATCGGTCGCGTTCAGCAGCGCAACGCCGCCTCCCGGCACGATGCCCTCCTCGAGCGCCGCGCGGGTCGCCTGGAGGGCGTCCTCCACGCGGTGCTTCTTCTCCTTCATCTCCGTCTCGGTGGCGGCGCCGACCTTGACGACCGCGACACCTCCGGCGAGCTTGGCGAGGCGCTCCTGGAGCTTCTCGCGATCGAAGTCGGAGTCGGTGTTGTCGATCTCCTGGCGGATCTGGTTGATCCGTCCCTCGATCTCCTTCTTCTCGCCGGCGCCGTCGATGACCGTCGTCGTGTCCTTCGAAACGACGACGCGGCGGGCGCGACCGAGCTGGTTGACCTGGGTGTTCTCGAGCTTCAGGCCCATCTCCTCGGTGATGACCTCGCCGCCCGTGAGGATGGCGATGTCCTCGAGCATCCGCTTACGGCGATCGCCGAAGCCGGGAGCCTTGACCGCGACGCCGGTGAAGGTGCCGCGGAGCTTGTTGACCACCAGGGTCGCGAGGGACTCGCCCTCCACGTCCTCGGCGACGATCACCAGCGGCTTGCCCGACTGCATGACCTGCTCGAGAATCGGCAGGAGGTCGCGGACCGAGCCGATCTTCTGGTTGGCGATGAGGACGTACGCGTCCTCGAGCACCGCCTCCATCCGATCCTGGTCGGTGATCATGTACGGCGAGATGTAGCCCTTGTCGAACTGCATCCCCTCGGTGAACTCGAGCTCCATCCCGAAGGTCTGGCCCTCTTCGACGTTCACCACGCCGTCCTTGCCGACCTTGTCGATGGCGTCCGCGATGACGTTGCCGATCTCGTCGTCGGCCGCCGAGATGGCCGCGACGCGGGCGATCTGGTCCTTGCCGCCCACTTCCTTCGACTGCTTGTCGCGAAGGTGACCGACGACCTGGTCCACGGCGGACTCGATGCCGCGGCGCAGCGCCAGCGGGTTGGCGCCCGCGGCCACGTTCTTGAGGCCGTGGCGGACGATGGTCTGGGCCAGCAGCGTCGCGGTCGTCGTGCCGTCGCCGGCAACGTCGTTGGTCGCCGTGGCGACCTCGCGGACGAGCTGTGCGCCCTGGTTCTCGAAGACGTCCTCGAGCTCGATCTCGCGAGCGATCGTGACGCCGTCGTTGGTGATCGTGGGGGCGCCGAACTTCTTGTCGAGGACGACGTAACGGCCCTTCGGGCCGAGCGTCACCTTGACCGCGTCGGCAACGCCGTCGACGCCGCCCTGCAGGGCCGCGCGCGCTTCGGCGCCGTACTTGAGCTCCTTGTGAGCCATGTTCATTAACTCCTTTTTGTCTTAAGTCGGGGTGCTAGACGACCTTCGCCAGAACGTCGGACTCGCGCAGGACGAGAACGTCCTCGCCGTCGACCTTCAGCTCCGTGCCGCCGTACTTCGAGTAGAGGACCTCGTCGCCCTCGGCGACGTCGAGCGGGCGGCGTTCGCCGTCGTCTCCGATGGCGCCGTCGCCGACGGCAAGGACCTTGCCCTTCTGCGGCTTCTCCTTGGCGGTGTCGGGGAGCAGGATGCCGCTCGCGGTCGTCTCCTCCTCCTCGATTGCCTTGACGATCAGGCGATCGCCAAGCGGCTTCAAGTTCATTCGTTTACCTCCGTAGGCGCGCCCGTGGGCGCGCAGGGTTGTTATGGGTTCGAATCCTGGTCCCTGGCACTCTACATACGAGAGTGCCAACGACGCCAGCGAGTCTAGCGGACTGCGTGCTCCGGCTCAAGTATCTAAGTGCCCATGACTCAGATTAAGTTTCCTGCGGGAACCCGAAAGAACGCGCCGCTGCGCTCCAGGCGTGGAGACAAGGGTCTACGTCGACGGGTTCAACCTCTACTACGGCTGCCTGAAGGCACAAACTATCGATGGCTCGATCTACAGGCCTTTGCTCAGAAGATGCTGCCCCGAGATCGCATCGTCGGCATCAAGTACTTCACGGCGAAGGCAAGCCGATCAGGCCGGGGGTCCTGCGGAGCAGCGAGTTCCCACCGAATCTCTCAGACGCGGAGGGGGCGCTTCAGAAGCCCGCGAACTGGTAACCGCCTCCAGAACGCGCAAGGACCGCCCGAAGGCGGCCCCGCATCCCTCTAGCCGAAGCCAGAGGGGGGATATGCGGCAAGAGTATCCCCTTGACAGCGGATGTCAAGGGGGCTTGACGGGTGTCCCTCCGCTTGCAGCCGCCCGCGGTTCAGTCGCTCGCCAAGAGCTCGCAGCCGAGCAGGGAGGCGAGGCCGGTGCCGCCGTTTCGCATCACCCAGTCGTGGTTCCAGGCGAAGACCGGGCGGCCAATCGGCGCGAAGACGTTCATCCAGGGCCGCGTGGTGTGGACGTTCCACTCATAGATGACCGCGGTCGACGAGTTGTCCTCGAAGAGCCGCCAGCGGCCGACGCCCTCCAGCTCTCCCGAGGCATGGCCCTCGAGCAGGTGGGGACGCTCGACGCGCGTGGTCTTCATGCGGAACTCGAGGTTGTAGGGGAGCTTGGAGCGCCAGACGTAGCGGCCGACCTGGCCGATGCCCGCCTCGTCGCCCTCAACCTCACGCTCCGCTTCGATCACGCCGCGCCACCATTGCGGCCAGCTGTCGGAGTCATAGATGGCCTCCCAGACGCGCTCGCGCGGCGCGGCGAGCAGCCACGTCGTCAGGAACTCGTACTCGCGGGCCACGAAGCCTCAGTTGGGAGACGGCGTGCCGCCGTTGCCGAGTTGCGACGGATGCGACTCGACGATCTGCGAGAAGCGGACCACCGTCACCGTGTCCTCGGGCGCGATCTCCCGCCCGTAGATCTGGCTCATGAACCCCATCGTTTCCTCGACCCGGCGGAACTCCGGGTTGTCATGCTCGACGTCGCGCGGAGAGAGATCCTTGACGCGCTTGACCTCCACCTCGTCGATCACGGCCGAGAAGAGCTTCTCGCGCGGAGAATGCTGGAAGCCGACCGTGATCCAGACCACCTGGCCCCGCTGGTACTTGCGGGACTTGTCCCCGAGGCGGATCGTGGCCGTCTTGCGACCTCGCTTCAGCTGGTCGACGAAAGCTGGCGAGAAGAAGTTCAGAGCGAGGAGGCCGCCGGTCATTCTGCGCCTACCTTACGCGCAGTCCGGCGCTGTCGGCACCGGCGACGAGCGCGTCGAGCCCGAAGCCGTCCGCCGGGCCGAGTGCCCCGGAGCCCTGAAGCCCGCCCGCGGCGGCCGTGATCGCCCCCCAGGCGAGGATCTCGCCCGTGAACGTGTACCCGTTGACGCCCTCGAGCGTCACGGTGGAGAGCGTGTTGCCGCTCCCGTCGTACGCCGCCGCGGCGATCCGCGAGCCGGTCTGCGCCCGCGCCTCGGCCGACGGGCCGCCCGTGGAGCCGGGGACCCGCTCGGCCACTCCCGCCAGCAGGCGCTTCCCCCCGGGAAGCGCAAGGACGCCGGCGTTCAGCACCCCCGTCGCCTGCACCACTCGCGAGAACGACCCGAACCAGCCCAGGTAGGCGTTGACCTCGCGCAGGCCCGGGGCCAGGCGGGGCAGCGCGAAGTGCTCGGAGCCGCCGACGCTGATGCCCTCCAGGCCGCCGACCGAGCCGACCCGCTTGGCGCCGCGCTCCGTGACAACCCTCCCGCCCCGAAAGCTGAAGCTCGGCTCGGCAAAGACGCCGAGCGCGGAGGTCAGCGTCCCACCGCTCGCCCCGCCCATGCCGCCCGCCAGCTTCGCAAGGCGATGGCCCTCGATCGGGGTCTTGGGCTTCCCGGTCGTCGAGTAGGCGACGTCAACCCGCACGGCGCCGTCGCCGGCGTCGCGGAGGGCCAGCGCCCCGGCCAGGTTTCCCGGCACGTAGTCGTATCCGAAGGCGGTGAGCATTCCGCAACCGGCACCGGTCGCGCGGCCGCCGTAGTCCTCGAAGATCCTCCGGATGAAGGCCGGCTCGCCGGTTGAGTCCACGTAGTGGGCCCCGGCGTCGACCGCCGCGTCCGCGGCCGCGGATCCCCAGCGCACGAATGGCCCAACGGTCGACAGCAGGACGTCCCCGGCCTCGACCAGCGCGCGGACGGTACTCGGATCGGAGACGTCGGCGACGGCGGACTCCAGCCCGCCGAGCTCCGCGGCAAGCGCTGCGACCCGCTCGCGGCGAGCGGGCGGCGAGCACGGGTTTGGCGCCGCGCTTGACGAGAGCCTCGCTGGCAAGGCGTCCCGTATAGCCGGTGGCCCCGAAGACCACTATCCGTCCACTCATCGGCGCGGAGCCTACCCGCCGAAGGCCTCGGCGCCGATCAAGGGAACGAACCGGCACGGCCCGAGGACCTCATCGACCTCGAGGCCGTCACGCGTGCGGACGAACGCAGTCAGCATGTCGGCTTCGGCGGCGACCACCGGGATGACCAGCCGACCTCCCTCAGCGAGCTGCGTCTGGAGGGCAGCGGGAACGTGAGGCGCGGCGGCATGGACGGCGATCGCGTCGAACGGCTCCTCGGCCGAGCCGACGCTGCCGTCACCGGCGAAGACCTTCACGTTGTCCACGCCGAGCGCCCTCAGCCGGGCGTCGGCCTCCTGGGCCAGTCGTTCGATGCGCTCGACGCTCTGGACCCTGCGGGCAAGACGCGCCAGAACCGCAGCCGAGTACCCGGAGCCGGTCCCGATCTCCAGCACGACCTCGTCGCCCTGGAGCCGCAGCGCCTGGCAGATCGCGGCAACGACCCAGGGCTGGGAGATCGTCTGGCCGTGACCGATCGGCAGGGCGCCGTCGTCGTAGGCTCGGGGCCGGACTCGCCGCGAGACGAAGACCTCCCGCGGGACCTCTCCCATTGCCGCGAGGACGCGCTCGTCGTGGATGTCGCGAGCGCGGAGCTGCTCGGCCACCATGGCCTTGCGCTGAGCCTCGAAGGAGGCGGCCACTAGAAGATGTAGGCGCGCAGGCGACGGGGCTCGAAGATCGTGACCCGGCCGCGACCCACGCGGACCACGCCGGCGCGGTCGAGAGTTGCGAGAAACCTGCTCACGCTCTCGCGTGAGGTTCCGGCGAGCTGCGCCAGGTCGGCCTGGTTCATCCGCAGCGTCACTCCGTCACGCCCCTCCGGCACGGTCTCCTCCGCGACGAGCTGGAGCATGACCCCGGCGACCCTGCTGGGAACGGTCTGGAAGGACTGGCGAGCGACACGCTCGTTCGTCTCACGAAGCCGCCTGGTGAGCGCCGAGATCAGCTTGGCGGCGATCTCCCCGTGGTCGGCGATCACGCGGCGCATGTCGGACGCGGGGAGCGCCAGGAGCTCGCACTCGGAGAGCGTTTCGATGCTTGCCGAGCGGGTGCCGCCGTCGAGCATCGCCAGCTCGCCGAAGATATCCCGGGGCCCGAGCGTCGCAAGCGCGATCGCCCTGCCGTCGGGATGCTCTCTGGTGACGCGCAGGTCCCCTTCTCGCACCACGTAGCAGGCGTCGCTCTCATCGCCCTCGTGAAACACCCGCACGCCCTTCGGAAACGAGCGGGGCACAGCAACCCGCGCGACACGCTCGAGCTCGCGCTCGGAGAGCTCGTTGAAGAGCGGCACGGCCCCCAGAAGCTCCGCCGTCGCCGATCGCTCGATCCCCTCGGACTGACCCATGCGATGGATTATCCCCGCCCGCGTCAGGTCTGGCAGCGGTTACACCAATACGCGATGCGGTTGGCGTCGCCCTGGCCGCGTGAGCTGACCTCGGCGCCGCAGCGTGGACAGCGCCGCCCAGGCGGTTTGTAGATCGTGCTCGGGCGCCTCCCCGTGGCGAGCGCGCGCCGCATCACCCACTGGCTCTCCTTGACGACACGCAGCGCCTCGTCGGGCTCGAGGTCCGCGATCCGCCGCCACGGGCTGAGCCGGGCGCGGAAGCACGCCTCGTTGCGGATCACGTTGCCGATGCCGGCGATCACACGCTGGTTGAGCAGCACGTCGCCCACCTCCTCGGCCCCGCCGCTCGCCAGCAGGTGACCAGCCGCCAGCTCGGCGTCGAAACCGTCCTCCAGCGGGTCCGGGCCGAGCTGCATCAGCCCAGGGTCGTTGCGAAGCCGCGACTCGCTGACGAGGCGGAGGATCTTGCCCCCCCGCTGCGACGCGACGGCCCTCCCGGCGGCGATCGTCAGCCACGGCTTGCCGTAGGGCAGGCGCCCGTCCCCGGCGACGAACCAACGCCCGTTCATCCCGAGGTGGCTGTGCAGCGCCAGCGCTCCGGAGAAATGCGCGATCAGGTGCTTGCCACGTGCCTCGACGCTCTCCAGCACGCGGCCCTGGATCTCCTCGGCCCGCATTGCCAGAGGCGAGCGGACGTCGGGAGCCTCGGCGCGCTCGACCTTCCGGCCCGCGAGCGCGGTCCGCAGGCGCAGTGCGACACGGTGGATGGTGTCGCCCTCGGGCATCAGGCCGAGGCCACGAGCCGCCGGGGCTGGCGGCTGAAGCCGGCCTCGAGGAGCACCGGCTCGAGGTCGGAGCCGATCACGGCCTCGCCGTCGAAGCGCTCCACGGAGAGCCGCGGCAGGGTTCCCTCCCGCGCCGCCTCGACCAAGGCGCCGATCGCCGCCGCCAGCATCTCGCCCTCGAGCTGCGCCAGGCGCAGGATTCCGCGGCCACCGCGCTCGACGTAGAGCATCGGGGCGCCGTCGAAGCTGAGGACATACGCCCCCGGGGTCCGGCTTGGCCGCCGGTTGCCCTCCAGCCTGGGCCAGGAGAGCGAGGCGCCGTAGGGATTGGCGGGGTCGGTCGCTGCGAGGACCAGGAACTCCTCGGGCGCCGGAGGGAGGGCGCGCATCCGCTCGATCGCGCCGGAGAGCGCAAACTGCGCCCCGCCGAGGCCCTCGACGAAGTACCCGCGGCGTGCGGTGCCCAGGACCTCCAGGTTCGAGAGCTCGCCGTAGAGGCTGGAAAACCCGCCGGGCACGCCCTCGGCGAGAACGGTCTCGCGCGTCACGACGCCGTAGCGCTCCAGCATCAACTCGGCCTGCGCCCGCATGCGCGGCCCCGCCGCCGGCGCGGCGGCGAAAAGCGACGCGGTGAGCGACCACCGTCCCTGCACGGCCTGGCCCGTCCCCGCACGGCGAGCGGCAAACCGGCGGCCGGCGCGAGCCTGGCTGCGCACCGCCGACAGCCGCCGCGCGCGCAGGGGCGCCCAGGCGTCGTTGGTCGCCTCACCGGCCCACGCGAGGTCCCAGAGGGCCGCGTGGAGCTCCTCGTTTGAAAGCTCGATCTCCGTGGCCAGGTCGATCCAGAAGCAGGCGCCGACGGCCAGGCGCTCGCGGATGGCGTCGTGCGCCTCGCCCTGGGGGCTATCGAGCTTGGCGTTGGCCGGCGGCGGGCCGGCAATCCGCACGTCCTCACGGAAGTAGATGGCCACGCGGCCGGTCGAGCCGAGCGCCCCGGCCCCGACCCAGACGAGCTCGCCGGCGGTCGTGAGCTGGTCCAGCCAGGTCGGGCTGTAGGCGCCAAGCCGCCTCGGCAGCACGTCGCGCTCCCAGACCTCCGGGGTGAGCGCCACGCCCTGGAGCGAGACCAGCGCCTCGCGCAGGCGGTCCGGCCCGGCCCCCGCCGGGCGGTGGGCGTCGACGTTCTGCCACTGCGGGAGAAAGCGCGCCAGCTCGACCTGATCGACCGCCTCTGCCTCCTTGCGCAGGTGGGCGAGGCTGGCGCGGCGCACGCGGCGCAGCACCTCCGAGTCGCACCACTCGCGCTCCGATCCGCCGGGCAGGAGCTCGCCTCGGACCAGGGCTCCGTCGCGCTCCAGCTCTCGCAGTGCCGCACTGGGATCCACGCCGAAGCGCTCCGCCGGGCGGGCCGTCGGGAAGGGCCCGTGCGTGCGGGCATAGCGGCGAAGCAGCGCCACCAGGGGGTCCGGCACGTCCTCCAGGTAGCTCTCCGGGAGCCCCGGCGGCGGCGGCACGCCCAGCGCGTCGCGATACATGCCCGCGTCCTCAGCCGCGATCCAGCGCTCGGAGCCGGCGATCCGCACACGGGCGGCGCGGCGCTCCGCCTCGAGCTTGGCGAGCATCGACGCCGCCGAGTAGCCCTCCCCCGTCCGCTCCTCGCACTCCTCCGCCGTCAGGTCGCCCAGGCGCCTGAGGATCTGCTGGAGCGCGTCGCGGTCGCCCGCCTTCGCCTCGGGCTTTCGGTGCTGGAGTGAGTCCTCGACGTCCTCGAGCGCCTCCGGGTCGATCAGCTCGCGCAGCTCCTCCTGCCCCAGGAGCTCGCGAAGCAGGTCGCGGTCCAGGGCGAGGGCGGCCGCCCGACGCTCGGCGTTCGGCGTGTCCCCCTCATACATGTAAGTCGCGACGTAGTCGAAGAGAAGCGAGGAGGCAAACGGGGACGCCGTCGGTGTCTCGACCTCAACGAGCGAGATCCGCCGCGCCTGCAGATCGCGCAGCAGCGCCTGAAGCGCCGGAACGTCGAGCACGTCACGAAGGCACTCGCGATACGTCTCGAGGATCACCGGGAACCGGGGAAAGTCCTTGGCGACCTCCAGCAGGCTCTGCGACTTCAGGCGCTGCTGCCAGAGCGGCGTGCGCTTCCCCGGATAGGCCCGCGGGATCAGGAGGGAGCGGGCGGCGTTCTCGCGAAAGCGCGCGCCGAACAGCGCCGAGCCGCCGAGCTCGGCGACGACGAGGTCCTCGACCTCGTCGGGCTCGATCAGGATCATGTCGCCCGGAGGCGCCTCATCGGCGTCGGGCATGTGGACCACGATCCCGTCGTCGGACCAGATCGCGTCAGCTTCCAGGTCCTGCTCTTCACGGATCCTGCGCGAGAGCGCCAGCCCCCACGCCGCGTGGACGCGGCCGCCGAACGGCGAGAGGATGCACAGGCGCCAGTCGCCGATCTCGTCGCGAAAGCGCTCGACGACGATCGTCTCGTCGGAGGGCACCACCCGCGTCGCGGCCTGCTGCTCGCGCAGGTAGGCGAGCAGGTTCTCGGCGGCGCGGCGGTCGAGGTCGTAGTCCTTTGCCAGTTTCTGGGGCTTCATGGAGACCGCCTCGCGAGCGAAGGCGCCGATCGCCCTGCCGAGCTCCGCCGGACGGCCGATCCCGTCTCCCTTCCAGAAGGGGACCGCGCCGGGCACGCCCGGGGCCGGCGTCACGATCACGCGGTCGCGGGTGATGTCCTCGATGCGCCAGGTGGTGGCGCCGAGCAGGAAGGTCTGGTTGGGCCGCGCCTCGTAGACCATCTCCTCGTCGAGCTCGCCGACCCGGCGGCCGTCGGGAAGGTGGACGCCGTAAAGGCCGCGGTCGGGGATGGTCCCTGCATTGGTGACCGCGAGCTGGCGCGCTCCCTTGCGCCCGCGGATCGTGCCGGCCGTGCGATCCCAGACGATTCGCGGGCGGAGCTCCGCGAAGCGCTCGGACGGGTAGCGCCCGTCGAGCATGTCGAGCACGTTCTCCAGCTGCTCGCGGCCAAGGTCGGAGAACGACTCGGTGGCCGTGACGACGCGCTCGACCTCGGCCACCTCCCACTCGGAGTCGGCGCACATCGAGACGAGGTGCTGGGCGAGGACGTCGAGCGGGTTGCGGGGGATGATCGTCTCCTCGATGTCGCCGTCGCGCATCCGCTTGGCGACCACCGCGCACTCGACCAGGTCGCCGCGGAACTTGGGGAAGATCCGGCCGACCGAGACGGCATCGAGCGTGTGCCCCGAGCGGCCGATCCGCTGCAGGCCGCGGGTGACGGACTTCGGCGACTCGATCTGGATCACCAGGTCGATCGCGCCCATGTCGATGCCGAGCTCCAGCGACGAGGTGGCGACGAGGCAGGGGAGCTTGACCGGACTTCAGCAGCTCCTCGACGACCTGGCGCTCCTCGTGGGCGAGCGAGCCGTGGTGCGCGCGGGCGATCTCCACGGGCGGCTCGCCTGCGGCCGGCTTTGAGTTGCCCGCGTGCTCGGTGGCCGGAAGCTCCTGATCGGGCTCGTCGTTGGCGAGCTCGTTGAGGCGCTTGGCGATTCGCTCCGCAGCACGGCGGTTGTTGACGAAGACGAGCGTCGAGGTGTGCTCCTGGACGAGCTTCAGGATCTCGGGGTAGATCGCCGGCCAGATCGAGCGCTGGTTCATGGCCCCATCGAAATCACCGCCCGCCGCCTCCTCCGCTTCGCGTCCGGGGGCGGCGGGGTTTGTCGAGGCACCAGGATCTGACATGTCCTCGACCGGGACGTGGATCTTCAGGTCGAGCTCCTTGCGAATTCCCGCGTCGACGATCTCACAGTCGCGGCGCGGGCCGACCAGGAACTTCGCGATCCGCTCGAGGGGGCGTTGCGTGGCGGACAGGCCGATTCGCTGTACGTCACGCCCCTGCGATTCCTCCGACGTCTTGACCAGGTGCGACAGCCGCTCCAGGGTCAGCGCAAGGTGCGCGCCGCGCTTCGTCTGGGCGACGGCGTGGATCTCGTCGACGATCACCGCCTCGACGTCGGTGAGGATGTTCCGCGCCTGCGAGCTCATCATCAGGTAGAGCGACTCGGGGGTCGTGATCAGGATGTCCGGGGGCTTGCGGAGCATCGCCTGGCGCTCGCGCTGCGGCGTGTCTCCGGTCCGCAGGCCGACGGAGATCTCCGCCCCGATTCCCTTGAGCGGCGCCCGCAGATTGCGCTCGACGTCGTAGGAGAGCGCCTTCAGCGGCGAGACGTAGACGAGCTTCACTCCCGAACCGAGGCGCTCGGGCTCGCCCGAGAGGCGGTCGATCGCCCACAGAAAGGCGGTCAGCGTCTTTCCGGAGCCCGTGGGGGCGCAGATCAGCGTGTTCGCGCCCGAGGCGATCGGCGGCCAGCCCAGCGTCTGCGCGGGCGTCGGCGCCTCGAACGACGCCTCGAACCAGCGCCTGACGGGCGCGGAGAAGCGCGTCAGGGGTGATTCCGCACTCTGTTTTGCACGAGTCGCCAAACCGTCGATGTTACGCCTCCCGGGGCCTAACGAACGCCTACGGGCTTGTCGCTTCGAGACCGGACAGGTAATTGATATATAGGGCAGGTGGTGGGTGGTAAACTGCGCCAGGTGAAGAAGACAAGCCTTTATCTCGAACCCGAGCTTGACCGAGCCCTGGCAACGCGCGCCGAGCGCGAGGGCATTACGAAGGCCCAGCTCGTACGCCAGCTCCTCGCTGCCGCGGTCGAGAACGGCAAGCGTCCACGGCCGACGATTGGCGTCTTCCAAGGCCCTGGCGACCTTGCCCAGAACGTCGATCGCTACCTGGACGAAACCGGCTTCGGCGAGTGGTAGTCGTCGACAGCTCGGTGGTGATTGCCATGCTCGATCGCGGCGACGCCAGCCACGAACGTGCTGCGAGCTGGGGCAGCGCGGCGACCGACGAGCTCGTGACCACCCCGCTCGTGCTTGCGGAAACCGATCACCTGCTCCGTCGCTTCGGACGACGGGTGGCCGCAGACGCGTTTCGCCATGACCTGGAGGCCGGCGCGTACCGAGTCATGTGGTGGAAGGGCGCGCTCAATCGGGTCCTCGCGGTCACGCGCGACCGCCCCGACATCGGGCTTACGGACGCCTCGCTCGTCGCCCTGGCCGCCCAGCTCGAGACGACGAGCGTCGCCACCCTCGACGAGCGCCACTTTCGCACCCTGAAGCCGCTGACCGGCGAGCCGGCGTTCACCCTCCTGCCGGCCGACGCCTGACCGCGACCTCGCACCGGACTTCGGAAAACCCATCCCACGCAGGGACCTTTTCGGTATAGGGTGGAAAACGCAGTCAAGCCTCCGGCAACGCGGCCGGACCTACGAAAGGAAGGGCTTCAAAGATGAAGCAGCGGATGATCACGGCCCTGGCGGTGTGCGTCGGGTTGGTGGCAGGGGCGCTCGCGGTTTCGGCCGCCAGCGCACACAGCTCTCACTCCAAGGCAACGGCAGGGAAGGCCAGTGACAAGCGCGGCCATCGCGGCCGGCGCGGACCTCGCGGCTTCCAGGGACCGCGCGGACCTCGCGGCTTCCAGGGCGATACCGGCGCGACCGGGGCTAAGGGCGCGACCGGAGCGCGTGGCGCGACCGGGCCATCCGGCGGCCCCGTTGGTCCGCAGGGTCCGCAGGGTCCGCAGGGACCCCAGGGACCCCCGGGATCGTCGGGGGGCGGTGGCTTCAGCGGTAACTTCGACGCCTACCTGTCGGGCAACGGCTCTAAATCCGTCACTGTCGGGAACTTCACGATCGCCGAAAATGCGGCGGCTAGCGGTGCCTGCACGTCGATCACCATTCGAAACAACGGCGGGCCGACAAGTGCGGCCGGCGCGGGCTTTGCCAACGCTGAAGACGCCGCCTGGGTAACACTCGCGGCCACTGATTCGAGCACGATCGTGCCGGTTGCAAGCGAGTACTACAGCTCGTTCCAGGCGACGAGCAACGACGGCAACAGCTTCGTGTTCGGAGATGTTGGTCAGAGGACATCGGGTGGCAACCGGTGCGTCACGTCTGGCTTCGTCGCGGGTAGTTAGCCGCTCACCTTCCAGGTAAGCAGGACCGTTGCGGGCCGGGTCGCGAGACCCGGCCCGCTCTCGTCTTCGACGGCGGATCGACCCGGACGCTTGCTGTCAGCCGCCGAGCCGTTCTGACCTATCATCGCCTGCCGTTGCGAAGCAGAACTCAGATCAGCATTCAGGTCCAGCGCCTTGCGACAGCGACCGCGACAGCCGCAATCACAGCCTTCTTCGCCGGCTGCGGCGGCGGGACGACAACGGTCGTCACGAAGGCGGCAAGCACGGCGCCGGCCGAACCGGTGAAGGGGCCCCAAGACCTCGCTGCGAACCTGAAGGCCCTAGTGGGCAAGAACCAGCCGGAGCTCAGCCATTTCAAGGCCATCTGCCCACCGCAGCCGACACCGCCGGACTTCCCTGTCCGCTGCCGGATGACCGCCATCGACACCAGCAAGCTGAACAAGCGCAACGTGCCCGACGGCGAGCACCGGCCGATCAGCGGGACGGTCACCGTCACCGGGGTCTACGCGCCGACGCAGACGTATATCTACACGCTCCAATACAGACCGACCGGCGGCTCGTAGCTACACTGCGCCCGCATGTTGGCCTCTAGTCAAGTAGCCGTACGACGGGTCATCGCCACCTCGGCGGTTGTCGCGGGCGCTCTCTTCGCCGGCTGCGGCGGCGACGACTCGTCATCGACTCCCTCGGCCCCCGTGGCTCCGCAGATCCCTCCTTCGTCGGCGGGACCCGACAAGATCTCGCAGACCGTGAAGGCGAAGGGGCCCGCGGACATCGACGCGAACCTCAAGGGACTGGTCGCCGAGAGCGCTCCGTACATGAAGAACTTCGAGTCCCACTGCCCGGCGCGACCTTTCTACCCGTTCCACTGCAAGTTCACGGCAACGGACACCCGCAACGGCGAGAGCAAAGACGTAAGCGGCACGGTCACGGTAACGGGCGTCTACACCCCCACCCGTACCTACACCTTCGAGCTCAGCTTCTAGCGCCGGTCCTACAAAGAAAAGGCCGGGTCTCTCGACCCGGCCCTCTTCTCAGCTACTGCTGGCCTGGTCAGCGACTAGACGCCGGTGACGTAGCCCGAGTTCAGGTGCAGGCCGGCCGAGTTGACGCAGCCGACGATGCCGGTAGCGGTGCTCGAGCCGTCCTTGGTGACCGCCGTGAACGAGTTCGAGTTGTTGTTGGCGATCGTCGACGGCGGGGTCGGGAAGTTGCTGTTGTTGTTCACTGACGTGAACGAGTTCCCGAGGCCCGTTGTGAAGAAGCTGTCGAGGTTGCCGGTACGGCCGGAAACCACGCAGCTTGATCGGGTTTGTGAACGAGCTGGCGATCGCGAAGTTACCCACGACCACGACCTTGTCCCCAATTCCGTTGAAGTTGAGGGAACCGAGGCCAGCCGGACCTGCCGGACCCTGCGGACCAGCGGCACCGGTGTCGCCCTTCGGACCCTGCGGGCCCCTGGGACCGCGGGGACCGCGACGACCGCGACGACCGCGCTTGTCAGCGTGCTTGTGAGCGGCCTTGGCGTGGGTCTTTGATGCGCCTGCGCTCGGCACGGACAGAGCCGCGCCGACGCCGACGATCACCAGCGCCGATGTGAGAAGAAGCATGATTCGCTTCAAGGTTTCTACCTCCATAGGTAGTTGTTGGTGAGTTCGGCGGCGCTAGGACGCAAAGGCCAAGCCGCAGGAGACAGAGGTCCCCACGCCCTGGAAAGTGGATCCCGTCACCACCCGTGGACGGAACTTATACAGGTTTGAGGGCCAACGTGGCCGCAACAAGAAGAGGGCCGGGTCGCAAGACCCGGCCCTCTTTCAGCAGGTACTTCTGAGCTCTGACTAGACGCCGGTGACGTAGCCCGAGTTCAGGTGCAGGCCGGCCGAGTTGACGCAGCCGACGATGCCGGTTGCGGTGCTCGAGCCGTCCTTGGAGACCGCCGTGAATGCATCTGAGGAGCCGCCGCCGCTCGGAACAACAATGAAGTTGCTGTTGTTCGGGACCGCTCCAAACGCGTTGCCGAGACCGGTCGTCTCGAAGCTGTCGAGGTTGCCGGTACGGCCGGCAATCCCGCAGGTTGCCGGGTTCGTGAACGAGCTCGAGATCGCGAAGTTACCCACGACCACGACCTTGTCCCCAACTCCGTTGAAGTTGAGCGAACCGAGGCCAGCCGGACCCTGCGGGCCCTGCGGACCAGCCGGACCAGCGGCACCGGTGTCGCCCTTCGGGCCCTGCGGGCCCCGGGGACCGGTGGCGCCGCGACGACCGCGCGGCCCACGGCGGCCGTGATGGTGGCCGTGCTTGTTAGCGGCCTTGGCGTGGGTCTTTGATGCGCCTGCGCTCGGCACGGACAGAGCCGCGCCGACGCCGACGATCACCAGCGCCGAGGTGAGAAGAAGCATGATTCGCTTCAAGAGAACACCCTCCATAGGTAGATCTACAGTGACGACTCGAGGGTGCGGAGCACCACCCGGTCGCCCATTGGGACCTACAACACGATCCAGGGTCCGGAAGTTGCGGCCGCGTCTGTGCGAGACCAAAAGAGGGCCGGGTCTCTCGACCCGGCCCTCTTCTCAGCTACTGCTGGCCTGGTCAGCGACTAGACGCCGGTGACGTAGCCCGAGTTCAGGTGCAGGCCGGCCGAGTTGACGCAGCCGACGATGCCGGTTGCGGTGCTCGTGCCGTCCTTCGAAACCGCCGTGAACGACTGCGACTTGCCCTGCGATGCTGCCGGGGGCGAGTTGACGATGTCGAAATTGCTGTTGTTGTTGGTTCCTCCGGTGAACCCGACCCCGAGGCCGACAGTCCAGAAGCTGTCGAGGTTGCCGATCCGTCCGGTCACGGCGCAATTGCTCGGGTTGACAAACGAGCTGCTGACCGTGAAGTTACCCACGACCACGACCTTGTCCCCAACTCCGTTGAAGTTGAGGCCGCCCGTGCCCGCCGGGCCGGCGGGTCCCTGCGGACCCTGAGCGCCGGTGTTGCCCTTCGGGCCCTGCGGGCCCCTGGGACCGCGGGGACCGCGACGACCGCGACGACCGCGCTTGTCGGCCTGCTTGTGAGCGGCCTTGGCGTGGGTCTTTGATGCGCCTGCGCTCGGCACGGACAGAGCCGCGCCGACGCCGACGATCACCAGCGCCGAGGTGAGAAGAAGCATGAATCGCTTCAAGGTTTCTACCTCCATAGGTAGTTGTTGGTGAGTTCGGCGGCGCTAGGACGCAAAGGCCAAGCCGCAGGAGACAGACGTCCCCACGCCCTGGAAAGTGGATCCCGTCACCACCCGTGGACGGAACTTATACAGGTTTGAGGGCCAACGTGGCCGCAACAAGAAGAGGGCCGGGTCGCAAGACCCGGCCCTCTTTACAGGTACTTCTGAGCTCTGACTAGACGCCGGTGACGTAGCCCGAGTTCAGGTGCAGGCCGGCCGAGTTGACGCAGCCGACGATGCCGGTTGCGGTGCTCGTGCCGTCCTTGGAGACCGCCGTGAACGACTGCGAAGCGCCGCCACCTGACGGAACGATCGGGAAATTGCTGTTGTTCGCGAACGGGGCGAACCCGGCGCCGAGACCGGTCGTCTCGAAGCTGTCGAGGTTGCCGGTACGGCCGGCAATCCCGCAGGTTGCCGGGTTCGTGAACGAGCTCGAGATCGCGAAGTTACCCACGACCACGACCTTGTCCCCAACTCCGTTGAAGTTGAGCGAACCGAGGCCAGCCGGACCCTGCGGGCCCTGCGGACCAGCCGGACCAGCGGCACCGGTGTCGCCCTTCGGACCCTGCGGGCCCCTGGGACCGCGGGGACCGCGACGACCGCGACGACCGCGCTTGTCGGCCTGCTTGTGAGCGGCCTTGGCGTGGGTCTTTGATGCGCCTGCGCTCGGCACGGACAGAGCCGCGCCGACGCCGACGATCACCAGCGCCGAGGTGAGAAGAAGCATGAATCGCTTCAAGAGAACACCCTCCATAGGTTGTTGTTGGTGATTGCTACGGCGGCGGCGCTAGGCGCAAACTGGCGTCCCATCACCACCGACCGTGACTTCTAACACAAATTCGGTGGCGAAAGTTGCGTCATTGTGCTCGTTGGCCGAAGCCTGTTGCCACGTCTCGCCACTGGCTTTACGCTGCGCTCATGGTCCCGAGGTTCGAAGCCGGGGAGGGGACGGCGGGGAGGCAGCTTGTCAAGCTTGCCGCCGTCGCGATTCTCACATTCGCGTGCTTGACGGCGATCGCCGTCGCCCCGGCGATCGCCGTCCCCGGAAGGATCTTCCAACTGAACGGCCCGTACGGCTGCGTGACCGACAGCGGCTCCGAGGGCTGCGCGACGGGGCGAGCCCTGCGAGGGGCGGCGTCGGCAGCCGTATCGCCGGACGGCGGCAACGTCTACGTCGCCTCGAACGCGTCGAGCTCGCTGACACGTTCCTCCGGGACTCGAGGAACGGCAAGGTGGTCCAGCCCGCATCGCTCGCCGGATGCGCGAGCGAGTCGGGAAGCGACGGCTGCATGACCGGGTTCGGGCCTTCACGGAGCGTTCTCGGTTGCGGTCAGCCCGACGGCCGCAACGTGTACGTCGCCTCGTCGCCGCACGGTGGCGGCGTTTGCCCGTAACCAGGCACCGGCGCCTCAGCCAGCTGCCGGGGGCGCGGCGTGCCTGGCCGAGGCCGGCGCGGGGGCTGCACGCCAGCCCGCGGCCTTGGCAACGCCGCCTCGGTCGCGGTTTCCCCCGACGGCACGAACGTCTACGTGGCGCGGTGGACAGCAACGCGGTCGCCGCGTTCGCGCGCGACCCGGCGACCGGGGCGCTGACCCAGCTCGCCGGCGCCGCCGGCTGCATGAGCGAGGGCGGAACCGAGGGCTGCTCGACCGGGCCATGGGCTGCGCGGCGCGTTCTCGCTGGCGATCAGCCCGGACGGGCGGCAGCTCTACGTGTCGGCGCTGAGCTCGAACTCGCTCGCGGTCCTGCCTCGCGATCCGACTACCGGAGCGCTCAACCAGCTCTCCGGGCGCGGCGGGGCTGCTTCAGCGAGACGGGCGGCGACGGCTGCGAGCCCGGCCGCGCGCATCAGACAACCCGAACGGCGTCGCCGTCGCCCCGGACGGCCGGAACGTCTACGTCGCCGCGTCGGGAAGCAGCGCACTCGCCGCCTTCAAGCGGCGGGTGACGGCGGGACCTGACCCAGCCGCCGGGCGCAGCGGGTGCATCAGCGAGGGCGGCCAGCGAGGGCTGCGCGACCGGCCATGCCCTGAACGGGGCCTTCGGGGTCGCGGTGAGCCCGGACGGCAAGGACGTCTACCTCGCCTCGCTGAACTGCACTCGTCGCCTTCCTTCGCGATCCCTCGAGCGGCAAGCTCGACCAGCTCGCGGCGGCGGCGGCGGCTGCGTCAGCGAGGGCGGCGTCGAGAACTGCTCGACGGGGCGCGGCCTCGCCGGAGGCCTCGTCGGTGGCACTTCTCGCCGAGCGGCGGCAACGCCTACGTGACGGCGTCACGGAAGGGGCGCGCTCGCGACCTTCGCGCGCAACCCAAAGCGCGACCACGTGAAGGTGCGCCTGCGCGGCATGCCGCGCCTGCGCCACTGCGTTCCGCGGCCGTTCCAGCGTCCACGTGACCGTCTCCTCGCTCCTGCCCCTTCGCCACGCCCACGTCGTCCTCGACGGCCGCCGGGCGGATACCAGCCACAAGACTCGATTCGTCGTCCGCGTCCAGCCGCACGGGCTTCGTCACGGCGTTCCACCGCCTGGGCGTCAACGCCGTTGACGTCAGCGGCGCGCAGAAAGCGCGCCACGGACCGCTTCAGGCGCTGTTGATGCTCGCCAGCTGGCTGCTCTTCCCGCTGATCTTGCTAGCGGTGACGCTGGGGTGCGGCCTGCTGCTCGAGGCGGCCGCGAAGGTCCGACTCCCTGGAGCGCTCCTCCTCGGCGCCGGCCTGACCGTGGTGATCGTCGTCGCGCAGATCACCACGGCGAGCGACTTCACCGCGGAGGCGACCACCCCGGTCGTCGTCGCCATCGCGCTGGCCGGGCTGGCTCTTCGGGCGCGCCGTGAGCGGCTGCGGCTCGACCCGTGGGCGGTGGCGGCGTGCGCTGCCGTCTACGCCGTCTACGCGGCGCCGATCGTGCTCTCCGGCCAGCCGACCTTCGGCGGCTACATCAAGCTCGACGACACCGCAACGTGGATGGCGCTCGCCGACCGGGTGATGACCCACGGGCACGACCTCTCCGGGCTGGCGCCGTCGACCTACCAGCTGACCCTCGCCTTCAACCTCGGCAACGGATATCCCGTTGGCGCCTTTCTGGCGCTCGGCGTCGGCCATCAGCTCGCCGGCCAGGACCTCGCCTGGGTGATCGCCCCCTACATGGCGCTCGTCGCCGTCATCCTGGCCAGCTCGCTCTACGCGGTCGTCAGCCCGCTGCTCTCGCGATCGCCGGCTGCGCGCGATCGCGGCGTTCCTGGGAGCCCAGTCGGCCCTGCTCTACGGCTACTACCTCTGGGGAGGGATCAAGGAGCTGAGCGCGGCGGCGCTGATCGCCACCGTCGCCGGCCTCGCCGGCTGGGCGATGCAGGCGCGGCTCGCCGTGCGCTCGCTCGTAGCGCTCACCGTGGCGAGCGCCGCCGTGGTGGCGGTCCTGAGCGCCGGCGGCGCGGCGTGGCTGGCGCCGATCATGCTGATCGTCGCGATCGCCGGGGTGATCTGGCTGGGCTGGGAGGCGACGCTGTGGCGAGCGGCGCGGCTACCTCGCCGGCCTCGCCCTGCTGAGCGTCCCGGTGTTCGTCTTCGGCCTGGTGCCGCCGACGTCGCTGCCCCTAACGAGCGCCCGCGCGCTCGGCAACCTCTTCCACCCCCTGAGCGTCTTCCAGCTCGGTGGCACCTGGCCGACCGGCGACTTCCGGATCCACTACGACCACTCCGGACTGCTCGTGATCTTCCTCGGGGCGACCGGGATCGCCGCGGCCTACGGGCTCGTGCGTCGCCGTCCGCGCCCGGGCCTGGTCGCTGCTCTGCCTGCTCGCCGGCCTGCTGGTGACCGGGCTGGGGATCTTCATCATCGGCTCGCCCTGGATCGGCGCCAAGGCGCTGGCGACGGCGTCGGTGGCGGTTCCGCTCGCCGGCGCCGTCGGGGCCTGCGCGCTGTTCGGGGTCGGCCGCCGAGTCGAGGGCGCGGTCCTGCTCGCCGTAATCGCCGCCGGGATCCTCTGGTCGAACGGGCTCGCCTACCGCGACGTCAACCTGGCGCCGCGCGCGCAGCTCGCGGAGCTCGAGACGATCGGCAACCAGATCGGCGGCGAGGGCCCGGCGCTGATGACCGAGTACAACCCCTACGGCGTCCGCCACTTCCTGCGCGACGCCGACCCTGAGGGATCCTCGGAGCTCCGCAGCCGCCAGGACACGCTGCTCAGCGGGCGCACCCTGCCCGCACTTGCCTACGCGGACACGGACCGCTTCCAGCTCGCCACGATCATGCAGTACCGGACGCTTGTCCTTCGCCGCTCGCCCGCGCAGAGCCGCCCGCCCGCGCCCTACCAGCTGATCTACCGTGGGCACTACTACGAGGCCTGGCAGCGACCAGAGGGATCCGAGGGCACCGTCCTCGGCCACCTCGGCCTCGGGAACGTCGTCCAGGCCGGCGCGGTGCCGCGGTGCCCGGCGGTCATGCGGCTCGCCCGCGAGGCAGGGCCGAGCGGCTCGCTGGCGGCGGTGCCCCGCAGCCGAGTCGACGTCCACGCGGTGACCCGCATGAGCCACCCGAAGAGCTGGAACGCCGGCTACGGCCAGCTGCTGGTTCCGCGCGGCGCCGGGACGCTCAAGACCAGCGTGGACATCAGGCGCGCCGGGAGCTACGCGTTCTGGCTGGGGGGCGGCGTGCGCCCGCAGGTCGACCTCGTGATCGACGGCGAGGTCGTGAACTCGATCCGGGCCCAGCTGGAGGAGTACGGGCAGTACGCGCTGCTCGGCGACGTCCCGCTGGAGCCCGGCCGCCACTCGGTCGAGATCCACTTCCACGGCCCCGACCTCCTGCCCGACAGCGGCGGGCGGGCTGACGCGATCGGCCCGCTCGCGATCAGCTCACAGGACACCGCCGACACCCACCTCGTCCAGGTTCTCGCGTCGCAGGCGCGCCGGCTCTGCGGCATGCGTCTCGACTGGGTCGAGGCATTCGGCGGCTGAGGGCCTGAATGCCGGCTCGTAGGTGGTAGGCTGGCCGGCACTCAAAGCAGGGATTTTTCGTGGAGGCATATACCGCTCCAGCACCGGCCCGGGTCCGCCCGGGCCTGCGGCATCTACTGAGGCGCCAGACGCCGCTGCTTCGCCTGCAGTCGGACGAGGCCCTCGTGGCGCTTACCCGAGCCGGAAATCGGGACGCGTTCGAGGCGCTTGTCCACCGCTACCGCCCTCGCCTTCTCACCTTCTCCGCCCACATGCTCGGCGCGAGCCAGCGCGACTCCGAGGACGTCGTCCAGGAGGCGCTCGTCGCCGCGTACACGGCGATGGTCGCCGACGAGCGGCGAATCGAGGTGCGGCCGTGGCTCTACCGGATCACCCGCAACCACTGCCTGAACCACATGCGCGGCGGCAAGGTGCGGACGACCCGCGTTGCGAGTGGCGAAGGCGACATTGCGGCACTCGAGCAGCGATCCGCCGACGGCGGACTCTCGGTTGCCGACGAAGCGGGGCGTCGCGAGGAACTGCGCCAGCTCGTCGGCGACATCCGCAGCCTTCCGGAGAGCCAGCGGGCCGCGATCGTCCTGCGCGAGCTGGAGGCCATGAGCTACAACGACGTCGCCGAGACGATGGAGACGAGCGTCCCAAGCGTCAAGTCGCTCCTCGTCCGCGCCCGGCTTTCACTCGTCGACATCGCCCAGGGTCGTGAGCTTCCCTGCAGCGAGGTTCGTTACGCCCTGGCCCACCACGAGGAGGGGATCCGCAAGCTCGACGGAGCCGAGCGGGCGCACCTGAAGACCTGCCCGCTGTGCGCCGACACCCGCAAGCGTCTGAAGACGACGAGCAAGGCCATGGCGGCACTGTCCCCGGTTGGCGTCCTCGGCTTCCTCGGCCGCCTTGCTCCAGCGAAGGCCGGCGCAGGGGCAAGCGCCGGCGGCGCCGGAGCCGCGGGCTCGCTCGCGGGCGGCGGCGCCACCGCCGGCGCCGGGGCGCTCGCAACCAAGGCCGCGGTGGTCCTGTTTGCGGCGACGGTCCTGACGGGCTCCGTCCCGCACTTCGGCGGACGCGCTCCCGCTCCGGCCCAAGAGCCCGCTCGCGCGGGCTCGCCGGCCCTTTCGACGGCGGTTGCCGGCTCCGGCTCCGCGGCGATCTCCCACAGCGCGGCGGCGGCGCACTCCCCGGCAGTGCACGTGGTCCGCGGCGGCGCCTCGACCGAGCCGCCGGCGACGGTCGCGGCGAGCAGCGCTCCGGCCGTGAAAGTCGCGCCGCCCAGCACCGATTCCTCCTCGCCGGCCGCCTCGATCGTCCCGAAGCCGAAGGCGATCGCGCCCACGGTCTCGACGCTTCGCGGCCGGACGGACCCGGGGGCTGCCACACCGGTGATCCGCGGCCGCACTCCACCGGACTCGTCGAACGATCCGCCGCCGGTCATCGACCCGCCGCCGGTCAGCGACCCGCCGCCCACCAACGGGCCTCCGCCGACCACGGACCCGCCGCCTTCGAGCGACCCGCCCCCGGCGTCGGAAGACCCGCCGCCGGCGAGCGACCAACCGCCGGCGAGCGACGCGCCGAGCGGCAGCTAGCGCTCAGCCGCCGCGCAGCGCCCGGCCGTACTGGCGCTCGTAGTAGCTCGCGGAACTCGCCCGAGCGGATCGGCTCCCACCAAGCCTCGTTGTCGCGATACCACGCGACGGTGCGCTCGAGCCCCTCGTCGAACCCCACCCGGCGGCGCTCCAGCCCAGCTCGTCGCGGAGCTTCTCCGAGCCCAGCGAGTAGCGGCGATCGTGGCCGAGCCGGTCGGCGACGTGCTCGATCAGCGACTCGTCGCGGCCGGTGAGCTCGAGGATGCGGCGGACGACGTCGATGTTGGCGCGCTCCTCGGAGGGCCCGCCCGCGTTGTAGACCTCGCCGGCGCGGCCCTCTGCGAGCACGCGGTCGACGGCTGCGGCGAAGTCCTCGACATAGATCCAGTTGCGGACCTGCATGCCGTCGCCGTAGACCGGCAGCGCGTCGCCGGCCAGCGCGTTCAGGATGCAGAGCGGGATGAGCTTCTCGGGGTGCTGGCGCGGGCCGAAGTTGTTGGAGCCGCGGACGATCAGCGCGTCGGCGCCGTAGGTGTGGCGGAAGGCGCCGACCAGCAGGTCGCCGCCGGCCTTCGACGCCGAGTACGGCGAGGAGGGATCCAGCGGCGAGGCCTCGGTGAACGACCCCTCGGCGATCGAGCCGTAGACCTCGTCGGTCGAGACCTGGACGTGCCTGACGCCCGCCTCGCGCGCCGCCTCGAGCAGGACGAAGGTGCCGAAGACGTCGGTCTGGATGAACTCCCCCGGGGACTCGATCGAGCGGTCGACGTGGGACTCGGCGGCGAAGTTGACGATGGCGTCGACGCCATCGATCGCGCCGGCACACCGCTTCATGCGTCGGCGATGTCGCCCTCGATCAGCTCGAAGCGCGAGTCGGAATCGAGGCCGGCGAGGTTCTCGGCGCGCCCGGCGTAGGTGAGCTTGTCGAGCACGCGGATCGAGTCGCCGGGGTGGGCGTCGAGGTGGAGCCGCACGTAGTTGGAGCCGATGAAGCCGGCGCCGCCGGCGACGAGGAGCCTCACGCCGCGACCCCGGCTCGCTCGCGCTCGCGCAGGTAGTCGCGCAGCCCGATCGCGCCAGTCCGGGCAGCTCGATCCGCGGCTCGCGCTCGGTCTCGAGAACCGAGAAGGCGGGACGCGGAGCGCGGACGGGCGAGCTCGGCGGTCGTCGCCGAGAGGACGCGGCACTCGACGTCGGCCTGGTCGAAGATCTCCTGCGCGAACTCGTACCAGGAGCAGCGGCCCGCGCTCGCGAGGTGGTGGATCCCGTACGTCCTCGGAGTCCAGGAGCTCGACGATGCCGACCGCGAGGTGGCGCGCGTAGGTGGGGCAGCCGACCTGGTCGGCGACGACCATCACCTCCGGCTGCTCGCGACCGAGGCGCAGCATCGTCTCCACGAAGTTGCGGCCGCCGATGCCGAAGAGCCACGAGGTCCGGACAATCAGGTGGCGCGGGTTCGAGATCGCGACGGAGGTCTCGCCGGCCTGCTTCGTGCGCCCGTAGGCGGAGATCGGGCCGGTCACGTCGGACTCCAGGTAGGGCGTCCGCTTGGTGCCGTCGAAGACGTAGTCGGAGGACGGGTAGACGACCTTGGCGCCAACCCGCGCCGCCGCGGCGGCGAGCAGGGCGGCGGCGGTGTCGTTGACCGCCATCGCAGCGCGCTCGTCGGCCTCGGCGCCGTCGACGTCCGTGTAGGCGGTCCCATGGCCGACTAGACGCGCAAGGTTGAGGGCCTTGTGCCCGCAAGGGCGTGGAGGTTCAAGTCCTCTCCACCGCATGGAACGGCCGCTCTCGGGCGGCCGTTCTCGTTCCTGGCGTTTGACACCGTCCGCAGGCGTCTCTACCCTCGATGGCGAACACACGTTCGTTCAGCCAACTCCAGGGAGGCCGGATGCTCACCGACCGCCAGCGCGAGATCTACGACTACCTGACCCGCTACGTCGACGACCACGGCTACCCGCCGACGGTGCGCGAGATCGGTGAGGCCGTGGGGCTCGCCTCGCCGTCGACCGTCCACGCCCACCTTGCGAACCTCGAGCGGGCCGGGCTGATCAAGCGCGACCCCACCAAGCCGCGTGCGCTCGAGCTGGTCGGCCGCGAGCGCTCGCGCGCCGCCGAGCCGGCGAATGGCGCGAGCGACGTGCGCCGGCTCCCGCTCCTCGGCGAGATCGCCGCAGGCGGGCCGCTGCTCGCCGATCAGAACGTGGAGGAGTACTACGCCGTGCCCCAGCAGCTCTCACGAGGCGGCGAGGAGTTCCTGCTGCGCGTCAAGGGCGACTCGATGATCCAGGCCGGCATCCTCGAGGGCGATCTCGTCGTGGTGCAGCGCACACAGGATGCGCGCAACGGCGAGATCGTGGTAGCGCTCGCGGGCGACGACGAGACCGCCGAGGAGGCGACCGTCAAGACGTTCTACCGCGAGAACGGGCGCATCCGGCTGCAGCCCGAGAACGACACGATGGAGCCGATCTACGCGCAGCACGTCCAGCTGCTGGGACGCGTCACGGGAGTCTTCCGGGCGTTGTGACCACGGTGGCCCCGCTCAACCGCTCGCTCGACCAGGAGCTCCTGGCGCTGATGCGCGGCGTCAGCCTGGAGTGCCTGGTGTGCGGCGAGTTCGTCGTCCACCTGCGCGGCGGCGGGCGGTTCTGCCCGGGGAGCGGCAGCGGGCTCGAGGCGGCCGAGGCGGCTGCCGAGCCCGGCGCGGAAACGGGCGAGCGCCTTTTCTAGTAGGCCCTCCGGAAACGAGAAGATCGGGCGACTCGAGCAGCGAGGCGGGGAAGGGGTGCCGTCGCCACCGGGTATGTCACCCGATCTGCTTCACGGTAGCGGCCGGGGTGCACGCTGCAGAGCGCGCGGCGGGGGGAGGTTCTCGGGCCCGACCGGGGCTACAATTCCGCCTGCAGGCCGGGTGGCCGCGGGCCGGCAACGGCGTCGAGGAAAGTCCGGACACCGCAGGGCAGGACGCTGGGGAAACCCCAGGCGGCGAAAGCCGACGGAAAGTGGCACAGAAAGGAGACCGCCTCCGGCGAGACTCTCGAGACGCCGGGGTAAGGGTGAAAAGGTGGGGTAAAAGCCCACCAGCGCCGTGGTGACACGGCGGCTGGCCAAACCCCGTCCGGTGCAAGGGAAGCAGGTTCCGACGACGTTGCCCGCCGAGGAACCGGGTACACCGCTCGAGCCGCCGCGCAAGCGGCGGCCAAGAGAGATGGTCACCCTCGACAGAATCCGGCTTACAGGCCTGCTACGGAGAAAGCCCTGGTAACAGGGCTTTTTCTACTGTTAGATCAATATCCTTGGGCCGCCCACCGGATGGACGAGGAGGGGGCGACGCTCTCAGGCGAGCCGGAGCTGCTCGCTGCGGGGCGCCGCGTGCGACGCGACGACGACCGTGCCCTCGAAGACCTCGGGGCCGAGGAAGGCCTTCATCAGCTTGTCGTGGGAGCGGTGGCGGAGCATCTGCGCCTCGATGCGGACGGCGGCGGCGTACTCGGCCGGGTCGCCGGGTCGCTCGCCGGGGAGTCGCCGTTCGAGGATCCGTTCGGCGGCCCACCAGTAGACGGCGTTGGCGGCCACCTCGACCTCGAGCATCCGGTAGGGGACGTACTCGCGCACGCGCGAGCGCGCGAGACCGGCTTGGCGGGCGGCGCGCTCGAGCGCCTTGAACTCGCGCCGGCCCTCGTAGACGGTGACGATGCCGGTCTCGGGCTCGAACTCGGCCTCGACGTGGGAGTCGTCGTCCTTGCGGGCGATCTCGCGCACCCAGCCGCTTCCGTGGTGGCGGACGACGAGGACGACCAGCTCGGCGTCGTGGCCGCCGGCCTCGGCGAAGACGGAGAGCTGCGAGCCGGGCTCGGCCGAGACGAGCGCGCGCAGCTTGCCGCTCACGCGCGACCAGCCGCCCGCGACCGGCTCGGGCACCTGCTCGCGCTAGAGGCGGAGGGAGAGGCCGGGGTCGGTGGCGATCTCGATCGGCGTTCCCGGCGGGACGCGCGCCGGGTCGAAGAGGAGGGAGACGCCGCGCTCCTCTGCGGGATGGAGCCGGACTGGCGACTGCTTGAAGCGCATCGCGGCGTCGACGAGCGCTGGCGGGCCCGGCTGCGTGGGCGTGACGCCTCGCCGGTGTTCGTCGCTCCTCGAGCGGCGCCTGCTCGGTCGCCGCGCCGCCGCGGGCGAAGCCGGCCTGCCCGGGAGCGTCGAAGGCGGTGCGAAGCGCGTCGTTCAGCGCGCGCAGGCCGACCTCGTCGCGGGCGGCGATCTCCTTGCCCGGCGCGGACGAGCCGCGTGCCCGCTCGCCGCTCCTCGGCGTCGACGATCGGGCGCAGGATCCGCTCGAGCCGCGCGTAGAGGCGTTGCACGAGCGGGTGCGCGTCGTTGAGGCCGCTGCGGTCGACGCGGACGACGACCTGCGGCCGCGGCGTGTCGAGCGCCTCCCGCTGCAGCCGCTCGATCGCCTCGCAGCGGACCTCGCCGTAGAGGTGGCGGGCGCCGGGGCGGGCTTCGAGGCCGGCGAGCGTCGTCTCGTGCGCCGCCCGTCCCGAGCAGACGACGAGGCCGCCGCGGCGGGCGGCGCGGGCGGGGCTGAGCGGGATCGGCTGCGCGGCGCGGCGGACGACGACCTGCGCGGTGATGCCGCGCTGGAGCTCGATCTCGCCGTCGAAGAGCAGCGGCCGCTCCGGGTCGGGCTCGGGAGGCGCGTAGCGGACGAGCTGGAGCGGCTCGCCGGGGAGGTCGAGCAGGAGCTCGCGGCTCTCGTCCTCGAGGATCGGCCGCAGCTGGACGAGATCGGCGACGAGCCGGCGCAGGCGTGCGTTGGGCGGCAGCCGTCGGTCGGCGAGCGGCACCGTCACGCGCGTCCCCTCGTGCGCGATGCCCGAGCGCGCGGCGGAGCGCCGGCGTGGCGGGGGCGTCGAGCACGTGCGTGTAGACGTAGGGCTCGTCGCCGCCGGCGGGGAGGAACCACGACTCGACCGCGCGGTCGCCGCGCACGCCCTGGATCCGCCCGCCGCCCTGGGCGAGCCAGACGTCGCGCAGCCCGCGGCCGAACAGACCGCGCTGGCCCTCGCGCTCGGGGACGACGCCGAGCGCGCCGAGGCGCTGGTCGACGAGCTCGGCGTCGACCCCCTCGCCGTCGTCCGAGCAGACGAGCTCGTAGGCCCAGCCCCGCAGCGCGGGCAACCGGAGGCCGCGCAGCCCGGCCTTCCACGCCTGCAGGAACTCCGGGTCGGCGGGCCCGATCCGCAGCTGGATCCGGCCCCGCTCGCGCCCGGCGGCGGCGATCGCCGCGTCCGCGTTCGTGACGAGCTCGGGGACGATCTGCGCCAGGTCGATCCCGGCCTGCGCGAAGTTCTCGCGGAAGTAGCGGCCGCGGACGCGGCCGTGGCGCAGCCTCGACGCGTCGATCGCCACGAGAGAGAGGATAAGCGCCTCGCTCGACGGCGCCTGAGCCCGAGAGGCTGGAGTCACGCGCGCCAGGTCCGCTTCTTCGCCGGGCGCAGCGAGGAGTTCGGTGGAGAATGCCATCACCAGGACCGCCCGACCGACCTCCGGAACCGGGTTGCTCGCGACCGGCCTCGTGCCCGTGTGGCTCGAGCGCGTGCTCGTCGCGTACCGCGCACGCCTCGCCGCGGAGCGCGGCTGCCGGTACCCGGAGACGGGTAGGCGTCCAACGGCAGCCGCCCGATTCTCGAGCGGCTCGGCTTTGTCGCGTGACGACCACGACTTCGTTACGTCTGGGTCGCCGTCGGCCTGAGCGCGACGGCGTTGGCGCCGGCCAGGGCCGGTTCGCTGCGCGGGCACGCCAGCGCTGTCACGCTCGCAGCCGCCGCTGACCCAACCTCAGCCGTCGCCGAGCTCGTGCTCCGCGAGCCAGGCCTTCGCCGCGCGCTTCGGCGCACGCGACAGCCATGCGTCCTCGACAAGGCCGCGCAGCTCGTAACGGTCGAGGCGGGCGAGCGCCGGAATCCGCATCAGCACTGCCTTGTAGCCGTTCCAGTGCGGGGTCGTGAAGAAGATCCCGCGCGCGTCCGCGACCAGCAGCTCTTTCTCGTCGAGGCTGTCGACCCACAGGACGAGCACGTCTTCGAGCCGCTCGCCGGTCTCGCCGTCGACAGCGTCCGGACGGGGTGAGCCGGTGGAACGAGAAAGTCTTCCCGTGCACCGCGTACGACGGCCTGCCCTCGGCGTCCACGCCCCTGGTCACGTCGGGCATCGCGAGCGCGAGCTCATCGAGGTCGCGCATGGTCGCCACTGCGCGACTCTGCCACTCCGCGGTCGTAGGCTGTCGGCGCGTGGTCGACGTCGTCACGGACATAGAAATCGACCAGCCGCGCGAGGTGGTCGCCGCGTACGCGGCCGACCCCGACAACGCGACCGCCTGGTACGAGAACATCGCCTCGGTCGACTGGCGCACGCCGCCGCCGCTCGCGGTCGGCTCGCAACTCGACTTCACCGCGAAGTTCCTGGGACGCCACCTGAGCTACACCTACGCGGTCGCCGAGCTCGTCCCCGGCGAGCGCCTCGTCATGCGGACGAGCGAGGGGCCGTTCCCGATGGAGACGACCTACACGTGGGCCGACGCGGGCGGCGGCAGGGCGCGGATGAGACTCCGCAATCGTGGCGTCCCCCACGGGTTCGTCAAGCTGGCGTCGCCTTTCATCGTCTTCGCCATGCGGCACGCCAACCAGAAGGATCTGGAGCGCCTCAAGGAGATCCTCGAAGCGGGCTAGCGCTCTCTCGAGACCACTCGACTACCCGGCGGGCGCACGCGAGCGCTCGCCGAGCGCTGGAACCCCGTCCACGTGGGCGACGTGATCGAGCCGCGTGATCCAGACGACGTAGAAGCGCTCCGGGCCGCCGCGGAGCGTGAACGCGGTACGAGCTGCGACGGCCGCCTGTGCGGAGACGGGGTGGAACGGGCCGGTTGGGGCCGCGCCCGCGCCTGGGATCACTGCGCGGAACCCGGGCGTGTCGGTCGAGACGTCGAGGCGCCGCAGGGCCACCGGGCGGCCGGCGTCCAGCAGGAGGCCGACACCCGGCTTGCGGAGCCCGCTGGAGTAGGTCTCGGTGCGCCAGAAGGTGAGCGGGCGCCCGTCCGTCGCCGCCGCCACTTCCGAGTCGTGCTCCGCGTGGTCGCCGTAGGGATCCCAGGCGCCGATCGCGTAGAGCGGCACTGGCGTCAACGTGTGCACCAGGGCGGGCCGCCGGCGAGGCTTCGCGCGCCGCGCGTGGCGAACCTCGACGACGGTCGTCGGGCGGACGGCCTGCGTCGCGGTTGTCGTCGTGGCGCGCCCGCCGCTGATCCCGAGCGCGAAGATGCCGCCCGCGCCGAGCAGCAGTGCCCCGAGCCCGGCCGCGACGAGCGGCCGGACCGGCGGCTGCCACCCGGCCGGCAGCGGCCGGTGCGGGCCGATCTCGCCCTGCTTCGCCGGGCCGAAGCGCTTGTCCCACTCGACGAGCAGGAGCGACGAGTCGAGACCGAGGAACTCGGCGTAGCTCCGCAGGAACGCTCGCGCGTACGCATCGCCCGGCAGACGCGTCGGCTGCTCCTGCTCGAGGGCGGCGAGGAACGGCTCGCGAATGCGGAGCGCATCCGCCGCATCCGCGAGCGAGAGCCCGCGGCGTTCGCGCGCCGCCTGGAGCGACGAGCCAATCCGACCCCGACACCTTGGCCTCCTAGGTGCTCGACCCCGCAAATGTAAAACCAGGCGTGTTAGCGGCG
>CAVUEV010000003.1:0-670586 GCA_963740625.1 uncultured Actinomycetes bacterium
TTTTTTTTCGTCGAACTCGTTCGGTTCGGTATTTTGTTCTCGTCCATCGTCCTGTCGTGCGCCGCGCGAAGCGAGGCCGGCCAATCGAAGGTCTTCAGGATCCTCGACGTCGATTGCGGTCACGGCCGCCGCACCCGGCGTTCCATCTCGAATGCCCAGAAGCCGTCCATCGTGCCGACGTCAAGGCAGCGCTTTCCGCTCAGGTCGCCGGGAGCGGATAGCGGTCGAGGACCGGGGAGTGATCGAACATACCCGGCGTCTCACCCCGTCCCCAAGCTCGAGCGAGTGGTACCAGGGGTAGCGGTCCACCTCGGCCTGGAAGGAAGAGTCGCTCTGCTCGGGCCGCATCACTCGCCCCCGAGCGTAGCGCGCAAAGCCCTCGGTTCACTCAAAATCAGTGGTAGCGTGAGCGGCGCGCCCGGATAGCTCAGTTGGTAGAGCACCTCCATGGTAAGGAGGGGGTCACGAGTTCGAGTCTCGTTCCGGGCTTCCGGGCTGCCGCCCGGGATCAGCGTCGGCGAGCCGAAATCGGTAGACGGCGATCGCGGAGATTACCCCCGAGCTGACGGTGAAGACGCGTGTCTCAGACCAGCTCGTTCCGTCGGCGAGTCGATACGTGAAGACCCCGCCGAACGTGAAGACGCCGATGAGCGGGTGGGCATCAATTTGCTCCCGCCCAATCGAGACGTGCTCCCGCAGCGCCTTGACTAGGCCCTTGTATGCATTCTCGCCTCGGCCGGTCATGCGGATTCCAGGGGCGCGAACATTGAACAGGGCGTCGGGCGCGCACAGTTGGCGCGCCATCTCGGTGCGATCGTTGTCCATGAGCTGCTGAAAACGCTCCGCGGTGGCGCTGTTGCGGTGCCGCTGGCCCCGCGCAAAGCGAGCAAATCCCGGTGGAAGGCCGGAGTCGGTCCGACGCAGCCTGCGCCCTGCGCGGCTCGCGAGGCGGCGGACGGGTGAACGTGCCTGGTGTGCGCTCGCCGGCGGCGAGTCGATGCGAGCGGCTGCGGCCTTCGTGTAGCCGAGCTCGGCGAGCAGCTCACCCGCCGCCGTCTCGAAGGCAGCCAGGTGCCGTCGGGCGACAGCTCGTCCCGCCACTTGTCCGCTCGCAGCCGGGGCGAGGTCGGGTCGACGTTAAAACCGCTGTCGGCCTCGATCCTCAACCGCTCGAGATCGTCTTGAGCCGCCTGTAGCCCCAACCACTTCCATAGGTCCTGAGTCCCGCTACTGGGGTCGCCGGCGAGGCCTCGTAGCGAACCTCGACGAAACGCTCACCGAAGAGCGCGGCGCCCTCGCGGCCGCCCCGAACCGAATCCCGCCACTCGGCGGCGGCGCTCTCCATGCTCTCCGGGCCCCAATCCATCGCAAGCAGCGAGCGGGCTACGGCGCGCCCGTCACGAACGATGTGGAGGACGCGGGCATCGGGATAGATGGCCGCGATAAGCGGCAGGTGTTGCGAGTGCAAGGGCGTCCGCTCGAGCAGGTAGCGAGCATCGCCCCCGAGCCGCTCGAGGTTGTCGACGAAGATCTCATCCAGGAAGGCGCGCGCTGCGGTTACGAACCGCTCGCGATCGACAAACGTCTGCGCCGGCGTGTGTGATCCCGGCGATGAGTGCTGGACGACCTTCGCCAGGTTCGCCACGCCATGGGAGAAGAGGTGTGTCTCGGCGGGCATCGCGACGATCTGCGGATGGGCGGTCAGCATCCGCTCGAGCCAGTTGGTGCCGCTTCGCCGCGCGCCGACGAGGAACAGCATGCGGCCTTCCAGCGCGCTTCCCGGGCGTGCCGGCGCCGAGCCCCTCGATTTCTCGCCCATCGGCCGGACCTTAGACTGGAGGCCCGGATGGTCTCCCACCACCTGATCGTCCGCAAGGACACGGAGCCCGCGAGCCTCGAGGACGGCGACGTGATCCGCCTCGGCGGGACCGAGCTCGAGGATCTACCGCAAGATGGCTGAGCTCGGGCGAGTGACTCTCAGCCGGAGATCGCCGAGCTGCTGGCCGACAGCTCCTCCGGCTCGGACCCGGGCGGGCCGAAGTAGTCGATCACCCTCGCCGGGGGCGCCGGCCGACCACCGTGTACGGCGGGACCGGCTTAGTGACCACGGAGTTCGCGCCGACAACGGCTCGCGTTCCGACGTCGTTGATGATCGTGCACTTGCTGGTGATCGTGGCGTCGTCTTCGATGACGATCGGCCTGAAGTCATATCCCTGCTCGAGCATCGGCCGATCGAGGTCGCGGTAGCGGTGGTTGCCGTCGATCACGATCGTCGACTGCCCGAACATGCAGCGCTCGCCGACGCGGATCGTGGTGCCGCACTGGATCAGCACGTCGTGGGTGCAGACGGACCGCATCCCGAACTCGATGACCGAGTCCGGACCGGCGAGCTCGGCGCGGAAGTTTCGGCGGAACTCCACGGCGAGCCCGGTGATGAAGGTCCCGCCGAACGGCATGTGGAGGCTGAAGCCCGGGCCGAGGTAGGTGTGCGGCGCCGAAGACGATCGTCGCATGGGGATTGCGCAGCTTGACCCAGCGCTTTCGAAACCAGCGATGCGAGCAGCGGGCCGCGGAAGTAGCCAGCGGACACGATCACCCTACTCAGTCTGCGCCCCAACTTCCCCGGTGTGGTCCGCTGCACCATGGCTATTCGAACCGTAGCGACAGCGCAACAGGGAAGCCGCGTTTGAGCTCGCCCGCCTCGTTCAGACCTGGGTGTCTACGACACCCGCAGGCCCTTCCAGGCGCCGCCCGCGGTCGTCGGCAGGTCGAACGGCTTTGCTGCTTCCACCTCCAAGACCCGGCCGCCTCGACCAGCCGGACGAGCTCGGTGAGGTTAGTCGTCCGTCACGTAAAGGTGCCGATGACCTCGAACGGCCAATGGCCTTGCCCTCGTTGAAACGAACTCGCGTGATAACGGCCGCAATCACCGCCGTCACGCCCAGAACCCGTCCATCGCGGCCACGTCCAGGCACCGCTTGCCGGGCAGGTCATGCGGCAGCGGGTTGCGATCAAGCACAGGAGCGTGATCGAACGTGCCGAGGTTGCGCTACCCGAGGAGACTCGGCCGGGCCGCCTAGACTGATCCGCCGTGGCCTCCCACTACCTGATCGTCCGCAAAGGGCCCGGCGCCGGCGCGCTGCACCACGTGACCAGGCCGCTGACGCTCGGGCGCGGCTCCACGGCTGACGTGATGATCGCCGACGAGTCCGTCTCGCGCGAGCACGCCGCCGTGCGGATCGACGGCGACACGATGGTGGTCGAGGACCTCGAGTCCTCCAACGGCACGATCGTCAACGGCGAGGTCCGCGAGCAGGCCCGCCTCGAGGACGGGGACCTGATCCGCGTCGGCGACACCGAGCTCGAGGTCCGGATCGCCGACGGCGAGGACCCCCTGACGCCCAGCGACCCCACCGTGATCAGCCCTCCGGACGCCTCCTGAGATCAGCCGTGGACTTCGCCCTCAGCGAGGAGCAGAGCGACTTCGTCGCGGCCATCCGGGACTTCTGCCGGCGCGAGTGCGGCACGCCGGAGCAGCGCGAGCGGCTCACCGACGGCCACACCGAGCACCACTCCTTCGAGATCTACCGGAAGATGGCCGACCTCGGCTGGCTGGGAGTCACGATCCCCGACTCCTACGGCGGCTCCGGCGGCGGGATGGTGGAGGCCTGCCTGTTCATGGAGGAGACCTCGCGCGGCCTCGCGCCGATCGGCGGCTACGCGACGACGCTGATCGTCGCCGGCGCGACCCAGCGCTTCGGCAGCGAGGAGCAGAAGGCGGAGATCCTCGGCGGGATCGCCGGCGGCGCCGTCGAGGCGATCGCGATGACGGAGCCCGAGGCGGGCTCCGACGTCGGCTCGCTCCAGCTCGCGGCCGAGCGCTCGAACGGCGGCTTCGTGCTGAACGGCCAGAAGGTCTTCTGCTCGAACGCCCACATCGCCGACCACGTGCTGATCGTCGCGCGGACGACCAAGGGCGAGTCAAAGCACGACGGGCTGACGATGATCTGGGTGCCGCGCGAGGCGCCCGGCATGGAGATGAAGCCGATCGAGACCCTTGGCGGCCACGAGACCAACCACCTCTACCTGACCGACTGCGAGGCGCCGGCCGACGCCGTCCTCGGCGAGGTCGACCAGGCCTGGAAGCAGCTGATGGCGGGGCTCAACGTCGAGCGCCTGATCCTCGCCGCCACCCAGCTCGGCGTGGCGCAGCGAGCCTTCGACGACGCCCTCGCCTACGTCAAGGAGCGCCGCCAGTTCGGCAGGCCGATCGGCTCCTTCCAGGCCCTCCAGCACCGCCTCGCGGACATGGCGACGGAGCTCGAGGCCGCCCGGCTCATGACCTACTGGGTGGCCTCGAAGGTCGACGAGAACCCGGACCGGACGCTGCCGCGCGAGGCGTCGATGGTGAAGCTCTTCGTCACCGAGGCCACGAAGCGGATCGCCCTCGAGGGGATGCAGATGATGGGCGGCTACGGCTACGCCTCCGAGTACGACATGGAGCGCTTCGTGCGCCGCGCGCTCGTCGGGACGATCTACGGCGGCACCAGCGAGATCCAGCGCGGGATCATCGCGAAGGCGCTGGGGCTCTGATGCGGCAGGTAGCCCGGCGCCTCAGGGACGGCCGGCTCGAGCTCGTCGACGTCCCCGACCCCCGGTCCGGCCGGGCACCGTCGCGGTCCGCGTCGAGGCCTCGGTGCTGAGCTCCGGAACGGAGCGGGCGACTCTGGACGCCGCGGGCAAGGGGCTGATCGGCAAGGCACGGGCGCGCCCGGACCAGGCGCGCCAGGTTCTCGAGCGCGTGCGCCAGCAGGGGGTGCGCTCGACTGCGGCGATGGTCAAGCAGCGCCTCGAGGAGCTCGGCCCGCTCGGCTACAGCGCGGCCGGCGTGGTCGTGGAGGCGGGCGAGGGGGTCCGGGGCCTCGAGCCCGGCGCGCGCGTGGCGATCGCGGGCGGGGGGTTCGCCTCCCATGCGGAGCTCGACGTCGTCCCGTCGCTGCTCTGCGCGCGCGTTGCCACCGGCGTCGAGGCCGCCGACGCCGCCTTCGCCACGCTCGGCGCGATCGCCATGAACGGCTTCCGGCGCGGCGACGTGCAGGTCGGGTGCGACCGTCGCGGTCATCGGGCTCGGGCTGATCGGCCAGCTCGCGGTCCGGATCGCGCGCGCCGCTGGATGCCGCGTGATCGGCGTCGACCTGAAGCCGGAGCTGCTCGAGCTGGCCCGCGCCGCCGGGGCGGAGGCGGTCGCTGCGCTCGGAGATCGCGGCCGGGTCTCGCTGGGAAGGCGAGGCCGACGCCGTCCTCGTCTGCGCGGCGACGCAAGTCGAGCGACCCGACGCGTCTCGCCGCCTCGCTCGCGCGCGACCGCGCCTCGGTCGTGATCGTCGGCGACGTCGGGATGGACCTGCCCCGAGCTCCGTTCTACGCGAAGGAGCTCGACCTGCGGCTGGCGCGCTCCTACGGCCCCGGCCGCTACGACCCCGCCTACGAGCTCCACGGCCTCGACTACCCGATCGGCCACGTCCGCTGGACCGAGCAGCGCAACATGGAGGCATTCCTGGCGCTGATCGCCGACGGCAAGCTCAGCCCGAGCGAGCTCGTCACCCACCGCTTCCCGTTCGAGCGGGCGGAGGAGGCGTTCGGCGAGCTCACCTCGGGCGAGGACGTGATCGGGATCGTGCTCGAGTACGAGGCGCGAGCCGGCTGGCTCCGACGCCGGCACCGGCTCCGCCGCGCCACGCCCGGCGCGACCGGGCCACCGCGGCTCGGCCTGATCGGCGCCGGGCTCCTTCGCCACCGGGACGATCGTCCCGGGCATGCGCGCCGCCGGCTTCGAGCTCGAGCCGGGTCGCGTCGGCCTCCGGGCTGACGGCCGAGAGCGCCCGACAGCGCTTCGGGTTCGGCTCGCGCTCACGCCGACCCGGCGAGGTGATCGACTCCGACGTCGACCTGGTGGCGATCGCGACCCGTCACGACTCGCATGCGGAGCTCGCCGCGGCGGCGCTTGCCGCCGGCAAGGCCGTATACGTCGAGAAGCCACTGGCGCTCGACGCAGAGGGTCTGCGCGCCGTCGCTGGACGCGGCGCGGCAGAGCGGCGCGCCGCTCGTCGTCGGCTTCAACCGCCGCCACGCGCCCGCCGCGGCCGCGCTCCGCAGGCTCGATCACCCGCGGCTCATGTCCTACCGCGTCAATGCCGGCCGGCTCCCGGCGGACCACTGGACCAACGACCTGGCGATCGGCGGCGGGCGCCTGCGGGGCGAGGGCTGCCACTTCGTGGACTTTCTCTGCGACCAGGCGGGAGCGGACCCGGTGAGCGTCACGGCCCACGCCTTCCCATCGACGCCCGACCTGCCGCTTGCGGCTGCCGACAACTTCACGATCCAGATCGTCTTCGGGGGCGGCTCCGTGGGCACGGTGAACTACGCCGCCGACGCGCCGACCGGCCCCGGCAAGGAGCGCTTCGAGATGAGCGCTCCGGGCGCCTATGCGGTGATCGACGATTTCAAGGAGGCGGCGATCTGGCGGGGCGCGGCGAAGGAGCGGCTCGGCGGCCGCCGTCAGGAGAAGGGATGGACGCAGCAGTTCGAGCTGCTGGCGCGGGTGGTGCGGGGCGAGGTCGAAGCTCCTCCGCTGGATTCCTACCTGCTGAGCACCCTTGCCACGCTTGCCGCGGTGCGTTCGCTCCAGTCGGGCAAGCCGGAGGCGGTCGTCGAGTCGGCGCGGCCGAGTTGATCCCCGCTGCGGGAGCTCAGAGCTAGTCCGACCGCGGCTGGCCCTGCCCTCCTGAGCGACTCGAGCCGTGTCCTGTCTGCCCTTCGCCGGGCGGCGTACGAATCACGCCGGCATCCCGGGCCGGTGGTTCGGCGCCGGGGAAGTCGGTCGGCGCCTAACGCTCCGCAAGGTCTTCTGCTCAAACGCGAAGGCACTCGGGCGTTAGGCGCAATCCGCCGTGCGGGCTTCCAACACGACGTAGAGCCGCTCTCGAGCTTTGCTCGCGAGGTCCGGGTCTTTCGACGCCCGTGTAGTGGAGGGCCTGGCGCTGCTTGAGCGCAGCCCCAAGGCACCCAAGCCCGATCCGCCCGCCCGACGGCTCCTAGACTGGACTTCGCACCGGGCACCATTCCTTCGAGGTCTACGGCAAGATGGCCAAGCTTGGCTGGTTCGGGGTGACGATCCCCAACTCCTACGGCGGCCCGGGCGGGGGGACGGTCGACGCCTGCGTCTTCATGCAGGAGACCTCTCGCGGCCTAGCGCCGATCGGCGCCGCTGATCGTCGCCGGGGCCACCCAGCGCTTCGGCAGCGGAGGAGAGAGGGCGGAGATCCTCTCTGGGATCGACCTTCATTGAGTGCGAGCGTTGGCGGCTGGATGATTGATCGGATGCCTAGGACGCGCGCTTTCTCTCGATCGCCAGCTCGTAGGCGCGAAGCGTCGCCTCGGCGATCGACTCGGGATCCGTGCGCGCGGCGGTGTGCTCGGAGGCGCGCCGGCCCATCTTCAGCCGCTCTTCGGAGGAGAGCGAGAGGACGCTGAGGATCGCATCGGCCCAAGCGGCCTCGTCGTCCACGGGCGCGAGCATTCCGGTGCGCCCGTGCTCCACCATCCCCTCGTGCCCGAAGATCTCAGACGCGACCACCGGACGCCCGAGCGTCGCGGCCTCTGCCGCCACGTACGGCATGCTCTCCCAGCGCGAAGGCACGGCGCATAGCGTGGATGCGGCGATCTCGCGGGCGAGCTCGCTCGGACCGTCCATGCGCCCGACAAAGTCGATGGAATCCGCCACTCCGAGCTGCCGGGCCAGCTCCTGAAGGTGGGCGGTGTACGAGCCTCCGTTCTCGGTAGGCGAGTCCGGGCCGGCGAAGACAAAGCGCGCGTCCGGCCGCTTCGTGAGGACCAGGGGCGCGGCACGGAGCAGGACGTCGGGACCCTTGCGTGGCTCGACGCGGCCGGCAAACAGAATTCGAGGCGGTCCCGTGGGCGGCGGCGCCATCGCAACCCGCTTCACCGGGTTCAGGATCGGCACGGTCCGATCCGAGCTGATGCCAGATTGAGCGGCGACGATCTCCAGGAGCTTCGGCAAGCCCGTCAGCACGTCGGCCCGCCGTATCAACGCTCGCTCGCAGCGAACCGCCAGGCGCGAGTCGACTCCTGTCCGCACGTAATAGTGGAGAACCTGGGCCGCGCCGGAGTGCAGGCGCACGACCATCGGTATCCGCCCGCGCATGGCGATGCCAAGCCCCTCGGCGTTCCACTCGGGGCTTTCGCAGACGTCGAACCTCACGCCGAGCCTGCGCTGCTCGTATAAGACCGCGGCCGCGAAGCGAGAGCCTGTTCCAAGTTGCCGGCAGCCGCGTCAGTCGACCGACGCCAGGCGGGCGCCGCAGCCGGCGCCTGTGGACCTGGACTCCGTCGACTTCCACATCGGCTTCGCGCTGCCCGCGGACCACGGAGAGGACGTGAACTTCCGCGCCGTGCCGAACCAGAGCGGGAGCGATGGTCGATACGTACGTTGCGATCCCGCCCCAGCCCGTTTCCGGGGGAACTCCTGGGAGACGAGGAGCACCCTCATTGCGCGCAGGCTATTCGGAGATCCCCGCAGTCGACCCGCTCAGCGGCTGCGCCTAGACTCAGACTTCCTGGCCTCCCACTACCTCATCGTTCGCAAGGGCGCCGGCGTGGGCGCGCTGCATCACGTGACCAGGCCCCTGACGCTCGGGCGCGGGACCACCGCGGACGTGACGCTCGCCGACGAGGAGGTTTCCCGAAACCACGCCGCCGTGCGGGTCGACGGCGACACCGTCGTCGTCGAGGACCTCGACTCCTCCAACGGCACCCGCGTCAACGGTCGGCGAGGTCGCTCAGGCGCGGCTCGAGGATGGCGACGTGATCCAGATCGGCGGCACCGAGCTCGAGGTGAAGATCGCGGACGGCGACGACCCGCTGACGCCGAGCGACCCGACGGTCATCCGCCCGCCCGATGCCTCCTAGCTTCGAGCGTCTGGCGAGAGAGATATGTTCCGTGACTCGGATGGTGCCGCCATATATCAGCGGTTTCCACGGTGCTCCCGCCTTCGCGCGTGGCGTTGGGCCCGGCCCCTACGCGATCGCGGTCGCAGAGCTTCATCATGAACCGAGGATCGGCGCAGAGGGCTGCGGCGGAGGGCTGCGACACGCTCGTGCTGGGAAGCGCGGTCGGCTTGACCCTCGGTCAGGTCCTTCCGTTTCTCGCCAGCTTGCGGAACTGCGGCTACCAGGGAGACGTAGCACTCATCGTCAGCCGAGGACAGCGTCGGCGCCTGCGTGGGCACCGGCTCGGTCGGAGGTCCTGCTCGTCCCCGGACGATCCCTTCTGCCCGTCAGCTTTCGGCAGGTGCGAAAGAGTCGTCTGCTTTGGACTGTCTGGAGGGTCCTACAGGTGTTCGGTTGGGCCGTCGCCACGGGAGTGGGCCGATTCCGTCGACAACCCCTCGCGCCGACGCCTCCAAGCGACGATAGCCGAGCTGGCATGCACTCCCGTTGACGCCCGGTTCCTGCATTACCAGCGGTTCCTCGAAGCACACCATTACCGACGGGTCTTGCTTACTGACGTCCGTGACGTCCTCTTCCAGAGCGATCCATTCAGCCAGTTCCCACGCTCAGGCCTCGCGGTCGGCATCGAAGCACGGCGGCACACGATCGCGAGCGAGCCGACCAACCGGTCATGGGTGAGGTTGGCCTACGGGCAACGTATCTTGGACCAGATCGGTGGCAATCCGGTGTCCTGCGCAGGGGTGACCTACGGAGATGCCGATTCGATTTCGATGTATCTGGATCTGATGGTGGGCGAGATAGTGACCTTTCAGCACGGGCCGCCAGGAGAGGTGGATCAGACCGAGGCGGTTCACAACTTCCTGCTGTGGACGGGACGGCTCGGGCCGGTCCAGCACCTCCAGACTCTCGAGACGCCGTTGCCACGCTCGATGCGTCGAAGAGGCGGAGGTGAAGCTGACTTTGCGACAAAGGCTTCTGAACCGAGATGGGTCAGAGCCGAGCGTCGTGCACCAGTACGACCGATTCCCAGCGATGGCTGCGACTCTGCTCCGGTCGCTCGCCTCCTAGCCCGATAGGCCGGGGGCGGCGCGAGGCGCTTCGCTCCGGTCTGACCGGCTACACCTAGACTCAGACCGCGATGGCCTCCCACGACCTCATCGTTCGCACGGGCGCCGGCGTGGGCACGCTGAATCACATGATGAAGCCGCTCACGCTGGGCCGGGAGCATCGGCGGATGTTGCGATCGCCGACGACGACGAGCCCCTCACGCCGAGCGACCCCACGTTCATCCGCCCGCTGAAGGCGTCCTAGAGGTGGACTTCGCCCTCACCGACGAGCAGAGCGACTTCGTCGCGGCGATCCGCGACTTCTGCCGCCGCGAGTGCGGCACCGCCGAGCAGCGCGAGCGGCTGACCGAGGGCCACACCGAGCACCACTCCTTCGAGATCTATCGCAAGATGGCCGACCTCGGCTGGCTTGGCGTGACGATCCCCGAGTCCTACGGCGGCTCGGGCGGGGGCATGGTCGAGGCCTGCCTCTTCATGGAGGAGACGTCGCGGGGCCTGGCGCCGATCGGCGGCTACGCGACGACGCTGATCGTCGCCGGGGCGACCCAGCGCTTCGGCTCGGAGGAGCAGAAGGCGGAGATCCTCGGCGGGATCGCGCGCGGCGCCGTGGAGGCGATCGCGATGACCGAGCCCGAGGCCGGCTCCGACGTCGGCTCCCTGCAGCTCTCCGCCGCCCGCTCCAACGGCGGCTACGTCCTCAACGGCCAGAAGGTCTTCTGCTCGAACGCCCACATCGCCGACCACGTGCTGATCGTCGCGCGGACCACCAAGGGCGAGTCCAAGCACGACGGGCCTGACGATGATCTGGGTGCCGCGCGAGGCGCCCGGCATGGAGATGAAGCCGATCGAGACCCTCGGCGGCCACGAGACGAACCACCTCTACCTGACCGACTGCGAGGCGCCGGCCGACGCCGTCCTCGGCGAGGTCGACCAGGGCTGGAGGCAGCTGATGGCGGGGCTGAACGTCGAGCGGCTGATCCTGGCCGCCACCCAGCTCGGCCTGGCGCAGCGGGCCTTCGACGACGCCCTCGCCTACGTGAAGGAGCGCCGCCAGTTCGGCCGGCCGATCGGCTCCTTCCAGGCGCTTCAGCACCGGCTCGCGGACATGGCGACCGAGCTCGAGGCGGCGCGGCTCATGACCTACTGGGTCGCCGCGAAGGTCGACGAGGACCCGACCGCACCCTGCCCCGCGAGGCCTCGATGGTGAAGCTCTTCGTCACCGAGGTGACCAAGCGGATCGCGCTGGAGGGCATGCAGCTGATGGGCGGCTACGGCTACGCGTCGGAGTACGACATGGAGCGCTTCGTGCGCCGCGCCCTGGTCGGCACGATCTACGGCGGCACCAGCGAGATCCAGCGCGGGATCATCGCCAAGTCGCTGGGGCTGTGAGGCTCGAAAGGCGCCGCTATCAGGCCGCGCTCTGGGTCCTTCCAGTCGTCGCCATTGCGATCGTCGCGGCGACGGTCTGGCCCGTACGGCACGCCGGCCTCTTCTCAGATGACTACAACTGGCTGAACAACTACGCGCTCGGCAACCTGCACCTCGGCGGGCCCTTCTACGACCTTGGCCACCATGGCAACCCGCTTCCCGTCGAGGTGCAGTGGTATCGACTGCACTTTTCCCTCTTCCGCTTCAGCGGGACCGAGCATCACACGTTCGATCTCGGTTGCCACCTGGCGGTCCTCGCGCTCTTCTTCGGTCTGCTGATTCGCCTTGGGGTGTCCCGGGCGTCCGCGGCCGGAGCCACTCTTCTCGCGGGGCTGGCCCCTGCGGCGGTCGGGGTCTACGGGTGGGTGTCCGCATCGCCCCATCTCTGGGCCACGTTGCTTGCCCTCGCGGCGATCCACCTCTACCTGTCATGGCGCGCGAGCGAGCGTCCCATCTATCTCGCTCTCTCCCTGATCCTCACCGTCGGGGCCGTCCTCACGAAGAACGATGGGCTGCTCGCCCCGGTCTTCGTCGTCGTCCATCTCTGGAGCGAGCCGACGAGCTCGCGGCCGCGTGCCGCTCTGGTCAGCGGGGCATATGCGGCCGCCGCCGCACTGTTCGTACTGTGGGAGGCGTCTGCGCACGACTCCATCCGGAGCTCGGCGCATCCGACGCCCGGCAGCGCGCTCTCCAACCTGGGCAACCTGCTGCGACTCACGCTGCTTCCGCATGACCCAGGACGGCTTCACGAGGTCACGGGTGTGTCCAGCGCAATTGCCGTGGCTCTGGCCTGGATGGCGGCGGTGGCGGTAGGGGGGCTTGCCCTGGCCTCTTTGACGAAGCGCCCCGGGCGCGTGCTGCTGCTGGCCGGCCTAGTAACCACCGTGCCCATTCTCGTTCTCAGGGAGCCGGTCGTCTTTCGGTACGCCTACCCGTTGGTCCTCTGCGTGCTCGGCGCCGCGGCGATCGGCTTGGATGGGCTCTCGCGCCGTCAGCCCGGGTTTCGCCGGAGCATCGAGTTCGGAGTCGCCTGCTTGGCCATCGGTGTGATTGCCTATACCTGGGGCGCCCTGACGAGGAACGACGCCATCCGGGATGGAGCTTCCAATAAGGAAGGGAACGCGATGCTCGCGGCGGTCTCCGCCTCGAACGTGAACCTCTCGAAAGGTGGGAGCCTCGAATTGCTCGGTTCGCCGCTCGACGGCAACACGGCGCGATTCCGGTTTGAGGATCCCAGGCTTCCGAGCAACCTGCACTCGACGCTCGTGACGGTGGGCCCAGAGCCCCCACCGCACGTCGTGGTCGCGCGGCAGCTCGATGGCTCCTACATCGTCACCCACGTCTCGCAGGGCTATGCGAACGGCGGGCGACCGGGGCGCTAGCCTCCTCGCGGCCGATGGCGGAAGACCCCAAGCGTGCGCTGATCACCGGAATCTCCGGGCAGGACGGCTCTTACCTCGCCGAGCTCCTGCTCGCGAAGGACTACGAGGTCCACGGGATCATCCGCCGCTCGTCGAGCTTCAACACCGGTCGCATCGACCACCTCTACCGCGACCCGCACGAGCCTGGAGCCCGACTCTTCAACCACTACGCGGACGTCAGCGACCCGGTCGCTCTGACGCGGCTGCTCTACGAGCTCCAACCGGTTGAGATCTACCACCTTGCGGCCCAGAGTCATGTCCGCGTCTCGTTCGACATCCCGGTCTACACGCTCGACATCACGGGGATGGGAACGATCCGCATCCTGGAGGCGATTCGGGAGGCGCGAATCGCGCCCCGCTTCTACCAAGCCTCCTCCTCGGAGATGTTCGGCTCAAGCGAGCCGCCGCAATCGGAGTCGACCCCGTTCCATCCCCGCAGCCCGTACGGAGTCGCCAAGGTTGCGGCGTACTGGACGGCGGTCAACTATCGCGAGGCCTACGACATGTTCGCGGTCAATGGCATCCTCTTCAACCACGAGTCTCCGCGCCGCGGCGAGACCTTCGTGACTCGCAAGATCACCCGGGCGGTTGCGCGGATCAAGGCGGGCCTCCAGGACAAGCTCTACCTCGGCAACCTCGACGCGAGGCGCGACTGGGGGTACGCGCCCGACTTCGTGCACGCGATGTGGCTCATGCTGCAGGCCCCGGAGCCCGGCGACTACGTCGTCGCCACCGGCGAGCAGCACACGGTCCGCGAGTTCTCGAGCTCGCGTTCGCGTGTCGGTCTGTCCTGGCAGGACCACGTGGAGATCGACACCCGCTACCTGCGACCCGCTGAGGTCGACTCGCTCCAGGGCGACTGCGCGCAAGGCCCGCGAGGCGCTCGGCTGGAAGCCCTCGGTTCGGTTCGAGGAGCTGGTGGAGCTCATGGTCGACGCCGACGTCAGGTCCCTGAACGACCGGCTCGCCGGACGAGTCGAGCCGGCAGAGCTACGAGCTGATGTGAACGGGGCCCCGAGCCGATCGGTTCTGGGAGGGCACGCGGGTCGTGGTGACAGGCGGTGCCGGCTTCCTCGGCACCGTGACGGTGAGGCTGCTGGACGAGCTCGGAGCCGATGTCCACGTCCCCCGCTCAGCCGAATACGACCTGCGCGGTCCCGAGGCTTGCCTCGCCGCCGTCGAGGGCGCGGCCGTCGTCATCCATCTGGCGGCCAACGTCGGCGGCATTGGCTACAACCTCCGAAATCCCGGGCCGCTCATCCGCGACAACACGCTGATGGGGCTCAACGTCTTCGAGGCTTGCCGGCGGCACAAGACTCAGAAGCTCGTTGCGGTTTGCTCGGTGTGCGCATACCCCAAGCACGTCGAGGTGCCATTCGGCGAGCAGGCCCTGTGGGAGGGCTTTCCCGAGGAATCGAACGCGCCCTACGGGGTCGCCAAGAGGCTTCTGCTGGTCCTCTCGGACAGCTACCGGCGCCAGCACGGGCTCGACTCGTGCGTTCCCGTGATGGCCGAACCTCTACGGCCCCGGGGACAACTTCGATCTCGAGGACTCGCACGTCATCGCCGCGATGGTCCACAAGTACACGGTCGCCGCGGAGCGCGAGGAGCCCGAAGTGGTCCTCTGGGGAAGCGGTGCGCCGACGCGCGAGTTCCTCTTCGTCGACGACGCCGCCCGGGCCCTCTTGCTCGCCGCGGAGCAGGCCGACACATCGGCCCCCTTCAACGTTGGAACCGGGGTCGAGACCAGGATTCGCGAGCTCGCCGAGAAGATCTCCGTCGTCTGTCGGGTTCACCGGCCGTACCACGTGGGACAGCTCGCGCCCGGACGGCCAACCTCGCCGGTACCTGGATGTCTCGCGAGCCGCCGAGATCATCGGCTTCGCCGCTGAGATCGATCTCGACGAGGGGCTTCGCCGTACGGTCGAGGACTTCCGCCAGACGCGAGGAGCGGCCAATAGTGTCTCGACCTGACGCTCTCGTGACGGCGGAGGCAGACAGCTTCGTGGACGACAAGCTTCGGGTGGTTGCGTTACTGGCCTCGTACAACCGCTGCGCTCAAACCGTCGCGTGTCTGCGCTCCTACTTCGGCCAGCGTTGCGGCGCCAGCGTCGAGAAGGGCGCGGTGCTCGTCGATGACCGCAGCCAGGACGACACCGTCTCGTCGGTGGCCGCCGAGTTTCCGAGGACCCGGATCGTCACGGGCACGGGCGAGCTCTACTGGGCGGCGGCGATGGCGCTCGCGGAGCGGACGGCGATGGAGGACCCGCCGGATTTCATCCTCTGGCTGAACGACGACGTGGAGCTCGCCCCGGGCGCGCTCGAGACGCTCCTGAGGACCGCCGGCCCCGATCGTGATCGAATCGTCGCCGGCGCCGTCTGCGATCCCGTTGACGGGCTCCTCACCTATTCGGGTGTGCGCCGCTACGGGCGCCACCCGCTGCACACGGAGATGGTCGAGCCGGGCGCGGCGCCGACTCGGGTCGAGACGTTCAACGGCAACGTGGTCTTGATTCCGCGGTCGGTCGCCGAGCGGGTCGGGCCAATCGACGGAAGCTTCGCCCACGCCTTCGCCGACTTCGACTACGGCATGCGCGCGACGAAGCGCGGCATCGAGAGCGTCGTGGCACCCGGAATGGTCGGCACGTGTCCGCGGAACCTCTACAAGCCCTGGAAGGAGCCGGGCCTGAGTTGGAGGGAGCGGGTGAACCTGGTTCTGGGACCGAAAGGTCACCACCCGCGAAGCCGCGCGCGCTACCTCAGGCGATACGGTGGCTTCGACTGGCCGCTCTTCTGGATCATTCCGTACGTGCGGTTCCTGCCGTCCTTCATCCGCAGCGGACGACGGCAATAGGCCGAGCGGATGGTCATCGCCGGCTGAAAAACTCTGCCGATGCAGGTCACGATTCTGGCCCCGTCGGCCGACCTCTATGGATCCGATCGCATCCTCCTGCAGGATGTCGAGGGCCTGCTGGCACTGGGGGCCGGCGTGCGGGTCGTCATTGCCTCCGACAGCGTTCGGTCCCAGGACCAAATCGCCGCCCTGCGCGGCCTCGGAGCCACGGTCACGGTCGAGGAGCTCAGGGTGCTTCGCCGAGCGAGGGGGGCGCGAAGCCTGCGATTGCCGCTGCGTCTGCCCGAGGCCGCACGTCAGAGCGAACTGGTGATCCTCTGGACACTGGCGATGTCCGCGTACCTTCCGGCCCTGCGCGCAGCCCGGGTTCCGACGCTGGTATCGGTCCACGAGATTCTCGGCGGCCTCAGCGGAAGGGCCCTTGCCCGACTGGTGCGTTTGGCCAATCACGCGATGGCCAACTCGGAGGCGACGCGACGGTGGCTCCAGGCCTCCGGAGGATTGAGTCGAGACGGGGTGACGATGGCCTACTACGTCGCCCCACGCCGGGCCGCCACCACTCCTCCTCCGGCTGACGTGTTCACCGTCCTCCTGGCCGGGAGGATCCACCCCTGGAAGGGCCAGCCAGAGGCGATCCGCGCAGTGCGGCGCCTTCGCGCCGCGGGGACCCCCATCCGCCTCCATCTCGCCGGCGGCTGCTACCCGGGGAACGAGGCGCTCCTCGAACGCCTTCTCGACGAGGTCGCCGGCGACGATGGAATCGTCTACCTCGGCGAGCTTCCGGGAATTCGCCCTGCGCTCGAAGATGTCACCGCGCTCCTCGTTGCAAGCCAGAGGCCCGAGCCGTTCGGGTTCGTCGCGCTGGAGGCGTGGGCCGCCGGCCGGCGGGCGATCGTGCCGGCGGAGGGTGGGGCGTTGGAAGCAGCCTCCCTGGTGGAGGGGGTGACATTCGCGCCGCGAAGCGAAGCCGACATGGCGCGGCAGCTGGGACGAGTCGCGGCCGACCCGGGCCTCGCGGGATCCCCCAGCGCCGACGCGCCCGTCGCCCGTCTGTGCACCATGGGCAACCGCATGGCGCGCCTCGAGCGCGCCCTCGAGCGCGCCCTGCCCGCGACTACCGCTTCGCGAACGACTTGAAGGCGGCCCACGAAGGCTTCGGCTTGAGCTGCTCCGTGAACAGCCCCGCGTGACCGCACCACAGGCAGGGCGTCGGGCTGACGTCGCGCCACGTGAACCAGAAGAGCCGCGCGACGTTCCACTCCTTGCGATGCTTCAGGATGAGCTGGAAAGCCTCTCGCAGCAGCTTTGCTTGGCCGTGAAGGCCCTTGGACAGCGAGCTCGAGGAGTGGTTTGAGCCCCAGCCCAGCTCCGTGAGCCAGACGGGTGTCGCCCGGTGCCCGTGCTTCGTCATCACCTTGCGATCGGCGCTCACCTCCTGTTTGAGGTCGGCGATCGTGTTCGAGTAGGGGTGCAGCGCGACCGCGTCGAAGTAGCGGCTCGCCCCGTTGCGGTAGAGCTTGCCCAGGAACTTGCCTGCGGGCACCGATCCCGCGTTCCGATCCACGTTCGAGCCCCCGGCGAGCCCGCCGAGCACGATCTTCGCCCCGGGGTCGTGCGAGTGGATCGCCCGGGCCGAGAGCTTCAGGAGCCGCTTGTACTGGGAGGGCGATGCGCCGTCAGGCTCGAAGTAGCCCTTCGAGTTCTCTTCGTTCCAGACGATCCAGGTCCGGATCGGCCGCACGGGGACCCCCTGATTGGCCGGGTCCGTCCAGAACGTTCCTCCCGGCCCGTAGCGGCCGGCCACCATGTTCACGAAGTTGAGCCATCCGGCCTCGAGAGTTGGGTTGTCCGTCGGCGCATAGAAAAGGCAATGGATGTCGGTGGTGCAGGTCGCCCAGGTCGGGGTCTGGAAGAGCACGGGCGTGAGCTCCACTCCGGCGGCGGCCGCGTTTCGCACGACCTCGTCCGTCCGACTGAAGTCGAACTGCCCCGGCGCCGGCTCGATTGTGGTCCAGTGGAAGAAGGGTCGTAGCCCGGTGACGCCCCCGCGCTTCGCCAGGGTCATTTCGCTCGGGCTGAGCACGGTCACCGGGGCGACGCCGTAGAAGTCCTTCGGTACCCGCCCGCCTGCCGCCGGCGGCCCGAGGAAGAAGCGCCAGGCAGAGGCCGAGCAGGCTGAAGAGCTGCCGCCGGGCATCCACCATCGCATCGATGCTACGGCCTCGCACGCCCAATCGGTTAGCCGCATCGGGAAGATGTGCCCGTGTCGACCGACTTGACCGACACGCTCGCAACGCCGAAGCCCGGCGCCGTTCGCGCTGGGGCGGTCTCGCGGGTCCTGAGCCTCCTCCTCGTGGCCTCGCTGTTCGTGACGCACTGGCGGGTCGAGATCGCGGGACTTCACTTCCTGCCCGAGCACTTCCTGACGGTGGCCCTGGTCGTTTCGCTGCTGCTGAACGGGAGGGCCGCGGACATGGTTCGCATCGCGAGGGACAGGACCTGTCTCCTGCTCGTGGCCTACATCGGCTGGGAGGCCGTGATCTCGGTTCTCCAGGCTCCCGATTTGCGCGTGAGCCTGGGGGTCGTTGGCTGGTTGGGACTTGACTGGCTGCTCCTGATCGCGATCGTGGCGTCGATTGGCAGCGCGGTCCGCATTGAACGGCTGGGCGTGAGCTTCAGCGCGATCGCGGCGGCGGTGGCCATGGGGGTCGGGATCGCGACGCTCGTCAGCTCGACCACGATCGGCACCCAGGAGGTGGGCCTGCACCAGGGTCTCGCGGTGTTCGGCCTGTCGTATGAGGCAAACATCCTCGCGAGTGCGTCGGCCGTTTGGGCCTTCGTCGCCGTTTCGTCATCAGACACTTGGGTCCTGAGGGTGGCACGAGTCGCAGTTCCGCTGGCGATCGCCGCGATCGCTTTCAGCATGACGCGGGCTGTCGTTCTCGGACTGGCCCTGGGCCTGCTGATCTGGGCCGTGACGAGCGGCGAACGGGCGCGTCGCGCAGTCCTGCGGATCGGGGCCGGAGTGCTAGTCGCGGCGGCGGTGGTGGTCGTCGCACTGCCCGGCGTCGCCGCGCCCTTCGAGCGTCGCGCCGGAGATCTTCTTCAAGTCCGGGGAGGCACCGGCCAGAAGCGGGTCGACGAGGTCAAGACCGGCCTCGCCGACATGAGCCCGGGGAGCTACGTCTACGGGCTTGGCCTCGACAGCTACGGCCAGAGACATGAGGAGCCGACGCTCGTCGGCGTGCGGGGATACCTCAGCGTGCTTCCCGTCCAGGTGCTCTACGACGGCGGCGCCGTCGCCCTAGTGCTGCTGGGCCTGGCCCTCGGCTCGCTGCGGCCTCTGGCGCGGCCCGGCCGGGGACGCGCGCTCGCCCTACTCGCCATCTATGCAAGCGCAGCCGTCGCGACGAGCCCGTTCTGGTTCGGGTGGACGTGGCTCCTGATCGCCCTCGCGATGATGACGCGTCCGCCCTGGCCTTCAGGCCGCGGCCGGCTTGTGGGTGCGGGCTGATGATCACTGGCAGACCTTCTCGAGTGCTGGCGCCGCTTCTCATCGTCAGCCTCTTCGTGACGCATTGGCGCTTCCCGATCGCGGGTCTTCACTTCCTGCCCGAGGACATCGTCGTGCTGGCCCTCCTCGTTGCCTTGGTAGCGGAGCGCAGGGAACGGGCCCTCTGGGCCGCCGCGACCGATCGGACCGCTCTGGCGCTGGCGGCGTTCATCGCATGGAGCGTTCTGGTGACCATGGTCCAGGCCCCCGACGTCGGCAAGAGCATGGCCGTCGTCGGTTGGCTCGGGCTGGATTGGCTGATTCTCGTGGCGGTACTGGCCTCCTTTCCCGACTCTGAGCGCGTCGAGCGCCTGGCGGTCAACTCCGCGGCCGTTCTCGGTGCAGTCGCCCTCGTCCTCGGGGTGCTGGCGGCGGTTGCCGGTACCACGATCGGCACGCGTCCCCCCGGCCCGGCCGGCGAGGCGCGACCGGTATTCGCCCTGGCCTACGAGGCCAACATCCTCGCCAGCACGCTGGCGATCTGGGCGTTCGTCGCGCTGACGTCGCCGCACCCGCGCGTCCGCAGGGCCGCGCGCTTCTGCGTCCCGCTCGCCGTCGCCGGAATCGCCTTCAGCCTCACCCGCGCGGCAATCCTCGGCTTCGCGGCCGGCCTGCTCGTCTGGGCCGTCGTCGAAGGAGGGCCCGCGGCGCGCACGGTGACGAAGATACTCGCGGCGACCCTCGTGGTGGGAGTGCTGGCCACGGCGGTCACGCCGGCCGCCACCGCGCCGGTGCGGCAGCGGCTCGGACACCTGCTCGACTTCGGCAGCGGGACGAGCGGCGACCGCGCCAAGATCGCGAAGACCGCCCTCGGAGACCTCGGCGGACCGCAGCTGGCAATCGGGCTCGGCACCAACACCGACGGTCAACGACATGAAAACAGGACCAGTACCGGCCGGCGAGGCTTCCTCTCCGTCCTTCCGGTGCAGATCGTCTACGACGGTGGCCTCATCGGAGCCGGGCTACTCGTTCTGGCCCTCTTCACGGTCCGGCCGATTTCGCGCCCAGGGCGGGCTCGTGCGCTCGGCGCGCTCGTGGTTTTCGGGATCACGGCAGCGGCGACCAGTCCCTTCTGGCTCGGGTCGACTTGGCTCTTGGTCGCGCTCGCGGTGATGACGCGACCGCAGCCCGGCGGCGCCCTCACGGCGCCCGACCCCTTCCCCGCAGAAGGCGCCCCCGCCGCGTTGTCGCTACCGTCTCGACTCGCTGGCTTCGCTCGCGGTCGGGCTGGGTAGCGGGCAGGAGTTGGGAACCTTCAGGATGAAGCCGAGTTTGCAGCGTTCCCGCATGGAAGCGGGCCATCCATCACTCCCTACCCGAGGGGCTAGCCGGGGGGCATGAACAGATGAAGATCGCGGTGATGGGCAGTCGCGGCTACCCCAGCACCTACAGCGGCTACGAGACGTTCGTCCGTCACTTCATCCCGCATGCCCGCGAGCGCGGCCACGAGGTGCTCGTCTACTGCCGCTGGAAGCAGGCGGGGCAGACCGCGTGGACCGTGGACGACGGCGTCGAGTGCAGGTACACGCGCGGAATCGAGACCAAGTCGCTCAGCACGCTGAGCTTCGGCCTGACCGCGAGCTTCGACGTCCGGCGACGCGACGTCGACGCGGCCCTCGTCCTGAACAGCGCCAACGGCCTCTGGCTTCCCCTGCTGCACGCGGCCAAGGTCCCCGCGGCGATCAACGTCGACGGCGTCGAGTGGCGGCGTGGCAAGTGGGGCCTGGTCGGCAAGACCCTGCACCGCGCCGGGGCCCGGACGGCAAGCCGGCGTGCCGAGGCGCTCGTGGCCGACTCGCGCGCGATCGCGGAGATCTGGAGCCGCAAGTACGGCCGGCGCCCGGAGTTCATCCCGTACGGCGCGAGCATCGTCTCCGACGACGCCGGCGACGAGCTCGAGGCGCTTGGCATCCCCCCCGGCGGGTACGTCCTCACCGTCGCCCGGCTCGTCCCGGAGAACAACGTGGAGATGGTGATCGACGCGCTCGAGGCGATCCCGGAGCGCCCGCCCTGGGTCGTGGTCGGCGAGGCGAACTACCGCAACGAGCTGGAGGCGAAGCTGCGCAAGCTCTCGGAGCGCCCCGACGTCTGGTGGCTCGGCCACGTCTCGAGCGACCGTCTCCTCGAGCAGCTGTGGCGCCACTGCGCCGTCTACGTCCACGGCCACTCCGTTGGCGGCACCAACCCGTCGCTGCTCCAGGCGCTCGGCGCGGGAGCGCCGACCCTCGCGCTCGACTCCGTGTTCAACAGGGAGGTGATCGGCGAGGATGGCGAGTTCTTCGCCCCGGCGCCCGCTGCGCTCGCCGGCGAGCTCGAGCGCTTCATGGGCTCCAGCGAGCTGCGGGCGAAGCAGTCGGCGCTCGGGCCCGCGCGCGTCACCGGCCGCTACTCGTGGCCCGAGGTCTGCGACCGCTACCTCGCCCTCCTCGAGGACCTCGCCGCCGGGCGCCGGCGCGAGCCGCTGGCCGACGCGGAGCCGCTGGACGGCATGCTGAAATCAGACCAACAGGAACGCGGCGGCGAGCAGCCGGCCGTCGCCCGGTTCGAGGTCACGCGCGATGGAAGGTAGGGCAGCTCAAAGGACGACCGCGCGGCTCGGACGTCGGGTTGCTGGCCACCGCTCACGCCCGCGCCGCGAGCGACCTCGCGCACGCGGACGACGCCGGGGCACGCCCCGGCGTCGGCGGCACCGTCCTCACCCCCGCGGACGTTCGCGGCTATCGCCTGCGCCGCTGGCTGATCGTCTCCGACACCGCTGCCCTTGCGCTGACGATCACCGCGGCAGCCGCGCTCTCGAAGCTCGCCGGCGGCGTCTTCGGCGACGTCCAGACGCTCGTCGCGCTCATCCTCGTCCCCCTCTGGCTCCTGCTCGGGCTGGCCTGCGGCATCTACCACGTCCGCTCGCAGACGGCGGGAAGCGGAACGCTCGACGAGCTCGGGCCGGTGCTCCAGGTGACAACGATCTGGTCGTGGGCGTACCTGCTGGCCGTGCTCGCCTTCCGGCCGGGCCACGTGTCGCTGGCCGCCGTGGTGTCGCTCTGGCTCCTGATGGTGCCCTGCGTCCTCTTCTGCCGCTGGCGGATCCGCGCCCTGACGCGGACCAGGGACTGGTTTCGCCAGGACACGGTCCTGATCGGCAACCCGGAGGACACCTCACGGCTCCTGCGGCGCATCGGCCGTCACCCGGAGTGGGGCATCAGAGTCCTGGCCTCCGTCGACGGCGCCGGCTTCACCGAGCCCGCGCAGCTCTTCGAGCTGGTCGCGGAGCGGCGTGTCGCGCGGGCGATCTTCGCGAGCTCGCCGGAGCGGATGGAGGCCCGCTCCTACCTGGCGCGAAGCCTCGCCGAGCGCGGCGTCCAGGTCGACCTCGTGGCGGGCGACTCCGACGTGATGCGCAACTCCGCCCACCTCGGCGAGCTGGAGGGGACGCTCATCCTCTCCCTGCCTCCCAACCGGCCGGCGCGCTCGTGGCTGATCGCCAAGCGCTGCGTGGACCTCGCCGTCGCGGTTCCGGCCCTGATCGGATTCGCGCCGCTCCTCCTCTACAGCGGGATCAGGATCAAGCTCGACTCGCCGGGCCCGATCTTCTTCCGACAGGTTCGCGCGGGCCATCACGGGAGCCGCTTCGAGATGCTGAAGCTGCGCACGATGGTTGACGGGACCGAGAGCGAGGGGGAGGGCTTCAAGGTCCCGGACGATCCTCGGATCACCCGGTTCGGCGCGTTCCTGCGGCGCTGGTCGATCGACGAGCTGCCCCAGCTCTGGAACGTGGCGAAGGGGGAGATGAGCCTCGTCGGCCCGCGGCCGCTGCCGGTTGCCGAGGATCGCCGCGTCGGGGACCGCTGGTCCACCCGCCGGGAGATGCGGCCCGGGATGACCGGGCCGTGGCAGGTGATGGGCCGCAGCGACATCCCGTTCGACGACATGCTGCGCCTGGACTCCACCTACGTGGTCGACTGGCGGCTCACCGAGGACCTGAAGCTCATCTTCCGTACGCTCGGCGCCGTCATCGGTGGTCGCGGCGCCTACTGAGCGGAAATGCCTTCGGAACGCACCTGGGCTCTAGCCCTGCGGCTCTCGCGCGGCCTTGGGGTCGATGTCGTCCGCACCGGCTACCCGAGCCCGGTTCCGGACGTCGGCGCCATCGATCCCCAGTGGTGGGCCACTCCGCGCCCGATGCCGGGCATCGCCCTCGACCTCGAAGCCCAGCTCGAGCTCGTCGAGGGCGAGCTCGCGCCGCACCTGGGCGAGTTCGCGGCTGCCGTCGCGGATGGCGGGATAGCGGGCTTCGACCTCGACAACCGACAGTACGGGCGCGGTGACGCCGACGTGCTCTACGCCATGGTCCGTCACGCGGGACCCGGGCGGGTGGTGGAGGTCGGCTGCGGCAACTCCACCCACGTCACCGCGGCGGCCCTGCGGCGAAACGCGGAGGAGGACGCGCCTGGCGTGCTTGTCGCGATCGATCCGGATCCGCGCATCCCGCTGGCCGATCTTCTCGGCACCGATGTGGAGCACCTGGCCATCGGGCTCGAGCACGCTGACGTCCAGACCTTCACCTCGCTTCGCGACGGCGACATCCTCTTCATCGACTCCTCTCACATCTCGAAGCCCGCGAGCGACGTGAACCGGCTGTTCCTCGAGATCCTGCCCCGGCTCGCGGTCGGAGTCTGGGTCCACGTGCACGACGTGTTCCTTCCATGGGACTACCCGCGGCGGCTGATCGAGGCCGAGCGCAAGTACTGGAACGAGCAGTACCTGCTGCAGGCGCTGCTTTCCGGTAACCCCGGCTTCGAGGTGAAGCTCGCGCTCCACGCGCTGAGCCGCACTGCGCCGCAGCGGCTCGGGGCAGCGATCGGCTCGCTGAACGGCGAGGCCAGCCCCGGCGCGTTCTGGCTGCGGCGCAGCGGCGGCCCCTGAGCGTCGCCTTGACCGCTCCCAGATTCCTCTTCATCACCGCCGACGTCCCCAGGAACGGAGGGTCGGGGGGCCAGATCGTGAGCTGGCGGTTGCTCGAGGCGTACGCGCGACGCGGCGACGTGGACGTCCTGGCGCTGGCGCAGCCCGATGCCGATCCGTCGCCCGAGCTTCGGGCGCTGGCCGCACGGGTCCAGGTCGTTCCCGTGGCGCACTTCCGCGCTGCTCACGCCCCCCTTCGGACCGCGGCCGTGTTCACCAGGGCGCTCGTGAGCCGCGAGCCGTTTCGGATCGCGAAGTTCGAGAGCGCCGCGGCGCGGCGCGTCGTTCGCGACTGGTCCCTTGGAACCGAGTACGGCGCGGTCCACTGCGACCACCTCTCCACCGTGCCCTACCGCGGCCTCGTCCCCGGTTCGCCCGCCGTGCTCGGCCAGCACGACGTCGAGTGGCAGCAGTTCTCCCAACTCGCGGCGCGGCACCGCAACCCGCTGGCGCGCGCCGCGCTGCGCGCCGACAGCGGGCAAACGCGCCGATGGGAGGCCGCCGCCCTGGATGAGTTCAGCCACGTCCTGACCCTCAGCGAGACGGATCGAGGCCTGCTCCTCGACGAACGCCCGGACCTGGCCGCGCGGATCAGCGTCTGGCCGATCCCCGTGAAGGTGGCGGTGCGCCCCCCGTTGCCCCCGGCCCCGCCGACGTTCCTCGCCCTGGGCGCCCTCACCTCGGTCGGCAGGCGCGAGGGCCTTCGCTGGCTCGTGTCCGAGGTGTGGCCGGCGGTGCGCGCCGCCGCGACCGACGCTCGGCTCGAGGTGGTCGGAGCGGATCCACCGCGCGACCTGCGAGCCCGCGACGGGCGCGATGGCATCGGCGTCCACGGTTTCGTCGAGGACGTCGAGCCGTTTCTGGCGAGGGCGCACGCCTGCGTGATCCCGCTGTTCATCGGCAGCGGGATCAGGGTCAAGGTGCTCGAGGCGATCGCTCGCGGCATCCCCTGCGTGGGCACGCCGATCGCGCTTCGGGGCCTCGCGGCGCTTGGCGGCTGCACCGAGGCGGCGGACGCCGCCGAGTTCCAGGCGGCGCTGACAGCGGTTGCGCTGGACCCGGACGGGGCGCGCGGCGCGGCGGAGCGTGGCGCCGAGGAGCTCGCGCGAACGCACACCACGGCGCTGGCGGACGCCTCGCTGGGCCAGGCGCTCGAGGCCGCCGGCGTGGCGCCCGCGGGCCAGATCTAGGCGCAGGCCAGGACCCAGTACGCCGGCTCGGCGGCCCCGTCCCAGGGCTCGACGTCGAGGCTGCCGTAGACCTGCCTCGCGGTGGCGCCCGCCGGGTCGCGAGCGAGCCCCGCTCGCCACGCCGCGACCGCCACCCGGCGCCGGGCCGAGTGCCGCGGCGGGAGCCGCTGGCCGAAGACCTCGATCGAGTCGAACTCCCCGGCCTCGGCGAGCAACCGGCGGATCTCGTCCAGCCGGTACTCGCGGACGTGCCAGGGGTTGGCCGCGGCGGACTCGCCCAGCGTCGCGGCGGCGTTCGGCGTGGAGAGCAGGAGCGTTCCGCCGGGCCGCAGCGCCCTCCGGAACTCGCGGACGAGGCCGCGATCGTCCTCGACGTGCTCGATGGTCTCGAAGCTCACGATGGCATCGAACGCTGCCGCGGGCACGGGAAGCGGTGGGACCTCGGCCACGATGAACTCCGCCTGGCAGCGGCTCCGCGCGCGGCGGATCGAACCTTCGTCGCGGTCGATACCGGTCACCTCGTGGTCGGTGGCCAGCAGCTCGCTGCCGTAGCCCGTGCCGCAGGCGACGTCGAGGACACGGCCCGCCACCCGGGGCCCCGCCCAGCGGTAGCGCGCGGCGTGCTCGAGCTCGCCGACCGTGCGCGGTTTGCCGACGACGTCGACCCGCTCCGGCGGGGTGCGCTCGCCCCCGCCGCTCACCGGCAGCTCCGTCCTTCCGCGCACTGCGATGCCGGATGGCTGGGTCCGGCCTTGCTGGGGCGCCTGAGCGGTCTCATTTCAAGCGGAGATGCATTTCCTGATCCTGCTTCACTAAGGCCCGATGTCCGGCGGGCGGTTCTTACGCAAAGTAGGAGGATCCCGCCTGGTCACGCGGCTTCGGGCCGACGCGCTCGATTTAGCCGACTGGCTCCGGGGGCGAAAAGACCCTGCCCTGCCCCCGCGGAGAATGGCGCTTGTTGGTGCGGGCGACTTTCGGCGGACCGGCTTGGAATTCCAGGAGCACTTCCGGCGTGCGGGGCTTCAGCCGTCCGATCGCGTGCTGGACGTCGGATGCGGCATCGGCCGGATGGCAATCGCCCTGACCGACTTTCTCGATGGACAGTACTGCGGTTTCGACGTGAACCGAAAATGGATCGAGTGGTGTCAGGCCAACATCTCGCAGCGGCACCCTAACTTCTCGTTTCAGCGCCTCGACGCCGCGAATCGCAGATACAACCCAGGCGGCAGCATCGATGCCAGGGAGGCCCGCTTTCCTTATGAGGACGCCTGGTTCGACTTCGTCATCCTCACGTCGGTTTTCACTCATCTCCTGCCTCGGGACGCCGAGCGATACCTGAGTGAGACCCGGCGTGTGCTCCGCACGGGCGGCACTGTCTTCGCGACTTTCTTCCTCCTGAACAGCGAAAGCCTAGGGTTGCTCGAGGCGGGGAAAAATCAATCCGGATTGTCGTTTCGGTATCCGGTCGGAGATTGCTTGACCACTAACCGGCAGTCGCCCGAGTCCGCGGTGGCGTTCCCCGAGGATTGGGTGCGGGAGAAATACGCAGCGCTGGGTATTCGCCTCAGGGACGTTCAGTATGGATCGTGGTGCGGTCGCGAGCGCTTCACGAGCCTTCAGGACATCGTCGTCGGGGACCTGGCCCAGTAAGGGTCTTACGGTCCCGGCGTCCGATTGACGGATACCAGCAGGCGGGGAAGCAGGCGATTTGCAATCCCGATGCAGGCAAGGGCGGCGAACGTCAGGACATAGATGGGCGTTCCGAGGAAAGTTCCGTAGGCGCCCAGAATGACGCTGGTGGCAAGGGCGACTCCGAAAAGCATGGTGAGGGGAGCGCATCTCTGATTCCGGCACCAGGCGCACGCCGCTCCCAGCATCAGGTACGCGAGAGCCACCGCGTAGTAGGAGCCGTCCACGTAAAGAGAACCGGTCAGCGGGATATTCAGACCGGAGCTTTGGTCGGAGTGGGGCAGAATGGCAGCCCGTGCCCAGAAATCCGGACTCTCCTGGTGGCCCGGGAGAATCTCCGCCGGCCCGGCGAGGGTGAGTGGCCTCGGTCTTCCGGGATCGTCCCGAATCCTCTGGTTCTTGACGAGTGTCATGACGACGTCGTCGCTGCTTCGAAAAGCTAGATAGGCCGCTGACGTCCATGCGGGAGCGTCATAGTGGATCGCCTCAAGCCGCTGATGGAGCGTGGCCTGGGGCTCGCGCAACTGCCCGACCACGCTGAACAGAACGCCAATGACGACGGCCGCCAAAGCCAACGCGACGCTGTTCACCCTGACACCGCTCCAGATCGCATAGAGCAGGGCGCAGAGAAAGAGAATCGCGAATCGCCGGTTGCCTTCGATGCCCGTGAGGACGACGACCGCCGCAAGCTCGATCCACGGCACACGCCGAGCTTTCCAGGGGCCCACGCAAGACGGCAGCAAGAGAAGAAACCCGACGAAAACTCCGTCATAGGCCACCGTCGCGAGGGTTTCCAGTGCTCCCCCCGCACGATCGAAGCGGGCGTTAATGTCCGTGAATAACGGAATGCCGTGGCGGAAGACGTAGGTCGCTCCAGCCGCGGCAACCAGCAGAACGAGCCGGGCGAGCTGGAGGTTCGTCATTACGGCTTTTCCCGCACCGAGTGCCGGCGGACGTCGCAGCTGGCGTGCCTGCGCCATGCGCGTCCCCGCGAGCCATCCTGCGGCGAACGCTGCGATCGCGGTGAGGTTTACCCAGACGATCTGGGCGCTCAAGCGGCCCGGCATGATCACGCTCGCGGTTCCCAGGAAGCCGACCAACGCGGCAATCCCGTAGACGTAGCCAACGAGCGCGACCGGGCTGAAGATCCTCCCGCCGAATTTTGACGCGGCCGCCGCCGCGACGGTGGCTAACACCGTAACGGCGAGCGCCGCTATCGCCTGGGATCGATCCTGGGTGATCAGCCAGGTGACGGCCGGGATCGCGGCGTTCAGCGTTGCAGCGAGGATCAAATACCGAGGCAGGCGGGCTGACGGCTGCGGCGTTTGCTCCATGTCATCGCCGTCCACGGAGGCCACCCGGCGGGCATGATAGGCGTGACGTTGTCGTGTCCAGCGGGCCCCGAACTAAACCTCCGCCGCCAGCGAGGCGATTCTCCTCGCCCGGTGGGACCACCGGTGGCGCCGTTGTGCCTCGTCGAATCCAGCACCGACCAGCTCACGATGGGGCCTCGCTAGCGCGGCCCGGACGAGCTCCGCGAGCTCCGCAGGATCCGCTGCGAATCCGGGCGGGTGCTCGAGGTAGTCCACGGGTTCCTCGTTCCAGACCACCTGCGGGACTCCCAGGGCCAGCAAGTCGAAGGTCTGTGGGTTCCAGGCCCCGAGCATCTGCTCGTCCTGGAGGTTTAGGACGACCGACGCGGCCCGGTAGACCGCCTCGAGCCCTTTCGGATCGAGCGGGCCCCGGCCCCGCAGTCTGGACCTGAAAGCGCGGGTTCCGGCGCCGGGCAGGCGGCCGCGAACGCCCCAGCCCCAGACGTTCAGGCGGTCTCCGAGGGCAGGCGCCAGCTCGGCCAGGAGCCGGCGGCGCGACTCACGCGGGGAGCCGACGACGACGCAGTCCAGGGTCGCCCCCGTCCCCGAGGCGAAGGCCGGTTCGCGCGGCTCGAACCGCGAGCCGTACGGAAGGTACTCCGCCGAGGCCAGTGCGCCCTTCGCCCACGCCGGGTGCGCCACCAGCGCCAGCGCCTCGCGACTCCAACCGGTCCGCACGAGCGGCGCGGGCCCGGGTCCGCGACGTGCCGAGCGCTCGGGGTCGTCGCCAAACCACCAGCATGCCCGTGCACTGGATGCGATCAGCTCCACTCCGGCCTCGGGGATCAGCTCCGGGGAGAGGCAGACGACGAGGTCCGGCGAGTGGCGATCGAGCCCGGCGCGCGTGGCCGCCGTCGCGGCGGCGCGGTCGCGCTCCAGGAGGCCCGGGCCGAGCGACCTCGAGGCGCGGAGCTCGTCGACGAGACGCGGGACGATTCCGGTGCGCCGCTGCCGCAGGACGTAGTGGACGCGGGCGTCGACGTCGATCGCCTCGAACCCGGCGGCCAGGGATCGGGCGACATCGCCGTGCCAGTCGACGCCAAGGATGAGGACGCGCATCGCCGTCCTACCGGGCCCCGGCCCGGAAGACAAGGAGCCCGCCGAGCGCGATGGCCGTGTACGAGGTGGTCGAGGCGATCGAGGCCCCGATCGCGCCGTGGCTGGACGCCAGCGCGGCGAGGAGCGCGAGGTCGAGGACGACCGCGGCGAGCGTCATCGCGGTGACCAGTCGTGTCCGCCTCTCGGCGACCATGAGGTAGGGGCTCGTCGCGTAGGTGCTGCTGAACGCTGCGGCGCCCAGCAGCGAGATCCACAGGGGCGCGATCGCGGCGCGGAACTCGCGGGAGAGCAGGGTCAGCACGATCGCCGTCCCGACCACGCCGATCGCGATCGCGGTCACGCTGCCGAAGCCGAGGGCCCAGCGAACCGCACGCGCCGTGCGCGCGCGGGCAGAGGGACCGGAGAGGCGCACGGAGTCCGACACGCCGAGCATCCCGAGCGAGGCCGGCACGAGCCAGGCGCCCTCGGCGAAGGACGCGGCGAGCGAGTAGTACGCGACCTGCGGCGCGGCCGCGAAGGCGGCGAGCACCACGATGTCCAAGCGCAGGAGGCCGATGCCGAGGATGTTCGCCGGGTGTGTGGCGACCGACGGCTTGATGAGCCGCTCGACTGCGTGCTCGCGGGGCGGCAACCGGACCCGCCGTGCGCGGGGGACGCTCATGATCAAGAGCAGGGCCGCGGCCGCGAAGGAGAGGGCGATCGCAAGGATGACCGCCGCCACGGTGCCGAAGACGAGCGCGGCGAGCACCGCGCCGGCGAGGGTCAGGGCCGCGCGGAAGGCGTCCGCGCGGGCGTAGAGGGGCATGTTCCCGAGGCCCACGGGGAGCCCCTGGACGATGCTGTATGTGACGATGGGCGCCGTGGCTGCGGGCAGCAGGAAGACGGCGTGCGCGACCCCGGCGACCGACGCCAGCACCGCGCCGAGCGCCGCGGCCAGCGGGATCGATCCCGCGCCCCAGAGGAGGGCGAGGCCGGTCGCCCGGCCGCGCTCGAACTCCTCGCGCGCGCTCTCCTTCGCGATTCCCAGCCAGAGGCTCAGCGAGATCACCGTTGCCAGCACCAGCGACGCGGCCTGGAGGGTGGCGAGCTCGCCGCGGCGGGCGGGTCCGAGCACGCCGGAGGTCACGACGACGACCAGGACACCGGTCGCCGCAATGGAGGCGCGCGATGCCACCATCGCCGGAAGGCGCTTGCCGCGAATCATGCGCCGCGCATCATGAACGTCGCCGTCGGCATCGTCTTCCATGGGGCGGAGGGGCGGCGGCCGATCGAGCCCACACCCGGCCTCGACGTGCTGGTTCGCGTAAACGCGCGAATCGCGGGCGCGCCGACGCCGTGGCGCGGCTTCGGAGCCAACCACAACGAGCTGATCGCCGAGGCAGCGGGCGCCGACTGGTACGTCGCCCTCAACCCCGACGTCGAGATCTCCGCGGCCGAGGTGATGGCGATGATCGCGATGGCCGAAGACGCGGGCTTCGCGGCCGTGGGGCCGAGCCTGCTCTACGCCTGGGGCAGCGGGGAGGGCATTCGGGGAGCTCTGCCGACGCCCGGTGCGCTGGCTCGCGTGGCCGTTCTCTCCGCGCGCTCGGGGCGCGCCCCGAGCGCGCCGCGCCGGCTTGTCCCCGCCGCCTGGATCTCCGGCGCCTGCCTCGCGGTCCGCATGGACGCGCGCCCGCGGTTCGACGAGCGCTACTTCATGTACTACGAGGACGTCGACCTCTGCATGCGACTGACCCGCGCGGGTCACCGCATAGGCGTCTGCTCCGCCGTCACCGCATCTCACGCCACCGGCTGGAGTCCCCTGGACCCGCTGCGTTGGCGCCGCGGCGTCGAGTTCGCGCGCAGCGCCGAGCGGTTCGCCGAGGCAAGCGGGCACAACGTCGCGTCGATGCGCGCCGCGGGCCTCCTCCTCTATGGGTCGCGCACCCTCCTGCGTGGCCGAACGCCCGCCCAGGCGGTGGCGAGCCGCTCGATCGCGCGCGGGTTCGCGCTGCCGCGCAGGGCCGCGGGACTGGCCGAGCTTGCCGCCGCCCACAACGCCCGCCACGGGTTCTAGGGACAGCCCAGGCACGGCGCCGTGCCTGCGAACCGGCTTCGCCTCCGCGACTCTCGACTATCCTTCCCGCGGCGGGATCGGTGGCTTGATGAGGCGGTGCGATCGGGGAACTGGTGGACCAAGGCTGGCCATATGCGCCGCGGCGCTCGGGCTGCTGGCGGCGTGCTTGTGGCCGGGCGCAACCGCCGGCGCGGCGGAGCCGACGATCCAGACCGGGACGGTCGAGCCACTCTATGAGTCGCCCGACGCAGGCGCGCGCGACCGATGGATGCAGCGGACCGACGCCGTCGGCGCCGGGTTTGTCCGCATCAACGTCTTCTGGCCGAGCGTCGTCGGCCGCAAGCCGCTCCTGCCCAGCGACCCGGATGACCCCGCATACGACTGGAGCCGGCATCGACGGCGCGGTCGAAGAGCGCCGACGAGCATCGGCTTCGCGTCATCTTCACCGTCTACGGGGCGCCCAGCTGGGCTCACGCCTCCGGACGTCCCGCCCGACGTCCGCCCCGAGGCATGGAAGCCCTCGCCGGAGGACTTCGGCCACTTCGCGCGCGCCCTCGCCAAGCGCTACTCGGTGGGTCCGCAGCCGGGTGTGCCGCTGCCAATCGGTGGCGGCCAGAGCCCACCGCCGACCCGCTGGTACGAGATCTGGAACGAGCCCAACCTGACGACCTACCTCGCTCCCCAGTGGGTGGGCACACAAGGCCTCCTCACCGGTCATCTACTCCCACCTCCTGAACGCCGCCTACTCGAACATCAAGGCGGTCGCCCCGAACGCGCAGGTGATCAGCGCCGGAACCGCGCCTTACGGCGAGGACCCCGGGGGCCGGCGGATGCACCCGGTCACGTTCCTGCGCAGCCTCTTCTGCGTCCAGGGCGCGCAGCAGTGCGGGGCGACGCCGCACATGGACATCATCGCCGCGCACCCGATCGATCGCCACCACCCCCCGGGCCACAGCGCGCCCAACCCGCTCGACGTCGTCGACGCCCAACCTCGGGCGCGATCCAGAATGTGGTCGCCGCGGCTCAGCGCGCCCATCACGTCGTCGCGCCCCCGCCACATGCCGCTCTGGGTGACCGAGTTCTGGTGGGAGACCGACCCCCCGGACAAGACCTCGGGCGTCTCGCCGATCAAGCAGGCCGAGTACATAGAGAACGCGCTCTTCAGCTTCTGGTTTCAGCACGTGCCGGTGGCGATCAACCTCCAGATGCGCGACTCCAAGAACACTCCCGGACGATCCGTTCGCGAGCTACCAGACCGGCCTCTTCTACTTCAGCGGCAAGCGCAAGCCGTCCTACACCGCCTTCCGGTTTCCGTTCGTGGCGCGACCACTGAACGACCGATCCCTCGTCTGGGGCCGTTCGCCCCTGACGGGAACGGTCGCGATCGAGGAGCGCAGCAAGGGGGTGTGGACGGCGCTCGACGCCGTCCACGCGAAGGCGGGGATGGTGTTCACGAAGCGCGTCCACGCCCGCTCGGGCAACGTGCTGCGCGCCGTGGTCGGCGGCTCTCACAGCCTGCCCTGGCGGGTGCGGTAGGGCGACGCCGCGTAGTTGGCTAACTCTGGCGGAACTGTCACCACCCAGGGCGGGTTAGGGCCGGAAGGGATTTTTCGAGATGGTGGATTCGTGGGCTGGCAACCTTGCCCAGCCGGTGAAGGTCGGTGTCGTCGGCCTGGGCTACTGGGGCCCGAACCGCCTGCGAGCGCTTGGCGAGATCGTCGGCGTCGAGGCGGTCGCGATCTGCGATTTCGACGCTGAGCGCCTGGAGCTGGCGAGCAGCCGCTTCCCGGGCTCCACCGCCTACGCCGACTTCGACGCGCTGCTCGAGGTTCCCGGACTCGACGCGGTCGTCGTGGCGACCCCGGCCCACAGCCACTTCGAGCTCGCCTCCGCCGCCCTGCGCGCCGGCAAGCACGTGTTCGTCGAGAAGCCGCTGTGCGCCTCCAGCCTCGAGGCGGAGATGCTGACGATCATGAGCGACGAGGCCGGTGTCACCCTGATGTGCGGCCACACCTTCGTCTACAGCCCGCCCGTCCGCGCCGTCAGGCGGCTGATCCAGGCCGGCGACCTCGGCTCGCTCCACTTCATCTCCTCCAGCCGCGTCAACCTCGGCCCGTACCGCAGCGACGTCAGCGTCGTCTGGGACCTGGCTCCGCACGACCTCTCGATCCTGCTCTACTGGCTCGGGCGCTCGCCCGTGTCGGTGAGCGCCGTCGGCCGCGACGTGATCTCGCCGGGAACGGAGGACGTCGCCTTCGTCGACCTCGTCTACGAAGACGGCCTCCTCGCCCACCTGGAGCTGAGCTGGCTCGCCCCCTCGAAGCTGCGGCGCACGGTGGTCGTCGGCAGCGAGAAGATGGTCGTCTACGAGGACGGCTCGAAGGAGCCCGTGCGGATCTTCGACAGCGGGATCGACTACCGGGACCCGACCACGTTCGGCGAGTACCAGCTGTCGTACCGCAGCGGCGACATCCTCTCGCCGCGGCTCGAGACCACCGAGCCGATCGTCGCCGAGCTCGGCGACTTCATCGACGCGATCCGGACCGGCGCCGCGCCGGAGTCCAAGCCGGAGCTGGCGATCGAGGTCATCAAGCTGGTCGAGGCATCGCACGAGTCGATGCGCTCGAGCGGCGACCGCATCGCGATCGAGTCCTCCCAGGTCTAGACGGTGGCCTCGGAGCAGCGCGTACTGGCGGGTTCGGCGCGCCGTGCCGCGACGGTCCCGCGGCGCGTCGTCTCGGCGATCACGGCCCGGCGCGACTACATGCTCCGCCGCGCCCTTGCGCTCGCCGACGTCGCCGCGCTGGTCGGCGGCGCTCGCCCTGACGAGCACGCTGCCGACCCACGGAGAGCCGCGGTTCGATTTGCTGCTCGCGGCACTGCCGATGGTGCCGGTCCTCATCGGGCTCTTCAAGATGTACGGCCTCTACGACCGCGACGTCAAGCGCATCAGCCACGCCAGCCTCGACGACGTCCCCTGGCTCTTCCACGCGCTCGTGATCGGCACGCTCGCCCTCTGGGCCTATCTGAAGATCACCGGCCTCCACCATCTCGTCTTCGCGGAGGCCGCGCTCTTCGGCTGCAGCGCGCTCGTCTTCGCGTGCGTCGCCCGTGCCTTCGCCCGTGGGGTCGCAGCCAGGCGGCTCGGCCCCGAGCGCGCGATCTTCGTCGGCTGGGACACCTCCAGCGAGGACATCCTGCGCAGGGTCGGAGAGGAGCCCGAGCCGGGTCTCGAGCTCGTCGGAGTGGTCAGCGCCGGCGAGATCCCGGATCTCGGCGCGAGCCACCCGCCGATGCTCGGCGGCATCGCCGGGCTGCACGACGTCCTCAGCCGCACCCGACCCGACCGGCTGCTCGTCTCGCGGGCCGAGCTCAGCGAGGCCGAGATGCTCGACCTCCTCCACACCTGCCGGATGTTCAACACCAAGATCAGCGTCCTGCCGGGCGCCATCGAGGTCCTCGGCCCGACCGTCGAGCTCGACGAGGTGGGCGGAGTGGCCCTGCTCGGCCTGACCCCGCCGATCCTCGGGCGCACGTCACGCTGGCTCAAGCGCGCACTCGACATCACGATCTCCGCGGTCCTCCTGGTACTCACCGCTCCGCTGCTCCTGGCGATCGCAGTCGCCATCCGCGTCAACTCGGGCTCGCCGATCCTCTTCCGACAGCGCCGCGTCGGCAAGGGCGGCCGGCCCTTCCAGCTGATCAAGTTCAGGACCATGGTCGTCGACGCCGAGGGCCGCCACGCCGAGCTCATGAGCCTCAGCCGCGATCCCAACTGGCTCGACCTCGAGGACGATCCGCGCGTCACCGGGATCGGGCGCTTCCTGCGCACGACGAGCCTCGACGAGATCCCGCAGCTATTGAACGTGCTCGCCGGACAGATGAGCCTCGTCGGGCCGCGCCCCCTTCCCGAGGCCGAGGACCGCCGGGTTCGGGGCTGGGCGCGCGGGCGCCTCGACCTGACGCCGGGGATCACCGGCCTCTGGCAGGTCCGCGGCCGCAACCGCCTGCCGTTCGAAGAGATGGTGAAGCTGGACTACCTCTACGTGACCAACTGGTCGTTGTGGATGGACATCCGCCTCCTGCTTCGAACCGCGACCCGCGGTGATCACGCGTCGCGGTGCGAAGTAGGGCGCGCCGGGTCCGAGCGCTCGCGAGCCAGGTTCCCCACCACCGTGGCTCCCGAGCGTGACGTCGGCGCCCACGACGGCGCCCGCGCCCACGACCGCGCCGGCGCCGATCGTGACCCCGCCGAGGATCACCGCGCCCGAGCCGATCGCCGCGCCCCGGCAGACGCGAACCGGCAGCTGCTCGAAGTCGTCGCGCCCGTAGCGGCGGCCGTCGCCGGTCACCGCGCGCGGGTGCTTGTCGTTGACGAAGACGACCCCGTGGCCGACGAAGACCTCGTCCTCGATCGTCACGCCCTCGCAGACGAAGGTGTGGCTCTGGATCCGGCAGCGCTTGCCGATCGCGACGCCCGCCTGGACCTCGACGAAGGGGCCGATCTCGGTGCCGTCGCCGAAGCTCGCCTCGTAGAGGTTGGTGAAGCTGCGGACCACCACGTCGTCGCCGAAGCGGCAGTCGCGGATGAGGCGGTGGGGGGCCTCGTTGCGGGGCTGCGAGTTCATCGGCCGCGGAGGGTACGCCGCGTGACGCTCGCGGACGCGGTCGATGAGCTCGAGGCGTGGGGCTGGGCGCGCGGCTGGGCCGGCACCGACCCATACGAGGGCCTGAACGCCGGCGCCTCGGCTCCTGAGGCGCCGGCCGCTTGGCCGGCGCGTTCTGATCCAGGCGGTCAAGCGCTCGCCGGTCGACCTGCGTCCGCTGCTCGGATCAGCCGGGCCTGAGCGCAGCCTCGGTGGGGCAGGTCCTGTCCGCGTACGCCCGGCATCGCCGCGCATCGACGAGGACGCCAGCGCGGCGCTCGCATCGAGTGGGCGCTGGACGCGCTGGAGCGCCTGCGCTCACCGGCGGTTCGAGGAGCCGTGCTGGGGCTACCACTTCGACGTCGAGACGCGGGTCTTCGGCTATCCGTCGACGCATCCCGAACACGATCGCGACGGCGTTCGCCGGCTTCGGGCTGCTCGACGCCTACGTCCACGGCGGGAGTCGAGCGCGCGCGCGAGGCGCTCGCCGGCGTCGCCGAGTTCTTCCTCCGCCGCACCGGGCAGGGGCACGGACGCGGCCGGCTCGTTCTTCGGCTACCTGCCCGGCGACAGCACCGCCATCCACAACGCGAACCTGCTCGCCTGCGCGTTCCTCGCCCGGTTCGCGGAGGCGACCGGGGATACGCGGCGCGCTGCCCGACGTCCGCGCCGGGGTGGCCCACGCGCTCGGCCTGCCAGCGGCCGGACGGCTCCTGGCCGTACGGCGAGCGCGCGGACCTCGGCTGGGTCGACAACCACCACACCGGCTACGTCCTGGATTCCCTCTGGCACTGCCGCGGCGTCGCCGGGCTCGAGGGCGTGGACGCCGCCTACCGGCGCGGCCTGGAGTTCTACGCCGGCGTCGCTGTTCGCCTCGGACGCGGCCCCGAGGTTCTTCTCGACCCGGACCTATCCCGTCGACGGGCTCTGCCTGGCGCAGTCGCTGCACACCCTCACGCTGGCCTCACGCGAGGCACCTGGCTACGCTGGGCTCGCTGGGCGCGTCCTGGACTTCGGCCTGCGAAAGATGCGGCGAAGCGATGGGGCGTTCGTCTTTCAGCGCCACCGCGCCTGGGTCGATCGCTCGGCGCACGTGCGCTGGGTTGAGGCCCCGATGCTGGACGCGTTGACGCTGATGGAGGAGGCGGGCCTGGCTCCATCCACGAAGCGAACGTCATGAAGGTTTGGATCGATCTCGCGAACTCGCCGCACTCGCTGCTGTTCCCGCCGCTCATCGAGCGCTTTCGCCGGCTGTGGCTGGGAGGTGCTGGTCACGGCCCGCGATCATGCGCAAACCGTCGAGCTCGCCCGGCGTGCACGTCGGCGGACGTCGCCGTGATCGGCGGCGCCAGCCCGCCGGGGCGTGCCGGCGAAAGCCCGGGCCATGAACGCGCGAATCGCCAGCCTCGTCCGGTGGGCGCGCGCTCGGCGCCCGGACGTCGCCCTCTCGCACAACTCCTACGCGCAGATCGCCGCCGCCGGCGCGCTACGGATCCCCGTGGTGACGGCGATGGACTACGAGCACCAGCCGGCGAACCACCTCGCCTTCCGGCTCGCCAAGCGGATTCTCCTGCCGCAAGCCCTGCCCCGGAGCGCGGTGGCCCGCCAGGGAGCCACACGGTCGAAGGTGGTCACCTATCCGGGGCTCAAGGAGGAGCTCTACGTTGGCAATTTTCAGCCCGATCCCGGGGTACTTGACCAGCGTGGGCCTCGAGCGCGGTGAGATCGGCGTACTGGTGGTCGTGCGAAGCGCACATACGGGCGCGGCGTATGACCGCCTCGTCAACCCACATTTCCTCGAGGCCCTGCGGACGCTTTCGCGGCGCGACGACGTCACTTCCGTCGTCCTTCCTCGCCGTATGGAGGAGGCGCGTGCGATCGAGTCGCTTGCCCTGCGAGGGGTGAGGGTCGCCCGGCAGGTCGTCGACTCCCGCTCGCTCATCCTCCTCGCCGACGCATTCGTCGGGGCAGGCGGAACGATGACCCGAGAGGCCGCGGTGCTCGGCGTCCCCACGTACTCGCTGTTCGCGGGGCGGCGCCCGGAGGTGGACGCGTGGCTCGAGCGGCAGGGCTCGCTGCGCACGGTCGACTCCGTGGAGCAGCTGGCCGAGCTGTCCGGGGTCTCCCGGCGGCCCGAGGCAGCGGTCGATCTCGACGCCCTGCGCGCCAGGGCGAAGGCCATCGAGGACGTCTTCGTGTCCACCACGATGAGCGCGGCAGCGGGGCGACGCAGGTGAGCGCGACGCGGGCCGACCCGGGCCGTGCCGTGGTCCCGTTCGTGGACCTGGCCCGCCAGCACGCCGCGCATCGAGGACGAGATGCGCGAGGCGATCTCGCGCGTGCTGCGCCGCGGCGACTACATCCTCGGAGAGGACGTCCAGCCTCTTCGAGAGCGAGTTCGCCGAGTTCGCGCACGCCCGCAGCGCCGTCGGCGTCAACTCCGGCACGGCGGCGATCGCCCTCGGCCTCGCCGCGCTCGGGATCGGTGCCGGCGATCGCGTGATCGTCCCCGCGCACACCTACATCGCGTCGGCGCTCGGCGTGATCCACGCCGGCGCGGAGCCGGTCCTCTGCGACGTCGACGAGGCCTCGGGCCTGATCGACCTCGAGTCCGCGAGCGCGGTGGTGGACGAGCGCACGGCCGCGCTTCTCGTGGTCCACCTCTACGGCCAGGCGTGCGACATGGACGCCGCGGCCGGCTTCGCCGCCGCCCACGGCCTCGCGCTGGTCGAGGACGCCGCCCAGGCTCACGGCGCGCGCTGGTGCGGCAGCCCGGCCGGCTCGTTCGGCGACGTCGCCGCCTTCAGCTTCTACCCGAGCAAGAACCTCGGGGCGCTCGGCGACGGCGGCATGGTCTGCGCCCGCGACCCTGCCGTGGCCGAGCGCGTCCGGCGACTTCGCAACCTGGGGCAGGCCGCGCACGGCGAGCACGCCCTGCTCGGCTACAACGAGCGGCTGGACACCCTCCAGGCCGCGATCCTGCGGGTCAAGCTCGGCCACCTCGACGCCTGGAACGCCGAGCGGCGCAGCGTTGCGGAGGAGTACCGGCGGAGGCTTCCGGCCGGGATCGAGCTCCCGCCGGTTCGCGACGGGGCGCACGACGTCTTCCACCTGCTCGCCGTGAGGGTCGCCGATCGGGACGCCGCCGCCGCCGCGCTCGCCGAGGCCGGGATCCAGACCGGCGTCCACTACCGGCTGCCGCTCCATCTCCAGCCGCCGCTCGCCGGCATCGGCCACGGGGGAGCGGACCTCACGCGGGCCGAGGACTGGGCCGCGCGCGAGCTCTCGCTGCCGATGTTTCCCGGGCTCGAGCCGGCGGAGGTGGCGCGGGTCTGCGAGGCGCTCGCCGCCATCGAGGAGGGCTCGTGAGCGCCGACCGCCCGGACTTCGCCGAGGTCTACGACGCCGAGGTCTGGCACGTCTACGGCTTCTTCGGCTACCGCGTGCGGTCCCGCGAGACCGCCGAGGACCTCACCCAGCTCACCTTCGAGCGGGCGCTGCGCGCCTGGCGTCGCTTCGACCCGGACCGGGCGTCCCCGCGCACCTGGCTGACCGCGATCGCCCGCAACGCCCTCATCGACCACCACCGGCGCGGCCGCGAGCGGGCCGAGCTGCCGGTCGAGCCCGACTCGAACGCGCTCGATTCCGGTGAGCCGGCGGAGGATCGCTACGCGCTCGGACTGGCCCCGGAGCTGGAGGCGGCGCTCGACAAGCTCTCCGGTCGCGACCGTGAGCTGATCGCGCTGCGGTTCGGCGCCGACCTGAACGGCCGCGAGATCGCCGACCTGCTCGGGCTCGAGCTGCCGGCCGTCCAGCAGGCGATCTGGCGGGCGCTCCAGGCGCTGCGAAAGCAGCTGGACGACATCGAGACGGCTGCCGCCGACGACGCCCCCGAACGCCGGATCAACGAGATCTAGTCGATCAGCCGGCCGCGAACGGGCCGATGCCGGCGACGCCGAGGGCCGCCACGAGCATCAGCACGCCCCCGGAGGCGCCGTAGGCGAGCGACCAGGAGCCGCGCGCGCGCCCGGGCCACCTGCGGCCGGGCAGCCCGGACCCGCAGCAGGCGACGGCGCAGCAGGCCGCGGAAGAGCGGCGACGGCAGCGGGCGCTCGTCGCGGAGGCGCTCGGCCGATCTCCATGATCTGGCGGGCCTCGGCCAGGTCGGGCTGGCGCTGCATGTCCGGCTGAGTCGCTCACTGGCTGAAGATCGGCGATCGGGGGTTGAGTGCGCTTCGCGCGCTCGTAGGCCTCCACCGAGCCCTGGGCGTTCCCGGCCTCGGCCTGCACGCGCGAGAGCACCAGCCAGTTCCGCCAGTTCGTCGACTCGGCCGCGGGTGGCGGCCTCGGCGGCGCTCACGGCGGCCGGGTAGTCGCCGCCGAGCTCGTAGATGAGCGCGGTCTCGAGGCTGGGCGAGGCGGCGTAGGGCTGGATCGAGTGGCCCCGCTTGGCGTCGGCGAGCGCGGCGTCGAGCGGCCCGCGCCTTGGCCTGGCCCTGGCTCTCGGCGACGGCCGTGGCGCGCGCCAGCGGGAGGGCGATCGCGATCAGCGCCCCGACGCGAGGACGGCCGCGCGGAGCCGCGGGCGCGAGGCGGCCGCTGACGTCGCCGGGCCGCGAGTGTCGCTGCGGCCGGCGAGGATCGCCGCGGCGATCAGGAAGAACGCGGCGGGCAGCACCGCGAGCTGCCAGACCCAGTCGATGGCCGCGGCCGTCGCGAACGCGGCGCAGGCCGCGGCGCCGGCGGCGACGTAGGCCCGGTCGGAGGTGCCGCGGCGGGCATGGCGAACGCGCGACGACGAGGATCGCGCCCACCAGCCCGCACGATCAGCAGGAAGCCGATGATCCCGGTCTCGGCGAGGGTCTGGAGGTAGAGGGAGTGCGCGTCGCGCACCGGGCCCGGAAGCGTCCCGTGCTGGTCCCACCAGAACTGGAACGTGCCCGGTCCGATTCCGATCAGCGGGTCGGTGGCGTTGGCGTCGAGCGCCGAGGACCACCACTGGTAGCGGCCGTTGCCGGACGAGCTGTCGAAGCGGGCCGTGGTGATGTTGTCGCCGCTGTCGCTCGCGACCAGCGGGTTCTTGAACTCCTCCCAGCGGTCGGAGAGGCCCCCGGGAACGCCCGCGGCAGACGCCGGCGAGGACCGCGACAGCGAGCGTCACGAGCACGCACGCGGCGGGATGGCCGCGGCAGGGAGGCTGCGGGCGCGGGCCGAGCCCGTTTCGCGCCGCGACCGCGATCGCCACCTGCGATCAGGGCCGTCGCCGCGCAGACGACGAAGGTCATCGCGAGCATCTCGTTCGCCTGCGCGTGGGCGGTTGCGGTGGCGAGCCCGTTCTGGCAGCGTCGTCGCGCTGCGGCGGCGGCCGCGATCAGGATCGCCGACGCCGACCGCCGTGGCGCGGCCAGCACCGGCCCAGGGCGGAGCCGGCGCGGGTAAAGGGCGACGAGGACCGCCAGCGCGACCGCGAGCTCGACGACGCCGCCGCGCGAGAGGGTGAAGTACGCGACCAGGGCGAGCGCCGGGACGGCGCGCGGCGGCGAGCGCCTGACCGGCAAGGGTCCGAGCCTTCTGAGCGGTGACGAGCAGCAGCGGGATGCCGATCGCCACCAGCGCCGCGAGCCCGTTCCAGTAGTTCAGCGGGTAGTTGAGCCGGGCGACGCGAGGCCGGGATCTTGTGGGCCGCCCCGTTCGCCGGAAACCAGGACGGGTGGTAGCGCTGCATGAGGGCGAGGCCAGCCGATCAGGGTGATCGCGGCGGCGACGGCGTGGAGCGTCCGCCGCATCGACCCCGGGCGCTGGGCGGCAATCGCGAGCGCGAAGATGCCCAGGTAGGTGCCCACGCGGGCGAGCTCCGTGGTGCTCTGCTCCGCGCTCAGCGACCAGCTGATCGCCGAGGCCCGGTCCAGCACGGTCGAACGCCGGCGAGCAGCCCGAGCGCCAGCCAGCCGGCGCGGCCGATGCGCGCCCGCGGCAGGACCCCGACCAGCGCCCCGAGCATCACGACCCACCAGACCGCGACGCCGACCTCCTCGTAGATCACCTCGTCGTAGCCGCCGCCCTTGAGCGCCAGGTAGACGACCAGGAGGAAGGGCACCCCGGCCTCGGCGAGCAGGCGGCCCACCGCTTCGATCCGCTCGCTCAGCGTGCCCCGCGGGCAGGAGCTCCCGGCGGTCCCCGCTCGAACGCTCCGCGCCTTGCGCTGATCTCGACCATCCACGCCTATTTACGAACGGGTCGAGCAGGGCTGACGGACCCGATGTCAAGTTCCGGGTCCCGATTGCGTATCTTCGAGACATGCGAAAGCTCTCGGCGACCATCGCGTGCCTGTCCTTCCTCGCCACCGCCGGCCCCGCATGGGCCGGTGGCGGCAACTCGTCCGTCGACCAGTACACGGAGCAGATCCCGACCGCCGGCGGCGGCGGAGGCGGCTCGGGCGGCGGCTCGGGGACGGCGATTCGAGCGCGATCCCGCAGGCGACCGCGCGACGCTGGAGAGCCAGGGCGCGACCGGGCAGGCCGCGGCCAGCCTCGCCCAGTCGACCGCGCCGAAGCCGGTTGCCAAGGCGCCCGGGGCGAAGCGCCCACGGCAAGAGCGCCAAGGTCGTGCCCGCCGATGAGCGCGCCGCGTGGGCCGACGTCAGCGGTGACGGCTCGCCCGGCAACGCGGTCGGCCAGGCGGTCGGCGGCGACGCCGCCGGGCGGCATGGGCGTCGCGCTGCCGATCATCCTCGCCGCAAGCGCGCTGGCAGCGATCGCGCTTTCGTCCTGGGCCGCCGCCGCACCGGCGGCACGCCTCGGGCGTCGTAGTGTCGGCCCGCGAACCACGCGCCTGGCGGCGACCGGCCACGGTCGCGCTTGCGGCCCTGACGCTGACGCTCGTGCTCGTCGCCGGCGCGTCGGCGCGAGGACTCAAGACGGGCTTCGCCGACATCCTCTTCGAGAACCCGCGCGCGTCCGTCCGCGCCCAGTGGCTGAACAGGGCCCGCGCAGGCGAACTCGCAAGGTGGTGCGGCTCAACATCACCTGGAGCTCGCTGGCGCCGACCCGAGCCGGCGGACCCGCGCGACCCGAACGATCCCGCCTACCAGTTCGAGCACCCTGGACGCGGCGGTTCGAAGCGCCAGGAACAAGCGGATGACGGTGATGGTGACCGTCTACCACGCGCCCGGCTGGGCGGAGGGCCGGCACCGCCCCGGCTCGGCCGATCCGGCAGTCCTGGCGACCCAAGGCAGGGGCCTTCGGTGACTTCGGTCACGCCCTCGCAAAGCGCTACTCGGGGCACTTCACCCCGCCGGGCGGCGGGGGCGGCTTCCGCGCGTGTAAGTTCTACGAGGCATGGAACGAGCCGAACCTGTCCGCACTACCTCGCCCCGCAGTACCGCGGCCGGACACAGCTGAAGAGCCCGGCGATCTACCGCAAGCTTCTGAACGCCTTCTACCGCGGCGTGCACTCGGCGCGCGCGGCGACAAGGTCGTCAGCGGCGGGCTCGCGCCCTACGGCGAGTCCGCCGGACAGACCGCACCAGGCCGCTGATCTTCCTGCGCAAGCTGCTCTGCCTGCGCGGCCGCACGCGCCCTGAGGCCGCGCCGGTGCCCGTCGAAGGCGCACATGGACATCGCCGGCGATCACCCGATCGACCCGGCCGGCGGCCCGCACACCAGCGCCTACAACCCCAACGACGTGGCGACCGCGCGACTTCAAGAACCTGCGCGAAGACGGTGCGCGCGGCCGAGCGCCACCACACCGTTCGTCCCGGTGGCAGGCGGCCGCTCTGGGCGACCGAGATCTGGTGGGAGACCGAACCCGCCCGGACGACCATACGGCGTGTCGCTGCGAAAGCAGGCCCGCTACCTCGGCGGGGCCCTGCGGATCCTCCGCAGCGACAGGGCGCGAGCGTCGTCATCAACCTGCAGATTCGCGATTCGCGCGACGCCCGCCAACGGCGAGCGGCCAGCACCGCGACGGGCGTCTACTTCCAGAACGACCGGTCACCAAGCCCGTCCCTGCGCGCGTGGCGCTCGCGCGGGCGACTAGTATGGCGCTATTCTTCGGCCTACCTCAGGCCTTCGGGCCGAGGTCTTTTTTTCAGGTTGGCGGCGCGTCCGCGTGACGGGGCCGCCTGGACGACGAGGGGATAGCCTTTCAATGGCCCGCGGAGATGTCCGGATCGCAGTGACGCTCGCCTGCGAGGAGTGCAAGCGGCGGAACTACCAGACCAACAAGTCGCGGCGCAACACGCCGGACCGGATCGAGATGCGCAAGTACTGCCGCTGGTGCGGGCACCACACGCCGCATAAGGAGACGCGGTAGGCCGTGGCCTTAAGACACGCAGCCCAGCGCAAGGCCGAGCAGCGCCGCAGCGCCGCGATACCCAGCAGGCAGCCGACACGACGCGCCCAGGCCGCGCAGTCGCGCGCGCCAGCACCGCACCCAGGTGCCCGAGTCCGCCGACGTCATCGAGGCGCCGAGGCCGCGCCGAGGCCGAGGCGGAGTCGAGAGCCGCGTCACCCGCGCCGCCTGAGCCCGAGGCGCCGGCGCCCTCGCGCGCCGACGTCGGCCGGCCCGAGCACGGCCGAGCCGAGCCGCGCGACCGCGATCAGCCGCCGCGCCGCCAAGCGGCAGGAGCGCGAGCGCAAGGCCCGGGCCAAGGCGTCGCGCGACGCGCCGCGCGCCGAAGGCCCCGACCGCCGAGCGCAAGCGCGGCGGCGTCATCGGCTTCTTCGCAGTCCTGCTGGGCGGAGCTCAAGAAGGTCCAGTGGCCCGACCGCGAGACCCTCGTGCAGGCCTCCGGCGTGACGATCCTCTTCATCGCGATCGCCGCGGCCTACCTCGGTGCCCTCGACTCGCTCTTCAACTTCCTCGTCCAGCACCTCCTGTGAGCCGCTGATGTTCCGCTGGTACGTCATCAACACCTACTCGGGCCACGAGAACAAGGTGCGCCAGAACCTCGAGCACCGCATCGAGACGATGGGGCAGCGCAACCGCGTCCGCCAGGTCATGGTGCCGACCGAGACCGTCTCCGAGCTCAAGGACGGCCAGCGCGTCCCGGTCGAGAAGCGCACGATGCCGGGCTACGTCCTGGTCCAGATGGAGATGACCGACGACGCCTGGGGCCTCGTCAAGAACACCCCCGGGGTCACCGGCTTCGTCGGCTCGCGCAACAAGCCCGTGCCGCTCTCCCAGCCCGAGGTCGACCGGCTCCTGCACAAGGACGTCCCGGCCGGCGCCGCCGGAGCGGCCCCGCGCCCGCGCCCAGTTCGAGCTCGGCGAGACCGTCAAGGTCATCTCCGGCCCGCTGTCGGACTTCTCCGGCGAGATCAACGAGATCAACGACGACGCCGCCAAGCTCAAGGTGCTGGTCTCGATCTTCGGCCGCGAGACGCCCGTGGAAGTGACCTACGACCAGGTGAAGAAGCTCTAGGCTTCTGGCCTGTGAGGACCTTTAGGTCCGAAAGCAGCATGTAAGGACGGCGAAGGCGTCCGCAAGTTATTCAGGTAGAACTACAGACTCTCGAACATGGCCAAGAAAGTCCTCACCCTCATCAAGCTCCAGATCCCGGCGGCCGCGGCGAACCCGGCGCCGCCGGTCGGCCCTGCGCTCGGCCAGCACGGCGTCAACATCATGGAGTTCTGCAAGGCGTTCAACGCCCAGACTCAGGCGGACGCCGGCACGATCATCCCGGTGGAGATCACGGTCTTCGAGGACCGCTCGTTCACCTTCATCACGAAGACGCCCGCCGGCCGCCGTCCTGATCAAGGAGGCCATCGGGATCGACAAGGGCTCGGGCGAGCCGCACGTGAACAAGGTCGGCACGATCACGCGTCGCGCAGATCCGCCAGATCGCCGAGCGCAAGATGCCCGACCTGAACGCCAACGACCTCGACGCCGCCTCGAAGATCATCGCCGGCACCGCCCGCTCGATGGGCGTCGACGTGGAGGGCCTGAGCTGCATGAGCCACGGCAAGCGCTACCGCGCCGCCTACGAGCAGATCGACCGCAACCGCCAGTACGCGCCGGCGGAGGCCGTCGGCCTGCTGAAGCAGACCGCCGGCGCGAAGTTCGACGAGACGGTCGAGGTCCACTTCAAGCTCGGCCTCAACGTCCGCCACGCCGAGGAGCAGCTGCGCGGCACCCTCGCGCTGCCCAACGGGCTCGGCAAGTCGGTGACGGTCGCCGTGTTCGCCGAGGGCGAGGCGGCCCGCGCCGCCGAGGAGGCCGGCGCCGACCACGTCGGCGCCCAGGACCTCGCCGAAGAAGGTCGAGGAGGGCTTCACGGACTTCGACGTCGCGATCGCGACGCCGGCCCTGATGGGCCCGGTCGTCTCGAAGCTCGGCCGCGTCCTCGGCCCCCAGGGCAAGATGCCGAACCCGAAGGTCGGCACCGTCACCGACGACGTCGCCAAGGCCGTCGGCGAGGCCAAGGCCGGCAAGGTCGAGTACCGCACCGACCGCCAGGCCAACGTCCACCTCACCATCGGCAAGGCGAGCTTCGACGAGCGGCCCGCTGCTCGAGAACTACGCCGCGGTCATCGACGAGATCGTCCGCGCCAAGCCGGCCGCGGCCAAGGGCCGCTACATCGAGTCGGTCACGCTGGCGACCGACGATGGGCCCCGGCATCCGCGTCGATCCGCGACCCGCGAGGCCGAGGTCGCGCCGAGGCCGAAGTGCGCGCGGGGGCTCCGGCGCACGGACGAGGCCGCCGTCGAGCCGGGCCCGAGCTTGAAGCGTCGAGCCCGCTCGCTGAGCGCGAGCGTCGCGATGAGCCCGCCGATGCGGCGCCTGGGCGTGACGCGCGGACTGCCGACAGATGAGGGCGATGGCCGACGCCGAGCTCATTGACGTCAGGATCGACCGCGTCACATGCGAGCGTGCGCGAACGAGCTCTTCGCGCGGTTTGTCGAGATGCACGAGGACCTCCGTCACGTATGCATCCGCGAGATGCTTCGACCGGCAGGAGGTCGTCCATCCGAGAGTTTGCGCTGGAGTTCCGCAGGCGAGATGCGCGAGCTTCAGGCCGAGACGCCGCAGGCGGGGACGGATCGTCCTGATCGAGCTCCACGACGAGAGCCAGGCTCAGCGCGGCGCGATCCTCGCCCTGATCGACGAGCTTCGCGAGCACGGCCTCGGCGGCCGCGGCTGAGCTCGTTCCGCGGCGCGCGTTCGCTACCATCGCGCGCCCGACAACTTCGCCTGCCGAAGACCGCTGGCCGGGACTCCCGTAAGACCAGCCGAGGTGGCGCCCGGAGAACTGCCTGTTCCGAGCCCGCCTGCGTGCGGGCTTATTTATTGCAGCATGAACAAGGAACAGAAGACAGCGCACATCGAGGAGATCGCCGCCGGCGCTGACGCGACGCCGCGGCGATCTTCGCCGTGGACTACCGCGGGATCAGCGTTCCCCAGGCCGCTGAGCTGCGGGGCAAGCTGAACGAAGCCGACGCGACCTTCAAGGTCGTCAAGAACCGCCTCGCGAAGCTCGCGGTCGAGAAGGTCGGAACCGAGGGGCTCGACGGAGCTGCTCGAGGGCCCGACCGCGCTGACGCTGATCAAGGGCGACCCCGTGGTCGCCGCGAAGGCGATCTCGAACTTCACCCGCGAGCACGACGTCCTCGATCTTCAAGGGCGGGATCATGGACGGCGCGCCGCTGGCGCCCGACGAGTTCCTCGCGATCGCCCGCCTGCCCGGCGTCGACGTCCTGCGCGGCCAGCTCGTCGGCCTGGCGGCCAGCCCGCTCACCGGCCTCGCCGCCGGCATGAACAACCTGATCTCCGGCCTGGGCCGCCAGCTCGCCCAGATGGCCGAGCAGGGGCTGGTGAGCGGCGAGGCCGCCGGCGGCGGCGGCGCCGGCCGAGGAGGCAGAGCCGAGGCCGAGGAAGACGCCGCTCCGGAGGAGAGCAGCGAGGAGGAGGCACCGGCCGAGGAGCCCGAGGCCGAAGCCGACGAAGCTCCCGCAGAGGAGGGCAGCGAGGAAGAGCCTGCTGCCGAGGCCGAGGAGGCGCAGGCCGATGCCGAGTGACAGACGCACCCGAGGAGGACGCGCCCGAGGCCGAAACCGAGCAGTGAAGGGTTAGTGGGGCTATAGCACCGTTAACGCTTCACAAGGATGCAGAGAGGCGGCCGAGCGCGGCTCCGCCTTAATCGATTTTCGAAGCACTACGACACCAAGTGAGGAACTAAGAATGGCGAGCAAGCTGACCACAGAAGACTGGATCGCGGAGCTCAAGGAGATCTCCGTGCTCGAGCTCTCCGAGCGCATCAAGGCGCTCGAGGAGGAGTTCGGCGTCTCGGCGACCGCGGTCGCGGCCGCGGCGCCTGCCGCCGGCGGCGGCGGCGACGACGGCGGCGCGGCGGAGGAGTCGAGCACCGTCGACGTCGTGCTGACCGACGCCGGCGACAAGAAGATCCAGGTGATCAAGGTCGTGAAGGCCGCCACCGGGCCTCGGCCTCAAGGAGGCGAAGGCCCTCGTGGACGGCGCCCCCGAGCGCCGTCAAGGAGGGCGTCGAGCGCGACGAGGCCGAGAAGCTCAAGGGCGAGCATCGAGGAGGCCGGCGGCGCGGTCGAGCTGAAGTAACCTGCAAACCAAGCACGCGCCCGCTTGTGGGCGAGCAGGCCGCTGTGTTATATTCAGCGGTCGCGCGCCGGCTCGCCCCATGCCTGCTCGTCGAATTTCTTGCGCGCACATACGCCGACCATCCCGCAACCTGCTGAGGAGTCGCCCAGTTGGCCAGAGTTCATGCTGCCCCCGTCACGCGGAGGTCCTTTTCACGCCTTGAAACCCCGATCGAAGTCCCACATCTGATCGACATCCAGCGCCGCTCCTTCGCGGCGCTGACCGATCCGAAGAAGGGGATGCTGCGGGAGACGATCAACGACGTCTCCCCGATCGAGGACTACACCGGGAACCTCGCGATCGTCTTCGGCGATTTCCGTTTCGACGAGCCCACCCACTCGATCCACGAGTGCCGCGAGAAGGACATCACCTACTCGCGTCCGCTCAACGTCACGGTCGTCGTTCCAGAACCGCGACACGGGCGAGATCCGCGAGCAGACCGTCTTCATGGGCGACTTCCCGTGGATGACGGATCGGGGCACGTTCATCATCAACGGCACCGAGCGCGTCGTCGTGACGCAGCTCGTCCGCTCGCCGGGCGCCTACGTCATGGAGCCGAAGGACCGCGAGAAGCAGGTCTTCATCGCGAACCTGATGCCCGCTCGCGGCTCGTGGCTCGAGCTCGAGATCGACAAGAAGGGGCGCGTCTACGCCCGCATCGACCGCAAGCGCAAGCTGCCGGTCACCGTCCTGCTGCGCGCGATGGGGTTCGTCACCGACGAGGAGCTCCTCAAGCTCTTCGACAACTCGGTCTACATCCGCCACACGATCGAGGCGGACACCGAGCCGACCAGGACCGAGGAGGGCGCGCTCATCGAGCTGTTCAAGAAGCAGCGCCCGGGCGAGCCGCCGTCGGTCGACGCCGCCAAGAACCTGCTCGAGCAGCTCTTCTTCGATCCCAAGCGCTACGACCTCACGCGGGTCGGCCGCTACAAGCTGAACGCCCGCCTCGACCTCGACGTCGACCTCGACACCCGCGTCCTCACCAAGGACGACATCGTCTCCCTGATCAAGGAGCTCGTCTCCCTGCCGAAGCTCCTCGGCGTTCCCGAGGAGATCGACGAGGAGAACCCGATCAAGGACTACGCGGCGGAGGCGATCACCTACCCGCGCGACCCGGTCGCCGACCACCTCGACGAGTACGAGCACTTCGGCAACCGCCGCCTGCGCACCGTCGGCGAGCTGATCCAGGACGCGTTCCGGGTCGGCCTCTACCGAATGGAGCGCGTGGTCCGCGAGCGCCTCACCACCGAGGACGCCGACGCGATCACCCCGCAGACGATCATCAACATCCGGCCCGTCGTCGCGGCGCTCAAGGAGTTCTTCGGCTCCTCGCAGCTCTCGCAGTTCATGGACCAGACGAACTCGCTGGCCGGGCTGACGCACCGGCGCCGCCTGTCGGCGCTCGGCGCCGGCGGCCTGCACGCGCGAGCGCGCGCCGATCGAGGTCCGCGACGTGCACCCCACCCACTACGGGCGGATGTGCCCGATCGAGACCCCGGAGGGGCCGAACATCGGCCTGATCGGCTCGCTCTCCTCCTACGCGCAGATCTCCGAGCACGGCTTCGTCACGACGCCGTACCGGATCGTCAAGGACGGCGTCGTCACCGACAAGATCGTCCAGCTCGACGCGACGCAGGAGGAGGACAAGTGGATCGCCCAGGCGAACGCCGAGGTCGATCCGAAGACCAAGAAGCTGAAGGGCCCGCAGGTCATCTGCCGCTCGGCGGAGCGCGACCTCGAGGCCGTGCCGCCGAAGCAGGTCGACCTGATGGACGTCTCGCCGACGCAGATCTGGTCGGTCGCGACGGCGCTCATCCCGTTCCTCGAGCACGACGACGCCAACCGCGCCCTCATGGGCTCGAACATGCAGCGCCAGGCGGTGCCGCTCCTGAAGCCGGAGGCGCCGCTCATCGGCACCGGCATGGAGCGCCGCGCGGCGCGTCGACACCGGCGACGTGGTCATCGCGATCGACGGCGGCGAGGTCTCCTACGTCGACGCCGAGAAGATCGTCGTCAGCCACGGCTCGAAGAAGGACGAGTACGGGCTCGACAAGTACATGCGCTCGAACCAGGGCACGATCATCCACCAGACCCCGATCGTCTCCGTGGGCCAGAAGGTCGCGAAGGGCGACGTCCTGGCCGACGGCTCGGCGACGGCCGGCGGCGAGATCGCGCTCGGCAAGAACTGCACCGTGGCCTTCATGTCATGGGAGGGCTACAACTTCGAGGACGCGATCATCCTCTCCGAGCGCCTCGTGAAGGACGACGAGCTCACCTCGATCCACATCGAGGAGTACGAGATCGACGCCCGCACGACGAAGCTCGGCGACGAGGAGATCTCGCGCGACATCCCGAACCGCTCCGAGGAGTCGCTGCGCAACCTCGACGAGCGCGGCATCGTCCGCGTCGGCGCCGAGGTCGCCTCGGGCGACCTGCTGGTCGGGCAAGGTCACGCCGAAGGGCGAGACCGAGCTGACCGCCGAGGAGAAGCTGATCCGCGCGATCTTCAAGGAGAAGGCGCGCGAGGTCCGCGACACCTCGCTGAAGGTGCCGCACGGCGAGGGCGGCGTCGTCATCGACGTCCTCACCTTCGACCGCGAGGCCGGCGACGACCTGGCGCCGGGCGTCAACAGCCTGGTCCGGGTCTACGTCGCCACCAAGCGCAAGATCGCGGAGGGCGACAAGCTCGCCGGCCGCCACGGCAACAAGGGCGTGATCTCGAAGATCGTGCCCGAGGAGGACATGCCGTTCCTCGAGGACGGCACCCCGGTCGACGTCATCCTCAACCCGCTCGGCGTGCCGAGCCGGATGAACATCGGCCAGATCCTCGAGACCCACCTCGGGTGGGCCGCGGCCAACGGCTGGTACGACGACGGCACCAAGGCCTACAAGGAGCGCGGCGACCACGGCAACCGCGTCTACGTCGCCACCTCGGTGTTCGACGGCGCCCGCGTCGAGGACGTCGACGAGGCGCTGGTCCGCTGGCAGGACGAGAACGCCGATCGCGGCATCGAGCTCGGCGTCGACAAGTCGGCGCCGGCCGGGCGAGCGCGCCGCCGGGACGACCCAGCTCTACAACGGCCGCACCGGCGAGCCGTACGAGGGCAAGGTCACCGTGGGCAGCATGTACATCCTCAAGCTGCTGCACCTGGTCGACGACAAGATCCACGCCCGCTCGACCGGCCCCTACTCGCTCGTCACCCAGCAGCCGCTGGGCGGCAAGGCGCAGTTCGGCGGGCAGCGCTTCGGCGAGATGGAGGTCTGGGCGCTCGAGGCCTACGGCGCCGCCTACACGCTCCAGGAGATGCTCACCGTGAAGTCCGACGACACGGTCGGGCGAGTCAAGGCCTACGAGGCGATCGTGAAGTCGGAGAACATCCCCGAGCCCTCGATCCCCGAGTCGTTCAAGGTTCTCCTCAAGGAGATCCAGAGCCTCGGCCTCGACGTCAACCTCGTCGCCAACGAGGGCACCGTCGAGATGGGCGAGGAGGACGACGAGCTGCTGCGCGCCGCCGAGGAGCTCGGCATCGACCTCTCCGGCGTGCGCGCCGAGGGCCAGTCCGCCGCCGACGAGCAGGAGGAGCAGGTCGTCGCAGAGGGCGAAGGCGGAACCGATGGCGCCAAGGCGCCGAGGAGCGCCGACGAGGCCGCGGTCGAGGACTGAGCAGGAAGACCGAGGAACTGAGGAACTAAATGGACATCAACAACTTCGACGCAATCGAGATCGGTCTCGCCTCTTCGAAGAAGATCCGGGGCTGGAGCTCCGGCGAGGTCACGAAGCCGGAGACGATCAACTACCGCACGCTGAAGCCCGAGAAGGACGGGCTCTTCTGCGAGCGCATCTTCGGTCCCACCAAGGACTGGGAGTGCTACTGCGGCAAGTACAAGCGGGTCCGCTACAAGGGCATCGTCTGCGAGCGCTGCGGCGTCGAGGTCACGCGCTCGAAGGTCCGCCGCGAGCGCATGGGCCACGTCGACCTGGCCGCTCCCGTCTCGCACATCTGGTTCTTCAAGGGCGTCCCGAGCCGGATCGGCTACCTGATCGACATGGCTCCGAAGGAGCTCGAGAAGGTCCTCTACTTCGCCGCCTCGATCGTCACCTGGATCGACGAGGAGGCGCGCTCAGAAGGACCTCAAGAAGCTCGAGAAGGAGGTCCAGAAGGTCCTCGACGCCTACACCGCCGAGCGCGAGCAGCGCACCCAGCAGCTCACCGAGTCGCTGGAGCGCCGGACCGCCTGGATCGCAGGGCGAGGGCGACCAGGAGAAGTTCGACGACGAGGACCTCCTCTGGGCCGACGCCCTCGAGGTCACCTCCGAAGAAGCTCGACGACGCCGAGCGCACGAAGCTGGTGCGCGACACGAAGAAGGCGGTCGAGTCGGAGATCGCCGACACCCAGGCCTACCTCGACGACGCCATCGAGCGCATGGAGGAGGTCTGGAAGACCTTCCAGGAGATGAAGGTCAAGGACGTCATCAACGACGAGGCCGTCTTCCGCGAGCTGAAGGACCGCTTCGGCTCCCAGTTCGGCTGGGGCGAGTACTTCCGCGGCGGCATGGGCGCGGAGTCCGATCCGCGACCTGCTCGACCAGGTCAACCTCGAGGCCGAGTGCGAGGAGCTCGAGCAGACGATCAACACATCCAAGGGCCAGAAGCAGGCCCGCGCGGTGAAGCGCCTGAAGGTCGCCTCCTCGTTCCTGAACTCGCCCAACCGGCCCGGAGTGGATGGTCCTCGACTGCGTGCCCGTGATCCCGCCGGAGCTGCGCCCGATGGTGCAGCTCGACGGCGGCCGGTTCGCGACGTCGGACCTCAACGACCTCTACCGGCGCGTCATCAACCGCAACAACCGCCTGAAGCGGCTGCTCGACCTCGGCGCGCCCGAGATCATCGTCAACAACGAGAAGCGGATGCTCCAGGAGGCCGTCGACGCGCTGTTCGACAACGGCCGCCGCGGCCGCCCGGTCACGGGCCCCGGCAACCGGGCGCTGAAGTCGCTCTCCGACATGCTCAAGGGCAAGCAGGGGCGCTTCCGCCAGAACCTGCTCGGCAAGCGCGTCGACTACTCGGGCCGCTCGGTGATCGTCGCCGGGCCCGAGCCTGAAGCTCCACCAGTGCGGGCTGCCGAAGCTCATGGCGCTGGAGCTCTTCAAGCCGTTCATCATGGCCCGGCTCGTCGAGCGCAAGGCCGTCCAGAACATCAAGGCCGCCAAGAAGATGGTCGACTCGATGATCCCGGAGGTCTGGGACGTGCTCGAGGAGGTCATCCACGAGCACCCGGTGCTGCTCAACCGCGCGCCGACGCTCCACCGCCTGGGGATCCAGGCGTTCGAGCCGGTGCTGGTCGAGGGCAAGGCGATCCAGGTCCACCCGCTCGTCTGCCACGCGTTCAACGCGGACTTCGACGGCGACCAGATGGCGGTCCACGTCCCGCTGTCGGCCGAGGCGCAGGCCGAGGCGCGGATCCTGATGCTGTCCTCCAACAACATCCTCTCGCCGGCCAGCGGCCTGCCGCTGGCGACGCCGAGCCAGGACATGGTGCTGGGCATCTACTACCTCACGTACGCAGCCTGACGACGTGACCGAGCTCGATCCGACCAAGCTCAAGACGCACGCCGCACCCGTTCCGGACGGCGCAGGAGGCCGAGCTCGCCTACGAGAACGGCATCGTCGGCCTCCAGGACTACGCCGAGTACCGGCGTCACGGCCACGAGCACTTCCTGACGACCGTCGGGCCGGATCATCTTCAACGACCGCGTCGAGCGGGCGCTCGCGGAGGCGCTGGAGCGACGAGTGGGATCCGGAGCGCTACACGTTCGTCAACCACTCGCTGAAGAAGAAGGACGTCAACAACATGGTCCTCGAGCTCGTCGAGAGCTACGGCGCCGGCGCGATCTCGCAGGCGCTGGACGCCTTCAAGGAGCTCGGCTTCCACTACGCCACGCAGGCGGGGATGACGATCTCCAAGAACAACATCGTCTCGCCGCCCGACAAGGAGGAGATCCTCGACGGCTACGAGGCGCGCGTCGCGCGACGATCCAGACCGAGTACGAAGAGGGCTACATCACGGCCGAGGAGCGCAAGGAGCGCGTCACCGCGCAGTGGAACCAGGCCACCGACGAGGTCGCGCAGGCCATGGAGAACAACCTCCACGAGCTGAACCCCATCTACATGATGGCCAACTCGGGAGCCCGCGGATCGTTCAAGCAGATCCGCCAGCTCGCCGGGATGCGCGGCCTGATGGCCAATCCGAAGGGCGAGATCATCGAGCGCCCGATCAAGGCCAACTTCATGGAGGGCCTCTCGGTCTCGGAGTACTTCATCTCGACGCACGGCGCCCGCAAGGGGCTTGCGGACACGGCGCTTCGCACCGCGGACTCCGGGCTACCTGACCCGGCGCCTGGTCGACGTCGCCCAGGACGTGATCGTCCGCTCGGAGGACTGCAAGACGAAGGACTTCGTCGAGCTGCCGCTGCTGAACAGCGACGGCGAGCTGAACGAGAACCTCATCGGCCGGCTGGCCGCCAAGAAGTTCGCGACCAAGCGCGGCCGCGAGCTCCTCAAGCGCAACCAGGAGATCGACCTGCCCGAGCTCGAGGCGATCCGCGAGGCGTTCGAGGGCGAGGAGGACGTGACCGTCCCGGTCCGCTCGGCGCTCAAGTGCGACCTCGAGACCGGCGTCTGCCAGGCCTGCTACGGGCGCTCGCTCGCCACCGGCTCGATGGTCGAGCTCGGCGACGCGGTCGGCATCATCGCGGCCCAGTCGATCGGCGAGCCGGGCACCCAGCTGACCATGCGGACGTTCCACACCGGCGGCGTCGCCGGCCAGGACATCACGCAGGGCCTGCCGCGCGTCGTCGAGCTCTTCGAGGCGCGCAAGCCGAAGGGCCTCGCGCAGATCGCTGCCGTCGACGGCAAGGTCGTCCGTCGAGGAGACCGACAAGGCCATCAAGGTCACGGTCACCGACGCCAAGGGCGAGGAGCACGCCTACAGCCTGCCGCCGCGCACCCGTCTGCACGTCAAGCACGGCGAGCGGATCGAGGCCGGCACCCAGCTGGCGGAGGGCTCGCTGTATCCGGTCGAGATCCTCGAGATCCGCGGGCGGACGGCGACCGAGGTCTACATCGTCGCCGAGGTCCAGAGGGTCTACAAGGCCCAGGGCGTCGACATCAACGACAAGCACATCGAGCTCATCGTCCGCCAGATGATGAAGAAGGTGCGGATCGAGTCGAAGGGGTCGACGACGCTGCTCCCGGGAGCGCTCGAGGACCGGCACAAGCTCAAGCGGCCAACAAGGCGGTCAAGGACGAGGGCGGAACGCCCGCACGCGCCGAGGAGGTGATCCTCGGGATCACCAAGGCGTCGCTGGCGACCGAGTCGTTCCTCTCGGCCGCCTCCTTCCAGGAGACGACGAAGGTGCTGACCGACGCCGCCCTCGAGGGCAAGCGCGACACCCTGCGCGGCCTCAAGGAGAACGTGATCATCGGCAAGCTGATCCCGGCCGCGACCGGCCTCAAGCACTACCGCTCGCTCGAGATCGAGCCGGTCGAGCCGGCCGAGCGCCCCGACGAGGATCTCCTCGACTCCGAGGACCTCGCCGCCGAGCTCGGCCTCTCCGAGGACGGCGAGGGCGTCACGGAGCTCGAGGGCTTCGGCCCCTCGTTCGCCGAGGAGCTCGAGGAGCTGGCCCAGGAGATCGAGTCCGGGACTCCGGAAGCCGGCGACTGAGCGCACGCCCCGCGAGCGCGGGGCGCATCCGAGAACAACAACGGGCAGCGAGGGAAGCCCGGCCGCAGAGCGCCGGGCGCCCCTTCGCCGCCGCGTCCCGTTCCGCCCGCCGCGGCACCGTGCCGGTCTGAGTCGTGGCGCAAACCCCGCCACTGCGGGGGCGCACCGAAGCGCCGGAGGGGTTTGTGGCGGTATGCGCAACAAACCCCGCCCTGGCGTCAGAAATCGACCGCGACGGCGGGGTTTGCGCAGGACGACAACCCCGGCGGCGGCGAGCGCGAGAGGGCCATTGCCTCGCCTCGCTGCCTCCCAGCATGGACACGTCACGACCGGTCAGCTCCAGCGCTCGGCATCGATCGTCAGCGGTGCGACCGGCGATTCGCGCTCGGCCGCCTTCACCGAAAGCACCGGGGCGTTCACCTCGTTGGCCGGTCCGGACTCCCCGCCCCTCGGCGAGGAGCACGCGGCGGTTCTCGCCTGCGGTGCGGGCGCCGTTCTCAGCCATCGAAGCGCGGCCTGGCTGCTCCACCTGATCCGCGAGCATCCGAACGTAATCGACGTCTCGGTGCCCCGGGGCCGCACCCCGAGCCACCCGGGTATCCGGGTCCACCGCGTTCGCGACCTACCCCGAGCCTCGTCGATCAGGACCATCGAAGGCATCCCGATGACGAACGCTCTCCGCACGCTCTCGATCTGGCCTCCCTCGCTGCCCCGTACTCATGACGCGTTACATCCGCCGAGAGAGCGTGGAAGCCGCTACCGCGCGAAGCATTGCACCGCCGTCTGGTCACGTCCAGCGCAACTCCTGCGCGCCCGCGACCGATCGCGCTGGCCGCCCCGGACTCCCCCTCCTTCGCCGCCTTTGCGCAGCCCGAAGCGACACCGGCTCGCACGCGGTCCGAGGCGGAGCGCCGGTCTCCTGCGCCTCATCCGCTCCGCCTGTCTCCCCCAGCCAGAGGCCAACATTCTCCTGGGCACCTACGAGGTCGACCTCCTCTGGCGTGACCAACGCCTCATCGTCGAAGTCGACGGCTTCGAGTTCCACGGCTCCCGCCGCTCCTTCGAGGCGGACAGGCTCCGCGACGCCCGCCTTCAGGCGGCCGGGTGGCGAGTGATGCGGGTCACCTGGCGCCAGCTCGTGGAGACGCCCGCCGCCGTCGTTGCGAACCTCGCCGCGGCGCTCGCGGTGAGCCCGGCAATCTGAGTCGCTCGGGCAGTTGTAGCTTGCGGCAGGCCGGGACGCCTCCTATGGTTAGGCGGCGGGCTCTCGTCCAATGCGCGCTCACAGAACATCCTCTCGCGGCGCTGGCGCTGTGCGCGGCATGCGCCGTCCTGCCCGGTGCCGGCTCGGGGGCGCGGGGCTTCGCGCCCACCCGACGCGGCCCCCGCGGGCTCGCGGACCAAGAGCGTCCTCGCGGTCTCCAACAACTGGGCCGGGACGATCGACCTGGTCGATCCGCACAGCTTCGAGAAGCTGCGGCGGATCGACGTCGTCCCCGACATCGACGAGCGGATGCTGGAGATCGCCGCCAACCCGGTCCGGCTGGGCTACTTCCTGGCGATTCGCCAGGAGATCGGCGAGGGCCACGACCAGCTCGTCGACGATGCGTTCACCTCGCCGGACGGGCCGCATGATCTACGTATCGCGGCCGAGCCTGGCGGACGTCGTCGCGATCGACCTGAGCGACGGGCACATCGTCTGGCGCACGCCGGTGGATGGCCAGCGCGCCGACCACATGGCGATCTCGCCCGACGGACGCCGCCTGCTGGTCTCGGCGTCCACGGCGCGTGTCGTCGACGTCATCGACACGGGCACCGGGCCAGATCGTCGCCACGTTCCCCTCCGGGGACTCGCCCCACGAGAACAACTACTCGCAGAACGGCAGGCGGATCTTCCACGCCAGCATCGGCCTGGTCTACACGCCGACGGACGATCCGGCGCTCGACTCGAGCAAGGGGGACCGGTGGTTCGAGGTGGTCGACGCCAGGACCTACGAGGTCCGAAAGCGCATCGACATCGGCAAGAAGCTCGCGGACGCGGGCTACCCGGGCATGAGCTCGCGGTGCGCCCGATGGCGATCGCGCCCGGCGAGCGCTGGTTCTACTTCCAGCTCTCCTTCTTCCACGGCTTCGTCGAGTACGACCTGAAGCACAACCGGATCACGCGCGTGGCCCGGCTCCCGAAGCGGACCGACCAGCCGCGCGAGCAACTACCTGCTCGACTCGGCGCACCACGGCCTCGCCATCAACCCGAGCGGCAAACGGCTCTGCGCCGCCGGGACGATGGACGGCTATGCGGCGATCGTCTCGCGGCGCAACTTCCACTACAAGATCATCCCGGTGGGGAGGGTGCCCTACTGGGCCACCAACAGCGGTGACGGGCGCTACTGCTTCGTGTCGGTCGCCGGCGACGACAAGGTCGCGGTGATCTCCTACCGCAAGCGCAAGCTGGTGGCGACGATCCATGTCGGCGATCATCCGCAGCGCATGCGGATGGGCAGGATCAGGCGCGAGTACCTCTAGCCGCCGCGGACGGCGGAGCGCTATCGCTCGGTCTCGGCGGCGCCGCGGGCGTGGGCGACGCCCGCGCGGACGGGTCGCAGAGCGGGCCGACGGAGGCGCCGGCGACCGCCCGGCGGGCAATCGGGCATCGGCAGGGCGTCCGGCGAGTGCGGCCCGCGGCGCGGGCCGCCGCGGCTTGGGCGCGGGGTCGAAGCGGCGGAACTCGTGGCCATCGCCGCCCGTCTCCGGCGCCTCCTCCACCTCCGGCGTCGCCTTGATGGCCCAGTAGACCATGTAGAGGAGGAACCCGACCGGGATCTTCAGGACCACGGCGAGAAAAACGATCGGCCAGACGCCGTGCACTCAGGCACCCCTCCCGCTCTGGCCCCTGAAACCCTCACGGATCCTCAGTGTACCCGGCGCTCGCCCAGTCCAGAATCGCCTCGACGTGAGCGTCCGTGAGTCCGACGTCGGGCTCCGTCGGCACCAGCATCGTCGGTCCCTGGCGCTGCCTGCGCCCAGTCGTAGCAGGTCGGGTCAAGGCAGTCGTCGACCCAGGCGACGGGCCGCGGGCCGGCGTACTCGTCGATCGCCTCGACCTTCCAGTGGGCGGTCCCGAAGCGGGCGCGGCCATCGAAGGTGAGGAAGGGAAGGTCGTCCGGGAGATCGAGGATCCTCGGGAGCGCCTCGTTGGCGCGCTCCTCCCAACCGGTCGCCCAGACGATCTCGAACATCTCCGCCAGGCGCGCGACCCGCGGGCCGACCAGCGGGATCGATGCAGTGCGCCATGCCGCTGATCAGGTGGAACTTGCCCGGGGCATCGGCCAGCGGGCCGTCGAATCCGAACAGGCTGATGACGCCGTCGACGTCGAGGGCGACGATTGGTTTCGTCTCGTCGGCCACGGCGACGGAGGGTAACGACCGTCGCTACCATGCCCAGCCCGTGCCGAGCACCAACCAGCTCATCCGCAAGGGCCGTACGCGCCCGCAGAAGAAGGTCACCACGCCCGGGCCTCAAGTCCGGCGCCGGCGCCAAGCGCCGCGTAGCCGCGCCGCAGCGCCGCGGCGTCTGCACCCGCGTTGCGACGGTGACCCCGAAGAAGCCGAACTCGGCGCTTCGCAAGATCGCCCGCGTGCGCCTGACCAACGGGATGGAGGTCACCACCTACATCCCCGGCGAGGGCCACAACCTCCAGGAGCACTCCGTCGTCCTGATCCGCGGCGGCCGCGTCAAGGACCTTCCGGGCGTCCGCTACAAGGTCGTCCGCGGCACGCTCGACGCCTCGGGCGTCTCCGATCGCAAGCAGTCGCGCTCGCGCTACGGCGTGAAGAGTAGTGAATGCCGCGCCGCGCCCGAGCAGCCATCCGCCCCGTCGAGCCCGACTCCCGCGAGCGGAGCCGCCTCGTCCAGCAGGTCATCAACAAGGTGATGCTGGACGGCAAGAAGTCACGCGCCGAGCGCATCACCTACGACGCGCTTGCGATCGTCGGCGAGCGCTCCTCGCGCCCCCCGGTCGAGGTGCTCGAGGAGGCGATCAAGGAGCTGACGCCCTCGCTCGAGGTCCGCTCCCGCCGCGTCGGCGGCGCGACCTACCAGGTGCCAGTCGAGGTGCCCGCCCGCCGCGCGCGCACCCTCGCCGTCCGCTGGCTCGTCACCTTCGCCCGCCAGCGCCGCGAGAAGTCGATGGCCGACCGCCTCGCCCACGAGATCCTCGACGCCAGCCAGCAGCAGGGCGGCGCCTTCAAGCGCAAGGACGACATCTTCCGCATGGCGCAGGCCAACAAGGCCTTCGCCCACTACCGCTGGTAGTTCGTCGCCGGCCGCGGCGCGCTATCGGCGGAAGAGCAGCATTGACCGGTAACTGGCTTCCCTGAGCTCTAGCCGCTGTCGCGGCGGGCCGCGCGCTCCTCGCGGCGGCGGGTCAGCTCGTCGCTGTGCTCGTGCTGGTCGAACGGCTGCTCCGCGCCGGGAGGGGTGCCGGAGCCCAGGAGCCACCGCGGGCGCAGCGAGTGGAGCTGCATCGAGTTGAGGGTCGCGAGGGCGGTGCCCGCGAGGGTCAGGCCGAGCGCCCCGATCAGCTCGAGCCAGAACCCCGCCTGGGGCACCGCCTTGGCGTTGAAGAACGACCCGTTGTTGAGCGTCCCGACGTTGTTGGCGTCCGGGAGGTCGACGATCAGGAAGACGAGCAGCGCGATGCCCCCGGCAACCGCCGTTGCCACGGCGGCCGGCTTCGAGCCGGAGACCACGGCCGTCACCGTGGCGACGAGCGCGAAGACGGCGACGACGAGAAGCGCCTAGTGGTGGCGGGAGTATGCGTGCTGCACGGCTTGAGGGTCGCCCCCCGCGGGCACGAACTGGAAGGTGGTCATGAACTCGGAGGCGGCCAGGACCACGGCGGATGCGAGGCAGGCGAAGGGGAGGGCGCGCTCCGCGCCCCGAGCGCGCATGTTCGGAGCCTCCGCTCGAGGCGGCGCGCTCATCCGGCGGCCCTCGCCGGGGTCAACTCGGCACGGCGCCGGCGCCGCGCGCCGGTCCGGCGCGCGGGCCGCGCGGGCGAGGTGGAACGCCAGCAGCGGGCCGCAGGCCATGAGGAGGGCGCCGGCCACGATCTCCGCCCAGTAGCCGCCGAGAAGGACCGGGCTGGCGCCCTGGTAGTCGAGGCCGACCTGGCCGGCGCGAAGGCCCGCGTCGTGGTCGTGAAGGACGGCCACGGCCACCGCCGCGCCGCCGAGCAGGATCAGCAGCCGCGCGAGACGCCACCGCCGGCCGTAGGAAACGGCGACGACCACGATCGCGGCGGCGCCGATCGCGATCAGCCAGTCCCCGTGTGCCGTTCTCGGGTCGCGGCTTGCGACCGCCGGCGCCGGGGCCACGGACTCCACCGCCCGGTACTGCGGCTGGCCCACCTGGACGGCGCGGTAATCGACGAACTGCGAGCCGATGAGCGCCGCCGCCGCGCAGAGCGTGACCACCGCGGTCATCCGCGCCGGGGTGATCACCCTCGCGCCCACGGCGACCGCGGCGAGGAAGAGCCGCCAGAGGGCCCGCAGCGGCGGCCAGGCGAGACGGGCGCCGGCGAGCACGACGTTCCCCGCCCACTCGGCCGCGGACATCCAGCCGCGCGCAGGGATTCCGACCAGCTCCCCCGCGATCGCGGCGACGTCGTAGCCGACCCTCCGAAGCGGGCTGGGGGAGCCTGGCGACGCCTTCAATTCGCGCACAAAGCGCTCCTGGGCGACGCCTGGCCTCTGCTATAGTCACGCGTCGCTCGGCGGCCGGCCGTAGTCGGCTCGCGGGCGAATTTCCCATCCATGGAGAGCCGCACTGTATAGGCGTTTCGGGCTGAGACTGACGTAGTCGCTCTGGCCCTCTGGGGCCTTTTTTGTGCGCGGACTCCGGAAGCCGGCTCGCCCTCCATGGATCGGACGCCGCTCAGGCGCTCACGCACCAGGACCTTCCACATCTCCAAACCCACAACACACATGGCACGCAGCTTCCCACTCGCCAAGACTCGGAACATCGGGATCATGGCGCACATCGACGCCGGTAAGACCACGACTACCGAGCGAATTCTCTACTACACGGGCCGCACGCACAAGATGGGTGAGGTCCACGAAGGCGCTGCCGTCATGGACTGGATGGAGCAGGAGCAGGAGCGCGGCATCACGATCACGTCCGCCGCGACCGCCTGCGAGTGGGACGGGCACCGCATCAACATCCTCGACACGCCGGGTCACGTCGACTTCACGGTCGAGGTCGAGCGCTCGCTCCGCGTCCTCGACGGGGCCATCGCCCTGTTCGACTCGGTCGCCGGGGTCGAGCCCCAGTCGGAGACCGTCTGGCGCCAGGCCGACAAGTACCGGGTCCCGCGGATCGCCTATGTCAACAAGATGGACCGCGTCGGCGCGGACTTCGACAAGGCCGTACGGACGATGCGCGAACGCCTCGGCGCCAACCCGCTGCCGATCCAGCTGCCGATCGGCGCCGAGGACGGCTTCAAGGGCGTCATCGACCTGATCGAGAACAAGGCGCTCGTCTGGAAGGACGAGCTGGGGACCGAGTTCTCATACGAGGAGATCCCGGCCGAGCTCGCCGACGCCGCTCACGAGGCGCGCACCCATCTCATCGAGGCCTGCGCCGAGTACGACGACGAGCTCATGGAGGCCTACCTGAACGACGAGGAGATCCCGCACGAGCGGATCGCCTCGTCGCTGCATCGGGCGACCCTGGACATCTCGGTCACGCCCGTCCTCTGCGGCTCATCGTTCAAGAACAAGGGCGTGCAGCCGCTGCTCGACGCGATCGTCGAGCTGCTTCCCTCGCCGCTTGAGGTCCCGCCCATGCACGGCCTGGAGCCGGTAAAGGACGGCGAGGATGTCGACGCGTTGCGGGAGGCTTCCGACGACGCGCCGTTCTCCGCCCTGGCCTTCAAGGTCATGGCCGACCCCTACGTCGGCAAGCTCACCTACTTCCGCATTTACTCCGGCAAGCTCAGCGCCGGCGGGCGCGTGCTCAACGCGAGCACGGGCCGGACCGAGCGCGTGGGCCGGATCCTGATGATGCACGCCAACCACCGCGAGGAGATCGAGGAGGCGTATGCCGGCGACATCGTCGCGGGCGTGGGCCTCAAGCAGACCTCTACGGGCGACACCCTCTGTGCGCCGGACGCGCCGATCGTCCTCGAGACCATCACCTTCCCGGACCCGGTCATCGCCGTCGCGATCGAGCCGAAGACCAAGGCCGACCAGGAGAAGCTGTCCGAGAGCCTGGCGCGCCTCGCCGAGGAGGACCCCACCTTCCGCATCCAGTCCGACGAAGAGACGGGCCAGACGCTCATTCACGGGATGGGCGAGTTGCACCTCGAGGTCATCGTCGACCGCCTCCTGCGCGAGTTCAAGGTGGACGCCAGCGTCGGCCGCCCGCAGGTCGCCTACCGAGAGACCATCCGCGAGCGCGTCGAGAAGGTCCAGGGCCGCTTCGTCCGCCAGACCGGCGGCCGCGGCCAGTTCGGCCACGTCGTCATCAACGTCGAGCCCGCCCCCGAGGAGAACTTCGACTTCATCAACAAGATCAAGGGTGGCGCGATCCCGAGCGAGTTCATCCCGGCGGTCGAGCAGGGAATCGAGGAGGCGCTCGCCAGCGGAATCCACGCCGGCTACCCGATGGTCGACGTCCGCGTCGAGCTGGTCGACGGGTCCTACCACGACGTCGACTCCTCGGAGATGGCCTTCAAGATCGCCGGCTCGATGGCGATCCAGCAGGCTGCCCGCCGGGCCGATCCGGTCCTCCTGGAGCCCGTCATGGCGGTCGAGGTCGTGACGCCCGAGGAGTTCCTCGGCGACGTCATCGGCGACCTCTCGCGCCGCCGCGGCAAGGTGCAGGGCCAGGAGCCGCGTGGCAACGCCATCGCCGTCAACGCCTTCGTCCCGCTTGGCGAGATGTTCGGCTACGCAACCGACGTGCGCTCCTCGACCCAGGGGCGCGCCAGCTTCACGATGCAGTTCGACCGCTACGAGGAGGTTCCGGCGAACATCGCCGAGAACATCATCGAGAGCCGCACAGCCGAGCCCGTGGGGGCAGGCGCATGACGTTATATTCCTGAAGGTTCGCCCTGAGCGAGCGCGCCGCAGCGCGCCCGCATAGGCGGACGACTGAACGAGCTTAGAAACCACACCAGACTGATAAAGGACCACAAGGAGCGAAATGGCCAAGGAGAAGTTCGAGCGCGATAAGCCGCACGTCAACGTCGGCACGATCGGTCACATCGACCACGGCAAGACGACGCTGACCGCGGCGATCACGAGCGTGCTCGCGGAGAAGTTTGGCGGCGGCACCGAGGTCCGCTCCTTCGAGTCGATCGACAACGCGCCCGAGGAGAAGGAGCGCGGGATCACGATCGCCACCTCGCACGTCGAGTACGAGACGGAGAACCGCCACTACGCCCACGTCGACTGCCCGGGCCACGCGGACTACGTCAAGAACATGATCACCGGTGCCGCCCAGATGGACGGCGCGATCCTCGTGGTCTCGGCCGCCGACGGGCCGATGCCGCAGACCCGCGAGCACATCCTGCTCGCGCGCCAGGTGAACGTGCCCTACGTCGTCGTCTTCCTGAACAAGGTGGACATGGTCGACGACGCCGAGCTGGTCGAGCTCGTCGAGGAGGAGGTCAAGGACCTGCTCAACGAGTACGACTTCCCCGGCGACGAGACCCCGATCATCAAGGGCTCGGCGCTGAAGGCGCTCGAGGGCGACGAGTCGGCCAAGGAGGCGATCATCGAGCTCGCCTCCACGCTCGACAGCTACATCCCCGAGCCGGAGCGCGACCTGGACAAGCCGTTCCTGATGCCGATCGAGGACATCTTCTCGATCACCGGGCGCGGCACGGTCGCCACCGGCCGCATCGAGCAGGGCATCGTCAACACCGGCGACGAGGTCGAGATCGTCGGCATCACCGACACGTCGAAGACGGTGGTCACCGGCGTCGAGATGTTCCGCAAGATCCTCGACGAGGGCCAGGCGGGCGACAACGTCGGCTGCCTGCTCCGCGGCACGAAGCGCGAGGAGATCGAGCGCGGCCAGGTGCTCTGCAAGCCCGGCTCGATCACCCCGCACACGAAGTTCAAGGCAGAGGTCTACTGCCTGAAGAAGGAGGAGGGCGGCCGTCACACGCCGTTCTTCCCGGGCTACCGCCCGCAGTTCTACTTCCGGACCACCGACGTCACCGGGGTTGCCAACGAGTTCACGGGCTCGGACGGCAGCCAGGCGGAGATGACGATGCCGGGAGACAACGTCCAGATGTCGATCGAGCTGATCCAGCCGATCGCCATGGACAAGGGCCTTCGGTTCGCCATCCGCGAGGGTGGCCGCACCGTCGGCTCGGGGGTCGTTACCGAGATCGTCGAGTAGCGACCAAGGGGGCGGCAAGGGCCGCCCCTTTTTGCGGCCCACGGGTCGCGGGAATTTGTGGATACGACCGGGGCGCGGCCCCACCCAGAGGGGCGGCGCCCTATTCGCGCCTCAGTACCAAAACCAAAAGGAACCCAAGAAACGCAGTAAATGGCTTCACTGGCCGCAACGAGAATCAGGATCCGCCTCAAGGCGTACGACCACGACGCGATCGACCGCGCGGCGCGCGAGATCGTGGAGACGGCGCAGCGGACCGGCGCGCGCGTCGCCGGCCCCGTCCCGCTGCCCACGGAGAAGAACGTCTACTGCGTCATCCGCTCGCCCTTCAAGGACAAGGACTCGCGCGAGCACTTCGAGATCCGCACCCACAAGCGGCTGATCGACATCCACCAGCCCACGCCGAAGACGATCGACTCGCTGCAGCGCCTGGACGCGCTGCCGGCCGGCGTCGACATCGAGATCAAGACCTAGGTAGCGGTGACTCCCCCCACCACAGCACGCCTCACCCGCCTGCAAACCTTCGCCGGGCGGCGTCCTCGCTCGCTCGCGTGCTTTTCAAGCATGCCACGCTCCCTGCGTCCTTGCCCGCCTCGGTTTTCGGCGGCTGAGTCGCACTGCGGCAGAGGGAGGCACCGCTAGTGGCCGCGATCATCGGCAAGAAGCTCGGCATGACCCAGATCTTCCAGGAGGACGGCACGCGCGTGCCCGTCACCGTGATCGCGGCGGGCCCCTGTCCCGTCACCGGCGTCCGCAGCGCCGAGCGCGACGGCTACGCCGCCGTGCAGCTCGCCTTCGACGAGGTGGCGGAGCGCAAGCTCACCAGGGCGGAGCTGGGCCACCTGAAGAAGGCGGGCGCCCCGCCGATGCGCACCGTGGTCGAGTTCCGCGACGAGGACCTCGGCTCCGACGAGGGCCCGAAGGTGGGCGACTCCGCGAAGGTCGACCAGTTCGAGCCCGGCCAGCGCGTCAAGGTTTCCGGGGTCGCCGTCGGCAAGGGCTTCCAGGGCACGGTCAAGCGCCACAACTTCGCGCGCGGCCCGGTCTCGCACGGCTCCCACAACGTCCGTGCCCCGGGCTCGGTTGGCGCCAGCGCCGACCCCGCCCGCGTCTTCAAGGGCATGAGGCTGCCGGGACAGATGGGCGGCGGGCGAGTCACGCAGCGGCGGCTCGAGGTCGTGGAGATCGATGCCGAGCAGAACCTGCTGTTGCTCCGCGGCTCCGTGCCCGGCCCGAAGAACGGCACCGTGGAGGTGCGAAGCGATGGCTAGCGCCGGCCTCAAAGCCGCGACTCTCGGCAAGCAGGCCAAGTCGGACCTGCCGGAGGCGCTGTTCGGGGAGACCCTTCACCGAGCGCTCGTCTTCGAGGTCGCCCGCGCCGAGGCGGCCGCCCGGCGCCGGGGCACCGCGTCGACGCTCGGGCGCGGCGAGGTCGCGATGACCGGAGCCAAGGCCTGGCGCCAGAAGGGCACGGGCCGCGCCCGAGTTGGGGCGCTGAGCGTTCCGCACCGCCGCGGCGGCGGCGTCGCCTTCGGCCCGAAGCCGCGCAAGCACACCTTCAAGGTCAACCGCAAGGCGCGCCGCCGCGCGCTTCGCGCCGCCCTCTCCGTGCACGCCGATCGCGACAGCGTGGCGGTGCTGGACGCGGAGAAGCTCTCGGAGCCGTCGACCAAGACGGCGGCCGGTCTGCTCGAGAAGTGGGGCGCAAGGCAGCCGACCCTCGTCGTGGTCGGCGCCGAGGAGTTCGGGCCGGCGATGAGCTTTCGCAACATCCCGCGAGTCGACGTCACGTCGGCCACCGCCGTCGGCGTCTCCGACGTCGTCGGCCACGCGTCGCTTGTGGTGACTTCGGCCGCCCTCGAGGTCCTCGAGGCGCGCGCCGGCGAGGTCACCCGGACGGGCGGTGATTCCTGATGGACGTCCGCAGCGTCATCCTCGAGCCCGTGGTCTCCGAGAAGAGCTACGCGCTGATGACGGACGGCAAGTACACGTTCCGCGTCGACTCGAGGGCGCACAAGACGCAGATCGCGGACGCGGTCGAGCGAATCTTCGGCGTCACCGTGACCGCGGTGCGAACCGCCCAGGTGCGCTCGAAGCCGAAGCGCCGCGGCGTTCACAGCGGCACGACGCGCTCGTGGAAGAAGGCGGTCGTCCAGCTCGGGCCCGGCGATCGCATCGAGCTATTCGAAGGGGCGCAGGTCGAGTAATGGCGTTCCGCAAGACAAAGCCGACCAGCCCGGGCCGCCGCTTCGCGACCTACCAGATCCGCGACGAGGTCACTGGCTCGCGTCCGCACAAGCCCCTCACCAAGGGCGCCGGCAAGAGCGGAGGACGCAACACGCACGGTCGCATCACGTCCCGCCACCGCGGGGGCGGCGCCAAGCGGCGCTACCGCGTGATCGACTTCAAGCGCGCGAAGGACGGCGTCGAGGCCCGCGTGGCAAGCGTCGAGTACGACCCGAACCGCACGTGCTACATCGCCCTGCTCCATTACGCCGACGGCGCCAAGAGCTACATCCTCGCCCCGGCCGGCCTGCGGGTGGGCAGCTCCGTGGAGTCCGGAGAGCGGGCGGACATCCGGCCCGGCAACGCGCTGCCGCTGCGTTCGATCCCCACGGGCACCGTTGTCCACAACGTCGAGCTCGTGCCCGGGCAGGGCGGGCGCCTCGGGCGCTCGGCCGGCGCCGCGATCCAGGTCGTGGCGAAGGAGGGCGACAGGGTGACGCTGCGCCTGCCCTCGAGCGAGATGCGGCTGGTCCGGGCCGGCTGCCGGGCGACCGTCGGCACGCTCTCGAACGCCGAGCACCAGAACGTCACGATCGGCAAGGCGGGGCGCAAGCGCCACAAGGGCGTACGCCCGCAGACGCGCGGCATCGCGATGAACCCGGTCGACCACCCGCACGGCGGCGGCGAGGCGCACAAGACCCCGGGCGGTCACCCCGTGACCCCATGGGGCAAGCCCACGCTCGGCTACCGCACGCGCAAGAAGGGCAAGGCCTCCGATCAGATGATCGTCAGGCCTCGCCGTCGTGGAAAGAAGAAGAGCAGGTAGCAGCTAGAGCTCTATGGGACGTTCAACGAAAAAGGGCCCGTTCGTCGAGGAGCGCCTGATGCGGCGCATCGAGCGTATGAACGAGGCGAACCAGAAGCAGATGATCAAGACCTGGTCGCGGACCTCGGTGATCTTCCCGGAGATGGTGGGCCACACGATCGCGGTCCACGACGGCCGCAAGCATGTCCCGGTCTTCGTCTCGGAGTCGATGGTGGGCCACAAGCTGGGCGAGTTCGCGCCGACGCGGACGTTCCGCGCCCACGGCGGACGGGAGCGCTAGCCCGATGGCCGACGTCACCCCGCCCACGGTTCGCGCAAAGGCGCGCTACGTGCGCGTCGCGCCACGCAAGGCCCGCCTCGTGGCGGACCAGGTGCGCGGCATGGCCGTGCCCGAGGCGCAGACGCTCCTGCGCTTCTCCTCGCGCGGTCCCGCGCGCGACATCGCCCGCCTGCTCGACTCGGCGTCCGCCAACGCGGAGAACAACCACGACCTGGTCGCCGACGACCTGCGGATCCAGACGATCACGGTCGACGAGGGGCCGACGCTAAAGCGCTGGCGCCCACGGGCGCGCGGCCGCGCGACGCGGATCGACAAGAAGACCTGCCACATCAGCGTGGCGCTGACCCCGGACGAGGACTAGCGGTGACCCCCTCCACGACAGCACGCCTCACCCGCCTGCAAACCTTCACAGGACGGCGTCATCGCTCGCTCGCGTGCTTTTCAAGCACGCCACGCTCACTGCTTCCTTGTCCTGCTCGGTTTTCGCCGGCTGAGTCGCACTGCCGCGAAGGGGGGCACCGCTAGGCATGGGACAGAAGATTCATCCTGAGGGGTTCCGGGTCGGCTACATCCACGACTGGAAGGCGACCTGGTTCACCCAGCGCGAGTACGCCGACTACCTGCTCGAGGACCTGAAGATCCGCACCCACATCGAGAACAAGCTCGCGCACGCCGGGCTCTCCGACATCCGCATCGTCAAGCAGCGCGGCGAGGTGACGGTGGACATCCATACGGCCAGGCCCGGCATCGTCATCGGCAAGTCGGGGGCCGAGGTCGACGCTCTGCGGCGCGATCTCCACAAGCTCACGTCGAAGCCGGTCAAGGTCAACATCCGCGAGATCAAGCGCCCGGAGCTCGACGCGAAGCTCGTCGCCCAGTCGATCGCCGAGCAGCTCCAGAACCGCGTCGCCTTCAGGCGCGCCATGAAGCGGGCCCTCACCTCCGCCATGCGCTCGGGCGCGAAGGGCGTGAAGGTTCAGGTCTCCGGGCGCCTCGGCGGCGCCGAGATGGCGCGCACCGAGGGCTACTCCGACGGCCGGGTCCCGCTGCACACGCTTCGCGCCGACATCGACTACGGCTTCGTCGAGGCGCGAACCACCACCGGCCGGATCGGCGTCAAATGCTGGATAAACAAGGGCGAGGTCATGCCCGAGGGCTACCGCTCCGAGCAGATCGAGGACCTCGAGGAGACCATGGCCCCCCGTGGTCGCGCGGCCCGTGCTCGCCGCCGCGATCGCCAGAACGGCGCGCAGGGCGGTCAGCGCCAACAGGGGCCCGGCCGCCAGGCGGCCCCGGCCCCGGCCGCGCCTCAGCAGCCAACCGCGCCGGCGCAGCCGCCGCAGCCGCAGGCGGACGCCCCACCGGCGCCCGCCGCGCCGCAGCCCGCGACCGAAGCGCCCGCGCAGGCCCCTCAGCAGCCCGCGCCCGAGGCGCCCCCTGAGCAGCCCGCGCCCGCGGAGGCCGCTGAGCCCGGGCAGGAGGCAGAGCCCGCGGCCCCCGCCGAGCCGCAGGGGGGTGAGTCGTAGTGCTGATGCCGAAGCGCGTCAAGCACCGCAAGGTGCACCGCGGCCGGCGTCGCGGCTTCACGAAGGGCGGCAGCAAGGTGGCGTTTGGCGAGTACGGCCTGAAGGCGCTCGAGCGCGGCTGGATCACCAACCGCCAGATCGAGGCCGCCCGCGTCGCGATGACCCGCAAGATCAAGCGCGGCGGCAAGGTCTGGATCAACGTCTTCCCGGACAAGCCCTACACCAAGAAGCCCGCCGAGACGCGGATGGGCTCCGGCAAGGGCAACCCGGAGGGCTGGGTCGCCGTGGTGAAGCCCGGCAAGGTGATGTTCGAGCTGGCCGGAGTCCCCGAGGATCTCGCCAAGGAGGCGATTGCGCTCGCCGGCCACAAGCTTCCCATCAAGACCAAGTTCGTGAGCCGCGAGGGGGTGGGCCAGTGAAGCCGAGCGAAGTCCACGCGCTTGGCGATCATGATCTCGTCGAGCGCCTCAAGGAGGCGCGTATCGAGGCGTTCAACCTGCGATTCCGGCACGCCACCGGTGAGCTCGAGAACACCTCCGGGCTGCGCGACTCGCGGCGCGACGTCGCCCGGCTCCTGACCGTGGCGCGCCAGCGCGGCATCGACCTGGAGAAGGAACTACGCAGTTAACCGTGACTCCTCCCACGACAGCACGCCTCACCCGCCTGCAAACCTTCGCCGGGCGGCGTCCTCGCTCGCTCGCGTGCTTTTCAAGCACGCCACGCTCCCTGCGTCCTTGCCCGCCTCGGTTTTCGGCGGCTGAGACGCACTGCCGCGGAAGGAGGCACGGCTGATGGCCGAGGAAGAGAAGCAAGAAGAGACAACCGAAGAGGCACCCGAGGCCGAGGCCCCGGCGGAGGCCGAAGCCGCCGCCGAGGAGGCTCCCGAGACCGAGGCTCCGGCTGAGGAGGAAGCTCCCGCCGAGGAGGCACCCGAGGCCGAGGCCCCGCCTGAGGAGGAGGCCCCCGAGGCCGAGGCTGCCGCCGACGAGGCCGCCGACGAGGCTCCGGCCGCCACGGCTGCGGCCGCCGGCGGCGATGAGCCCGAGGAGCAGCTCAGCCCGAAGCAGAAGCGCAAGCTTGCCCGCTCGACGCACACCGGCGAGGCGCGCGAGCCACGCTCGCCGGAACAGCGCGCGAGCGATCGCGCCGAGAGGCGGCGGCGCAGGACCGCGGCCCGAGTCCGTGCCCGCGCGAGCGTGCGTGCTCGCCGCGGCAGCGAGCGTGGTACCGGCACCCCTCCGGCGGCGCGGGAGACAGGCAGCCGGAAGGTGCGCCAGGGCACGGTCGTCTCGGCGAAGCCGGACAAGACGATCACGGTCCGGGTCGAGATCACCCACCGCCATCCCACGTACGAGAAGGTCGTTCGCCAGTCCAACACCCTCCACGCCCACGATGAGCGCAACGAGGCGGGCGAGGGGGACGTCGTGCGCGTCGTCGAGGCGCGGCCGATGTCGCGGCTGAAGCGCTGGCGCCTGGTCGAGATCGTGGAGAAGGCCAGGTAGGAGCGGGCTGTGATCCAGCAGGAGTCACGACTCAAGGTCGCCGATAACTCGGGCGCGCGCGAGATCCTCTGCATCCGCGTCAAGGGCGGTCACCACCGCCGCTACGCCGGTGTCGGCGACGTGATCACGGCGACCGTGAAACAGGCGACCCCTCGAGGCGGAGTCCGCAAGGGCGAGGTGGTCGAGGCGGTCGTCGTCCGGACGCGCAAGCAGCTCGGCCGCGCCGACGGGACCTACATCTCGTTCGACGAGAACGCCGCGGTGCTGATCGACCCCACCGGCGCGCCGCGCGGCACCCGGATCTTCGGGCCGGTCGCGCGCGAGCTTCGCGAGCGCAACTTCATGCGCATCGTGTCCCTGGCTCCGGAGGTCCTGTGATGGGCAAGGGCATGAGGATCCGCGAGGGCGACAGCGTTGTGGTGATCGCCGGCAAGGAGAAGGGCAAGAGGGGACGCGTCCTGCGCTCCGAGCCGGGCAAGGGCCGCCTCTACGTCGAGGGCCTGAACATGATCAAGCGCCATCAGCGCCCCCGCTCGATCAAGGACACCCAGAAGGCCAGCGAGGTCGCCGGGATCATCGAGAAGGAGGGGCCGATCCACGTCTCCAACGTGATGCTGCTCGACCCCGGAGACAACAAGCCCACTCGCGTCGGCGTTCGCGTCGAGGGCGGCAAGCGCGTCCGCTTCGCGAAGCGGACCGGGAACACGGTCGATAGCTGATGGAAGCCACCGTTACAGATGCCCAGCAGGCGGCGCCCCCGCCGCGGCTGCGCGAGCGCTTCGAGAGCGAGGTCTCCGGCCAGCTCACGGCCAAGTTCGGCTACACGAGCCGGATGCAGGTCCCGGAGCCCGAGAAGATCATCCTCAACATGGGAGTCGGCGACGCCAAGCAGTCGACTCCGATCCTCGAGGCCGCGACGGAGCAGCTCGGCGTGATCTCCGGGCAGCGCCCGAACGTCCGGCGCGCCCGCAAGTCCGTGGCGAACTTCAAGGTCCGCGACGGCATGCCGGTTGGCGTGGCGGTGACGCTGCGGGGCGCTCGCATGTGGGAGTTCCTCGACCGGCTGATCACCATCGCGATCCCGCGGATCCGCGACTTCCGCGGCCTCAACCCGCGCTCCTTCGACGGGCGGGGCAACTACTCGCTGGGGATCCGCGAGCAGCTGATCTTTCCCGAGGTCGACTACGACTCGATCGACGAGGTCCGCGGCCTCGACGTGACGATCACCACCTCCGCCGGCTCCGACGAGGAGGCGTTCGAGCTCCTGCTCGCGCTCGGCATGCCGTTCTCGCAGGAGGGCCGCCCCGGCCAGGCCGAGGCCGAGGAGGATGCCGAGGAGGAGCGCCGCAGGGAGGAGGCCCGCACCCGCGCCGAGGCAGAGGCCGCCGCCCTCGAGCAGCTGAAGGCCGAGAACCCCGAGGCCTACGCCAAGCCCGTCCGCGAGGAGGAGGGCGAGGAGGGCGAGGAAGCCGAGGCCCCCGAGGGCGGCGACTCCGAGGAGCCGGCGGGCGACGGCGACGACAACTCTTAAGAGCGAAAGGACCCATGGCAAAGACGTCACAAATAGTCAGACAGCAGCGCAAGTCGAAGTACAGGACCCGGAACTACAACCGCTGCCGCCAGTGCGGGCGGCCGCGCGCCTACTACCGCAAGTTCGGCCTGTGCCGGCTGTGCCTTCGCGAAGCCGCTCACAACGGCTACGTCCCCGGCATGACCAAGTCCAGCTGGTGACCGAGAGACGAGCATGCTGACCGACCCGATCGCCGATTACCTGACCCGCGTGCGGAACGGCCTCGCGGCCGATCGCGCCGAGGTCGAGATTCCCGCCTCGAAGCTGAAGGTGGAGGTCTCGCGCATCCTCAAGGAGCAGGGCTACATCACCGACTACCTCGTCGAGCCGACGGCGGTCGGCCAGGTGATCAGGGTCCAGCTGCGCTACACCGAGGATCGCTCTCCGGTGATCACGGGCATCGAGCGCGTCTCGCGGCCGGGTCGCCGCCGCTACGTGAACCACTCCGAGGTTCCCCGCGTGATGGGTGGGATGGGAACGACGATCCTCTCGACCTCCTCGGGTGTGATGACCGGCCACGAGGCGAGGAACAGAGGGGTCGGGGGCGAGGTCGTCGCCTACGTATGGTGATCGAGAGCCGATGAGCCGCATTGGAAGAAAGCCGATCGAGATCCCGGAGGGCGTGAGCATCGACGTCTCGCCCGGCTCCGTGCTGGTCAAGGGCCCCAAGGGGGAGCTCAGCCAGGACGTGAGCCGCGAGATGACGATCGAGCAGTCCGACGGCGTGCTCAGCGTGTCGCGGCCGACCGATCGCGGCCCGCACCGCGCGCTCCATGGCCTCACCCGCTCGCTCGTGGCGAACATGGTCGAAGGCGTCACCAACGGCTACGAGCGGCGGCTCGAGATCCAGGGCGTGGGATACAGGGCGCGCCTCCAGGGCAATGCCCTCGAGCTCTCGGTCGGCTACTCCCATCCGGTGTCGATGCCCGCCCCGGAGGGCATCGAGTTCGAGGTTCCGCAGCCAACCCAGGTGATCGTTCGCGGCATCGACAAGCAGCTCGTGGGCGAGATGGCCGCGCGGATCCGCCGGGTCCGCCCGCCGGAGCCGTACAAGGGCAAGGGGATCCGCTACGAGGGCGAGCAGATTCGCCGGAAGGTCGGCAAGCGCGCATGACCGCAGCCACGAAGCCGCAACAGCGCCTGCGCCGCCGCCGCCGCGTCCGCGCCCGCATTCGTGGCTCGCAGGCGCGCCCGCGCCTCTCCGTGTTCCGCTCCAACCGCGGGATCTTCGCCCAGCTCATCGACGACGACGCGGCGGTCACGCTGGCGAGCGTCGCCTGGACGGAGTCCGACCTGCGCAAGCTCGACCCCCTGGAGCAGGCCAAGAAGGCCGGCGAGCTGCTGGCGGAGCGCGCCAAGCAGGCCGACGTCTCGGAGTGCGTCTTCGACCGCGGCGGCTACCGCTACCACGGCCGCGTGAGGGCGCTCGCCGAGGGCGCCAGGGAGGGTGGGCTGCGCTTCTAGGCGCCGGCGCCCGACCCGCTACCTTCCGAAACGAGGCTTTTCGAAGATGAGGCTTACCGACAAGAAGACCGTCAGTCCCCAGGGGCTGGACCTGCAGGAGCGCGTGATCGAGATCAACCGCGTGGCGAAGGTCGTCAAGGGCGGGCGGCGCTTCTCGTTCACGGCGCTCGTCGCCGTGGGCGATGAGAGCTCGGTCGTCGGCGTCGGCTACGGCAAGGCCCGCGAGGTTCCGCTCGCCATCCAGAAGGCGGTCGAGGACGCGCGCAAGAGCCTGGTGAAGATCCCGAAGTACGGCCAGACCATCCCGCATCGGATCATCGGCCGTTACGGGGCGGGCCACGTGGTGCTGCGCCCGGCCAGCCCCGGCACCGGCGTGATCGCCGGCGGCGGCGTCCGCGCCGTGCTCGAGCTCGCCGGGATCCGCGACGTGCTCTCGAAGAGCATCGGCACGCAGAATCCGATCAACCTCGTGAAGGCGACGATGAGCGGCCTCGTCAGCCTGCGGCGGCCCGAGGAGGTCGCGAAGCTCCGCGGCCTCTCCGTCAACCAGGTCCTCGGGATCCAGAACGGCAAGGCCGCGGTCGCGCTCGAGGAGAACGACGGCGAAGCCGGTGGCGCCTGAGACCGCTGCAGCAGCGGAGGCTCCCGCCGACGCGCCGCCGGCGGAGCCGGAGGCTCCAAGCGGTGGCTGATCTCACCATCAAGCAGGTGCGCTCCGCCGTGCACACGAACGGGCGCCAGCGCGACACGCTGCGTTCCTTGAAGCTCGGCAGGATCGGACGCGAGTCGACGATGGCCGACAGTCCCAACCTGCGCGGCATGATCCGCGTCGTCGAGCACCTCGTCGAGGTCTCGGACGGGAAGGCGTCGTGAGCCCGCTCGACGCAGAGGACGTCGGGCTCCACTCGCTTGGCCCCAAGCCCGGCTCGCGCCACGCCCGCAAGCGGCTCGGGCGCGGCAAGGGCACCGGGCACGGCAAGACCTCGGGCCGGGGTCACAAGGGCGCCGGGTCGCGCTCGGGGTCGAAGCGCAAGGTCAACTACGAGGGCGGGCAGAACCCGATCCACATGCGGACGCGAAAGCTCCGCGGGCCGAACAAGAAGACGTCGATGCCCTTCGAGCCGTTCCGCACCCACAGCCAGCCCGTCAACCTCGCCGACCTCGAGTCCCGCTTCGACGCCGGCGCCGAGGTGACCCCGGAGTCCCTGCGCGAGGCCGGCCTCGCGAAGCGCCGTCACCCGGTCAAGGTGCTGGGCCGCGGCGAGCTCTCGAAGAAGCTGACGGTTCGCGCCCACGCGTTCAGCGCCACCGCCCGCGAGAAGATCGAGGCCGCCGGGGGCACCTGCGAGGTCCTCGGCTCCGAAGGCACGGAGGGGGTGGCCGGCGCTTGAGCATGATGGAAACGCTGGCGAACTCGCTGCGGGTCCCGGAGATCCGCGCGAAGCTCGTCTTCACGGCCGCGATGCTGGCCCTCTACCGCCTCGGCGCCTACATCCCCTCGCCGGGCGTCGACATCAACACGGTCAAGGACATCGAGTCGAACTTCTCGGGCAACATCGATCCTCGGCTTCCTCAACCTCTTCTCGGGCGGCAGCCTCTCGCGGCTCTCGCTGTTCGCGCTCGGGATCATGCCCTACATCACGGCCTCGATCATCCTCCAGCTGATGACGGTCGTGGTCCCGTCGCTGGAGCGCCTGCAAAAGGAGGGCGAGGTCGGCCAGCAGAAGATCACCCAGTACACCCGCTACCTCACGGTCGCCCTGGCGTTCGCCCAGTCCATCGGGTACGTCTTCCTCTTCCGCTCCTTCCAGAACGCCGCCGGCACCAGCGTCGTCGGGACGCTGACCTTCGGCAAGGTCTTCCTGATCGTCATCTCGCTCACCGCGGGGACGGTGCTCCTGATGTGGCTCGGCGAGCTGATCACCCAGCGCGGCATCGGCAACGGCATCTCGCTGATGATCTTCGCCTCGATCGCCTCGCGCATCCCGGAGGGCATCACCAAGTGGTGGACCAACCCGGACTCAGGTGTTCGTCGTGATGATGCCGTTCATCGCCCTGGCGGTCATCGTCGGCATCGTCTTCGTCCAGGAGGGCCAGCGGCGGATTCCGGTGCAGTACGCGAAGCGCGTGGTGGGCCGCCGGATGACGACCGGCGGCAACACCTACCTGCCGCTGCGCGTGAACATGGCGGGCGTCATCCCGGTGATCTTCGCCGCCTCGATCATGGCCTTCCCGCCGACCATCGGGCAGATCCTCAACACCCCGGCGGCGCTCGACTTCGCCGCGTTCTTCAGCCCCGGGAACTGGGCCTACGTCGTGGGCGAGGTGTTCTTCATCATCATCTTCACCTACTTCTACACGGCGGTCACCTTCAACCCGGTCGACCAGGCCGACAACCTGAAGAAGTACGGCGGCTTCATTCCCGGGGTGAGACCGGGGCGACCTACCGCCGAATATCTCGACCGGATCCTGTCGAGACTCACCTTCCCGGGCGCCCTTTACCTCGGCGCGGTCGCTGCGCTGCCGACGATCCTGATCTCGCAGACGTCGGCCAACTTCTTCTTCGGGGGCACGTCGATCCTGATCGTGATCGGCGTCGCGCTCGATACCGTGAAGCAGCTGGAGGCGCAGCTCATGATGCGCAACTACGAAGGCTTCATGAAATAGGCGATCCGCGTAGCGGATCGCCGCGGTGTACCGCGTACTTGTGTCAGAGCTGAATCTCGTCCTCCTCGGTCCTCCGGGTTCCGGCAAGGGAACCCAGGGCGAGCGGCTGCAGCAGGACCTCGACCTGCCCTACTACGCCACCGGCGACATCCTGCGTGCCGCGGTTCGCGAGGAGACCGAGATCGGCACGCCAGGCGAAGGAGTACATGGACCGCGGCGACCTCGTGCCCGACGACGTCATCGTCGGCGTGATCGCCGAGCGGCTCGACGAAGCCCGAGGCGGCCGACGGGTTCATCCTCGACGGCTTCCCGCGCACGACGGCGCAGGCGGAGGCACTCGACGCCCGGGTCTCCGAGCTCGGGCGAGCGCTCACCGCGGTGCTCTTGATCGACGTCTCGGACGAGGAGGTCATCCGGCGGCTCGGCGGCCGGCGCACCTGCGCCAAGAACGGCCACGTCTTCCACGTCGAGTTCGACCCGCCCAAGGAGGAGGGCGTCTGCGACATCTGCGGCGGCGAGCTGGTCGTCCGCGACGACGACAAGCCCGAGGTCATCCGCAAGCGGCTCGAGACCTACCACGACAAGACCGAGCCGCTCGTCGCCTATTACGAGGACCGCGGCGTGCTCCAGCGCATCGACGGCGCGCAGTCCGCCGACGAGGTCGGCGGGCAGGATCCGCGCGATCCTCGCGACCCTGCGCATGGAAGAGGAGGCGTAGACCCAGCCGTGACTCCTCCCCCTACAGCACGCCTCGGACCGGCGCCTGCCAAGCCTTCGCCGGGCGTGCGTGCTTGGGCCACTCCTCCGGTTTTCTGCCGGCTGAGACGCACTGCCGCGGAAGGAGGCACGGCTGATGTATCGCGGCGGCATCATCCTCAAGACCCCCGAGCAGATCGAGCAGATGGCGGCCGCCGGCCGCATCCACGCGCGCTGCCTGAAGATGCTGATCTCGAAGTGCCGCCCGGGGGTCACCACCGCGGAGCTCGACCAGGCCGCCGAGCGGTTCATCGCCTCGCAGGGCGCCGAGCCGTCGTTCCTCGGCTACCGCGGCTTCCCGGGCTCGATCTGCGCCTCGCCCAACTCGATGGTCGTCCACGGCATTCCCGGGCGCCTACGCGCTGAAGCGCGGCGACCTGATCTCCCTCGACGTCGGCGTCACCAAGGACGGCTGGGTCGCCGACGGCGCGGTGACCGTCCCGATCGGCCGGGTCGGGCGCTCGGCCGAGAAGCTCCTCGACGTCACCAGGGCGGCCCTCTTCGCCGGCGTCGAGCAGGCCCGGCCCGGCAACCGCCTCGGCGACATCTCGCACGCGATCCAGCGCACGGCCGAGGCCGACGGCCTCTCGATCATCCGCACCCTGGTTGGCCACGGCGTCGGCCGCGACATGCACGAGGATCCGCAGATCCCGAACTTCGGCGAGCCCGGCCACGGCCCGGAGCTCGAGGCGGGCATGGTGCTCGCGATCGAGCCGATGGTCAACGCCGGCGGCCCCGCGGTCCGGGTCGGCGAGGACGGCTGGGCCGTCTACTCGGCCGACGGCTCGCTCGCGGCCCACTTCGAGTTCACCGTCGCGATCACCGCGGACGGCCCCCGCATCCTCACCCCCTGGCACGAGGAGTGGGCCGGCGAACCGGGGCAGCGAAGGAGGCTGCATGGCGACTGCCAGTTCGTCCCGGGTGAACAGTGAACCTCGCGGTCGGGGGGTTGAACCGTGCGCGCTCGCCGCGTAGACCGACCGGCGCGAGAGTTGCAGCTCGCGCCTGCAGAATCGCCGCTCGGGATGGCCGGGATCTCTCCGACACGACTGACGCTTCGCGCGCTTGCCGGCGCGCTCGCCCTGCTGGCGCTCGCGGCCGCTGCCCGGCGCTCGCCGCCGACCCCGCGCCCTACGGCCAGCACGACGCCGGCGGCTTTCGCAACGTCCTGCCGCCCGGCGAGGCGGGGACCGACAACGCGGCGCAGCTCGCGGCGAACCAGCTGAACGGCGCGCTGCCGCCGCACTGGGACGACCAGCAGCCGCTGTACGAGGGCCTCGTGTACGCGAGCGCCAAGCCGGGACTTCGGGATGGCCGACGTCGACCGCTACTTCAAGGACGCGACCTTCGGCGTCAAGCCGCGCCACGTCGAGTCGACGACCACGCCGCGGCCCGGGGTGACGATCGTCCGCGACGCCGCAGTTCGGGATTCCGCACGTCTACGGCATGACCCGGGCCGACACGATGTTCGGCGCCGGTTACGCGAACGCCCAGGACCGCCTCTTCCTGATGGACGTCCTGCGCCACACCGGCAAGGCCGAGCTCTCGAGCTTCGTCGGCGGCTCGCCCTCGAACCGCGCGATGGACGCGGCGCCAGTGGGCCGCAGCGCCCTACACGGACGCCGACCTCCAGAAGCAGTACGACGACGCGCCCAAGTTCTACGGCCACCAGGGCGTCCTCCTCCAGCACGACGTCACCGCCTACGTGGCCGGGATCAACGCCTACATCGACGACGCCCTCGCCAACCCGACGCTGATGCCCGCCGAGTACGCGGCGCTCGGCAAGTCGCCGCAGCCGTGGACGGTCACCGACGTCATCGGCGAGGCCTCGCTGATCGGCGGGATCTTCGGCCGCGGCGGCGGCAACGAGCTGCGCTCGGCGCAGCTCGAGCAGGCATTCGTCAAGCGCTTCGGCAAGCGGGCCGGAGGCAGGCCTGGCAGGACTTCCGCGAGCACGAACGACCCCGAGGCGCCGACCACGATCACTCGGCACCGCGCGTTCCCCTACGAGACGGGCAGCGCCTTCTCCAAGCGCGGCCTGGCGATGCCCGACCGGGGCTCGGTCACGGCCGCGCCGGTCGCGCCGAAGATCCCCGGCGTCCGAGGCGGAGACGTCGAACCTTCACGAGCCCCTACGACTTCTCCAACCTGGGCGCCGCGCTGCGCCAGGCGCCTGCGCGGCCCTGGGCACGCCTCGAACTGGGAGCTCGTCGCCGCCACGGAGTCGAAGCACCGGCCACCCGATCGGCGTCCTCGGGCCGCAGGTCGGCTACTACCAGCCGCAGATCCTGATGGAGGAGGACCTCCACGGCCCCGGGATCGACGCGCGCGGCGCCGACCTTCCCCGGGGTCGGCCTCTACGTCCTGCTCGGCCACGGCCGCGACTACGCGTGGAGCGCGACGACGGCGACCTCCGACAACGTCGACACCTTCGCCGAGGTCCTCTGCAAGGACACGTTCCACTACCGCTACAAGGGCCAGTGCCTGCCGATGGACAAGCGCTGAGTCCGCACCAACACCTGGACGCCGAACGGCGTCGACATGACGCCGCCCGGCTCGGAGACGCTGACCGCGTACCGGACGGTCCACGGCATCGTCTTCGCCCGCGGCAAGGTGGACGGCAAGAAGGTCGCGTTCGTCAGCGCGCGCAGCACCTACGGCCACGAGGCCGACTCGGCGCTCTTCTTCCGCGACCTGAACGACCCGCGGTTCATGACGCGGCGGCGTCAAGGTCGTTCCGCAAGGCGGCGAAGGTCATGAACTTCGCCTTCAACTGGGGCTACATCGACTCCAAGCACACCGCCTACCAGCTCACCGGCTGGTATCCGCAGCGCGCCGCGGGCACCTCGCCCGACTTCCCGATCCTCGGCACCGGCCAGTACGACTGGAAGGGCTATGACCCGAAGACGCACGAGGCCGACTGGCTGGCGCAGTCGCAAGCACCCGCACGTGGTCGACCAGCCCTACCTGGTCAGCTGGAACAACAAGCAGGCGCCCGACTGGGCGGCGGCCGACGACCAGTACGGCTACGGGCCGATCTACCGCCAGCAGATGATCGCCGACCGGATCCGCGCGGCGAGCGCCACGGCGAGGAAGATGACGCTGCCCGCAGCTCGTGCAGGCGATGGAGGAGCCGGCGACCGCAGGACATCCGCGGCGTGGAGCTGCTGCCGATCCTCTTCAAGGCCCTCGGCAACCCGAGAAGCCCAAGCTGCGCGGCGCATCGCGACGCTCGCGGCTGGCGGCAGGCGGGCGCCCACCGGCGCGACCTCGAACAAGGACGGCGTCGACGAGTTCACGCCGGCGATCACGCTGATGGACGCCTGGTGCCCGAAGCTGCTCGCCGCCGAGTTCAGGCCGACACTCGGCAAGAAGCTCTTCGAGCAGACCCAGGGGATGACTCGGCTTCGGCGCCCCCGGTGGCAGCGCCGCCAAGCGAGTACCCCTCGTTCTCGCGACGGCTGGTACGGCTACGTCTCGAAGGACCTGCGCGACATCTACGGCCCGAAGCCGCCGGCGCCTACAGCCGCGACTACTGCGGCGGCGGCTCGAAGGCGAAGTGCCGCGCGGCGCTCCGCGCGGTCGCTCTTGGCGGCAGCCAAGGTCACGCCGCAGCAGGAGTACGGCTTCGGCGACTGCTCCTCGGATCCCAACCCGGCGTGCTGGGACGAGAATCGCGCGACGCACACCTCCGGCGATCTCGATCCCGGAGATGATCTTCCAGAACCGGCCGACGTTCCAGCAGACCGTGTCGGTGACGCACGCCGTCAAGTAGCGCGCCGGCGTGAGGCCGGCCGTCCTGCAACGAGACCTGGGCCGGGATCGCCTTCTGGGCAACGGTGGCGGTCACGGCCGTCTACGACCTCGCGATCTCGGCGCGCCACCCGGTCGAGGCGCGAGGCGCGCGCCGACCGGGGCCAGCTGCCGCTGACCCTGGCGGTCGGCGGCGGCCTGGTCGCCGGCGGTCTGATAGCGGCCAACGCGCACGCGTTCGAGCTGCCGGGAGGCTCGGCCTGGCCGGTGGTCGGTCGGGCTGACCATCGCCTGGGGCGGGTTCGCGCTGCGGGTCTGGGCGGTGGCGACGCTCGGGCGCTACTTCACGAAGACGCTACACGGTGACCGCGGGCCAGCCCGTCATCGACTCCGGGCCCTATGCGGTTCGTCCGCCACCCGAGCTACACGGGACTGCTGGCGACGTCGTTCGGCTTCGGCCTGGCGCTCGGCAACGTCCTCGCGCTCGCCGCCTCTTCGGCGCGTCCACCATCGCCTTCGCATGGCGCATCCAGGTGGAGGAGCGGATGCTCCGCGGCGCGCTCGGCGCCCGCTACGAGCGCCTACGCCGCTACCCGGAAGCGGCTGGTTCCGGGCGTCTGGTAGTCCGCGCGGCCGTGCAGTTCGCGCAGAGCCCGCGAACCACCACCTCGGCGGCCTCGGCGTTGAATCCCACCGCCTTGGCGCCGTCGAGCGCCGGGTCGAGCCTCACAGGGGCGACGAGGTCCTCGACCGCCCCGCAGCGCCGGCAGACGAGGTGGTGGTGCTCGGTGCGGCCGGCGTCGTAGAGCGCGGGCCCCTGCCCGGTGGCAACGCGCCGGACGAGCCCTGAGTCCTCGAGCGCCTCGAGGCCCGCGTAGACGGTGGGGAGGGAGACGTTCGGCAGTCGCTCTGCCACGGCGGCTCGCACGTCCTCGGCGCTGGCGTGCCGGCCCAGGTCGAGGAGGGCATCGTGGATGACAACCCGCTGGGACGTGACCCTGTAGCCCGCGTCGTGCAGGGCGGCGGCGACGCGGTCGCGTCGAGCGCTTGCCGTGGTGTCAGAGGTGTCCGTGGTCACTGTCTTCGGGTGCCCTAACTTATCGTAAGGCTATCCTAATTCTAATTGATTTGCAATAATCGTGGAGATGGTCGAGTCCGTAATTGGCAGCTGGAAGGGGGCCTCCGAGCAGCAGCGGCTGCTGCAGGTGATTCAGCCTGGCCTGATCGGCCTCATCGACGGCACGGTCTCGACGCTTGCGCCGATCTTCGCCGCGGCCTACATCTCCGGCTCCCGCGCGGCGCTCCTGATCGGACTCGCGGCGGGGCTCGGCGCCGCGATCAGCATGGGGATCTCCGAGGCCCTGTCGGACGACGGCTCGCTCACCGGACGCGGCAGCTCCCTCAACCGCGGCCTGATCACCGGCATCGCCACGTTCGTGGGCGGGACCGCGCACGCCCTGCCGTTCCTGATCTCGGACGTCAGCACCGCGCTGGCGGTCGCCTACCCGGTGGTCGGCGCCGAGCTGCTCTTGATCGCCTGGGTGCGCAGGCGTTTCCTGGACGTTCCCCTGGCGCAGTCGTTGATCCAGGTGACCCTCGCGGGGTTCCTGGTGGCTGTCGTCGGCGTGCTCGTCGGCCACGCATAGAGCGCTTGGCGCTCCCAGGGGCCGTCGCTATAATTCCGGCACGGCCTTCGGGCCGTCTTCGTGTGCCCTCAGGTCCGATTCATGGGGCCTTGAGGGAGATCTTTCGACCGATTGGATACGTTGCCAGCGAGAGGCGATGAAGGTTCGAGCGTCCGTAAAGCCTATGTGCGACCGCTGCCGGGTGATCCGGCGTCGCGGCGTGGTCCTCGTGATCTGCTCCAACCCCCGTCACAAGCAGAGGCAGGGCTGAAATGAGCTTCGTATCTCTGCGTCATCGGTCGCTCGCGTGCAGAGCACGCCACGCACCCTGCTTCCTTGAGCTACTCGCTCACTCCAGCCCTGAGAGGATTGGCTCTTAGATGGCGCGAATTGCAGGAGTCAACCTGCCGCTGGGCAAGCGGGTGGAGATCGGGCTCACCTACGTCCACGGCGTGGGGCGCTCGACCGCGAACGAGCTCCTGCAGAAGACCAAGGTCGACCCGAACACCTACGTCAAGGACCTCACCGAGGACGAGACGATCAAGCTTCGCGAGGCTGTCGAGGCGCTCGAGGTCGAGGGCGACCTGCGCCGCGAGCGCTCGCAGAACATCAAGCGCCTCTCGGAGATCGGCGCCTTCCGGGGCCTCCGGCACCGGCGCGGCATGCCGACCCGCGGGCAGCGGACGAAGACCAACGCGCGGACCCGCAAGGGCCCCAAGCGCATGAGTGTCGCGGGCAAGCGCAAGGCCCCGACAGCCAAGTGAGGGCTCGCTAGATGCCGCAACCGAGGAAGGCCGCGGGGCGCACGCGCCGCCGCGTCAAGAAGAACATCCCGTACGGGGTCGCCCACGTGAAGACGAGCTTCAACAACACCATCGTGACCATCACCGACACGGACGGCAACGTGGTCTGCTGGGAGTCCGCCGGCTCGGCCGGGTTCAAGGGCTCGCGCAAGTCCACGCCGTTCGCCGCGCAGGTGACCGCGGACGCCGCCGCCCGCAAGGGGATGGAGCATGGGCTCGAGCGCGTCGAGGTCCACGCCAAGGGTGCGGGCTCCGGTCGCGACACGGCGATCCGCTCGCTCCAGGCCGCAGGGCTTCAAGTGACGACGGTCAAGGACGTGACCCCGCAGGCCCACAACGGCTGCCGGCCGCGGAAGCGCAGGCGCGTCTGATGGCCAGAGATACCTCACCGCAGTGCAAGCAGTGCCGCCGGGAGGGCCAGAAGCTGTTCCTGAAGGGCCAGCGCTGCTTCACGGAGAAGTGCGGCGTCGAGCGCCGCAGCTACCCGCCGGGCGAGCACGGGCGCGGGCGCATGCGCCAGTCCGAGTACCGCACGCAGCTTCGCGAGAAGCAGAAGGCGCGCCGGTACTACCAGCTGCTCGAGAAGCAGTTCCGCAACTACTACGACAAAGCGGCCCGCCAGCCGGGCGTGACGGGAGAGAACCTGCTCCGTCTGCTCGAGCGCCGGCTCGACAACGTCCTCGTTCGCCTCGGCTTTGCCGCCTCGCGGCGCCAGGCACGCCAGCTCGTCAGCCACGGCCACTGGCTGATCAACGGCAAGCGGGTGAACATCCCAAGCTTTCAGGTCCGTCCCGACGACGTGATCACGATCAAGGGGTCTTCCACGGCCGCCGACGTCGTGCGGTCGGCGACGGAGCTGACCGCCGCGGTCCCGCCGTGGCTGCAGGCAGACCACGACTCGCTGACCGCGAAGGTCCTGCGCCTGCCGGAGCGCTCGGAGATCACCACCCCGGTGACCGAGCAGCTCATCGTCGAGCTCTACTCCAAGTAGACGCTCGCGAGCAAACCACCACCAGGAAGAGGAATCGATGACCACCCTGCCCGAGTTTCAAGTCCCCAAGATCTCCAGCGAGAACGTCGACGACAACAGGGGAACCTTCGTGATCGAGCCCATCGACAAGGGGTTCGGCTACACGTTCGGGAACTCCCTGCGCCGCGTCCTCCTGTCCTCGCTTGGCGGCGCTGCGATCAAGAGCGTGCGCATCGAGGGCGTGGCTCATGAGTTCTCGACGATCCCCGGAGTCACCGAGGATGTGACCGACATCGTCCTCAACCTCAAGGACGTCGTCGTTCGCATGCACACCGACGCCGACGAGGTCGAGGCGCCGCTCGTCGCGACCGGCCCCGGCGAGGTCACCGCCAAGGACATCGACCTCCCCGCAGGAGTCGAGATCCTCAACCCCGACGCGCCGATCGCGACCCTCGAGAAGAAGACGAAGCTCGAGCTCTACCTGTCGCTCGGCCGCGGTCGAGGCTACTCGCCGGCCGAGGAGAACAAGTCCGAGGAGCAGCCGATCGGCGTGATTCCGATCGACTCGATCTTCTCGCCGATCAGGCGCGCCGCGTATGCGGTCGATTCCGCGCGCGTCGGCCAGCGCACCGACTTCGACAAGCTGACGCTCGAGATCGAGACGGACGGCTCGATCGAGCCGTCGACCGCGCTGCGCGAGGCGGCCGAAATCCTGATCAAGAACCTGGCGATCTTCACGGACGCCGACCGCGTCGACGAGCTGACCGCCCGCGACGCCCTCGGCGACCTGAACGGCGCCGGCTTCGAGTCGGGTCCGGCGACCGACGGCGACGACCGCCTGATCGAGGAGCTCGACGTCGGCGTGCGTGCCTACAACTGCCTGAAGCGGGCCGGCATCCAGACCATCGGCGACCTCGTGATGCGGTCGGAGTCCGAGCTCAACGCGATCCCGAACTTCGGCAAGCGCTCGACCGAAGAGGTCATCGACTCCCTCGCGGCCCTCGGCCTCTCGCTGCGACCGGAATAATCGGCCGATGCGCCACGCAAAGACACGGCACAAGCTCAGCCGGGACGCCGGGCACCGCAAGGCGCTCCGGCGGAACCTCTGCCGTGACCTGATCGAGCACGAGCGCATCAAGACCAGTCAGCCGAAGGCGAAGGCCGTAAAGGGCGACGTCGAGAAGCTGATCACGCTCGCCAAGCGCGGCGACCTTCATGCGCGTCGCCAGGCGCTTTCCAGGCTCGGCCAGGACCGGTTCCTCGTGCACAAGCTGTTCGAGGAGGTCGCGCCGCGCTACGCGGAGCGCCCCGGCGGCTACACGCGGATCGTCAAGCTCGGCCCCCGGCGCTCGGACTCCACCGAGATGGTTTATCTGGAACTCGTCTAGGCGGGAGCGCCGATGGGCGCCTACAAGCTGACCATCGCCTACGACGGCGGCCCGTTCTCCGGCTGGGCCGCGCAGCCGGGGCTGCGGACCGTCCAGGGGGAGCTGGAGCGGGCGCTCGCCCGAGTCCTCGGCGGGCCGGTGAGGCTCACGGTCGCCGGACGCACCGATGCGGGGGTCCACGCGTGGGGCCAGGTGGCGAGCTTCGAGCGCGAGGGAGAGGTCCCGGCGACCCTCCCGCGGGCGCTCAACGCGAACGTTCCGCCCGAGATCGCGGTACTCGCGGCGGCACCCGCGGAGGATGGCTTCGACGCCCGGCGCGACGCCCGCTCGCGCACGTACTGCTACCGGGTGGTCAACGCGCCCGTGCTCAGCCCGTTCGAGCGCGGACGCGCCCTTCACCACTCGCGTGAGCTCGATCTCGAGGCGCTCGAAGCGTGCGCGGCCGCGCTCGCCGGCACGCACGACTTCACGGCGTTCACGCCGACGGACACCGAGCACGTGCGGTTCGAGCGCGATCTGCTGGCGGCCGAGTGGCGGCGCTTTCCGCTGGCCGACGAACGCCCGGGTCAGCTCCTGGAGCTCTGGGTCACCGCGGACGCGTTCATGCGCAACATGGTCCGGATCCTCGTCGGCACCATGCTCGAGGTTGGCAGCGGCCGCCGCCGCGTCGAGGACTTCACGGCGCTCCTCGCGGGTGCCCCGCGCGAGCGGGCGGGCGACACGGCGCCCGCGCACGGCCTCTACCTGGCGTCCGTGGCCTACTGAGCGGCGATAATCGCGGGTATGAGGCGTGCCTTGTTCGTAGCGGTCGCGTGCCTCGCCGCGGGCTTCGCAACGGGCGAGCCCACCCAGGCGAGCCCCGCGGGACCGCTCGGGCTCACCGACTGCGGACCGACGCAGGGCGTGTACGCGTGCTCTGGCCTGGTCGAGACCTGGGACGGGGTACCGCTCGACACCACGGTCGTGCTGCCCTCGCGCCACTCGCGCCACCTGCCGCTCATCGCCGAGATCCACGGCTTCGGCAACAGCAAGTACGAGTACCTGGACCCCGATTCGACCGCGTACACGGACAACGCCTACGACTGGGCGCGCGACGGCTACGCGGTCCTCGACTACACGGCCCGCGGGCTCTGGGGCTCGTGCGGCACGCCCGAGGCGCGGAGCGCGAACCCGGCCGCCTGCGCGACCGGGTACATCCACCTAGCCGACGTTCGCTACGAGGCGCGGGATACGCAGGTCCTGATCGGGCGCCTGGTCGACTCCGGCTACGCGGCTCCCGGGCGAATCGGGGCGACCGGCGACTCCTATGGCGGCGGCCAGTCGCTCATGCTCGCCGCGCTCCGTGACCGCACGATGCTTCCGAACGGAAAGCTCGTGCCCTGGAAGAGCCCCGACGGCAGGCGCCTGAGCCTGGCGGCCGCGGCTCCGGTGATTCCCTGGAGCGACCTGGTCTCCGCGGCCGCTCCCAACGGCCGGGTCTCCGCCACGGCCGTCACGGGGCGGCGGGCGGCGATGCGGCCGGTGGGGGTCGAGAAGGAAACGTTCGTCAACGCCATCTTCGCCGCGGCCCAGGTTGCCACCGGGCCGGGACAGCCGATCGGCGAGCCGTTCGTTCCGGGGCGGCCGATGGGGTTCATCGCCCCGCGCGGCGTCGATCCCGACGCCGACGTGGCGGCCTGGGTGACCCGCACCGACCAGGGCGAGCCCTATACCGACAGCGAGGCAAAGGCGATCGTCGCCAAGCTCGCCGACTACCACTCCGCGTACTACATCGATCCCTCGCACCCGCCGCCGCCCCTCTTCCTCGCTTCCGGCTTCACCGACGACCTCTTCCCGGTCGACGAGACGCTCCGCTTCGCAAACCGAACGCGCCGGCTTTACCCCGGGGTGCCGATCTCGATGCTCTACGGCGACCTCGGCCACCAGCGCGCCGCCAACAAGCCCGCGGAGCGCAAGCACCTCGTCGCCGGCATCCACCGCTGGTTCGACCACTACCTGCGCGACGACGCTCCGGCGCCGCGCGACGGCGCGACGGCCTACGTCGAGACCTGCCCGCACTCGCGGCCCTCGATCGGACCGTTTCACGCGCCCAGCTTCGCCGCGCTCTCGCGCCGGACGGTGACCTACCGGTCGCGCGCGACGCGCACGATCACCTCGAGCGGCGGCGACCCGGCAGTTGGCGCCGCGATCGACCCGGTCTCCGGCGGGGGCGACAGCTGTGCGCAGATGGATCCGGCGACCGCGCCGGGAACCGCGCGGTACGAGCTGAAGCCGGCAGAGGCGCGCGCGTTCACCCTGCTCGGAGCGCCGCGTCTCGCGGCCAGGCTCACAATCGACGGCCTGGCACCGAGCTCCGCCCAGCTCGACGCCCGCCTCTGGGATGTGGCTCCGGGGGGCTCCTCCGAGCAGCTCGTCGCCCGTGGTGCCTACCGGCCCAAGGCGGGCGTCAACCACTGGCAGCTCCATCCGGGCGCGTGGCGCTTTCGCCGCGGCCACGCCGCGGTTCTCGAGCTGCTCGGCGACGACCCGCCGTTCCAGCGGCCGTCCAACGGCGACTTCACGGTCGGCGTCAAGGGCCTGCGGGTGACGCTTCCAGTGCGCTAGCCGGCGGCCTGCCCGGGAGGTCGCGCGCCGCCGCTACGATCGGCGCCATGATCGGACCGCTCGAGTTCGTCCTACTCGCCCTGTTCATCATCCTCATCCTGGGGCGCAACCGCCTGCCGGAGGCCGGGCGCTCGCTCGGCGGCGGCATCCGCAACTTCATCGCGGGCGTGCGCGACGGCGACACCGAGGACAAGCGTGAGGCGATCGAGTCCCGCAGCGAGTCCGACCGCGAGGACACTCGTCGCTAGCCCAGCTCGACCTCGCCCAGGCTCGCGGGGCGGCCGGGGAGATACATCGCCGAGCCGGTGGCGAGCGCGGTGCGCTTGCCCTCCGCGTTGGTGAGCTCGGCCCGCACGATCGCGATCGTGCGACCGCTGTGCTCGACCTCGGCGCGGGCGACGAGCTCCGTTCCGTCGGCGAACACCGGCCGCAGGTAGTTGACCTTGAGGTCGAGCCCCGCGATCGACGTGCCGCGCGGCGCCGTCGTCAGCGCCGCGGACATCAGCGCCGCGTCGGCGAGCATGGCCGTGACCCCTCCCTGGACCGTGCCCGCGGGACTGGTGAGCCAGGCGGAAAGCGGCAGCGCCATGGTCGCCGTGCCCTCGCCGGCCTCGACCGTGCGCAGCCCCGTGAGCCGGCCGATCGGCGGCGGCGAGAGCTCACCGGACGCCTGCCGCCGCACCACCTCGAGGCCGTCGAGCTCGTCCCACTCGGCCTGGGTGAGGACGCCGGGCGGCGGCTCGCGGAGGTAGGGATCCGGCGTCTCGAATGCTGGCGGCTCGAGCGTTCTCATGTCCTCCGGCAGGGGCGGGATGTCGTCGCGCGGCGGCATGATCGAGAGCCTCGACGTGCCGTGGGCGAGCATCCGGTCGGGGTTCGCCGCGAGGAGGAAGACCTCGGAGAGGCCGACGCTGCGCCCGACGTGGATCGCCTGCCCCGACGCAACGACCTCCAGCCCGGCGTGGACCGGGCGAAGAAAGGTGAGGGAGAGCTCGGCGGTCGTGTAGGAGGTGGCGGGCGGGAGCTCGGTCTGGACGGCGAGCCCGAAGGCGATGTCGGCGACGATCGCGAGCGTTCCGCCGCCCACCAGGCCGGCGGAGTTGAGCAGCCAGCCGGTGGCGGGCATGGTCGCCTCAGCGGTGCCCGCGCCGAAGTTGCTCGGAAGCGAGCCGGTGAGGTGGTGAAGCGGGGGCGCCGGGGCGGTGCGCCGCCGAAATGCCTCGATCCGCTCGAGTCCGCTCAGCCCGAGGATCCGCGGGTCGGGATAGCCGCCGCGCACCTCCTCGCGCCAGGGATCGCTGAGCTCGGGGCCCGCCGTCCGCTCCATGCGTGGCCACGCTAGAGGATGGGGGGCCGAGGACGCCGGGCGTTACCGGGTCAGGTGGGAGGGGTGGCGTCGCCGGCGCACCGAGTTCGACGTTGACCGCGAATAGCGCGGCTAACGTCGATCTCGTTCGGTGGGACCTCGTTTCGGACGGCGTTTTCGCCACACAACGCGCGCACATGCGCATGAGAGCCGGTTCCCTCGCTGCCCAGTTGTTCGCCGATGGCGCCGGGCGGCTTGGAGGCATGCGACGAGTGCTGTCAGGCGACTCCGCGCTTTGCCGACCGCCATCATGAGGACATGGCCACCAGGGTCCTGCTCACCAACGACGACGGCATCCAAGCGGAGGGTCTGCGCGCGCTCCACCGCGCGGTCGCGGCGGTCGACGAGGTGGAGATCACGGTCATCGCGCCGGACTCCAACCGCAGCGCCACGGCGCGAAGCATCACGACGCGGGTCCCGCTGACGGTCGACGAGGTCGAGATGGACGACGGCTCGATCGGCTACGCGACCGACGGCACGCCAGTCGACTGCGTGCGCTTTGCCGATCTCGGGCTCGGCGGGGCGCGACCCGATCTGATCGTCTCCGGGATCAACCACGGCTCGAACATGGGCGACGACATCACCTACTCGGGCACCGTCGCCGCGGCCCTCGAGGGAATCGTGCTCGGCGTTCCGGCGATCGCAGTCTCGCAGCAGTCCTCGGAGCTCGAGATGGGCTTCCTCCCCGGCCAGCGCTTCGATTTCGAGTTAGCGGCCTCGCTCACGGCCGAGCTGATCCGCCACGTCGCGGAGGTCCCGCTGCGGTTCGGGACGCTGCTGAACGTCAACTGCCCCGGATCGGTGCCGAGCGGGGTCGAGATCACGCGCCTCGGCAAGCGCGTCTACAACGACGAGCTGCGCTCCGCGGGGACGGACTCCGACGGGCGCAAGCGCTACCGGATCTACGGGTTCGCGCCCAGCTACGAGCCCGAGCCAGGCACCGACCTCACGGCGGTGGCCGAGGGCAAGGTCTCGATCACCCCGGTTCACTTCGACCTCACGGACCGCGACGCCATCGGGCACCTCGAGGAGAAGGAGCTGGCCACCCATCTGACGGCGCTCCTGCCGGACGCGGCCGCGAGGCTCACCGGCGGCGGAGGCCGCCGTTGAGCCCGACGGCGGCCGAGCGCGCCGCCGAGCTTCGCGCGGAGCTCGAGAAGCACAACCACGCCTACTACGTCCACGACGAGCCGACCATCGGCGACGACGAGTACGACGCGTTGCTTTACGAGCTGCGCGACCTCGAGCGCGAGCATCCGGAGCTCCTCACGCCGGACTCGCCGACGCAGCGGGTTGGCGCTCCGCCGCTTGAGAAGTTCGAGCACATCGAGCACATCGAGCCGATGCTCTCGCTCGGGAACGCCCGCAACGAGGAGGAGATGCGCGCCTGGGAGAACCGCGTCTCCAACCTGCTGAAGCGCTTCGACATCAGGGCCTCGCAGGTGTCCTACGTGACCGAGCCGAAGATCGACGGCCTCGCGATCTCGCTCGTCTACGAGAACGGCGTCTTCGTGCGCGGCGCCACCCGCGGTGACGGCCGGGTCGGCGAGAACGTCACTCCGAACCTGCGCACGGTCAGGTCGGTCCCGCTGCGCATCGACGACGCCCCCGAGCTGGTCGAGGTCCGGGGTGAGATCTACTGGCCGCGCAAGGCCTTCGAGGAGTTCAACGAGGCGCGCGCCGCCGCGGGCGAGGCCGCCTTCGCCAACCCGCGGAACGCCGCGGCGGGCACCCTGCGCATGCTCGATCCGTCGGTGACCGCGTCGCGCCCGCTGGCGCTGTGGGCGTACGGGGTCGGCGCGCGCCGCGGGGTCGAGCACCGGACCCACAGAGACGAGCTCGAGTGGCTGCGCGAGCGCGGCTTTCCCGTCGAGCCGGGGATCGAGACCCACCAGGGGGTGGAGACGGTGGTCGAGCGCTGCCTTTGGTGGCACGAGCGCCGGGAGCGCCTCGACTACGAGATCGACGGCGTCGTCGTGAAGATCAACGAGCGCTCGCTCTGGCGCGAGCTCGGCGTCGTCGGCCGCGAACCGCGCTGGGCGATCGCCTGGAAGTTCCCGCCGATGACGGCCACGACCACGCTCAGGAAGGTGGTCTGGAACGTGGGCCGCGTCGGCAACATGGTCCCGTTCGCCCAGCTCGAGCCGGTGCGCGTCAGCGGCGTGACGGTGAGCCAGGCGACCCTCCACAACGAGGAGGACCTGGCCCGCAAGGATGTCCGCGAGGGCGACGAGGTGGTGGTGACGCGGGCGGGCGACGTGATCCCCCAGGTGATCTCGCCGCTGGTTCAGAAGCGCAAGGGGAAGCGCCTTCGCAAGGTGCGGCCGCCGAAGGAGTGCCCTGCCTGCGGAACCCCGACGGTGAAGCCCGAGGGGGCGGTGTTCACGATCTGCCCGAACCGCCGCGGCTGCCCCGGCCAGACGTTCCAGCTCGTGAAGCACTTCGTGGGCGTGATGGACATCGAGGGCTTCGGGGAGAAGCTCGCCTACCGCTTCCTCGACGAGGGGCTGATCGCCGACCAGGCGGACGTCTACGACCTCACCGCGGAGCAGCTCGCCGAGCTGGAGGGGTTCGGCGAGACCTCCGCGCGCAACCTCATCGCCGCGATCGACGAGTCCCGCAAGCAGCCCTTCTCGATCGTCCTGTTCGCCCTCGGGCTGCCGGGCATCGGCTACGTCACCGCGCAGGCGCTTGCCGAGCACTTCGGGACGATGGACGCGCTGATGAGCGCCGACGCCGAGGCCATCGAGGAGGTCGAAGGGGTGGGGCCGATCACCGCCGCTCAGATCCAGGAGGAGCTCGCCGACGAGTCCGCCCAGCGCCTGGTCGAGCGCCTGCGTGAGCGCGGCCTGCGCTTCGAGCTTGACGAGTCGGAGCGCCGCACCTCCGGCGGCCGGCTCGAGGGCAAGACGTTCGTGCTCACGGGGACGCTCGAGAACCTGACCCGCGAGGAGGCGAGCGAGCTGATCAAGCGGGCGGGTGGCAAGGTGACCGGCTCCGTCTCCAAGAAGACCGACTACGTGGTCGCCGGGGACAGCCCCGGGTCGAAGCTCGCCAAGGCCGAGGAGCTCGGCACCGAGGTCCTCGACGAGGCGGGTCTTCGCGAGCTGGTCGCCTAGATGGCTGATCCCAATTCACGCACCCGCGGATGACGGCGCATGCCGTCGCTGGATCGCCACCCGTGCCCTCGCCAATAGCAGACAGCTATTGGCTTCGGGACACGTGCGGCGCCCAGCTCGCCCTGCGCCGCCCCCGTGGGCACGTCAATTAGGAATCAACCATCTAGGGCCGGTAGCGGGCCACGAGGGCCGCGATCCGATCCTGGTGATGATGGGCGTCGTCGAAGTTCGTGACGTCGTTCATCAGGATCGAGAACGCGAGCCGGTGCTTCCCCGTCTCGCAGTAGCCCGAGAGCGCCGACACGTCGTGCAGGGTGCCGGTCTTGGTCCTGCAGCTGTGCTCGGCCGCGGACCCGCACATCCGCTCCGACACCGTCCCGGTCTGGCACGGCTTGGCGAGCGAGTGGCGGAACGGCTGCGCGTACCGTGAGCGATCCATCTGGCGAAGGAGCTCGACCACGTCATCGGCCGAGGCGCGGTTGCGGCGGGAGAGCCCGGAGCCGTTCTGAAGGTGGACGTGGACGCCGATGCCGCGCGAGAAGCGCTCGATCCGCTTGACGCCGCGGGCCGTGGTGCCCGGGCGCTTGCCGGTTGCCGCGATCCGCTTGGTCAGCATCTCCGCCCAGGTGTCGTTGCTCGGCGTGTTCACCTGCGTGATCAGCGAGGCGGTGTCGGGCGACTCGACCTTCGCCAGGGGCCGCGTGTGCAGGAGGCTGGTCGGCGTGGTGCCGACCTTGACCCTCCCGGTCACCTTCACCCCCTCGTGCCTCAGCACCTTCAGAAGGGCCTCGCCGGCCGCCCTCGCGGGGCTCGGGAGCGGCAGGCCGTTGCCGCCAAAGCCCGAGTCGTACTCGAGCCCGGACAGCGTGCCCAGCTCGTTCTCAGGAGTGATGCCGCTCTCCCGCGGCATTCCCATCGAGTCGAAGATCGTGGGGTCGGCCTTGATGCTGCCGTCCACGCGGCGGATGCCGGCGTGCTTCACCGCCGCGGCGAGGGGGCCGATCCGGGTCACGGGCAACCCGTGCTCGCGCGCGTATGAGCCGGCGGCGAGCGCCGGATCACCGGCGCCCACCAGGGCGAGCGAGCCCTTGAGCCGGCCGCGATGGGCGCCGACTTGCCGGCCGCGCGCCCACAGCCGCGTCGCGAACCGCTGATCCGGCCCGAACTGGCTGAGGAAGGCCGCCGTGGTGAAGAGCTTGCTGTTCGAGGCGAGGAGCAGCGCCCGTCCCGAGGAGGAGTCGTAGAGGGTGCGGCCGCCGCCGGCATCGAGGTCGACCACCTTGACGCCCTTCACGCCGCCCTGGGCGTGGACCTGCTCGCCGATCTTGCGGCGAAGCTGAGCGGCACTCAGGCCGGACTTCGCGGCGTAGGCGGTCCCCGGCTTGGCCGCGGGGGTGGCGAATGGCCGATCCGGCCCGGCGGGGCCAGCCGCGCCGGTGGCGGGCAGCGCCAGCAGGAGCGCAACGAAAACGAGCGCAATTGGGGGTCCCGCCCGGCTCACAGGGCGCACGGTAGCGGCCCGAGTGGTCGGTGACCCCTGCCATAATTTCCCAAGCTCATGGGTAAGGTCGTCCAGCTCGAGGCCCCCGGAACGGAGCCCCGGGCAACCCGCGCCAGGAAGGCGCGCCGCGGAAGCTCGAAGACCGCGCTGGTCCTCGGCGGCGGCGGATTCACGGGCGGGGTCTACGAGATCGGCGCGCTGCGCGCGCTCGACCTGCTGGCGGTCAACCGCACGATCAACCAGTTCGACGTCTACGTGGGCACGAGCGCGGGGGCGTTCGTGGCCAGCCTCGTCGCGAACGGCGTCACGCCCGAGGAGATGATGCGGGTCCTGAACCCGCAGCTGCCGTCGCCGATTCGCGACATCAGCCTGTCGGTGCTGCTGAAGCCCAACTATCGCGGCTTCCTCGGCAAGTCGCTGACGTTCCCCTTCAAGCTCGCCGCCCTCGCGCGCGAGCTGGTCGAGAACGCCCGCGACATCTCGGTCATGGACCTCGCCATGGGCCTCGCCGGCGGTCTGCCGCCGGGCATCTACTCGGGCTCCGGCATCCAGGACTACATGAACGAGGTCCTCTCCGACCCGGACCGCACCGACGACTTCGGCATGCTCGACCCCGAGCTCTACCTCGTGGCGACCGACCTCGACACCACCGAGCGGGTGGTCCTCGGGGAGGGCGAGTGGGCCGCCGTCCCGATCTCGCAGGCGGTGGCAGCGTCCGGGGCGCTGCCGATGGTCTACGAGCCGGTCGAGATCAACGGCCGCGACTTCATCGACGGCGGCATCCGCTCGACCACCAACGTCGACATCGCGGTCGAGCGGGGCGCCAAGTTCATCATCGTCATCAACCCGCTGGTCCCCTACATCAACGACTTTCGCCGGAACATCCCGACGGTTGCCGGCGAGCGCGCCCGCCGAGTTGCCGATATGGGCCTGACCGGGATCGGCAACCAGGTCTTCCGGATGCTCTCTCACGATCGCCTTCACCGCTCCGTGGAGATCTGGTCGGAGCGCTATCCCGGGGTCGACATCATCCTCATCGAGCCGGAGCTCGACGACGAGCTCATGTTCGGGACCTCGATCCTGGACTACAAGGCGCGTCTCGAGATCGCCAGGCACGGGTTCGAGTCGGTGACGATGAAGCTGGCGCGCGACTACGACCGCTACCGCGCGATCGCCGAGCGTCACGGCATCGAGATTTCCGCGCGCCGCGTCCGCCACGTGCTGGAGGGGGTCGAGAGGGAGCGCTCGAAGACGTCCGCCTGGCGTCGCGTCCTCGAGCAGACGACGGCCACGCTGCTGCGCGGCCGCGGATCGGCCGAGGAGCGCTCCGCGGCGGAGGGCTGAGGCTCGAGCGGGCGCCGGGCAAGCCGCCTCTGCCTCGCGGCGGCGATCGCCGCCGCCCCGGCCATCGGCGCACTCGTCGCCGCGAGCCACTCGGAGGCGACCCCCAGCCCGGCCGTGCCCGGTCGCTACAGCCTCGCCAACCACTGCTTCGCCCTGCGCTCGAGCGGTTCCCGGGGGCGCTTCGTTCGCGAGGCGAACGGCGGGTATCTCAGCGACGGCTCGAGGCCGCAGGCGGCGGCGTTCTACATGAAGCCGACGAGGCTCGGGGCATACCTCGTCTATGACAGTGATCGCGGCATGCTCGCGGCGGCGCCCGGAAGACGAGTCGGCCGGGCGACCCACCCGGATGCGGCTGCCGAGTGGGCGCCAAGGAAGGCCGGCGGAGGCAGCTTCAGGATCCGCTCCCCGCGTGCCGGCGGCCACCTGGCCACGCGCCCGAACGGCGCGCTCCGGGTGGTCAGCCCAGGCTCGCGCCGCGGCTCCGCCTTCCGGTTCGTTCCCGCCGCCGGCTGCCGGCCCTACCCGGAGGCGAAGGTCGGGGCCAGCGGCAGGCCACCTCAAGGCACGCGCCCGGACGGCACCGTCCGGGGCTTCGTGGACTCGCACCTGCACATAACCGCGGACCAGCGCGCCGGCGGGAAGGTGATCAGCGGGCGCCCGTTCTCGCGCTTCGGAATCACGCGCGCCCTCGGGCGCGACGCCGTGGACCACGGCCCCGACGGGAGCCTCGACGTGACCGGCAACCTCCTGCGCACCGGGTTGCCGTTCGGCACACACGACCTGCACGGCTGGCCGACGTTTGCCGGCTGGCCCGTCCACGACACGAACACGCACGAACAGACCTACTACGCGTGGCTCCAGCGCGCCTGGATGGCCGGCGAGCGGCTCGTGGTCGCACAGGCGGTGGAGGACGAGCCGCTGTGCCGGATCGAGCCCATGAAGCGCCACTCGTGCGGCGAGACAGACACGATCGTGCGCGAGGTCCATGAGCTCCGGCGACTGCAGGACTACATCGACGCCCAGAGCGGCGGACCCGGAAAGGGGTGGTTCCGCCTGGTCTACTCGCCCGAGCAGGCGCGGCGGGTGATGGAGCATGGCAAGCTCGCCGTCATCATCGGCGTGGAGTCGTCCGATCCGTTCGACTGCAGCGAGTTCGAGGGCACCTCGAGCTGCACGCGCGCCAACGTCGACAGCGGCATCAGGCTCTACCGCCGGCTCGGGATCCGGGGCATGTTCATCGCACACTGGGTCAACAACGCGTTCGCCGGCGCCGCGCTCGAGGGCGGCGACAAGGGCGCGTTCATCGGAGCCTTCAACGTCCTCGAGACCGGGCAGTACTTCCAGACCGGCAAGTGCCCCAGCCCGAAGCAGGGCGAGACGGTCGTGCCGCTCGACCGGACCGAGCAGCAGGTCCTCGCGCACTTCTTCCCCAAGACGGCGCCGCTCCTCGGCATCCCGATCCCGGTGTATCCGGCTGGCCGCCAGTGCAACTCGCGCGGTCTCACGAAGCTCGGCCGCTACCTCGTCAGGCGGCTGATCGCCAACCACATGCTGATCGAGGTCGATCACCTCAGCGAGAAGGCCCGCGACACGGTGCTGAGAATGGCCGCCAAGCGCCACTACCCGCTGGTCTCGAGCCACACCGGCACCGGCGGCCTCTGGACCGGCAAGGAGCTGCGGAGCCTCTACGCCAACGGGGGCTACGCGTCGGTCACGCCCGTCACGGCCCCGAAGCTCGCGAAGGCCATCCTGCGCATGCGGCGGTTCCGCAGCCGCAATCACTACTTCGGCGTGGGGCTGGGCTCCGACACCGGTGGCTTCTCTTCCCTGCCCGGCCCGCGCCCCGACGCCGCGAGCGACCCGCTGACCTACCCGTTCAAGCTGGGCGGCGTGACCTTCCGCCGCGAACGCACCGGTCGCCGCACGTGGGATCTGAACACGGATGGCGTCGCCCAGTACGGACTCTTCGCCGACGTCCTCGGCGACATTCGGCAGAACGCGCCCGGCGGTTCGCAGGCGCTCCGGCTGTTCTTTCGCTCGGCCGAGGCCTACCTCGAGACCTGGAAGCGGGCGGTCGGCCGCTGAGCACGCGCCCTACTTCTCGTAGAGCGCCTCGATCTCGGCCGAATACTTCTCGGCGACCACGCTGCGCTTGACCTTGAGCGTCGGGGTCAGCTCGCCGCCCTCCTGGGAGAGATCGTGGGAGAGGATCTTGATCCTCTTCACCTGCTCCACCCGGGCGAACTTCTGGTTGATCTTCTCGACGTGCGCCTCGATCGCCTCGCGGATCGCCGGGTTGGTGGCCAGCGAGTCGGCGTCCGTGGGCTCCCCGCGCTCGGCTGCGAGCTTCTCGGCCTCCTCGGGATCCAGCGTGACCAGCGCCACGAGGTACGGCCGGCGGTCGCCGACCACGACGCACTGGGAGACCATCGGCGACTGCTTGATCTCCGCCTCGAGGTTTGCGGGCGTGATGTTCTTGCCCCCCGCGGTGATGATGATGTCCTTCTTGCGGCCTGTGATCCGCAGGAAGCCCTCGGCGTCGAGCTCGCCGATGTCGCCGGTGTGAAGCCAGCCGTCCACGAGCGTCTCCGCGGTCGCCTCCGGGTTCTTGTGGTACCCCTGGAAGATGTTGGGGCCCCTGACGAGGATCTCGCCGTCATCGGCGATCTTGAGCTCGACGCCGGGGAAGGGGCGCCCGACGGTTCCGAACCTGAAGTCCTCAGGCGTTGCGATCGTCGCCGCCGTCGACGTCTCGGTCATGCCCCAGCCCTCGAGGATGAGCACGCCCGCGGCGTCGAAGAAGCGCAGGATGTCGGGGTTGATCGGAGCCGCTCCGGTGACCGCGAGCTTGATCCGCCCGCCGAACAGCCCGCGGATCTTGGCGAGCACCTGCCGGTCGGCGAGCCGGTACCGGCGGCTCAGCAGGAACCCCGGACGGCGGCCCGCTCGCTCCAGCTCCCGAACCCTGGCTCCGGTCCGGATGGCCCAGTCGAAGACGAGCTTCCGCATGCCGCCCTCCTTCTCCACCGCGGCCGTGGCCGTCGTGTAGATCTTCTCGAAGATGCGGGGGACCGACGGGAAGTAGGTCGGACGGACCTCGGCGAGGTTGGGGACGATCTTCAGGGGGTCGCGCTCCCAGTAGGCGAGCGTTGCCCCGAGCGCGAACGTCCCGAACTGGATGAGGAGCGCGAACGAGTGGGCGAGCGGCAGGTAGAGGTAGGTGAGCTCGTCATCGCCTAGCGTCCCGGCGTCGAGCACCATGTCGAGCATCGAACGGTAGTTGCCGTGCGAGATGACGCAGCCCTTGGGCGGCCCGGTTGTGCCCGACGTGTAGATGAACGTGCAGATGTCGTCCGGCTGGATCGAGCTGTAGCGGGCTTCCCAGTCGGCTGCGGAGAGCGCCTCTCCCCGGGCGCCCAGCTCCTCCAGCGTGATCGCGTCGCCGGCGCCGCCGGTCATCAGCACCACGTGCTCGAGCTTGGGGCAGCGCTCGCGGACGGCGCGGATCTTCTCGAGCTGCTCGGAGTCCTCGACCACGACAGCGACCGAGTCGGAGTTCTCGAGCACGTACTGGCACTCCTCCGGCGAGTTCGTCTGGTAGATCGGCACCACGGTGGCCCCGGCCGTCAGCGCGGCGAAGTCGAGCCATGTCCACTCGACCCGCGTGTTGGCGAGGATGGCCACGCGGTCGCCGCGCTCGATGCCAAGCGCCATCAGGCCCAGCGCGTAGCGGCGGACGACCGCGCCGAGCTCCGCGTAGTCCTGCTCGACCCACCGACCCGAGCCGTCCTTGAACATGAGAGCCGCTCGGCCGGCGTACTCGGCGGCGGCAGTCGGAAGCAGGTCGGCGACGGTCGCCGAGCGGATACCTCGCGTGCCGGCCTCAGGCGTCGCTTCGACGGTCGCCGTCTGCATACGTCTCCTCGCGTCGTGGGCGCGGCGGCGCACGCCGCCGCATCGACGACGAAGGCTAGCTAGTGAGACGCCGGGCTGGCTGCCCAGCTAGAGGTCAGGCGACGGCCTGAGGGCGCTTTGCCGCGCCGGCGGTGAAGCTCTGAAGGTTCGAAATGAAGAGGGTCTTGTCGATCCTGCCGTTGAAGATCGGGACTCCCCACTCCATGCACTTCGCGATGACCTCCCGACGCTTCATGTTGACTTCGTCGGCCAGCTCGGTGGGGGTCAGGTGGATCGGCACGCAGTAAGCCTCCTCAGGATGTCGACGCCTCAAGTCTTACCTCAAAAGCCGGACATGTCAAACGAGAATTGCCGGAAATACCGGGCTTCTGAGCGCGAATCCCGGACGTTCGTTCGAGCCGGCGACCCCGCGGACCGAGACGTCTGCGGCCATCTACGATGCGCTGCGTGGCCGAACCCAGCTCGCACCCGCCGGGCGCCGAGGAAGGCACGGGAACTTTCCTCGAGTCGCTCATGGACACCGAGCTCTACTCGATCGGGGCGCTGTTCTGCGACGAGCATCCCGACCTGGTCGACGAGCTGGTGGCGCGCAGCGGGGAGATCGAGCAATGCGGCCTCGAGGCCTACGCCCAGGAGGCCGGTGTCGCGATCGAGGAGGGCTTCGAGACCCTCCTGACCGGGCTCGCCGTGCGCTACTACAAGGCAGTTGCCGGGTGATCAGGCGCTCCGCGAACGATCGCTGATGCGCTCGCCTTGGGTTCCCCGGGTGGGCCTCGGCCTGCTCGTGGCGGCGGTGAGCTGGGCGATCGTCTCGCTCTCGATCGGCGAGGGCGGCCCGAAGGCGATCACGATCACCGGCGGGGATGCTGTCCAGCAGCTGCTCGGGGGAGTGCGGCAGGACGGGCGCGGGCTCGGCAACCCCGACGCACCGGTCTCGGTCAGCGTCTTCAACGACCTCCAATGCGCCCCGTGCGCGGATTACGAGATCAACACGATCGATCCGCTCATCGACAAGTACGCGCGCGGATCGAGTGTCCGCTTCGAGTTCCGCCACCGCTCGTTCGGCGGCGCCGAGACGACGCTGGCGGCGCAGGCGGCGGCGGCCGCGGCCGACCAGGATCGCGAGTGGCAGTACCTCGACCTCTTCTTCCGAAACCAGGATGCGATCCGCTCGTCCCGGGTCACCCAGGACTTCCTCAACGAGATCGCCAACGCGCTGCCGGAGTTCGAGTTCGGACCGTGGCAGGACGACCTGGACTCGGCGGCGACGACCGCAGCCGTCGACGAGGACGGCACGCTTGGGGACAATCTCCACCTGCCGTTCAACGCCCCGTCCGTCGTGGTCGCCGGCCCGGGTGGGCAGAAGACGCTCACCGACTCGCCGTCCGAGCAGGACATCGAGGCGGCAATCACCGCCGTCTCCTGAGACAATTCGACCTCTCGGGGCGTGGCGCAGCCTGGTAGCGCGCACCGTTCGGGTCGGTGAGGTCGCTGGTTCAAATCCAGTCGCCCCGATATCTCTCGCCGCGACGGGGCGGACAGCCCGGCGCCGTCAGTCGCGCAGGTCGGCCAGGAAGTAGGAGATCGCGTTGTTCAGCAGATCGGCGCGCTCCCACTGGAGGAAGTGGCCGGCGCGCGGCACGACGAACGGGCCGACGAGCTCCGAGAAGGCGACCTCGCACATGTCTCCGAACTCGCGCCAGATGACGTGGTCGTCGGGGCCGTAGAGGGCCAGCGTGGGGACCGGGCTGACCTCGAAGAATCGCGGCGGCTCGGAGAGCTCGCGGCTGCCCAGGGCGCTCTCGTAGTTGCCCCAGCCCGCGCGGAGCTTCTCGGCGTCCGCGAACGGCTCGGTCATGAAGTCGACCTCCTCGGGCGTGAACGCTCCGGGCGCGGCCCAGAAGCGGTGGCCGTAGAACCCGGCGACGTAGCGGCGGCGCTTCTCGGGGGTGTCGAGCTCGGCCGCGAGGGCATCGGAGTCGCGGCCCTGGCGCAGGAAGTAATCCCCTGCCATCCGCTGGATGGGCTGCGGCGCCGGCGGGATGCCGGCATCGGCGTAGGCCTCGGGCAGGACCGGAAGGACCGAGTTGAAGAGAACCTGGCGCTCGACGAACCCCTCGAAGCGCAGGCCGAGGTCCTGGATGACGCCCCCGCCGAGGTCGCCCCCGGCCGCGGCGCAGCGCTCGTGGCCGAGCACGTCGGCGACGAGCCCGTGAAGGTCCCGCGCGTGGGCCGCCAGGTCGTAGAAGCCGTCGGGCGCGAGGCCCGAGTCGCCGAAACCACGCAGGTCGGGGACGATGACCTCGAAGCCGGCGTCGGCGAGCGGCGCGATGTTCCGCCACCAGATCCGCATCGTCTCCGGCCAGCCGTGGACGAGAAGCAGCGGGTAGCCGCCCTCGCCGATGCGGACATAGGCGAGCTCGACGCCGTCGCGCACCTCCGCACGGTGTCCAGGGAACGAACGTCCCTCGAGGGTGGTCCGGGGCGCCATGCGGCAAACCTATCGCCGCCGCGCCCTAGGATTCCTCACGTGGCGAGTGCCGCCGACGGCTACTTCCCGCCCGGCTCGATGCTTCGGCGGGTCCATCCGAGCGCGCGGTCGGACTCCTCTACGGGCAGCGAGCGCTGGCGGTTGGCGCCATCGCGCCGCTCAACTTCGTCGGCACCCGGCTGCACACCCGGCAGCCCGAGCGCCCCTTCGCACGCCTGGCGCCGCACGGGCAAGATGTTCGAGACGATCTTCTTCGGCTCGCGGGCGGAGGCCGACGCGGTCCTGCGGATCGTGCGCGGCGATGCACGATGCCGTCAAGCGGCGAGCTTCCCGAGCGACGCCGGGAGCTCCCCGGCCGGCACGCCGTACTCGGCCTTCGATCCCGAGCTGATGCTATGGACCGTCGCGGTGATCGCGGACTCGGCGAAGGTCTTCTACGAGCTCTTCATCGGCCACCTGGACGCCGCCGAGCGCGATGAGCTCTGGGCGGACTACGTCGCTTCGGCGAGCTCTTCGGGATGCCGCGCGAGGTGGCGCCGGCGGTCCTGGGCCGAGTTCGAGGAGTACTTCGACGCCCGCCTCGCGCTCGCCCGCGGCGCACCTCACCGAGGAGGCCCGGGCACCGGCCGCGCGATCCTCTTCGAGATCCCGGTCCCGGCCCTGAACACTCCGGCGATGCGTGTGCACAACATCGTCATGCTCGGGCGCGCTGCCGTCTCGCGTGCGGCGCATGTACGGGCTGCGGTTCACGCCGGCCGACGCGCTCGCCTTCCGCCTGGCCGTCGCGGCCTGCGGGCGCCGCGCCCGCTTGCTCCCGCGTTCATGCGCCGCGGACGCAACACCCGGTTCTTCGACCAGGTCGCCAACACCGAGCGCGGCCGCATCGCGAGCGGCAAGCCGACGCACCAACGTTCGCGCTTCCCAGGCTAGGCGTCATCGTCTAACTTCTCGGCGCATGGAGGCCCGCGCGCGACGGTTCTCGAGGCGCGGCCGGCCTGCCGGCCGGCGCGCGGCGCTCGCCCTCGGAGCCTGGGGCCGGCTCGATCGGCGTCGGCTTCGGCTGGGGCCAGGCGCTGAACGACCGGGTCGCCCGATCCTGCTCGGCGCGCCGCCGCTGTCCGGGCGCTTCGACCCGGGCTTCAGCCCGAGGCGCTCGATCACGCTCGCGGTCGCCGGTGGCGATCGTCGCCGGGCCGGCGCCGCCGACTGCGCGCGAGCTGGGCTGGGGCATGCTGCTGTTCGCGTCGTTCGCGGGTGCCTGGATCTGGGCGGGCGCGCTCGACCTCCTCGACGGCGGCTACTGGCTCACCGTCCCCGTCCTGAAGCCCGACGAGTTCCTGCGCGACGTTCCGCTCGTGGGCTCGCCCGGGCAGCTCTTCGACGGGCTTCATGCACACATCGGCGCCTACGTCAACCACGTGCGCACGCACCCGCCGGGAATGCTCCTGACGCTCTGGGGCATGGACCGGATCGGGCCGGGGGCGCGTGCCGGCCGGCCTCCTGATGGTCAGCGGGGGCGCCGCCGCGGTGCCCGGCCGCCCTGGTCGCCGCGCGCGAGGTGATGGGCTCGGAGCGTGCCCGCGCGGCGGCGCCGTTCCTCGTGCTGGCGCCCGCGGCCATCTGGATCGAGACCTCGGCCGACGCGTTCTACGCCGGCGTCTGCTGCTGGGGCGCGGCGCTGGTGATCCTCGCGACCGGCCGGGAGGGCAGGCGCGCCGACGCGCTGGCGCTGGCCGGCGGCCTGCTGCTGGGCTTGGGCTGATGCTCTCCTACGGGCTGGTGCTGATGTGGATCATCCCCGCGAGCGTCGCCGCGGCGCGGCGGCGCGCTGCGACCGATGCTGGTCGCGCTGCATCGGCCCGGCGGTCGTCCTCGCCGGCATTCGCGCTGGCCGGGTTCTGGTGGCTCGACGGCTACCGCGCGTCGATCGACGCGCACAACATCGGCATCGCCGCGACCAGGCCCTACGGCTACTTCCTCGTCGCCGACCTCGCGGCGTTCGCCGTCGCCCTCGGCCCGGCGGTGTGCGCCGGCCTCGCCGGCCTTCGCGAGCGCGGCGCGCCTGGCTCCTCGTGGGGGCCGCGCTCGGCGACGATCGCGATCGCCGACCTGACCGGGCAAGGCCAAGGGCGAGGTGGAGCGCATCTGGCTGCCCTTCGCGCCGTTCGTGATGCTGGCCGCCTGCCGGCTTGCCCGCAGAGCCCCGGGCAACCGGCGGGCCTGGCTCGCCGGCGCCGCGCTGTTCGCGGCGTTCGTCGAGATGCTGGTGCGCACCGCCTGGTGATTACTCGCCGACGGGTAAGGACCGGGTCGCATGGAGTCTTCCTGGCAGGAGCGAGCGGAGCGTCGGCCGGCCGCTGGTGCCGGCGCTCGTGGCGGCGGGGCACGAGGTCACGGGCACGACCCGGCGGAGGATCGCGTGGGGGAGATCACGCGCGGCGGGCGCCACGCCGTGGTCTGCGACGCGCTCGACGCCGAGGCGCTACCGACGAGGTGGTCACCGCGGCCAAGCCGGAGGTCGTCGTCCACGAGCTGACCGCGCTGCCCGAGAGCCTCGACCCGCGCCAGAAGGGCGTCTACGAGGCGACCGCCGCGAATCCGCCGCGAGGGCACCGCCAACCTCGTCGCCGCCGCGCAGGCCGCGGGCGCGCGCCGTCTCGTCGCCCAGAGCATCGCCTTCGTCTACGCGCCGCAGGGCGACTGGGTGAAGGACGAGGACGCGCCGACGATGCGCGACGCGGCGGGCGAGTTCGGACCGCGCTCGACGCGACCATGGACCTCGAGCGCCAGGTCCTCGAGCGCCGAGGGATGGAGGGGCTGGTCCTGCGCTACGGCTTCTTCTACGGCCCGGGCAGCTCCTACCGCCGCGACGGATTCCAGGCCGAGGAGGTCCGCAAGCGCCGCTTCCCGATCGTCGGTGGCGGCGACGGGACCTTCTCGTTCATCCACGTCGACGACGCCGCCGCGGCGACCGTCGCGGCCGTCGAGCGCGGCGCTCCGGGGATCTACAACGTCATCGACGACGAGCCCGCCCCGGTGCGCGAGTGGATGCCCGTCTACGCCGCCGCCGTGGGCGCCAAGCCGCCGCGCCGGGTGCCGGCTTCTCGTGCGGCTCGTCGCCGGGACGCGCGATCGCCGGCTTCGCCACCGGCCTGCGCGGCGCCGCGAACGCCAAGGCCAAGCGCGAGCTCGCCTGGCAGCCCGCGCACGCCGAGCTGGCGCCAGGGCTTTCGCAGCGCCCTGGGTTAAGGGCCCAGGGCGACGAACCGCGTGGATAAGGTAGGCGGGAAGCCCTACAGCTGAGAAAAAGGAGAACCGATGGCCTTCGAGGTTCCCGACCTTCCCTACGACTACGGCGCGCTCGAGCCGCACATCGACGAGCAGACGATGCGCATCCACCACGACAAGCATCACCAGGCCTACGTGGACAAGGCGAACGCCGCCCTCGAGGGCACCGATCTCGCCGACGCGGATGTCGACGACGTGCTGCGCAGCCTCGACCAGCTCCCCGACGAGAAGCGCGGCCCCGTGCGCAACAACGCCGGCGGCCACTCCAACCACAGCTTCTTCTGGCAGATCATGAGCCCCGACGGCGGCGGCGAGCCCTCGGGCGCGCTCGCCGAGGCGATCAACGCGAAGTTCGGCTGCTTCGACGCCTTCAAGGAGGAGCTCAAGAACGCGGGCATCAACCGGTTCGGCTCCGGCTGGGCCTGGCTGGTCAAGGACGGCTCCGAGATCGACGTCATGTCGACCGCGAACCAGGATTCCCCGATCTCCGAGGGCAAGACGCCGCTGCTCGGCGTGGACGTCTGGGAGCACGCCTACTACCTGAAGTACCAGAACAAGCGCCCGGACTACATCGACGCGTTCTGGAACGTCGTGAACTGGGGCGAGGTGGCCAAGCGCTTCGGCGAGTAGGCGCACTGGCCTGCGCGGCCGGGTTCGCGTGCCTCTGCGCTCCGGCGCTGGCGGCGGACTCGACCGTCGTCTCGACGACCGGCAACATCTACGAGCCGGCTGACGTTTCGATCCCGCAGGGCGGGACCCTGGACTACGACAACGCCGAGCAGGCGCCGCACAACGTCGTCGCGCTCACCGCCGGGCCCGACGGCGAGGCGCTCTTCAACACCCCGACCTTCGTCGGCCCGACCACGAGGCCGGTCGAGGGCGTCCAGTACCTGAACGCCGGCACGTACGACTTCTACTGCACGATCCACCCCGAGATGACCGGCAGGCTCACGGTCACCGGCGCCGGGACGCCGCTTCCGAGGCCCGCCGTCAGCGTGAAGATCACCAGCGCGAAGCTGAAGCAGGTCCGGAAGTCGGGTGCGCTCAAGGTCAAACTCAGGAACTCCGGCTCGGACGGGGTGGCCGACGTCGTGGCGAGCCTCGCCGGCAAGGAGCTCGGGCACCGAAACAACGTCGAGGTCGGCGCCGGCGGCACGGCCTCCGTCGCGCTGAAGCTTCCGAAGGCGGGGCGCAGGGCACTCGCGGGGCGCTCCAAGGCCGCCGTCAAGGCGGCAACCACGGTTGCCTTCGGCGCGCCCGACAGCACCAAGATGACCCTGGACTGATCGGCGCACGCCCCGCGGCCCCGGTGGTAGGTTCGAGCCGTCTATGGAGGGCGTCCGTAGAGACGAGGGAGCGCGCGGGGCGCGGCTATCGCTGGCCGCGGCGATGACGCTCGCGACGGCTCTCTGGCTGACCGCGAGCGCCGCCGCCCACATCGAGCGCCCCGCCTACTGGCCGGACCCGCGCCCTGACCGTTCGGTCTCCCCGTCCGCTGGGGGCGCCGTTCCCAAGGCACGGTCGCTCGCATCCGCACTCGACGGCTCGAAGCCGGGGACCACCCGCGTGGTCTGCACGCGGGGCTCGCTCGCCCGGGCGCTCGACAGCGTGAGGCACGCCCGGCTCAAGGGGATAGAGGTGCGCCCGATGGCGAAGCGGGAGCGGATCTCGGCGTCCCGGGCGCGCCGGGTCGACAGCCTGAACCGCCGCTTCGCGCGCCGCTGCGCCTATCACTCGATCCAGGCGGCGGTCTTCGACTCGCGCAACGACGATCGCGTGGTCGTCATGCCGGGGGTCTACACGGAGCCGCACGCGCGCAAGCAACCCACACAGGACCCCGCCTGTCAGAAGTACCTCACTGACACGGACTTCAGCGGCGGCGGCGCGGTCGGCCTCTCCTACCGCTACCAGTACCAATGCCCGAACGACCAGGCGTTGATCAACGTGCTCGGGCGCAGGCCGGGTAAGGGCGCGCCCCCGCCTCCGCAGCTGGACCGGCACGGCATCCCGGACCTCGGGCCCTGCATCCGCTGCAACCTTCAGATCGAGGGCAGCGTGCCGGATCCCGCCGCCACGGTCATCGACTCGGGCCGCAAGTCAGCGGGCAACGGCGGCCCAAGCGGCGTCGGCTCGAAGAAGGATGTCGCGCTCAAGGCCGACCGGGCCGACGGCTTCGTGCTCAGGAACGTCACCGTCCGCCACGCCAAGGAGCACGACGTCTACGTCCTCGAGACCGACGGCTACCTGCTCGACAGGGTGCACTTCTACTACGCCGGCGAGTACGGGGCCCTGATGTTCGCGAGCGACCACGGGCTGACCGAGAACTGCGACGCGGTGGGCAACGGCGACTCCGCTGTGTACCCAGGTGGCGCGCCTGAGACGGACGACGACACCGCCCCGAACGCGCCGGACACCCGCGACACGTCCTTCTACCCGACGCGGCGCCTGAACCAGAAGATCACGCGCTGCGACCTCCACCACAACAACCTCGGCTACTCGGGGACCATGGGCAACGCGACGCACGTCGTCCACAACAACTTCTACGGCAACACCGCCGGCATCGCGACGGACTCATTCTTCGCCGGCGGCCACCCGGGCTTCCCGCAGAGCGGGGCGGTCTTCGAGAAGAACCGGATCTTCTCCAACAACTTCGACGACTACGCGCCCGGCTCGGACGTCGAGTCGTCGGTGGGGGTGCCGATCGGCGTCGGCATCCTGATCGCCGGCGGCAACGTCGACAAGGTCCGCGACAACCGGATCTACGACAACTGGCGGCGCGGGACGATGCTGCTCGCGGTGCCCGACGCCATCAGCTGCCCGCCCGGAACCCAGACCTGCACGGCTCAGAACGCGAGCTCCACCTCGTACGACAACGAGTTCTACGACAACACGATGGGCCGTACGCCCGGCGGCAGGCAGAAGCCGAACGGGGTCGACTTCTGGTGGGACGAGTTCCCAGGTGACACCGGCAACTGCTGGTTCAACAACCGCGGCCCGGACGGCAAGGGCTCGAGCTGGACCGGCGACCCGCAGCGCGCGCCGGCCCCGAACATGTCTGTGCCCGGGTTCCTGCCCGAGAACTGCGGTGCCCAGACGAACAGCGGCACCGGGGACCCGGTCAAGGAGGCCGTGTTGCTGAACTGCGCCCAGGCCGCCACCGGCGATCCGTCCTGCGAGTGGTACGTGCGCCCGGCAAGGCCCGGTACCAAAGCGGCGGCCCGCCAGAACCGGCGCCTGCGCGAGCGAGGCCGACGAATGGTCGCGATCGCCAGGCTCACCGCGCCGCTCTGCGGCCTCGTCGGCGACACCGCCAGCTGCCCCGCCTACGCGAGCCGCCCGTGACCCCGCCGCCCGAGGCGCTCACGGGTGCGGCGGCGGATGGGTGGGGCCGGCCGCGCGCGCGTCCCGGCCTCCTGGCGAGCGGGTGGCGGCGCTGGCGCCTCCTGCGGATCGGCGCCGCCGTGCTCGCCGCGGCGGTCCTCGCCGGCCTCGCCTGGCGCGAGGCGCCGCTCGTCAGCTCCGCCCTGCGCGGCACCGCGTTCCTCGGCACGTCGACCTGTGCCGACTGGCGCGATGCGTCGCGCGAGCGGCGGCTCGGCATCATCGCCGCGCTCGGAGTCGCGGCCACGGCCCCCGACCCGGAGAGCCGCGGCGCCACCCTCTCCGAGAGCGCCGCGTACTCGCTCTTCCAGCGCTCCTGCTCAACCCGCGCGGCCGCCTCGTCGCTGCTCTACGAGGTCTACAACCGAGCCGCCTCCTTCCAGCCCGCGGCGGTGGCTCCTGTGGTCCGCCAGGGCGGGTTCGGCACCGCCACGCACCGCTGAGTCGCGAGGTTCCGGGCTTCTTAACACCAACTCAACGCGGGAACCCGGGAAACCGCATGGAACAAGGGTATTCGTGCCCGCTTGTCCTTTGACAGCAGTTCCTGCCTGATGGTAATTTCGCCTGGTACGCGCGCGTGCGCGCCGGTACGGGGAATGTCCGGGGACGGAGCACATTGAGAACGCGGAGCGGGCTTGGCCGAGTCGTGGCGATCGTCGCCCTGGCGGCGGGCGTCGTCGCCCTCGGCTTCGTCCTCTTTCAGAGCGGCAGCGACTACACCGTCACCGCGGACTTTCAGAACGCCTCGCAGCTCGTCAAGGGCAACCAGATCGTCATCGGCGGCGCCCCGGTCGGCTCGGTCGAGGAGATCTCGCTCGGCGACCACGGTGACGCGCTCGTCAAGTTCTCGGTCGACTCCGACTACGCCCCGCTGAAGGAGGGCACCACCGCCCAGATCCGCTCCACGTCGCTGTCCTCGGTCGCCGGGCGCCAGGTGAGCCTGACGCTGCCGCCGTCGAACACGAAGGCGCCCGAGATTCCCGACGGCGGCAGCATCCAGCTCCCGCAGACCACCTCGGAGGTCGACCTCGACCAGATCTTCAACACGCTCTCGCCGAAGACCATCAACGACTTCAAGCACGTCATCCAGGGCTTCAACATCTCCTACTCGGGCGTGTCCAAGCAGGCCAACCGTGGCTTCCACTACGCCAACCCGTTCCTCTCGACCTCGCGGCGCGTCTTCGGCGAGCTGACGCTCGACACGCCCGCCTTCGAGCGCCTTCTGGTCGACACCTCCCACCTCTCCGGCGCCCTCGCGGAGCGCGCCCCCGACCTCACCGCGCTCACCCACAACCTCGACGTGATGATGGGCGCGCTCTCGTCGCAGAAGGTGGCCCTGGCCGACACCATCGCCAAGCTGCCGCCGTTCATGCGCCAGGCGGACACCACGTTCGTGAACCTCCGCGCGGCGCTCGACGACCTCGATCCGCTCGTCAACGCCTCGAAGCCGGTCGCCGACCGCCTCGGGCCGTTCTTCGCCAACTTCCGGGCGGCGGCGCGCGACGCGGTGCCGACGATCCGCGACCTCGACCAGATCGTCAACCGCCCGGGTGCGCAGAACGACCTGACCGAGCTCACCCGCGACGCCGTCCCGCTGGCCAAGGCCGGCGTCGGCACCGGCTCGCCCAACTGCGGCAGCAACCCGTCCACGGACTACCGGGCGGCCGCGGACAACAACTTCACACAGGGCGCGCTGGGGGAGTCGACCTGCGCCCTGCAGAACGGCCTGCCGGCGCTTTCGTTCTTCCGGCCTTACACGCCTGAGCTCGTCGGCTGGTTCAACGACTTCGGCACGTCGGGCGTCGTCGACGCCAACGGCGGGATCGGCCGCATCGGAACCACTGTCAACGCGTTCTCCGTCTCCGACGCCGGGATCCCGATCATCCCGAGCCTCACCTCCACCGATCCCTGCGGCATCCTGCCCGAGCTGCCCGTGTGCCCGGCCGGCCCGTCCGGCTCCGTCACGCCCGCCGCGCTCACCACCGGTCAGACCGAGCGGTGCGCGGGCGCGCTCGAGCGCGACCGTGGCGACGGCTCGACTCCGTTCACGGACGGCGGCAACCTCACCGCCGGCCCCGGCGGGTGCAACCCGAAGGAGGTGCCGACGGGGCCATGAGGCGGATCGCGATCACATTGACGCTGCTCGTGGCCGCCGTCGCCTGGTGGGTCACCAGCCTGGCCGGCGCCGACGACTCGCACACGTACAAGATCGAGATGTACGACGCGTTCGGGCTGGTGAACGGCTCCGACGTCCGCGTCGGCGGCGTCAACGCGGGATCGGTCTCGGACCTCGACATCGACGCGAAGAAGCGCGCGGTCGTCACCGTCGACCTCTCGGGGCCGCTCGCGGTCCTCGGCAAGGACACGACCTGCGCCTCCGAGCCCCAGTCGCTGATCGCCGAGTACTTCATCGACTGCTCGCCGAAGGGGCCGCCGCTGGCCGACGGGGGCGAGATCCCCGCCAGCCAGGTGAGGCAGACCGTGCAGCCCGACCAAGTCGCGGACTCGCTGCGCGAGTCCTACCGCGACCGGCTGACCCTGCTGATCAACGAGTTCGGCACCGCTCTCGCCGGCAACGCCCACGACCTGAACCAGGCGATTCGGCTCGGCTCGCCGGCGCTGCTCGAGCTGCGCAAGGTCCTCGACATCCTCGCCAAGCAGAACACGACGCTGCGCGACATCAACGTCAACTCCGACCGCATCTTCAGCCAGCTCGCCAGCAACAAGGCGGACGTCGTGCGGTTCATCCAGGAGGCCCGCGACACCGCGGCGGCCTCGGCGGCGCGGCGCGACGACCTCTCGGCGGACTTCAACCGCCTCGACGACTTCCTCCACGAGCTCGGCCCGACCTCCGACCAGCTGGCGGCGACGGCACGCGCGTCGACCCCGCTGCTGCAGGATCTCGGCGCCGCGGCACCGCAGCTCAACAACCTCGCGCTCAAGCTGCCCGCCTTTAACAGCGCGACCAAGACGTCTCTCGTCGGCCTCGGACAGGCTGCGATCCCGGGCCGCCAGGCGCTGACCCAGGGCCGCGACGAGATCCAGGCGCTCCGTGCCGCCGCGCAGAACGCCCGGCCGGTCGCGGACACGCTCTCCAAGTTCCTCCTCGACATCGCGACTCCGAAGCGCGCCGTCGACGTCGACGCGCGCGCCGCGAAGACCTGCAACAACAAGTCGAAGCCGTGCTACTCCACCGGCCGCAAGGCCCCGACCGGCTACACCGGGATGGAGGGCCTTCTCAACTACGCCTACTACCAGGCCGGGGCCCTCAACTCGTTCGACGCCATCGGCCACATGCTGCACTTCACGCTCTACGACGTCCAGACCGGCCCGTGCGGAAACTTCTCGACCGGGCACGATGAGACCACCGGCAAGCCGGGAGTCCCCTCGGCGGACGGCGGCGTGACCACCAACTTCAACAAGATCGCCCCCTGCGTGTCCTGGCTCGGGCCGAACCAGCCCGGCATCAACGAGGACCTCGGCCTGCCGCCGTACGACAAGTCCGTCTGCTCGGACGGGATCAGCCCGGACAACGCGGCGGTCCGCGCGGTCTGCGACCCCGGCAGCAAGGCGAAGGCCACCAGCGGCACTCCGGTCGGCAACCCGGCGACGGCCGGGGCCTCGGGCACGAGCAGCGGCACGCCCGGCGCGAACGGATCGGGCGGCGCCAGCGGCGCCGGGTCGGCCGCCCAGCCCCAGACGCAGTCCGGCGGAGGTCCGGCGGGCCCGCTCTCGCCGGCGACGGGCGGCGTCAACCGCCTTCGTGACCTCCTCGGGCTCGGCAACGGCGCGACGGCGGGTGACGTCGAGCGCCAGATCAGGCGGCTGCGCCAGGGCGCCGGCGGGCCCGGCGGGCCGGCGGGCAGCGAGCAGCAGGCCGCCAATGACCTCCTCAACTTCATCTTCTCGAACTGATGCGCCGCCAGAGCCCGCTACAAGCATTCGCATCCTCGCCGACGATGGTGGGCGCGATCACGACGCTCGTCGTCGTCGTCGCCGTCTTCCTCGCCTACAACGCCAACAACGGGCTCCCTTCGTCCCCGTCTATCGGGTCTCCGTCGACATCCCCAACGGCGCCCGGGTGATCAAGGCGAACGAGGTACGGATCGGCGGCACCCGGGTCGGCGTGGTCGAGTCGGTCGACGCCGATCCGCACGACTCCGGGCGGCGAGGCCGCGCAGACGAACGTGAGCGACACCTCGGGGTCTGCCAACGACACCTGCTGCGTCGCCGCCCAGCTCAACCTGAAGCTCGACAAGACCGCCGAGCCGCTGCCGGAGGACTCGATCTTCCGGGTCCGCTACAAGTCGACGTTCGGCCTCAAGTACATCGAGATCGTCCGCGGCAGAGCCCGCAAGATGGCCCCGGACGGCTTCACCTTCAACGGCCTCAACGACGGCTCGGGCTCAAACGCATGCCCGCTGCCGGTCGAACAGTCGAAGTTCTACGGCGAGCGAGCCGAAGAGCTCCAAGGACGGCTGCTTCCAGCAGCAGACCGAGTTCGACGCGATCGCCGACACCTTCGACCAGAAGACCCGCAACGCCGGCCGCCAGGACCTGATCGGCTTCGGTGACGCCTTCGCCGCCCGCGGCGCCTCGCTGAACGAGGCCATCGACCGCCTCGCCCCGCTGTTTCAGAACCTGAAGCCGGTCGCGAAGAACCTGGCCAACCCCGGAACCGGGCTGGCGCGCTTCATCTCGGCCTCAGGGCGGCTCTCGTCGATCGTCGCGCCCGTCGCCCTCCAGCAGTCGCAGCTCTTCACGAACGGCGCCAACACCTTCGCCGCGTTCTCCGCCGACCCGCAGGCGCTCGAGGACTCGATCTCGACCGCGCGGCCGCTGCTCGAGCAGGGCCCGGCGATCCTCGCCCGCCAGCGGCCGTTCCTGGCGGACTTCGCCGAGCTCTCGACGCGGCTGCGTCCCGGGGTCCAGCAGCTCCGGGTGGCACTGCCGGACCTCCTCGACGCGATCCACGTGGGCACGCCGACGCTCGAGCGCACGCCGCCCATCAACGCCAAGCTCGGCGACGTCTTCGAGCAGCTGAAGGCGCTGGTCCAGCAGCCGTCGACCAAGATCTCGCTGCAGCGCCTGAAGGAGACGTTCGACACCGGCGAAGCCGCTCGCGAACTGGGTCGTCCCGGCGCAGACCGAGTGCAATTACTGGAACTACTTCTTCACGATGCTCCCGAACGGCCTTTCCGACCGCGACCATACGGGCTTCAGCTTCCGCCAGAGCGCGCTCGGCGTCCCCCTCGGTGAGGGCAAGGTCCTCCTTGGCTCAACCGAGATCCCTCAGCCCGGCCAGGCGCAATCCGGACTCGGCGGCTACTCGGGGATCCAGTCCAACGGCCGCCTCGGCAGCGCCTCCTCGGCCCCGGGCAAGTTCGCGCCGTTCAGCTCGCCGATCCTCGAGGGCCACCCGTACGGCCCGACCGGCCAGCCGTTCACGCGCGACGCCAACGGCGGCGCCACGCCGGACTGCCAGCCCGGGCAGACCGGCTACTACTACGGCCAGAACCGCATCCCCGGCCAGCCGAAGAGCAACCCCGCCGAGGGTATCGCGGACATCCCCGGTAGCCGTGGTGTCTCGGATGCGTTCTGCTTCAGAACGGCACGCAGATCCAGAAGGACACCCGAATCCAGTCGCACCTGCCATGAGAACCCACCGCGCCCGCAAGAAGCTTCCGAACTGGGCAGTTGGCCTGATCCTCGTGGTCGTCATCTCGGCCGCGTCGTTCCTCGCCTACACGAAGAAGCTTCCCTGGTCGCACACGTTCACGGTCCACGCCGTGTTCACGACCTCGCAGAACATCAACATCAACTCCCCGGTGCGGATCGCAGGCGTCAACGTCGGCAAGGTCACGAGCGTCGAGCACCTCACCTCCAGCGACCCCGGCTACGCCGCCGCCACGAGCGACGCCAAGGGCAAGCCCGAACGGCCAGCAGGCGACCGTGGTCGACATGGAGATCACCGACAGCGGCCTGCCGCTCCACCAGGACGCGACGATGAAGCTGCGTCCCCGCCTCTTCCTCGAGGGCAACCTCTTCGTCGACCTGCACCCGGGAACGCCCGGAGTCAGCCGACATCGACGACGGCTACACGTTCCCGGAGAGCCAGACCGCCGTCTCGGTCCAGCTCGACCAGGTGCTCTCGACGCTGCAGTCCGACGTGCGGGCCAACCTCCAGATCTTCCTGCACGAGCTCGGCGACGCCTTCATCAAGTACGGCGGCGCCAACGGCTTCCGCGAGCTCTACGCGAGCTCCGGCCCCGCCTTCAAGTACGGCTCGCTGGTCAACGCGGCGCTGCTCGGCACCGAGCCGCACGACCTCTCGAACCTCGTCAAGAACCTCGACTCCACGGTCGCGGCGCTCGACCACAACGAGGCGGCCCTGAAGAGCCTCGTCACCAACTTCCGGATCGTCACCGGCTCGTTCGCCGCTCAGGACACCGCGCTCGCCAAGGGCGTCTCGGAGCTACCCGGCGTCCTCGACGCGGCGAAGCCCGCGCTGACCGCGCTCAACAACTCGTTCCCGCCGGTGCGCGCGTTCTCGGTCGAGGCGCTGCCGGGAGTGCGCTCGACGCCGTCGACCCTCGACGCCGCGACGCCGCTCCTGCATCAGCTCCGCGGGCTCGTGTCCAAGGCCGAGCTCCGCGGCCTCACCCACGACCTGCGGCCGGCGATTCCGGACCTGACGAAGCTGACGAAGCGAACGATCCCGTTCCTCGCAGCAGACCCGTGCGCTCTCGAGCTGCTTCAACCAGGTGATCATCCCGTGGTCGAACTCCAACGTGAACGACCCGGACTTCCCCTCGCCGAAGATCTACCAGGAGACGGCGTACGGGCTCGAGGGGATCGCGGGCGAGAGCCGCACCGGCGACGCCAACGGCGAGTACGTGCGGGTGCGAGGGCGCCGAGCGGACCGGACATGATCCAGACGACCGACTCCGAGACGGGCAACACGCTCTTCGGGCTCAACACCGCGCTGGGCCTGAACGGGGGCCGCCCGGCGGTCGCCTCCTCGGCGAAGCCGCCATACCGGCCGGACGTGCCCTGCGAGACGCAGGAGCCGCCCAACCTGAACTCGGGCGGGATCTCCTCAGCTCCGTCTTCGCCGAAGGCGGGCACGCCATCGCAGACGCCGGCGGACCAGCAGTTCCTGTCCAAGATCTCGAACGTTCCGGCGCTTCAGAAGGACGGCAAGAAGGACGCGGTCACGAAGCTGGTTGCTAAGGCCTGGTCGGCTTGGGAGCGTCAGACGAAGAGGGCGGGTCGGCTGATGGCCATCGCGATTCGCAAGAACCTCCGCAACTTCATCGCCGTCGTGGTCCTGATCGTCGTCGCGCTGCTCACGAGCTACGTGATCCTCCAGCACCAGCGCCTGCGGATCCCGATCCTGGAGGAGAAGCCGTTCGAGCTGAAGGCCGACTTCCAGACGGCGCAGGCGGTCGTCCCGGGCCAGGGCCAGACGATCGACGTCGCCGGCGTGCCGATCGGCGAGGTCGAGAAGGTCGAGCTCGTCAGCGGCGTCGCCCAGGTGACGTTCGGGATCGAGCGCAAGTACCTGCCGATCTACAAGAACGCGACGATCCTGATGCGGCCGCGGACCGGCCTGAAGGACATGTTCTTCGAGATGGACCCGGGAACGCCCCAGAAGAGCGCGCCGGACGACGGCGTCGTCTCCGAGGGCGGCACGATCCCGCTCGCCAACACCGCGCCCGACGTGAACCTCGACGAGGTCCTCGCCGGCCTCGACGGCGATACCCGCGCCTACCTGCGAGTCCTGCTCGTCGGCGCCGGCCAGGGCCTCAACGGCCAGGCCAAGAACCTCGGCAATCTGCTCGGCAGCGTCGGGCCGCTGAACCACGACGTCGCGCGGGTCTCGAAGCTCGTCGCCGAGCGCCGCCAGAACCTCGCCGACCTGATTCACAACCTCAGCGTCCTGACCAAGGAGGTCGGCCAGCACTCCGGCGACATCAACCAGCTCGTCACGCGTCGAACTCGGCGCTCTCGGCGATCGCCGTCCAGGACCCGGACGTCCAGCGCGCGGTGGCCGAGCTCCCGGGGGCGATCTCCAAGCTCCACGGCGCCCTCGACGCGACCACGCCGTTCGCGAACGCGCTCGGCTCCGCGTTCAACGACCTGCGGCCGTTCGCCCGCCACCTCCCCTCGCTGAACTCCTCGCTGACGGACCTCGCCAACACCGCCACGCCCGTGATCAAGAACCGGATCCGGCCACTGGTCCGCGCCGCGCGGCCGGACATCCCGCCGCTGCGCGACGCGGCGAACAAGCTCTCGGGGGCGACGCCGAAGCTGACCACCGTCGACGCACCAGATCAACAAGCTCGGCAACATGGCGGCCTACAACCCCGGCGGCGCCAACCCGCCGGGCAGCCCCGGCCGCGACGAGGGATACCTCTACTGGGTCGCCTGGCTTGGGCACAACGGCAACCTCGTCTTCGACTCCCAGGACGCGAACGGCCTCTTCCGGCGCATCTACCTCACGGCGAACTGCGCCAACATCCAGAACCTCCTCGCGAGCAACTCGCTCGCGGGCGCGGTCATCAGCGGCCTGGACCGGATAACGGGAGGCGGGCTCTGCGACGCGTGATCGACGGAGATGAGTGGCTGATGCAGAAGCAGGCACCCTCATTCGGCCGCATCCTCGTCGCCGTCGGGTTCGCGCTCTCGTGCTTCGGGCTGATCCTCTTCCTCTGGGTGGCGTTCGGCGGGCCGATCCCGCTGCAGCCCCAGGGCTACAAGATCACCGCCTACTTCCCCGAGGCGACCCAGCTCGCCCAGGAGTCGGACGTCCGGATCGGCGGCGTCTCCGTCGGCAAGGTGAAGAGCGTCGAGCTCGCGCCGCCGCAGGAGCGGGTCAACGGCAAGGACACCACCGAGGCCACGATCGAGATCGATCCGCAGTACGCGCCGATCTCCACCGACGCCCGGGCGATCCTCCGCCAGAAGACGCTCCTCGGCGAGACCTACATCGAGCTGACCTCGGGCACCAACCCGACGGCAACCCGGCGCCGGTCTCGCTCGGCGCCGCGGCGAACGCCTCCGACGCCGAGTCCAAGGACGTCAAGGCGATCCCGGAGGGCGGCACGCTCGGGGTCTCTCAGACCGAGCAGGCGACCCAGATCGACGAGATCTTCAACGCCCTCGACTAGCAGACGCGGACCGCCTTCCAGGAGTGGCTGCAGAACTCGGCGGTCGCGATCAAGGGCCGCGGCCTCGACCTGAACGACGCCCTCGGCAACCTCGGGCCGTTCGCCTCGGACGCCTCGAACATCCTCGACATCCTCCACCGCCAGCAGCAGGCCGTGACCGGGCTCGTGCGCGACACCGGGACCGTCTTCAACGCGCTGTCTGCGCGCGACCACGAGATCGCCGGCGCGATCACCGGCTCGAACGACGTCTTCCAGGCGATCTCCTCGGAGGATGCCGCGCTGCGCGACACCTTCCAGATCCTGCCGACGTTCCAGCGCGAGAGCCTGCTCGACGCTGCAGCGCCTCGACCGCTTCCAGGCCAACACCGACCCGCTGGTGCAAGAAGCTCCTGCCGGTGGCCAACGACATCTCGCCGACGCTGCACTCCGTGCGCCAGCTCTCGCAGCCGCTGAAGCACGCTGTTCGTCGACCTGAACCCGCTGATCGACGCCGCGCAAGAAGGGCCTGCCGGCGACCTCGAGCTTCCTCGCGCAAGCTCCGGCCGACGCTGAACGCGCTCGATCCGTTCCTGGCGAACCTCAACCCGGTCATCAACTTCCTCGACGCCTACAAGAAGGACATCACGAACTTCATCTCCAACCCGGAGACCGGCTTCTCCTCTCTCAAGCCGGTGGCGCAGCAGCCGGCGGCGCGCTTCTCGCTGCGCGTCGCCAGCTACTTCAGCCCGGAGACGCTCTCGATCTACGCGAGCCGCCTGAACACCAACCGCGGCGCGGGCTACTTCCCGCCGGAGGGGCTCATCGCCCAGAACGCCGCCAAGAAGGGGATCTTCCCGAACTGGGACTGCAAGAACCTCGACTACTCGCCCGGCAACCCGCCCTCCGGCCAGAACACGAACGAGAATCCGCTCGTCGCCGGCCAGAAGAACCCGTACGGGCCAGCGTCAACGGCGGCCAGCCGACCGGCCTCGCGTTCGCGCCGTGCTTCATCGAGAAGGACAACCCGCCGAAGTTCGGCGGCAAGGCCTTCCCGCAGATCACGGCCGAGCCCTAGGCGCCGCGGCGCGACTCCCGCCTGCGGGCCTCCGAATACGATCCGCCGATGTCAGCGAAGGACGACGCCGCCGGCTGGGCCGAGACCGTCCAGCAGATCGCAGCCAAGCGGGACCTGCGCTACGACGCCGTCGGCGGGCTGAACCCGGTGGGCGGCCCGGTCGCGCTCTGCCCCGGGGGCACCAACCGCGTCACCGGCCAGCTCGAGCACGAGTCCTGGGGCGCCGCCTGCGACGCCGACGAGCGCGAGGAGGGCGGGCTCTTCTCGAAGGCGGTGCTGCCCGGGGCGGTGATGGTCAAGGCGCACATGCCCGACCTCGCGCAGGTCATGCCGGCGTTCGACGTCGAGTCGATCGAGAAGCGCCCCGACGAGCTCGTTATCCAGAAGGTTGCCCGCAAGGTCGAGTTCGAGTCGATCAACTTCAACCAGCGCTTCCTCGCGACGGTGCCCAAGCAGTACGACCCGATCGCGCTGCGCGAGCTCTTCTCGCCCGGCTTCCTCGAGTGGGCCAGCGACCATCGACCACGAGGTCGACTTCGGCGTCAGCGAGAAGCAGATCTACTTCCACTGGAGCCTTCGCGAGCGCACCGCGGACGAGTACGACGCGGCGCTCGAGGCCGGCGCCGAGCTCTTCCGCCGGGTCCGCAAGGAGATGGACGAGTCCGGGATCCACACCTACCCGGCGGGCCCCTGGCACGCCGGCCTCGAGCCCTTCCCGGCGGACATGGGCTCGGCGGAGGCGCGGTGAGAATTTGGCGGGCAGCGACCTTCGGCGTCCCGGCGGCGCTCGGTTTCCTGGCGTTCGCGGCGGTGGCGCAGGCCGCCTGGCAATACCGGGGGCACGTGGAGGATGGGTACGGGACCGCGTTTCAGCTGGTGGTGCGCCACGGGGGCGGGGAGCCGGCGGAGCTCTTGTATCTCGGTACCGGGCGCCTTCACCTCGGCTGCGAGGGCGGCGGGGTCCGGCGTGTGCGGCTTCAGTCCGGCGAGTCCAGCAGCCTCGTCAACGGCGGGCGTTTCGGCTTCGGCGAGTCAACGGCCAGCTTTGGCCCCGGTGGCCCCTCCCGGCGGACTCACTCCTCGGTTGCGGGGCGAATCACTCGGTACTCGGCGAGCGGGCGCGTACGTCTGCAGCTCAAAGTGGGTGCCCGCCGCTGCGACTCCGGCCCGCTCCGCTGGCACGCCACCTTCGTCCCCCGCTCTTCGCCAGGTCGGCGAGTTCGACGTTAGCCCGCCTATTCGCGGCTAATGTCGAATTCGGTGGTGGCTGGATCGCTCTAGGCCTTCGCGAAGCGCTCGCGCAGGTCCTTCTTCGAGAACTTGCCCACCGAGGTCTTCGGGACCTCGTCGATGAACTCGACGTTCTCGGGGATCCACCACTTCGCCACGCGGCCGTCGAGGTGGTCCTTGATGTCGTCGGCCGAGAGCTCCTCGCCCTCCTCGCAGACCACGCAGGCGAGCGGGCGCTCGCCCCACTTCTCGTCGGGGACGCCGATGACGCAGGCCTCGGTGACCTTGGGGTGGGCCATGATCTCGTTCTCGAGCTCGACCGAGCTGATCCACTCGCCGCCGGACTTCACGAGGTCCTTGGTGCGGTCGACGAGGCGCATGTAGCCGTGCGCGTCGATGGTCGCGACGTCGCCCGTTCGCAGCCAGCCGTCCTCGGTGAACGAGTCGGACGAGCGCTCGTCGTCGTAGTAGCCGGAGGCGACCCACGGGCCCGTGACCTGAAGCTCGCCGCTCGCCTCGCCGTCGCGCGGGAGCTCCTCGTCGCCGCCGGTCTCGACGATGCGGGCATCGACCAGGGCGACCGGGATCCCGATCGACGCGCGCAGGTCGGCCAGCTCGTCCTCGTCGCCGTCGGCAAGGGTCGACTTGATCCGGCAGACCGAGCCGAGCGGGCTGGTCTCCGTCATCCCCCAGGCCTGGAGAATCGGCATGCCGACCTTCTCCCGGTACGCCTCGGACAGCGCGCGGGGCACCGCTGAGCCACCGCAGACGATCCGGTTGAGGCTCGAAAGGTCGCGACCGTCCAGCTCGCCCAGGACTCCGTTCCAGATCGTCGGCACCCCGGCCGCGAGCGTCACCTTCTCCGACTCCATGAGATCCGCGATGGCGGCGGGGGAGAGGTCCGGCCCGGGCATCACGAGCGACGCGCCGGCGAGCACGGCGGAGTAGGCGAGGCCCCACGCGTTGGCGTGGAACATCGGCACGACCGGCAGGATCACGTCGCGCTCGGAAACCCCGAGCGAGTCGGCGAACATCGTGCCGATGCAGTGCAGGAGGGCCGAGCGATGGGAGTAGAGGACGCCCTTCGGGTTGCCGGTCGTGCCGCTCGTGTAGCACATCGCCGCGGCGCGCCATTCGTCGTCGACCCGCATGTCGGCGGCCTCCGCGCCAGCGATCAGCTCCTCGTAGTCGAGGATGCGGTCGTCGTCGGGGATCTCGGCATCGGCGCCGTCGTCCATGACCACGAAGTGCTTGACGGTCTCGAGCTCGCCGACGTTCGGCCAAAGGAGCGGCAGTAGGGAGCGGTCGACGAAGATCGCCTCGTCGGCCGCGTGGTTCGCGATGTAGACGAGCTGCTCGGGGAAGAGGCGGATATTGAGCGTGTGCAGCACCCGGCCGGTGCACGGCGCAGCGAAGTAGAGCTCCAGGTGGCGCGCCGTGTTCCACGCGAACGTTCCCACGCGCGCCTCGGCGGACAACCCCAGCTCGCCGAGCGCCCCGCCGAGGCGGCGCGTGCGCTCGGCCCAGTCGCCGTAAGTGACGCAGTCGCGGCCCTTCGGGCTCGCGGTCACGACCGTCTTCTCTGGAAACAGCCGCTCGGCCCGCTCGAACGCGTGCGTCAGCGTCAGCGGGTAGTCCGTCATCAGGCCCTTCAAAGCTCTCCTCCTCGGGTCACCATCCCCTGTCCCTGAATCTTCCCCGATGGCGCGCCGCCAGGTGTCGCCCCCATATGCTCCGCCGCGCAAAGTTCGGCAATGAACAAGGAGAACGGAACGACACATGGGATTGCTTGACGGCAAGGCGGCGATCATCACGGGCTCGGCTCGCGGGATCGGCCGCGCCACGGCGGAGCTCTTCGCCAGCGAGGGCGCGAAGGTCCTCGTCAACGACATCGACGGCGACGTCGCCGAGCAGGCGGCGGGCGAGATCGACGGCGAGACCGCGGTCTTCTCCGGCGACCTCACGGCCGACGGAGTTCCGGACGAATTGGTGAAGACTGCCCTCGAAGCCTTCGGCAGCGTCGACATCCTCGTCAACAACGCCGGCTACACCTGGGACGGGGTCATCCACAAGATGACCGACGAGCAGTTCCAGGCGATGCTGGACATCCACACGATCGTCCCCTTCCGCATGGCCCGCGCCCTCGCTCCGCACTGGCGCGAGGCGGCGAAGGCCGAGGCCGCCGAGGGCCAGGAGAACTTCCGCAAGCTCGTCAACATCACCTCGATCTCCGGCACGATGGGCAACGCCGGCCAGGCCAACTACTCGTCGGCGAAGGCGGGCGTGACCGGGCTGACCAAGACCCTCGCCAAGGAGTGGGGCCAGTTCAAGATCAACGTGAACGCGGTGGCCTTCGGCTTCGTCGAGACGCGCCTGACCCAGGCGAAGGAGAAGGGCGAGAAGCTCGAAACCCATGGCCAGGAGGTGGACCTCGGCATACCCGAGCAGATGCGGGCGATGGCCTCGATGATGATCCCGCTGGGCCGCCCGGCGCAGCCGGAGGAGGCGGCGGGGCCGGTGCTCTTCCTCTGCTCGCCCCTGGCCAACTACATCCACGGCCAGGTCATCAACGTCACCGGCGGTCAGTTCGTCGGCATGTACACCTAGGGCGCTGGCTGGACGACCGCAAGGGGCCGGCCCGGCCGGGGCTGGGTAGGGGCGGCCCACCCAGCGCTTCGCCGCGAATCGTCACATCTGCTGCCGAGTGGGGCGATTTGTCCCCGCTATGCGGGGACAAGTCGCCCACAGGCCAAGCGGCGTGTGACGAGGGGCGCGCGCAAATGCGCGCGGTGCCCATTTCGCAACATCTCCCAGCGCGCGTGGCTGGTTGTAGTCGCTATGCGACTAGAAGTCGCCAGGCCCCGGAGAAGACGTCACCGAAGACGCGCAGGTCGTGACCAGAGCGTCAGGCGCCCCTCCTTCGCTGCCTAAACGCGGCCTGCGCCGCGCCTGCGGTCCCGAGAGGAACCGCGACGGCCCGCTCCGTCACCTGGCCTACTCCCCCCGCCGCGGCCGCCGCTCCTCCGTGAGCGGCTCGCCCGAGGTTCCGCCGAGGGCCTCGGGCGGCCACGGGCCGAACCAGTTGTCGCGAGCGCCGTCGATCGTGATCGTCGTCCCTGAGACGAAGTCGCCGGCCGGCGAGGCCAGGAAGGCGACGAGCCAGGCCATCTCCTCGGGGCGGCCGAGGCGCTGAACCGGCACCGAGCGGGCCGCCCCCTTCACCATCACCTCGGGGTACTTGGTGCGAAAGACCTCGGTGTCGAACTGGCCTGCCGCCAGGGCGCAGAGCTTGATGTTGAACCGCGACCACTCGATCGAGAGCGTCCGCATCATGTTCTCGACCGCGGCGCGAGCGGCGCCGGAATGGACCATTCCGGGCATTCCGTGGTGGGGTGACAGGGTCACGCTGATCACCTTGCCGCCGCCCTGAGGGATGAACGCCTTGGTCGCGGCGGCGTGGGTCATCTGCCAGGTGCCCTGGACGTTCAGCTCGATCACGGTGCGAAAGCCCTTCGGGGTGATCGCCTCGGCCGGGCTCAGGAACTGCCCGCCGGCGTTGTTGACGATGACGTCCAGGCGCCCGTGGCGCTCCAGGATGCCGTCGACGAACGAGTCGACCGCCTCCGCATCGCGAATGTCGAGCGGCATCGACTCGGCACAGCCTCCGGCCTCCCGGATCGCGCGCACCGTCTCGGAGAGGGGCTCGGCCCGGCGGCCGCAGCCGGCGACGGTGGCGCCGAGCGCCGCGAGCTCGCAGGCGGTTGCGCGCCCGAGCCCGGTGCCGGCGCCGGAGACGGCGCAGACCATCCCCTTCAAGAGGCCCGGGGCGAAGATGGGTGAGTGGTCGCGGTCGGCGTCAGCCATCTGCGGGCGGAAGATATCTGTCGGCGGGCCGGCGAACGCCACGGGGGGCCAATCGCCGGCGCTACGCTGGCCCGCGTGAAGGTCCACGCTGAGCCGAAGCCCCTCGAAACCCCGCTTTCGGGAGGCAAGCAGGGCTCCACCGTGGTCGTCGAGCCGCTTCGCGTCGGCGAGGTGCACGCACCGCCGGCGTGGTTCGAGCGGCACGGGGGGCGCCTCGAGAGGCTTCACACCCTCGGGCTGTTGACGCCGCGCTCCGAGTGGTGGTGGGTGCCCTGCCCGGCGTTCCTCATCCACCACCCGACCGCGGGGCCGTTGCTCGTCGACACCGGGCTCCATCCGTCCGTCGCCTCGCAACCGGCCGCCAACCTCGGCCGGGTCCTGAGCTCGATCTCGCGGCCGCGGCTGGGCCCGGGCGAGGACCTGCCCGCGCAGTTGCGGAGCCGCGGGCTCGAGCCGAAAGACATCAGCCTCGTGATCATGACCCACCTCCACTTCGACCACGCGTCGGGCATGTCGGAGTTCCCCTCCTCCACGTTCGTCGTCTCGGCGTCCGAGTGGGAGGCGGCCACCACCGACATGCGGCCCGTGCTCCGCGGCTACCGGCCGGCCCACTACGACTACGTGTTCGACTACCGCACGCTGAGCTACGAGGGGAGCTCGATCACCTCGTACTCGACGTTCGGCCGGACTTTCGATGTGTTCGGCGACGGCAGCGTGCGCCTTGCGTTCACGCCCGGGCACACCGCGGGACATCAGAGCGTCGTCTGCCGCCTGGCCGAGCGCGACTTCGTGATCGCCGGCGACGCGATCTACACCCACGGCCAGCTCGATGACGCGCCCGAGCCGCCACAGGCGGTCGACCGCCACCAGTGGCGGCGCTCGCTCCAGGAGCTGCGGCTCTTCCACCGCCAGTACCCGCAGGCCGTGATCGTGCCCGGGCACGACCCCGACCACTGGTCGACGCTCGAAAAGCGCTACGAGTAATTCGGGTGAGGACCTTTAGGTCCGAAAGCAGCAGAGGCGGAATGAGGGGCTTTAGCCCCGAAAGCAGCGTGTAAGGCGCGAAGCGCCGCATGGGATTGGACGGCGAAGCCGTCCGCAAGTTATTCGCGTATCGCGGCGCGGCTGGGGTCGATACTTGGAGCACCCTTGGTCTCACGGCGGGACCGGATGACGGCGCGCCGGCCACGCTCGTCGAGCTCGGTGTACATCTCGCGGATGTGGCCGAAGATCTCGCGCGAGGCGGCGAGCTGCTGCTCCAGCGTGGGGCTCTCGACCCGCTCGAACTGCAGCGGCTCGCCGAACTGGACCGTCACCTTCGGGAAGCGGAGCTTTCGCCAGCGCCTGATGCTCGCAGAGCCGTGGATCGCGACCGGGATGACCGGAACCCCGGACTCGAGCGCGAGCCTGCCGATGCCCGCCTTCGGCTCGCCGAGCTTGCCGGTTCGCGAGCGCCCGCCCTCGGCGTACATGCCGACGCAGCCGCCGCGGTCGAGGATGGCGTAGGCGGTCTTGAACGCCTCCTCGTCGTGGTACCCGCGGCGCACCGGGAAGACCCCGCCGACGCGAAAGATCGTGTCAAGGCCCGGCCTGCCGAAGAGCTGTGACTTGGCCATGAACTGCACCTTGCGGCGCAAATAGACCGCGAGGATGAAGTGGTCCAGGTTGGAGAAGTGGTTCGGCGACAGCAGGAACGCCCCGTCTGCCGGAACGTTCTCCTCCCCGATCGGCCAGCACCGGTAGACGAAGACAAGAAGCGGCGTGAGGACGACCCGCACGAGCTCGTAGGCCCAGCCGGGCCGGTGCGCGCGGATCCACTCGTGGAACGGCTGGAAGGTCTCCGCCGGGCGAGGGTCCTTGTAGACCTGAGGCTTGATGTCCGCCATGTTCAGAACGGGCGATTGGCGCCCGACCGAGCCTACCCTTCGACCCGCGCCTGGTTACGCGTCCCCCGCGGCCCAGCCCCGGGAGCGCTCGACGGCGCGGTGCCAGCCCTCCAGCAGGCCGTCGCGCTCGTCGCTCGACATCCCGGGCTCGTAGCGGGCTGCCTCCCGCCACTTCTCGCCGACCTCGGAGAGGGTCCAGCGCCCGGTGGCCACGCCGGCGAGGTAGGCGGCGCCGAGCGCTGTCGTCTCGGCGATCTGCGGGACCACGACCGGAGCGCCCAGCACGTCCGCCTGGAACTGCATCAGCCAGTCGTTCGCCACAGCGCCCCCGTCGGCGCGGAGCTCCGAGAGGGCGGTCCCGCCGGCGGCCTCCTGGGCGCGTACCGCGTCGACGGTCTGGTAGGCGATCGCCTCCAGGGCCGCCCGCGCGAGGTGGGCGCGCCCGGTGCCCCGGGTGAGCCCGACGATCGTTCCACGCGCGTAGGGATCCCAGTAGGGCGAGCCGAGGCCGGTGAGCGCCGGGACGAAGTACACGCCGTCGTTGGACTCGAGCGAAGCGGCCAGCTCGCGCGTCTCGGCGGCCCGCTCGACGATTCCCAGCCCATCGCGGAGCCACTGCACGGCCGCGCCCGTGACGAAGACCGCGGCCTCCAGCGCGTAGGTCGTCTCCGCGGCCAGCCCCCAGGCCACGGTGGTGAGCAGCCCCTCGCCCGGCTCCGGCGCGTCGGCCCCGGTGTTCAGGAGGACGAAGCTGCCCGTCCCGTAGGTGTTCTTGGCCATTCCCTCCGCGTGGCATGCCTGGCCGAACAGGGCGGCCTGCTGATCCCCGGCGATTCCCGCGACCGGGACCTCGCCGCCGAACTCCGTTGTCGTCGCGTAGACCTGCGCCGAGGGAACCGGTTCGGGCAGCGTCGCCGCGTCCACCCCGAGCAGTGCGCAGAGCTCGTCGTCCCACGCCAGCTTGCGGATGTCGAAGAGCAGCGTGCGCGAGGCGTTCGAGTAGTCGGTCAGGTGCCGTCCGGTGAGCTTGAACACGAGCCACGAGTCGATCGTTCCGAAGACGGCACCCTCGCGGGCGGCCTCGACGTTCTCCCGAAGCCACTCGATCTTCGTCCCCGAGAAGTAGGGGTCGAGCACGAGGCCCGTGCGTTCGCGCACCAGCTCCTCGTGGCCGGCCTCGCGAAGCTGGTCGCAGCGCGAGGCGGTGCGACGGTCCTGCCACACGAGGGCGTTGTGGACCGGCTCGCCGGTGTCGGGATCCCAGGCGACAACGGTCTCGCGCTGGTTGGCGATCCCGATGCCGTCGAGCTCCGCGCCCCGGATGCCGGCGTCCGCGATGGCCTCGGCAGCGACCCGCCGGGTGACGTCCCAGATCTCGGCGGCGTCGTGCTCGACCCACCCCGGCCGGGGGAAGTGCTGGCCGAACTCGCTGTAGGCGCGTCCCGCGATCGCTCCGTCGGCGTCGAACACGAGGCAGGTCGAGCCGGTCGTTCCCTGGTCGATGGCGAGGATCACGTCGCGGAGGCTATCTGCGCGCCAGGTACGCCCGGGCGATGTCCAGGAGCTGGTGGGCGCGATGGGCGAAGCCGCCGAGCGTGCGGCCGGTCGCGCGGTGGGCGAGATTGAGCTCGACCTCGGAAACACGGAATCCGGCGCGAACCGCGTCGATCGTCATCCCGGTCTCCATCCCGTAGCCGGGCGCGAACGGGATGACCGCCCGCAGCGTGTCGAACCGCATCGCCCGCTGACCGGAGATCGGAGCCGCGGGCCGAAACCCGCAGCGGCGCTCGATCGCCCAGCGGCTGAACCGCACGACGATCCCGAAGCCTCCGCCCAGGCGCGTTCGGAACGTCGCAATCGTCAGGTCCCACGCGCCCGCGCGGACGGCGTCGACGAGTTTCGACAGCTCACCCGCAGAGTCGCCGAGGTCGCCGTCGCAGAGGAGGATGACCGCGCCGGCTGCGGCCGGGTCGCCGAGGACAGCCTCGGCGGCGGCGGTCATGTTGCCGCCCTTCCCGTGCGAGCGACCGCGACGGACGAGCTCGGCGCCGGACGCGAGCGCGATGTCCGCGGTGCCGTCCGAGGAGGCGTCGTCGGCCACCCAGATGCGGACGCCCGGGATCCCGCGCCGGAGCGACGCGATCGTCGAGCCGATCAGATCGGCCTCGTCATGCGCTGCCACGATGGCGATCGTTGTTGGCTCGTCCGGCGGCATGGGCGGTTATTGTGCCGCGCGCATGGCCGATATCGAGGCGCACATCACCGGCACCGTCTGGAAGATCGAGGTGGCGGTCGGCGACTCGGTCGCCGACGGCGACACAGTGGTGATCCTGGAGTCGATGAAGATGGAGATGCCCGTGGAGGCCGAGGACGACGGCACCGTCGCCGAGATCCGCTGCGAGGAGGGGCAGTCGGTTCAGGAGGGCGACGTGCTGGTCGTGCTCGAGTAGTGGGCGAGGTCCTCGTCGATCGCCCGGCCGAGGCGGTCGCCAGGCTGACGCTGTCCAACCCCGATCGCCGCAACGCGCTCGACCACGAGATCCTCGATGCGATCACCGCCAGGCTGCCCGAGCTCGCGGCGGGGATCGAGACGCGCTGCGTGCTGATCACCGGTGCCGGCGACATCTTCTCCGCGGGCTACGACATCGGCGGGATCCCCGACGCGAGTTTCGAGCGCGACGCCGAGGCGCTCGTCGCCCACCCCTTTGCCGCCGCGATGGAGGCGATCAGCGCCCACCCCTACCCGGTGGTGGCGGCGATCAACGGGCACTGCCTGGGGGGCGCGCTGGAGCTCGCCGTGCGCTGCGACCTGCGGATAGCCGCCGCCGGGGCGAAGCTCGGGATGCCGCCCGCGAAGCTCGGCCTGATCTACGGGCACACGGGCCTGCAGCGGTTCATCGACGTCGTCGGTGTCGCGCGCACGCGCGAGCTGTTCCTGCTCGGACGCAACGTCGAGGCCGCCCGCGCCGCCCAGATCGGCTTGGTCAACGAGGTCGTCGGGGACGATGAGCTGCCCGACGCGGCCGTCTCGCTGGCCGCGGAGCTGGCCGCGAACGCGCCGCTGTCGATGCGCGGGAACAAGTACGCCATCGACCTTCTGGCGCGCAACCCGGTGCTCTCCGACGAGCAGGAGGAGGAGCTCGTCGAGCTCCGGCGGTCCTGTTTCGCCTCCGAAGACTTCCGCGAGGGCATCCGGGCGTTCGCCGAGAAGCGCAAGCCCGAGTGGCGCGGGCGCTGAGGCTCAGCAGGCGCGCTCGAAGCCGGCCGTGAACGTCAGCTCACGGCCGTCGGCAAGCGAGGCGCTTGCCTGGACGCGGTTCGGGTGGCGGTTGCTGATCGCCTGCGCCGGCAGCTCGACCTCGAACGGTCGCGCGGTCGTCTGAATCCTGCGGCCGGCCACCGTGAACGTCGCCCGGCGCAGCGTGTACGAGTCGCGGCCGCCGATGCGCGCCGCCACGGGCTTCACGGCGCAGCGGGGGCTCGCCGGGTCGCCGGGCCGGACACGGTCGCGCGCATAGCGCAGGCGGAGGTTCAGCGCGGGATGCGTCCGGCAGCTGAGGCCGCCGCAGCCGCGAAGCTCGCGCAGGTCGCGCCGCAGCGCGGCCTGCGCATCGGCGTAACCCGGCGTGTCGGCAACGTTCTGGAGCTCGTCGGGATCACGCAACAGGTCGTAGAGCTCGAGCTCGCCGCTGTCGTGGCGCGCGTAGATATAGCGCTGCGTTCTCACGGCCGCGTACGACTTGGCGTCGATCAGCAGGCGCCGCCCGCCGAGAGCACCGGGATCTGCGAGCGCCGGCAACAGCGATTCGCCGTCCATGACCCGGTGCGCGGTCGCTCTCGCGACGGCGACGATCGTGGGCGCCAGGTCGGCGTTGATCGCAAGGTCCTCGACGTGCTCGCCGGCCGCGATCCCTGGCCCGCGCATCAAGAGCGGAACCCGGATCGACGGCTCGTACAGCCTGACCTTCCCGATCGGCACCCGGTGCTCGCCGTGGAAGTAGCCGTTGTCGGACGTGAAGATGACGAGCGTGTCGTTCAGCTCGCCTGCGCTGCGGAGCGCAGCGATGATCCTGTGGACGCCGTCGTCGACGCTCTGCAGGGCCTCGAGCTCGCACTGATAGCGCGTGGTGATTCGCGCGATCACCTCGTCGCTGAGCGGCGGCAGATTCCGGATCTGATGCGGCTTGTCGGAGACGTCGGCCTCGTTGAAGCTGGGGGACCGCGGCAAGGGGGTCCCCGCGAACTGGCCGAAGTGCCTCGGCGCGGGCTCGGGGCCCACGTCGCAGCGCGGTCCGGTCGGGTGCGGGCCGCCCTCGTGTGGGGCCTTGTAGGCGACGTAGAGGAAGAACGGGGAGCGGCTCGGTGCCCGGTCGCCGATGAAGTCGAGCGCCTTGCCCGTGATGACGTCGTCGACGTAGTCGCCCGGCGCCTCGCCGTAGCTCGTCAGCGCGCCATTGGAATTCAGCTTGTAGTCGTAGTAGGAGATGGCCCCGGAGATGGCGTTGAACGAGTCCCAGCCCGGCGGGACGAAGGTGGCCGGGTTGCCGGCGCCGTAGCCGTTCAGGTACTTGCCGACCTGGCCCGTGAAGTAGCCAGCCGCGTGCAGCCAGAGCGGCAGGTCGTTGTGCCCGTCCAGGCTCTCGAACCGGGCGTAGCCGCCGTCGGGGCCCACGTTATCGAGCACCCCGTGGTTGTGGGCGTAGAGCCCGGTGAGGAAGGTCGAGCGCGACGGGCAGCAGAGCGAGAAGTTGACGAAGCTGTTGTCGAAGGTGGCCCCGCGGGCGCCGATCTCGTCGAGGACGTGGGGCATCGTCTTCAGCTCGCGGTCGGTCTGGTCGTCGGACATGATCACGACGATGTTCGGCCGCGTCGCCGTGGCGCGACTCGGCGCGGCCGGGCTGACCGCCGCGAGCCCGCAGAGCGCGGCGAGGAGAATCGCCGCCGCGAGCCCAGCGCCCAGCCGCTTCGACGGGAAGCTACCTGCCCAGCTCATCCATCCCGAAGAACAGCAGTTCGCGCCCGGAGTTGCGCCTCCGGCGACGGCCGCTGGTGACTACCCTGCGCGCATGCCCCGGCTGACCCAGGCGCACCGTGAGCTGGCGGCGTCGGACTCCGTCATGGCGGGGTTGATGGAGCGCGTCGGGCCGATGTCAGTGGCGGAGCGACGGCGGCGTCGCGGCCAGCGCCCGGACGATGCCTACGGGGCGCTGCTTCGGGCGGTGGTCGGCCAGCAGCTCTCGACGAAGGCCGCGCGGACCATCTACGAGCGGGTCGTCGCGCTCTTCGGAGGCGAGGATCCGTCCCCGGAGGCGCTGCTCGACGTGGACGAGGCCGCGCTCCGGGGGGCCGGCCTCTCGGGCCGCAAGGTCGAGTACCTACGGGACCTCGCTGGCCACGTGAGGAGCGGCGAGCTCGAGCTCGACCGGCTCGACGAGCTCTCGGACGAGGAGGTGATCGAAGAGGTCACCGCCGTTCGCGGGCTGGGTAGGTGGACCGCGGAGATGTTCCTGATGTTCCACCTCGGGCGCAAGGACGTCGTTTCCGGGGGGGACCTGGGGATTCGCAGGGCGATCATGCTCGCCTACGGCCTGCCGGAGATGCCGACACCGGAGCAGGTGGTCGAGCGGGCGGAGCCGTGGCGCCCGCACCGGACCCTGGCCTGCATCTACCTCTGGGAGTCGCTCGCGGCCACGCCGGTTCAGGCCTAGCGGGACGCCTCGAAACCGTCCGGAAGCGCTCGTAGCCTGCGCGGGCGGTGGCGTCGCTCATCAGCTTCGACGAGGCTCTCGCCCTCGGCGAGATCTCCGACCACGAAGGGATCACAGCGCTCGTGGAGCGCGCCTGGGCGGTCCGCAGGGAGCGCTTCGGCGACTCCACGGACATGTGCTCGCTCGTCAACGCGAAGTCCGGGGGCTGCGCCGAGGACTGCGGGTTCTGCGCCCAGTCGCGCTACGCGGAGGCGGACACGCCGATGCACGCGATGATGGAGCCGGACCAGATCCTCGAGCACGCGAGGGCTGCCGAGGCGGCGGGCGCGCACCGCTTCTGCATGGTCACCCAGGGCCAGGGGCTCTCCAAGCGCGACTTCGAGAAGATCGTCGAGGGCGCGAAGCTCGGTCTCCGAGAACACGAACCTGAAGCGCTGCGTCTCGATTGGCCACATCTCGCGGGATCGCGCCAAGCGCCTCAAGGACGCCGGCGTCCAGCGCGTCCACCACAACGTCGAGAGCGCGCGCTCCTACTACCCGGAGGTCTCGACGACCGTTCGCTACGAGGGCCGCATCCGCACGATCGACGCGGTCAAGGAGGCCGGGCTCGAGAGCTGCGTCGGCGGCATCCTCAACCTCGGCGAGTCGCCGCGCCAGCGCGTGGAGATGGCCTTCGAGCTCGCCGAGATCAACCCAACCTCGGTGCCGATCAACCTCCTGAACCCCCGCGCCGGAACGAAGTTCGGCGACCGCGAGCTGATGGATCCGTGGGAGGTCGTCAAGTGGGTCGCGATCTTCCGCCTGATCATCCCCGGCGCCCTCTTCCGCCTCTGCGGCGGGCGCGTCGAGAACCTGGGCGATCTGCAGCCCCTGGCCGTGAAGGCCGGGCTGAACGGCGTGATGATGGGCAACTTCCTGACCACGCTCGGCGCCGAGCCCGCCGACGACCGGGCGATGTTCGAGGAGCTGGGGCTGAACGTCGCGCGCCAGCCCGACAACGGCGCCAACCCGCGCCCCGACAACCGCGACGGCTGGCTCGACGGCGAGGCGCCGCAGACGCCGATCGACGACCTGATCGACAGCCAGGCCGAGGCGAACTTCTGGGACCCCTCGACGCAGCTCCGCGTCATCCGCAAGAAGCAGAAGCCGCCGCCGTACCCGAAGCGAGCCGGGAGGCGGAGCCGGCCGGCTGGGGCGACTGACGGCTCGGGTGAACGACGTCGCGCAGCGGCTCGACGAGCTTCGCCGCGCCGGGCTCGAGCGGAAGCTTCGGCTGGTCGAGGGCCCGCAGGGGCCCCGGGTGCATGCTCGGACCACAGCCAGGTCCTCCTGCTCTGCTCGAACAACTACCTCGGGCCTCGCCGATCACCCGCGCGTCCGCCGGGCGGCCGCCGACGCCGCCGAGCGGTTCGGCAGCGGGCTCGGGCGCGTCGCGACTGATCTCGGGGAACATGGTCGCTCCACGAGGCGCTCGAGCGGCGCCTCGCCGACTTCGTCGGGCACGCGAGGCCGCGCTGCTGTTCGGCTCGGGCTACCTCGCCAACGTCGGGACCATCGCCGCGCTCGCCCGCGAGCGGCCAGGTGATCTTCTCGGACGAGCTCAACCACGCGAGCATCGTCGACGGCTGCCGGCTGTCCCGGGCGAGGACCTTCGTCTACCGTCACCGCGACCTCGAGCATCTCGAGTGGGCACTCGAGGAGGCGGGCGCCCGCGGCGCGCTGATCGTCACCGACGGGGTGTTCTCGATGGACGGCGACGTCGCGCCCCTGGTGGAGCTCTACGAGCTCTCGCGCCGCCACCAGCGTGCGGCTCATGGTCGACGACGCCCACGGCCTCGGGGCGCTCGGCCCGGGAGGACGCGGGCTCGGTTGCCGCGGCCGGGCTCGCCGGCAAGGTCGATGTGGTCGCCGGGACGCTCGGCAAGGCGCTGGGCAGCTATGGGGCGTTCATCGCGGCCTCCGCTGAGATGCGCAGCCTGCTCCTGAACACCGCGCGAAGCTTCATCTTCTCCACGGCGCCGCCGCCGCCCGCGATCGGCGCCGCCCTCGCCGCGCTCGAGCTGCTGCGCTCGCGACCCGGGGCCACCGAGCACCTGCGCCGAAACGGCGCCGTCCTGCGCGAGTCGCTCGACTGCCTACGGGCTCGACACCGCGGGATCGCGGACGCAGATCGTGCCGATAATCGTCGGCGAGCCGCGGCTCGCGATGGCGCTCTGCGAGCGCTGCCTGGACCGCGGGGTGTTCGCGCAGGCGATCCGGCCGCCGACGGTGCCGCCGGGCACCTCGCGCCTGCGGCTCGCGGTGATGGCGAACCATCGCGAGGACGACCTTCGGGCGGCGGCCAAGGTCATCGCCCGCGCCGCGCTCCGAGCTCGGCATCGGCGCGGCCGCGGCCGGGCAGCCGATCGCCGCACAGCGCCTCGATCGCGCCGCGTAGCCGGGTGGCCGGCCAGGCGCGCGGCTGCTTCGTCACCGGGACGGGGACGGAGGTCGGCAAGACGCGTCGTCGCCGCTGTGATCGCCGGCTCGCTCGCGGCCCGCGGCGAGCGCGTCGGGGTCTTCAAGCCCGCGGTCAGCGGCCTGGACGAGGGGGGAGAGGCGGACCACGAGTTGCTGCGGCGCGCCTCCGGCTCCCGCCAGACGGACGACGAGATCGCGCCCTATCGCTACGGGCCCCCGGTTTCGCCTCATCTCGGCGCCGAGCTGGCGGGTGAAGCGATCGAGCGCAGGGTCCTTCTTGAGGGAGCAGCGATGGCGGCCGCTGGAGCCGGGGCTCTGGTCTGCGAGGGCGTCGGGGGACTCCTGGTGCCGCTGACCCTCGGCTACCTGGTTCGGGACTTCGCCCGCGATCTCGCGCTTCCTGTGGTGGTGGCGTGTGTGCCGGGGCTCGGGACCATCAATCACACCCTCCTGACCTTGGAAGCGGCGCGGGCCGTGGGCCTGGAGGTCGATCTCGTCGTGCTGACGCCCTGGCCGGCGCAGCCGTCGGTGGTGGAGCGCTCGAACCTCGAGGCGCTCGAGCGGCTGAGCGGGGTGGAGGTGGGGACCCTGCCGCAGCTCGACCTGGCGCAGCCTGCCGGCTGGCCCGAGCTCCTGCCGCCAAGCCTGCGGGGTTGACGACACGCCGCCGACTTCGACGTTTGCCCCCTCATTCGCTGTAAACGTCGAACTCGGTTATCCGAGTGCGGCGGGAGGGCTTACCGGCCGACCGCGGCGAGCTCGCCCTCGGGCGCCGCGAACGCCTCGGCCTCGGCTGCCGCGGGCTCCGGGCGCTTCGTGGCCTTGCCGCGAAGCAGGGCGACCGCGGTGATCGCTCCGGCGAGCGTCACGCCGGTCGCCACCCACATGGCCGACGAGAAGGCGTCGATGAACTTGCCGGGATCATGCGTACCCGCGGGGGCGATGGCCTGGAAAACCGCGCCGATCACGGCGATCCCGAGCGTGCCGCCGATCATCCGGTTCATGGAGAGGATCCCGGAGGCCACGCCGGCCTTGGCCACGGAGACCGCGTTCATCGCGGCCGTCGACATCGGCGACATCACCAGCGCCATCCCGAAGCCCATCAGCACGAACGAGGGCCAGATGTCTCCATAGGTGGTGCCCAGGTGAATCGTCGTCAGCCAGTAGAGAGCGCCGGAGACCAAGGTCAGCCCCGTGGCGATCAGCCAGCGCGGCCCGACCTTGTCGGTTAGCCGGCCCGCGATCGGCGCAACCGTGACGATCATCAGCGTCGCCGGCAGGAAGCGCACGCCCGCCTCGAGGGGCGAGAGGCCGAGGATGTCCTGCATGTACAGGGCGATGAAGAAGAACTGCGACATCATCGCGAAGGTCACGACGAGGGCGATGATGTTCGTGCCGACGAAGTTCCGGCTGGCGAAGAGCGGGAACTCGACGATCGGCGCCTTCACACGCTGCTCGATGAAGACCCATGCGACAAGTGCCACAACCGAGCCGGCCAGGAGGGCGACGATCTGCGGGGAGCCCCAGCCCCACTGGTTGCCCTGGATCAGGGCGAGGACCAGCGCGGTGAGCCCGGCGGTGAGGGTGCCGACGCCTAGGTAGTCGACCTCTCGGCCTACGGTCTCGTCGCGGGACTCCTTCACCGCGAAGAGCGTCGCAACGATCGCGCCGGCGGCGACCGGGATGTTGATGTAGAAGATCGCGCGCCACGTCACGTGCTCGGTGAGCAGGCCGCCGAGGACCGGGCCGATTGCGAGCGCAAGCGCCGAGACCCCGGCCCAGGTGCCGATCGCCTTGCCGCGCTCGTGCGGCTCGAAGGCGTTGGTGACGATCGAGAGCGTGGCGGGCATCATCAGGGCGCCGCCGATTCCTTGGGTGATGCGGCTGACGACGAGCTCGGCCGTCGTCTGAGAGAGGCCGGCGACCGCGGAGGAGGCCGCGAAGATGATCACGCCGAGCAGGAAGGTCTTGCGGCGGCCGAAGATGTCGCCGAGGCGTCCGCCGGTTGCGAGCAGCACGGCGAAGCTGAGCGTGTAGCCGTTGATCGTCCACTCGAGGCTCGAGAGGCTCGAGCCGAGGTCGCGCTGGATGGAGGGGAGCGCGACGTTCACGACGGTGTTGTCGAGCATCATCATGAACAGCGCGAAGCACATCGCGCCGAGCGTCCACCACTTGGCGTTCGCTTCGGTGATCAGCTTGTGGCGGTATGCGGTCATCCGGCGATCCTCTTCTTGTGGTTGCGGTAAGCCTTGGAGATGTCTTCGCGGCGCATGAGGACGTCGAGGGCGGCGTCCAGCTTGCGCCGCTCGATGTCGTTGAGGGTGCCGACGAACTGCTCGAGGCCCGCGAGGCGGGCGGCCATGAGCTGGTCGGCGATCTCCTGTCCCTCGGCGGTGAGCGATACGCGGCGGACACGGCGGTCCGCCGGGTCCTCCTCACGCGTCGCCAGGGCACGCTTGACGAGGTCGTCCACCGTCCGGCTTGCCGACGGCAGGGACAGCCCCACGTGCTCGGAGACGTCCTTGACCGTGGCGCCCGCCGCGTGGGTCTCGCCGGCGAGCGCCACGAGAACCTTCATCTGCGGGAAGTTCAGGCCGCTCTCGTCGATGGCGCGGATGACCGCGCCGCCGTCGGAGCCGAAGGAGCAGAGCATGAACGAGCCGAGGCGGAGCGCCAACTCGCGATCTTCCGCCGAGGCGGCGGGGACGTCACCCGTTCTTGAGGCTGCTTCCATACGCAAATGATTGCACCATTGAAAGCATTTCGCAAGTGAAACTTATGTGACGTCGGTCACGCTTTGGTCAATCCGATACCCCGGCGACTTTGTGGGCCTCGGCGCGGTGCCAGGCGGATGGGCCGCGGCGGAGCAGCCGGCCGGCACCGCTAGCGGATCGAGAAGCGCAGCCGGTGGGTCCGGCTCTCGTTGTGGCTCGCGTCGGTGGCGCGAACGAAGGCCCGGTAGCGCCCCGGGTCCGCGTCGAAGTGGGGGCTGCGGCTGCCGAAGTGAACCCGGTTGTAGCCCACGTGGCCCTGCTTCCAGACGCGCCAGCCGGCGAACCGCAGGTGATGCCTGCCAACGCGGTAGATCTCCGCGTCCAGCGTGGCGCGTTCGTCGCTGCCGTACTCGAGCGTCGTCCCGGTGCGGTCGAAGGACCGCTTGGCGAGATGGACGCCGTCGATGTACGGCGGCGTCAGGTCGATGTTGCTCTGCGGCACCGGGTCGGGCTCCGTGTCCGGATCGCCTGGAACGGCGGAGACGGTCACGGTCCCGCGCACGAACGGGTGGAGCTTGCAGTGGAACGAGTAGACGCCGGGGGCGTCGAAGCCCGCCTTGAACGAGTCTCCGATGTCGTGGCGAGGAGTGTCGGTGCCGGGGTCGGAGTCGACCGACGCGTCGTTCGCGCCGCTGCCGGTGATCGAGTGCATCGTGTCCGGCCCGATCCAGTACCAGGTCACGTGCTCGCCGAGGTTGATGTGGATGTCCGGGTCCGACCAGCGGTAATGGCTGATCGAGATCCGGCGATTCGCAGCGAGCGACGGCGCGGCGAGCACGAAAGCGAAGATGAGGACGGTTGCGACGGCGACGGGGCGGCGGTGGCGACTCAATCGACGAGGTACCAACCGTTCATCCCCATGTGCAGGTGGCTGAACACGTGGCAGTGGTAGTACCAGCGACCAGGGTTGTCTTCGATGAACTCGAACGTGTGCGACTCCGCGGGGCCCATCACTTTGGTGTCGATGATTTCGCCGCTGGGATCGGTCCAGCGATGGCCATGGAGGTGGAACGTGTGGAAGTTGTCGTCCAATGTGACCACGTGCCATGCGACGCGGTCGCCGACTGACGCGCGGAATGTCGGAGTGTTGCCGGCATAGGCACGCCCGTTCATGCATTCGAACTGCGTGCGGAGGCCTGTTGCAACCGGCGCGAAGGAATGCATGAAGACGAAGAACTCCTTGTCGGGCGGAGTCGGGTTGGAAGCCGGGCGCACGATGAGGCTGCCGAAGAGACCCTTGAAGACCGGCACCGGGTCCATCGGACCGTGGTCGTGGTACAGCCAGTTGCCGGCGGTCCCCTCGTGCGCTTCCCAGACGTACGTGAACCTCTTGCCGGGCTGTACGAAGCCCCCAGGATCGGTGAACTTCCACTTGTACGCCCCGTCCATCTCGTTGGGGTAGAAGATGCCGTGTGGGTGCATGGTCACCGGCACGTTCAGCTTGTTCTCGAAGTGGACGGTCACCGTCTGGCCTTCGGTGACGTCGATCAGCGGCCCCGGAATCGATGCCTTGCCCATCGGCTTGTCGAAGTTCGGCGTGTAGCGGCGGTAGGCGTAGGCGTGGAACTCGCTCTTGCCCTTGACGTGCTCGCCCATCATCTGGTCGAAGTGGGCGGGAACGATTTGCCACCTGACCTTCTCCGCGCGGATCCAGTACTCGGGTCCGGTCGCGGCCTTCGTCGCTGCCGGGCTGGCGTCCTCGACGCTCGACACCGCGGCCACCTTCGGCGGTATCGGAACCTGGCCGGCAAGAGCCGAGACATCGGCCTTCTTGTCGAACGAAAGCCGGTGGCCGGCCAGCGTGCAGAAGAACGCGCCGCCGCCCGCGGCGAGGAACTTCCGCCTGTCGAACTGCCCGAAATCCATTCGGCCGCCTCTCAGACGGGAAGTGTCGAGCCGGTGATCACTTCTTGACGGTTACGTCCGCCTGCATCGTCGTCGGATGCAGCGTGCACTCGAAGTGATACTTGCCGGGCTTCGTGAACTTCGTCGAGAAACTGAACCGGCCGACCGCGTTCGCCGAATCGAATTGGCTCTTCTTGACGCCCTTCGGCGCTTTCTTCAGGGTGACGTTGTGCGTCTGGGAATTGGCGTTGCTCCACTTCCAGACGACCTTGCCGCCCTTCTCCACCGAGAGCTTGCTCGGGTCGTAGTAGCTGTCCTTCAGCGTGACCGTCTTCGGCTTCGGTGGCGGCGGGGGCTTGTGCTTTGCCGTCGCGCTGCCGAGCGGCCCAATCACGACTCCGGTGACCGCCAGCGTGGTCGTGGCCGCCACAACGGCCGCCCTGGTTCCCTGCCTCATGAGCACCCTCCTGGCGCGTTGTAGGGCTTGTATTGCTTGTACTTCGGGTGTGCGTGGGCCGCCCAGGAGTTCTCCTGCTTGCAGGGCGGCTGCGCGGTCACGTAGGTCGCGAGCTCGGCCACCTGCGCGCCGTCGCCGTTCACGGTGCCGGTGCCGCCCCCCGTGGGCGGCCCGAGCGTGTTCGGGCACAGCGTCGGGTAGAGGAGCGGGCCTTGCGTGCTGCCGGCCTGGATGTCCTCGGTGGAGGAGCTGTTACCGGCGAAGCAGTTATGGCTGCCCGAGCCGTCGTTGAACAGGTCAAAGCGGTTGACGTCCTTGCCGCCGAGGCCCATCGCGTTGTCGGTGACCTGGTTGTACTGGTTGAGGGCGTCCTCGTTGGTGGGATCGGAGAACTCGGCGATGCCCCACATGAAGTTGCCGAACACCTTGTTGTCGAAGACTCTCCAGCCGGAGGTGCCGAAGAGCGCGACGCCGATCCCGGTCGGGTAGTTGATTGTTCCCCCGCCGAGGCCGCCGACGGACTTCACCGGGCTGTCCGGCTTGTAGTAGTTGAAGTCGTTCCAGAAGATCTCGTTGTCACGGATCTTGCCGGTGGCCGCGGGCTCGAACTGCTCGGAGTCGAGTGTGTTCGGCACCACCCCGGCGCCGTTGTTGTAGAAGACGTTGTCGTGGATGTCGACGTACTTCGAGTTCGTTCCCGAGTAGCCGAGCACGTTCTTGAACACGACGTTGTCGCTGATGTCGGTCCACTTCGGCTTGGCCGCCTTAGCGCCGCCCTGGGGTGGCGTCTCGCCAATGTAGATCCCTGAGTCGCCGTGGCCCCATGCCTTGCCGTCGGTGATCGAGCCGCCGATGCAGTGCTTGGCGAAGAGGCCGTAGCTGCGGTTGAAGGCTGCCCAGTCGTTCTTCATCTTGAAGCCGTGGCAGGTCTCGTTGCCCTTGCTCGGGTCGGCGTGGATGAAGATCCCGTTCGCCGCGTAATTCTTGACGAAGAGGTTGAGGACCTTGAGGTTGTTGACGTTCTCGCCCTCGATCCCGTTCTGGGCGGCGCCGGACCCTCCGGGCCCTGAGATGACCGCGTGCTTGCCGTTGAGAACGACGCTGGAAGGCTTCTTCCCCGTCCCTTTGATCGTGAGGCCGTCGTACTTGTGCCCGTTGACGATGACACCCTCGGCGTACGTGCCCTTATCGATGGCGACCACGGACTTGGAGCCCTTGTTGACCGCGTCGACCGCCTGCTGGATCTTGCGGTACTTGCAGCCGTGCTTACAGACCTCGTAGGTCGTCTTTGCCGCCGATGCCGACGCGGCGGCAAGCGCCAGCGCGAACATCGCGACTCCGAGGAACGTCGCCAACCTCTTCATATCTCTCCTTCGCAAAGACAAGCGCCTGCAGTCGTGCCACCCCGTGCAGGGTAGGAACGATAGCCGCTGGTCCCAACACGGGAGGGGGGCAGAAAGTTGCGGCGCCGAGGGAGGTTTCCGCCCGGGCCGATGGCTAGTGTCGGCGGCGCCCATGCCGAAGTCGATCGCGGAGCTCGACAGGCGCCACGTCTGGCACCCGTTCACCCAGCAGCGAGACTGGTGCCGCGAGGACCCACTCGTCATCGAGGGCGGGGAGGGGACGGACCTGATCGGCGCGGACGGGCGGCGCTACATCGACGGGGTCTCGTCGCTTTGGTGCAACGTGCACGGGCACCGCCACGCCGGGATCGATGCAGCGATCCGGAAGCAGCTCGACCGCGTGGCGCACTCGACGATGCTCGGCCTCACACATGGGGGGGCGGTCGAGCTTGCCGCGCGGCTCGTCGGGATAGCTCCGCCGGGCCTCGAGCGCGTCTTCTACTCGGAGTCCGGGTCGACGGCGGTGGAGATCGCGCTGAAGATGGCCTTCCAGTTCCATCGGCAGGCCGGGTCCGGAGACCGCACGTCGTTCGTGACCCTCGAGGGTGCCTACCACGGGGACACGATCGGGTCGGTCTCGGTCGGCGGCATCGACCTCTTCCACGGGGCCTACGGACCGCTGCTCTTCGACGCCCATCGGGTCGCCCCCGGCGACGCCGACTCCCTCGGGGCCCTGCTCGAAGCTCGCGCTGAGGAGACCTGCGCGGTGATCGTCGAGCCGCTCGTGCAGGGGGCGGCCGGAATCAGGGTCCAACCTCCCGGCTTCCTGCGCCGGGCGCGCGAGCTCTGCGATGTGCACGGCGTGCTCCTGATCTGCGACGAGGTCGCGACCGGCTTCGGCCGGACCGGGACGATGTTCGCGTGCGAGCAGGAGCGGGTGGTCCCCGACCTGCTGTGCCTCGGCAAGGGCCTGACCGGCGGCTACCTGCCGCTCGCGGCGACGCTGACCACGGCCGCCGTCTACGAGGGCTTCCTCGGGCGAGCCGAGGACTTGCGCACCTTCTTTCACGGCCACACGTTCACGGGCAACCCACTGGCGTGCGCCGCCGCGATCGCGAGCCTCGAGGCGTTCCGGTCGGAGGCGACCCTCCTGCGGCTCCAGCCGAAGATCCGGCTCCTCGGCGACCTGCTGCGCGAGGTGGAGGGCATGGACGAGGTCGCCGAGGTCCGCGGGCGGGGCTTCATGGTGGGCATCGACCTCGGTGAGCGCGATCCGGCCCTGCGGCTCGGCAACCGCGTCGTGCTCGAGGCCCGCCGGCGCGGCGCGATCGTTCGCCCGCTCGGTGACACGATCGTGCTGATGCCGCCGCTGGCGATCTCGAAGGCGGACCTCGTGCGCCTGGTCGAGATTACGGCCGAGGCGATCCGGGCGGCGGTGGCTTCGTTGCGTGGCGCAGGCGCGGACGTCGACGGGCTGGGTGGGGCGGTGGCCGGTCCGGTCGCAGCGGAGCTGCGCGAGGCCGCGTAGCCCTCCAACGCAGCCGCATCCCCGGCCGGCCAGCGCCATTGTCGGGTTATCGGTCTCATGGCCGACAAATCCGACAATGGGGGCGGGCGGGGGCGAATAATTCGCTGTGATGGAACGGCGGCGCCGCCGTAGTGGCGGTGTGGAGGAAGCGATGACTGCTCCCGCGCAGGCGGTCCCGAGTGACGCGGACGTTGCGTTCGAGGCCCTGTACCGCTCGAGCCGCGATGACGTCTTCGCCTACGTCGCCGGCCTGCTGCGGGACCGTTCCGCCGCCGAGGACGTCACGGCGCTCGCTTTCGAGCGCGCCTACCGCAAGCGGAAGAGCTTCGACCCGCGCCGCGGCACGCATCGGGCCTGGCTGTTCGGGATCGCCCGCAACGCGGCGCTCGACGAGCTGCGTCGCCGCTCGCGCCTCGCCGAGCTGGTGAGCGAGCCGGCGGACGACGCCCCGGGGCCCGACGAGGGCGCGGCGGTCGCGCTGCGCCGGGCGGCGCTGCGCAAAGGGATGACCAAGCTCAGCGCCCGCGAGCGCGAGCTCATCTCATTGAAGTTCTTTGCGGGACTCTCCAACCGCGAGATCGCCGCGGTGATCGGCACGAGCGAGACCAACGCCGGGACCCGCCTCCACCGCGTGATCGAGAAGCTGAGGAGGGCGTGCGATGAGGCTGTTTGACGGGTACCGCCGCGACGAGTCCGACGAGCGGCTCGCCGCCGAGGTCGAGCGCGACCTGCAGGCCGTCGACCGCGCGCTTGCCGGCCTCCGAGACGCACCCCGACTTCGACGAGCTCGCCACCGTTGCGGTCGCGATCCGCGACGAGCGTCCCGCCGTCGACGAGGAGTTCGCCGCGCTCCTCGACGAGCGCGCGGCCGCCGGGTTCCCGCGCGCCGAGTCGGACCCGCGGGCGCCGGCGCCGATCTCGAACCTGAGCGCGCGGCTCGCTGGGGTGCGGCCGCGCCGCCTGCTCTCCGCCGCCGGCGCGGCGGCGTCGCTGCTGGTCGTCGTCGGCGTCTCGATCTCGGTCCTTCAGAGCTCGAACGGCGGCGGCTCCGCATCGAGCATCCCAATGAAGATCATCACCGCTCCATCTGGCGGATCCAGCGTGAGCGCGGCCCCGTCAGCCGCCGGTGGGGGAGGTGCATCCGCCGCCGGGCCCTCGCTGCCGGCGAAGACCCGCGAGCTCGCGCCGGCCGCTCCCGGCGAGTTCGTGCGGCCGTCCGCCGCCGATCGCGTCGCCACGGGCACGCCCCGGGTTGCCAACCGCAAGGTCGCCCAGACCGCCGACCTGACCCTCTCCACCGATCCGGAGAAGGTCCGCACCATCTCGTCATCGGTGACCGAGATCGTCGCGCGCTACCACGGGCTGGTCATCTCCTCGTCGATCACCTCGGGGAAGGGCTCGCCGCCGCCCGGCGGGCCCGAGCCGCTGCCGTTCGGAAGCGGCGCGCTCGGCGCCGAGTTCCAGCTGCGCATCCCCGCGAACAAGGTGAACGCCGCGCTCGACGACCTCTCGAAGCTCGGCCTCGTCGTCTCGCGCCAGCAGGGCACCCAGGACATCACGAGTCGGTTCGTGGACGCGCACAACCGCATCCAGGACCTCACCGAGGAGCGCGACCAGCTCATCTCGCAGCTCAGCCAGGCGGTCAGCCAGGAGGCGATCGACGCGATCAACGCGCGCCTGAGGGTCGTCCGCAACGAGATCGACCATGCGCAGGGCGACCTCGGGCACCTCCAGCAGCGTGTGGCCGTGGTGCCGGTCCACGTCTCCGTCGTCGCGAAGGGCAGCGGCGGTGGCGGGGGCGGTGGGTTCGACCTCGGCGACGCGGTTCACGACGCCGGGCGCGTCCTGACGGTCGGCGCGGGCGTGCTCCTCATCAGCCTCGCGGTGGTCGTGCCGCTCGGGCTGATCGGACTGGGCGCGTGGCTGGCGACCGCGCGGGCGCGGCGCCGGCGCCGCGAGCGCGCGCTCGATCAGCCGTCGTAGGGCGTGAAGTCCGCCTTGCGGGCGCCGCAGACCGGGCAGAACCAGTCGTCCGGGATGTCGTCGAACGACGTCCCGGGTGCGATCCCGCCGTCGGGGTCGCCCTCGTCCGGGTCGTAGATGAACCCGCAGGACTCGCAGATCCACAGCTGCTTCGTCTCGGTACCGGCCTCCATGGGCGAGGAAAGTAGCGCTTAGAGGCGGGCTTCGGGTCCTCTAGTGTCCTGCCTATGAGCACCGGTGAGCCAAGGCCCGCCGCGACCGTGATCGTCGCTCGCCGGGGCGGCCGCCACGACGACCGCGGGCTCGAGGTCCTGATGGCGCGCCGCAGCTCCGAGGTGCGCTTCATGCCGGACGTATGGGTCTTCCCGGGAGGAGCGGTGAGCGAGGCGGACCTCGCCGCCTGCGCGGAGGCCGCCGACGACGGCGAGTCGGCGCACAAGCTCTGCGCGGCGCGCGAGCTGGCCGAGGAGGTCGGGCTCGAGCTCGGCGAGGCGGCCGAGCTTCACGCCTGGTCACGCTGGATCACCCCAGAGCCGGCGCCGATCCGCTTCGACACCCGCTTCTACGTGACGCTGGCGCCAGCGCATGCGAGCCCGGAGCCCGACCGCGAGGAGGTGGTCGAGGTGCGCTGGGTCAGCCCGGGGCAGGCCCTGGCGGCCCACCGCGAGGGAGAGCTGAAGCTCGTCTTCCCCACGATCAAGCACCTCGAGGGCATGAGCCCCTTCGGATCCGCTGACGAGCTGATCGCGGCCGCGCGCGAGCGCGTCGTCGAGCCGATCCTGCCGCGCGTCCTCGGCACCAAGGAGGACTGGCGCGTCGTCCTTCCGGGCGACCCCGAGTACTGAAGCGGCGCGGATCCCTCCGGCGGCGTCGCGATCGGGGATACTCACGGCAGCGTGTTGGGGGAGCTGCCGAGCGAAGTCACGGACGTCTTCAAGCGCTACGTCACCTGCGAGTACGTCACCGTCGACGCGAAGGGGCAGGCGATCGCCTGGCCGGTCACCCCGTACCCCTCGGCGGACGGCGCGACGCTCGACATCACGACGGGAGTCGGCTATCCGAAGAAGGCAGACGACGCGGCCCGCCACCCGCGCGTCGCGCAGCTCTTCTCCGATCCGACCGGCTCCGGGATAACCGATGGCCCGTGCGTCCTCGTCCAGGGCACGGCCACGGTCGACGACGCCAACCTCGCCACCAACCGTGAGCGCTACCGGCGCGAGTCGGGCGAGAAGCTTCCGGCGACCAAGGACATGCTGCCGCCGAAGTTCGTCGAGGGCCTCTTCGGCTGGTACTTCGACCGCATCTACGTGAAGCTCGCCCCGGACCGGGTGCTCGTCTGGCCGGATGGCGACTGCGCCAAGCCGCCCGAGGTCCACGGGCTGCCGCTGCCCGAGTCCGCCGGCGACCATGCCCCTGCAGCGAACGAGGCAGGCGCGGTCTGGGACCCGCGAATCGACGAGCTGGGGAGCCGTTATGACTCGGCCGTCCTCGCATGGGAAGGCCCCGACGGATACCCCTATGCGGTGCGGCTCCCCGTTGCCATCGATGCGTCCTCCCGGCGGATCCGCTTCGATCGGGTCCCGGCCGCCCTGCCGGTGAGCATCGGTCCCGCCTGCGTCACCGCGCACAGTCACTCGCCCGAGTTCCTCTGGCAGGAGAACTTCCAGGTTCGGGGCGACCTGATGCGGGACGCCGACGGCCTCGTCCTCGTTCCCCGGAAGATGATCGGCGGGTTCGAGATCCCCAAGGAGAGCCGGATCGCCGGTGTGCGCCGCAACTACAAGAAGGCCCGGCGCTTCGCGAAGATCGCGCGCGAGCGCCGCCGGCAGCGGGTGACAGCGTGAAGCCGCTTGCCTCGCGTTCATCCTCGTCGCGGCGCTCCTGGGCCTGAGCGCGGAGTCTGCCCTCGCCGCTCCCGGCGATGACGACCGGTCTATCCTCGGAGGCGATGCGCCAGGTCCTGCGGCCTCTCTTCGACCGGATCGTCATCAAGGAGCTCGAGCCCGACCGCGTCCGTCATTCGGGGCTGGTGGTCCCGCCCGGCTCCCACGAGCCACCGCCGCAGCACGGCATCGTCGTGGCCATCGGGCCCGGGATCGACTGGTGGGAGAACGTCGGTCTGAAGATGCCGGTCAAGCCGGGCGACCACGTGGTCTTCCCGGCGTCGGCAGGCACGTGGGTGGAGGTCGAGGAGGAGCGCCTGCTGGTCTGCCGCGTCGGCGAGATCCTCGGCGTGCTCGAGGAGGCCGAGAAGTGCCCGTACTGCGGCGGGCGGGGCGTCAGCGAGGCAGAGGGGTGCCCGGTGTGCGGCCGCCGCGCCGACGAGGTCGCCGGGCAGGCCTGACCCTCCTCTCCGCGGCTGATTCAGCCTCCGTCAGCCAACGGCTCGAAGACGTCGAGCCAGCGGCGCGCACCCGAGGCGGTGAAGTAGCCGCGGGTGTCGCGGTCCGGACGTGCCTGCCGACGCCCGGAAAGCGACATCCAGGCCGCCGGCTTCACGCGGCCGCGCCCCTGCACCAACACGGCGCGAGCGCGGCCTCCGAAGTGGAACGTCAGATCGACGTCGCACTTGACGACCGGGCCTCCGAGCGGGTCGCGTGAGCGGACCCCTCCGGGGAGCAGGTAGCGGCCGCGGACGATGCGTTCGGTGCGGCGCTCGTGCTTGGCGAGGATCTCGACCAGGGCGCCGCCGACGATGTCGGCTGACTGCGAGCTCGCCGCCTCGCTGTCATCCGAGTGGTGGCAGCCGAAGCGGTCGTCCCCCTCGCCTGTCGGGTTGGTCGGGTCCTCTCCGGGCACGCCGATGCCGTTGCCGCGGGGGAAGATGTAGCCGATCATGTCCTCGGCGAGCCCATCGACGAACCGGTACGGGGTGTGCATGTGCGGCAGCGGCCATTTCGGCAGGAGATACTGCGGGTTCGGGAGGTCCTGGGGGCCCAGCGGCCCGCGAAGGAACGTGAAGGGGAAGACCTCTCCCGGGACGGAGATGAACGTCCCGTCCCCGATTCGGAAAGCCGCAACCTGGCTCAGGAGCTCGTTCCCTGAGGTCGTTCCGTTCGCCAGCACCGGGTTCCTCACCGTGCAATCGTTCGAGTAACCGGAGCGCTGTGCGAAGACGCCGAGAGCCGCGGCGGCGAGGAAGAGGTCGTTGGTGAGCGGCACGCAGATGTCGGCCCGCTGTCCCCAGATCCGCTGGGAGCGGGAGGGCTGCGAGCGCTTCGCCAGGGCCTGCCCGACCGATCGCGCCAGCGCGTCTCCGAACGCCCGCGTCTCGCCCTCGTAGCCGAGCGCGACGTGGTCGGCGCCCTTCGGTGCGTCGAACAGGGTCCGGCAGCCGGCGGGGTGGTCCTCGTTGACGTAGCGTTGCGGCACCCTCGAGACAGGCTGGCCGAAGACCTCCGGTGACTCGACGCTCCCCACCGACCCCGCCATCTCGATGGCGACCCCGCCGAAGCGCCGCTCGAGGCCCGCGCGGAAGAAGTGAACCCAGTCCGAGCTGATCCAGCGCTTCTGCGCCGCGTCGGGGTTGAAGCCGAGCGTCTCGGCATGCTGGCTGACGTCGCCGAGCGTCACGATCGTGCGCCCCCGGCCGTCGACCGCCCGGAGGGTCGGCATCAGCTGGTCGTCCACGTACGGGTAGGAGGACCAGCACTGGCGAAGGCGCGCGGGCTCCGTCGCCTCGGCGTAGCTCAGCGTGGCCGGCCGGGCGTGCCGAGCCGCGAGCTCGATCGCCTCGGCGGCGCGCTTGACCATGTAACCGGCGAAGTAGTCGTTGACGCTCGAAACGGTGTCCGAGACCCCGGCGATCCCGATCGTGTCCGGCGCCGACTCGTCGTGGGTCGAGGAGATGTAGATGCCGTCGAGGTCGTAGCCGTCGGCGACAACCTGGGCGCGGATCCGCTCGAGGTAGGTGTTGAAGGCGCCCTCGTTGTCGAGCACCTCGACCGCGATCGCCCGGTTCCCGTTGGACACGACCATCGCCCGCGCCCCCACCTGGTCGGCGACGTGGTCGTAGAAGCGCGGCGTGTCGCCGCCGCCACCGAGGAAGTTGCCGTCCCAGCGGCCGTTGCCGTTGCAGTCGAGGTAGGGGTCGTCGGAGGCGTACTCACCGGTTCCGTGCGTGTCCTCGTAGGGCTCCTCGAACGCAAAGTCGCGCTTGCCGTCGAAGGTGGCGTGCTGCGCCACGGTTCCGCAGTCCGCGGGATCACCGGGCAGCTTTCCCGCGGCGGGCGGCGTGAAGCTGACCTTGGCGGCACCCACCCGGAACGGAGCCCTGCCTGCGGCGAGCGCGCTGCCGCCGAACGCGAGCACGGAGACCGCGCACCCAAGCGTGGAGATCCACGCCCCCCTTCTCACAACCCGAGCTGCTTGCCGAGGATCTCCTTCATCACCTCGTCGGTTCCGCCGCCGATCGGTCCGAGGCGCGCGTCGCGGACCGCCCGCTCGATCCCGTACTCGCGCATGTAGCCGTAGCCGCCGTGGATCTGCAGGCACTCGTCGGCGACCTCGAGACAGGCCCGCTGGCTGGCCAGCTTCGCCATCGTCACCGCCTTGATCGCGTCGCGCCCCTCCACGTACTCGCGCAGCGCGTGGTAGGTGAGCGCGCGGCAGGTCTCCATCTTCGTCCCCATCTCCGCCACCTTGTGGCGGATCACCTGGAAGCTCCCGATCGGCCGCCCGAAGGCCTCGCGCTCCAGCGCATACGCGACCGCGGTCTCGACCAGGCGGCGCATCCCTCCGACCGCGCCGAGCGCCATCAGCAGGCGCTCCCAGGCGAAGTTGGCCATGATCAGCTGAAAGCCGCGGTTCTCCTCGCCCAAGAGGTTCTCGTCCGGCACCTCCAGGTCCGTGAAGCTGAGCTCGCCGGTGTCCGAGGAGTGCCAGCCCATCTTCTCGAGCTTCCGAGCGACTTCGTAGCCCGGCATCTCGCGCTCGAGCACCAGGAAGCTGAGCCCCTGGTGGCCGCCCGCCTCCGTGGTCTTCACTGCGCACACCAGCATGTCCGCCCGAACGCCGTTGGTGATGAAGGTCTTGGCGCCGTTCACCACGTAGCCGCCGGGCACCTTGCGCGCGAACGTCCGGATCGAGGCGACGTCGGAGCCGGCGCCCGGCTCGGTGATGCCGAGCGCGGCGATCTTCTCGCCCGTGATCGCCGGCCGCAGCCAGCGCTCGTGCTGCTCGGGGGTGCCGAACCTGAAGATCGGCGGAGTGGCGATTCCCGTGTGCGCTCCGAGCCCGGCCCCGACGCCTCCCGAGGCCCCGGCGTACGCGAGCTCCTCGGCCCAGACCGCGTCGTGGACGGGGCCGCCGCCCTGGCCGCCGAGCTCGACCGGGTACTTCAGGCCGAGGAAGCCGAGCTCCCCGGCGCGGACGTAGAGCTCGCGTGGGAACTCCCGCGCCTCCTCCCAGGCGTCGACGTTGGGGACGATCTCCTCCGTGACCCACCGGTTGATCGTTTCGCGAAGCGCCGCGTGCTCGGCCCCGAACGGCGGGATGTCCGCGCGGGCGCCGCTGTCCTTGATGACCGTCGAGGCGCTCACCCGCGCGATTCTTCCAGGGAGGAGCCGGCGAGGGGGAGGACAGGATCCTACCGTCCGGTAGGATTCCTTCGCGTAACCGTTGCCGCGAGTCTATGTACCATTATTACGTGTAAGTATCGACCGAGACTGAGGTAGTGGAAGAGACGTGGAAGCAGCGACCGCTGACAGCACCAAGGACGACAATGGGGCCGACGCCGCGACGGAGGCGGCGGCAGCCGCGGGCATCGAGACCGGCGGCGACTCCGGCGGGTTCTCGCTCGAGCTGAACGACGACCAGAAGGAGATCCAGGAGTGGGTCCACGGGTTCGCCGAGGGCGTCGTGCGCCCCGCGGCGCCCGAGTGGGACGAGCGCGAGGAGTTCCCCTGGCCGGTACTGCAGGAAGCCGCGAAGATCGGCCTCTACGGATTCGAGGGGCTGGCGCAGTTCTACCTCGAGCCCACCGGGCTCACGCTCCCGGTCGTCAACGAGGAGCTCTTCTGGGGCGACGCGGGGATCGGCATGGCGATCATGGGCACGAGCCTCGCGGTCGCCGGCATCTACGCCTCCGGCAAGCCCGAGCAGATGGCCGAGTGGATCCCGCAGTGCTTCGGGACGGCCGACGAGCCGAAGGTCGCCTCCTTCTGCTCCTCCGAGCCCGACGCGGGCTCCGACGTCTCGGCGATGCGCACGACCGCCAAGTACAACGAGGCCAAGGACGAGTGGGTCCTGAACGGCCAGAAGGCCTGGGCCACGAACGGCGGGATCGCAAACGTCCACGTCGTGATCGCCTCCGTCGATCGCGAGCTCGGAGCGCGCGGCCACGCCGGCTTCGTGATCCCTCCGGGGACCAAGGGGCTCGAGATGGGCGCGAAGCTGAAGAAGCATGGGATTCGCGCCTCGCACACCGCCGACGTTCACCTCGACGACTGCCGGATCCCGGGGAGCTGCCTGCTGGGCGGCAAGGAGAAGCTCGACGAGCGCCTCGCCCGAGCCCGCGAGGGCCAGTCGGGCAAGGAGCAGGCCGCGATGAAGACGTTTGAGGTGTCACGGCCGACCGTCGGTGCGATGGCGATCGGGATTGCCCGGGCCGCCTACGAGTTCTCCCTCGACTACGCGAAGGAGCGCGAGCAGTTCGGCCGGCCGATCATCGACAACCAGTCGATCGCGTTCACGCTTGCGGACATGAAGATGGAGATCGACGCCGCCCGCCTCCTGGTGTGGCGCGCCGCCTGGATGGGCCGCAACAACAAGCCGTTCAACAACGCGGAGGGCTCGATGTCCAAGCTCAAGGCAGGCGAGGTCGCGGTCTGGGCCACCGAGCGGGCGATCCAGATCCTCGGCGGCAACGGCTACACGCGGGAGTTCCCGGTGGAGCGGATGCACCGCGACGCCAAGATCTACACGATCTTCGAGGGCACCTCGGAGATCCAGCGCCTGGTCATCTCGCGGGCGATCTCCGGGATGAGGATTCGCTGATGGCGGCCGCAACGAAGCCGAGGCGCGCGAGCCGGGAGCCGCACTTCGAGGAGGTCGAGCTCCACGGCCACACGGTGGGCTATCTGCGCGCCGGCGAGGGCCCGCTGGTCGTGCTCGTCCACGGGATCACGTCGAGCTCTGAGGTGTGGCGCGAGGTGATGCTGCAGCTCGCGGAGCGCCACACGGTGATCGCGCCGGACCTGCTGGGCCACGGCCGCTCGGCGAAGCCGAGAGGCGACTACTCGCTGGGCGCCTACGCGAGCGGGATCCGCGACCTGCTCGGCGTACTCGGATTCGAACGAGGCACCGCGGTCGGCCACTCGCTCGGCGGCGGCATCGCGATGCAGTTTGCCTACCAGTTCCCCGAGTACTGCGAGCGCCTGGTGCTGATGTCGAGCGGGGGCCTCGGGCGAGAGGTGAACCCCCTCCTGCGCGCCGCCACGCTCCCAGGCTCCGAGCTCGTCCTGCCGGTCCTCACCCATTCCTACGCCCTGCGAGCCGGCGAGGCCGCGGCCGCCGCTGTCGGCCGCCTCGGCCTGCAGTTCGGCTCGGACGTCGCCGAGTTCGCCCGTGGTTACGCGTCGCTCGGAGATGCCGACTCGCGCCACGCCTTCTTGTGCACGCTGCGAGCCGTAATCGACACTCGCGGCCAGCGGGTGAGCGCGCTCGACCGGATCTACCTGGCCGCGAAGATGCCGCTGCTCGTGATCTGGGGCGCCGAGGACCCCGTAATTCCCGCGTCCCACGGTCGCGGTGTGCTCGACCTGGTGCCGACGGCGCGCCTGGTTGAGCTCGAGGGCGCGGGGCACTTCCCGCAGCTCGACGAGCCCTACCGGGTCGCTCGCGAGCTTCAGGACTTCATCGACTCCTCCGAGGCCTACGAGTGGGACCTCGAGGAGATGCGCGAGCAGCTGCGCAGCGGGCCTTCGACCCGCGCCTGAGCCGCGGGGCTAAGGGCCGAGGGTCGTGTAGCCCCGGCCCGCGAAGTCAAAGCCCAGCAGGTCGCCTGTCGGGTTCTTGCTGTCGCCGTGGTGGTAGGCGCGGACCTCGGCGATCTTCCCGTCCTCGAGCCGGAACCACTCCGTGCCGCGGTTGATCCGCCGCTCGCCCGACTTCGGATCACGCCAGGTCATGGCCCACTCGATGACCGCCTCGTCTCCCTGCTCGATTCCGTGCTCGTAGTGCCAGCGCGCGTCGAGGTTGTCGATTCCCCACTTGGCGTTCTCGGCGATCTCGCGCCCGTGGTGCGGGTCGAGGCGCGTGTAGTAGTGGGTGGCGTCCGGAGTGAAGTGCGAGGCGACGAGGTCGACGTCGCCGGAGTTCAGCGACTCGTAGTAGGAGCGGATGTGGTCGAGGTGCGCCAAGCTCAGACGGCAACGCGGTGGCGTTCGATGATCTCGGCGAAGTCCACGCCGGCCGGAAGCGTCCCGAAGGCCTGCCCCGCGTCGCCGTCGAGCCGCGACGCGCAGAAGGCGTCGGCGACGGCGGCGTCGCCGAAGCGGATCAGGAGCGAGGCCTGGAGTGCCAGGGCCATCCGCTCCACGAGTCGTCGCGCGCGCGCTTCGATCTCGCCCGGATTGCGAAGCTCCTCTCGAAGGCGCGATGCGTATGACTCCAGGCGGGGCTCGCCCGCATGCCTCGGAGACCTCGGCGAAGAATGCCTCGACGGATGCAGGGCTCTTCGCCATGGTCCGCAGCACGTCCAGGCACTGGACGTTGCCGGATCCCTCCCAGATCGAGTTGAGCGGAGCCTGGCGGAAGACCCGCGGCATTCCCGACTCCTCGACGTAGCCATTGCCCCCGAGGCACTCGAGGCACTCGACGGCGTGCGCCGGCCCGCGCTTGCAGATCCAGTACTTGAGGACCGGGTTGGCGATCCTCTTGAACGCCTCGGCCCCCTCATCCCCGGCAATCGCGTCGTCGTAGGCGCGCGCCAGTCGGAGCGCGGCGAGGGTCGCAGCCTCCGACTCGACGCAGAGGTCGGCAAGCACGTTCTGCATCAGCGGGTGATCGGTGAGCAGCTTCCCGAAGGTCGACCGGTGCGCGGCATGGTGGAGGGCCTGGACGACCCCGGCCCGCATGCCGGCGGCGCTGCCGAGCGCGCAGTCGAGCCTCGTGTGGTTGACCATCTCGATGATCGTCCGAACGCCCGCGCCCTCGTCGCCGACGAGCTGCGCCCACGCGGAGTCGAACTCGACCTCCGACGAGGCGTTGGCGCGGTTTCCGAGCTTGTCCTTGAGGCGCTGCAGCCGGAAGCGGTTGCGCTCGCCGTCGGGCGTCCAGCGGGGGAAGAGGAAGCAGGAGATCCCGCCGGGGCCTGGGCGAGGACCAGGAACGCGTCGCACATCGGAACCGAGAAGAACCACTTGTGGCCGGTCAGCTCGTACTCCCCGCCCGGCCCTCCACCGGCGACGGGAGCGGCCACCGTCGTGTTGGCGCGAACGTCGGAGCCCCCCTGCTTCTCGGTCATCCCCATCCCCGCCAGGGCGCCGGGCTTGACGGCCGCCGGAACGTTCCGAGGGTCGTACTCGGAGGACGAGGAAGCGCGGCTCCCACTCCGCGGCAACCTCCGGCTGGTGGCGAAGGGCCGGGATCACCGAGTACGTGGCCGATAGCGGGCAGCCGATGCCCGCCTCCGCCTCGGAGAAGCAGAGGAACGCGGCGCCTCGTGCGACATGCGCGCCCGGCCCGGGCGCACGCCACGGCAGCGAGTGGACCTCGTGCTGGACCGCAAGCCCGAGCAGGTCGTGCCAGGCGGGGTGGAACTCGACCTCGTCCACACGGTGCCCGTAGCGGTCATGGGTGCGAAGCCGCGGCCGATTGTCCTCGGCGAGGGCTCCGAGCATCTGAACGTCGGCGCGGCCCACGAGCTCACCGACTGCGCGAAGGCGATCCTCCGCCCATTCCGCGCCCTCGCGGCGGACGGCTTCGGCGAGCGGGCGGTCGCACTCGTAAACGTTGTAGTCGACCAGTGGCGGCGGCTGGTTCGTGACCCGATGGGTGATCGTCTCGCGCGAACTGGTGAGCGCCGGCATCCCCTGCGACTGTAGTCGAGACGGGGAGCCTGAACGGCCGCTGTGCTCAGATGGCTACAGGCCGTACGAGCGGCCGATGACCTCCAGCATGACCTCGTCGGTGCCGGCGCCGATGCGGTTGAGGCGCACGTCGCGGTAGGAGCGCTCGATCTCGTACTCCTTCATGTAGCCGTAGCCGCCGAGGATCTGGACGCACTCGTCGGCGACCTCGCAGCACATCTGCGAGGTCATCAGCTTGACCATCGAGATCTCGCGGACCGGGTACTCGCCGTTGGCGTAGCGCCAGGCGGTGACGTAGTTGAACTGCTTGGCGGCCTCGATCTTCGTCGCCATGTCGGCGAACTTGTGGCGGATCGCCTGGAACTTGCCGATCGGGCGGCCGAACGCCTCGCGCTCCTTGGCGTACTCGAGCGTCTTCTCGAACATCCGCTCGGCGCCCGCGACGCAGCCCGCCGCGGCCACCATCCGCTCCGACTGGAGCTCCCAGCTGATGTGGTAGAAGCCCTTGCCGAGCTCGCCGAGGATGTTCTCCGCCGGGACGCGAACCTCGTTGAACGCGAGCTCGCCGGTGTCGGAGGCGTGCATGCCCATCTTCTCGAGGCGACGCGAGACCTCGAAGCCCTCGACGTGGTTGCCGTCGTCGTCCTTGAGGTCGACGAGGAACAGCGTGATCCCGTCATGGCGCTTCTCGGGGTCGGTCTTGGCGACGAGGAGGATGAAGTCCGCGCGCGGGCCGTTGGTGATGAACGTCTTCGAGCCGCTGATCAGGTAGTCGTCGCCGTCCTTGACCGCCTTGGTGCGGATGCCCGCGACGTCGGAGCCGGCGCCCGGCTCGGTGATCCCGAGGGCAGGCGATCTTCTCGCCCTTGATGCCCGGCACCAGGTAGCGCTGCTTCTGCTCCTCGGTGCCGAGCAGGTGGATGGGGGGCAGGACCATGTCGGTCTGCACCGCGAAGCCCATGTTGGTGCCGCCCGAGCCGGAGTAGCTCATGCACTCGGCGCGGACCAGCGAGTAGTAGTAGTCGCCGCCCTGGCCGCCGTACTCCTCGGGGAAGCAGAGCCCGAGGTAGCCCAGCTCGCCCGCGCGCTGCAGCGCCGAGTCCGGCCAGAGGGTCTCCTCCCACTCGTTGCGATGGGGGAAGAGCTCGGCCTGCACCCAGGCCTTCATCGACTCGCGCAGGTCCTCGTGCTCGTCGTTGAAGAGCAGGTGGTTGCGCGTCGCCCTCGTGCTGGGGCTTGATGACGGTGTCGGTGGCTGCCATAGGGTCTGGGCTCCTTCTGGCGCTCGGCATGCTTTCGACGGCGGCTGCGTGAAGTGTAGAGTAATACTTCATACTCATGGACGTACGAGAAGATCAGATACGAGGTCGCCGACGGCATCGGCACCATCACCCTCGACGACCCGGACACCCGCAACTCGCTCTCGCCGCAGCTGCTCTGCGCGAGCTTCTCGACGCGCTTCGCTCGCGCGCGCGCCGACGCCGACGTGCGGTGCGTCGTCCTCGCCTCCTCGCACGAGAAGGTCTTCTCGTCCGGGTGCGAACCTCGGGCGCGTTCGGCGCCGACGCGCCCCTCATCGAGCGCTACGCAGGCTCGCAGCGGTTCGTCGAGATCTTCAAGGCGCTCGGCGAGCTCGGCAAGCCCTCGATCGTCGCCGCCAACGGGCACGTTCTCGCCGGCTCGCTGGGCATCGCCCTGGCGTGCGACCTGATCGTCGCGAAGGAGGGCGCCGGGTTCGGGACGCCCGAGATCAACGTCGGCCTGTTCCCGTTCATGATCATGGCGCTGATCTACCGCAACGTCCCGCGGAAGAAGACCAACGAGATGCTGCTGCTCGGCGAGCGGCTGACCGCCGAGGAGGCGCTGGCCGCCGGGCATCGTCAACAGGGTCGTCCCGGCCGAGGAGTTCGACGGCGACCGTCGCCGAGTGGGCGGCGAAGCTCGCCTCGAAGTCGCCGGTCGTGATGAAGCTCGGCAAGGACGCGATGTCGCGCCAGCTGGACATGCCGCTCTACGAGGCGCTCGACTACCTGTGCTCGCAGCTCACGATCGAGCTCTCGACCGAGGACGCGATCGAGGGCGTCACTGCGTTCTTCGAGAAGCGCGAGCCCGAATGGAAGGGGCGTTGACTGATGGCCGACCACAAGCATTCCGGCGAACGGCGCCGCTGCCCGAGCTCACCGAGCAGCTTCACGAGCGCCGCGAGCAGCGCCAGGCTCGGCGGCGGCGAGGAGAAGATCGAAAAGCAGCACGACGCGCGGCAAGCTCACCGCGCGCGAGCGGATCGACCTGCTGGTCGACGAGGGGACGTTCGTCGAGATCGGCATCCACGGGCGCCCGCACTTCTCCCAGCGGTCCATGGAGGGCAGGGAGGCGCCGGCGGACGGGGTGATAACCGGGTGGGGCGACGTCGAGGGCCGCCGCTGCGCGATCGCCGCCTACGACTTCACCGTCATGGCGGGCTCGATGGGGATGACCGGGCGAGATCAAGGTCGGCCGCCTGCGTGAGCTGGCGCTCCAGAAGCGGATCCCGCTGATCTGGCTGCTGGACTCGGCCGGGTGCCCGGATCCAGGAGGCGGCCGGCTCGCTGTTCGCAGGCTCGGGGCACCTCTTCCGCGAGGAGGTCGACGATGTCCGGGGTCGTCCCGCTCGTCGCCGGGATGCTCGGCCCCTGCGCCGCGGGCACGGCCTACATCCCGGGTCTCTCGGACTTCGTGCCGATGGTCTCCGGCCAGGGCGCGATGGCGCTCGCCGGGCCGCACCTGACCAAGGCGGTGACCGGCGAGGACATCTCGATGGAGGACCTCGGCGGCGCGAAGGTGCACTGCCGCAAGTCGGGAGTCGGCGACCTGGAGGTGGCCGACGACGAGGAGTGCATCCGGGCGATCAAGACCTACCTCTCGTTCTTCCCGTCGAACTGCGAGCAGAAGCCGCCGATCCGCGAGACCGTCGGACCCCGATCGACCGGCGCTCCGAGAAGCTGATGGAGATCGTCCCCGACTCGACCGCGCCAGCCCTACGACATGTACGAAGTGATCCGCGAGATCGTCGACGACGGCGAGTAGTTCGACATCAAGCCGAAGTTCGCGCGGACGATCATCACCTGCCTCGCCCGCTTCGGCGGCCAGCCCGTCGGGCATCGTCGCCAACCAGCCCAAGCAGCTCGGCGGGCATCCTCGAGAACGACTCGGCCGACAAGGCCGCGCGCTTCGTCAACCTCTGCGACGCCTTCAGCATCCCGCTCGTCTTCCTGCAGGACGTGCCCGGGCTTCATGGTCGGCTCGAAGGTCGAGCACGCCGGGATCATCCGCCACGGGGCAAAGATGCTCTATGCGGTCTCGCGCGCGACGGTGCCGAAGGTCACCGTGGTCGTCCGCAAGGCCTACGGCGCCGGCTACTACGTCATGAACGGCAAGGCCTACGAGCCCGACCTGATCGTCGCCTGGCCGGGCGCCGAGATCTCGGTGATGGGCGCCGAGGGCGCCGTCAACATCATCGGCCGCTCGGCGATCGAGGCGGCTGATGACCCCGACGCCATGCGCGAGACGATGCTCGAGGCGGTCCGCCAGCAGATCGACCCCTACATCGCGGCCAAGAACGCGACGATCGACGACATCATCGACCCCCGCGAGACGCGCCCGACCATCATCAACGGCCTGCGCATGGCGGCGACGAAGAAGGTCGAGCGACCGTGGCGCAAGCACGGAGTGATGCCGGTATGAGCGCCGGTCGGCGCTCCCGGCCCGCGCCCGTTGTCGGACTTGTCGAGGTATGGCCGACTAATCCGACAATCGATGCGTCTGGTGGCTTGCTGGGCGCTTCGGGCTCACCCTCCTTCGTTGCCCCGTTGTTCGAAGCGCCGGAGGCCCTGTGAGCAAGTTCGAAGACCCCGTCGTCATCAGCTGCTCCATCAGCGGGGCGATCGCCAACCGCGACCAGTGCCCGGCGATCCCGTACACGCCCGAGGAATACGCGCGCCGAGGCGAAGCGCGCGGTCGACGAGGGCGCCTCGCAGATCCACATCCACGCTCGCACTCCCGACGGGACGCCCTCGTTCGAGATCGAGGACTTCCGGGCGATCACCGAGGCGATCAAGGGCGCCGTCGACGACGTGATCATCAACTACTCGACGGGCGCGATCGGGATCCCGATCGAGAAGCGGCTGGAGTACCTGCGCGAGCTGCGGCCGGACGTGGCGGCCCTCAACATGAGCTCGATGAACTACGCCAAGTACTCGAAGCGGCGCAAGGACTTCGTCTTCAAGGCCGTGTTCGAGAACTCGTTCGACACGATCATCGGCTTCCTCGAGCCGATGCGGGAGCTCGGGATCAAGCCCGAGCACGAGTGCTTCGACGCCGGCCACATCGCCAACCTCGACCCGCTGATCGACATGGGGCTGCTCGACGCGCCGCTGAACGTGTCGCTGGTGATCGGCGTCAACGGCGGCATCCGCCCCGAGGCCAGGAACGTTCAGCTCATGTCGGACCAGGTGCCCGGCGGCCCGGCGGGCCCCAACAACTGGCAGGTGATCGGAATCTCGCGCGACCAGTGGAAGCTGCATCGGCGCCTCGCTGGTGCTCGGCGGCAACGTTCGTGCCGGCCTCGAGGACAACCTCTACCTGCCGGACGGCGAGATGGCGCGCTCCAACGGCGATCTGATCGCGAAGGCCCGCCAGATGGCGGAGGACGTCGGCCGACGGGCCGCGTCGGTCGCGGAAGCTCGCGAGCTGCTCGGCGTCCCGAGGCGATGATCGGAGCGCTCGCCGACGTCAGGGTCCTCGATCTTTCGAGGCTCCTGCCGGGCGGGTTCTGCTCGCTGCTGCTCGCCGACCTCGGCGCGGACGTGGTCAAGGTCGAGGACACCGGCATGGGGGACTACGTCCGCTGGGCGCCGCCCTACTACGGCTCCGACGACCAGCAGGCACTCGGCACGCGCTCCGCTCTCTACCTGGCGCTGAATCGCGGCAAGCGCTCGATCCGGATCGACCTCAAGAACGAGGCCGGGCCGCGACGCCCTGCTTCGCCTCGTCAAGGACTACGACGTCGTCCTCGAGAGCTACCGGCCCGGGGTGCTCGACAAGCTCGGCTGCGGCTACGAGGCGATGCGGAAGGCCAACCCGGGCATCGTCTACTGCTCGATCACCGGCTACGGCCAGACCGGCCCGCACACCGGCCGCGCCGGTCACGACATGAACTACCTGGGCCTGATCGGCCTGCTTGGGCTCACCGGCGAGCCCGACGGCAGGCCCATCCAGTCCGCGGGCCAGATCGCCGACCTCGGCGGCGGCGCGCTGATGGCGGCGTTCGGGATCCTGGCGGCGCTGCGCGAGCGGGAGCGCTCAGGCGAGGGCCAGTTCGTCGACGTCTCGATGGCGGACGGCGCGCTCTCCTGGCTTGCGATGACCGCCGCCGCGTTACCTCTGCGAGGGGCGCGTGCCCGAGCGCGGCAGCGGAGCAGCTGACCGGCAAATTCGTCTGTTACTACCCCTACGAGGCCGCCGACGGCTGGGTCACGATGGGTGCCCTGGAGCCGAAGTTCTGGGCCAACTTCTGCCAGAACACGGGCCACCCGGAGCTCATCGAGAAGCAATTCGAGAGCCCCGGCTCGGAGGCGTGGAATCAGATCGCGGCGATCTTCAGGTCGAAGACCAAGGACGAGTGGCGGGCGTTCAACGACGAGCATCGACGCGATGCTCGAGCCGGTGCTCGACCTCGACGAGGCGCTCGACTCGGAGCTGGTGCGCGAGCGCGAGATGGTGGTGGAGGTCGAGCAGCCCGAGCTCGGGTCCGGTTCGCCTGCTCGGCGCCCCCGTGAAGCTCTCGCGCACGCCGGCGGAGCCGACCCGGCCGGCGCCCGGCGCTTGGGCGAGCACAGCGAGGCGGTGCTTCGCGAGCGCCGGCTTCGAAGCGACGACGAGATCGCCGCGCTGCTCGAGTCCGGCGCGTCGCGGGCGCCGGCGGAAGGCCGCGCCGGCCGGTTCATGGCGGCGAGGTTGATGGCGCTGAGCGCTCCGGCCAGGAGCCTGCTGCAGGTCTCCGAGCTCGCCGAGCGCGCCGGCGTGCCGGTGGCGACCGTCCACCACTACCTGCGCGAGGGCCTGCTTCCCGGGCCCGGTCAAGACCTCGCGCAACATGGCGTACTACCCGCCGGAGTTCGTCGAGCGCATCAGGCTGATCAAGCAGCTCCAGGAGGAGCGCTTCATGCCTCTGAAGCCTCATCCGCGAGCTGCTCGACCGCGAGGAGGACGACCCGGAGCGCCTGCAAGGCCATGGTGGAGGTGGAGGACCGCATCCTCGCCGGCGCGATCGAGGGCGAGCGCACCCGGACCGGCGTCGCCGAGGTCCGCGATCGCTACGACATGCCGAAGGAGGTCCTCGACCGCCTGGAGAAGATCGGCGTCCTGTCGCCGAACTCGCGCGGTTACGGGCCCGTCCGACGTGCGGATCATCGAGGCGATCAGCCGCTTCCGCGCCGGCGGCTACGAGGAGGAGATCGGGTTCACCGTCTACGACACCCTGCGCTACAAGCGCGCCCTCGAGGCCCTCGTCGCCGAGGAGGTCGACGTCGTCATGGACCGCCTCGCGGGCAGGCTCGAGCCCGACGACGTGATTCGAGCTCCTGCGCGCCGGCGCCGAGCCGCTCAAGGACCTGATCGCGGCCATGCACACGAAGCTCCTGATCGCCGAGCTCGAGCGGCGCGGCGCCGGGTAGGCGCGGCCGGGGGCTACTTGCCGCTCGAGCGGCTGGTCGATCTCCGCGCGCGCCACCGAGCCTGTCGAGCGCCTGGATGGCCGGGCGGACGGCCGGAGGCAGCGTTGCCGCTGTCGCCCTTCCACGTCGTCCCGCCGTAGGTGATCGCATAGACGGAAGCAGTCGGCGCAGCCCTGGCTCGGAGGTGCTCGGCAGGGATGGCGAGATCGGCGGCGTCGAGCGTTCTCCGCAGGCTCGGCGAGCTCGAGCCGCCGTCATCCGGAAGGTCTTGGTCTTCGCGTCCGCCGGCAGGCCCTGGGAGACGGTCGCCTGACCTGATGTCTCCACGGAGAGGTGCTCGTGGATGCCGCCGATGCCTCCGGTCTTGGAGTAGGTGACCAGCGCTCCGGCGCCGGCCGGCATGCTCGTCGAGCTCGACGTCGGCTCCTGCGACGCGCTTCCGCACCCCGCGAGGAGGAGCGCGGGAACCAGCAGGCAGATCCGAAGGCTGCGGCTCACACCGACATTACGCGCCGACGAGCGTTCCGTCACGCGCGGCGTCGCCCGCGAGCCGCCGGATCGCGGTCTGGACCTCGCTTGCGAGCACCGCGCCGTCACTCGGGTTGAGGGGGGCGGCAGTTACCCGCACGATCACCTCGTCGCGGTCGATCTCCTCGAGCGCGATGTGCGGAGGGTGGCTGGTCGGCACGGTGAGCTCCTCGGCTAGCCGTGCCTGGATCTCCGCCGGTGTGATCCCGGCGCTGAACCGAGCCCGCAGGTCGACGCGGTCGGGCTCCCGCAGCGGGATCACCGCGAGGTTCAGCACAACGCTGTTGGGAACCAACACGCGCTCGGAGCCGTCGATCAGCGTCGTGTAGTAGAGGCCGAGGGAGCTCGACGATCCCCTCGACGTTGCCCGCCATCGGGCCGCCCCGCAGCCGGACTCGCTCCCCCACCCGAAACGGGCGCGTGGAGAGCAGGACCAGGCCGGCAAGGATGTTGCCCAGGGTCTGCTGGGAGGCGAGACCGAGGATCACCGCGGTGAACGCTCCCCCGACGGCAAGCGTGCCGGCGTCGAGTCCGGCGATCCGCAGCGCGACGATCGCGCTGACGATCACGGTGACGAAGCGGACCATGAACCCGACGGTGCCGGCGGTCGCGGGGTCCATCCGCCCGAAGAGCGCGGGTGCGATCCCACGGCCGAGGGATCGCGCCATGCCCCAGCCGAAGACGATGAGGGCGATGACCGTCGCGATTCGCGCCGGCGTGCCCAGGCCGGGGAAGAGCGAGCGCCGGTGCGCGAAGAGGATGAGGACGCCGGCGATCAGCAGCCCGAAGAGCAGGACGCCGCCGCGGGCGCGAGAGGCCTCGGCGCGGTCGACCTGGCTTCCGAGGCCCACCTGGCGCCACTGCTCGGTTCGGCTTTCGAAGATCGGCTTGTCCCGCCGGAATAACGACATCCAAGGACGGCTTCCCGATCGGCCTCCGGGCTACACCTGCTGGTTACGATCTGCACGTGGACGATCAGGCGCCGCGGCTCGCAATCCTCGCGGGCGGCGCCGTCGCGCTGGCCGGCCTGCTCCTGGCAGCGCTGACAGACGGGCCGTACCTGACCGCCGACGGCGTCAACGCCGGCGTCCTCGTCTTCGCCGTCGGCCTGTTCGCCGCGCTCTTCGCAACCCCATTCGCGTTCGAGCGCGCGGCTGCGCGCGAGCGAGGACGACCGCGACCGCCGCTGGGAGCGGGCGCTAATTCGCTGGGGCCTCGTGGCCGGCGCCGTGGTCGCCGCGGGAGTCGCTGCTGGCACTGGCCTTCGGACTGCACGGCGGCACGCTCGGCGGCGCGCTCGCGATCGTCGTCCTCACCGTCGGCGTTCTGATCGCCGGCACGCTCGTCGCGTGGATGCTCTCGAACTGAGCGCCCCCGGTCGGGGGCATCGGGCCCGTTCCGTCGGTCCGCCGACCGCGCCTATAATCCCGATTGACTGGTCAGTCAACGACCCGGTGACCGCATCAGGAGGACGAGATCCGCGCCGCTGCCGTCCAGCTGAACTCCACGGCCGACAAGGCCCGAAACCTCGAGACCGCCGAGCGGCTCGTGCGCGATGCCGCGGCCGCCGGGGCGGAGCTGGTGGTTCTGCCGGAGAAGTGGAACCTCCTGGCGGCGGGCGAGGCGCTGGTCGCCGGCGCCGAGCCGGTCGACGGGCCATCGGTGGAGGCGGCCCGCTCGTGGGCGCGCGAGCTCGGCATCCACCTGATCGCGGGCAGCTTCGCCGAGCGGGTCGACGGCGCCGAGCGGCTCTACAACACCTCGCTGCACCTCACGCCCGACGGCGAGATCGCCGCCACCTACCGCAAGATCCACCTCTTCGACGTCGACGTCGGCGGTGTCTCCTACCGCGAGTCCGAGCGCGAGGCCGCCGGTGAGGAGATCGTCACGAGCGACGCCGGCCCCGTCTCGCCTCGGGATGACCGTCTGCTACGACCTCCGCTTTCCCGAGCTCTACCGGATCCTCGCTCTGCGCGGGCGCGACGGTCCTGACGGTTCCCTCTGCGTTCACTGAGGCCGACCGGTCGCGGCCACTGGCACGTCCTGGTGCGGGCTCGCGCGATCGAGAACCAGGCATTCGTTGTGGCTGCCGGCCAGGTGGGAGAGGCGCCGCCGCACTACCGGAGCTTCGGCCACTCGCTGATCGCCGGCCCTGGGGCAGAGGTGCTGGCGGAGGCGCCGGAAGGACTGGGCGAGTGCTTCGGTGGCCGACCTCGACTTCGACGAGCTGGAGCGCGTGCGCACCGAGCTTCCCGTCGCTCGCCAACCGCCAGCCCGACGCTTATCGCTGGCCGGGCCAGGCGGTGGGCGCCTGATGGCCACGAAAGCGGCAACGGTCGACAAGCGCCGGCAGATCCTGGACGCGGCGATCCGCGTCTTCGCGCGCACCGGGATTCCACGCGTGCCGGGTCTCCGACATCGCCGACGAGGCGGGCGTCGCCTACGGCCTCGTCTACCACTACTTCAGCTCCAAGGAAGAGGTGCTGAACGAGCTGTTCACGGAGCGCTGGTCGCTGCTGCTGGCGGCGATCGACGAGGCCGACCGTCAGGAGCATCTCGCCCCGGGAGAAGCTGGACGCCTGCGCTGGGTTCATCATCGACTCCTACCGGCACGACCCGGAGCTGATGAAGGTCATCGTGGTCGAGGTCACGCGGGCCGCGAACACGTTTGGCCGCACGCACCTGCCGGAGATCCGCAAGGCCTACGACTCGATCGCCGCGATCGTCCGCGACGGCCAGGAGACCGGTGACTTCCGAGCCGACGTCGACCCGAGTTCGCGTCGATGTGGTTCTACGGAGCGATCGAGCAGCTCCTCACCGGCTGGGTCCTGGAGCTGATCCCGGACGGCGAGGCGGACTTCGACAGGGCGCGCAAGATGGTCGTGGAGACGATCTGCGGGGGCATCGAGGCCCGGCCGGCTTGACCGTCCTTCAGGCGGGTAGGGTTCCCGAACGATGGACAACGACGTCGTCAGGAGGCTTCTCTGGGCAGGCATGCTCGCCGCGTCCGGCGCGCTTGCGTCGGTGGTGGCCAACCGCGTGGCCACGGCCATCTGGATTCGAGTCTTCGACGAGGAGCCGCCCGCATGAGCCCCAACGGCACGCCCCCGGGCAACGTGCCCGACGATCGTTCCGTCGGGGAGATGGTGCTCGACGTCTCCGAGCGCGTCTCGGTCCTCGTGCGCGAGGAGATCGAGCTCGCGAAGGCGGAGGTCAGCGAGAAGGTCGCCAAGCTTCTGCAGGGCTCGGTCGTAGGGATCGCGGCCGGGATCTTCGCCCTGCTCGGCCTCGCGATGCTGATGCACGCCTTTGCCTGGCTGCTCAACGACCTGTTCTTCTCCGACCACGTCTGGATCGGCTTCGCGATCGAGGCGGTGTTCTGGTTCGTGGTCGCCGGGATCGCGGGGCTCGTCGCGGTACCGCTCGGTCAAGGCGGGGTCGCCGCCGGTTCCCGAGATGGCGATCGAGGAGGCGAAGCTGACCCGCGACGTGCTCTCGAGCGATAAGGCAGAGGCGTGAGCGACGGCCAGGAGCTCTCGCGCGCCGAGCCCTCCGCCCTCGAGCGCGCCCGCACCGTGGCGCCCGGCAGCCGGTCGGCGGCCGAGATCCGCCGCGACATCGAGCTTCAGCGCCGAGGAGCTCGCGGGCTCGGTCGACGCCCTTCGCGGCCGCGTCGGTGAGCTGACCAACTGGCGCCGCCAGGTATCCGAGCATCGGCGTGAGCTTGCGATCGGCGCCGCCGTCGTCGGCTTCGCCGTCGGCGGGTGGCTCGCTCTCAGACGGCGCTAGTTACCGCCGCGCGCGGCCCTAGTCTCAGGCCGCGATGGGGCACGCGCAGGTGTCGGTTGCGACCGTCGTCCGGGTCGTCTGGGTGGCGGCGCTCGTGGGCGCCGGGCTGTACCTCCTCTACCTCGTGCGCGGGCGTCATCGGCCTGCTGCTCGTGGCGCTCTTCCTGGCCGTGGCCATCGCTCCGGCCGTCAACTTCCTCGACCGCAGGCGGATTCCCGCGCTGGGCCGCGATCCTGCTCGTCTACCTCTCGATCTTCGCGGCGATCTTCGGGATCGGCCTGCTGATCGTTCCGCCACTCGTCACCGGTGTCGAGGACCTGTCGAACAACCTGCCCGGCTACGTCGACGATCTCCGCCACAACGAAACGTTCCGCAAGTACGACGACAAGTACCACATCACGAAGAACCTGACGAAGCAGGCGAAGAACCTGCCCAGCAAGCTCGGCGACGCGGCGGGGACGCTGCGCGACGTGACGGTCGGGGTGTTCTCGAGCTTCATCCAGCTGTTCTCGATCCTCGTGATCGCGTTCTTCCTCGTTCGCGACGGCAACCGGCTGCTGGAGTTCGGATTTCGACAACTCAGCCCCGATCGGGAGCGCCGTGTGCGTGGAATCGCCGCCGACATGTCGGACGCGATCGTCGGCTACGTGTTCGGCAACTTCGTGATCAGCGTCCTCGCCGGGCCTGGTGACCTACGTGACGCTGCTCGTCCTCGGCATCCCGTTCCCGGTGGCGCTGGCCATCCTCTTCGGCTTCTTCGACCTCGTCCCCCTGGTGGGCGCGACCCTCGGTGGGATCCTCGTGGGGATCGTCGTGGCGTTCAACGACTTCCCGGTCGGGGTGATCGTGTGGGCGGCCGTCCTGATCCTCTACCAGCAGTTGGAGAACAACCTCGTCCAGCCGTTCGTCTACGGCCGCGCGGTTCAGCTTCACCCGCTGATCGTGATCCTCGCGATCCTCGTCGGCGGCTCGCTGCTCGGGGTGCTCGGAGCACTCGTTGCGATCCCGGCCGCCGCCGGAGTGCAGGCCGTGGTCCGCGACCTGTGGCGCATGCGCCAGGAGTCGAAGGGGCGTCCGCCGACGGGCGAGGCGCCGGACCCGGCGCCAGGGTAGGCGGCCACCTCCGCCGACTTCGACGTTTGCCGCCCTATTCGCGGTTTACGTCGAATTCGATGATCAGCCTGCGTCGAGCAGGCCGTGCTGGACGCCCCCGACGCCGATTAGCCCGGGGCCCGATGTGGGCCCCGAGAACGGGCCCGACCTCGGAGACGAAGATGGGGTCGCATCCGAAGATCTGGCGGCACTCGTCGACAAGGTGGCGCGCGGTCTCGTGGTCCTGGATGTGCTGAACGACCCATCCGTCGGCGCCGTCCTCCTGGCGCTCGCGAGCGAAGTCGACCATGCGCTCGAAGGCCCGCCGGCGGGTGCGCACCCGCTCCACGGGAGTGATCTCCTCGCCAAGGGTGAGGATCGGCTTGATCTGAAGCGCCGAGCCCAGGAACGCCTGGGCGGCGCCGATGCGCCCGCCCTTGCGGAGGTACTCGAGCGTGTCGACCGCGAACCACATCTTGAGCGACTCACGGGCGCGTACGGCCGCGGCCACGGTCGTCTGCCCGTCGCCGCCGCCGCGGGCCGCCGCGGCGGCGGCGAGCACGACGATCCCCTGGCCACCGGCGCCGGAGCGGCTGTCGTAGACGGTGATCCGCTCGCCGCCCCGGCCATCGTCGATCAGCTTCTGCCGCGCCTGGCTCGCGGCCTGGAAAGTGCCGGAGATCCCCGCCGAGATGTGGATGGAGACGATCTCGTGGCCGTCGGCGAGCAGGGGCTCGTAAACGGCGATGAAGTCGCCGACCGAGGGCTGCGACGTCGTCGCGCCGGACTCGCTGCGCGCAGCCGCTCGTAGAAGTCGCCGTAGTCGTCCCGATCTCCAGCTCCGCGCTGCTCGACCCCGTCGAGGGTGACGTAGAGGCTGACGCGTTCGATCGTCGTGCTCGGTGAGCAACTCGTCGGGCAGGTATGAGGTCGAGTCGGTGACGATCGCGGTGGCGGCAGGACGTTCACACTTCGCCGCGCTTCTGTCAGGGCGCGGAATCGATCTACCATGCCGCCGATGGGGAAGACCCTGGTCACCGGCGGCGCGGGGTTCCTCGGCACGCACCTCGTGCGAGCGCTGGCCGAGCGGGGCGACGAGCTCCGGCTGCTGCTGCGGCGCAGCTCCCGGACGGGCCACCTGGAGGAACTGGAGTCGAGCGCGCGAGCGGCGACGTCACCGACCGGCGCGCCGTGCGACGGGCAATGGCGGGGCGTCGACCGGGTCTTTCACGTCGCCGGCAGGACCTCGATGCGCTCGCAGGACCGGGAGGCGGTGTTTGCGACCAACGTCGGCGGTACCCGCATCGTCATGGAGGAGGCCCTGGCGGCGGGCGTCGAGAGCGTCGTCCACACCTCGTCGGTCTCTGCAATCGGGGTCGGCGAAGCCCGCGCGGGACCGTCGACGAGACATCGCGCTTCACGATCGGCCACCTCGGCATCGCCTACGTCAACTCCAAGCACGAGGCCGAGCACGAGGCTTTGCGGGTTGCCGCCCACGGGCTCCGCGTCGTCTTCGTCAACCCCACCTTCGTCCTCGGCCCCGACGACCCGAGCCGCACCTCGATGGGGCTGGTCCGCCGCTTCCTGCTGGGGCGGATCCCCGTGTACGTCGACGGCGGCCTCAACGTCGTCGACGTCCGTGACGTCGCCACGGGCCATCTCCTCGCCGACGAGAAGGGGGAGCCCGGCGAGCGCTACATCCTCGGCGGCCGCAACTTCACCCTCGACCGCCTGTTCGCCGACCTCGCCCGGATCTCGGGCGTGAGCCGCCCCGCCCGCAGCTCCGCGTCCGGCCGACGATGCTCGCCCGGGGATCGAGGTCGCCGGGCGCCTGCTCCGGCTTCCCGTCCGTCGAGCCGCGACGAGGTTCGCTCCGCGGGGCTCTGGTGGACGGCTACGCACGCCAAGGCCAAGCCGAGCTGGGCTTCAAGCCCCGTCCGCACGAGGAGACCCTGGAGGACGCCGTCCAGTGGCAGATGGACGAACTTGGCGCATCGGGTGCAAGCTCGCGGCGAGACGGCGTCGAGGCGGTAGTGATCGGCGCGCTCGGCCGGGCGATGGCCGCGGGCGAGCGGCTCCGGGTGCGGACTGATGCCGGCGAACGGCAGGGGGACGACGGCGTCGCGTCGCTGTTACCGCTGTCCGACGCGGACGAACTATCTCTGCCCGTGCGGCGCGGTCGAGCGCCGGCTGCGGCAAGCTCGGCGTCGAGCACGAAACGGTCGGCCTGCCGTACAAGCGCGTCGAACCGCCCCGAGATCGAGGAGCTGACCGGCCAGCGCCGCATCTCCGGTCCTGGTCGATGGCGACGAGGTCGATCTCACGACTCGCGGCGGATCATCGAGTACCTGGAGTGGAAGTCGCGGGATTCTGGTGAGGACAATGAGGTCCGAAGGCGGCAGGGAGAATTCGAGGGGCTGGCGCCGAAACGGGGTGTAAGGCGCTGCTAAGTGCGCAAGAGATTCAGCCGCTCGGAGCCGGCGCCCAAGGTATTCAAGGGATCGCCGCCGACGTTGGCTCTGAAGCGGCGCTATCGGTGCTTTAGAATCTGAAGCGATGGATACGTTCGATCAGCGATCACGCTCACCGACGGCGCCGCGGCGAAGATCAAGGATCTCGTCGCCGGCCACGAGAATGCCGAGGAGTCGGCGCTGCGCGTCGCCGTTCGCGGCGGCGGCTGCTCGGGCTTTCAGTACGCGCTCGCCCTCGACAAGGCCAAGGACGACGACCACGTCTTCGAGCACAACGGCGTCTCCGTCGTCGTCGACAAGGTGAGCATGCAGTTCGTCTTCGGCTACGAGGTCGACTTCGTCGACGGCCTCCAGGGCGCCGGCTTCGTGGTCAACAACCCGAACGTCGTCGCCGCCTGCGGCTGCGGCTCGTCCTTCCAGGTGAAGGAAGACCGCCGCGGCCGCGGCAACCGCTTCCGCGCTAGGCGCTGCTAGGAGATCTGCATCGGCGGGCTCTGCTGGGGCCCGCCGGGAAGGATCCGCTCCGGCTCCGGGAAGCTCGGCATCCTCGGGCTGGTCCACGCCGACCATCTGGGCGAGCTCGCCGGAGTCGAACATCTCCTCGACGATGTCGCAGCCGCCGACCAGCTCGCCGTTGACGTAGAGCTGCGGGAAGGTCTGCCAGTCGGAGATCTCGGCCGTCACCTCGCGCAGCGGCTGCAGGAGCGGGGAGGACGTCGACCGCCCCGTACTCGACGCCGAGCTGCTCGAGCACGCCGACGACGCGCATCGAGAAGCCGCAGCGCGGGGCCTCCGGGCACTCCCTTCATGAACAGGAGCACGTAGTTGTCGCGGATGAGCTCTTCGACCTTGCGTCTTCAGCGCTGGATCTGCCATGCGTCCGTCCACCTTAGCGACGTGAGTGCGGGTGGCCAAGACGCTCAGATCACACGTGCCGTGATCGACAACGCGTGGATCGAGCCGTCGTCCATGCGGTGCTGCACCGCCGACTTCACCATCCGGTGCTGGTCGATGCGCGAGCGGCCGGCGAACTGCGGCGCTGCGACGATCGCCCGCAGATGATCGCCGCCGCCCTCGTCGACGACCTCCACATCCGCGCCGGGGAGTGCCTCGGCGATCAGCCTGCGGATCTCGTCGAGGTCAGCCACCATGAGTTGCTCTCCGGACGCCGGGCCATGCACCGTCTCCCGCATCTCCTCGATCCGCGCGAACTTGACGCGCGGACGGCCGTGCGGCTCGCCGCGGCCTGCTCGGCCTCGTCGATGATGCTCCAGCCCTCCCAGGTGACGTGCCGCGGGTCGCGCTCGTTCAGCAGGGCGATCGAGCTCCTCGGGATCCGTCTCGGCTGTCCGGGACCTTGCCGGCGTCGACGTCCGCGAACAGGTTGTCGATGGTCTCCTGCGCATCCTTCTTGTTGGTGCCGATGACCCCGCTCGGGCCGCGCTTGATCCAGCCCACCGCGTAGAGGCCCGGGACCTGCTCACCGGTCTTCGGGTCCACGACCCGCCCGCCCTCGTTCGAGATCGTCGCCCGGCGCTCGTCGAAGGGGATGCCCTCGAGGCCGATGCCGGCGTAGCCGATCGAGCGAAAGACCAGCGCCGCATTCGAGGGTCTCGCGCTCGCCGGTGTCGCGGGCGCGAATCGCGCCGGAGTCGTCGCGGTAGAGCTCGTTGCGGCCGAGGACGATGCGCTCCACCTCGCTCGTCGCCCTCGATCTCGGTTGGCGAGGAGAGGAAGCGCAGGACGATGCGCTTGCGCTTGCCCTCGGGCTTGCGCTGCGAGAAGTCGGTGAAGATCTCGACGTTGCGGCGGTTGGTCGGGTCGCGTCGTCGGACTCGAGCATACGGCGGCGCTGACCTCGTCGAGGTCGACGTCGGAGGGGTCGACGATCACGTCGGCGTCGGTCATCTCGCCGAGCTCGCGAACCTCGGGGTTGGTGAATGCCGCCTGCGCGGGGCCGCGGCGGCCGACGATCACGATCTCGCGCACGCCGGAATCGGCCAGTGCGTCGATCGCGTAGCTCGGCGGTGTCGGTGGCCTCCAGCTCCTCGCGCGTGAGGGCGAGCATCCGCGCCACGTCGGCCGCCACGTTGCCGTTGCCGACCACGACGCGCGCTCGGCCCGAGAGATCGAAGATGCGGTCGGCGAAATCGGGGTGGGCGTTGTACCAGGCGACGAACTCCGTGGCGGCGTGCACCCCGGGCAGGCCCTCGCCCGGGAATCCCGAGCTGGCGGTCGGTGGCGGTTCCGTAGGCGTAGATCACCGCGTGGTAGTGGTCGCGCGAGCTCGGCGGGGGTGATGTCGGGGCCGATCTCGACGCCGCCGAAGAACCGGAACGTCTCGCGCGCCGCGGTCTTCTCGTAGACGCGGGTGACCGACTTGATCTTCGGGATGGTCTGGCGCGACACCCGCGCGGACGAGGCCGAACGGGGTCGGCAGCTTGTCGAACATGTCCACCGCGACGGCGACGTCCTCGCGCTTGTGCAGGTGCTCCGCCGAGTAGAAACCCGCCGGGCCGGAGCCGACGATCGCCACGCGCAAGCGGGTTCTCGTGACGTGCCGGGCGCGCTCATCGGACGCGGAAGCGTAGATGAAGGGGCGCTCAGGCCAGCGAGGGGCAGCACGCGCGCCGTGGCGGCGCCGTCGAGCGCGTCGAGAGCCCGCGCGACCGACATCGAGACGCAGGTGAAGATCGGGACGTCGCGGAGGGTGTAGGCGCTCGACTCCGAGCCGCGCAGCTCCTGGACGAGGTCGAGGAACCGGCTCACATCGTCGGCCTCGAAGGAGACGACGAACTCCTGATCGTCGAGCCCGAACGAGTACGCCGTGTTGATCGTGATCTCCGGGTAGCGGCGGCCGATCTGCGATGTGCTCGTTCATGATCCGGCGTGCGCTCGGCGAGCGGCAGCCGGTACCACTCCCGCTTCTTGTCGAGCGGGTAGACGATGAGATACCTGCGCTCCGACGTGCAGATCTCGGGTCGCGCCGCGGAGTCGGAGTAGGGGGAGGGCTTCGTCATCGCCAGGTATGAGTGCGGGATCGACGCCCAGCGTGCGACGCCGCTCTGCGCAAGAACCACGTGGAACGTGTGGATCTCCTCGAGGATGGGGCTCTGGGAGAGCAGGAGGAGGTCGGTGTCGCCGCGCGTCCCGACCGTCGAGTAGGCGCGCAGCGAGCGGTCGGTGGCGAAGTCCTCGCAGGCGGCGAGGAACTCACGTTTATCCTCCGCTCGCGCCTCGGGGTCGCGCCGCTGCCAGGCGGGTCGAGCTTGAAGAACGTGAACTTGGCATACGTGCGGCTGCTCGCCCATCGCCCCGATAGTAGTGGGCAGGCGTTCTGCTGTCGGCGGTCTCGGCACGCGCCGCAAGCGCGGCCGAGAAGCCGCCGAGCGTGACGATCGTGGTCATGCCGAAGGGCACGGAGCCGTCAGCAACTGAGCGGGATCGAGAACATGGGGCTCGGCCTGATGAGCGGGGCGATCGGCGCCGCGCCGAAGGCGCAGACCTACCTCGACATCGAGCCAGGGCAACCGCCTCGGCCGGTCTCTGTACCCGCGCGGGCTGCCCAGGCTCCGCTTCCGCAGGACGCCAACCGGCGGGCGCGTCGCTGCGGCGAGCTGGAGCGTCATCCGCGGGCGGGCCGCCGACGCGCCCTCCGAGCTGACCCCGGGACTGCTCGCGAGCACGTTGGCGCGCGCGGGCATCCCGGTGCGCGCGATTCCCGCCCCCGAGGCGCTGATGGGCGCCAGCGAGCAGGGCTCATGGGACCGAGCCGGCCAATGCAAGACCCGGCTCTGCCCCGGGCTGACGATCATCCGGGCCGGGCCGTCCGAGGTGGCGTCCCGCGCCGCTCGCCTGCAGGGCGACGACCTCGTGATCGCCCTCTCGCGACCACCGCAGCCCAAGAACCACGAACTGGTGCTCGGCATCGCCGGAACCGGGTTCGACGGCCAGCTGACCTCGGAGTCGACGCACACCGGCGGCCTGGTCCTGGCGACCGACCTCGCGCCCACGATCCTGGAGCGCTTCGGGCTGGACGCGCCCTCGGCCATGGCCGGGCAGCCGATAACCGTCGACGGCTCCCGAGACGTCGAAGCGCTCACGGACCTGGACACCAGGCTCTCGGAGATCGCGCCCCGACGCCACACGGTGATCGGCGTGAACCTCACTGATCTGGGTCGGCCGCCGCGCTGGCGGCCGCGGCCATCTGGCGGCGACGCGCTCTGCGGTTCGTGATCCCGCTGCTCGCAGCGACGCTCGCGTTCGCGCCGTTCCTGATGCTGGTCGCCCCGGCGTTCGAGCCGAGCGAGCTCGCTGAGCGCCTCATCGTCGGGGCCGGTGCGCCGGCCCTCGCCCTCGCGGCGCTCGCGCTGGCCGGTCCGTGGGGGGCGCTCGCCATCGCCGCGGCCGCGAGCGTGGGCGGCTACGCCGTCGACGTGATCGTGGGCTCGAAGCCTCACCACCCTCTCCCTGATGGGGCCGAACCCCTCGCTCGGCGTCCGCTTCTACGGCGTCGGCAACGAGCTCGAGGCGATGGCGGCGGCGCTTGCGTTCACCGGCGCCGGAGCGGCGCTGCAGCGCTGGGGAGGGGGGCTGAGCGCGCGCGCCGCCGCGGTCGTCTTCGCCGCGGTCGGGCTCGCGGCGGTGATCGCGTTTGCCCCCGGCCGCTTCGGCGCGGACGTCGGCGCCGCCATCGACATCCCGGTCGGAGCCGCGCTCGCGGCGGCGGTCTGCCTTGGCGTGCGCCGCAGCAGGGTCTGGTTGGTCGTCCTGCTTCCGTTCGCGATGGTCGCGCTGCTGGCCCTCGCCGACCTCGTCACGGGGGGTGACTCCCACCTCACGCGCTCGGTGCTGCAGGCCGGCGGGCTCCACGACCTCGGCGACGTCGCCGAGCGCCGCCTGCGCCTCTCCGCCATGAGCTTCTCGCGCTACGCGGTCCGCCTCGACTTCTGGATTGCCGTCGTACTCACGGTCGCGGCCGTGCTCAACCGCCGCCGCGTGGCGGGCTGGTTCGAGAACGCCCCGCTCGCCTGGGCGGGGCTGGTGGGCGCCGTGGGAGCGACGATCGTCGGCACCCTCGCCAACGACTCCGGGGCGCTCCTGCTTCATGATCGGCGCCGCGTTCATCGCCGGCGCCGCCGGCGTTGCCTGGGCGTCCCAGTCACCCGCGAGCGGCCGCGGGTAGCTTCCACAAGCCTGCAAATAGCGAGAAATTCCTAGAGATCGACCCCCGCCTTCGATAGTCTCAGTGCACGTCCAAATGCCCGCGCGCGCACGGCTGTGCGGTGGGCTGTTTCGTCGTACTTGCAGGCGTCGGCACGCCGCACCCGAATCAGACTCCAAATGCGAATCGCGATCGTCAGTCCCTATTCCTGGACCTATGGCGGCGGTGTAAACCGCCACGTCGAGGCGCTCGCGGACGAGCTCATCGAAGGGGCTCACGAGGTACGCGTGCTGGCCCCGAGCGACCCCCCAGGCAGAGTCACCCGAGCCCTCCATCGCCAGGCGCCGAAGGAGCGGCCGCACCCCGACTACCTGATCCCGCTCGGCAGAACCGTCGGCATCGGCGCCAACGGCGCCGTCTCGAACGTGTCGCTCTTCCCCGACGCGGTGACCGGCATGCGCCGTGAGCTGCGCGCCGGGCGCTTCGACATCGTCCACATCCACGAGCCGCCCGCTGCGGTGCTGAGCTGGGACGCCTGCTCCTACCCCGGGGCGCCTGTCGTGGGGACCTTCCACGCGTACTCGACCAAGCCCGTCCCCAACCACATCGCCAACCTGCTCGGCGCCCAGCGCAAGTTCAACCAGCTTTACGCCCGGATCGCCGTTTCCAAGGCGGCCGCCTGGACCGGCAGGCGCTGGTTCGGCGGCGAGTACGAGATCATCCCGAACGGGGTCGAGGTGAGTGGTTCCGGCCGACCGCCGCGCGAGCCTGGCGACGAGCTTCGTGTGCTCTTCGTCGGCCGGGCCGAGGAGCGCAAGGGCCTGCCGATTCTCCTGTCCGCCTTCGAGGCGCTCGTCGAGCACGTCCCGTCGACGCTCACCGCGATCGGCGTCTCCGAGCCGGACGTCATGCGCTACGTCGGCGATCCCTCGGTCGCCCGGCACATCGATGCCCGCGGCCACGTCAGCGACGCGGAGGTCTGGCGGGCGCTCACCGAGGCGGACGTCCTCGTCGCGCCCTCCCTCGCCGGAGAGAGCTTCGGAATGGTCCTCACCGAGGCGTTTGCCGTCGGCACTCCGGTGATCGCATCGGACATCGCCGGCTACGCGGACGTCGTCACGGACGGGGTCGACGGCGTCCTCGTCCCGCCGGCCGACGCGCAGCGGCTGGCGGAGGAGCTGCAGGGGCTCTACGTGGAGCCGGCGCGCCGCGAGCAGATGGGAGTTGCCGCCCTCGAGAGCGCCAAGCGCTACGCGTGGCCGTCGGTCGCGCGGCGCGTCGAGGCGGTCTACGAGCGCGTGGTCGCCGAAGCGGCGGAGGCGCCGAAGCCTGCGACCCCGACCGAGCGCCTGGTGCGCCGGGCCGGAATCGTGCCGATCGACGGTAGCCGCCGGCTGCCGGCGAGGCGCCTGCCCTCGCTCGATCCGCAGCCGGCTCGGGCCTCACGCGGCCGCGTCGCCAGGCGGATCGGCCTGGGCATCGCCGGGGCGCTCGGGATCGGGCTCAGCGCGATCGCCGCGAACCGCATCGGCCTCGACAAGGTGGTCTCGAGCATCGTTCGCTCCGACGCGGGCTGGGTGATCATCGCGACAGCGCTCATGGCAGCATCGCTGCTCATGCGCGCGGCGTCGTGGTTCTGGATCGCGAAGGCCGCGCTGCCGACGCGGCCCCTTCGGCGCCGCGACGTCACGTCCGCGACGATGATCGGCGTCCTGATGTCGGCGACGTTGCCGGCCCGCCTGGGCGAGCCGGCCCGTGCAATGGTGCTCTCCCGGCGCACGGGCCGGATGCGTGAGACGTTCCCGGTCCTGCTCGGCACGCTGGTCTCCCAGACCGTCTTCAACATCCTCGCCCTGGTGCTGCTGGGCGGGATCATCGTCTCGACGACCGATCTCTTCCACTCCTCGTCGACCAAGCTCTTCGTCGTCAGCCTCGTGCCCCTGGTGGCACTGGTCGGGGTTGCGCTTGCCCCGACGATCGTGCGCGGCAACGGCGACGGCCGCTTCTCGCGAGCGCTGGCCGTGGCGCGCGGGGCGCTGCTGCGCGTCCGTGAGGGGCTGCAGGTCTTCCGCAAGCCGCGGCTTGGGGCCGCGGCAGGCACCGCGCAGCTCGCCGCGTGGGCCGTACAGCTTCTCGCCTGCTACGCGTTGAGCGTGGCGCTGGGGCTCGAGCACCACGCGGGCATCGGCGCGGCGGCGGCGGTGCTCTTCGCGGTCAACGTCACCGCGGTCGTCCCGGCGACGCCGTCGAACATCGGCGTCTTCCAGCTGGCCGTGATCAGCGTCCTGACCACCGGGTTTGGAATCGGCGCCGCCGATGCGCTGGCGTACGGGGTGATCCTGCAGGCGGTCGAGATCGCGACCGCAGTGGCCCTGGGGGTCCCCGCGCTCGTCCGCGAGGGGGTCTCCTGGTCGGACATGCGAATGCGGGCGCTGTCAGCGGCGCCCGCAAGGCTGCAGCCGCGCCCGCGCGACGCGGGCGACACGATCTCCGGCTGACCCGACCCGCCTCCCCGACTCTCGCCATGTGCTTTCTTGAAAGGCGTAAATGACCGACCGTGAACGCAATTACCTGGACGCCATACGCGACCACATCGTGGTCTTCGACGGCGGCATGGGCGCGACGCTCGAGCAGTTCGAGCTGACGTCCGAGGATTACGGCGGGCTGGCGGGGAAGTGCCACGAGGCGCTCGTCCTCAACCGCCCCGACGTGATCGAGGGCGTCCACGCGTCCATGCTCGACGCCGGCGCGGAGGTGGTCGAGACGGACACGTTCCAGGGCAGCCGCCTCAAGCTCGAGGAGTGGGGCTTGGGCGAGCACACGCTCGAGATCAACCGAGGCGCCGCCGAGATCGCCCGCAAGGCCGCGGGCGAGCATCGGTTCGTGGCCGGGTCGATCGGCCCGACCGGCCAGTTGCCCGCCTCCGACGATCCGACGCTCGGCCAGATCTCCTTCCGCGAGCTCGTGGAGATCTTCACTCAGCAGGCCCAGGGGCTGCTCGAGGGCGGCGCCGACCTGATCATCATCGAAACCGCCCAGGACATCCTCGAGGTGAAGGCCGCGGTCTTCGGCACGCGCGAGGCGTTCAAGCTGACCGGCCGCGAGGTGCCGATCCAGACCAGCGTCTCGCTCCTTCCGCAGGGCGGCAAGATGCTTCTCGGCACCGACATCGCCGCCGTCCTGACGACCCTCCAAGCTCTCGATGTCGACGTCATCGGGCTCAACTGCTCGACGGGGCCCGAGGACATGCGCGACGCCATCCGCTATCTCGGCGAGCACTCGCCGCTGCCCGTGCACTGCATCCCCAACGCCGGGATTCCCCACCAGGGGCCCGACGGCGAGACCATCTTTCCCGCCACGCCGGAGGACATCGCCCCCGTGCTCGGCGAGTTCGTCGAGCGTCACGGGGTTGGGATCGTCGGCGGCTGCTGCGGGACGACCCCCGACCACATCCGGGCAATCGCCGAGCGGGTCCGAGGCGTGACGCCGACGGCGCGCCCGAAGCGCGCCGAGCCGCTTGTCTCCTCGATGATGACCGCGACGGACCTGGCGCAGGAGCCGGCGCCCACCCTCGTCGGCGAGCGCGTCAACTCGCAGGGATCACGCCGGGCCAAGGAGCTCCTGCTCGCCGATGACTACGACGGCCTCGTCCAGGTGGCCGAAGACCAGGTGGTCGGCGGCGCCCACGTGCTCGACGTCTGCGTCGCGCTGACCGAGCGCTCCGACGAGGCGGAGCAGATGCGCGAGGTGGTCAAGCGGATCTCGCTGACCCAGCCCGCGCCGATCCAGGTGGACTCGACGGAGCCCGAGGTGATCGAGGCGGCGCTCGAACAGATTCCGGGCCGCGCAATCGTCAACTCCATCAACCTCGAGGCGGGCCGCGACAAGGCGGACCGCGTGGTCCCTCTCGCCCGTGCCCACGGCGCGGCGTTGATCGCGCTGACCATCGACGAGGTGGGGATGGCGAAGACCGCCGACCGCAAGGTCGAGGTCGCGAAGCGCATCCGGGAGATCGCGTGCGACGAGCACGGGCTCGACCCCGAGCTCCTGATCTTCGACGCGCTCACGTTCACGCTGACGACCGGGGACGACGAGTGGAAGCCCTCCGCCGTCGAGACGATCGCGGGCATCAGGAGGATCAAGGCGGAGCTGCCGGGGGTCAAGACGTCGCTGGGGGTGTCCAACGTCTCCTTCGGCGTTTCACCCCCCGCGCGCGCCGTCCTCAACTCCGTCTTCCTGCATCACTGCGTCGACGCGGGCCTCGACCTCGCGATGGTCAACCCCAACCACATCACGCCGTATCCCGAGATCGGCGATGAGGAGCGCCAGCTCGCCGACGATCTGGTCTTCAACCGCCGCGAGGACGCACTCGAGCGGTTCATCGCCCATTTCGAGACGAAGGGCCCCGAGGACGCAGAGGAGGCCGGGGACCCGACGGAGGGCATGGAGCCCGAGGAGGCGCTCCACTGGCACATCCTGCGCCGGCGCAAGGAGGGCGTCGAGGATTGGATCGACCGGTCCGTCGAGAAGATCGGCGCCGTCCCCACGCTCAACGAGGTCCTGCTTCCGGCGATGAAGGAGGTGGGCGACAAGTTCGGCGCGGGCGAGCTCATCCTGCCGTTCGTCCTGCAGTCCGCCGAGGTCATGAAGCGTGCCGTCGCCCAGCTCGAGAATTACCTCGACAGGATCGAGGGGCACACCAAGGGCAAGGTCGTGATCGCGACGGTATTCGGCGACGTCCACGACATCGGCAAGTCGCTCGTCAACACGATCCTCACGAACAACGGCTACACGGTCATCGACCTCGGCAAGCAGGTCCCGGTGGACGCGATCATCGGCGCGGCGGTGGAGCACGAGGCCGACGCGATCGGGCTCTCCGCGCTCCTCGTCTCGACCTCCAAGCAGATGCCGCTTTGCATCGGCGAGCTTCACGGCCGCGGGCTCGAGTTCCCGGTGCTGATCGGCGGCGCCGCGATCAATCGCGACTTCGGCCGCCGGGCGCTCTACCCCGCAGGCAAGGAATCGGACGAGGTCTACGGGCCCGGCGTCTTCTACTGCAAGGACGCCTTCTCAGGGCTCGACACGATGGAAGCGCTCACCAACGACGAGGCGCGCGACGAGCTCGTCGCCAGGATCCGCGACGAGGCGCGCGAGCTCCGCGACCGCCCCGTAACGCCGGATGACAGCCCGCCGACCACCGACGACTCGGTGCGCTCCCCCGTGCGCACGGACGCGCCCGTTCCAGAGCCTCCCTACTGGGGCGCGCAGGACGTGGAGGTCGACCTCGACCGCGTGTTCCCATACCTGGACCGGCACGTCCTCTTCAAGCTCCACTGGGGGGGCCGCGGCAAGAAGGGCGAGGATTGGCGGCGCATCGTCGAGGGCCACGACGGCGAGGAGGGGTTCGCGCCGAAGCTCGAGCGCATGTGGCGCGAGCAGGACTACCTGCATCCCAAGGCCCGGCTGGGCTACTTCCCGTGCAACGCCGACGGCAACGAGCTGGTCGTCTTCGACCCCGATGACTCCGAGCGTGAGCTCGAGCGGCTCGTCTTCCCACGCCAGCCGAAGCACGATCGCATCTGCCTCGCCGACTTCTTCCGGCCCCTAGACGGCGGACCCCGGGACGTCGTCGCGCTTCAGGGTGTCACGGTGGGCCCCGAGGTGACGAAGCTGATCGAAAAGCTCGAGCACGAGGGCGAGTTCGCCGAGCAGCTCTTCGTCCATGGCCTTGGCGTGCAGACGGCGGAGGGCCTTGCCGAGTGGCTTCACTCGGAGGTCCGCAACGGCCTCGGCATCGCGCTCGACCAGGGCCGCCGCTACTCGTGGGGGTACCCGGCCTGCCCGGACCAGTCCGAGCACGAGAAGGTCTGGCGGCTGCTGCGCCTCGAGGAGATCGGCATGTCGCTCTCCGGGGGCTACGCCGTGGAGCCCGAGCAGTCGACGGTCGCGATCGTCGCCCACCACCCGCAGGCCGTCTACTTCGGGATGAAGTCCGGCTTCATCCCGCCCGAGAAGAAGGGCGACGAGCTGATCGCCGGCACCGAGCGCGGCGGCACTCTGCCGCCCGAGTCCGATCCCGGCGGGGACGGCATCGTCGACGCCGAGGCGGCGGAGCCCGCCCGCGACACGAGCCCGGCGTAGGGCGTTTCGGACGGCGAGTGAACAGTTAACCCCGCTAGAGCGTGGTCAAGTGTTCACTGACGGCGAAATGCGGGAAACGGCGGCGGAATCTCGCGACGGCGCTTCGGCCCGACACCTTCCTCGCTGACCCGGTAACGCCCGGCGCTCTAGACGGCCGCCGCGCCCGAGCCCGCGCGGACCTCGGCGTCGAACCCGGCGAGGAGGTCCGCGAGGCGTGTGGTCGCCTCGAGCTGCGGGCAGTGTCCGCAGCGCTCGATGACCTCGATCTGGGAGCCGGGCACCTCGCGCAGCACGCGGTCGGCGCCGGTCGAGAAGACCATTCGGTCGCGGTCCCCCCAGACGAGGAGCACGGGGCAGCGGATGCGCTCGAGCCGGAACGGCTCAGCGAGCTCCCCGAAGAGCCGGCGGCCGATCTCCAGCACGGCGGCGAGGTCGCGCTGGGTCCGCAGGTGCCTCGTGAACGCGGCGACGACAGCGGGGTCGGCGTCGCGCGGGCTCGCGAACGCGAGCGCGCGGTAGACGCGTGCGACGGCGTCGCGGACGATGAACTCCGGCAGCGGGACCGGCGAGGAGAGGAGCAGACGCACCAGCCGCTCCCCCTCGACGATCCGAAACCAGCGCGCCATCGCCAGCCCCGCGGGGGCAACCGGCACGATCCCTGCGATCGGTAGCTCGGGGTCCTCGGCCGCGCGCATCGACGCGCAGCCGCCGAGCGAGTTCCCGACCACGACCACCTCGTCGCCGCGCTCGTCGGCACAGTGGTGGACGGCGGCTGCGGTGAATGCGTCGAGCTGCTCGAGGACCGGACGGTCCGCGTCGAGCCGCTCGGCGGTGCCGAAGCCGGGCATGTCGAGGGCGATCGCGCTGCGCCCGCGGCGGGCAAGGTCTGCCAGGAGGGGTCGCCAGGTGTCCCCGGAGTCGGACCAGCCGTGCAGGAGGAGGAGCGGCATCCCGTTCCGGTCGCTCGCGCCGGTGACCTCGAGGACGCGAGTCTTGTACCCACCGAGCTCCAGCCGCCGCTCGCGAATGGCGCTCATGTTGCGTTTTTACCTGCTGTGGCGGATGCCACTTGGCCTGCGGGTTTACCGGCACGAGGATCGGTTAGGGGGATTGGAGGGGAGTGAATCTGATGCCCGGCCGGCGTGGCGGGTGGAAAGGGGCAAGGATGAACGAGAGCGTGACCGGAGTTGGTCTGCATGGAGATGTGCCCAGGCGCCTCAGCCTGAGCGACGGTTCGCGGTTGCTCTTGGACGTGGAGTCGTGCAGCGATGGCGATGTCGCCTGGAAGCGAGTCGGCTGGCGGCGACGGAACGGCCGCAACGAGGTTTCGGTATCGGAGGCTGCCGGCTTGGCCGGCGAGCGGTTCCGCGACTACGTGCGGATCCGAACCCGCTCAGAGGCGGAGTGGATGGAAATGGTCGCCGACTGGTACGCGCAGCAGGCCGCGCGCCTTCGCCGCGAATTGGCCGGGGCCACCTAGAGGCCGAGCCGGTTCCGCAGGCCGCGCGCGTTCAGGAAGCGGAAGACGCGAACGATTGCGCGCCGCTTGGGCCGCGAATGCGGGAACCAGAGGGGGTCGGACTTCGCCTGCGGGAAGCGCGGCGAGACGATCGCCTCGGTCCGGCAGAACTTGCGGATCCCGTAGGCGCCGTGGCGGAACCCGATGCCGGAGGTCTTCCAGCCGCCCATCGGGACGTCCACCGTGAGGTAGTTGGTGAGCACGTCGTCGACGTTGACCGCGCCCATCTCCATCTTGCGCGCGAGCTCCTCGCCGCGCTTGAAGTCGCGGGTCATGATCGACCCGGAAAGCCCGTAGCGGGAGTCGTTCGCCATCCGCAGGGCCTCGTCGGTATCCCTGACCTTCATCACCGGGATGACGGGGCCGAAGGTCTCGTCGGTCATCACCTTCATCGAGTGGTCCGCATCGGCGATGACGGTTGGCTCGTACCAGTCGCCGGGCCCGTCGCCGCGATGCCCGCCCGCCGTGATCCGCGCGCCCTTCTCGCGAGCGTCCTCGACGTGGTCGGAGACGATGTCGATCTGAGCGGGACTGGTCATCGCGCCGACGTCGGCCTTGAAGCTGCGCCCGTCAGCCCCCTGGCGCAGCTCCAGCACCTTCTCGGTGAGCTTCGAGACGAACTCGTCGTAGATCGGCTCCTCGACGTAGACGCGCTCGATGGACATGCAGACCTGTCCGGTGTTCGCGAGGCCGCCGAACGCGGCCCCGTTCACCGCGCGCTCGACGTTGGCGTCCTTGAGGACGATCATCGGGTCCTTGCCGCCGAGCTCGAGGCTGACGGGCGTCAGCGTGTCGGCGGCTCGCTTCATGACTATCCTGCCCGTCCGGTCGGAGCCGGTGAACTGGACGTAGTCGACGGCGTCGACCAGGGCGCCGCCCGTGTCGGCGGTGCCGTTGACGCAGTCGAGGACGTCGGGGCCACCGATGTCCTCCTTCCAGGCGCGCACGATCTCCATCGTGATCAGCGGCGTGAACTCGGACGGCTTGATCACCACCGCCGCTCCGGCCATCAGCGCCGCGATCGAGTCGTCGAACGAGAGGATCAGCGGAAAGTTCCAGGGGCTGATGTTGCCGACGACCGGGAAGGGCCGGCTCACCGTGCGCAGGCGCTTGACGCGGAGCATCGGGTTGTAGGCGCGGGGCGTCTCCTCGGCGAGGAAACGCTCGGCGTTGTCTCCGTAGAAGTTGATTGTCGAGGCGATGAACGGCGCCTCGAGCTCCGCGTCGGCGCGAACCTTGCCGGTCTCCGCCTGCATCAGGTCGGCGACGGCGTCGTGGTTTTCGATCAGCCAGTCGCGAAGCTTGGCGAGCCAGTGCTTGCGACCGGCGAAGCCGAGCGCTTCCCAGGCGGGCTGCGCCGCCCGGAGCCTGGTGACGACCTCGTGGACCCGCTCGGGTGGATCGACCGGGACGGTGGCGAGTAGCGAGCCGTCGGTGGGCTTTCGAACTTCGATCGTCTCGCCGGCCGGGGCACCGCCGTTGGTCTTCGCGGCGGTCTCTGGCTGACTCGCGGTCTTCGCCTCCATCCGCCCGAGACTCTACTCGCAGCGAGGCCCGGGCGGGCTACTTCCGGTGCTTCGGCGCCAGCCTGTAGACGGGGCCGTCGAGCGAGGCCGCGTAGACCTTGCCGTGGGCGAGGCCGAAGCCGCCCGGATCGGACACGGTCAGTCCGAGGGGCCGGTCACCCCCGGCGCGCTTTCGGTGCGGAACCAGGCTGCGGAGCTTCCCCGCGCAGAGGTCCTCGTACACGTAGCGCCCCCGGAGGCTGCGCAGCGCGCGGTCGCGGACCAGGAAGCCGCCGATGATCGCGCAGCGCCCGCCTCCGTGCGAGTACTCGTGGATCGGCCGCCGGTACCGGTGCTTCGGTCGCGGCGCCTCGTTGTCGCCGGCGCCGTTGTAGCGGTGGAAGCCCTCGAAATGGTCCCAGCCGAAGTTCGCCCCTCGGAGCCCGTGCCGGCTCTCATAGTCGACCTCCTCCCACTCGTCCTGGCCCACGTCCCCGATCAGGATGTGGCCGGTCTTGCGGTCGAACGAGAAGCGAAACGGGTTGCGGAGGCCGAGCGCGTAGATCTCGTTGCGCCCCTTTCTCCCCACGAAGGGATTCGACTTCGGGACGGTGTACGGCTTGTGCCCGTGCTTGTGGGGGTTGATCCGGATCAGCTTCCCGAGCAGCACGCGCTTGTTCTGCGCGTTCTCCGGCGGATCACCGCCCGAGCCGCCGTCGCCGGTGCCGAAGTAGAGGAAGCCGTCGGGGCCGAACTGGACCGTGCCGCCGTTGTGGTTCGACTCCCCGGGATGCGGGATCACGATGACGGTACGCCGCGACCCCTTCCGCGCCTTGGCGGCCGAGGCGTGGAACTCGTCGATCTCGATGTTGCCGTGGCGGTTGGTCGAGTAGCTGTAGACGAGGTGGTTGCGCTGAAAGCGCGGGTCGAAGGCGATCGAGAGCAGCCCGCGCTCACCGCCGGTGGTGGTGCGGTGCGTGAGGTTCAGGAACGCGTGCCTGTGGCCGTGGCGGTCCGCGATCACCTTGCCGCCGCGCTGAACCACGTAGATCGTGTGCCGCACGCCGGGCGCGGAGGTCACGTAGTCGGGCGCATCGAAGTTGCCGACGTGGGCCAGCCGGACGCCGCCACGACCGTCGCCGCCGTGCGCCGCTGGATTGGGGGCGTGAGCGGCGGTCGAGTCGACGAGCTTGTAGACGTGGTCCTCGTAGAGCGCCGTTACGTAGACCGAGCCATCGGCTCCCTCCGTGAACGAGCTCGGGCCGAGCACGCTCACGCCGAGGCCGGACTCCGTGTGCGTCTTCGGGTTGAGCGAGCGCAGGTCGCCCGCGTAGTTGTCCGAGTAGATGTAGTCGCCGCGCAGCGATGGGAGGAGCCTCGATCGGACCAGCACGCCGCCGATGATCACGTTGCCGCGCTCCTCCCCGGTCGGCGCGCTGTGCGGGTAGGAGTGGATCGGGGCGATGTAGTGCGGCGGCGGATCGGTGCCGGGACCGAAACCGCAGTCCGAGCAAGGGTCGGGGCCCTCGAAGATCCGCCAGCCGAAGTTTCCGCCGTTGGCCTGGCTCGGCTTGGCGCGGTCGATCTCCTCCCAGGCGTTGAAGCCGACGTCGGCCATCCAGAGGTCGCGGGTCTTCGGGTCGAACGAGAACCGGAACGGGTTCCGCAGGCCGATCGAGTAGATCTCGTCTCGTCCCGGCTTGCCGACGTACGGGTTCGACTTCGGGATCCGGTAGCCGCCGCCGGCCTTGGGGTCGATCCTGACGAGCTTGCCGAGCAGGTCCTGGGTGTTCTGCGCGTCGTTCTCGGGGTCCGGCTGGGTGCCGCCGTCTCCGACCGCCAGATAGAGAAAGCCGTCGGGACCAAACGTCACGGTGCCGCCGTTGTGATTGCCCGCCTGGTCGTGGGTGACCTCGATGATCTTCCGCCGCGAGGCGGGATTGGCCTTCGTCGGCGAGCCCTTCGAGGCCTTGAAGCTGTCGACCTCGACGTTGCAGGCGCCGCCGGAGGTGCAGGTCTTGTTCGTGTAGTAGACGTAGAAGCGCCGGTTCTTCTCGTAGTTGGGATCGAATGCCATCGAGAGCAGGCCCTGCTCCCCCGAGGAGCTGACGCGGCTCGTCATGTCGAGGAACGGCCGGGCGAGCTGGTGCGAGTTGCGGGCGACCGCGATGACTCCGGCCTTCTCGACCACGAAGAGAAGGCTCGCGTGGCCCGGGGCCTCGGCCGTGTAGGTGGGCATCGGGTACTCGCCCGGAAGCTCGTGCAGCGAGATCTGCGCGGCGCCGGCGCTCGGGGCGGGGCGTGCGAACAGCGCGAGCCCCGCGAGGAGGCCGACGAGGGTTGCCGCGACCAGGGACGCCCGCCGCGTCCGTACCGTGCCCGCCATTTCTGGAGGGTAGCGCGGCTATCCGGTCGGGCCCGGGGCGAGCCGGTAGACCGGGCCGTCGAGCGACGTCGCGTAGACGTGCCCGGCGGCGTCCTCGCCGAATGAGCTGAGCGACGGGATCTGCAGACCGAGCGGACGGTCGTCGGCCGCCGGCTTCCCCGGCGTCGCCGTGAAGCTGCGGAGGTCGCCGGCGCAAAAATCCCCGTACACGTAGCGTCCGTAGAGGCTCGGCAGCGAGCGGTCGCGCACGACGTACCCGCCCGTTACCGAGCAGCCGTTCGCGTGCGAGTAGGTGAGCACCGGCGGGACCGCGTGAGGCGCCGCCTGGTCCCTGTTGAGGCGCGCGTCGCCCTCGAACGCCGACCACCCGAAGTTGGCGCCCCGCGCGGCGCGGAACGCCACGCCGTCGACCTCTTCGAAGCGGTCCTGTCCGACGTCGCCGATCCAGAGGTCGCCGGTCTTGGAGTCGAACGAGAACCGCCACGGGTTGCGGAGGCCGTAGGCGAACGTCTCCGGCCGGTCCCCGTCCTTGCCGACGAACGGGTTGTCGGCCGGAGCGCCGCCGGACGGCTTGATCCTCAGGATCTTCGCGAGCGGCGTCGTGAGGTCCTGGCCGACCCGGTCGGGGTCGCCCTCGCTGCCGCCGTCGCCGAGCCCGACGTAAAGATCGCCGTCCGGCCCGAACTGGAGCTGGCCGCCGTTGTGGTTGGGGAAGGGCTGGTGAATCGCGAGCAGCGTGCGGGCGCTCGCGGGATCGACGGTCTCCGGGTCGCCCTCCGATCGCTGGTACCGGACGACTCGGGTGTTGCCGTCGGTGTTGGTGAAGTCCGCATAGACGAGTCCGGACCTCGAGTAATCGGCGGCAAACGAGATCGAGAGCAGCCCCTGCTCGCCGCAGCAGGCCACCTGGTCGGAGATGTCCAGGAACGGCTTCGTCAGGACGCGCCCGTCCCGGACGATCACCACCTTCCCCGGCTGCTCGACGACGAAGAGGTCGTGACGGTCGCCCTGCGGCTGGGCGACATACACGGGCTGGTCGAAGTCTCCGACCTTCTCCAGGACGACACCGCCCCGCCCGTCACCGGCGCGGGTGGGCGTCTGCGTCGTCGCCGAAGGCGTCGTGGACGCGCCGGTCGTGGCCGGGCGACTCGCCGACGGGGTGGTCGAACCGGAGCCACCGCAGCCGGCGGCGATCGCGGCCAGCGAAATCCCGGCGATGGCTACTTGGAAGCGCTTAGCTGGCAGTTGCCCTGGATGACCTTGCCGGACCCGGAGACGCACGTCTGCGGCGGCTTGGCGCTGATCGTGGTCACGAACTGGCCCTGAACCGGCGAGCCGTCCGCGGTGACCGCCTTGGCGTTGCCCTGCAGGCCGGCGGCGACCTGGTAGTGCACCGTGTACGTGCCGGGCTTCGTCGGCGTCACGCGCCAGTCGATGGTCTTGCTCTTGCCCGGCGCCAGCGATCCGAACTGGTAGGTGTCGGTCTGCGCGGCGGCGGCCCCGGCGCTCGGCTGCGAGTCCAGGTTCTGGGGGGTGGCTCCGTCCCCGAGAAGCTTCGGGTACTCGTTCTCGAGTATCCAAACGGGCCGGTTCGGGTCGGCGAGCGTTGGATCGTCCACGCGCGTGGAGAACGACCCCGCCGCCGACGGGTGCGGTCCGTTGCCGGTGTAGATGGTCACCGCGAGGTTCGGCACGGTGCCGTCGCCCGTGTTCTGAATCGCGAGTTGAAGGTCCGTCTGCTCGGAGAGCTGCTGCTTCGCGGGGAAGCTTGCCTTCGTGACCCCCACCTGGAAGTTGCCGACGGGCTCAGTCGCGTCCTGGCGGGTCCCGCCTCCACAGGAGGCAAGCAGCAGCGCCGTCGAGAGCGCCGCGAGGGCCGCCGGCGCCTGCCGGGATCGCCCGTGATGCCACGGTTTCACCGCCCTTGTGCCGGTCTCCCCCAAGGCGCGAGGAACATACCACCGACGCTGCGGGTCAAGCGACGCTTACCCCACATCGGCCAGGCGACGACCAAAGTCGGTTCCCCCTGGCGAAGCGCGGGCCGATGGAATACATTTTCCGTACGCCGTGCTCGGGGACAGCTGCGGAGGAGTGAATGGTCAGAGCCGTATCGGATAGGGCGTTCCTGCCCGTGAAGGGGCTCTTCGAGCAGGTCGGGAACATGGTGATCTTGACGGGCAAGACGCTCGTCGCCACCGTCAAGCCGCCGTATCCCTACGGCGGCGAGTTCATTGGCCAGTTCCTCTTCGCCCTGCAGCTCTGCTGGTTCCCGATGATGATCTCGACGATCGCCTTCGGGTTCGGCGCCCCGGGGCTACAGGCGGCGAACTTCCTGACGCTGTTCGGCGCCCTCGACCGCCTCGGCGGCTTCTTCATCCTGGCGTCGGTGCGCGAGTTCGCGCCGTTCGTCACCGCCGTGGTCGTCGCCGGCGTCGCCGGCACGGCGATCACCGCCGACCTCGGGGCGCGCAAGATCCGCGAGGAGCTCGACGCCCTGCAGGTGCTCGGCGTCGACCCGATCAAGAACCTCGTCGTCCCGCGCTTCCTGAGCCTGATGCTGATCACCGGCCTCATGGACATCTACGCGCTGCTCTTCGGGATCAGCGGCGGGATCTTCGCCGAGCTCGCCTACGGGCAGCCCCTCGGCGGCTTCTTCGCGACGCTCTTCACCAACGCCTCGATCACCGACCTCTGGGGGTCGTTGCTCAAGTGCACCCTGTTCGGGGCGATCATCGCGATCGTCTGCTGCTACAAGGGGATGAACGCCTCCGGCGGGGCCGAGGGGGTGGGTCGAGCCGTCAACGAGGCGGTCGTGATCGCCTTCCTCGGCGTCTTCGCCTTCAACTACGTCTTCACGCAGACGCTCTTGGCGACCCACCCCGAGATCAGCCAGATCAAGTAGATGCTCGCCCTCCCGAAGACCTGGCTCGGCTCGCTCGGCGAGATCGCCCGCTTTTGCGGGCGGGTGATGGGGCTCGTCTACTCGGGGCGGGTCTTCCGCTTCTTCGGCGAGGCGCTGCGCCAGGCCGGGATCCTGATCACCGGCTCGGCGATCGTGATCTGGGGGCTGACCTTCATCTTGGGCCTGCAATGCGGGATCGAGGGCGCCTACTTCTCACGCTCGGTCGGCGCCCCCTCGAACGCCGGCACCTTCGCCGCCTGGTGTGACCTTCGCGAGGTGATCCCCTACGCCTTCGGCTACATGATGGCCGCCAAGGTCGGCACCGGGATCGTCGCCGAGCTCGGGGCGATGCGGATCTCCGACGAGATCGACGCCCTCGAGGTGATGGGCGTAAACCCGATGATCTTCCTCTGCGCGACCCGGCTTCTGGGCGCCTGGATCGTCCTGCCCTTCCTCTATTTGATCGGGATCGGGGTCGGCTACGTCGCCAGCTGGGTCGCGGTCGTAAAGCAGATCGGCGACGTTTCCTCCGGCGGCTACTTCCTGATCTTCTGGGAGTTCCAAAACCCGCCCGATCTGGTCTTCTCTTTGATCAAGGGGATGGTGATGGCGACGGTGATCGTCACCGTCGGCTGCTACTACGGCTACAACGCCTCCGGAGGCCCGGTCGGGGTCGGCACCGCGACCGCGAAGTCGATGGTCTTAAACATCGTCTTAGTCCACATCATCGGCATGCTCGGCACCCTGGTCTTCTGGGGGGCGAACCCAAGAGCGCCGATCGGCGGCTGAAACTCGAGGAGGACACGACACCAGATGGCTGACGACGCAACCCACCCATACGCGGGCCCGGACGACGAGCACTCGGCGCAGCACGAGCCACCGTCCGACCGGGAGGACCGCGGCTACGACGAGCCGGAGTCGGACGGCTATGTCGAGCCTGCTCCCGAGCTCGGCAGGCTGAACAAGGACTACACGATCCCCGGCGTCGATCGCTCGGAGACCGATCCCTACCGCTGGCACACCGGGACCAAGCGTGACCACGGCGGCGAGGATGCGATCGAGGTCATCGACGTGGTCAAGCAGTTCGGCAAGACCCGGATTCAGAACGGCCTCAACCTCGGGATCCCGGACGACCAGATCTCGATGGTGCTCGGTCCCTCGGGAACCGGCAAGAGCGTCCTGATCAAGCTGATCGTCGGGTTGCTCTATCCGGACTCCGGCGACATCCTGGTCCACGGCGAGTCCGTGCCCAACATGACCGACGACGAGCTCTTCGAGATGCGCAAGAAGTTCGGCCTGCTCTTCCAGGACGGGGCGCTCTTCGGCTCGATGAACATCTGGGACAACACCGCGTTCCCCCTCCGCCAGCACACGGACAAGTCCGAGGATGAGATCGGCGAGATCGTCAACCGCCGCCTGCAGGAGGTCGGCCTCGCCGAGGCCACCGAGAAGATGCCCAACGAGCTCTCGGGCGGTATGCGCAAGCGCGCCGGGTTCGCGCGAGCGCTCGTGCTCGATCCGGCGATCGTGTTCTTCGACGAGCCGGACTCCGGCCTCGACCCGGTCCGCACCGCGCTGCTGTGCGAGCTGATCCGCGAGATCCACGAGGAGAACCAGGGCTGCTACATGGTCATCAGCCACGACCTTGGCACCGCGCGCCGCATCGCCGACTTCATCGCGGTTCTCTGGAAGGGCCGAATCGTGGAGTCGGGCCCGTCTGAGGAGCTTTTCAACTCGGACAACGAGTTCGTCTCGCAGTTCCTGAACGCCGAGGTCACCGGGCCTCTGGCGATGGATTAAGCGCTCGCGAAGCTCGCCTGAGACCGGCGCCCACCCGGGGCGCCGGCCCCTAACCTTCACCTCGTGAGGCAGCGGTTTGCGCGCTTGGCCGGGTGGGCCGTGGAGCGGCCGACTCAGGTGGTCGTCGCCGCGATCCTGGTCGCGCTGATCGGCGCGGTCGCCGCGCTGCGCCTCGACACGAACGCGGGCGTCGACACGCTCGTCGACCGGGGGTCCGGCACCTACGCGGCAACCCGGGACTTCGACCAGAAGTTCGGCGACGACCCCGTCGCCGTCCTCGTCAAGGGGGACCTCGGCAAGCTCCTCCTGACGAACGACCTCGCCCGCCTGCTCGGCCTCGAGAGCTGCCTTGCGGGGTCTGCGCCGGGCGGCCAGGTCTACCAGGGCAAGCCGGCGCCGGCACCCTGTGCGCAGCTCGCCGAGCTTCAACCCGCCCACGTGGTCTACGGCCCCGCGACCTTCCTGAACCAGTTCGCGACGCAGGCCGACAACCTCTACACGCAGCAGTCGAAGGCCGTTCTCGCCGAGGCCCGCGCGGCGGGCGCGAAGGCCGCCGCGAAGGCGAAGCGCCAGGGCTACGGCCCGCAGGGCCAGCGCCGGGCTGCGGTCTTCGCCGCGAGCCAGATCACCAACCGCTTCAAGCAGGAGATCGTCAACCTCGGCGTTCGCTACGGGCTGACGAGCCTGCCGAAGATCACCGACCCGCAGTTCGTCAGCTCGGTGGTCTTCGACAGCCGCCTTCCGGGGCAGGTGCCGAAGGCAAGGTTCTCCTACCTCTTCCCCGGCCCGAACGCCGCGCTCATCTCGATCCGTCTGCGCTCGGATCTGAGCGAGTCGCAGACCAACCGGGCGATCGCGTTGATTCGCGAGGCGGTTGCCGACCCGGCCTTCAACCTCAAGCACGGCAGCTACGTCGTCAGCGGCGTGCCCGTTGTGCTGGATGGCCTCGCGAAGGAGCTCTCCAGCCAGATCGTGATCCTCCTGGCGGTCGCCCTGGCGGTGATGGCGGTCACCCTGGCGCTCGTCTTCAAGCCGCCGTTCCGTCTGCTGCCGCTTGGAATCGCGCTCGGCGCCGCGGGCATCACGTTCGGCGTGCTCTCTCTCCTGGGCGGCTCATTGACGATGGCCTCCGTCGCGGTCCTGCCGGTGCTCATCGGGCTCGGGGTGGACTACGCGATCCAGTTCCAGGCGCGCTTCGGCGAGCGCCTCGGGGAGGGGTCCACGCCCGTTCGCGCCGCCGTCGAGGCGGCCTCCGCGGGCGGGCCCGTGATCGGTGCCGCCGCACTGGCGACCGGCGCCGGCTTCCTGGTCCTCCTGCTCTCGCCGATCCCGATGGTCCGCAGCTTCGGGCTGCTGCTCGTGCTCGGCATCGGCGTCGCCTTCGCCCTGGCGCTCACCCTCGGGCTGGTGACGCTCTCGCTCGCGGGGCGCGGCGGTCGACGCGGGCGCAGGACGCCGCGCTTCAGCTTTCCCCGAAGCCAGGCGCTCGACAGGATCGGTAGACGCCTGGGCCGAATCGGGCGCGCGACGCTCGGGGCCGCGATCGCGGCCCCGCGGCGGGTCCTCGCCATCGGGTTGCTGGTCGCAGTGGCCGGCTGGGCGGCGGGAACGCAGGTCGGCGTGATCTCCGACCTTCGTCAGCTCGTTCCGGGCAACCTGCCGGCGCTCCAGGACGTCGACCAGCTCGAGCGGGCCACCGGAGTCTCGGGAGAGGTCGACGTGACCGTCAATTCCTCGGACCTGACGAATCCGCACGTGATCGAGTGGATGAAGGACTTCGAGGGCCGCGTGCTGGCGGCCCACGGCTTCGGCGGGGAGTTCCCGTCGTGCCGCAGCGCAAACACGCAGATCTGCCCCGCGATCGCGCTCCCCGACCTGTTCTCCACCTCCCAGGCGACGCCGACGCAGGCGCGGATCAAGGAGGTCTTGAAGCTGCTTCCGACCTACTTCTCGCAGGCGGTAATCGACGTCGATCCGCACACCGGCGCGCCCGGGAGCACAGCGGTCATCGCCTTCGGCATCAAGGTCATGCCGTTCGACCAGCAGAAGCAGCTCATCGACGACATCCGCTCCCAGATCGACCCGCCCGGGCCGAACAACGGCCCTCCCTCCGGCGTGTCCGCGCAGGTCGTCGGCCTCCCGGTTCTCGCCGCCGATGCGAACTCCGAGCTCGAGTCGAACCGCTACCTGCTGACGCTGGCCGGGCTCCTTGCGGTGGCGCTGGCGCTGTTTGCCATCTACCGATCGGTGCGGCGGGCGCTCGTACCGCTCGTTCCGATCTTCTTCGCGACCGGCTGGGCGTCGCTGGGACTCTGGGTCGTCGGCCTGCCTCTCAACCCGATGTCGGCGACGCTCGGGGCGCTGGTCATCGCAATCTCCACCGAGTTCAGCGTGATCCTTTCTTCGCGCTACTTCGAGGAGCGTGAGGCCGGCCGCTCCCTGGGCGAGGCGCTCCGTCGCGCCTACGCCCGCACCGGCGCCGCGGTCGCCGCGTCCGGAGTCACCGCGATCGCCGGGTTCGCGGTGCTCGCGATATCGGACGTCCGCATGCTGCGCGACTTCGGTCTGGTCACCGTGCTCGACCTCGCGGTCGCGCTCGTCGGCGTGATGGTCGTGCTGCCCGCAACGCTCGTCGCCGCGGAGGACGGCCTCGGCGCGCCGGTTCGGAGCGGCCGCCAGCGTCGGCCAGGGCGGCGGCCCGGCGCCGGGAGGCTCGTGGCGCGGCTGTCGCGGCGGTGATGGCGGAACGGGGGAGGGGCGGCGCCGGCGGGGCTCCGAGGCCCGGGGGGCGATACATCGTGTTCGTCGGCGTGGCCTTCGCGATCCTGATCGTCGTGGCCACGCTCAACACCTTGAGGAACAACTCCGCCGGGGTCCTCGGGCTGAACGCGGACATCGCGGGCCGCGCCCTGCCGGAGTTCGCGGTGCCGAACATCCGCGGGTCCGTCGACGCGGACGCCAACGTCTTCCAGGACGACTGCTCGAGCTCGGAGAACCCATGCCCGGCAGGCGACCGGCGCCCCTCGGCGTGCCAGATCAAGCCGGCGAACGCGATCAGGATCTGCGACTACTTCGACAAGCCGCTCGCGATCTCGTTCTGGTTCATGAAGGGGGCGAGCTGTCTGCCGGCGCAGGATGCGTTCGACCAGGTCGCGGAGAGGTTTGACCGTCGCGTCAACTTCCTCTCGGTCGACATTCGCGATGATCGCGATGCCGTGCAGCAGACCGTGATCGATCACGGCTGGCGGGTCCCGGTCGGCTGGGACCGCGACGGCGCGGTCTCCGACGTCTACCGGGTCGGAGGCTGCCCGACGGTGGCGTTCGTCTACCCGGGGGGCATCTTCGCCTTCGCCCGCGCCGGCAACGACGTCGACAAGGCGAAGCTGACCGAAGACGTCCGCGAGCTGGTTCGCCGCTCCAGCCGGCGCGCCGGGGCCTCCCGATGACCGGCCCGGGGTTCGATGACGCGAGCGCGGTGGTTCCCGACGCCGGCTGGGTCGACCCCGTCCTCAGCGAGGAGTTCCCCGGACTCGCCGTCCGCTTTCTCGTAATCGAGGGCGGGGCCCGCCCGACGCCTCGTCACATCCGCTCGCGGCTCGCGGATCTCGCCAACCGCTTCTCCGGGGCGAAGGTCGTCAACCTCCGCCACCAGCCAATCCCATGGGCATACCGGGTCTTCTTCCGTCACGTTGGCCTCGATCCCGACACCGACCGAACGCCCGTCGAGGGGTTGGCGCTCGAGCGGATGAAGCATGGCGGGTTCCTCTCGGAGAACATCGTCGACGACGCGCTCACGATCGCCGTGGCCGAGTCCGGCGTGGCGCTTCAGGCGTTCGATGCCGAGAAGCTCGAGGGAAGGGTGGGGATTCGCACCTCGGCGGCGGGGGAGACCCTCCCGGGCCGCGTCACGGCGCTGGATCCGGGCACGCTCGTGCTCGCCGACGAAGCCCGCCCCGTCGCCTTCCTCTTCGGCGAAACCTCGGCCGATCACGCCGTGTCCCGGCGAACGAGCCGCACCGCGCTCGTCGCCGTGCAGGTCCAGGGCGTTCCCGACATCTCAGTCGAGGAGGCCATCTGGCTCGCCGCCGGGGTCATGCGCTCGTAGGCCTCGCTACCCCGCGCGGATGAAGTCCGCGGCCTTCTCACCGATCATGATCGCCGGCGCGTTCGTGTTGCCGCCGGTGATCACCGGCATGATCGAGGCGTCCGCCACGCGGAGGCCCTCGATGCCGTTGACCCGCAGCTTCGGGTCGACGACCGCGCCTTCGTCGGCGCCCATGCGGCAGGTGCCGACGGGGTGGTAGAGGAGCTCGGCCTCCTCGCGGGCGAAGGCCTCGATCTCCTCCTCCGTCTCGATGGGCGTCGAGGGCACCAGCGTCCGCCCGCGGACCGAGGCGAGCGGCTCGGCTGCGGCGATCGCGTGGGTCAGCCTGATTCCTGCGACGAGCGTGGCGACATCCTCCGGCTCGGCCAGGTGGTTGCCCACGATGACGGGCTTGGCGCCTGGGTCGGCGGAGCGCAGGCGAAGGCGCCCGCGGCTCTTCGGCTTGAGCAGGCAGGCGGCGAGCGAGAAGGCGTGGCCGTCGATCGTGTCGAAGCCGTTGTCGTGGTAGTAGGCGGGCCCGAACAGGACCTGCAGGTCCGCGGCCGCGAGCCCGGGGCGAGTGCGGACGAAGGCCATCGCCTCGGCGACGTTGGACGTGAGCGGGCCGCTGCGACGCAGCACGTACTCGGCCAGCGCCTTGGGCTTCTCGGCGTCGGCGAGGTCCTCGGCCACGATGGACTCGAAGCAGGAGATGACGTACGGGTGGTCCTGCAGGTTCTCGCCGACGCCGGCGACGTCGGCCCGTGGCTTGATCCCAACCTCCTCCAGGTGCTTGGCCGGGCCGATCCCGGACAGCATCAGGATCTGCGGGCTGCCGATCGCGCCGGCGCTGAGGACGACCTCGCGACCTGCCCGCGAGACGGCCTCGCGCCCCCGCCGGTCGCGCCAGCGGGCGCCCGCCACGCGCGTGCCGTCGATCTCGAGGCCGCACACCTGGGTTCCGGTGGCGACCTCGAGGTTTGTGCGCCTGCGCGCCGGACGGAGATACGCGTCGGCGGCGCTCCAGCGCCGGCCGTTCTTCATCGTCACCTGGCTCATCGATACGCCGTCCTGCTCAGGTGCGTTCAGGTCGGGATTGAACGGGATGCCCTCAGCGCGCGCGGCGTCGAGGAACCGCCGGGTGAGCGGCCGGGGACTCCTCAAATCGGAGACGTTGAGCGGGCCGCTGCCGCCGTGGACCTCCGAGGCGCCGCGCTCGTTCGCCTCGGCGCGCTTGAAGAGCGGCAGGACTTCGTCGTACGACCAGCCTTCGCAGCCGGCCTCGCTCCAGTCGTCGTAGTCGAGCGGCCGCCCCCGTACGTACATCATCGCGTTCATCGAGCTCGAGCCGCCGAGGCCGCGGCCCCTCGGGACGTAGAGGGTCCGACCGCCGAGGTGAGGCTCGGGCCCGCTGGCGTAGTCCCAGTCCAGCTTGCTCTTGAACTGCTTCTGAAACGCGGCGGGGATCTTGATGTTGGGAGAGCGGTCCTTGCCGCCGGCCTCGAGCAGCAGGACCCGGGTGGAGGGGTCTTCGCTGAGCCGGCCTGCGACGGCGCATCCCGCCGAGCCGGCGCCGACGATGACGTAGTCATAGCTCGCCGCCACGCGACTACCCTATGCCTCCGGCGCTGGCGGCGGCCGTTAGAATGAGGCGCAGAGCTACGGGTGGGAAGGGACCCCGAATGCCTGAGGAAACGCTCGAGAGGAACGACACCGCCGCGGCTGCCGAGCTGCCGTCCCTCCAGAGCGACGCGCTTGCCGAGCGGCGTCTTCGCGACTCTCTTCGCCGTCAGATCGGGCTCCTCGAGCGCCGCCTTGGCGAGGTGTTCGCCGCCGCCTTTCCGCGGCAGGGAATCGAGTTTGGCGTGTGCGCCGCAGGCGGGCCGCGGGTTCTCGGCGTTGAAGATCTCGAGCGCGTGCGCGACCGCCTCGTGGCGCGGCTCCGCGAGGCGGAGGCCGAGCTGGCCGAGCGCGGCAGGGTCGAGGAGGGCAACCGCGCGATGCTGGAGGAGATGCTGGTCGCGCCGGAGCGCTACCGCGGGCTGCGGATCAGCGCGCGCGACATCGGCGAGCCGAGCTGCCGAACCTGGACGTCGGAGCCTCGCTTCGGCCTGCTCGGGATGCTGATGGGCTGGTGGAGGGTCAAGGTCTCGTCGGGCTGTCCGTTAGCCTCCGGGCGCGGCGACTCGCCGCGTCCATCGAAGACCCTTCGACCCCGCACAGCCCAGCTTGGCCCAAAGATCGCGTAAGCGGCGCCGTCGACGACCGCCTCAGGACAGCCCGGCTCCGGCCGGCGCCGAAGCCGACGCGCCGGAGGCGACGCCCGCCAGCTCCGCGCCCGAGCGCGCGGCGGCGCGGCGTGCCGCGCGGCGCCGGTCGGCGGACCCCGATGCACGCCCGCCGGCCCCCTGGGAGCCGTTCCCGCTCGTCGAGCTCCTGGTGCTTCTCGCGCTCGGCCTGCTCGTGGCCGGCTTTGTCATCCGCGGGCACCGCGGGACCGTGATGATCGGCATTGGCCTGGTGCTCGGCTCGGTCAGCGGTCTCGAGCTGTCGATCCGCGAGCATTTCGGCGGCTTTCGCTCGCATACCGCGCTGCTCGCCGGGGCGACGGCGACGGCGGTGCTCATCGGGACGTCGCTGCTCTTGCCCTCGATCCCGGTCGTCGTGCGCCTGATCCTCGCGGCGCTTGCGTTCGTCGGCGCGGCGAGGTTCCTGGTGCGCGCCTTTCAGCGCCGCTCGGGCCTCAGCTTCAAGTTCCGCTAGGCCGGCGGCGCGCTATACGCGCGCCGCCCGTGGCTTCTGCTTTGCGGCCAGCTCCTCGGCGAGCAGCCTGCGCTGGCGCTCGGTCAGCCGCCCGAGCTGGCGGTTCTCGTTCATGGCAAGCGAGATCAAGAACTTGCGGGCGCGGGCGCGCCCCCAGCGGCGCTGGCTTCGGAGCAGCTCGCCCACCGTCATCGACTCCACCTGCCACGGACAATCGAGTACGACAGCCGATGCGTCTTCCTCTCCCGCTCGGATCGAGCGCTTGAGCGCGGCTCGGGCAAGCCTGACCCTGTTCGCGTAAGCGAGGGCCTCCATGTGTTGTGGCATCGATCCACCGACCGCCGAGGCAGCTTCCATTCTCACTCCTCCTTCGAGCGAAATGCGGGACGTCTTCTGGATGTTGCCTTGGTACCCAGCGCCCCGAAAGACGCCGAGGGAGCCGACACGATGTGGGTTTCCGACCCCTTTGACTCCCTGCCCCAGGGTGCCCAAGGCGCGCGGGAGGCTAAGCGAGTCGGGAACGGGGCGTCAACTGAGAACCCGTCAATGCCCCCCTCGTCGTTCGCTAAGAGCAGGTTTTTTCTGGCGGCCTGCCGCTTGTTCGCGAACGGACAAGCAGAAACTAGCCCGAGCGGGGGAGGTCCGGGAAGTCGCTCGCCACCTTCGCGACGATCGCGAGGGCGCGATCGAGGTGCTCGCGCTCGTGGGTCGCCATCAAGCTCGTCCGCAGCAGGGCGCCTCCCGGAGGGACGGCGGGGTGGAGGGCAACGTTCGTGTAGACGCCGGCGTCGTAGAGCGCCTTCCAGAGCAGCACGGCCTGCCAGTCCTCGCCGACCACGACGGGCACGACGGGGGTCGTGGCCTCGGTCCCGTCGGGAAGCACTCCCGGCGCGACGACCCGCAGGCCGAGGTCGACCAAGCCCTGTCGTAGGTATGCGGAGTTCTGAAGGAGCTGCTCCATAAGGCCCGGCCCTTCGGCGCGGATGATCCGCAGCGCCGCGAGCGCGGCGCCGACCGCAGCCGGGACGGCGGAAGCCGTGAACATGAACGGCCGCGAGCTGACCCGGAGGAAGTCGACGACCTCAGCCGAGCCCGCAATGAAGCCGCCGCACGATGCGAGGCTCTTCGAGAACGTCCCCATGCGCAGGTCGACCCGGTCCTCCAGGCCGAAGAGCTCGCAGGCCCCCGTTCCGCGTGCCCCCAGCACCCCGACGCCATGGGCCTCGTCGACCATCAGGCGCGCGCCGTAGCGGTCGCAGAGCTCGACGATGGCGGGCAGGTTGCAGAGATCACCCTCCATCGAGAAGACGCCGTCGACTACGACGAGCACGCCGCCGCCGTCGCCGGCCGCGCGGTCGAGCATCTTCTCGAGCTTGTCCATCTGGTTGTGGCGATACGGGCGCATCTTCGCCCCGGAAAGCCTCACGCCGTCGAGGATGGAGGCGTGGTCCGCGGAGTCGCAGATCACCGTGTCCCCGGGGCCGAGGATCGTGCCCAGGCATCCCATGTTCGCCTGGTGCCCGGTGGTGAAGACGATCGCCTCCTCGGTTTGCATCCATTCGGCAAGCTCACGCTCGAGCTCGACGTGAAGCGGAGTGGTGCCGTTCATGAAGCGAGAGCCCGTCAGCCCGGTGCCGTAGCGCTCGAGCGCCTCGCGAGCGGCCTGCTTGACGCGGGGATCCCCGGTCAGCCCGAGGTAGTTGTTGGAGCCGAGCATGATCTTCTTGGCGCCCTCGATCTCCATGACGGGCCCGGCCTCGGACTCGATCAGCCGGAAGTACGGCAGGAGGCCCTGCTGGCGGGCGATCTCGAGCTGTTCGATCCGATCGTGCGTGCGCGCCTTGGCGAAGACGTCGGTTGGCGCGTTGACCTCGGCCATCGATGAGAGTGTAGGTTGCGTCGTCGTGTCAGATGTGACCGTGCGTCCCGTGGCGGGCCGGCGAGACGTGAACGCGTTCATACGGCTTCCGTTTCGCATTCACCGCGATCACCCGCGCTGGGTGCCGCCCCTGATCTTCGACCGCAAGGCATTTCTCGACCAGGCGAAGAACCCATATTTCGAGCACGCGGAGGCGGAGTACTTCCTCGCGGAACGCGAGGGCCGGGTGGTCGGCCGCATCACGGCCCAGGTCGACCGGCGCTGGGATGAGTTTCAGGGTGGCAGCGACGGGATGTTCGGCTTCATCGAGATGGAGGACGATCCGGCCGTCGCCAGGGCCCTGATCGACGCCGCCGCCGGCTGGCTCGCCGAGCGCGGACGCAAGCGGATGATCGGGCCGATGGACTTCACCACCAACGACGAGTGCGGGCTGCTCGTCGAGGGCTTCGAGCGGGACCCGATCATCCTCCAGCCCTGGCATCCCCCGTACTACAAGCAGCACCTCGAGGCGCTCGGCCTGGAGAAGTCCATGGACCTCTTGATGTGGGATCTGTGGCTCGGCAAGCTCCAGGAGGGCAACGAGTTCCACCCGTTGATCGAGGCGGCCGCGAAGAAGGCCGACGAGGAGGGGGTGGTCGTCCGCGGGATGCGGAAGTCCGACCTCGAGAACGAGATCGCACGCTTCATGGAGGTCTATAACGAAGCCTGGGGGCCGAACTGGGGCTTCGTGCCGATCACCGCCGAGGAGGTCGCCTTCCAGGCCAAGAACCTCAAGCCGATCCTCTCCGAGGATTGGGCGATGATCGCCGAGCGGAACGGCGAGGTGGTCGGTGCCGCCCTGACGCTGCCGGACTTCAACCAGGTCCTGAAGAAGATGAACGGCAGGCTCTTTCCGCTTGGCTGGTGGCACTTCCTCACCGGGCGCAGCAAGATCGACCGCGTCCGCGTGTTTGCACTCGGGGTGAAGACGAAGTACCAGCACCTCGGCGTCGCCGCCGCGCTCTACGTCCGCCACCGCGAGACTGCCGAGCACATGCCCCAGAAGGGTGGCGAGACCGGCTGGATCCTCGAGACCAACGAGGCGATGAACCGCGCGATGGAGGGCATGGGCGGGACGGTGACCGAGCGCTACCGGCTCTACGAGCTGGCGCTCGGCGAAGGCTCCTAGGCACCGCTTTTCCAAGGCGAGCCCTCCGGGGTGCCTGTATACACTCAGGCCAAGGTGCGAGAGGAGCTCTTGGAAGCAGAGGCGGTCGAGGAGCGGGGGGCCGGCCCCGGCGAGGCGGACGGCGAGGTCCGCCACCTTCCGGCCACCACCTCCCCGCGAGACGTCGCACCGCTTCGCGGCGAGGTCGGGACGGTCGCCGCGGCCGCAGCCGGCGGGCTCGTCGCCGGAATGGCGACGGTTGCCGCGATGAGGGTGGCGAGGGCCGTCACGACCCCGCGCAAGCGGACGCTGCGGCGCTCGCGCAGCAAGGACGCCCTTCCCGGCGTCCTGGCAAGCCGCTCGTTCCTCATCGACGTCCACCTGCTCGATCGCTGACCGTCCAGCCGGCTGCGTACCTTGGGCGCGTGAGGGTTCGCACGCTCGAAATCGAGGTTCGGAGCCCCTGGCCGGTTCGCCTGCCGAGGCGAAACGGCGGCGACGGGACGATGCGCGTCTCCGGCGGCGTGGTTTCCCGGCTCCTTCACGTCGGCGAGCGGCCGGTCGTGGTCGCGGCCTGGCAGCGAAGGTCGGGCGAGGTCGCCTTTCGCGCCGGTGGCCAGGCGCCACGGGATGCGCTCGGCGAGGCGATTGCGCGGATGCGCTTTGCGCTCGGGGTGGACGACAACCTTTCGGAGTTCTACGAGCGCTTTCGTAGGGACCCCCTCCTCGGGCCTGCCATTCGCCGCCGCCCGTGGCTGCGACCGCGTCGCCGGCCGTTCGCGTGGGAGGCGTTGGCGTGGGCGATTACCGCCCAGCTGATCGAGTCATCGCGTGCGGGTGAGATCCAGCGCCGAATCGTCCGCCGCTACGGTGGCTCTGAGATGCCGGGAGGCGTCGCCGGCGACGGCTTCTCTTCGCTGCCCCGCCCGCTCCGCGATGTTCCCGACGCCGGCGCACTCGCCGCCTGCGCGCCGGCGGAGCTCGCCGCGCGGGACCTCTCCGCGGGTCGCTCGCTCGCCCTGATCCGGGCGGCGAAGGAGGTCACGTCCGGGCGCGTGGATCCCACGGACGCCCGGGACGATCGCCGCCTGCTCGCGATCCGCGAGATCGGGCCGTGGACGGTTCAGTGCCTGGGACTCAACGGCCGGGGCGAGCCGGACTCGCTGCCCGCCGGCGATCTCATCTACGTCAAGCTCGTCGGCAGGCTCGCGGGGCTGGGTAGGAGGGCGACAGTCCCCGAGGTGGAGGAGTTCTTCAAGCCGTACGAGCCCTACCGCGGCCTTGCCGGCACCTTCGCCTCGATGCACTACCACCCGGCCGTCCGGACCGGGCCGCCCCTGCGCCTGGCGGCGTGAGGCAACGAGTGAGCACTTATAGGGGCTATAGCCCCATTAACCGCTCACTCATTGCGGTTGGTGCTGCACTGGCGGTCCTGGGGGCCGCCGCCGTGCTTGGCGTCGCCACCCTCTTCGCTGCCCCGGACCACCACCGCGCGCCCTCGAACAACCGCCTCCACCTCACCTTCGGCCACAGCGTCGACGGCCGCCGTCTGGTCGCCGTCCGCCTCGGCAACCCCGATGCGCGGCGCACGGCGCTCGTGGTCGGCCAGATCCACGGCGACGAGCCGGCGGGCCGAGGCGTCGTCCAGGCTCTCCGCCGGCTCGATCGGCCCTTTAGCGGCGTCGCGATCTGGACGGTCCTGAGTGTCAACCCCGACGGCAACCGCCTCGACTCCCGCAAGAACGCCCGGGGAGTCAACCTCAACCGCAACTTCTCGTACGGCTGGTCCGGGTCCGAGCCGCCGTCGAGCGGCGACTACGGCGGTCCGCACCCGTTCTCGGAGCCGGAGACCCGAGCGGTGCGAAGGCTTGTCCGCCGCATCCATCCCGACGTCTCGATCTGGTTCCACCAGCCCTGGAACGCCGTGCTCGCGTGCGGGTCGCATCACCCCCTGGAGAACCGCTTCGCGCGAATTGCCCACATGCGCACCGAGTGCCGCGGCAACGACCTTCCCGGCACCGCGGTCGACTGGGAGGATCATCGCGTTGGGGGTAAGGCCTTCGTCGTCGAGTTCCACGCCGGGTCCCTCTCGAGATCCGAGGTCCGGCGCGCGGCCCATGCCACGGCCCACGTGGCCGTCAAGGGTGGGCGCTAGCGCGAGCTAGGGCCCGCCGCGGGCAGCAGGTCGTTGGTCAGCAGGTCGCCCGTGGAGGGCAGCGAGTCGATGAGACGGTTGTCGGCGAAGAAGTGCGCGAAGGCACGCCACTGGCCGGGATCCATGTAGCCGTACGGCTTTCCGGTTCCGCGCTGTGCGAGCAGCGGCAGCGTCTTCCGCACCTCGGCCGACGTGAACTTCGGGTCGAGGCCGTTACCGGCGTCGAGGATCGCGCGAGTGGCCTCGGCGGGGTGGGCCGCGGCGGCGCGGGTCCCGCGCTCGAGCGCGGCGATGAAGAGCCGGATCTTCTGCGGATCGCTCGCCAGCTCGTCCTTGGAGGCGACTAGCACGAGCTCGTCGTAGGTCGGGATACCGAGGCGGTTCACCGGGACCACGCGCGGGTGCTCGCCGCGCAGGCGGAGGTCCACGCCCTCCACGTTCGAGAAGCCGCCAAGCATGGCGTCGGCCTTTCCCGACCTGACCGCCGGGAGCAGGTTCTGCTGGACATCGACCTCGCTGACATCGTCCGGGGTCAGGCCTGCGCGAGCCAGGATCGTCTTCAAGTAGGCGCCCTGGTAGGGAATCCCAGCGGTGACGATCGTCTTCCCGGCGAGATCCCGGACGCTGCGAATGCCGGCTGAGCCAACCGAGATCAGCGAGGTCAGCGGCTGCTGCACGAGCGCGGCGACCGCCTTCACCGGCAGGCCCTCCTGGTTCGCAAGCAGGACCTCGGGCTCGTAGGAGATGGCGAGATCGACGCGCCCGGCCGCGACCTCCTTGATCGGGGCCGAGGGGTCGGAGGGAACCTCGGGCTTCACGTCGAGCCCGGCGTCGGCGAAGTAGCCCTGGTCGAGCGCCTCGTAGATTCCGGCGTGATCGGCGTTGACGTAGAAGTCGAGCGCGAGGGTGACCTGGTCGCGGGAGCCCGGCCCGCCCTCGCTTTTCTCGCCGCAGCCGGCACCCGCGAGGGCGACGAGGACCGCGACGGCAAGCGCAACGCGCCTCATCGGGCCTTGCCCCACCACGCAACCCGGCGCTCGAGGAAGCCGAGGGCGCCGAAGAGCGCAATCGCGAACGCGGCCAGCACCACCACCGCCGCAAACGTGCGCGCGGTCTGGAGCTGCGCCGTCGTCTCCTGGATCAGGTGCCCCAGCCCGGAGCTCGAACCGGACCACTCGCCGAAGACCGCGGCGATCACCGCGACGGCCGCGGCGATCCGAGCCCCGGAGAAGAAGTAGGGAAGGGCGGTTGGAACCTCGATGCGGGCCAGGACCTGGAAGCGGCTCGCGTCGAGGGTTCGCATCAGCTTCGGCAGCTCCGGGTCGACCGATCCGAGGCCGTCGAGCGTGTTGACCGTGATCGGGAAGAAGCAGATGAGGGCGACGATCGCCAGCTTCGGCCCGATCCCGAATCCGAACCAGACCACCAGGATCGGGGCGATTGCGACGATCGGGACGGTCTGCGAAGCGACGAGCAGCGGATAGAACGCGCTGCGCAGGAGTCCGGAGAGGTGCAGGATCACGGCGAAGGCGACGCCCGCAACCACAGAGATCGCGAAGCCGAGCAGCACCTCGCGCAGCGTCACCCAGCCCTGATCGGCAAGGAGCGAGCGATCCGACCACAGCGAGGAGGCGACGTCGCTCGGAGCAGGGACGAGGTACGGCTTCAGCGACAGGGCGTTCGCGATGAGATCCCAGCGCGCGGCCAGCTCCCAGGCTCCGAGCAGGATCAGGATGAGGATTGCGGGGGCGAGCCAGCGCCTCATCGTGCGGCGGAGGTCAGGGCGGACATCGCCTGCTCCCGCGCTTTCACGAACGCCGGCGACGTCACGACGTCGCTGCGCGGGCGGAAGCGCGGGCTGGGGCCCGATAGCTCGGCGACCAGGCGGGCCGGGCGGGGCGAGAGGATCGCGACGCGGTCGCAGAGGTAGAGCGCCTCCTCCACGTCGTGGGTGACCAGGAGCGTCGCGCGGGCCCCCTCCGCGAGCTCGCCGGCCAGCCACTCCTGCATCTCGGCGCGCGTGATCGCGTCAAGGCCGCCGAAGGGCTCGTCCAGGAGGAGCACGGGCTTGCCCGCCAGGACGGTGCGGGCGAAGGCGACGCGCTGGCGCATCCCCCCCGAGAGCTCGTGCGGCTTCGCGGCGTCGAACCCCTCGAGGCCGAACTCGCGCAGGAGCGGCTCGGCTGCCTCGCGTGCCGCCGCTCGCCGCAGGCCACGGTTGCGCAGGGCCAGCGCCGCGTTGTCGACCGCCGAAAGCCATGGCAGGAGGAGGTCGCTCTGGGGCATGTACGCGCAGCGGCCGAGGCGCTCGTGGTCACCGTGCTCTCCGTGGACCTCAAGCGCGCCGGCGCCTGGCGCCCGCAGCCCGGCGACGAGCTCGAGGAAGGTCGACTTCCCGCAGCCCGACGGGCCGACGAGTCCGACCACCTCGCCGCGCGGGACCTGGAGGTCGAGTCCGTCGAGCACGCCGAGCGTGCCGAACGCGAAGCTCACTCCACGGGCGGCGACGGCCGGGCCGGGACCCGTTGAAGACGATTGAGGCTCCACCGGTGGAGCCTCCTGTGCTGTCCGCATCACTCCCTCCGCGCGAATTACCGCGACAGGTTCTGAGGGTCAGCGCCGGGCGGATCGTCCGGGGGCGCTATCTCAGCCCGCTACCCGCGAGCACCCCTGTATTCGGAGCGAGTCTAGCGCCGCGCGATCGCACGACGCAGAAACGGGATGACGAGTCGCCGAGTTCGCAGGGGCCGATCCACGAAGGGCCAATGCGCGCAGTCGGCGCAGATGTGAACCTCCGCGGCGGGGAAGCCCTCGCGCTGGCGCTCCGCCATCGCGACGGGCAGATATGGGTCATGCGCCCCCCAGAGCACGAGGGCCGGCCGGTGCGGCCGGCGCGCGAAGGCCCTTGCCTCGGCCGCGGCGTATTGCTGTAGCCGCGCCTGATCGGCCGAGCGGTAGGCGGCGAGGATTGCGCACCGGGTCGCCCGGTCGTAGTCGTCGTACATTCGATTGACGAACGCGACCGGAAGCGGGCGCTGCTGCCCGTTCTGGATGCCCGCGGTGAACGTCTCGCGGGTCGTCGACTGCATGAAGAGCTCGCCGACGGCCGGCGTTCGCCAGATGCGGGCCAGGTAGTGGTAGCGGTACCCGAGGAGGAGCCCCGAATCGATGATCACGGCGCTTCGCAACCGGTTGGGGTGGTGTGCCGCCCAGCGCATGGCAAGCGGCCCACCCAGGTCGTGAACCACCAGATCGACGCGCCGCACGCCGAGCGCTCGCAGGGCGTGCCCGAACCAGCGAGCCGCGCGGTCGAGGGTGTACGGCCCGCCGAACGGCTTGTCCGCGTGACCGAACCCCGGCAGGTCGAAGGCCAGCGCACGCTCGCCCAGGTCCCCGGCTCGGGGCAACAGGTCCAGCCAGTCCTGCGAAGAGCCCGGGTTGCCGTGGACGAAGACGACTGCCCGCCCGCCTCGCCGCGGCCCCGACTCGAGCACCCGCGTCCGCAATCCCTCGACCCGGAGCCAGCGCCCGCGAACGCCGGACGGGTTCTCGAGGGTCGAGCCGCCGGCGGGGACGTCCGCGGGATCGAACTGGGTGTTGGCGGCCACGCAGTAGCCTTCGGGGCCTGCCGACTGTCCGGCGGCTACGGGGCTGCGCGCCGCCGATGCTCCGAGGGCGCTGAGCACCGCCAGGGCCGCGAACCAGGCTGCAGGCGTAGCCCGCACGACACGAGGGTAGCCTGAACTCGATGGCTGAACCGAGTTCCAACGGCGACGGCGGGGAGAGCCACAAGGAGAGGGTCAGCCGCGAGCTCATCGAGCTCCTGAACGAGCTCCGCGTCGCCCTGCCGGGGGTGCAGGTCCTGTTCGCCTTCCTGCTTGCGGTCCCGTTCAGCCAGGGGTTTGCAACCGCGACGGGCTTTCAGAAGGACCTCTTCTTCGCAACCCTCGGGATGACCACGCTGTCAGCGGTCCTCCTCATCGCCCCCAGCGCGTATCACCGCCTCAACTTCCGCTCGCACGACAAGGAGCGACTGCTGCAGATCTCGAACCAGTGGGCGATCCTCGGTCTCGCCGCTCTGTCCGTCGCGATGGTCTGCGCCGTCGTCCTGATCGCCGACTACCTGTACAAGGGCCCGATGCCGATCATCGCCGGCGTGGTCGCGACGAGCTTCTTCGCGTATTTCTGGTTCGCGTTTCCCATCGCAAAGGCCCGCCAGCGCGAGGCCGAGCAGGCCGACCGCGACTGAGCCTCAGCCCGTGGGCTGCGGCTCCAAGGGGGTCCCGCCGGCGATCACGTTCACGAAGCCCTCGAGGTGTTGCGTGGTCCAGCACTCGAAGGCCGCCGTGCAGCGCTTCTCGTAGGCGGACATCACGGAGTCGCCGTAGTTCCAGTACAGGCGAGGTTCGGGGTTCAGCCAGAACGTCCGCCCGGCTCGCGCGGTGATCCGACCAAAGACGTCCGCCTGAGGCTCGCGGCCGTTCGTCCGGGCGTCGCCGAGGACGATGATCGTCGAGCGTGGGCCCAGCTCGTCGCCGATGAGCTCGCCGAGCTCGAGCCAGACTCGGCCGTAGTCCGTGTAGCCGGAGACGTCGGCGACGCCACCCTCGCGGCTGATCCGCTCGGCGATCGACCGGAAATCCCGCTCGCGCTCGAAGACCTCGGTCACCTCCGAGACCCGCTCGATGAAGACGAAGCTGCGCAGCTTGCGGAACGAGTCGTGCAGCGCATGCAGGACGGAGAGGAAGAAGACGCTCGCCGAGGTCACCGACGTCGACACGTCGCAGAGCACGTAGATCTCCGGGCGCCGCGGCCGCTTCGGCTTGTACTTGAGGCGAAGCGGAACGCCGCCGGTCTCGAGCGACGTCCGCATCGTCCTGCGCACGTCGACGGTGGTCGCCTTGCGGCGGCCGCGGTGCTCGTGCCCGAGCGTCGCCAGGCGCCTCTTCAGCTGAGCGACGGCGCGGTGGACGGCGGCGAGGTCCTGGGCAGGGCTCGTGGGCAGCGTGCGGTCGAGCTCAGCCAGCGGCCGCGCCGGGGGCAGCCGCTCGGCCCGCTCGATCGCCGCCCGCTCCAGCTCGCGGCGCAGGTGACGCTCGAAGCGACCGATGCCCTCGCGGTCGATCGGCGGGCCCTCGCCGGCCGATTCCGGCGGGCGCGTCTGCAGTCCCAGCGCACGGCGGATCCGCTGGACGTCAACGCCCACGACTCCAGAGCCCTCGCCCTGGCGTCCGAACGCCGCGATCGCGAGCCGCGCCAGGTCGCGCATCTCGCCGTCGTTTCCGTCCGCGATCGCCTGGCGGATGGCGTCGCGAAGCGCCTCGAGGTCGATCTCGCCTTGGCCGTCGGCGTCGAAGCGGTGCTGCTCGCCGACGCCGCGCTCGAGCGCCTCGGCCTCAGCCGCGCGAAAGAAGAAGCGGTCGAACACGAGCTCGAAGACGCGGCGGTCCTCTTGGGACTTGGCGACGGTCGAGGCCAGCGCCTCGCGAAAGTCGTCCTGGTTCGTCCAGGGAACCGCCTCCAGCGCCGCGAACGCGTCCAGCATCTCGGACGTGCCGACGGCGGCGCCCTCCTCGCGAAGCGCCTCGCAAAACGCCACCAGCCGGGGTGCCAGCCCCGGCGGCAGCGACGTCATCCCGTGGCCTCGGCTCCCAGCCCCGGCGGGCCAAGCTTGACGCCGACGCGCTCGGCGACGAGGTCGAGGTCGGTGCGGTGCTTGACGATGATGCTCATGGTCTTCTTGAACAGGTCCTGGTCGATGTCGTCCGCGCCGAGGAGCAGCAGGGCGCGAGCCCAGTCAATCGACTCGGCGATGGACGGCGGCTTCTTCAGGTCGAGCTGGCGGACCATGTGGATGATCTCCACGAGGCGACGCGCCAGCTGGTCGTCGAGCTCCGGCGAGTGCAGGCGCACGATCTCCATCTCGCGCTCCACCTCCGGGTAGTCGAGCCACAGGTAAAGGCAGCGACGCTTCAGCGCCTCGGTCAGCTCCCGGGAGTTGTTGGAGGTGAGGACGACGATCGGGTGCGTCCTCGCCTCGATCGCACCGAGCTCGGGAATCGAGATCTGGAAGTCCGAGAGGACCTCGAGCAGCATCGCCTCGAACTCCTGGTCTGTCTTGTCGATCTCGTCGATCAGGAGCACCACCGGGTCCTCCGCCGCGATCGCCTCGAGCAGGGGCCGCGTCAGCAGGAATTCCTCCGTGAAGATGTCGGAACCACCGCCCTCCGGCTCCTCCGCTTCGCGTCCGCGGCCGGCGGGGTCGGTCAAGGCACCGGCATCGGAGACGACTCTGGCCTGGATCGAGAGGAGCTGCTTGCGGTAGTTCCACTCGTAGAGCGCCTTGGCCTCGTCGAGGCCCTCGTAGCACTGCAGGCGCACCAGCCGGCGTCCGGTCGAGCGCGAGATCGCCTTGGCGAGCTCGGTCTTGCCAACCCCCGCGGGTCCCTCCACCAGAATCGGCTTGCCGAGGCGCTGCGCGAGGTAGGAGACAAGCGCCGCCGGCTCGTCGGCGAGGTATCCGGCGTCCATGAGCGCCACCTTGACCTCCTCGACTGTTTGCGGTGCAAGTCGGTCGTCGGCCATTGGGGCGATGATACGGCGGATGCAGCTCGCTTCGTTCCTGCCGCACGAGAGCTCGCCCTACCTCGTTCTCCTCGGCATCGGGTTCCTGGTCGGCGCCTACGGCCAGGCGGCGAGGCTTCGCTGGCTCGCGCTCGCCGGGGTGCTCATCGTGATCGTGGCCGCGGTCGCGTTCCAGGTCGGCAGCTCGGGTGGCTCGGCGCCGCCGCCGGGATTCTGAGCCTTGAGAAGCGGGATCGAGGCGCGCTAGTGCACTTCCGCACCCCCTGCGGGAACTGCGCTAGGCTCGCCGTGTCTCCGACCTGGGGCGCTCTTTGCGCTGCCTGAACACGGATGCCTGAAGCACGCGACTCACGAGACGAGCCCGTGGAGGATGCCGAGCCGAAGCCGGTGCTCCATGCGGTCAATCCTCCGGCGGAGGAGGCCGACGGCGATGCCGCATCCGATGCCCGCCGCGCCGTCGAAGACGTCACCGCGGCCGTTTCCGAAGCCCGGGTCAGCGCGGTGTCGAAGCTCGCCGAGGAGGTCCGGCGCCTGCGGGCCGATCTCGAAGAGGCGCGTGGGTACGCAGCGGACCTGGCAAGCGATCTCGCGGAGGCCGACCGGGCGACGGAGATCGCCGAGCAGGCCGCCAGCGAGGCCCGCGCGCAGGCGAGAAGCGTGGAGGCCCGAGCGCACCGCCACCTGGCCGAGCTTCGCGATCGGCTGCGCGCCCGCGCCGAGGAGAAGCTTCGAGACGCCGCCGCCCGCCTCAAGGAGCAGGCGGAGGAACGCGCGCGCGAGCTGGCTATGCAGGCCGTTGCGTCGGCGCGAAGCTCGGCCGTCGCCGAGGCCGACGCGCGGATTCGCGAGGCGGAAGCGCGGTCGAAGAAGGCAATCGCCGAGGCCGAGAAGATGGTCGAGGCGACCAAGGCCGAGGCCGAGGGTGCGCTCCAGGCGCGCGACCGTGCCGAGGCCGCGCTCGAGGCCAGTCAGCGCAAGCTGAACGCGATCGCGGACCGTCTCGCAAAGGAGGCGGAGGAGCGCGCCCGCAAGGCATCCGATGAGCGGCTCGCGGCGGAGACCGAGGCGCTTGAACGGGAGGCCGCGGCGGCGGCCGAACGCGCCCGTGAGGAGGCGGAGCGGCGAATGGCGGCGAAGATCGAGGCGCGTGTGCGTGAAGAGGACGTCCGGCTTCGCCGGGAGGCAGAGGAGCGAGCTCGCGATGAGGCCGAGAAGCGCGTCGAGACGCTCACCGCGCAGATTCGCCGGGAGGTCGAGCGCGAGACGAAGAGCGCGGTGCAGCAGGCTCAGCGCGACGCGGCCGAGCGGCGCGCCGAGGCCGCGGAGGAGCTCCGCAAGAAGGCCGAAGCAGAGATCCAGCAGGCCGGCGAGCGGGCCCGGCGCACGGCGCTCGACTGAGCCGGCGCGACGTTTTGCGCAAATTGCAGGGGTGTACACGAGGGCGAACCCGGCGCGGGAAAGGTTCGCCACGTGGACAAGTCGCGATCGTCGCCGGGCGTTTACTCTCGCCAGTTCACATGGCTTGAAATGGAGTCGTGCGCGAGGCGAAGGACGCCTCGCTCGAGGGTGCATCATTAGGAGGCGCAGCTAAACCGTGACCAAGATCCGCGAGCACAACGTGACCTCGGCCAGGTGGAGTCCCAACGGGGCCGGCACCGGGGGTCCCGTCGATCTCTCCAAGGGCGACAGCTACCCGTTCGCCGCAAACGTCTTTTCGGCGGCCGTTCAGAAGGACCGCCTTTCGAAGGACACCAACCAGAAGCTGCAGCGCACGCTCGACGCCGGCGAGGCACTCGACCTCTCCCTCGCGGACGAGATCGCCGAGGCCATGAAGGACTGGGCACTCGAGCGGGGCGCAACCCACTACACCCACTGGTTTCAGCCGCTCACCGGCCTGACGGCCGAGAAGCACGACGCGTTCTTCGAGCCCGACGGCAAGGGCCGGTCGATCGCGGAATTCTCGGGCAAGGAGCTGATCCAGGGAGAGCCCGACGCATCCTCGTTCCCCACCGGCGGCATTCGTGCCACCTTCGAGGCCCGCGGCTACACGGCCTGGGACCCCACGAGCCCGGCGTTCCTCCTCGAGAACCCGAACGGGGCGCTGCTCTGCATCCCGACGGCGTTCGCGTCGTGGACGGGCGAGGCGCTCGATACGAAGATCCCGCTCCTGCGGTCGATGGACGCGCTCTCGAAGACGGCGATCCGGGCGCTGAGGTTGCTCGGCGACGAGGAGTCCGAGCGGGTCTTCACGACGGTCGGGCCCGAGCAGGAGTACTTCCTGATCGACGAGAACTACTACTACGGCCGTCCGGACCTCGTGACCACCGGACGGACGCTGTTCGGCGCGAAGCCGCCGAAGGGGCACGAGCTCGACGACCACTACTTCGGCTCGATGCCCGAGCGCATCCTCGCCTGTCTGCTGGAGACCGAGCTGGAGCTGGCGAAGCTGGGCGTTCCCGTCAAGACCCGCCACAACGAGGTGGCCCCCAACCAGTACGAGATCGCGCCGATCTTCGAGAACTCGAACGTCGGCTCCGATCACCAGCAGATCACGATGCAGATCATGCAGACCGTGGCTCGCCGGTACGGCCTCGTCTGCCTCCTGCACGAGAAGCCGTTCGCCGGCGTCAACGGCTCGGGCAAGCACAACAACTGGTCGATGGGGACCGACACCGGTCACAACCTGATGGACCCCGGTGACACCGGCGAGGAGAACGCCAGGTTCCTGTTCTTCTGCGCGGCCGTCATCCAGGCGGTCAACAAGCACCAGGGGCTCCTGCGCGCGTCCGTGGCCTCGATCGGCCAGGATCACCGGCTCGGCGCGAACGAGGCGCCGCCGGCGATCATCTCGATCTTCCTCGGCAAGGAGCTCGAGGACGCTCTGGACGGCCTCGGCGCCGCCGGAGGGGGATTCGAGGGCGGCGGCACCCTGGGTCTCGGGACCCCGGTTCTGCCGCCGCTGCCGATGCACGGCGGCGACCGCAACCGGACCTCACCGTTTGCCTTCACCGGCAACAAGTTCGAGTTCCGCGCCGTGGGATCGAGCGCCTCGCTCGCGTTCCCGAACACCGTCCTCAACACCATCGTCGCCGAGGCGATCGACGAGTTGGGCGACAAGCTCGAGGCCAGCCTCGACGCCGGCAAGGACCTTGGCGAGGCGATCGCCGCGGTCGCGAAGGAGGCCTACGACGCCAACAAGGTCGTCTGCTTCGGCGGCGACAACTACGCCGAGGAGTGGCACGCGGAGGCGGAGCAGCGCGGCCTCAAGAACCTGCGGACCACTCCGGACGCCCTGCCCGAGGTGCTTGCCGACGCGACGGTGCAGGCGTTCGGCCGCTACGAGGTGTTGTCCGAGCGCGAGCTCGAGTCGCGCTACGAGGTGTGGCTCGAGCAGTACTTGACCCGGGTCAACATCGAGGCGGAGACGACAGCGATGATCGGGCGGACGATGCTCCTGCCGGCGGCGCTGCGGCATCTCGTCATGGTCCAGGCCGCAGGTGCCACCGGAGCCATTGACCAAGTGGCGGCGCACACGAAGGGGCTCGTCGAGGAGCTGATCACGGCACTCGATGGCCTCGACCGCGCCAACGCCTACCCCGACGGCATCGAGGGGATGGACCTCGCCGAGTACGCGCGTGACCGGCAGATCGCCGCGATGGCGACGGTCCGCGAGGCGGCGGACAAGCTCGAGAAGATCGTCGCCGACGACCTGTGGCCGCTCCCCAAGTACTCGGAGATGCTGTTCGTCAAATAGCGTCGACCCCGAAAAGGGTCACCTAGCGCGAGGGCGGTAGGCCGGCGAAGACACTCGTCATCTCGGACCTCCACCTGGGCAGTCGCCTGCGCCGGGATGTTCTCGGCCAAGCCGAGGCGCTCGAAGCGCTCGTGGAGGCGCTCGACGGCGTCGAGCGCCTCGTCCTACTCGGTGATGTCGTCGAGCTGCTCGAGGGTCGGCCGGCCGCGGCGATGGAGGTGGCTGCGCCTGTTCTCAGGAGACTCGGCGCGAAGCTCGGTCCCGATCGCGAGGTGGTCGTCGTGGCAGGCAACCACGACGCCGACCTGGTTCGGCCCTGGGTCCGGGCGCAGGCGGCTTCGCTCCGCCCCGAAACGTCCGTGCCGACGGGCGCAACGCCCGAGCTTGCGCGACTCACCTCTTGGCTTGCCCCGGCCCGGGTGAGTGTTCGCTACCCCGGCGTCTGGCTGGGAGACGGAACCTGGGCGACCCACGGGCACTACCTCGATCGCCACCTGCTGCCGAGCGCCGCGTACGGTCTCGCCCGCGGCCTGCTCGGCCGCCTTCCAGGCGACGGCGCGGTTCCGGCGGACTACGAACAGACGGGGCCGTCGGCGACGCGAATCGAGGCGCTCTTGACGAGCTGGCTGCCGCGGCCGCTGGCCCGGCTCTGGGACGACCTCGCGGAGTTCCTGCGCGCCGCGACGATGCCCGGCGTTTCGGAGGGCCCCCTCTCGAGCCGGCTCGTGAAGCTACCCGGACGGCTCCTGGGAGTGCAGATGCGCAGGGCCAGTATCCCCGCGTTGGCTCGGGTCGTTCACCGCCTGGGGGTGGACGCCGAGTGGGTGATCTTCGGTCACGTCCATCGATGCGGGCCCCTCGCCGGCGAGGATCCGAGAGGGTGGGCGGGACCGCGCGGGCGGCCCCGGATCCTGAACACGGGTTCGTGGGTGTACGAACCGGTGCTCGTGCATCACGTCCAGCCGCCGCATCCCTACTGGCCCGGAGGCGCCGTGGTCGTCGAGCCCGAGCGAGAGCCCCGCGCCGTCGGCCTGCTCGACCACCTCGACGTTGCGGTTCTGTAGGCCAAGCAGCGGAGCCGGCTCTGCGGCGGCTCCGCCCCCCGCGGCGCGTGTCAACCGCGCGTGCCGAGGATCGAGCTCGGGATCTCCGCCGGCGTGTGAGCCTGGAGAACGTCCTCGCCCTCCTCGCCCGTGCGGATCCGGATCGCTTCGTCGATCGTGGAGACGAAGATCTTCCCGTCGCCCACGTCGCCGGTTCGCGCGTGCTTCAGGATCGTCTCGACGACCATCGGCTTGTCCCTGTCGTCGACGACCACCTCGAGCTTCAGCTTCGGGCGCACGTTGACGGCCAGCGTGGAGCCGCGGTAGTGCTCGACGAACCCCTTCTGGCGCCCGGAGCCCTTGACCTCGCTGATCGACATCGAGGGAAACCCGCGGTCGAGCAGCTCGGCACGGATCGGCTCGAACGCCTCATGGCGTATGAACGCTTCGACCTTCTTCATGCCGGCCAAGGCTAGGGCCGGCGTCGCCCTGCGTCTTTAGCCGGGCGTCGAGAGTTCCGAGGCCGTGGTTGTCCCGGCCGGATAAAGCGTCTGGGGGCCTCGATCGGCGGCCTCGCCGTGCGCGGAGGACGGCTCGACCGTGAGCTCCGCGCCCTCGGCGGCCAGGGTGACGCGTTCGGGGTCGTGCCCGAGCGCGGCCCAGCCATCGCGAGCCGTGGTCTGGAGGTTGTCCAGGAACTCATCGGCGTGCAGCGGGTCGTGGTGGAAGAGGAGGAGGCGCCTCGCCTCGACGCGGTGGGCGAACGTCAGCGCGTCAGTCAGCCCCGAGTGCCCCCAGCCGACGTGAGCCGGGTACTCGCCGTCCGCGTACTGGCCGTCGTGGATCAGCAGGTCGGAGCGACAGGCCAGGTCGAAGCCTGAGATCCACTCGGGATCGAGCCCCGCGAGCGGGGAGCCGAGCGCCGGCTCGTGGTCGGGGATGTAGCAGAGGCTCTCCGCCCCGTCCGTGATCCGGTACCCGAGCGTCGGGCCGCGGTGGGTTACCGGCGCGGCGCAGATGGTCGCGTTGCCGAGCTGCCATTCGGTGGCGGGGGTGTCGAGGAACGAGACCGAGCACGGCAGCTCGCGAATCTCGACAGGGGAGAGGGGGGCGGAGATGTAGCGGGCGATGCGGTCCTCGAGAGACGCCTCCGGCGATGCCGGGCCCCAGATCGTGATCTCGGCGTCAGCGCGAAAGCACGGCGGGAAGAACATCAGTCCCTGGATGTGGTCCAGGTGGAGGTGGGTGAGCAGGAGGTTGATCCGGCGTGAGCCCGTCAACCCGAGGCCGAGGGTTCGGATGCCCGTGCCAGCGTCGAGGATGAGCTCGGTGCCGTCGTTCAGGGTCACCTGGACGCACGAGGTGTTGCCGCCGTAGCGGTTCATCTGCGGCCCAGGGGACGGCACCGACCCCCTCGCTCCCCAGACCTTGACCTTCACGCCGAAGCCTCCTCGCGCGGCCAGAAGAGGATCATCGCGCCGCTCTCCGCGTCGCCGGCGCCGACCAGCGGGAAGCCGCTGGCCTCGATCTCGTGGCGGGCACCCGAGGCAGAGTGGATCACGAAGCTTGCGTGGCCGGGCTTGCCCGCCCGCAGCAGCGTGGTCAGCGGGTTCTCGTCGATGGCGAGTGGCTCTTCGCCGTCGGCGAACGGCCCGAAGGTGCTGGTCCACTCGGCCTGGTCGAGCCGGCCGGTGTCCTCGAAGGAACGCCCGAGGAGGGCGCCGGCGGCCTCGTTGTAGAAGAGCAGGTGAGCGTCGCGGTCGACGAGGAACGCCGGCGTGGAGATGCTCGTGAGGAGGTTCCGAGCGAGGATCAGCTCGAGCGGCTTCTGGGCGCTTTCGGCTTCCACAGGTGGATTCTTCCATCCCTCGGCCTCCGCTTGGGGCAATCGATACACGCCGGGCGCCTCGTCGCTAGCCTCAGCCTGTGCGCCGAGCCCTCTGGCCTCTCCTCGTCGCGATCCTGGCGGCGCTTGCGCTCCCCGCGATAGCGGGCGCGCAGACGATCGTTCCCGGACAGGACCCGATGCCGATCCCCGGCGATCCGATGAACGACAACCTCCCGCCGTTCACGGGCCACGCTGCGAAGCCCCACCGCGTCGCCGGGACGACCGTCCCCAGGCACCCCTGGATGGCGCCGAACGGGATCTCGAACATCCACGACGACGCGTTCCAGACCGACAGCTACCGCTGGCTGGGGCCGCTGGGCGCCTCGACGGGGGTGAGCTCGGCGTTCTTCGTCCACGAGTGCGCGTCGATCACCTTCGACTCGCATGGCCGCCTGGTCAGCATCTGCGTGGGCCTCGACCGCCCGGTGCTGGCCTTGCTCGACCCGGACACGCTCCACGTGTACGCCACCATGGACCTTCCGCCGAGGCGCGCGAGCGGCAACCCCTTCCAGGACTTCTCGGGCGGCGGCTACTTCTACCTCGACAACCGCGACCGCGCGGTCGTCCCGACGTCCGCGCGGCATGTGCTCATCGTCAGCGAGACCCGCGAGCCCGGGTTCGCCGTGACCCGGGATTTCGACCTGAGCGGCGTCGTCTCCAGCTCCGACGCGATCGTGGCGGTGATGCCGGACTGGAACGGTCGCATCTGGTTCGTTACGCGCGACGGCATCATTGGCGACATCGGGCGGCGAAGCGGGAAGGCGCACACGCTTGACACCGCAGAGCCGATCGGCAACTCGTTCGCCGTGGGCCCGGGCGGCGTCTACATCGTCACCGACAAGGCGATGTACCGGCTCGTTGCGGGTCGCAAGGGCAAGCCCACCGTCCGCTGGCGAAGCGTCTATCCGAACACCGGCGAGAAGAAGCCCGGGCAGACCGAGCACGGATCGGGAGCGACGCCGACGCTCTTCGGCAGGGGCTACGTGGCGATCACCGACAACGCCGACCCCATGGACGTCGTCGTCTACAAGCGCGGCTCAGGGCGAGAGGTGTGCCGCCAGAGCGTCTTCCGCAAGGGCGCCAGCGACACCGACCAGTCGCTTGTCGCCGCGAAGCGCTCGCTGATCGTCGAGAACAACTACGGCTACACGGGTCCGGCCGCCACCGAGCAGGGCGGGGTGACGACCCCGGGGATCGAGCGCGTCGACGTCGGCCGCGGCGGCCACGGCTGTCACCGCGTCTGGCGAAGCGAGGTGCGCGCTCCGTCCGTGGTCCCGAAGCTCTCCCTGCGCGCCGGGCTCGTCTACACGTACACGAAGCCCAAGCGCGCGGACAATGTCGACGCCTGGTACTTCACGGCGCTCGACTTCAGGACGGGCAGGGTGGTCTACGAGCGGCTTGCGGGCACCGGGCTCGGCTACAACAACAACTACGCGCCGGTCACCGTCGCCCCCGACGGGACGGCCTACCTGGGGGTGCTCGGCGGGGTCGTGAGGCTCGCGGACGCGCGCTGAGCGCTCGCCTACGCGGACCCGTCCGCCACGGGGGCGACGAACGTCCGGCGACCGGCGTGGATTCCGATCGCGCTGACCTGCCGCAGCGGGATCGCCGCGCTGAGGCCGGAGCCCGCGCCGCCCCTGTAGCTGTAGAGGAACGACCCGGCGCTCACCCGCCGGCCGTCGGGGCCGCGCAGGAAGACCGTGCAGCGCGTGTCCCGGCGCATTCCGTGGACGTAGACGTCGACCTGGCTACCGTAAGGCTGGGGCATGAGGTGCGCGGCGATCCGCACCCCGGCGGGCAGGTGCGCGAACCTCACCTCCGTGCCGGGCGGCGGGCGAGTCGAGGATCCGCCCGGGAGGATGACGACGGCGAGAACCGCCGCGGCCGCGGCGGCGGCTCCGCCGAGGGCGAGGCCGAAGCGCAGGCGGCGGCGGCGCTGCCCGCGGCGCTCGCTCTGGACGCGGCGCTCGATCCGGCGACCAAGCGACCCCGACGGCTGCGGAACCGATTCGAGTGCCTCCGCGTCCACGAGCGGAAGCAGGCGGGCCATCGGTGCGAGCTCCTCCTGCTCGGCGCGGCATGCCACGCAGCCCTCGAGATGGGCTTCGACCGCAGCCTGCTCCCGCGGATCGAGACCGCCGAGCACGTAGGAGCCGAGGAGCTCGCGCCACTCGCGGCAGCCGTCAGCCGTCATAGCCCATCTCCTCCAAAGCGTTGCGAAGGGCGCGGAGCCCGTAGTAGACCCGGCTCTTGATCGTCCCCTCCGGGACGCCGAGCTCGGTCGCAAGCTCCGCGTAGGGACGGCCGCGCAGGTACGTCTCGACGATCACCTGGCGGTGTGCCTCGCCGATCCGACGCAGCGCCTCCTCGACCTGCCATGCCACCAGCGCGCGCTCGAAGGGCTCGTCGACTCCCTCGGGCGCATCCGCGCCGATCTCGCGCCGAGCGGCCCGCGCCCTCGACATGTCGATCACGACGTTCCGGAGGATCGCGAAGAGCCAGGTCCGCAGCGAACCCAGCTCCGGGTCGAAGCGCTCGCCCGCGCGCCAGGCACGAACGAAGGTCTCCTGGACGGCCTCCTCCGCCAGGCCCCGGTCGTTCAGCGAGCGCATGGCGAAGCCGAAGAGCTCGCGGCCGTGGGCCACGTAGGCCTCGCGAATCCCCTCTTCGCCGCGAAGCGTCGCCGAGCTCATCGAACCGTCAGCAAATGCATGAGTGCCACCGCACCCATGAATACTGGCGCGAAACCCGCATGGTTCAGGCGGGGCGCCTTCTCGAGCGACCTCACGCTCCTCGGAGAGGAGCGCCGGGGCCGCCCGGCGTGTGGCCGGGCGGCCCGGACTGCCGCCCTACGCTTGATCCTCCAGCTTGCCGATCTTGAAGATCTTGGTGCCGCAGTCCGGGCACGTGCCCTGGATCGCCGGACGACCGTTCTTCATGGTCACCTGCTGCGGATCCTTGATCTCGACCTTCTTGCGCTCTTTGACGCAGTATCCGGTCGCCATGCGGGCTCCTTTCGAGCTGCTCTCTCTACTCCGTCGGCCCGGGATTCCGCTCTACGAGGCGGTTTCCCCCGTAACCTGCTGGCGACCGTAGCCGAGTCGGCGGACAAAAGCCACGCATGAGCGTGCCGATTGTCACAAGCAGCCCGCCGGCTCAGGCGGGGCGCGTGGGCTCGACGACGCCGTCCGGGGGGTCGAGCGCCAGCCCCGCCTCCACCCAGGCGGTCAACCCGCCCTCGATGTTGAAGGCGTCGTAGCCGGCCTGCCGAAACGCCTCGGCCGCCATCGCCGAGCGGCTGCCCCCGCGGCAGTAGAAGAGGACGGGCCGGTCGCGCGGGAGGGAGTCCGCCTGAGCGGTGAGCTCGTTCACCTCCACGTGGCGCGCCCCGGCGATCCTGCCGCCCTCCCACTCGTAGCCGCGGCGCACGTCGACGAGGTCGGCGCCGGACTCGATGAGCTCGGCGGCCCGCCCGGGCGAGAGGTGGATCTCGGCGTCGGCGTCGGGCACGGAGCGCCGCAGTGTACGCGCCGCCCGCGCTCGGGCTCGGCTAACGTCCCGAGCCCGCTTCGTCCTCCGGCCGCCTGGCCACCCTCGATCCGCAAGGAGATGAACCGCATGCCCGAAGCAGTGATCGTCGACGCCATCCGCAGCCCGATCGGCCGCGCCTTCAAGGGGTCGCTGGCCCAGCTCCGTCCCGACGAGACCGGGGCCTACGTGGTCGACCAGCTGCTCGAGCGCAACCCGGACGTCGATCCCAAGCTGATCGAGGACGTCTTCTGCGGCTGCGGCATGCCGCAGGGCCTCCAGGCCTTCAACATCGGCCGGATCATCGTCCTGCTCTCCGAGAAGCTCTCGCAGGAGACCAACGGCGTGACGATGTCGCGCTACTGCGCCTCCAGCCTCGACTCAATCCGCCACGCGGCCAACGCCGTCCGGGCCGGTCAGGGGGACGCGTACATCGCCGCCGGCGTCGAGTGGGTGAGCCGCTACAACGAGCGAACCGAGCCCGCGGGCGCGGCGGACCAGAACGAGAAGCTCCAGGGCAAGGACGGGACCCCCAACGCCTACATCGAGATGGGGCTCACCGCCGTCAACGTCGCGAAGCGCTACGAGGTGAGCCGCGCGGACATGGACAAGTACGCCCAGCGCTCGCAGGAGCTCGCCGTTGGCTCACAGGAGTCCGGGTTCTTCGACCGCGAGATCGTCCCCGTTAAGGACCACGAGGGCAACGAGGTCGCGAAGGACGACGGCCCGCGCGCCAGCTCGACCCTCGAGAAGCTCGCCGAGCTGCCCGAAGCGTTCGGCGGCGGCGGCGTCACCGCCGGCAACTCCTGCCCGCTGAACGACGGCGCGGCGGCCGTGCTCATCATGTCCGACGACAAGGCCAGGGAGCTTGGCCTCGAGCCCAAGGCCCGCATCGTCACCGCCGCTACGATCGGCAACGAGCCGGAGTACATGGGCGTTGCTCCGATCGGCGCGATCAAGAAGGTCCTCGACCGCGCCGGCATGACCATCGACGACGTCGGGACGGTGGAGCTGAACGAGGCTTTCGCCGCCCAGGTGATCCCGATCATGGACGAGTGCAACATCCCCCTGGAGAAGCTCAACACGCACGGCGGGGCGATCGCCCTTGGCCACCCGTTCGGCATGACCGGCGCCCGGATCATGACCACCCTCCTCAACGTGATGGAGAGCGACGACCACGCCGTAGGCCTCGAGACGATGTGCGTCGCCGGGGGCCAGGGCGAGGCGATGGTGGTCGAGAGACTGAATTGAGGACCTTAGGTCCGAAAGCAGCATGTAAGGACGCCGAAGGCGTCCGCAAGGTATTCCCGTCTACAGGCGACGCTGGTGTATCAGCGGGACTGCCCCGTGACGATGTAGTCGGCGACCCGCTCGGTGGCGGTGCGAAGGCGCCGGAAGTAGGCCGCGCGGCTGAGCGATAGCTCGTCGGCGGCGAGCTCGTGGCTGGGCGCCGGATCGAGGTAGCCGCGCGTGAGCACCTGCTTCAGCTGGCGCTCGCCCTCGGCGCGGCCGAAGGCGTTCTCGGCGGCGTCCTCGATCACGCTGCGCACCGAGGCCGCGCGCTCCTCCAGCTCCTCGCCGCTTGCGAGCGACGACTGCGCCAGCTTGTGGGGAAGGTCGAGGTTGCGAAGTGCGTCCCGCACGGCCGTGCGCACCGGCTCGGGGCTAGCCTCCGTGACGGGGGGCTCGAGGCCGAGCTCGCGGTAGACCAGCTCGCGCTGGGCGGCGAGCAGCCCGCCGTGGCCGTAGTCCACGAAGTGGCACTCGATGACGCGCTCTGCGGACCGCGCATCCAGCTCGGCGATGTGCTCGGAGCCGAGCGCCTCGGCGAATAGCTTGGCGCCGGGAAACTCGGGATCGATCGGCAGGTAGACGAAGCGGGGGTTCCGCTGCGCGGAGCGGAGGATGCCGGCCATCCCCAGCATTCCGATGATCCCCAGGGCCGGGTCACCGGTGAAGTCGACGACGTCCCGCCAGATCACGGACTCGGTGTGGATGGCCCGCTCGCGGGCATGGGCGAGGCGCGGCCCGAGAAGCGGGTCGTCGTCGACGAAGGCGGGGGCGTTCTGCGGGCTCATCGCCACCGTGTAGCCGACGATCCGGTCCTCCGAGTCGCGGACGGTCGCCACGTGCGCGGGAGCCTCGGCCAGGAGTCGCTCCGTCAGCTCGAAGTCGGCCTCGTGGGCGGTTCCCTTCACCAGTTCCGCGATCACCGGCGCGTCCGCCGCGCTTGCGTCGTCGAGGCGCAGCCGGGCGCTCGCCTCCCACGAGTACCCCCAGCGAATCGTCGGGTCCTCCGCGAGGTGCGCGAGATCGATCGAGAGGAGCAGCTGCCCGGTTGCCACCGCCCGCTCATAGAGGTGGTCCGCGATTCGCCTTCGCAGATCGCGCTCGAGCTCGGGGTTGCGCCGGTCGATGATCCCGCGCAGCGCCCTCGCGACGAGGTCGTGGTAGGCGATCCCCGCGCCGACGGGCTCGGTCGTGTAGCGGGCCGCGAGCCACTCGAACTCCGCCTGCGGGTCGCACCCCGGCACGGCCTGCGCGAGAAGCCCGGGCGTCGTCACCCGGGCGATGGCCGCCGCCCCCATCGTCGCCAGGTGAGGGCCGAAGACGTCTTCGTCGGTGAGTCGGCGCACGAGCTCCTCGACGAACTCGGGACGCTCGAGACCGCGCCTCGGCTCCCAGTCCGGGTCGGCCTCGGCGGCGCTGGCGGCCAGGCTCAGGGCCAGCGGAGATCCGCCCGCCCAGCCGATGATGTCGCCGGCGCCATCCTCCCTGGCGACACCGCGCAGCCGGAGGAGTTCGGCGGCGTCCTCATGCGAGACCTCCGCGACTGCCAGCTCCGCCGTGATTGCCTCCCAGCCGTCGCGAAACCAGGCGTCCTCCGGGCGGTCGCGGCTTGCGATCACGACCCTCGCGGCGTCGGGGAGCGTGGGCAGGAGGGCGCGACGCAAGTAGCCGCCGAGCGACGCGATGCGCTCGAAGGTGTCGAAGACCACCAGCGGACGGTCCTCCCGCTGGGCCTCGGCGAGCAGGGTCTCGAGTGCGTCGGGCGCGGGCGGAGTGTCGCGCGCCTCGACCCAGTGGAGGGTGAAGCCGAGCGCCTCGGCGCGCCGTCCCAGCTCCCGCAGCAGGGCGCTCTTGCCGATGCCTCCGTCGCCGTGGACGAGGAGGACGCTCGCCTTGGATTCGGGGGCGAGAAACTGCTCGCCGATTTCCAGCTCGCGCCTTCGGCCCACGAACCGGCGTGCGTCCTGTTCAGCAAGCCGGTCGCCAAGGGTGGCGACTGGCGACGCGGTTCTTGCCCTGCTCGACGCGATGACCGAAATCAGATCAGACTTTCCGCCCAGTCAACTGACTGGCGTGACCCTGATGCGGATCCCGACCGGGTCGACGACCTCGGCCCCCTGCGCGCCCGGCACCGCGAGCTCGAACCGGTCGATGCCCACGGCGCCCGGAGGGGGCGGTGGCGCCCCCTCGCCGTTCCACGTGTTGAGGCCGAGGTGATGGTGGTAGCCACCGGCCGAGACGAAGAGCGCTCCCGGGTAGCTGCGAACGGTGACGTCGAACCCGAGCTCGGAGACGTAGAAGCGCTCGGAGTCGCCGAGGTCGGCGACGTTCAGGTGCACGTGCCCGATCCGCGTGCCCGCGGCAAGCTTCTGCCCGGCGTCGAAGTCGGAGGGCAGGTCGGCGAGGATGGACTCGAGGTCGAGCGGCAGCGTCGCCATCCGCAGCTCGCCCCCCTCGTGCTCCCACTCCTCCCGGGGCCGATCGCGGTAGATCTCGATGCCGATTCCATCGGGATCGTTCAGGTAGAGCGCCTCGCTGACGAGGTGGTCCGAGGCGCCGGTGAGCCGGATGCCGGTGGCCGCGAGGCGGGACAGGGACGCGGCGAGCTCGGCGCGCGAGGGCACCAGGACCGCGAAATGAAAGAGCCCGGTTGTGCGCGGCGGTCGCGGCGGGGCCTGCGGCTCGGCGCGGAGCTCGAGCAAGGCGCGAGCGCCGGCCCCGAGGCGCGCGACGCCGTTGGAACGCGCGATCTCCTCGAGACCGAGGGAACGCGAGTAGAAGTCCAGCGACCGTTCGAGGTCGCGGACGACGAGCGCGACGACGCCGATCTGCGTCTGGTCGGGGAGCTTCGCCACGGTCAGTCGAAGAGCGCGTAGCCGTACTCGCCGCGCTTATACGCGAGCTTGGCGATCGCCGTCATCCGCTCGTCGTCGTTCGACTCCACCTGGCGAAAGCGGGCGCGCACGCGGCCGCCCGCCCGCGTGCAGAACGTGTCGGCGATGTATCGCTCCTGGCCCGACGGCTCGATCCCCTGGTCCTCGAAGATCGCGGTTACCCGCGAGAGAACCGCGATCTGCGCGTAGATGTCGGCCAGCGAGTCGGCGACTCGCTTCTGCTGGAGCTGCGCCTCGATGATCCCCTTGCGATGCTCTCGCAGGAGCTTCTCGGAGATTGCCTGCAGCTCCTTCACCTGATCGGCCACGGCGTCGGCGTGCTGCTTCAGCTCAGGGTGGGCCATGCTGATCCGGTCGGGCCGCACCTCGCGCTGGATCCGCCCCCCGACGTAATCGGCGAGCACGCCAATGGACCTGATCGGATCCGCGAGGCCGATCTCGCCCAGCTCGGAGAGCTTGTCGCCGACGGGCTTCATCCCGGTGAGCGCCACGAACGCCCGCAGGACGTCGTTCGCGCCTTCGAAGATCGGGAAGATCCGGATGTCGCGCAGCACCTTCTCGTAAGGCTGGTCCTTCATGTACCCCGAGCCGCCGGCGAGCTGCAGGGCGCGGTTGGCGGCGTACCAGAGGAACTCCGTCCCCGAGATCTTGCACATGGCCGACTCGAGCGAGTAATCGCGAACACCGGCATCGACGAGGCCGCACGTGAGGTACGCCATCGACTCCAGGCCGAACAGGTAGGAGACCATCCAGCCGATCTTCTCCTCGACGAGCTCGAACTCAGCGAGCGGGCGGTCGAACTGGCGGCGCTCCTTGACGTGCCCGATCGCCAGGTTAAGAAGCTTCTTCGCACCGCCGACGGAGCCCGTGCCGAGTCCGATCCGGCCGTTGTTGAGGACCTCCATCGCGATGCGGAAGCCGTCCCCGGGCTCGCCGATCACGTTCTCGGCCGGCACCTTGACGTCGTTGAAGTGAAGGCGTCGCAGGTCGTTCGCCCGCAGGCCCATGGTGTCGAAGCGCTCGCCGACCTCGAAGCCCTTCATCCCCTTCTCGAGGATGAGCGCGATATGGCGCTCGGAGCCGTCGACCTCGCAGCGGGCGAAGGTCGTGAAGACGGAGCCCTTGGAGCCGTTGCCGATGTAGCGCTTCTCGCCGTTCAGCATCCAGGAGCCATCGGGCTGCCGGACGGCCCGGGACTCGATGGCGTAGGCGTCGGACCCGGCATTCGGCTCCGTGAGCGCGTAGCCGGCCAGCTTTCTGCCGCTTGCGAGGTCCGGGAGGAAGCGTTCCTTCTGCTCATCCGTCCCGAACATGGCGATCGCCTTGAAACCGATCGACTGGTGGACGCCCATGATGATGGAGAGCGTCGAGTCGATCTGCGCGAACGTCTCGAAGACGCGCGCGTAGCCGGTCTGCGAAAGGCCCTGGCCGCCGTACTTCTCAGGGACGTAGAGACCGCAGAGCCCGGCCTCGCCGAGCTGCTTGATGACGTCGTCCCCGATCCAGCGCTCCTCCTCGAGCTTCCGGTGGTCGAGGGAGCCGGCGATGTCGTGGGCCGCCCTGATCAGCTCGCGGATCCGGTCCTGCTCGTCAGGCCGTGGCTCCGGCCATGGGAACACCATCTCCTCGTGGATCTCGCCCAGGAAGAGGGACTTGGCGAACGACGAGACGGGATCCCGCTTGAGCTCCTCGGCGCTTTGCTCGGTCGTCGTGGCCTCCACGGCCGCCTCCTTCGAGAGTTGGCGGCTCAGCCTACCCACCAGGCACCCTCGCCTCCGGCGTGTGCCGCAGAATTGGTGAATGTTCCTGGCTCGAGGAGCGCTGGCCATCCTTGCATCGCTTGCCGCGATGCTCGGCTTTGCGCCCAGCGCCACGGCGCCATCGTCCGGGCCGGCGGCATCGAAGCCCCCGCCAGAGCCAACCCTTCCGCGGGCGCACCGGTTCACCGTCGCGGCCAGCGGCGACCTGCTGATCCACGAGCCTGTCTGGGAGGCGGCGGCGGCCAACGCGCACGGGCACGGCTACGACTTCGCCCCCATGTTCCGCGAGGTCCGGCGTTACGCCAGGCGCGTGGCGCTGCCGCTCTGCCACGTCGAGACCCCGATGACGGACGCGCCCCCGTCCAGCTACCCGGTTTTCAACACGCCGCCCGCGCTCGCCCGGGGAATCGCGAAGACGGGATGGCGGGCATGCGACACAGCCTCCAACCACTCGGTCGATCAAGACCAGCACGGCATCAACCACACCGGGAGGGCACTCGCCGGCGCCGGCGTCAGGCACACGGGGTCGTTTCGGTCTGCGAAAGCTCGTCGACGGCCGCTGCTGCTGCGCGCCGCGGGCCTGCGGATCGGCTTCGTCGCCTATACGACGGACACCAACGGCCTGCCCCGTCCACACCCGTGGTCCGTGAACATCACGAGGCTGAAGCTGATCCGGCGCGACGTCCGGCGCGACCTTCGGTCCGGCGCCGACGGGGTCGTCGTCAACGTCCACTGGGGCGGGAGCGTCGCCCCTGAGTACGTCTCCCACCCGAGCGCTGAGGAGCGCGGCTGGGTGCGGAAGATCGCGCGCACTCGCGGCGTAGTCGCCGTCGTCGCCCAGGGCCCGCACGTCGTCCAGCCGATCCGCTGGGTCGCCGGTACGCCGGTCGTGCTGTCCGAGGGCAACCTCGTCTCCAACCAGGGCACGGCCGTGGGACTCCCCGCGGCGACTCAGGACGGCCTCGTCGCGCTGCTCCATTTCGTCGCGCGCGGCGATTCGATCAAGGCCAGAAAGGTTCGCTACGTCCCCACGTACGTTCGCCACCCGGACTTCCGGGTGCTACCGGTTGGCCGGGCGCTGAAGCACCACCAGTACGACGCGGGGGCGCTTCGCGCCTCGTACCGGCGGACGGTCGGGGTCGTGGGCAAGAGCAGACGGGTGAAGCCCGTGCCGGCCAGGCTGCCCTAGGCCCTGCCGACGTCCAGCTCGTCCTCGGCGCGGTCGGCGATCAGGCGCGCGAGGGCGAGCGACGCGGTTGCCGCCGGCGAGGGCGCGTTGCGCACGTGCAGGGCGCGATCGGTCCTGGAGACGACGAAGTCGTCGACGAGGGCGCCGTCGCGGCCAACGGCCTGCGCCCGGATCCCGGCCGGTCCCGCCACGACGTCGGCCCGCGCCAGCTCCGGCACGAACCGCCGCAGCTCCGCGACGAACGAGTTGCGGCTTGTGGCGGTGCGGATCTCGGCAAGGCCCCGCCGCCAGTGCCTCGCCATCAGGCGCCACGTTCCGGGCCAGGCGAGCGTCTGGGCCAGGTCGCGCGGCCGCAGTCTCGCGGCGCCGTAGGCGTCGCGAGCGCCCACCATCAGCGCCGAAGGCCCGAGCAGCACTTCGCCGTCGATCGTCCTGGTGAAGTGGGCGCCAAGGAAGGGGAGGCCCGGGTCGGGCACCGGGTAGATCGCGGCTCGGACCAGGCTGCTCCGCTCCGGCCGGAGCCTCAGGTACCCGCCCCGGAAGGGGACGATCCGCGGCTCGGGCTCGGCGCCCGCCATCGTCGCGAGCCGGTCGGACCACGCGCCGGCGCACAGCACCGCCGCCCTGGCGCGAACGCGTCCGCGGGCGTGATCCACGCCGATCGTGCCGTCCTCGGCCGCGATGCCGTGCACCTCGCACCCCGTGAGGACCTCGCCACCCAGCTCGGCCAGGTCGTCGGCGAACCCGCGGGCGACGTCGGCGAACCCCACCACGCCGGTGTTCGGCGAGTGAAGCGCGGCGACGCCGGCCGCGTGCGGCTCGAGTTCGCGGAGCTCGCCGGGCCCGATCCGCGCCAGCCCGGGCACGCCGTTCTCGCGACCACGCCGCTCCAGCTCGTCGAGGCGGCCGAGCTCGTCCTCGCGCGTCGCGACGATCACCTTGCCGGAGCGCCTCGCCGGGATGCCTCGCTCCTCGCAGTAGGAGTAGAGGTCGCGCGCGCCCTCCACGCACAGCCGCGCCTTCAGCGAGCCCGGCTCGTAGTAGATGCCCGCGTGGATGACCCCCGACGTGTGGCTGGTCTGGTGGGCGCCGATCGTAGGTTCGCGCTCGAGCACCACGACCCGCAGGCCGTCGTGGCGAAGGGCCAGCTCACGGGCGGTCGCCAGCCCCACGATCCCCGCGCCGACGACGACGACATCGCACTCTGCCGGCGGATCGGAGGCAACGCCCACCGGCTCGATGCTGACAAACTCGTGAGCCGATGGCTCTGCCGCTCAAGCCGCCCCTGAAGCCGCAGCTGGCGCTCTCGCGAAAGGAGCTTCCCGAGGGTGATGAATGGGTCTACGAGCCCAAGTACGACGGCTTTCGCGCGCTTGCGTTCGTCGACGGCGGCAAGCTCTTCCTCCAGTCGCGGAACGGCAAGCCGCTTCACCGCTACTTCCCGGAGCTGCGCGTGCCCGACGGCGCCTACGTGATCGACGGCGAGCTCGTGATCCTCGGCGCGGACGGGGCCGAGGTCTTCGACGCCCTGCAGAACCGGATCCATCCCGCCGAGTCCCGGATCAACATGCTCGCCGAGGAGACGCCGGTGGTCTACCGCGCGTTCGACCTGCTCGCGGTCGGCAAGCACAAGGCGCTCTCCGACCCGTTCGAGGCGCGCCGCGAGGCGCTGGAAAAGCTCGTCGGCTCGGCCAAGGACCCGGGTTCGGTGGAGGTGACGCCGCTGGTCGCCACGGCCGGGGAGGCCGAGGGATGGCTCCAAAGCGGCGAGGGCGTGATCGCGAAGGAGTCCGCGGCCCCCTACCGGCCCGGCGAGCGCAAGGGGATGGTCAAGGTCAAGCGCCTGCGAACGGCCGACTGCGTCGTCGTCGGGTGGCGGCCCGGGAAGGAGGAGAACACGGTCGGCTCACTGATCCTCGGCACCTACGATCGCGGCGAGCTGCGGGTGGTCGGCCACACCTCGGGCCTCTCGGCGAAGCGGAAGCGAGAGCTCGTCGGCGAGCTAGCGCCCTATGAGACCGGCGAGCGTGGCTCGGCGGACCCAAGTCGCTGGGCCGCGGACCGCAACCTCGAGTGGATCGCCCTGCGTCCCGAGCTCGTCGTCGAGGTCAGCTTCGATCACGTGAGCGGCGGGCGGATTCGCCACGGCTCGAAGATCCTGCGCTGGCGCGACGACAAGGACCCCGCCGACTGCACCTACGCCCAGCTCGAGGCCTGAGCATCGGGCCTAGAGCGGCTTGATGACCATCAGGAAGATGGCGAGGAGCACGAGCAGGTTGGCGCCGATGCCGACCGTGGCCAGCCGGCGGGCGAGGGCGTTGTATTCGTCGCTGAAGGCAATCTCGCCTGAGCCCGCGGCGTCGATATCGCGCTGAGCGAGCTCGGCGGCCTTGACCCCGTTGGGGGAGAAGAAGGCTCCCCCCAAGCCGAGCAGGGCAACGATGATGATGGTCCCGATGGCCACGAAGGCATCCGAGAAGTCGAAGTTGCCCGCGGCCACCAGGTAGATGCCTGCGATCAGGATGACGGTGGCGCCCGGGGTGATCAGCTTCTGGCCGAGCTCGTGCTGGACGCGGTGCCAGTAGGCCATGTGCTTGCGCTCCTCCGGCCGCATCGTGATTCCGATCACCAGGCCATAGCCGAACGTCCCTCCAAACGCCGCGACCGCTGCGGCGACGTGGATGAAGAGGACGAGGTTGTAGAAGCTGAGATGGTTGGGGATGTAGAACGAGGTGGCGAGCATGGGCGAACTTTCGAGCCCGCGCCGGACAGACTCAGCGCTTCTTCGCTCTGCTCGTGAAATCACATGCGGACGCCTTCGGCGTCCTTACATGCCGCTTTCGGACCTAAGGGTCCTCACTGGACCGCCTCGCTCTGCTCGGCTGCACACGCATCGGCTCGCCGGGCATCTTCGGATAGTCGGGCGGATACGGCATGTCCGTCTCGCCCTCGGCCTCGTCGCGCTCGTACATCTCGAGCAGCGGCCCGAGGGAGTGGAGGGTGTCGTCGATAGCCTCGTAGCGGTCGCCGAGATCGGCGAACCGGGCAGGCATCGTCTCGACGTTGAGGTCTTCGGGTTCGACCTCGCCAAGCTCGTCCCAGTCCAATGGCGCGGAGACCGGTGCTCCCGGCTTCGGCCGGACGCTGTACGGAGAGGCGATCGTGCGATCGCGCGCGTTTTGGTTGTAGTCGACGAAGACGCGCTCGCCCCGCTCTTCCTTCCACCACCTCGTCGTAACTTTGCCGGGCATCCGCCGCTCGAGCTCCCGGCCGAACGCGATCGCCGCATGCCTGACGTCGGTGAACGTCCAGCGCGGCTCGATTCGCACGTAGATGTGAATACCGCGGCCGCCCGAGGTCTTCGGGAACCCGGCAAGGCCGAGCTCCTCCAAGAGGGGTCTCGCCTCGACGGCGACCTCGACCGCGTCGGCGAAGTCGGTGCCCGGCTGGGGGTCGAGGTCGATCCGCAGCTCATCCGGATGATCGACGTCGGCGCGTCGCACCGGCCACGGGTGGAAGGTGAGCGTCCCCATGTGGGCGCACCACGCAACCACCGCGAGCTCGGTTGGGCAAACCTCGTCGGCGTGCCGTCCCGACGGAAACTCGATTCGTGCCGTCTCGACGTACTCAGGCGCCCCTCTCGGCACCCGCTTTTGGTAGAAGGCGTCGCCCTTGTGGCCTTCGCGGGTCGAGATGGTCATGCCCTCCTGCACGCCTTTGGGCCAGCGCTCGAGCGTGGTTGGTCGCTCGCGCAGGGCGCGCATGATCCCGTCGCCGACCGCCACGTAGTACTCGGCGACCTGCAGCTTTGTGACCTCCGACGTGCGCTTGGTGGCGGGAAAGATGACGCGGTCGGGGCTCGAGATCCGCACGTCGCGGCCCGCGGCGTCGATCGTCGCGTACTCCTTGGCCATCCTCAGCCGGCGAGCTTGATCGTCATGCCGGCTTCGCCGAAGCGCGCGAGCTGTGCCGTGCCGATGGCCGCGGCGGGCGTAAGGCACCCCGCGCGGTCGGGCGTGGCGCCGTCGGCTGCGAGCAGCAGTCCGGCCTCGCCGAGGATCCTGGCGGTCGCGAGGTATCCGGGATGGCCCCGGGCGTCGACCTCCACCGCGACGTCCTTGCCCCCGCTCGTGCGCGCGGCGAGCGACATCCGCCAGCGCCAGCCCTCCAGTCGATCCCCGGCTGGCCCGAAGCCGGAGCCCGGGAGGACCCGCGAGAGAGTCCGGCTCGCGCGCCCGCGGAAGGCGGGACCGGCGCCGGCGACGCTCTTGACCGCCGCCTGCGTTGCGGCGAGCATCCCCGCCGCCGCGTAGCGAAACGGGAGTGTCGCGGCCGGCCCCCCGATCCCGACGCCCTCGCTGTAGGCGAAGGGCTCGAGATCGAGCAGTGCCGCCGTCCGGTGGATGACGGCCGGGTTGATGAACGCCGCGGGGACCATCGGGGCGACGACAGCGCCCCCGCGACCTGGGCGGGGGCGTAGCCGGATCGGGCTCATGGCGCGCACGCGCGCGGCTCGTGACACGTCTTCGATCAGCGCCGCCGGGTCCGTCGCCCGTCCGGCGTTCTCGTCGCCCATTGCCTCGGCCAGGCTCTGAAGCGTGCCGCCGGAGATCATGTCCGATGGCCGCGGCATCCCGGGCGGGGGCGTCGTGCTCACCTGGAGGTCGGCGGCGACGAGCGATTCATGCCAGCGCTCGCGGGCCGTCTCGGCTGCCAGGAGCACCGCGAGGTCCGGCGGCAGGGCCTCGAACCCGGAGACCTGCACGATCTTCACTCCCGCCTTGCGCGCGGCCGCGTCGAACTCGTCGATCACGTCGCGCACGAAGGGGATCTCTCCGCTGAGGTCCATGTAGCTCGCGCCGCCCGCCACGCATGCCGCGATCACCGGGCGGCCGTAGCGCGTGTACGGCCCGACGAGATCCAGGACCACGCCGGCACGAGCCGCCATCGCCTCCAGCGATACCGCGTCCTCGACGTCCGCGGCGAGGAGCTCCGGCGCCTCGACGCCAACATCGCCGAGGACGCGGCGGAGCTTGTCCGGGTCGCGTCCGGCCGCCGCCCAGGTCGCGTCTGCCTCCGGGGCGCGCGCCGCGAGATATGCGGCGACCTGGCGGCCGGTGACCCCTGTCGCTCCGAAGACGACCACATCCAGATCGCGGGCCGTTGCCACCAGGCCAGCATATGGCTCTGGTCCCATAGCCTGCGGGGTCTTGGACGAGCTTCAGACCATGACCTACGCATGCGAAGGGCGAGTCGCGCGGATCACGCTCGACCGACCCGAGCGCGGCAACGGCATCACCCTCGAGATGCCGAGGGAGCTGGCGGCATGCGTCGAGGCGGCGAACCTCGACCCCGAGGTTCACGTGGTCGCGCTCGCCGGCAACGGCTCGGGGTTCTGCGGGGGCTACGACCTCGCCGCAGCAGAAATGCCCGCCACCTCCTCCGCTTCGCGTCCGGGGGTGTCGGGGTCTGACGAGGGACGGGCTGAGGGGAATCCGGTCGATCCCGTGACCGTCGCAAGGAACCACGACCCCTCCGGCACCTGGGACGCGGTCACCGACTTCCAGATGATGTCGCGAAACGTCCGCGGGTTCATGAGCCTGTTCCACTCCGAGAAGCCGGTGCTCTGCAAGGTGCACGGCTTCTGCGTCGCGGGCGGCACCGACATGGCGCTCTGCTCGGACCTTCTCGTTGCCGAGGACGTGGCCAAGATCGGTTATCCGCCGGCTCGCGTCTGGGGGGTGCCGACGACCGCCCTCTGGGCCTCACGCATCGGCCCGGCTCGCGCCAAGCGCCTGCTGCTCACCGGCGACTGCATCTCCGGGACGCAGGCCGTCGAGTGGGGCCTGGCGGTGGACGCGGCTCCGGCCGGCGAGCTCGACGCGCGCTTCGAGGCGCTCGTCGAGCGGGTCGCGCGCCTGCCGGTGAACCAGCTCGTGATGCACAAGCTCCTCGTCAACCAGGCGCTTTACGCGCAGGGCCTTCACGCGACCCAGGTTCTGGGCACGTTCTTCGACGGCATCGCGCGCCACACCCCGGAGGGCTTCGCCTTCCAGCGGCGGGCGGCGGAGGCGGGCTTCCGCGAGGCCGTTCGCGAGCGCGACGAGCCGTTCGGAGACCACGGGCTCTCGGCGTTCAGGGACTGACGTGGCGACGATCAACAGCGAGTTCACGGCCGAGACCGTCAGGGCGTTCCTGGGGTCGCTGGGCCGGACCTTTCCCACCGACCTCGGGATCGAGCCGGTGGAGGTCGGCGACGAGCTGACGCGGGGCCGTCTCGTCGTCGACGAGCGCCACCTGCATCCGGGACGGCTCGTCCACGGCGGCGTCTGGGTTGGATTCGGCGACACGGTCGCGGCCTGGCAGACGTTCAGGCACCTGCCGGCGGGGCACGATTTCACGACGATCGAGTTGAAGCTGAACGCTTTCGCCGCCGGTCGCGAGGGCGACGAGCTGCTCGCCACGGCACGCCACCTCCACGAGGGGCGTTCCACGCACGTCATCGAGGTCGCGATCGAGCGCGGCGACGGCAAGCTCGCGGCGAACCTGATCGTGACGCAGTTCGTGCTGCCGTCGGCGGACCGCCGCTAGGGGACGCGGTGGATCTCGAAGAGGTTCGTGCCGAGCTGCTGCTCGGGAAGCCCGGCCGTGATCGCGATGAGGTCGCCGGGCTTGGCAATCCCGGCCTCGTGCGCGAGGCGGGCGCAGTCGCCAAGGAGATCTCTCAGGCTGGTCCAGTCCTCCGCGAGCGCGGTCTGGACGCCGAATAGGAGGTTCAGCCGCCGCACGGTCTCCATCCGGGGCGACACGGCGAGGACCGGCACGCGCGGCCGGTGCGCGGAGAGCAGCCTCGCGGTCCTGCCGCTTCGAGTCGGCACGACCAGTGCGGCCAGCCCGAGGGTGTAGGTGGAGCCGACGGCCGCCCGCGCGACGGAGCTGGCGACGTCTTGCACGTCCGTCTCGACGCGGTTGAAGAGCCAGTCTCCGTACGGGAGGTCCGGCTCCACCTCGCGGGCGATGCGGTCCATGACGCGGACGGCCTCGATCGGGTTCTCGCCGACGGCGGTTTCCTCGGAGAGCATGACCGCGTCGGTTCCCTGCCAGATGGCGTTGGCCACGTCGGAGACCTCCGCGCGTGTCGGGCGAGGCCAGGAGACCATGGAGGCGAGCATCTGCGTGGCGGTGATCGAGGGCTTCGAGTGCCGCCCGGCGAGCTCGTGGAGTCGCTTCTGGACCACCGGCACCTGCTCGAGCGGCAGCTCGATGCCCAGGTCACCGCGGGCCACCATGATCCCGCTCAGCGCCGCGTCGATGATCGACTCGGCGTTCTCGGCCGCCTGCGGCTTCTCGATCTTCGCGATGAGGGGGATGTCCGAGCCGGCGACGCGAAGGCGGCGCTCCACGGGCATCAGGTCCTCCGCCCGCCGTACGAACGACACGGCCAGGAGGTCGATTCCGTTCCTCACGGCGAAGTCCACCCACTCGAGATCCTCCTGACCGGCGGCGGGAAGCGCGACGTCGGCGCCGGGGAGATTCAGTCCCTGGTGTGAGGAGACCCGTCCTCCCGCCTCCACCGTGCAGCGCACCTCCGAGTCCGTCTTCGACTCTACGCGCAGGCGGATCCGCCCATCGGCCAGGTAGACGTCGCCTCCCGGCGATACCGCCCCCGGGAGGCCCGCCCAGCTGACCGGCAGGCGCCCGGGTTCCGGCGTGGGCTCGCCCACGGCGAGGGTCACCTCCGAGCCTCGCTCCAGGTCCACCGCCTCGGCTCCAATCGAGCCGAGCCGGAGCTTGGGACCCGGCAGGTCGCCGAGGAGGCCGACCTCCCGCCCGACGAGCCGCGAGGCCTCACGCGCCATCGCGACGTTCTGCTCGTGCTCGGCGGGCGTGCCGTGGGAGAAGTTCAGCCGGAAGACGTCGGCGCCGGCCTCGAGCAGCTCCCGCATGCGCTCGACCGAACGAGTCGAGGGGCCGATCGTCGCAACGATCTTCGTTCGCCTGAGCCCCTCCGCCACGATCAGTACTCCGTCTCGCGCTCGACGGGAAGTGGGGCGGGCGGCGGGCTCGCGGGCGCCGCGACCGCCGGCGTCTCGCCGGTCTTGGGGTTGTGGGTCGGCAGCGGCACTTCGCCTGAGTCTGGTACCTCCTCGGCCTCCATGCGTTGGATGTACGGGATCCGCCAGGCAACTGCGGCGATCAGGAGGCCGACCGCGACCGAGAGGAGCGAGAGAAACCACTGCCCCGCGGAGAGCAGCTCGAGGTCGAAGAAGTCGCGCACCGGCGCCGCGGCGAGGCCGAGGGCATAGAGGGCTCCGAGGCCGGCCACGAGGGCGAGCATGTAGCTCTGGATCGTGATGTGCTCGCGCCCCGGCCCGCGCTCGAGCAGCAGGATGAACGAGAGCCCGAGCACGATCAGGGTCGTCGTGGCGGCGGTCCGCCCTTCGTCGAGCGTTCCCGAGAACACGGTGTCCACAAGGAACTGGGAGAGCAGCGAGGCGACGCCGATCGCGATCCCGGCGGGCACCGCGAACGCCGCCAGCGCCCGGAGCAGGCGCCCGCGGTAGAGCGGGCCCTCGCTTGGCGCCAGCGCCAGGACGAACGACGGGATCCCGATCGTGATCGTCGCCGCGACAGTGAGCTGGCGCGGCAGGAACGGGAAGGCGAAGCCGGTGATGGCAGCGAACAGGATCAGGAAGCCGGCGTAGACGGACTTGGTCAGATAGAGACGGCCGAGGCGGTGGATGTTGCGGGCGATTCGCCTTCCCTCCGCGACCGCGCGGGGCAGCATCGAGAACTGGTCGTTCAGCAGCACGATGTCGGCGACGCCCTTGGTCACCTGGGTGCCCGACCCCATCGCCACCGCCAGGCGCGAGCGCTTCAGCGCCGGCACGTCGTTGACGCCGTCGCCGATCATCGCCGTGAACCGGCCGCGTTCGGCAAGGGCGGCGACCAGCGCCTGCTTCTGCTCGGGCGTGATGCGGCAGAACACCGTGTTCTCCTCGGCCGCCTGCCCGAGCCCCACCCTGTCGTCGGGAAGGTCCGGGCCCTCGATCACGCCCGCGTCAGCGGGAACGCCCACGGCCTGGGCGACGGCGGTCACCGTCTCGCGCGCGTCGCCGGAGATCAGCTTCAGGTCGACCTGCTGGCCGCGCATGAACTCCACGGTCTCCTGCGCGTCGGAGCGCAGCTTCTCCTCGAGCACGATCAGCGCCCGCGCCTCCAGCGGGGGAGGCGGCTCGTGCGCGGGATCCTCGGGAAGCGCGCTGCGCGTCTCGCCGAAGGCGACAACGCGGCGGCCGGCGGTCGTGTGCTCGCCGAGCTTCTCCGCGAGGCCGGGCGACAGCTCGAGGGCGCCGGCACGGCTGAGGATGTCGGGTGCTCCCATGACGTAGCTGCGGGTGGAAGAGCCGCCGTTGAGCGTTGCCCCGCTCCACTTCCACGCGGAGGAGAAGGGCACCTCGGCCGTGACCCGCACCGGCGAGGCGACGAAGCGCTCGGCGATCGCCTGGAGGGTGCGGTTGCGCTCGCCGGCGGAGTTCGCGAACCGTCCGAGCGCCTGCTGGGCGGCCTCGGGGTGGTTGGGGTCGGCGAACTCGATCGCGACCAGGTCGAGCGTCCCGTCCGTGAGCGTGCCGGTCTTGTCCACGCAGATGGTGTCGACCGCCGCAAGCGCCTCTGTCGCGCTGATCTGCTGCACCAGCGTCTGCATCTTGGCGAGCCGGACTGCCGCTACCGCGAGCGTCACCGACATCAGGAGGACGAGCCCCTCCGGCACCATCGTCACGAGGCCGGCCGCCGCGGTCTGGGCCGCGTCCTGGATGCCGACGTTGCGCGCGTTCAGGGCGACGAGAAGGATCGCACCCAGGGGGATCATCGCCGCCGTGGTGGCGGTGAGCACGCGGTTGACCTCGACCTGGAGCGGGGAGAGCGGGTGGCGGAACGCCTGGGCCTCGCCGGCAAGCTTGCCGGCGTAGCTCTGCTCCCTGACGGCGTCGACCTCGTAATCGCCCGAGCCCGCGAGGCAGAACGCGCCGGAGAGCACCGTGTCGTTCATGCGCTTGCGGACCCCGTCCGCCTCGCCGGTGAGCACCGACTCGTCGAGGGTGAGGCCGCGGGCGTCGACGATGACGCCGTCGGCCACGAGCTGGTCGCCCGGCTCGACGCGAACGAGGTCGCCGGGCACGACCTCCTCGGCCGTCAGCTCGACCTCGTGGCCGTCGCGGACCACCCTCGCGTGCGGGGCCACGAGGAGCGCGAGCTGGTCCAGCGTCTCCTTGGCCTTCACCTCCTGGCGGATCCCGATCACCGAGTTGATCACGGCCACCAGCCCGAAGAGCGAGTCCGCGAACAGCCCAAGCGACAGCAGCAGGACGAAGAACGCGCCGAGGATCGCGTTGAAGAGCGTGAAGACGTTGCCGGCGATGATCGAGGACATCGAGCGGCTCGACGTGGACTCGACCGGCCCGAGACGCGCCAGCCGGGAGGCCGCCTCGGCGCGGGTCAGCCCTATCGAGTGCGTCCCGGCGTTCACGTCCCCATTCATACCGAAGCGCAACAGGGATGATGGTGAGGGGCTTTAGCCCCGAAAGCAGCATGTGAGGGCGCCGCAGGCGCCCGCGAAAGATTCAATCTAGGATCGCCAGGCTTGGCGACCCGGGGAGAAAGCGGCCAAACGAGCCGAGCCGATGCGTTCTCGGTCGAGTTCCGCGATGCGACCAAGCGCTACCCCGGCGCCGAGCGGCCCGCCGTCGACGCGCTGAGCCTGGAGGTGCAGCCTGGTGAGATCTGCGTGCTGGTCGGCCCGTCGGGGTGCGGCAAGACGACCGCCATGCGGATGGTCAACAGGATGACCGAGATCACGGAGGGCGACATCCTCGTGGACGGCGCTTCCGTGCAGAACCGGTCGCCATCCGACCTGCGGCGGGAGATCGGCTACGTGATCCAGCAGACGGGTTTGTTCCCGCACCGGACGATCGGCGACAACATCGCCACCGTACCGAGCCTCCTGGGCTGGGACCGTGCGCGGATCAGCGCGCGCGTCGATGAGCTCCTCGAGCTGATCTCGCTCGATCCTGACCTGCGCGATCGCTATCCGGCTCAGCTCTCCGGGGGCCAGCAGCAGCGCGCCGGCGTTGCGCGAGCGCTCGCCGCGGATCCCGGGGTGATGCTGATGGACGAGCCGTTCGGCGCCGTCGACCCGATCAACCGCGAGCGCCTGCAGAACGAGTTCCTGCGCCTGCAGGCGGAGGTCCGCAAGACGATCCTCTTCGTCACCCACGACATCGACGAGGCGATCAAGATGGGCGACCGGATCGCGATCCTCCACCAGGGCGGGCGGATAGCCCAGTACGCCACGCCGGCGGAGCTCCTGATGGCGCCCGCCGACGGATTCGTAGAGGACTTCGTCGGCGCCGACCGGGCCCTCAAGCGGCTCGCCCTCATGCGGGTGTCGGACATCGACCTCTGGAATGCGCCGCTCGCGTTCGTCGGGCAGGCGACCGCAGAGGTGCGCGCGAAGCTCGACGGGGCGGAGGTGCCGCACGCCCTGCTCGTCGACTCCGACCGCAAGCCGCTCGGCTGGCTGTCCGACGCCGACCTTGTGAGGGACGTCGTCCCGGCAAGTCCGGACACACCCGCCGACCCACTGCTCGACCTCGACGACGTCTTGCGCGATGCGCTCTCCGATCTGCTGCAGGCCGAGACGCTGTACGGCGCCGTGGTCGACCGCCGGGGCAAGATCGCCGGCGTCCTCTCCGTCGAGATCATCTCGGACTTCCTGGGGTCTCACGAGGCGCTCGAAGAGGAGCGTCCCGCTGCGGAGAGACCGGTGGCCGACTGATGCTCGCCTCGCTCGCAACCCGGCTCCCGATCGCCGACGCAGCGGCCCAGGGCTGTCCCGCCGTGCTCGGCCCGAACTTCTGCCACCAGCACTCGACGACGAGCTGTGTCGCGGCGAACAAGCTCTTCTGCTTCGGCTGGGCGCAGGACAACTTCCATCTCTACGTCGCCCCGCTCTTCAAGCATCTGCTGCTGGTTTCGGTCTCCGTGAGCGCCGGGTTCGCGATCGCCTTCGCCCTGGCGGTTCTGTCGCACCGCCGCCGGTGGCTAGTCGCACCTCTCGGCGTCACGACCACCGTCCTCTACACGGTGCCGAGCATCGCCTTCTTCTCCCTGCTCTTGCCGATCACCGGCCTCGGCACCCTCACAGGGTTGATCGCCCTCACGGCCTACACCCTGCAGATCCTCTACCGCAACATCAACGCTGGGCTCGCCAACGTACCGCCGGAGGCGAAGGACGCCGGCCGCGGCATGGGGATGACCGATCGCCAGCTGCTGTGGCGCGTGGAGTTGCCGCTCGCGGTGCCCGAGATAATCGCCGGACTGCGGATCGCCACGGTCTCGACGGTGGCAATCGCCAGCCTTGCCTTCTATGCCGGGGCGGGAGGGCTGGGCGAACCTCTCATCCAGCTGCAGCTGACGTTCAAGACCAACATCATCATGGTGTTCGGCCTCGTGGTCGCGATGGCGATGGTCTTCGACCTCGCGCTGCTCGTCCTGAAGCGGCTGACGACACCCTGGCAGCGGGTGGGCGCCAGATGATCCACCTCGCCCTCCCGCTCGGCCTCTTCGACGCGATCTCGGGCGCGTTCGACTTCATCTTCCACCAGCGCGAGGCCGTGACGAAGGGCGGCGTCATGGTCGGCGGCCCGGCGTTCGTCGGCCACCTCCTCTGGACCCAGGTGTGGGTGAGCCTGGTGGCGCTCGGCGGCGCGATCGCCATCGCGCTCCCCGTGGGGCTCGTCTTCGGCCATCGTGGAAAGGGCGAGTTCCTCGCGGTGGGCATCGGCAACGCCGGGCGCGCGGTGCCCGAGCTGGCGGCGATCGCGCTGTTCGCGGTCCTCGTCGGCATCGGCGCGCGGAACCTCATCCCGGTGCTCGTCGTCCTCGGCATCCCGCCGATCCTCACCAATACGTTCGTCGGCATCAAGCAGGTCGACCGGACCGCCGTCGAGGCGGCGAAGGGGATGGGCATGACGCCGGCCGGGGTGATCCTGCGCGTCGAGCTGCCCCTTGCGATCCCGACGATCATGACCGGAGTTCGCACCTCGTCGATCAACATCATCGCCACCGCCACCATCGCCTCCTTCGTCGGCCTCTCCGACCTTGGCGACCTGCTCCTGGGCCGCAACGTCTTCGGCGACGACGGGGTGCTGGCCGGCGGAATCCTCGTGGCGCTCCTGGCGCTCACGTTCGAGCTGGTGTTGGTCGGTATTCAGCACCTACTGACTCCGAAGGGGCTGAAGTTGCAGCGCGCGGGGTCGCGCGCATAGGATTCTCGCGTCGCGGGTACCGCGGCGGCATCCAACGAGAGGGGAACTCCAGATGACATCCGCCCGCAAGCAGGGGTTGTTTGCCTTGGCTTTGATCGTCGCGCTGGCGCTCGGCGTCTCGGCCTGTGGCTCGAGCAGCAGCAGCACGAGCTCATCGAGCTCGAGCACCGCGTCGGGGTCGAGCAACCTGATCCAGAAGAACCCGGCGAACGGCAAGGTCTCGCTCACCGTCGGCTCCAAGAACTTCACCGAGGAGTACATCCTCGGCAACATCTACGCCCAGGCGCTCGAGGCGGCCGGGTACAAGGTGGACACGAAGCTGAACCTGGGCTCCGAGACCGTCGCCCTCAAGGCGCTGAAGGACGGCGAGATCAGCGGCTACCCGGAGTACACCTCAACCGCGCTCGGCTCGTTCTTCCAGGTCCCACCGCAGCAGATGCCGTCGAGCGCCGACCAGGCCGCCGCGATGGCCAACTCGGACCTCGAGAAGGAAGGGCTGACGTCCTTTGCTCCGACTCCGTTCGCCGACTCGAACGCGGTTGGAACGCTGACGTCGACGGCGCAGAAGCTCGGCCTGAAGAAGATCTCCGACCTCAACGGCAAGTCGCAGGACCTCACCCTCGCCGGCTCACCGGAATGCCGGGAGCGGATCGACTGTCTGGCGGGGCTCGAGAAGAACTACGGCCTGCAGTTCAAGCAGTTCAAGCCCGTCGACATCAGCCTCCGCTACACGGTGTTGGACAAGGGTGACGCTGATCTGTCGATCCTCTTCACCAGCGACGCCCAGCTCGCGAACAGCCACAAGTACACGCTGCTCACCGACGACAAGGGCCTGATTCCGGCTGGCAACCTGATCTTCATCACCTCCCAGAAGGTGGCGAAGGAGGCCGGCCCGGACTTCCAGGCAACGATCGAGAAGGTGCAGGGGAACCTGACGCTTCCGGTCATCCAGGAGTTGAACTCCGAGGTCGACATCGACAAGAAGACACCCGCGGCCGTCGCGACCCACTACCTGAAGTCGAGCGGCTACATCAATTAGCGGCCCGATCCAGGCCCGTTCCGCTATAGGCTCCGGCGCCAGATGGCGCCGGAGCTCGGCATCTACCTCGGCTACTGGGGAATCGGCCCGCGGGGTGACGAGGCGCTCGAGATCGTGCGCGCCGCGGAGTCGGCGGGCTACGACTCGGTGTGGGTCGCCGAGTCCTACGGCTCGGACGTCGTCAGCGTCCTCGCCTGGCTCGCTCCCCAGACCGAGACCATCAAGCTCGGCGCCGCGATCATGCAGGTCCCGGCGCGGCCGCCGGCCGCCGCGGCGATGGCCGGGGCGACCATCGACGCGCTCTCGGGTGGTCGCTTCCTGTTCGGGTTCGGCCCAAGCGGCCCCCAGGTCTCCGAGGGCTGGTACGGCGTCGACTACGCGAAGCCGTGGGGCAGGACTCGCGAGTACGTCGAGGTGGTGCGCGAGATCATCGCTCGCGAGGGCCCGGTGGAGCACCACGGCGACCATTACGACCTGCCGCTTCGCGACGGCAGCTCCGGCCAGGGCAAGGCGCTCAAGCTCAACTTCCACCCACTCCGAAACGAGATCCCGGTATTCCTCGGGGCGATCGGCCGCAAGTCGGTTGAGCTGGCCGCGGAGGTCGCCGACGGCTGGATTCCGATCTTCTTCGACCCCGACGGCTTCGAGGCGACCTGGGGAGAGCATCTGGAGGCCGGTTTCGCGAAAAGTGGGCGCAGCCGCTCCGAACTGGAGGTCTCGCCCTCGATCCAGGTGGCGATCGACGGCGACCTCGAGGCGGCGCGCGGGATCGTCCGCGCCGGGCTCCTCCTCTACCTGGGCGGCATGGGCAGCCGCGAGACCAACTTCTACGTCGACCTCACGCACCGCTTCGGCTACGGCGAGGTGGCCGACGAGGTGCAGAGCCTCTACCAGGACGGCAAGCGCGAGGAGGCCTTCAACGCGATTCCCGACGAGCTCGTCGCGGCCACATCGCTGATCGGAGTCGAGGCGGATGTCGCCGAGCGCCTCGAGCGCTTCACCGCCGTGGGCGTCGACCGGCTGATCGTCACGCCCGTGCAGCCCGATCTCGGCGAGCGGCTCCACACGATCGAGCGCCTGGCGGCGCTGACCCGGGCCGGCGCGCCCGCTTGACCGCCCCCGGCGCCAGTCGATGAGGCTGCCTCCGGCGCTTGCGAGCGTCGCGGTTGTGCTCGCCGCCACGGCCGCCCCAGCCGCGGCCGCCCCCGCTCCGTGCCCCGGGTATGGCGGGCAGCCGAAGACGCTCATCTCCGGCCGCGGCACGCTCGAGTCGGTGATCGTCGACCGCCGCGGGCACCTCTACTTCACGGACGTCACGGCCGGGCAGCTCCTCCGCGTGGCGAGGCCTGGCGCGAAGCCAAAGCCGGTGGTGGGTGGAATCGACTCTCCGGGTGGGCTCGTCTGGGACCACGGCAAGCTCGTCGTCGGCTACGGCGACAGCATCGCGACCGCGTCCTCCACCGACCCGGTTGCAGGGCTCATCTCCTACAACCCGAGGACCGGCCGGTCGCATCGGATGATCTCGGGAACGCAGATGTCGAATGGCCTGGCGCGAGGCCCAGATGGTGCGATCTACGCGTCCTCGGACGTCGGCACCGGCATCGACCGCGTTCTGGACGGCAACGTCGAGATCAACTGGGCCAGTTTGCCTTCGCCAAACGGCCTCGCCGTGAGCCCAAACGGCAAGTGGCTCTACGCCAACCAGACCTTCTACCCCGCACAGATCTCACGGATCGAGATCGCGGATCCCGCCAACGTGCAGACCTACGTCAAGTTGGGGTCAGCCGACATCGCCGCCGGGCTCGACGGCATGACGCGCGACGGGCTCGGCCGCCTCTATGTGGCGGCCAACGGCGGGAACTGGGTCGGACGGGTCGATACGGACCGCTCGATCTGCACGCTCGCCACCGGCACCGGGATGACCAGCGCTGTCGCGCTCGGCCACGGCAAGCGCGGGTTCTCGAGGCGAAACCTCTTCGCGGTCAACTTCAACGGCGAGCTCATCGAGCTGCCGCGGGTCCGCTGAACAGAGGTCGGCTCGGCGTGCGGCACACGCCCGGCGGCTTCATCTAGGCTCCCCGCGCGCTGGGATGAAGGTCGGGGTTCCGAAAGAGTCAGCAGAGGGCGAGCGCCGCGTGGCGCTCGTTCCCGACGTCGCGAAGAACCTCGCGGGCAAGGAGATCGACGTCGTGGTCGAGCCCGGCGCGGGAGCGGAGTCCGGCCACCCGGATCAGGCCTACGTGGACGCTGGCGCGAGCACGGGCGATGCCTGGGGCGCGGAGGTCGTCGCCAAGGTGGCGGTGCCCACGCTCGAGGAGATCGGCAAGCTGCGCTCCGGACAGGTCTACATCGGCCACCTGGCGCCGCTGACCTCCGGCGAGACGAACCGTGCTCTGGCGCAGGCGGGTGTGACCAGCTTCGCCATGGAGACGGTGCCGCGGATCACTCGCGCGCAGTCGATGGACGCCCTGTCGTCGCAGGCGAACATCGCCGGCTACGCGGCGATGCTGCTCGCCGCCCGAGAGGCCGGGCGGCTCTTCCCGATGATGACCACCGCTGCCGGCACGGTCGCGCCGGCGAAGGTCCTTGTGCTCGGCGCTGGCGTGGCCGGCCTGCAGGCGATCGCCACCGCCAAGCGGCTCGGCGCCGTCGTCTCCGGGTTCGACATCCGCCGCGCGGCCTGGGAGCAGATCAAGAGCCTCGGCGGCCGCCCGCTCGAGCTCGACTTCATCCCGGACGCCGAGGCCGAGGGCGGCTACGCGCGGCCGCTCACCGACGAGGAGAACGAGCAGGTGCGCGAGGCTCTCGCCGAGAACGCCGCCAAGCAGGACGTGATCGTCACCACGGCGCAGATCCCCGGGCGCCCGGCGCCGCTCCTGATCACCGCCGAGGCCGTCCGGAACATGGCCCCCGGCTCGGTGATCATCGACATGGCCGCGGACTCCGGCGGCAACTGCGAGCTCTCGAAGCCGGGGGAGACCGTCGTCGAAGGCGGCGTGAAGATCATCGGCCCGTCCAACCTGGCGAGTCAGATGGCGTTCCATTCCTCCCAGCTCTACGCGAAGAACGTCGAGAACCTGCTCGGGCTGCTGATCGGCGAGGACGGAGCGCTCAGCCTGGACTTCGACGACGAGATCGTCGCCGGCGCATGCATCACCCACCAGGGCGAGATCCGCAACGAGCGCGCCCGCGAGGCCGCAGGTGCGTGATGAGGTGCTTTAGCACCGAAAGCAGCAGGTCAGGCGGCGTAGCCGCCGCAAGAAGAGGTGCCAGCTCATGACCCTGATCACCGAGATCACGATCTTCGTGCTCGCCGCGTTCGTCGGCTTCGAGGTGATCTCGAAGGTGCCGACGATGCTGCACACGCCCCTGATGTCGCAGACGAACGCGATCCACGGGATCGTCCTCCTCGGCGGGCTGATCGTGATCGGGTTCGCCAACGACCTCCTCGAGGAGGTGATCGGGACGGTCGCCATCGCCTTCGGGACGATCAACATCGTCGGCGGGTTCATGGTCACCGACCGGATGCTCGGCATGTTCGTGCGTAAGGAGCGCCCGCCGAAGGACGCGGAGACGCCGAAGTGACGCCCCTCGCTCTCCTCGCGCCCACCGCCGCGGGGACCCAGGTCCTCTACATCGTCTCGTTCTCGATGTTCATCATCGGGATCCGGCGCGGCACGCACCCGACGACCGCCAAGCAGGGCAACCTCATCGCCGCGGCGGGGATGGTCGTCGCGGTCGTCACCACCCTCCTGCTCGACGGCATCGGCAACTGGGGGCTGATAGCAACCGGCCTCCTGATCGGGACCGCCGTCGGCGTCGTTGCCTCCCAGCGCGTGCAGATGACCGCGATGCCGCAGATGGTCGCCCTCTACAACGGTGTCGGCGGCGGCGCGGTGGCCCTCATTGCCTGGTCGGAGTTCCGCCACGAGCTCTCCCTCGGCGGCTCGATCCCGCTGGACACGTTCGTCCCCATCCTCTTCTCGATGGTGATCGGCTCGATCTCCTTCTGGGGCTCGAACATCGCGTTCGGCAAGCTCCAGGGCCTGATCTCCGGCCAGCCGGTCAAGCTCCCAGGGCAGCAGTTCGTGAACGCGGCGCTCCTGATCGGGATCGTCGTCGCCTGCGTCGCGCTCGGCATCGATCACGACTCTGGCCCGTCGCAGGCGCTCTTCATCGCGGTTCTGATCGCCGCCGGGATCCTCGGCAACCTCTTCGTCCTGCCGATCGGCGGCGCGGACATGCCGGTCGTGATCTCGCTCCTCAACGCGTTCACGGGCCTTTCCGCGGCGGCCGCCGGAATCGCGCTCGACAACGTGGCGCTGATCGTCGCGGGAACGCTCGTGGGCTCCTCGGGAACGATTCTCACCCTGGAGATGGCCACCGCGATGAATCGCTCGGTTGCGAACGTCCTGTTCGCGGGCTTCGGCGCGCTTCCCGAGGGAGGCGGGGCAGGAGGGGGAGAGGAACGTCCCCACACGTCGATTGGCGCCCAGGACGCGGCCATCAAGCTCGCCTACGCGGACAGCGTGGTCATCGTGCCCGGCTACGGCATGGCCGTGGCCCAGGCCCAGCACGCGGTCAAGGAGATGGCCAACGCGCTGGAGAAGCGAGGCATCGAGGTCAACTACGCGATCCACCCGGTGGCCGGGCGCATGCCGGGGCACATGAACGTGCTGCTCGCCGAGGCGGACGTCCCGTACGAGCAGCTCCGCGAGATGGACGACATCAACCCCGAGATGCCGCAGACGGACGTCGCCGTGGTCATCGGCGCCAACGACGTCACGAACCCGGCGGCAAAGGACGACCCGTCGAGCCCCATCGCCGGAATGCCGATCATCGAGGTCAGCGAGGCGCACGAGGTCATCGTGATCAAGCGCTCGCTCAGCCCCGGGTTCGCGGGCATCGACAACGACCTGTTCTACGCGGAGAACACCTCGATGCTGTTTTCCGACGCAAAGCAGGCGGCGGCCGACATCGCCGGCGAGATCGAGAACCTCTAGGGCGCGCACAAGAGCGACGAGGGCCCCGGTCTCCCGGGGCCCTCGTCTCACCGCGACGTCAGCAAACGACCAGCGCGGCTGGCTCCAATCTTGACGGCTGCGGTCGCGCGGCGGCCCGGGCAGTCCGCGGGCTACTTGTTGGAGACCAGTTGGCCCGACCGCGAGCGGCGCAGGCGAGGCACGAGCCAGCCGATGAGGACGCCGAGGAATATGGCGATGAGGAGGGCGAAGATCAGCGGCATGTTGGCCTTGGCGAACAGAAAGCGCACCTCCACCTTCTGCGCGTTCTGCCCGACGAAGATCAGCAGCACCAGGATGATGGCGCCGAGCGCCCAGTGCTTCCAGTTGGACTCGCCGCTCTTGATCGGCGTCGCCGGCGCGGGCTTCGACTGCGGTCTCTGTCCCTCCACGGCCACGACTCTAACCCTTGACGCCGCGCCGGCCACGCGCGCGCCGACCGCTCCTAGCGTCAGATCATGTGGCGCGGGCGCGACTCAGGGCAGAGCTCCGTCGAGTTCGTCGGCCTCGTCAGCCTGGTCGCCGCGCTGTTCGTCGCCGTGCTCGCGATCGCTGCCCCCGGGCTTCCGGGGCTCGGGCTTGCACGCGCGATCGCGGCGTCGATCGCCTGCGCGGTCAGCGCGCCGGACGACTGCGTCGGCGCCGACCAGCTGACCGTCGCCTACGGTCCCGGCGTCGCGGCGGCGGTCCGCCGCGAGGCGCCCCGGCTGGTCTACGAGCCGGGCTCGAGCGCCCTGCCGGTCGATTTCCGCAGCTGCCGGGACGCCGCCTGCGGGAACGGCCCGCGTTCGGGAGCGGTGACCAAGTCCAACACGGGAGAGCCACCCGCGGCCTTCGTCCACGTGGTCGACTGCCGGGCCGAGGCTGCGGCCGCGACCGAGCGCGCCGGCTTCGACTGCGCCGACGGGCGCGCGGGCGCGCTCTACATCCAGTACTGGCTCTACTACGAGGACTCGACGAGCCTTCGCGACCTGCCGGGCGACATCGGGTTTCACGAGGACGACTGGGAGAGCTTCCAGGTCCGGGTCCGGGCCGACGGTGCCGAGGACCGCGCCAGCTCCCACCACGGCTACAACTACGACGGCGGCATCGGCAGCTGGCTCTCCGACGCCGGCATCGTCCACCGCGCGGGCTGGGGCGCGGCGACCGGGGTCGAGTACGTGTCCGGCGGCAGCCACGCGGGGCATGTGCACGAGGACGACCCCGGTCCGCCGAGCCGCTGGACGCCCGCCGCGGCGCTCGAGCTGATCCCGATCGAGTCCCTCTCGAGCGCCACTCGCCGGACACGGTTCGCGATCACCGCGCCCTGGAGGAAGGAGGTCTACCGCGATCCCGAGAGCGAGGGGACGTGAACACTCCGGCGCCGCAGGGTCGCTCCCGCCCGGTTGCGTCGTCGCCGGCGAGCCTCTATGGTCAGGCGTGGCTGCAGGGGAATGTCGAGGGACTCCGACAACCACCGCGCGCGTCGCCGCGCGCTGTTCACGGCCATGGTGATGGCCGTGCTCGCGATCGTGCCGCTGGGCGCGGCGGCCACCCCGCGCGGCGGCGGGGTCGGCCTGCCCGGGAGCGGGCGGCGGCGGCGCCTTCGCGGGCCAGGGGATGTGGATCTGGTACGTCAGCGCGTCGAACGGCGGCCGGGTCGGCTCCATCGTCCGCAAGGCGGAGAGCCATGGGATCCGGACGCTCTACATCAAGAGCGCCGACGCCGGCAACGTCTGGAGCCAATTCACGCCGCGGTTGGTGCACACCCTGCACTCCGCGGGCCTGCGGGTCTGCGGCTGGCAGTTCGTCTACGGAATCCACCCGACGGCGGAGGCGATCGCCGCCGCACGCGCCAAGGCGGTCGGTGCGGACTGTCTGATCATCGACGCGGAGTCGAGCTACGAGGGGCGCTACGCCGCGGCCACCACGTACATGAAGGAGCTTCGCGGCAGGGTCGGTCAACGATTTCCCGTCGGGCTGGCGAGCTTTCCCTACGTCGACTACCACCCGGCGCTTCCCTACTCGGTCTTCCTCGGCCCCGGAGGCGCCCAGCAGAACCTGCCCCAGCTCTACTGGCACACGATCGGCACCACCGTGTCCGCGGGGTTTGCCCACACCTTCGAGTTCAACCGCGTCTACGGCGCGCCGATTGCGCCGCTCGGCCAGACGTACGGAGACCCGCCCGTACGCGAGATCAAGCAGTTCCGCCGCTACGCCAAGGCCTACCGGATGCGCGGGCTGTCGTGGTGGGACTGGCAGGAGACCAGGGCCAAGGCCTGGAACGCGCTGGCCACCACGAACCTGAACCCGGTCTACGGGGTCGGACGGAGGCAGCTCTACCCGGTCCTCGGCCACAAGTACGCCGGCGACCTCGTGGCCTGGGCCCAGGAGCATTTGAACGGCGCCGGCTTCCAGGTCCGCGTGAGCGGCAAGCTGAACGTCCAGACGTCCCAGGCGCTCTCCGCCTTCCAGCGAAGCCGGGGGGTGCCCCGCACCGGGATCCTCGACGTCGCGACCTGGAAGAAGCTGCTGCGGGTGAGGCCTCAGCCGGTCAACTGGGCACGGCGGCACGGCAAGTCCGCCCCGCCCCGGGCGCCGGCGTCCGCCACGCTCCCGGCCGTCCGGGACGAGATTCCGGACATGTCGCGGGCGGCGCATAGATAATCAGCCGCTGATGGCTGAGTTACGGGTCGGCTCGATCTTTGCCGGCCACCGGATCGAGGGGGTCGCCGGGCGCGGCGGGATGGGTGTCGTCTACCGCGCCACCCACCTCGCGCTCGACCACGTCGTCGCGATGAAGGTGATCTCGGCGCAGCTTGCCGGCGACGAGGTGTTTCGGGAGCGCTTCCGCAGCGAGTCGCGGATCGCGGTCTCGATCCGCCATCCGAACGTCGTGGCGATCCATCACGCCGGCGAGGAGGACGGCCTGATCTTCGTGACGATGGACCTGATCGAGGGCACCGACCTTCGCAAGCTGATCAACGTCGAGGGCAAGCTCGCCCCCGAGCGGGCGGTCGACATCGTCAGCCAGGCGGCGGCGGCCCTCGACGCCGCGCACTCGAAGGGCCTCGTCCACCGCGACGTGAAGCCGGGGAACATCTTGATCGAGGAGCGCGACAGTGGCGAGCATGCCTACCTGACCGACTTCGGGCTCACGAAGCGCATCGAGGCGACGAGCGGCGTCACCGCCACCGGAGCCTTCGTCGGAACGCTCGACTACGTCGCTCCGGAGCAGATCAAGGGCCAGCGAACCGACGCGCGGACTGATGTCTACGCGCTCGGCTGCGTTCTGTTCGAGGTGCTCACCGGGGAGCCGCCGTTCGCCTCGCAGGAGGACAAGGTCGCGAAGATCTACGCGCACCTGCAGGAGGACGCGCCACCGCTCCTCGCCAAGGGCCGCGGCCTGCCGGAGGGTCTCGACGGGGTGGTTGCGCGGGCGCTCGCCAAGGAGCCGGACGAGCGGTATCCCTCAGCGGGCGACCTCGCGAGGGCGGCGCGCGCCGCCCTCGAGTACCGGCCGGTGACGGTCGCCGAGCACACCGTCGCCGTCGGCGCCGCCGCGCCGGACGGCGACGAGCACGGGGGCCTCGGCGAGACCCAGCCGGCCGCCGACCCGGCGGCGACGCAGGCAGCGCCGCAGCCGAGCGAGAGTCAGGCCGCCGCGCCGCCGCCGAGCGAGGCGGCCGGGGCGCCGGGAGAGGGCGCTCCCGCAGCGGTGGAGAACGCCGGCGCCGCCGGCATCTCGGCGCGCTCCGCGGAAACGGTGGCGGCGCCGGCGCCGAAGGAGTCCCGTCTGGCGCGACTGCCCGGCGTTCCGGCCATCGTCCTCGGCCTGGCCACGCTGGTGGTCGCGGGCATCGTCATCTCCGGGGTGGGCTCGGGCGGCGGCTCGACGCCGTCGTCGACCTCCACGGGCTCCAATGGAGGCGAGCCGAAGACGCCGCCGCCCGTCGGGCAGTTCGTCGCCGCGACCGACGTCACTTCGGATGCGCCTGGCGCCCTGCCCGTGGAGATCGCCGACGGGCTCAAATCGATCTGGACGACGAGCCGCACCGATCCCGGCAACGTGATCAAACTGGACGCGAACGAGGGGACGGTCACCGACACGATCAGGGTCGGGTCGCTCCCCGAGGGGATCGCTGTCGGCCCGCACCTCGTCTGGGTGGCAAACGTGGGCGACCAGGTGAGCCCCGGGACGGTCCAGTCGATCAACCCGAAGAACGACGAGGTGAGCGCACCGATCACGGTGGGCGTCGAGCCTCGGGTGGTCGCCTACGGCGACGACTACTTCTGGATCGCCAACAGCGGCTCGCACTCGATCTCGAAGCTCGATCCGCGGGCGCACAGGGTGGTCGCCACCTACCAGACGGGAGGCGACCCTCACGGCCTGCTGGTCCACGGCGCCTCGATCTACGTGGTCAACCGGGACGACAGGACGATCTGGCGCCTCGACGTCAAGACCGGCCGGCGCGAGGCCATGGGGAGCGTCGGCGACAACCCCAAGGGAGTCGCGTTCGCCGACGGCAAGATCTGGGTCACCAACCCGGGGCCGGATGACGGCAGCGGCAACGGCACCGTCTCGGTGCTCGACGCCCAGACACTGCTGCCCGCCGACGGCATCCAGCCGCTGAGCTTCGGCAAGGGCAGCCTCCCGCGTGGCATCGTCTTCGACTCGGGCTCGCTCTGGGTCGCGCTCGGAGGCAGCGGCGAGGTCGCTCAGATCGACCCCTCGGACGGCAAGCTGCGGACCACGGTCAAGCAGAGCGGCGTGACCGAGGCGGACGGCATCGCGGGCGGGGCCGGAGGGATCTGGACGGCGAACGGCGAGGATGGGACGGTGGCGCGCATCAACCCCGGCCCTTAGAGGTCGCGCTGACTGACGATACCCGTGCCGAGCGCGCGCTCGGCGAGCGCGACCCGCTTGCGGTTCTGGGGCAGATCCTCCACGGCGAACTTCTCGAAGAGGGCCCGCATGTGCGTCTTCACGGCGTCGACGGAGAGGTGCAGCGCCTCCGCGATCTCCTGGTTCGTGGCCGGGGTGGCGAAGGCCGGCGCGTCCTTGAACGGCCGGCAGAGCTCGACGAGGACCCGCCGCTGGGCCGGGGAGACGCCGGCGGCGGTACCGAAGTCGCCCGCGACCACGGTCGAGTCGGCGCCGGGGCCACTCGGAGAGCGGTAGAGCACCGGCGAGCGGCCGAAGCGCAGGACGTCGCCGTCGCGAAGCAGGCGCCGCCCGGAGACCCTTTCCTCGTTTACGAACGACCCGTTGGTCGACAGGCCGTCGTCGAGCAGCGTGCACTCGGCGCCGACGACCTCGAGCTGGGCGTGGAGCTTCGAGACCTGCTCGTCGTGCGCCAGCTCGATGTCGGCGGATGGGCTGCGGCCGACCCAGATCGACGCGACTCCCTCCTCGATCACCAGGATGCGCTGCTCGTCGTCGGAGTCGCGGTAGACGAGGAAGGGACGACCCAGGCGCTCGGCCTCGATCTGCGCCTTCAGCTCCGGGGCGCTCAACGGCCGCTGGGGTGCCGCGGGCATCTATTTGGGTGGCATCCGCAGGGCGCCGTCGAGGCGGATGGTCTCGCCGTTCAGCATCGGGTTGCGAACGATGGCCTCGACCAGCTCCGCGTACTCGGCCGGCAGTCCGAGACGCGAGGGGAACGGGACGCCGGCGCCAAGCGCCGCCCGCGCCTCGTCGGGAAGGCCCGCGAGGAGGGGCGTGTCGAAGAGGCCCGGGGCGATCGTCATCACGCGGATGCCGCGCCCGGCGAGGTCGCGGGCCGCGGGCAGGGTGAGGCCGACGATGCCGCCCTTCGAGGCCGAGTACGCGACCTGGCCGATCTGCCCGTCGAAGGCCGCGATCGAGGCCGTGTTGACGCAGACCCCGCGCTCGCCGCCTTCGTCCTCCTCGTTCGCCGCCATCGCGGTGGCCGCGAGGCGCAGGACGTTGAACGTCCCGAGCAGGTTGACCTTGACGACGTTGTGGAAGATCTCCAGGTCGTGTGGCCCGTGCTTCGAGGTCGTGCGCTGTGCCCAGCCGATGCCGGCACAGCACACCGAAATCCGCAGGCCGCCGTGGGCCTCGGCGGCGGTGTCGACCGCCGCCTGGACGTTCTCGGTCTCCAGGACATTGGCCTCGACGAAGCGGGCGGGAGCGCCGAGCTCGGAGGCCAGCTCGTTGCCGCGATCGGCGTTCAGGTCCGAGATCACCACGCGCGCTCCGGCGCCGTGCAGCCGGCGTACGGTCGCCTCGCCGAGCCCCGACGCACCGCCGCAGACGAGCGCGCCTTTCCCTTCAACGTCCATCGGCTCGCGGAGCTTATTCAAGGTCCCGGGGAGCCCGGGGGCACGGCCGGGTAGCCTTGTTGGATAGCCGTCCCCGCGACCGAAACGTCGAAGGAAGCGATCGCTCGCGAGTTGGCGGAGGCGCGGCGGCGGACGCTCCTGCTGATCGAGCCACTCAGCGACGAGCAGCTCAACCGGGTCTACTCCCCGATACTCAGCCCGCTCGCCTGGGACCTCGGCCACATCGCGAACTTCGAGGAGCTGTGGCTGGTGCAGGACGTCGGTGGGCGCGAACCGCTCCGCGGCGAGCTCGGGCGTTTCTACGACGCCATCGAGAACCCGCGCGCCACCCGTAACGAGCTGCCGATACTTCGCGGCGACGAGCTGCGCGCGTACATGGATGAGGTCAGGTCCCGCACTCTCGAGGTCCTCGACGCCGCCGACCTCGACGGCAGCGACGATCCGGTCGTCCGCAACGGTTTCATCTACGAGATGCTCGTTGCCCACGAGCACCAGCACAACGAGACCATGCTGCAGCTCCTGCAGATGGTTGAGAGCTACGAGCCGGTCGAGATTGACGACGAACCGGCGGCGGAGCCCGTCGCCGATGGACCGCAGATGGTCCGCTTCGACGAGGGGCAGGCGACGATCGGAGCCGGGGAGGAGCGGTTCGCCTACGACAACGAGCGTCCTCGGCACGAGGTCGAGCTGGCGCCCTTCTGGATCGACCGCACCCCCGTCACCAATGGGGCCTTCGCCGAGTTCGTCCGCGAGACCGGCGCCGAGCCGCCGATGTACTGGGAGCCCGACGGCGGCGGCGGATTCGTCCGAACCGCGATGGGGAGGACCGAGGCCCTCGATCCGGCGCTGCCGGTCGTCCACGTGGACCACTCCCAGGCCGAGGCGTTCGCCGCATGGGCGGGCAGGCGGCTGCCCACGGAGCTGGAGTGGGAGGCAGCCGCCGCCGGCGCCGATCGCGAGCGGGCCAATCTCGACCAGCTCGCCTTCGCCTGCGCCCCGGCCGGCGCCTACGCCGACGGAGCCTCGGACTGCGGCGCCGTGCAGATGCTCGGCGACGTGTGGGAGTGGACCGCGAGCGACTTCACCGCGTATGACGGATTCGAGGCCTTTCCGTACCCCGAGTACTCCGAGGTGTTCTTCGGCCCGGAGCACAGGGTCCTGCGGGGGGGCTCATGGGCAACCCGCCGCAACGTGATCCGAGTTAGCTTCCGCAACTGGGACCTGCCGGAGCGTCGCCAGATCTTCTCGGGTTTTCGCTGCGCACAGAACGCGTGAAACGAACCGATGTCCCACGAGACGCGTAGTAGCTAGAGATGCCGGGCGCCGCCGCCAGCGACATCACCGTCGAGGTCCACCTGCCGCCGGGTGGGCCGCTCTCGGGCATGGCCGCGGACGTGCGGGCCGGGCTGACGAAGCCGTTCAAGGAGCTGTCGCCGCGCTACTTCTACGACGAGCGCGGCTCGGAGCTGTTCGAGCGGATCACCGAGCTCCCCGAGTACTACCCGACGCGCGCGGAGCGCGCGATCCTCACCGAGCGCTCGGCCGACATCTGTGCGGCCGCCGGGGAGCCGGCCACGCTCATCGAGCTCGGCTCCGGATCGGCGGCGAAGACACGCGTCCTCCTCGACGCGATGGCCGAGGCCGGGTGCCTGGGCGCCTACGCGCCGGTCGACATCTCCGAGGAGATCACCCGCTCCACGGCCGACGCCGTCGCCCGGGAGTACGGGATCACCGTTCACGGGCTGGTCTGCGATTTCGAGCGCGACCTCGAACGGATCCCGTTGGCGGGCCCCCGGGTGATCGCCTTCCTCGGCGGGACGATCGGCAACTTCGAGCCTCAGCAGCGCGCGAGCTTCCTGGCGCGGGTCGCGAACCTCCTCGGCCCGGACGACCACTTCCTCCTCGGCACCGACCTGGTCAAGGACCGCGCCACGCTCGAGGCCGCCTACGACGACTCGGCGGGGGTCACGGCCGAGTTCAACAAGAACGCGCTCGCCGTCCTCAACTCCAGGCTCGGCGCCGACTTCGACCTGGAGAAGTTCGAGCACGTCGCCTTCTGGGATCCCGAGAACCTCTGGGTGGACATCCGCCTGCGCTCGCTCGCGCGCCAGATGGTCAACTTCAGCGCGCTCGACCTCGCCGTGCCGTTCGACCGCGGCGAGGAGATGCGCACCGAGATCTCGACTAAGTTCGCTCGCGACGGCCTGGCGGGGATCTACGCCGAGGCCGGCCTCGAGCTGGCCGAGTGGTGGACGGACCCGAAGGACCTGTTCGCACTGAGCCTCGCGCGCGCCGTCTGAGCGCGCCTCAGTCGCCCATGTACTGCCCGTGGAAGCCGAACGGAATGGCGTGCGGCACGCGCGCGCGGCCCACCTCGCCCAGATCGGCGGCGTCGAGGACGAGCAGGTATGACGTCTCGCGGCGAGCGTCGAGGACGACCGAGAGCAGGACGCCCTCGTCTTCGGCCCGCGCGTCCGGCGCCGGCACGAACACGGGCTCTCCGGGGTAGGAGCCGGGCTCCGACCATTCCCGGACGTCGCCGGTCGTGACGTCGCCCTTCTGGATCGTGCTGAGGAACGCGCCGCTGGTGCCCGTCGGCCCGTAGTTGCCGAAGACGAAGCGGTACGGACGCCCGTTGTTGCGGCGGTAGTTGATCCGCGGCAGCTCGAAGCCCTCGGCGATGGTCTCGCGCCGCGCGTCGCCGCCCCCGAGCGGGAGGCGGTAGCGCCGGAGCTCCGCTTTCGGGAAGGCGACCGTCGCACCGCGCAGGCCGTCGAGGTAGAAGCAGCGGACGATCTCGTCGTCCTCGTAGGCCGTGAGGTCGACGACCAGCTCTTCGCCTTCCTCGAAAGCGTTCACGTGGTGAAAGCAGAAGAACGGCTCGCCCTGGATCTCAGCGCGCACCGTGCCCTCGTGGCGGTCGAAGACGATGAAGCGCGTCCCGCGCTCGGGCCGCCAGCGGAAGTTCTCGATGAACGGCCTGCCGCTCAGCGGGATCTCGGGCGGGTTGACGACCAGCGGGCACTCGGCGAGGACCGCATAGCGCTCGGTCAGGCCGAAGCTGTGCATGTACGCCGGTCGGGAGACGGGCAGCTTCGCGATCTCGCGCTGGCGCCTCGCGTCGGCGCGGGCGTAGAGCCGGTAGCTCGTGCGCGGGCCGAACTTCGTTGCGTAGAAAACGCCCTCGCCGGTCTTCGGGTCGAGGTGCGGGTGGGCGGTGGTGTGCTGCCCCGGCGCCGGTGAGCTGACGCCCGCGGCGGCGAGCGTCGCGCGATCGAAGACAACCGGGAGCGGGGTCTCGGTCATCGCGACGTACTCCTCGCCGAGACGCGTGACGTTGACGTTGCCGTTGTCGGAGATCTTCGGGCTGAAGACCGACTGGATCCGCTTGAAGAGGCCTCTGCAGGGGTCGGTCGCGAACTCCGAGTAGGAGATCTCCCCGGTTTCCTTGGCCGCCCGGTAGGCGCGGCTCTCGAGGAAGCGGTTGCGGTAGGAGACTCGGCCGTCCAAGAAGCTGAAGCGGTGGAGCATCGCGAGGCCGTCGAACCAGTGGTTGAAGCGGCGTTCGCCGACCTCGAACTTCGCCGGGCCGGTTCTGATCAGGGAGCCGTGCAGCCATGCGGGCAGCGAGCCCTCCACGTCGAGCGCCTCGACGATCCGTTCCTCCTCCAGGGTCTCGAATCCGGCTCGGTAATCGGTGGGGGTGTTCGTCGCAGTGGCCATCGGGTCGCTCCTCTAGAATTGATCCTAACTGAACGGATCAGACTATATCATCTATTCAGGACTATGACGGACGAACCGAAGCGGGCGCTCACTCCCACCTCCTACATCGTGCTCGGGCTCGTCGAGCTCTGCGGCAGCGCGACCCCCTACGAGCTGAAGACGATCGTCGCCGCCAGCCTCGGCAACTTCTGGTCCGTGCAGCACGCCCAGCTCTACACGGAGACGGCGAAGCTGGCCGCGGACGGGCTCCTGGACGAGCAGCGCGAGGAGGAGGGCAGGCGGCGAAAGGTGTACTCGTTGACCCCGGCCGGGCGCCACGCGCTCCGGGAGTGGACGGCGCAGCCCACCAGGGAGACCTACGAGCTTCGCGACGTGGGCCTGTTGAAGCTCTTCTTCGGCGCGGACCCGGCGGTGATCGCGCCGGCGCAGCTCGAGGCTCACCGCGCGAAGCTGGCCGAGTACGAGGCGATGCGCGCGGAGGCCGAGGGCCTGGGCCCGGACGGGCCGCGGCGCGTGCTCGAGTCCGGGATCGACCACGAGCGCGCCTACGTCGAGTACTGGCAGCGGCTGGCCGAGGGGGGCTAACGCGGCGCGAGCGCCTCGATCAGCTCGCCCATCCTGTCGGGCGTCGTGATCGGCAGCAGGACGGGCAGGGTGATTCCGCCGGCAACGAACTCCTCAAGGCGCGACCGCATCGCGTCGGGGGTGCCGAGGATGAAGGTCTCCTCGATCAGTTCCCAGGGGGCCGCGGCCATCGCAGCGTCGCGGTCCTTCGCGGCCCAGGCGGTGCACATCTCCTCGATGCGTTCGCCGTAGCCGAGCCAGCGGAAGAAGCTGGCGTAGACCGGGACCGTGACGTAGGAGGCGAACATGAACCGGGCGAGCGGCTCCGCCTGCTCGCGCGGCCCCGGGATGCAGAAGAACCGGCAGAGGAGCTCAAACCCGTCCGGCGCGCCCTCCAGCTCGGCGGTCACCTTCGGCAGACCGGACAGAGGCAGGTAGTTCGTGAAGGCGCCCTGGGCGCGCTCGACGGCGAGGCGGAGCATCTTGCCGCGCAGGGCGGCGAGGATGATCGGCACCGGCGCCGCCGGCGCCTGCTCGAGCTTGAACCCGGTCGGGGTGCGCTCGCCGGCGAGAGCCGGCTTCAGGAAGTCGAGCGTCGCCGCGACCTTGGACAGCGGCCGCTCGAAGGGGATCCCGTTCCAGCCCTCGACGATCCGGTCCGACGACGCCCCGATCCCGAGGGCGAAACGCCCGCCGCTGCCGTCGGCGAGGGCGGCGGTTTGCTGCGCCAGCAGGGCCGGGCCGCGAGTGAAGACCCCGACCACCCCCGTGCCGAGACGGACCTCGTTCGTCCACGCCGCGGCGAAGGCGAGGGGCGTGAAGCCGTCGGGGCCGTTCGTCTCGCCGCTCCAGAGGTCCGTGTAGCCCGTCGCTTCAGCCCGCTCGACGTGCTCGCGCAGCTGCGCCAGGCTCAGCCCGGGCAGCGGCAGTGTCAGTCCCCAGCGGGCCGAGCTCATACGTGCGCGACGTTATCCGAACTCGTATAGGCTCGCGCGCGATGGACTTCTCGCGGCTGAACCCGCGCCGTGTCTTGGTCGGCGGCGTCGCCTCGGGACTCCTCATCCTGAGCCTGCTGTTCATGCCCTGGTACTCACTCGGCCACGGGACGCCGCGGGTGCCGGGGTCTCCGAACTACGCGACCTCGTGGGTGTGCGGCACCGGGGACTACAGCTGCACCGGCTTCGAGACCTTCCCCATCGCCCGCTGGCTCCTCATCCTCGCGGCGCTCGCCCCGGCGATCCTCGCCTACATCCTTGTCCGCGGCCACCGCACGAGCTACCCGACGGGCGAGATGACGATGGTCGCCGGCTTCGCCGCATTCGTCCTCATCCTCTACAACGGGGTCATCGACAAGCCCGGCTCGGGCAACGCCGAGATCAACCAGTCGCTCGACTACGGCTACTTCGTCGCCCTGTTCTCGGCGCTGGCGATCGGGCTCACGGGCCTCTCGCGCTCCCAGGAGGGCGAGCGGCGCGTCCGAAAAGCCCCGGGCACGGTCTGACGTCCCGTCGGAACCGTCCAGCGATCTCAACGAAACGACGGGCAATAGGGAACCCGCTTCAGTGCGCGTCGGCGCGCTTTTCGTGCGTGATGTGGCGTACGGCAGTCCTCTTCGATCGCCGAGTTCGACGTTTGCCCGCCTATTCGCGGTCAACGTCGAATTCGATGGCTATTTCATCTTCGCTGACCGCGTAACGCCGAGCGCCTGCGAACGCCCACAGATACCCTCCCGCGGCATGGGAGTGATCTCGCACGACGTGCGGTCGGGGTCGAAGCCCGACCGCAACCTGGCCCTCGAGCTGGTCCGGGTCACCGAGGCGGCGGCCCTCGCCGCCGCTCGCTGGGTTGGGCGCGGCGAGAAGGAGTCGGCCGACGGCGCGGCCGTCGACGCGATGCGGCTGATGCTCGACACCGTGCCGATGGACGGGATCGTGGTCATCGGGGAGGGCGAGAAGGACGAGGCGCCCATGCTCTTCAACGGCGAGCGGATCGGCGACGGCAGCCCGCCGGAGGTCGACGTCGCCGTTGATCCCCTCGAGGGGACCAGGCTCTGCGCTCGGGGGATGCCTTCGGCGCTGGCGGTGATCGCCCTCTCGGAGCGGGGGACGATGTTCGACCCCGGGCCGTGCGTCTACATGGAGAAGCTCGCCGGCGGACCGGATATCGCGGACGTGCTCTCGCTGGACGTGCCGCTGGGCGAGGTCATCCGCCGGGTCGCCGAGCGCCGGGGCAAGTCCCAGCGCGACGTGACGCTCATCCTCCTCGATCGGTCGCGCCACGAGGACGCCGTCGCCGAGATCCGCGAGGCCGGGGCGCGGATCCGCTTCATCACCGACGGGGACGTCTCGGCGGCGCTCTTCGCGGTCTCCGAGGCGACGGGAGTCGACCTCCTGTGGGGGATCGGCGGCACTCCCGAGGGAGTTCTCTCCGCGGCGGCGATCAAGTGCCTGGGCGGGCAGCTCCTCGGCCGCCTGTGGCCCCGCGACGACTCCGAGCGCCAGGCCGCGGTCGACGCCGGCTACGACCTCGACGAGATTCTCGACGTGGATCGGCTCGTGGCCGGCAACGACGTGTTCTTCGCGGCGACGGGGGTGACCGACGGCGAGCTCCTTCAGGGCGTTCGCTACCCGGGGGGCGGCAAGGCCTCGACGGAGTCCCTCGTGATGCGCTCGCGCTCGGGCACCGTTCGCACGGTCGCCGCCCGCCACGACCAGGCGAAGCTGCGCGAGGTCACCGGCGGTCGCTACGACTGAGCGGGCGCTTTCGGCTCGGGCTGGCGGTGCTCGTCGGACTCCTCCCGCAGCTCGCCCGTCTCGTGGAACTCGAAGCGCAGGGCATTGACGACCGCCCCCGCCATCAGCGACAGGCTCACGAGGTAGAACCAGACCAGCGCGATGAGGATGAATCCCACGGTTCCGCCGACTTCCCCGACGCTCGAGACCTGGGCCAGGTAGAAGGGATAGACGGCGTTGGCGATGCCGGTCGTCAGTGTCACGAAGAGTGCCCCTGGCCACACGCCTCGCCACGGCACGTGCCCCTTCGGGACGAAGTAGTAGATCGCCGCGCACATCAGGAACACGATCAGGAGGGCGGCGAGCAGCAGCAGGATCTTCGCGACGTTCTCCGCGCTCGAGAGGCCGAAGGGCAGGTTCTTGCCACCCGGGCCGATCAGCGCGCCCTCGACCGCCGGGATGACCACGCTGGCGGCGAGGAACATCATCACCACGAGGAGCATCACCAGGGCAAAGCGCTTCTGCTCGAGCCAGCCCCTGCACTCGACGTGATAGATGCGGCAGAAGGCGGTGTCCATCGCGCCCCAGAACGACGTGCCGATCCACACGGCGCCGAGGGCCGCCGCGAGCCCAAGCGTCGTCGAGCTGTTGCGGATGTTCTCCAAGGCGTTACGGAGCGTTCCGAGCTCGACCGCGGGAAAGAGGTGACGGAGGTCGTTGAGGACGCTGTGCTCGACGCTCTCGCTCTGGAGGATCCGGCCGAAGATGAAGAGGACGAGCAGCGCGAACGGGAAGAGCGCAAGAACGAGGTTGTAGGCCACCATGCCCGCGAGCCCGGTGATGTTCTCGCGGTAGGCGCGTCGCCAGAACACCCGCAGCCAGACGCGAAAGCGGTCGCGGCGCCGGGTTCGAAGGGGGGCCGGGGTCTCAGCGGCCGGGGAGGCGAGCGATTTCAAGCTTCCACCCCGGGCCGCGGTCCCGCTCATCCTCGCTCGTGGCGTTCAGTCGCCTTGCGGGCTGCGTCGAACGCGCGGCCGATCAGCCGGACGCCGAGAGTCGCGGCCTCGGCGGTGACGGCGATTCCCGCCCACGCGAGCTCTTCGATCCCGCTTGGTGTTCCCTCGTCGGACCCGGACCCGGACCCCGCTTTCGCCGCCGCCCGCGGCCGGGGGGGCTCCGACCGCGGCGTGGGCTTGGGCTTCGAAGCCGAGGCGGGCTCAGGCCGAACCGATGCCTTTGCCGCTCGCAGCGCCGCGGGAGTGCGCGGCTTCGCCGACGGCTTGCGGCCGGCTTCGGCCTTCGAAGCCCGGCGTGGGCTGCGGGTGCCCGGACGCGTGCGCGGGAGCTGCGAGAACAGCCCCGGGTCGCCGGCGGGCTCGGCGCCGGCGCTCTCGGGGCTTTCGTCTCGCTCGCTCATGCCTCTATTGCAGCCTGTTCGGCGGACGATCGCAAGGCTGCGGGGAAGACCGTAACCTGCGGGGCTCGGCGGTGTTGCTGTAGCGGGCCTCGTGCCCATACAAGGCTGCCACCGGGCCTATTCGCGCGCAACCAGCGGGTTGACGGCCGGTTACGGCTCGGAAAACCCTTGACTTCAGAAAATATAGCGAGTACCATACGAACATAGGTTTGAGGTCCTGAAACGGAACCACGCAACCTCGCGCCAGTAGATCGAAATCCGAAGCAGCGGGTACACGTTCTGAGGCACGTGCATCCGCGCCGGAGGTTAGGCGGCGACTGAGCTGCTCGAGCGCAAACCGCGTAACTCCACCAGGGTCGGCGCAGGCCACCTCGAACTCAAGCACCAAGCACACACTTAAGACGAAAGCGAGCGCATGCTAATCGCGGAACTTCAGGATCTCGACGAGGTCAAGGGCCTCGTCACCAAGGGCCAGGCCGAGGGCGTCGTCGCCTTCGGCGAGGTCGCCACGGCGCTGAACGAGGTCGACGTCGACGAGTCCGACATCGAGGAGCTCTACGGCTACCTCGAGAGCCAGGGAATCGAGCTCGTCGACGACGTCGACCCGGCGCAGGCCGGCGCGACCCACCCCGAGCCGGCCGACGGCAAGCGCGGCAAGCGCCGTAGGGCGACCGCGCTCGACCTCAAGCCGGACATGACCACGGACTCGCTCCAGCTGTTCCTCAAGGACATCGGCAAGGTCCGCCTGCTCACGGCCCAGGAGGAGGTCGATCTCGCCAAGCGCATCGAGCGCGGCGACCTCGACGCGAAGCAGAAGATGGTGGAGTCCAACCTGCGGCTCGTCGTCTCCATCGCCAAGAACTACCGCAACCAGGGCCTGCCCTTCCTCGACCTGATCCAGGAGGGCACGCTGGGCCTCGTTCGCGCGGCCGAGAAGTTCGACTACCGCAAGGGGTTCAAGTTCTCGACCTACGCGACCTGGTGGATCCGCCAGGCGATCGCGCGCGCCCTCGCCGACAAGGCGCGGACCATTCGCATTCCGGTGCACGTGGTCGAGAAGCTCAACAAGATCGGCCGCGCGGAGCGCAAGCTCGTGACCGAGCTCGGCCGCGAGCCGACCCCGGACGAGATCGCGGAGGTGACCGGCATCGATCCCGAGGAGGTCGACCAGATCAAGCGCTCGGCGCAGGCTCCCGTCTCGCTCGAGAAGCCGGTCGGCGACGAGGAGGAGTCCGAGTTCGGGCAGTTCATCGCCGACGAGAAGGCCGAGTCGCCGTTCGAGCGCGCCGCCGACCTCCTCACCAAGGAGGCGCTGCGCGAGGCGCTCGAGAACCTCTCCTACCGCGAGCGTCGCGTCCTGGAGCTCCGGTACGGTCTCGGTGGCGAGCACCCCCGCACCCTCGACGAGGTCGGGCGCACGTTCAACGTCACTCGCGAGCGCATCCGGCAGATCGAGAACCAGTCGCTGAAGAAGCTCCAGAGCCTCGCAGAGGCACAGAAGCTTCGCGAAGTCGCGTAGGGCCGCGGGAGCTGTGACGGTCCGGCCGGCTCGGCCGTAGACCGCTCAGCCAGCCACGGGACACGCCGGGTAACACGACTTAAGACGAGAAGAAACGAAAGGAAACCCCATCAGCACCGCAACCGCAACCAAGACTCGTGAGGCGCAGCAGTGGACCTGCGCGCGCTGCGAGATGACCAGCACCTGGACCAACGGCCTCGAATCCGGCAGTGCTCCGCCCAACTGGGTTAAGGACGGCGGCCTGCACTACTGCCTGGTTTGCCGCCGTGAGCGCGCGGTCGAGAAGGCACTCGACAAGGCCGGCGACATCGGCATCGAGGCACGGGCCAAGGTTCGCTCGGCCGCCGTGGTCGAGTTCGAGATCAGGCGCGACCCGCAGCGCACGGAGGGCGAGATCGCCAAGGCCGCGCGGACGTCGATCGGCGCGGTTCGCAAGGCCCGAAAGCAGCTGGGCCTGCGCCCCGTCACCGGCTAGCTTCGGCTAGCCGGTGCGCGCCACGACGAACCGCTCGGCTTCGCCGAGCGGTTCGAAGCTGCGCGCGCCGCCGCGCTCAGCTACACGCGACGTGGTTGCACTGACGCGGATCGCCGTTGCCGCGAGCGATGTTCCCGCCGCCGTCGAGGACACCGCGCACCGCTGCGATCCCGAGGTGGCCATTGTGGTTGGCGTGATTCTCGGCGATCACGGTCGACGCCCTCCGTACGGCGATGCCTGCGTTCCCCGCCCGGTCAACGTGGTTGGCGAGGAGGAGGGTGTGCCGGACACCTGAGCGATTGTGATGAGCTTCGTGTCCTTCGTAATTGCCCCTCTGGGTAACCCTAACGCGCGGCCCGCGATTCCCTCAAGCCTCACGCCAAGCGGTCGATAACGCTCCTGATGGCTTTCAGCATCGATCCCGCCCTGCGCTACTTGGTGGCCAAGGAGGGCTCGGACCTGCACCTGAAGGTTCCGGCGCCCCCGATGGTCCGGATCCACGGCGAGCTCCAGCCGATCGAGGGGACGGATGAGCTGACGGCCGAGGACACCCGCACGGCGCTTGAGCACATCTGCCGGGACGCTTCCCTGCTGCAGGAGTTCGCCGAGGTCGGCGAGGCCGACTTCTCCTACGAGGTCGAGGGGCTCGCTCGCTTCCGAGTCAACGCGTTCAAGCAGCGCGGCTATGTCTCGATCGTGCTGCGGATGATCCCCTACCAGGTGCGGACCATCGAGGATCTCGGGCTCCCTCCGGTCATCCAGAAGCTCGCCGAGGAGCCCCGCGGCATCATCCTGCTCACAGGCACCACCGGCTCGGGCAAGTCGACGACGCTCGCGGCGATGATCGACCACATCAACGAGACCCGCGCCCGGCACGTGGTCACGCTCGAGGACCCGATCGAGTACCTGCATCGCGACAAGAAGTCGATCATCAACCAGCGCGAGGTTGGGCACGACACCGAGAGCTTCGCGCGGGCGATGCGGCGCGTCCTGCGCCAGGACCCGGACGTGATCCTGATCGGCGAGATGCGCGACGAGGAGACCGTGCGCACGGCGCTGTCCGCGGCGGAGACGGGCCACCTCGTGCTCTCCACGCTGCACACGCTGGATGCGTCGGAGACGATCAACCGGATCGTGGACTTCTTCCCGCCCCACCTGCAGCACCAGGCGCGAGTGATGCTCGCGACGACGCTCCGCGGCGTCGTCTCCCAGCGCCTCGTCCCGAAGGCTGAGGGCGGCGGGCGAATCGCCGCCTGCGAGGTCATGGTCGTCACCGGCCGCGTGCAGGACCTGATCCTGAACCCGGACGAGACCGGCAGGATCACCGAGGTCATCGCCGAGGGCGAGTACTACGGCATGCAGACGTTCGACCAGTCGCTGCTGAAGCAGGTCAGGGCCGGCACGATCGACGAGGAAACGGCCCTGGAGGTCGCGTCGAGCCCGCACGACTTCAAGCTCATGCTCGACGCCAGGGGGCAGCGCGCCAGCGGCATCGAGCAGGTGGAGTCGGAGCCCGCCGAGGGCGAGCCCGTGGGCGCCGCCGGCAGCCACTTCAGTTCGTAAAGCATTGAGCTATACTCGGCTTTCGAAGCCGGGGTCCCGCAGCTCCCGCGAGCCCCGCAGCGAGGAAGTAACGCGAAAGCCATGGCCGACTCTCCCTGTCCCGTTGGATGCTGTGCGGAGATCATCTCTGGCAAGTGGACGCTTCTCGTCATCCGCGACCTCGCCGGCGGTCCCTGCCGGTTCTGCGAGCTCGAGCGCTCCCTTGACGGGATCAGCCCGCGGACCCTCTCGCTCCGGCTCCGCGCCCTCGAGGAGGCGGGCATCCTGGCGCGCCGGACCTACCCCGAGGTTCCGCCTCGGGTCGAGTACGAGCTGACCGACAAGGGCCGCGCCCTCGTCCCGCTCATCGAGGACATGCGCGCATACGGCCGCCGCTGGCTGGTGGCCGACGCTTCCTCCCGCGAAGCCGTAACCGTCTAGTTTCAACCCTCGGTCCGGCTGCAAGCCCGCTTGCAGCGCAGGAACGACCCGTGCCTGGGCGAAGCCTCCCGCCATGCACGACCTGGTTGCCCGTGAGGCGCTGACGACGATGGCCCGCGACGCGGCGAAGCGCTTTCACGAGCTTCTCGCCGCCGGCAAAGAGATTCCCTACCTCGTCCGTGAGCCGGGCGACGGCTCGCCCCTTTGCGAGTACGAGCCCCAGACCGCACACTTCATCCGCGACAACGCGCCCGCCCTCCGCGAGCTCGACTCCTTCGGAGCCGCATGCGCCGCTCTCGAGGTCGCAAACCTTGCCGGCCCATACCTCGAGAGCGCCGGCATCGCCGTACCCGGCGACCCGCGCAAGCGGTCCGAGCTGGCCTGCACCGTCTTCCTCGCCCGGCTCTGGGAGGAGTCGACGGACTTCTCGCTGGACGGCCCCCGCCTGGGCGCCAGTCTCGCCGAGCTCGAGGCGGGTGGCGAGCCCGCCGAGGACGAGATCGAGGTCGTCGTGCCGATCCGCGGCCTCCAGATGCCGGTTGAGCGCCTGAACCTCGCCACTGCCTCGATCATCCGCGCCGACGCGGTCGAGGTCCCGCCGGAGGCCCGGACCTCCGAGGGCGCGGGCGCCGCCGGCTGGCAGCCGACGTTCCTCGCCGTCGCGAGGATTGGCGAGCCGGCCGAGGGCGAGGAGTCCGCAGACGCGGGCGCCCGGGCGGTCGAGGCTTTCAAGGTCCTGATCTCGACCCTCCGCCTGTTCAAGGCCGGCGGCGTCGGGCTCAGTCCGCACGCCTGGGCGCGGAGCGGGGCCGACCGGTGGCGGCGGATCGCAACTGGTGAGGGGCGCCCGCGGCCGGGCGGCTACGTCCTCGCCGAGGATGAGCTGGGCGACGTCATCGCGCTCTCGCGTGCGCTTGCCCAGCGCTCCAACCCGTTTGGCGCCCCCGCGAAGGCACGCCCCGGCTTCGCCGGCGCTCTCGCCCGCGCGGTCTCCCGCTTCGAGCTCGGCCTCGACCGCGGCGCCGCGCTGGAGGCGCTCAACGACTACCTCCTGGCCCTGCGGTTCGTCCTCGAGGGCGGCGGCCCGGCGGACCTCGGACTCGCGATGCGGGTCGCGGCGCTCTGCGCCGAGCCCGACGAGCGCGCCGAGGTCAAGGGCACCATCGACCGCGCCCTGGCCCTGGAGCGCGAGCTCTGGACGGGCGAGCCCGCCGCCGGCGGCGCCGGCGCGGCCGAGGTGACTGCCCAGGTCGAGGAGCTCGCGCGTGCCATCTTCAAGGACGCGGCCTGCGGCCACCTCGGCACGGACCTGCGGGCCACCGCAGACGAGATCCTCCTCGCCGACGGCCTGCAGATCGGCGAGGGTACGCCCGACCAGCGCGGCGGCACGGCTGAGTGGGAGTCCGACGGCGACGGCGCCGACTACGAGTGGGCGGCCGAGGACGAGGCCGTGCTCGACGGCGACCCGGAGGCTGACGAGGCCGCCGAGACCGAGGCCGAGGCGGCGGACGAATCCCGGCTCGAGCCGGACCCGAGCGCCTGGGCAGACGACATCAGCATCGAGGGATGGTCCGACGAGCCCGAGGAGGAGCTGACGCTCGCCGAGGAGCTGGAGCAGGTGAACGACGACCGGAATCGAATCAGGGTCCAGAGGCACCTCGAGGTGCAGAGTCACTTCGCCTCCGAGCCGGAGCTTGAACCCGATCCCGAGGAGGAGTCCGTGATCGTCCCGATGAACGCCGACGATGAGATCCGCAGGGTCATCCGCGAGCGCCCGGTCGCCGCGATTGCCGGCGCGGGCGAGCCGCGACCGGTGGACGAGCTGATCGAGCGGTCGGTCTCCGAGCGCCAGGACGTCTCCGATCGCGTTGCCTTCCTCTTCCCGCGCCCCGATACCTGCCAGTGGGAGATCCGCGAGGTCGGATACGACCGGACGAGAAGAGCTGGCGACAGAGTTTCCTAACTTCCCTCCGATCACCCAAGGAAGAGCGGGTCAGGCCGCCGGTCAAGCCGGCGGCCTCGGCCTTTCTAAGACCGGTTACTGGGTCAGGGCGTCGTTGAGCGCATCGGTGAAGGCGCCGGGGTCGCTGGCGTCGCCCACGTCGAGCGCTTCGGCGGGCTGCCCTCGCTGCTCCAGCGCAAACGACGGTGTCGCGTCGAAGCCACGAGCCGAGAACTGGGCCGTCGATGCGTCCAGCAGCCTGGTGACCGCGCCGGAGCTCTGGGTCTGCTCTGCCTGCGAGACGTCCAGGCCCTCGGTGTTCCGCGCCAGCGTCCGCAGGAACGAGCCGGTGACGTACCCGGAGTTCTCCTCGTCCTGGTTGCGGTAGAAGAGGTCCGCGAACTGCCAGAGGCGGTTCTGAAGCGATGCTGCCAGGGCAAACCGCGCGGCCGTCTCCGACTGGTTCTCCGAGAGGCCCTGGCCGAGGATGGTCTGCGGCTCGAAGCGCAGGCGAAGCCTCCCGGTCCTGACGTAGCGGTCGACCACCGAGGGCAGAGAGCCGAGTGTGAACTCGCGGCAGAACGGGCACTGGAGGTCGGCGTACTCGACGAGGGTTGCCGGAGCGTGGCGGTTTCCCAGGTAGAGGCCGCGCTGGGGCACCCCGTCGAAGAGCTCCGCCACCGCCCGGCGATCGGCCGGAAGGTGCTGAAGCGAGTGGGAGCCGGATCCGCTGACGATGATCACCACGGCCGCCACGACGAGTGCGAAGAGCGTCGCGGCGCCGAACTGCCAGAGCCGCTGCCGCCGGAGCTCGGACACGCTCAGCGCTCGGCCGCCAGGGCGACCCTCTCCTCCGCTCCGGACGCGAACAGGTACCGATTGACCTCCATCAGGCCGGCGAGGTCGTGGACGTCCTCGTCCAGGTAGGGGACCTGGATGACCGCCGTCGTGCCCATCTCGGCGGCGAGCCGCTCCACGTTCTGACGGTCGCGCTCGGCCAGCGCGCGGAAGTCCGCGTGGTTCGCCGCAACACGGGCGGCCAGCTCGGGGTCCTCGAGCGCGGCGGCCAGCTCGGCGGCGACGTCGCCGCCGTCGGCCGCAGCCGCCGCAGAGACGTCGTAGTGGACCTTGTTGACGATCACGCCTCCGAACGGAAGCCCGGACTCGATGAGCTTGCGATGGAAGAAGACCGCCTCGGAGATGGGCTCGCCCTGCGGCCCGCAGATCACGAAGAAGCTCGTCGCCGGGTCGGCGAGCAGCTCGTTGACCCGGGCGGCGCGCTCGCGGAAGCCGCCGACCATGCTGCTGAAGGATTGAAAGAACTCCGCGAGGTCGTTCAAGAGGTCCACGCCGGTGATGCGGCGCAGCACCGAGAACACGGCGGCCGTGCCGGAGCTCAGGATCCGCGTCGCGAGCCCTGTGGGCCTCATGAAGACCTGCAGCGCGCGCCCCTCGATGAACTGCGTGAGGCGGCGTGGGGCTTCGAGGAAGTCGAGCGCGTTGCGCGACGGGGGCGTGTCGAGCACGAGCAGGTCGAACCGATCCTCCGCCCAAATCTCGAAGAGCTTCTCCATCGCCATGTACTCCTGCGAGCCGGCGAGGGCGGCGGATAGCTGCTGGTAGATCCGGTTGGCGAGGATCCGGTCGCGCGTCTCGGCATCCGGGGCGTTGCTCCGCACGACCTCGTCGAACGTCGCCTTCGGGTCCAGCATCATTGCCCAGAGCTCGCCGCCGGAGGCTTCGATCCCGTACTCGGAGAACAGCGCCGGGTCGACGCGCCGCGCCTCGTTGCCCAGCTCGGGCAGGCCGAGCGAGTCCGCGAGGCGCTTGGCGGGATCGATGGTCAGGACGGCGACCTTCTTGCCCCGGGCCGCCATCCCGGCCGCGATCGCAGCAGCGGTGGTCGTCTTGCCGACGCCCCCGGATCCGGCGCAGACGAGGACCCGTTTGCCCTCGAGGAGCTCGGCGACGCCGGCGCTCACGCCACGACCCCGCCGGCCAGCTCGCGTACCTGCTCCAGGCCGAGTTCGGGCGCGAAGAGGTAGGGGAGGGTGGTGATCGGGGCCTCGGTCAGCTCGGCGAGGCGCGCCAGCTGCTCCGCCTGGGAATGCGCGCGCCGGCGCTCGGAGAGCGCCTCGAGCAACGCCGCTCGGGTCTCTCCCTCGGCCTGCTCGGCCGCCACCGCGATCTGCCCGGCCTCATCATCCGCGAAGCGGTCCGGATAGAGGCCGTTCATGTAGATGCGATCGACCGAGGCCCCGACGGCGTCGCTCACGTCCCGCTCGAGCGCCGCGGTCTCGTTGACAGGCATCTCCTCCGGGAGCGCGACGATGGCGACCCCGGTGCGGCGATGGTTCGTGAGGAAGGCATCGAGGGTCTCGGCCTGGCTCGCCATCGGCCCGACCTTGGCGACGTTTGCGAAGGTTCGCGGCGTCTGCAGGAAGCCGACGCCGTGGCCGGTCGCCGGAGCGTCGACGACCACGAGATCGTAGTTGCGGCCTCCCTTGACCTTGCGCTTGCCCTGGGCCAGCTCCCAGATCTTTCCGATCGTGACGAGCTCCCGCAGCCCCGGGGTCGCCGCCGTGAGGTAGGTGAACATGCGCGAGCGAAACAGCAGGTCGCGCGCCGCCTTGACCTTGAGCTGCAGCAGCACGTACTCGCGCATCGACTCGTCCGGGTCGATGGAGATCGCCCACAGGTTCTCGTCCATCTGTACCTCGTGGAACCCGACGTCGGCGTGATGGAAGATCCGCGAGATCCCCTCCTGGGCGGCGACCTCGCAGACGATGGTCCGCTTGCCCGCCGTGGCGGCCGCCATCCCGACCGCCAGGGCCACGGTCGACTTGCCGACGCCGCCCTTGCCGGTGATGATGATCAGGCGCTTGTCGAAGAGATCGCGCACCCCATGATGATCTCAGGAGTGAAGTTCGCCTCGTTGCAGAAAGAGGAAAGCCGCGAGAGCGTGCGAATAATCGCGATCAAATGGCCTTCTTCAACCGCGGGTCGCGGTCACCAGACGAGAACGACGGTCAAGCCGGTCAGCAGATGTCCGACTTCGACTGGAAACCCCACGGATACTTCGCACAGGATCCGGCTGACGAGTCCGAGGCGGCGGAGCCGCTCGCGGATCCGGTGGAGCCGGCCTCCGAGCAGGCCCAGCCGGGCGACGCGGCAAGCCCCGAGGCCGATGACGCCGAGGCCGATGACGCCGAGGCCGATGATGCCGAGGGCGATGACGCGAGCTGGCGGGAGAGTCCCGCCGTGGAGGCGGACGAGCCCGTCGCGGACGAGGCGCCGGAGCCCGAGCCACGTGTTGCCACCCCGCCGCCCGTGAACCGGGAGATCCCGGACGCCGAGGACGCGGACCGCATCACCGTCACCCAGGCGCTGGCCCCGCTTCGCGATCCGGCGCGGCCGCGCACCGGGGACCTCGCCGCCGCGGCGGCCGACCCGCCGGAGCGCCGCGCGCAGGTGATCTCCTTCGCCAACCAGAAGGGCGGGGTCGCGAAGACGACGACGACGCTCAACCTGGCCGTCGCGTTCGCGGAGTCGGGGCACGACGTCCTGGTCGTGGACCTCGATCCTCAGGGCAACCTGACCATGAGCCAGGGCATCGACCCGGACAAGGTCGAGCGCTCGATGTACGACGTCCTCGTCAACCACATGCCGATTCGCGACATCATCGTCGCCCGGGAGATCGACGTGGCCGTGTCCTCGATCGACCTGGCCGGAGCCGAGATCGCGATGAGCGCGCAGATCGGCCGCGAGCGTTCTCTCGAGAAGGCGATCAAGGCGATTGAGGACGACTACGACTTCATCTGCATCGATACGCCGCCGAGCCTCGGCCTGCTGACCATCAACGCGCTCACGGCTTCCGACAAGGTGATCGTCCCCGTGCAGTGCGAGTACCTCTCGATGCGAGGCCTCGTGCAGCTCCAGAACACGCTGGAGATGATTCGGGAGAACCTCAACCCGCGCGTTCGGATCGAGGGCATCCTGCCGACGATGCTCGATTCCCGCACCGTCCACGCGAAGGAGGCGGTGGAGATCCTCGAGGAGAACTTCGGGGAGCTCGTGTTCAACACCCGGATCCGCAAGGCGATCAAGTTCGCCGAGGCGCCCGTCCGCGGGTCGAGCGTCCTCAAGTACGATCCGAGGGGCAACGCCGCCAACTACTACCGCGAGCTGGCGCAGGAGGTTCTTACCCACCATGGCGCGTAACAAGCGGGCGAGCATGAGAGAGGGCCCGCTGGCCGACCTGTTTCGGTCCACGACCGAGCCGGAGGAGCAGCCGACCCAGTCGCAGCCCGCCGTGGGCCGTGAAGGGCCGCCGGCTGAGGATGAGACGCGTGCGATGCCGACCGAGCGGCCGGCGGCGCCCGAGCGCGAGCCGGAGCCCGCGGGCGGCCTGCCTTTCGACCACGAGGTGGACGAGGACGTCGCCCCGCCCCCCGCGGCCGAGCCGGTGCGGGCCTACCGCACGGAGGAGCCGGGCGTGGAGCGGGTGATGCCTGAGCCGAAGGACCGGCTGTCGAGGATCTTCACGGAGGACCACCTGGATTCGGAGCCGCCGCTCTACGGCCGCGAGGACCCCAGGCCCTTCGAGACGGTTGCCCCACCGGGTCCCCACGAGCCGATCATCAGGGTGGTCGGCGTCGGGGGCGCGGGGGTCAACGCGGTCAATCGCATGGTCGACGCCCACATCCCGGGCGTCGAGTTCATGGCGATCAACACCGATCTGCAGTCGCTGCAGCAGTCGAGCGCGGACGTCACCGTCCACCTCGGCAGCGGCGTCGCCCGCGGGCTTGGCGCGGGCTCCGACCCAGAGCTCGGCTACAAGGCCGCGTTCGAGGAGCAGGACAAGATCAAGCGGCTCCTGAAGGGCTCCGACATGGTCTTCGTGACCGCCGGAGTGGGCGGCGGCACCGGCACCGGCGCGGCTCCGGTGATCGCGCGGCTCGCGCGGGACGTGGGTGCGCTGAGTGTCGGGATCATCACGAAGCCGTTCAAGTTCGAGGGCACCCGTCGCGCCGCCCAGGCCGACAAGGGCATCGACGCCCTCGCCGAGGAGGTCGACACGCTGATCGTCGTGCCGAACGAGCGGCTCCTGTCCGTTCTCGCCCGGACGACGACGATGGTGGAGGCCTTCCAGGTCGCCGACGACGTGCTGCGGCAGGGTGTCCAGGGCATCTCGGAGCTGATCACTTTGCCGGGGCTCATCAACCTCGACTTCGCCGACGTGCGCACGACGATGCGCGACGCCGGCCAGGCGCTCCTCGGGATCGGCATGGGGACCGGTGAGAACCGGGCCACCTTCGCTGCGGACCGCGCCATCGCCAGCCCGCTGCTCGAGACGTCGGTGGATGGCGCGCGCTCGATCCTGCTCTCGATCACCGGCGGCAGGGACCTGAGCCTGCTCGAGGTAAGTGAGGCGGCGAAGGTCGTGCACGAGGCGGCGCACCCGGACGCCAACATCATCTTCGGCGCCAACGTGGACGAGTCCCTGTCCGACCAGGTGTGGGTCACCGTCATCGCCACCCGCTTCGACGGCCGTGGCCGCCGCGGCGACGGCAACGGCGGCTCGCAGCGGCGGATCTCCGGCCCCTCCCAGGTCTCGACCCGGCGGCCCGCGGACCGCCGCGCCGGCACCGCGAGGAGCTTCGAGTCGCAGCCACGGGACCTCAACGTCGAGGTCCCGGAGTTCCTGCCTAACTAGCCGCGGCGCTCCGGGTGTGGCGAGCGGAGCAGTCGCAGCCGGGCATGAGCTGACCGCTGAGGCGGGGGCGCGGGTCCTGCGGGAGGGCGGCAACGCGGTGGACGCCGCGGTTGCGGCCGTGCTGACGTCGTTCGTCGCCGAGAGCCCGCTGACCGGGTTCGGCGCCGGCGGCTTCATGCTGGTCCACACGCGGGACGAGGACGTGCTGCTCGACTTCTTCGTCGAGGTGCCCGGACGCGGTGGCGTCGAGCGGGCCTCCGAGCTGCTCCCCGTGATCGTGGAGTTCGGCGACGCCGAGCAGACCTTCAACATCGGCGCCGCGTCCTGCGGCACGCCCGGCAACCCGGCCGGGCTCGCGGCGGCCCTGGAGCGCTTCGGCTCGATGTCCATGAGCGAGCTCACGGCCGCCCCCGCAGCGCTGGCACGCGACGGAGTCACGGTAAACGCCGAGCAGGCCTACCTCCACGGCCTCCTGAAGGGCGTCTTCAACGAGTACCCGGAGGCGAGGGCGATCTACGCGCCCGCGGGCAGCCTGCTTGCCGAGGGCGACGTCTTTCGCTTTCCGGATCTCGGCGACGCGCTGGAACGGTTCGGCGCCGAGGGCGCCGCCCCGTTCTGCGGGGGGGACCTCGGGGCCGCAATCGCCGATTGGGTCCTCGAGCGAGGGGGGACGCTGGGGCCCGAGGACCTGGCCGCCTACGAGCCGGTGGAGCGCAAGCCGGTCCGCGCCCGGCTCGCGGGCCGGGAGATCCTGACCAACGCCCCGCCCTCGCCGGGAGGAGTGCTGATCGCGATGTCCCTGGCGCTGCTCGATCGCGCCGGCAGGACCGACCTGGAGGCGATCGTTCTGGCGATGGAGGAGGCCCAGGCCGCGCGGACCGAGGCCTTCAACCGGGGGCTCTACGAGGACGGGTTTGCCGCCACGGTCCTCGACCCGAGGCGCCTCGAGGCGGCCGCGAAGCGCGTCGCGGCCGGGGAGCGGGTGGGCGTCGTCGGCGAGGACCCCTCAGACCGGGTCGGCTCGACCACCCACATCTCCGCGCTCGACGCGGAGGGCAACTCCGCGAGCGTCACGTGCTCGAACGGCGTCGGGTCCGGCCTCGTCGTCCCCGGCACGGGGGTCCACGTCAACAACATGCTCGGCGAGGAGGACCTCAACCCACTCGGCTTCCACGTGCTGCCGACGGGGGCACGCCTGCCGTCGATGATGTCCCCAACCGTGGTCCTGCGTGAGGGCGAGGTCGAGATGGTCCTCGGCAGCGGCGGCTCCAACCGGATCCGCTCGGCGATCCTCCAGTCGATCATCAGGCTGGTCGTGGAAGACGCCTGGGCGGAGGACGCCGTCGCCGCGCCCCGCGTCCACTTCGAGGACGGCGCCGTTCAGGCCGAGCCGGGTCTCGACGAGGACCTCCTCGCCAGGCTCGCCGCGGACGGCTACGAGGTGGTGCGCTGGCGGCGGCCGGACTGGTTCTTCGGCGGCGTTCACGCGGTGGCGCGAGATCCCGACACGGGCCAGGTGGGCGGCGGCGGAGATCCCCGCCGCGGCGGCGCCGTGGCGCTCGCCTAGGTTTGCGCCCCGTCAACCACGCGGCGCGGTCTCAGCCGACGACGACCTTGCCGTTCATCTTGGCGCGCTCGGCGATCTCGGTCGAGTGCTCCAGCGCCCCGACGAGGGCGCCGAGGGCGTCGCGAAGTATGCGCATCCGCTCGTGCTCGGAGCGCACCTCGAGAAGCCGCTGCTTCGTCTCGGGCGGCAGCTCCACGCGACCCGCGATCGCGTAGGCGTCGTCGGTCGCGAGCTCGTCGCGGTCGGGTGCCTCGCCGGAGACCTTCTCGACGAGCTCCGCGAAGGCGTCCCGCGCCATGTCCGCGGCCTCGTCCGGCGCCTCCTCGGTGGGCTCGGCGACCGGCTCGACGTCTCCAGCCGGGTAGCTCTCGGCCTCGTAGCGGTCGAGGACGCGAAACGGGCGCACGCCGGTCACGACGATGTCCAGCCGGCCGTCCTCGAAGCGCCGCAGGACCTCGGTGACGACCGCCTCGCAGCCCACGTTCCTCGCGCCCTCGGAGTCCCGGAAGACAACCCCGAACGGGGCCGAGCGGTCCAGGCACTCGCCGATCATCCGCTTGTAGCGCTCCTCGAAGATGTGGAGCGGCATGAGCTCGCCCGGCAGCAGCACGGCCGGCAGCTCGAAGATCGGTAGTTCCGCAGCCTCGCCCGGCATCGCCGCCGATTGTACGAGCGCGAGCGCGACGCCGATCCGCGCCACGGGCGAGAATCCAGCCGATGGCGACCGACTTCGAAGCCGAGGGCCTCCTGAGCGGCCTCGAGGGCGAAGCTCGCGAGGCGCGCAGGACCCTGCTCTCCGAGCTCGAGGACGAGGGCGTCGGGCTCGAGGAGATGCGGGAGGCGATCGCGGAGGACCGGCTCGCGCTTCTGCCAGTGGAGCGGTTCCTCGAGCGCGGGGGAGCCCGGTACACCGTCGAAGAGGTGGCGGAGGAGGCCGACATGCCTCCCGAGTTCCTCGCCAGCCTGCGCGGCTCGCTCGGGTTTCCGCAGCCCGACCTCGCCAGTCGCGAGGCGACCGACGACGACCTCGACGCCGCCAGGCGCATGCGGGCGCTCCTCGACGCCGATCTGCCCGAGGACGGCCTCTTGGAGAACTCCCGCGTCCTCGGCATCGCGATGTCGCAGGTCGCGGCGACGAACGCGGCGCTGTTGGGTGAGGCGATGCTTCGTCCCGGGGACACCGAGCTGGACACTGCTCACCGCTACCTGGCCGCGACGCAGTCGCTGGAGCCGCTGATGGGGCCGATGATGGAGTACGCCCTGCGGCTCCACCTGCGTGAGCAGCTCCGTCAGGCCGCCGTGGGGTCGGCGCAGCTCGCGTCCGGAAAGCTCGCGGGGTCGACGGTCGTGACCGCGTGCTTCGCCGACCTCGTGGACTTCACGCGGCTCGGCCAGTCACTGGACTTCGCTCAGCTGGCCTCGCTGACGACGCGGCTCAGCGAGCTCGCCCGCGAGGTCGCCGCGCCGCCGATCAGGCTCGTGAAGATGATCGGCGATGCCGCGATGCTCGTCTCGCCAGACAACGACGCGCTCCTCGACGCGGCGCTGACCCTCGTCCATGCTGCCGCCGCGGAGGAAGAGGAGGGCTTTCCCGAGCTCCGCGCCGGGCTTGCGCGCGGCGAGGTCATCGGCCGTGGCGGGGACTTCTACGGTCATCCCGTCAACCTCGCGAGCCGGATCACGGACTATGCGTTTCCGGGCAGCGTGCTCTGCGACGAGGCGGTCCACGACGCGAGTGAGGGCAAGGTCAGGTTCTCGTTCGCCGGCGCCCGCAGGCTGAAGGGGGTCGAGGGTCCCACCAAGCTCTTCCGCGCCCGCCGCGCGGAAGCGGAGGACGCCGACGCGTAACGCTTCGGTCGTAGCCGCGACTCTACGAGCGGATCGGAGTTACGTGAATAACTTGCGGACGGCTTCGCCGTCCTTACATGCTGCTTTCGGGGCTAAAGCCCCTCATATGAGCCCCTGATGCTCCTCTTGGTCCTCTTCGCCTTCGTGGCGGGCGCGGGGACGGCGCTCTCGCCGTGCGTGCTGCCTGTGCTCCCGGCGATCCTCTCGGCGGGCGTGACCGGGGGCAGGCGCCGTCCGCTGGGGATCGTCACCGGGCTGGCGCTGTCGTTCACGTTCGCGACCGTCGCACTGGTCTACGTGATCGAGGCACTTGGCCTTCCCGACGACATCACCCGGAAGCTCGCGATCGGCGTCCTCTTCGCGTTCGGCGTCCTGCTGCTGGTGCCGCCGCTCGCCGACCGGGTCGAGGCCTGGATCTCGCGAATCGTGCCGGCGCCGTCGCGCCCAGGACGCGAGGGCTTTGGCGGTGGCCTGGCCGTCGGCGCAAGCCTCGGATTCGTGTACGCCCCGTGCGCGGGCCCGATTCTCGCCGGGGTCATCACGGTCTCCGCGTCGCAGACCTTCACAGTCGGGCGCCTGGCCGTCGCGTTCGCCTACGCAATCGGATCGGCCGCCGTCCTCTACCTGCTGATCCTCGGCGGACGGCGGATCTCGGACCGCCTGCGCGCCTATCGCGGCGCCGTCCAGATCGTGATGGGCGCGGTGATGGTGGCGGTGGCGGTCGTCATGGCCACCAACCTGGACGTGAAGTTCGAGAACTCGATCGCCGCCGACCTCCCCTCGGCGCTGGTCGACCCGACCTCGAGGATCGAGTCGAGCTCCGCGATCTCCAGCGACCTGGCTGCGGTGCGGGGCGGCGGCCCGGTGAGCCGGGAGGCCGGGAGCGCCCAGGCGGCCGCCGGCGAGCGCCTTCCGGACAAGGGCCCGGCTCCCGACTTCACCGGCAACCAGATGTGGTTCAACACGCCGGGGAACACGCCACTCAGCCTCGGCCGGCTGCGCGGCAAGGTGGTCCTCGTCGACTTCTGGACCTACACGTGCATCAACTGCATCCGCACGCTGCCCTACCTCGAGAGCTGGTACCGGCGCTATCACTCCGACGGCTTCGAGGTCGTCGGCGTCCACAGTCCCGAGTTTCCGTTCGAGAAGGATGCGTCCAACGTCCAGAGCGCGATCGACCAGTTCGGGATCACCTACCCGGTGGCCCAGGACAATGACCTCGCGACCTGGAACGCGTACCACAACCAGTACTGGCCGGCCGACTACCTGATCGATGCCAACGGCGACATCCGGCTCGTCCACTTCGGCGAGGGCGGCTACGCCGACGCGGAGAAGGCGATTCGCCAACTCCTGGCGGATGCGGGGCATGCACCGGGACAGGCCGACGTCGGCGGCAAGGTGAAGGCGCAGAAGGCGGCCAGGGGCCTGGCGACGCCGGAGACCTACCTCGGAGGCAGCCGCGCGCAGGGCTTTGTCGAGACGCTGCGTCCGGGGACGTCGACGTACCCGAGCATCTCGCCGCAGACCCTCGGGCCCAACCAGCTCGCCTACGGCGGGCGGTGGACGATCGCCGGCGAGGACGCCACTGCGGGCAGGGACGCCACGCTGTCGCTCAACTTCAAGGCCAGGCGGGTCTTCCTGGTGACCGGGTCACCGGGACAGCCGCGGCCGATCCAGGTCGAGCTCGACGGCAAGCCGATCCCCGCGGGCGAGAGCGGAGCGGACGTCCGCAGCGCCGTGGCAACGATCGGCCGCCAGCGGCTCTACCGGCTGGTCGACCTCCCGAGCGCGCAGGCGCACGTCCTGACGCTGCACTTCGCGCCGGGTATCACGGCCTACTCGTTCACCTTCGGCTAGGGCTTGCGCGCCGAGAAGACGAGGTTGTAGAAGAGGCCGGCCGGCAGGCGCGGCTCGAGGACGGCCGCGTCAAGTCGCTGGAGGGCGAGGCAGGTCCGGTAGGCGAAGAGCTTCCAGCGCATCGGCAGGTGGTCGGGATCGGCCGTTGCCTCGAGCGAGCGCAGAAGCCAGCCGTAGACGTTGGACGCGAGCTCCTCCCCGCGTAGCCGGCACTCGACGAAGCCGGAGGCCTCCAGCAGCCCGCGGAGCTGCTGCGGAGTGAAGGTGTGGACGTCGACGTCGCTTTCGAGCCGGTGCCCGTCGTCGCCGCCGGGCTCCTCCACGCGCGCCGGGGCATTGACGAGGCGGCGCCAGAGCGGTGCGGCCGCCATCCCCGCGCGCTTCGGCAGCTCGGCAAGCCGATCGCCGTTTCGCGAGGGTTCGCCGCAGAACGCAATCGTGCCGCCGGGGCGCAGGACGCGATTGAACTCGGAGAACGCGAGCTCGAGGTCGGGAATGTGGTGGACCACCGCGTGGCCGCAGACCAGGTCGAAGCTCGCGTCTGCAAACGGCAGACGCTCCGCCTCGGCGCGCACCGTGGTCACGGGCACCCGAAGCCGGTCCGCGGAGGCCTGCAGCGAATCCAGCATCCCCTGTGAGATGTCGGTCGCCGTGGCCTTCTCGATGACGCCGAGACTCAGCAGGTTGAGCGAGAAGTATCCGGTGCCGGCGCCGATCTCGAGGGCGTCCGCGAACGGCCGCTCGGGCCAGCGGCCCAGCGCCTTCGTGAACTTCGCCTGGACCTGGCCGCGCCCGATCTCGCCGAGGTCGATGCCCCACTTGACGTCGTAGTTCGACGCCGCGACGTCGTGGTAGCGGACGTTCGCGTCCTTGATCTCCTCGGGCGTGGCCGTGGGCGCGGCGGGCGGCGACATCAGGGCGGCAGATCGTAGCCTGTGCCACCGCATGCCCCAGCACCTGCAGGAGAACCAGCCCGCAGGGCGTGCCGCCCCTGGAGCTCACCGGCGAGCGCACGCTTCCAGACGTTCCGGACGAGAACTACTGGTACCGCAGGCACCTCGCCGTCTATGAGTGGATCGGCGCCCGCGTCGAGGGGCTGCGCGTCGCCGACCTCGCCTGTGGCGAGGGCTACGGGTCGGACGTGCTGGCGCGGACCGCCGCGGAGGTCGTGGGCATCGACGCGAATCCGGAGGCACACGAGCACGCTCAGCTCCGCTACCCGCGCCCGAACCTCCGCTTCGAGCGCGGGCTCGTCGAGCGGTTCGCAGGTCCGGCGGACGCGGTTGTCTTCCTCCAGACCATCGAGCACATCTCCGAGCCGGAGGCGCTCTGCGCGCGGATCGCCACCGCCGCCCCGGTCGCATACATCTCGACACCGAACCGCCTGACCCTCGCGCCGGAAGGGGCCGAGAAGTCGGACAACCCATGGCACCTTCGCGAGTACACCGCGGAGGAGTACGGCTCCCTGCTGGAGTCGGCGTTCTCGCGAGTGGACATCCTCGGCGTCTTTCACGCGCGGAAGCTCCGGGTCCACGAGCTCGCTCTCCGCGCGGGCTGGGACCGCGTCCACGGGCGCCTGCGGCTCACGCGGCCCTTCTACGAGCGGTTCGTGCCGGCGATCGCGGCCTCCGACTTCCGCCTCGGGGAGGGGCCGCTCGAGCGCGCGCTCGACTTCGTCGCCGTCTGTCATGCCTGAGCCCGCGAGCCGGGGCGACCTGGGAATCGTCCTGCACTCGCACATGCCCTACGTCGAGGGCTTCGGCACCTACCCGTTCGGCGAGGAGTGGCTGTTCGACGCCATCGTGCGCTCCTACCTCCCGGTGCTCGAGGTCGCGCGAAGCCTGACGGTGACGGTCACGCCGGTGCTCGCCGACCAGCTCGAAGACCCGGCGCTCAGCCAGCGCTTCCAGGCCTTTGCGCGCGACTACCGCCTGGCGAGCTGCGAGCGCGACGCCGAGGAGATGCCGGTGCACGAGAAGGATCGCGCCTTTGAGGCGGCCTGCAGGTCCGAGGCGGAGCGCTACCGCCGCTCGCTCGAGCGCGTCGCGGCCGCGGGGGGCGACCTCCTGGCCCCGTTTCGCGACGCCCGCTCGGCGGGCGTCGAGCTCGTCCCTTCGGCCGCCACCCATGCCGTGCTGCCGCTGCTGGCGACCCGCGCCGGGCGTCGCGCCCAGATCGACGCCGGCCTGCGTTCGCACCGGCGACGCTTCGGCCCCGCCCGCGGGTTCTGGCTCCCCGAGTGCGCCTACGAGCCTGGCCTCGAGACGCTGCTCGCCGAGCGCGACGTCGGCTGGTTCGTGACCGACCAGAGCGGGACGGAGGAGCCGCTGGCGGCGCTCGCGCCGATGGCCACCGAGGGCGGGCCCGTGGCGTTTCCGATCGATTGGGAGGCGGTCGCCTGGCTCTGGTCGCTCGACGGGTACCCGTCCGACCCCGCCCACCGCGACTTCCACCGGCAGTCCCTTCGCGGCGCCCGCCCGTGGTCGATCGCCGGCGGGCCCTATGACCCCGCCGCGGCCGCCGCGTCCGCGCGGCGGCAGGCCGATGAGTTCCTCGCCGGGGTCGCCGAGCGCCTGGATCGGTTCAGCGCGGAGCGCGGGAAGCGGGGTCTGGTGGTCTTCGCGATCGACACCGAGCTCCTCGGCCACTGGTGGTGGGAGGGGCCCGACTGGCTGGCCGCGGTCCTGGACAGGGCCGCGGCACACGGAATCGAGCTCGTCACGCTCGCGGACGCGGCGTCGCGGCACCGGGCGGAGGGGCGGCCCCTGCTCGCCTCGACCTGGGGCGAGGGCAAGGACCTCCGCACCTGGAGCTCGCCGGAGGTGGCGGACCTCGCCCGGGCCGCCAGGCGCCTCGAGCTGCGGCTCCTCGGCGCTCTGGACGACGGGCTCGACGGCCCGGCGGCGCTGCGGGCGACGCGCGAGCTGCTGGCCCTTCAGGCGAGCGACTGGGCGTTCTTGGACCAGCGCCGGCAGGCCGGCGATTACCCGTACCAGCGTGCCACCGACCACGCCCGGGCCATGCTCGAGGCCATACACTCAGCCGCTCCAACCGAGGGGCGACTCAGGAACCTCGCGCCGGACCTGAGCCTGGCGCCGTTACTCGAACCTTGATACCGACCCGCGCCCTGATCCTGACCTGGGAGTACCCGCCGCTCATCGAGGGCGGACTGGCGCGTCACGTGCGCAAGGTCTCCGAGGGGCTGGTCGAGTGCGGCATCGACGTCCACGTCCTCACCCGCGGTGGGGAGGAGTCCCCGGCCGAGGACGAGGTGGCGGGCGTGCGGATCCATCGCGTGCTCGAGCCGAAGCGCCCCAGCGACCTCGGCGAGTTCGTCGCCTGGGTGGAGCGGATGAACTCCGACATGCTCGCGGCTGGGGTCGACCTCGGGGACCGCTACGACTTCGACGTCGTCCACGGCCACGACTGGCTCGTGGCGATGGCCGGCGACCATCTCGCCCGCCGCTTCGACGCGCCGTTGGTGACCACGATCCACGCCACCGAGCATGGCCGCCACCAGGGCTGGGTGGACAAGCACCCGCAGTCGTACATCCATGGAGTCGAGCGCTGGGTGACCAACCGCGCGGACCGGGTGATCGCGTGCTCCGTCTACATGCGGGAGCAGATCGCGGACATCTTCGGGGTCGACGAGGAGCGGATCACCGTGATCCCGAACGGGATCGACCCCGGCGACCTTCGCCCTCACGACGAGCCCGAGCTGCGCCGCCTGCGCTCGGAGTTCGCCGCGCCCGACGAGCGGCTCGTCCTGCTCCTCGGCCGGCTGGTCTACGAGAAGGGCTTCCAGCTCGCGCTCGAGGCGATGCCGGCCGTCATCGCCCGCGCGCCGGGGACGCGGTTCCTGGTCGCCGGCTCGGGCACGCACGAGGAGGAGCTCCGCCGCCAGGCGCAGGAGCTCGGGCTCATGGAGCAGGGGACCTTCCTGGGCTGGATCGGCGACGACGTCCTGCACTCGCTCTACCGGATCGCCGACGTCTGCGTCGTCCCCTCGATCTACGAACCGTTCGGGCTCGTCGCGCTCGAGGCGATGGCCTCGGGCTGCCCGTGCATCGTGGCCGACACCGGCGGCCTGCGCGAGGTCGTCCCGCACGAGGAGGCCGGACTGCGCTTCACCGCCCGCGACCCCGAGGCCCTCGCCGAGGTGGCGATTCGCGTGCTAACCGACTCCGAGCTTCGGGACCGCCTGGTCGCCGAGGCGCACGAGCACGTCCTGCGCTTCGACTGGGCCGACGTGGCCAAGGCCACGCGGGCGCTTTACACAGAGCTCGCGCCGTCCCGGACCGTGGCTACCTGAGCAGCTCCCCCTCGGGCTCGAGGACTCCCTCGCCCACGGGCTCGACCGGGTTCGGCCAGCGGAGCCTCCGCGGCGCTTCGCGCATCCGCAGGATTCGCGCCGGGATCCCGGCGACGACGGCGTTCGCGGGAACGCTGCGGGTGATCACGGTGTAGGTGCCGAGCACGGAGTTGTCGCCGACGCGCGCGCCGCGCAGGACGCTGGCGCCGTAGCCGATCCAGACGTTCGAGCCGACCTCGACGTCGCGCTTGTAGATCCCCTGGACCCGGATCGGGCGCTCGACCTCCACCATCCCGTGGTCGAAGTCGATGAACATCGCCCGGTCGGCGATCACGCACTGCTCGCCGATTCGCACCCGCTGGTAGGCGGAGATCGTGCACTCCTGCCCGATCACCGTCTTTTGCCCGATCTCGACTACGCCCTCGTGGCAGCGGATCTTGGTGCCGTCCCCGATCCATACGAAGCGGCCGAAGCTGACCCTCCCGCGCTTCGCGATCTGCAGCTCGAGCCCCCTGCCGAAGAAGACCGGCCCGTTGGTCTCCCAGCGCCAGCCGGCGGGTGTCAGAAAGCGGCGCCACAGATACCGCCAGAGAAGTTGCGCGTACTTGGGCGTCAGCATCCGCCTGCGGGCGAGGAACCGGACGGTCTCGATCATGGATGCTCGGACTCTAGACTCCGGCCGCAGTGACCGAGACGGCCTCCAAGTCGCTGGCCGAGCGCGTGCTCGCGGGTGAGGGCCGCGCGCTGGCGAGGGCCATAACCCTGGTCGAGAACCGCGACCCTGACGGCGACGAGCTCGTGGCGGAGCTCTTTCCCCACACCGGGAAGGCTCGGGTCATCGGGCTCACCGGCCCGCCGGGCGTTGGCAAGAGCACCCTGATCGGCGCGATGACGAAGGAGCTCCGGGCGCGCGACCGCGAGATCGGCGTGCTCTCGATCGACCCTTCGAGCCCGTTCACGCAGGGCGCCGTCCTCGGCGACCGCATCAGGCTCTCCGATCACTTTCTCGATCCCGGCGTCTTCATCCGGTCGATGGCGACGCGCGGCTCGCTCGGGGGTCTTGCGGAGGCGGCGCTTCAGGCTGCGCTGCTGATGGATGCCGCCGGCAAGGACGACGTCCTCGTCGAGACCGTCGGCGTCGGCCAGGCGGAGGTCGACGTTGTCGACCACGCCGACACGATCATTCTCGCGCTCATGCCGGGCTCCGGCGACTCGATCCAGGCGCTGAAGGCAGGCGTGATGGAGATTCCCGACGTCATCGCCGTCAACAAGTGCGAGCACCCGCTGGCGGACACGATGGTCCGCGAGATCCGCTCGGTGCTCGCGATCGGTCCGAAGCGCAGCTGGCGGGTGCCCGTGATCCGCACCGAAGCCACGAAGGGAACCGGCATCGAGGAGCTCCTGGACGCGGTCGACTCGCACCGCGAGCACCTGGAGGGGGAGGGGATGCTCGCGGAGCGCCGGGCGCGCAACCTGCGAGCCGAGGTCCTCGGCATCGCCGTCTCGCGGCTGCGGCGCGAGCTCACCGAGCGGGCGGAACGCGATCCCGAGTGGGCGGGCCTTCTCGACCGCGTTGTGAAACGCGAGATCGATCCGGCAACGGCCGCCCGCGAGTTGCTAGAAACGGACGCCGATGGCTGAGGCGACCACGTCACCGCAGGCGAGCGCGGCCTGGTCCGGGCTGCAGCTGGACGATCGTGCCGGCGCCCAGGTCGGTCGCGTCGAGGGCACGCTCATCGACGACGCCACGGACAGCGTCGAGTGGCTGCTCGTGCGCTTCGGCCGCTTCGGCCAGCGCGCGCTGGTGCCCGCCCGCGACGCCGTCGGCGCCGCCGGCAGGGTCTGGGTGCCGTTCGACGCCGACCACATCCGCAACTCGCCCAAGGCGAGCCCCGGGAGGTCGCTGAGCAAGGCCGACGAGCTGGCGCTGCTCGCCCACTACGGGATCGACGGCCCCGCCGGCCGCGCGGCGGACCTCGCCGGCCGCGACGGCACCGGGCCGACCGCCCGCCCGGCGTAGCCGACCTCGGTCGCCTGGTCAGCAGCCCAGCTGACGGGCGATCACCATCTGCTGCACCTCGTCGGTGCCCTCGCCGATGGTGAGGATCTTGGCGTCGCGGTAGAAGCGGCACACGGGGTACTCCTCGATGTAGCCGTAGCCGCCGTGAATCTGGACGGCCTCCTCGGTCGCCCGTACGGCCAGCCGCCCGGTCTTCAGCTTCGCCTGCGCCGCGGTCAGCGTGAACGACTCGCCCCGGTCCTTCTCGAGCGCGGCCTTGTAGGTGAGCAGGCGGGCGGCCTCGATCTCGGCCGAGAGGTCGGCGATCTTCGCCTGGATGGCCTGGTAGCGCGAGATCGGCTTGCCAAACGCCTGGCGCTCCTTCGCGTAGGCGAGCGCCTCGTCGAGCGCGCCCTGCGCCAGCCCGACGCCCATCGCGGCGACGCCGATCCGCCCTCCGTCGAGGATGTGCAGGAACTGCTTGAACCCCTCGCCGCGGCGGCCGAGGAGGTTGCCCTCCGGCACCCGGCAGTCGGCGAAGCTGAGCGGGCGCGTGTCCGAGGCGTTCCAGCCCATCTTGCGATAGGGCTCGCCGGGCTGGTAGCCGGGAGTGCCGTTCGGGACGATGATGTTCGAGATCTCGCGCGCGCCGTCCTCGCCGCCGGTGACCGCGGTGATCGTCACGCAGCCGCTGATGTCCGTGCCGGAGTTGGTGATGAACTGCTTGGCGCCGTCGATCGCCCACTCGCCCTCGTCGAGGCTCGCCCGCGTGCGGGTGTTGCCGGCGTCCGAGCCGGCCTCGGGCTCGGTCAGGCCGAACGCAGCGAGCTTCTCGCCGGCGCAGAGCGCGGGCAGCCACTCCGACTTCTGCTCGTCCGTGCCCCAAAGGTAGATCGGCATGGTGCCGAGCGACGTGTGGGCTGCAAGGGTGATGCAGACGGAGGAGTCCACCCGCGCCAGCTCCTCGACGGCCAGCGCGTACGACAGCGTGTCGGCGCCACCGCCTCCGTACTCCTCGGGGAAGGGGATCCCCATGAGCCCGAGCTTGCCGAGCCTGGCGACGATCTCATAGGGGAACGCCTTGGTGCGGTCGAGCTCCTCGGCAACGGGCGCCACCTCCTGGCGCGCGAAGTCGCGCACGGTGTCGCGGATCAGGCGCTGCTCGTCGGTGAGGCCGAAGTCCATGGCGGGCGATCTTACGGAGCGGCTCTACGATGGCGCGCGATGGCCAACGGACCCAAGGCGCCGGCGTCCGGGAGGCGACGCCGCCGGCGGGAAGCGCTGGCGGAGATCGAGGTTCGCATGGGCCGTCGCCGCGGGGATGGCGTGGCGCCGAGCCTCTTCATCTGGGTCGAGCGGGGAGTGGAGCGCCGCCCACGCGTGGCCGCGACGCTGCGCGGCGACGTGGTGTTCCGCTTCGCCGAGGACCTCTCCCCGCTCCATCTCGAGTTCGGCGACGGGCTGATCGAAGTCTCCGACGGCGACGTGGAGACGCCCGATCTGGCCGTCAGCGGCCGCCTGCCCGACATCGTCCACCTGGCGACCGCGCCAAACGTGCTCGGCATCCCCAACCCGGCCCGCATCGACGGCCTCGGGGCGCTCCTGCGGCTTTCGCGCGGCAAGGTGACCATCGACGGCGACCGCGCCTTGGCGCTGCGGCTGATCCGCCTGCTGGCGCTCTAGGCGAGTCCGCGTGCGAGCTCGACGAGTAGGCGCACGCCAAACCCCGTCGGGCCCGAGCCGACGTACTCGCGGCCCGTGTCCCACGCGGTTCCGGCGATGTCGAGGTGAGCCCAGGGGACGTCGTCGACGAACTCCTCCAGGAACGACGCCGCGTAGAGCGTGCTGGCCTTGCGCTTCGAGGCGAGGTTGGTGAGGTCGGCAACCTTGCCCGTCGTCAGCTCCTTGTACTCGGCGTGCAGAGGCATGCGCCAGGCGAGCTCCCCCGTGGCCTGCCCGGCCGCCTCCACCGCCGCGGCCCACTCGTCGTCGTTGGCGACGAGCGCCGCGTACGTGGAGCCGAGTGCGACGACCACACCGCCCGTCAGCGTGGCGATGTCGACGATGCGGTCGGCGCCGAGCTCCCGGCGGCAGTAGGTGAGCGCGTCGGCGAGGATCAGCCGGCCCTCGGCGTCGGTGTTGTTGATCTCCACCGTCTTGCCGTTCAGCTGGGTGATGATGTCGCCGGGACGCATGGAGTTGCCGCTCAGCATGTTCTCGGTGGTCGGGACGACGGCGACGAGATTGATCGGGACCGCGAGCTCCGCGATCGCGGCGAAGGACTCGAGGACGGCGGCGGCCCCGGACATGTCCATCTTCATCTCGTGCATGCCGGCCGCGGGCTTGATGGAGATGCCGCCGGCGTCGAATGTGACTCCCTTACCGACATAGCCGACCGTCTCTCCCGAGCCGCCTCGGTACCGCAGCGCAATCAGGTGGGGCTCGGCGTCCGAGCCGCTCGAGACGGCGACGAGGCCGCCCATCCCGCGCTGCGCGATCTCGGCGCGGTCCAGAACGGTCACCTCGATGCCCTCCCGCTCGGCCGCGATCTCGCGGGCGCGCTCGGCGAGGTCGTCCGGCTTCAGGTCGTTGGCGGGACGGCTCTGAAGCACCCGAGCGCGGTTCTCGGCCTCCGCCGCCACCCGGGCCGCCTCCACGTCGTCGCCGGCATCGGATTCAAGGCCCGCGAGAAGGAGGGTGTCGAGCGCGGCCGGCTCGGGGTCGTCGCGATCGGTCGTCTTGTACTCGTCGAACCGGAACGAGGTCAGCACCGTGCCGTCGACGATCGCTGCGGCCAAGTCCGCGCGGCCATCGGGAACGGTCCAGGAGATCGATGTCGCTGCGTAGAGGCCTGCCGCCTTCGTCGTGACCGCGGCGGCGACCCGCATCCGCTCCGCGTCGAGCTCCTCACGAGCGCCGAGACCGATAACCAGCCAGCGCGCATCGCCCTCGGGACGCAGCAGCGTGGCCCGCTTGAAGGTGGCCTTCGCATCCTCCGCTCCAGGCGCCGAGGCGAGCTCGGAGGGCAGTTCCTGGCCCTCGCTGAGGCCGATGACACGCACGTCCGCCTCGGTCTCGGCGACCGCCTTCTGCGTGACCTCGACCTGCACGCGGCTCACCTTATCTATCGTTCCGGGCCCGGCCCAGCGCCGCCGACCCGACCAAGAAAGGCTTCCGATGTCGAATTCCGTGATCCTCGCGACCGCCCGCACGCCGCTCGGGAAGATGGGGGGCGCCCTCAGCTCCCTCGACGCGACGGAACTGGGGAGCACCGCGATCACGGCTGCCCTGGAGCGGTCCGGCATCGATCCCGAGCAGGTGCAGCAGGTCGTCTTCGGCCAGGTTCTCCAGGCCGGCCAGGGGCAGATCCCGTCGCGGCAGGCGCAGATCAAGGCCGGGATCCCCAAGGAGGTCCCCTCCGAGACCATCAACAAGGTCTGCGCGTCGGGGATGCGGGCCGTCGGCGTCTCCGATCTCGGGGTCCGCGCCGGTGAGGTCGAGATCGGCGTCGCGGGCGGCATGGAATCGATGTCCAACGCCCCGTACCTCCTGCCGGGAGCCCGCTTCGGGTTCCGGATGGGGGACGTCACCGCGATCGACTCGATGACCCACGACGGCCTCACCAACCCGTTCACCGGCGAGCAGATGATCAACGAGGCAAGCGAGGTCGGCAACGAGCTGGAGATCACGCGCCCCGACCTGGACCGCTGGGCCGTCCGCTCCCACGAGCTCGCTGCCAAGGCCACCGACGAGGGCCTGCTGGCGGAGGAGATCACGCCGGTGACCGTGAAGGTGAAGAAGGAGGAGCGCGAAGTCAGCGCCGACGAGGCGATCCGCCCCGACACCAACCTCGAGACCCTGGCCAAGCTGCCCGCCATCGGCGGCCCTGACGCCACCCACACCGCGGGCAACTCCCCGGGCGTCAACGACGGCGGTGCCGCCGTGGTGATCGCCTCCGAGGACTGGGCCCAGGCCAACGGCAAGGAGCCGCTCGCCAAGGTCCTCGCCTACGGCGCGGTGGCCGACGACTTCCCGTATCTCGCCCGGACTCCGGCGAAGGCGGCGGAACAGGCGCTCGGCAAGATCGGCAAGACGCCCGCCGACGTCGACCTCTGGGAGATCAACGAGGCCTTCGCCTCGGTGGCGCTCAACTCCATCCGGATGCTCGGAGTCGACGACGAGAAGGTGAACGTCAACGGCGGCGCGATCGCGCTGGGGCACCCGATCGGCGCCTCCGGTGCCCGCCTGGTCGGCGCGCTCATCCACGAGCTGCGCAGGCGCGGCGGCGGCCTTGGCTGCGCGGCGATCTGCTCCGGGGGCGGTCAGGGCGACGCCATCGTCCTGGAGGTCTCCGGCGGCTAGTCCGGAGGCAGTGCGGGACGTCGCGGCCGCCGGCCGGCCGGCAGCGTTCTTCGACCTGGACAAGACGCTCATGGCCGGCTCGTCCGGCATGGTCTGGGCGGCGGTCTCGACCCGCGCCGGGCTCTTCCCGAGGCGGCTGCTCGCGCGCTGGGCAGTGGACCACCTCCGCTACCGGCTGCGCGGCGCGAGCGACGAGGCGGCGGCCCAGGTGATGGGCCAGGTGCGCGACGTCGTCTCCGGCATGGCCGTCAGCGACCTCGAGGATCTCGGCCCCGCCGTCATCGAGGGCGTCCTCCCGCGCATCTATCCGGAGATGCTCGATGAGGTTCGCGGCCATCACGCCGCCGGGCGGCCGACGTTCATCGTCAGCGCCGCCGGACACTATGTCGTCGAGGAGCTGGCGCGTGAGCTCGAGATGGATGGCGGCATCGGCACCGGTTACGAGATCCGCGACGGCGCGTTCACGGGCGAGCTCGATGGTCCGTTCATGTACGGCAAGGGCAAGGTGGCCGCCATGGAGCGGCTCGCGGCGGAGCTCGGCATCGATCTCCAGTCGTCCTACGCGTACTCGGACTCGGCGTCCGACCTGCCGATGCTCCGCGCGGTCGGCAACCCGGTGGTCGTCAATCCCGACGCGGCGCTCCTGGCGGTCGCGCGAGCCGAGGGCTGGCGCGTGATGCGATTCGAGAAGCTTGGGCGGCGGCTGGCCACCGGCGCTGCGATCGGAACCGTGGTGATCGCCGTGGCGGTGGCCGCCGGTGCCAGGCGCCGTGACTGAGGTTCGCTAGCCTCGGTCAAGTCTTCCGGGGGAGGGGAGCCGAGCACCTCCCGTCCCCCCCGCCTCGGCCTAGACTTTCCCCATGGCCGTGGAGCCGGAAGCGCCGCGCCGCGCCCACCAGTGGCGCGAGGAGGCGTACGCCAAGACCCCTGAGCGCGAGGCGCTCTTCGAGACCGTGTCCGGGGAGCCCATCGAGCCTCTCTACACACCCGAGGACCTAGCCGACACCGATCCGGACCGCGACATCGGCCTGCCCGGCGAGTACCCCTTCACGCGCGGCGTCTACCCCTCGATGTACCGCGGGCGCCTGTGGACCATGCGGCAGTTCGCGGGCTTCGGCACGGTCGAGGAGACCAACGAGCGCTTTCGCTACCTGCTCGACCACGGGCAGACCGGGCTCTCGACCGCCTTCGACATGCCCAGCCTGATGGGTCTGGACTCCGACCACCCGCGCTCGCTCGGAGAGGTCGGGGTCGAGGGCGTGGCGGTGGACACCGTCGACGACATGGAGACGCTCTTCGACGGCATCCCGCTCGACGAGGTCACCGTCTCGATGACCATCAACGCCCCCGCGGCGATCATGCTCGCCTTCTACGTCGTTGCGGCCGAGGAGAAGGGGATCCCGCCCGCGGCCCTCGGCGGGACGATCCAGACGGACATCCTCAAGGAGTACATCGCCCAGAAGGAGTGGTGCTTCCCGATCGAGCCCGCGATGCGGCTCGTGACCGACATGATCGAGTGGTGCACGGCCAAGATGCCGCGCTGGCATCCGATCTCGATCTCCGGCTACCACATTCGCGAGGCCGGCTCGACCGCTCAGCAGGAGCTGGCGTTCACCCTGAAGGACGGCCTCACCTATGTGGAGCGCGCGATCGAGCGCGGCCTCGACGTCGATGACTTCGCGCCCCGGCTCTCCTTCTTCTTCAACGCACACATCGACTTCTTCGAGGAGATCGCGAAGTACCGGGCGGCGCGCCGCATCTGGGCCCGGGAGCTTCGCGAGACCTTCGGCGCGCGGAAGGACGAGTCGATGCGGATGCGCTTCCACACGCAGACCGCCGGGGTCTCGCTCACCGCGCAGCAACCGCTCCTCAACATCGTCAGGACGGCGATCGAGGCCCTGGCGGGCGTCCTCGGTGGCACGCAGTCCCTGCACACGAACTCCTACGACGAGGCGCTCGCCCTGCCAACGGAGGAGGCGGTGAACGTCGCCCTGCGGACCCAGCAGGTGATCGCCCACGAGACCGGCGTGACGAACACGATCGACCCGCTCGGCGGCGCCTACTTCGTCGAGTCCCTGACCGACTCCATGGAGGCGGCCGCCTACTCGTACTTCGCTCGCATCGACGAGCTCGGCGGCATGGTCGAGGCGATCAAGCGCGGCTTTCCGCAGCGCGAGATCGCCGACGCCGCGTTCGGCTACCAGCAGGAGGTCGACCAGGCGAAGCGGATCGTCGTCGGCGTCAACTCCTACCGCCAGGAGGGCGAGCGGGAGCCGGCGATCCACCGGCCCGACCCGGCCGTCGAGAGGCGCCAGGCGGATCGCCTGCAGGCGACGCGAGCGGCGCGCGACTCAGGCGCGGTCGAGCGGTCGCTCGGCGCCATCAAGGAGGCCGCGGCCCGGGACGAGAACCTGATGCCGGCGATCATGGACGCCGCTCGTGCCCGAGTGTCGGAGGGCGAGATGGTCCTCGCCCTCCAAGAGGTCTTCGGAACCTTCACCGAGCAGCCGGTCTTCTAGCCGGGCAGGCGCCCGAGCGGAGTTTTCGCCCTTTCGGGCCGGGGTACTTACCGACTGATGCCCGATCCGGACTCAGACCTGATCGTCGCTCCGAGTGATGTCGACGGCTGGGACGTCGTGCGCGAGGGCGAGAACGTCGCGCTGACGAACCATCCGACGCTGGAGGAGGCGGAGGCGGCCGCCCGTCTTCGCGCCAGCGAAGAGGGCGGGCGGCACATCGATCACGAGAGCGAGCCGGTGCAAGAGGGCGGCGGCGGCGAGGAACGGGGCATGAAGGCCTACTTCATCGCCCTCGTCGGGCTGCTGCTCGCGGTGACCGCGCTGATCGTCGTGATCTCGCTCGTCGCGTCCGCGCTCAACCTCTAGGCGCGTCTCGGACTCCATTCGCCCCCGCGCGTCATAGAGTCGTGACGTGCGCGGGTTCGGGCGCATCGGAACGGGACTGCAGGCGCGCCGCACGGCGCGGGCCCTGACCGTGGCGGCGACGCGTTTCGGGGCGGGAGACCTGACCGCCCGGGTGCCGGAACGGGCGACGGACCGCGACCTTGCGGCCCTCGAGGCGGCCTTCAACCGCATGGCGGACGTGCTCGAGGAGCGGATCGAGAAGGCGGCCGAGGAGACGCAGGGCCGAGAGGCCTTCTTCGCGCAGGTCTCGCACGAGCTCAGGACCCCCCTGACGTCGATCGTCGGCTACGTGGACATGCTCCTCGCCGACGCGAAGGGCCTGGAGAAGATCGAGCCGGGCGAGCGCCTCGAGGCGCTCGAGACGACCGACCGCAACTCGCGGCGGCTGCTTCGCCTGGTCAACGACCTCCTGTTCGCCGCCCGGCTCGGGGCGGACATGCTGCGCCTCCAGCATTCCGACTACGACGCCGCCGAGATCGCCCAGCAAGCGATCGACACGGCCGAGCCGGCCGCCGCCGCCGTCGGAATCAGGCTCTACGTGGATGTGCCGCGGTCGGCCCCGGCCCGCGGGGATGCGGGCCGCATGACCCAGGCGCTCGACAACCTGCTCTCCAACGCCATCAAGTTCACCCGCGAGGGCGGCAGGGCCGGAGTGCGGGTCCGCGAGAGCGAGGAGACCGTCGTCTTCGAGGTCTGGGACACGGGCGCCGGAATCCCGGCCGACACGGTCCCTCGCCTGTTCGAGCGCTTCTACCGCGGCCCCGAGACGGTCGAGGCCCCCGGCCAGGGCGTGGGCCTTGGCCTGCCGATCGCCCGCGCGATCGTCGAGGCGCACGGGGGGACCATCGAGGTCCAGACCGCGGAGGGGGAGGGGTCGACGTTCACCATGAGGATCCCGGTGGGTGTCACGGAGAAGCCGGGATCGCCCGCGCAGAATCGATGATCTAGGCTCACCGCCATGAACGACGCCGGCGGCGGCCGCAAGATCAGGGTCGTGGTCGCCAAGCCCGGGCTGGATGGGCACGACCGCGGCGCCAAGATCATTGCGCGCGCCCTCCGGGACGCCGGCATGGAGGTCATCTACACCGGCCTTCACCAGACTCCGGAGCAGATCGCGGCAACGGTCGTGCAGGAGGACGCCGACGCCGTCGGCCTCTCGATCCTGTCCGGAGCCCACATGACGCTGGTGCCCAAGGTGCTCTCCCTGCTTCGGGACGAAGGCGCCGAGGACGTCGTCGTCACCGTCGGCGGGACGATCCCCGCGGACGACGTTCCGGACCTCAAGGAGCTCGGCGTCGCCGCGGTGTTCACCCCGGGCGCGTCGACGGACGAGATCGTCGACTTCGTGCGCGAGGCGGTCACCGCGAAGTCGGCATAGCGAAGCCGTTTCCGGGCGGTTTACCGCGGGCCTTCCCGGGTATCGATTGACTGGTCAGTCAACTGCCGGGGCAGGACGCTAAGATTCCCGCCCGCCGCGGCCGGCCCCGCTCATCCGCCGGTCGCAAGAACGCGTAAGGAGGCCTAGGACTTGAAGATTTGCTGCCTGGTGAAGGAGGTTCCCGACGCCGCCGTGCAGAAGCGGATCGACTCTTCGACGAAGCGGCTGGACCGCTCGGGCGAGAAGAACCTCAATCCCTTCGACACCCACGGTATCGAGGCCGCGATGCAGATCCGCGAGGGCGGTGCGGCCGAGGTCGACGAGATCGTCGCCGTGACCATGGGCCCCGAGTCGGCGGTCCGCGCCCTCCACAAGGCGGTCGCCCTCGGCGCCGACCGCTCCGTGCACCTGAGCGACGCCGCCCTGGAGGGATCGGACGTCTGCGCGACCGGCTACGCCCTTGCCAAGGTGCTCGAGTCCGAGTCGCCCGACCTCGTCCTCCTCGGGCAGCAGTCGGATGACGGCGAGTGCTACACGATCGGCGCCGTGGTCGCGGACCACCTGAAGATGCCCTCGCTGACGCAGGTCATCAAGATCGACGTCGCCGAGGGCAAGCTCACCTGCGAGCGCCAGGCCGAATACGGCTACGACACGGTCGAGGTGGACCTGCCGGCGGTGATCTCCGTCGGCGACGCCATCAACGAGCCCCGCTACCCCTCGCTGAAGGCGATCATGGGCGCGAAGAAGAAGCCGCTCGAGTCTCACGGGACGAGCGACGTCGGCATCGACGCCGGCGAGGTCGGCGAAGCCGGCTCGAAGACCAAGGTCCTGGCGATCAACCCGCCGCCCGCCAAGGAGGCCGGGGAGATCATCGAGGACGAGGACACCAACGAGACGGTCGAGAAGATCGTCGCCTGGCTGGACGAAAGGAAGCTGATCTAAATATGTCCGGGATCCTGGTCTACGCCCTCCACGACGACGAGGGCAACTTCAACAAGAACTCCCTGGGCGCCATCTCGGAGGCCGCGAAGCTCGCCGGCGAGCTCGGCTCGGAGGCCGCCGTGGCGGTGGTGGGCGACGTCGCCGACGACGCCTGCGCTTCGCTCGGCTCCTACGGCGCCAAGAAGGTCTTCCGCGCCAAGGCGGTCTCCGACGGCCTCGCGCAGCCGATCGTCGACGTGATGGCGAAGGTCATCGGCGAGAACGGCTACGACTACGCCCTGTTCGGCGGCGGCCTGCTCGGCTTCGAGATCGGCGCAGGGCTCACCGCGCGCCTCAACGCCGGCGTGACCATGGAGGTCACGGCGGTGAAGGTCGACGGCGGCAAGCTCGTCGCCGAGCGCCCGGTCCTCCAGGATTCGGCCATCGTCGACGTCGGCTACGTCGGCGAGCCCGGCATCATCATCGGCCGCCTCAACGCGTTCGACGTCAACGAGTCCGGCGACGGCGCGGCGGAGGTCGTCGACATCGAGGTCGACCTGTCCGAGTGGTCGTCGAAGGCCCGCATGGTCACCCGCGGTGAGCAGCGCGGCGCCGACGTCAACATCGAGGACGCCGACATCCTGGTCGGCGGCGGGCGCGGTCTCGGCGAGGCCGACAACTTCAAGCTCGCCGAGGACCTCGCCGGAGCCATGGGCGGCGCCGTCGCGGCTACGCGCGCCGTGGTCGATGCCGGCTGGTACCCGTACGCGGCGCAGATCGGCCAGACGGGCAAGACCGTCGCGCCGAAGCTCTACCTCGCCGCGGGCATCTCCGGCGCGATCCAGCACAAGGTCGGCATGCAGAACTCCGAGAACATCCTCGCGATCAACAAGGACCAAAACGCGCCGATCTTCGAGTTCTGCGACCTCGGCGTCGTGGGCGACCTCCACAAGATCATGCCCAAGCTGACCGAGGCCATCAAGGCGAAGAAGGGCGGCTGAGCGAAGGTGACCCCGTCCGGAGCGGCCGTCGAGCCGAAGGATTTCCCGCCCCCGTTCGACGAGGGCAGCCTGATCGCCGAGCCCACCGATCCCGAGGACGAGCGGATCGAGGTCGGCGTCGCGATCGTTGGTGGCGGTCCGGCCGGACTGGCATGCGCCAACCGGCTTCTCGACCTGCTGGCGGACGAGCCGGAGCTAATGGAGAGCCTCGGCGAGGTGCCGGTCGCCGTGGTGGAGAAGGGCAAGGTCTGCGGCGCCCACGCCCTGAGCGGGGCGAACATGAAGCCCGACGCGATGCGGGAGCTCTTCCCGGACCTCGAACCCTCCGACTGGCCGTTCGCCTACCAGGAGGTCACCAAGGACGCCGTCTATCTCCTGACCAAGAAGGCGGCGCTCCCGCTCAAGCCCGAGCCGCCAAACTTCCGCAACCACGGCAACTACGTGATCTCCGTGTCGAAGCTCTCGCGGTTCCTCGCCGAGAAGGCCGAGGAGAAGGGCGCCTACATCCTCACCGAGACCGTGGCCGACAAGCTCCTGGTCTCCGATCGCATCGTCCGCGGCATCCGCTCCGGCGACCGCGGCCGCGGCAGGGACGGCGAGGAGCTCGGCAACTTCGAGCCCGGATCGGACCTGGTCGCCAAACACACCCTCCTGGCCGAGGGAACCCTCGCGCACCTGACTCAGGCCGCGCTCGACTACTTCGACCTCCACGGCTCGCTGCCGGTGCGCTGGGAGCTCGGCGTCAAGGAGGTCTGGAAGGTCGAAAAGCCGCTCGATCGCGTGATCCACACCCTGGGCTGGCCGCTTCGCAAACGGGCGAAGCTGAGCGAGTTCGGCGGCAGCTTCATCTACCCCATGGGCGAGGACAAGCTCTGCATCGGCCTCGTTGTCGGCCTCGACTACACCGACTCGACGCTCTCCGTCCACGACCTTCTCCAACAGCTCAAGACGCACCCGTTCATCAAGGACATGCTCGAGGGCGGCGAGCGCGTCGCCTGGGGGGCAAAGACGATCCCTTCCGGCGGCTACTTCTCGCTGCCCCGCAGCCTGAGCGTGCCCGGCATGGCGATCGCCGGCGACGCCGCGAACATGGTCAACATTTCGACGCTGAAGGGCGTCCACTACGCGATGTACGCGGGCATGTACGCGGCCGACGCAATCTTCGATGCGCTGAAGAACGACTCCGTCAACCTCGACGGCTACGACGAGCGGGTCAAGAAGTCGGCGATCGAGGCGGACCTCTTCGAGTCGCGCAACATGCGCGCCGCCCCGTCGGGCAGGAACTTCTTCGTCGCCGGCGTGCTCGGCTCCGCGATGATCGCTACGAAGGGCCTCTTCCCGGGCGGAAAGTGGGAGTACGAGCCCGACACGGAGATCGAGATGGCCGACGGCGGGGCCAACGAGTCCTACCCGAAGCCCGACGGCAAGCTCACCTTCGGCAAGCTCGACTCAGTCTTCCTCTCGGGTAACGCCACGCGCGACGACGCGCCCAACCACGTGAAGATCCAGCAGAAGGTCCCGCGAGAGCTGGCGAAGACGTGGGTGAACCTCTGCCCGGCGCAGGTCTACGAGATCCCCGAGGATCAGCTCACGGGCGGCGAGCCGACGGTCGACGTCCACGTCACCGCCTCCAACTGCGTTCAGTGCGGCGCGATCAATGCCAAGGGCGGGCGCCTGACCATGCCCGAGGGCGGCGACGGCCCGCTCTACCAAGAGGTCTAGCTCGCGAAGAGCTGGCCTCGCGGGGGCCTAGGTGCTCGCCAAGGTCAGCGGCGGGCTCGACTCGCGCCGGTACGAGAAGGTGTGCTCTGCAAGCTTCGGGTTCGCCGCGATCATCTTGCAGAAGGCGTCGACGACCTTGGGGTCGAACTGCTTGCCGGCAAAGCGCCGCAGCTCGGCCAGCGCCTCCGCCTGCGACTGGGGCTTGCGGTAGGGCCGCTCCCCCGTGATCGCGTGGTAGGCCTCGCAGACGAAGATGATTCGCGCCGCCAGCGGAATGTTCTCGGCGATCAGCCCGTCCGGATAGCCGGTGCCGTCCCAGCGCTCGTGGCTCGCGCGGACGATGCGTGCCACCGGGACGAGGGCGGGGGCGGATGAGAGGATCCGCGCTCCGAGGATGGTGTGCTGGCGGATGATCTCCCACTCGTCGTCGTCGAGGGGCCCGGGCTTCGAAAGGATCGCATCTGGAATCGCGACCTTGCCGATGTCGTGGAGCTCCGCGGCCTGGCCGAGGGCCAGGAGCTCGGTGGGCTCAAGGCCCAGTTCCTCGCCGACGCCCAGCGCGAGCTCGCGGACGAGGACGACGTGCTCGCGGACGCCGGGCTGGCGCTCGAAGAGCGTCCGCAGGAGGACGGCCTTCGCCTGCCCGCCGGCGGAGACGCGGCGAAAGTCCTTCTGCTGGTACATCCGCTGGTCCGCGATCGCCAGCGCCTCGCCCGGCGTCGGCGCCTCGAGCGGGATCGTCACCGTCCCGAACGAGCTCGAGATGTCAAACCCCTCGCCGCGTTCGTTCAGCGCCATCGTGCAAGCCGCGACGGCGGAGGAATCGCCGTCGCACGGCAGGAGCGCGCAGAACTCGTCGCCGCCGACCCGGTAGGCCTCGCCCCCGGCGTTGCGGGCGCTGATCGCGAGCCGCCTGCCGAGTCGCGCGAGCAGGATGTCGCCGGCCTGATGGCCGAAGGTGTCGTTGTAGAGCTTGAAGCCGTCGAGGTCGAACAGGGCGAGCAACCTGGGCTCGTCTGCCGCCTCCGGGCTGGACATGTCGCGATCCAGCTTCAGGCGGTTGCCGAGCGTGGTGAGGGGGTCCGTGCGGGTGCGCTCGAGCAGTCGCTGGTTCTCGATCAGGCCAAGGACCAGGCGCAGGGAGATCATGGCCACGGCGGCCCAGATGAGGATCTCGGCAGCCGGCACCTCGTGGAAGGCGCGCTGGTAGCCGCGCAGGGCGAAGGCGACTGCCGCAAAGATCGCCGGAGCCGCGGCGAGCCACCAACCCCGCCGCGGCCCGCGCGCGACGACCTCGCTCGGCCCCCAAGCCGCCCAGGCGATGAGGACGGCCGACGCGGGCCAGAGGACGTCGAGCGGCCCACCCGCCGTGTACGTGCCCGCCGCGGCCTGGTAGGAGTAGATGAAGTCGGCGATCGCCGCGAGGGCGAGCGCCGCGACGAGGATGCCCCAGGCTCGGGAAACGCGCCAGCAGGTCACGCCGAGCACCCCGACCACGCAGCCGAGGAGGATCGTGTCGCCAACGGGGTACGCGAGCGTGATGGCGTCGGCTCCGCCCTCGTGCACGATGAAGCTGAGGACGAACTGCGTCGCGACCGCGGCGACCACGAGGCCGCCGCTGAGGCCGTCGAGCCAGGCGTTGCGACTGGGACCCGCCGCCTCGTTGCGCAGCAGCAGGACCAAGCCGGCGCAGACGAGGGGATAGAAGGCCAGGTACAGGACGTCGGCGCCGGAGAAGTCGGGAGCGGTCGCGCTGTCGGCAAACGCGGCGTTCCAGTAGAGGTCCCCGGCCGCCCACGCGAGGAGCCCCGCCGCCACGAACGCCCACGGCAGCCGGTCTGCGTCGGCGCCCCTCGCGCGCGCGAGACAGACGAGCCCGGCCCCGACCATGAGCGCGTCGTAGAGCCAGCGATCGAGGAGCGCGCTCTGGCCGCCGATGTCGAAGAGCGTGTGGGCCGAGAAGACGGCCAGGCCGGCGAAGAGCGCGGCGAAGCTCAGACGCAGGCCGTTCCCGCGTCGCGAGCCCGCTGCGCTCGAGACCATGTCAGGCGTCCTCGACGCGGGTGGTCGCATGTCATTTCTATCGGTTCCTGCGCACTCGGTCTAAAGCGCTGAAGGCGGGCTCGACTACTCCAATCCGGTGACTGCGCGCACCGTTCCTGGCCGCGAATCCGCGGAAGCTCGACGAGGCGGCGCGGTCGGCCCCCGCATCGACTTGAGAGCGGCGCCGAGACGAGGCCCCGGCGCCGCTGTCGACTCAGCCGATGACGCGCACGTACAGCGCGCGGTTCTGGAACGTGGCCGTGCCGCCGTCCGTCTCGTAGCGAAGCGAGAACGTGTAGGTCCCCGCCGGGACCGCGAACGTCAGCCAGCCGCCGCGCAGCGCGCTGGTCACGCCGCCCTGGAAGCTCGGGCCGGGCGTCGTGTAATTGGTCTGGAACGCGTTCGACCCGCTGCCCAGGATCTGCGGTGAGGCTGGGAACAGCGTCGGCTCGAACAGGTCGACCTTTGCCGAATTGTTGCCGGTGACCGATATGTCGGCCCTCGCGTAGACCTCGACAAGGGCCCCGGAGGGGACGGTCACCGTCACCGCGGGGCCGCCGAGGTCGGTTGGCGATCCGGCCGTCGTTGCATTCGACGAGGCGGTGCCGGCGGCCTTCACCACACCGGTCTTCGCCGGCGAAACGGCGCGACTGCGGAGCTCGGCGCTCCCCACGGCGCCCGCGCCGATGTCGGAGCCCTTCACCTCGCTCTTCTTGATCTTGCCGGACTTCACCGCGTTCGCGGCGATGTCCTTGCCCTTCACCGCGCCGTTCGCGATGTCGTCTGACTTCACCGAGTTATGTCCATGCAGGGCCTCCGCCGTGCCGCCAAGGGCGACGAACAGCGCGACAACGGCGATCACCGTCCCGGGCGACGGCCTCCTGCGAAACGAGAGTGGCTTCATCTATCCCTCCTTCCCTCGTGACTAGAACCTATCCGACGCCCGGAAGTTGCGGTGGGCGCCAGCACGCCGCGGGAGCCCTTTGCGGTCCCGCTAACATCGAGACGATGAAGAGCGGAATCCATCCCGAGTACGTGCTCTCGCACGTCCGCTGCTCGTGCGGCAACGAGTTCTACACGCGCTCGACCGAGCCGGAGCTTCACGTGGAGATCTGCTCGGAGTGCCATCCGTTCTACACCGGCAAGCAGAAGCTCGTCGACACCGGCGGCCGGGTAGAGCGCTTCCGCCGCCGCGCGGCGCGCAGCCGCCGCGGCTGACGCCATCACGACCATGAGGGAGGCGGAGACGCGCGCCGGGGACCCGGCGGCGAACGGGCGCCCGTGCATCCAGGCGACGGTGATGCCCGACGGCAAGCCCGTCGCCGACCGCGACGCGCCCGTGGGCGGTCAGGCGGTGCTCGAGGGCGTGATGATGCGCGGCGTCTCGACGTGGTCGGTCGCCGTGCGCAGGCCCGACGGCGAGATCGAGACGTCCTCCGAGCCGCTCGTCGCCTGGGCAAAGCGCCACCGCCTGCTGCGCATTCCCATCGTGCGCGGAGTCGTCGCCCTCGTGGAGTCGATGAAGATCGGGTTCCGCGCGCTGGCGATCTCCGCCAACGCCCAGATCGCCGAGGACGACGACGCGGAGCCGATCGGAGGCGTCGCCTGGGGCCTCACCATCGCCCTCTCGCTCGTACTCGCGATCGGGCTGTTCTTCGTCGTTCCCGTGGGCGCGACCAGCCTGATCAAGGACCAGCTCGGATCGTCGTTGCTCTTCTGGCTGGTGGAGGGCGTCCTTCGGACCACGATCTTCATCGGCTACCTGGTCGTCATCAGCCGGATCCCGGACATGAAGCGCGTGTTCGAGTACCACGGGGCCGAGCACAAGACCATCTCCTGCTACGAGGCCGGCGACCGGCTGACGCCCGCCCGCGCGGAGACGTACTCGCGGCTGCACCCGCGGTGCGGTACGAGCTTCCTGTTGATCGTGATGGTGCTGGCCATCTTCGTGTTCGCGCCGATCGGACTGCCCGCCTGGTACTGGCTGCTTGCCTCGCGAATCCTGGGAATCCCGCTCATCGCCGGCCTCTCCTACGAGGTCATAAAGCTCGCGGGCAAGCACAGGCGCAAGCGCTGGGTGCGTACGCTCATGTGGCCGGGCCTCATGCTCCAGAACCTGACGACACGCGAGCCGGATCGCGAGCACCTGGCCGTCGCGATTGCAGCGCTCGAGGCGGTGCTGGCGGTTGAGAGCCCCGAGGCCGCCGCCGAGTCCGACATCGAGATCGTCGCCTAACCCTGCCGCCGCGACGGCGCGCGTCACAATCGCACGATGATCGAGCAGCCAGCGCCGCGACCACCAATTCACCCCCGCTTTGGCGGCTGCGGACCTGCGCCTGGCTGCGTCCTCAGTCGCCCAGGTAGCGCTGCTACCTGGGCTCCCTCCGTCCTTGCCATGCTTGGTCCTCGCTCGCCAAACTCGGGTGTGACTTGATGGTCGAGGCGCTCGTCGAGCAGGTCGAGGCCAGGTTCGCCGACCTCCAGGAGCAGATGTCCGATCCGGTGGTCATCGCGGACCGCGAGCGGTACGCGGCGGTTGGGCGCGAGTACCGCGAGCTCGAGGCCGCCAGCGAGCTCGCCGCGGAGTGGCGACGGCTTCAAGACGACCTGGCCGGCGCGCAGGAGCTCCTCGATGAGGCGGGGGAGGACGCAGAGCTGCGCAAGGTCGTGGAGGAGGCGCCGCGACGCCTCGCCGAGCTCGAGGACGAGATTCGCCTCGCGATGGTCGAGCGCGACCCCAACGACGAGAAGGACGTGATCGTCGAGATCAGAGCCGGAACCGGGGGTGACGAGGCGGCCCTCTTCGCGGGCGACCTCTTCAAGATGCTCACCCGCTACGCCGAGGAGCGCGGCTTCAGCACCGAGGTGCTGTCCGAGTCCGACGCCGAGGTGGGCGGCTTCAAGGAGGTCACGCTCGGAGTGCACGGAGACGGGGCCTACTCGGTGTTCAAGTACGAGGGCGGAACCCACCGCGTCCAGCGGGTGCCCAAGACCGAGTCCCAGGGTCGCATTCACACCTCGACCGCCACGGTCGCCGTCCTGCCCGAGGCGGAGGAGGTGGACGTCGAGATCGACCCCAACGACCTCCAGGTGGACGTTTACCGTTCGTCCGGGCCGGGCGGGCAGTCGGTGAACACCACGGACTCGGCGGTGCGGATCACGCACAAGCCAACCAGCATCGTCGTCTCGATGCAGGACGAGAAGTCGCAGCTCCAGAACCGCGAGAAGGCGATGCGGGTGTTGCGCGCCCGGATCTACGAGCGCGAGCTGGAGCGCCAGCGGGCCGAGATCGCCGCGGAGCGCCGCTTGCAGGTCGGAACCGGCGAGCGCTCGGAGAAGGTCCGCACCTACAACTTCCCGCAGGGACGGGTGACCGACCACCGCGTCAAGCACACCTCGCACGACCTCGAGGGGGTGCTCGGCGGGCACCTGCGCGATTTCACGGAAGCACTTGCCGCCGAGGAGAAGCGCGCCCGCCTGGAGGCGCAGACGGCGGGCGAGTGACGCCGGCGGTGGCGGCCGGGAGGGTTGCCGAGGCCCTCGGGGCCGCGCGCGATGCGCTCGCGGCGGCCGGGGTCGAGAGTCCGCGGCTGGATGCCGAGGTTCTCCTTGCGGAGGTGCTCAGCGTCGACCGTGCGGCGTTGCTCACGGGCAGCGAGGAGGGGGTGGACGCGGGCGCGGGGCGACGGTTCGGCGAGTTCGTGCGCCGGCGCGTGCGGCGCGAGCCGGTGGCGTACATCGTCGGGTGCAAGGGCTTTCGGCGGATCGAGGTGGCAGTCGACCGGCGGGTGCTGATCCCGCGGTCGGAGACCGAGATCCTGGTCGAGGTGGCGCTGGAGCTCGCGCCGCGGAGCGTCCTGGACGTTGGGACTGGCTCGGGGTGCATCGCGCTCGCGCTGGCGGACGAGCTCCCGGGCGTCGAGGTCGTTGGGGTTGACACCAGCTCCGGGGCGATCGAGGTCGCGCAGGCGAATGCGAAGCGCCTCGGGCTGGGTGGGGAAGGTGAGGTTCGGTTCGAGGTTTTGATGAGCTCTGGGCGCTATGCGCCCACAACTCGTCCAGACCTGGTCCTGGCCAACCTGCCGTATGTGCCCGATGGCGACTGGGCGTCCCTCGCCCCCGAGATCCGCGAGTACGAGCCGCGCGAGGCGCTGCTCGGCGGCCCCGACGGACTACAGCCGATCCGCGCCTTCCTCGCTGCCCCTCCCGAGTGCGAAGCGCTCGCGCTCGAGGTCGGTGCAGGGCAGGCCGCGGAGGTGGAGCGCCTGGTCGCCGGCGCCGGCTTCGCGCGCACCGAGCGCCGCCGTGACCTCGCCGGAATCGAGCGCGTCGTGGTCGGCCGCCGGTGACCGCGATGATCTCGATCGCGCGCGACGGGGCGCCGGCCGCGGTCGCCGCCCTCGAGCGCACCGTCCAGTCCGGCGGCGTCGCGTTGTTCCCGGCCGACGGGCTCTACGGCCTCGCCTGCGACCCGCTGAACGCCGCCGCGATCGAGCGCATCCACGCGATCAAGGGCCGCGACGACGGCAAGCCGTCGGCGGTCATGTACTTCTCCGGCCTCGTCATGCGCGAGCTCCTCGGCGAGCTCGGTGAGGGCGCCTCGGCCGCGGTTGGAGCGCTCATGCCCGGTCCGGTCACGCTCGTCGTGGCCAACCCCACGCACCGTTACCCGCTGGCGTGTCGGGAGGATCCAAACCGGCTGGGCGTTCGACTCATCGAGGGTCCCCTGAGCGGAGCGAGCTGCCCGATCTTCCAGACCAGCGCCAACCGCAGCGGCGAGCCGGCTCCGTCGTCCTTCGTCGAAACCCCCCCGCAGATCATCAACGAGGTCGACCTCGCAATCGACGGCGGCATCCTCAGCGGGATGCCGTCCACCGTCATCGACATCGCGGCCATCGACGCCAGTGGCGAGTTCTGGGTGCTCCGCGAGGGCGCCCTGCCGCGTGACGAGGTCGAGCGACTGCTGGCGCCGATATCGTCGCTCGAGCCATGAAGGTCGCGATTGGCTCCGATCACGCGGGCTACGAGCTCAAGGAGCACCTGAAGCCCTTCCTCGCCGAGCTCGGCCACGAGGTGAACGACATGGGCACCGACTCAACCGAGCCGGTCGACTACCCGCCGATCTGCGCCGGGGTCGCGCGCGAGGTGGTGGCGGGCCGCGCGGAGCGCGGCATCGTCCTCGGCGGGTCCGGCCAGGGCGAGCAGCTCGCGGCGAACAAGGTGAAGGGCGCCCGCGCCTCGCTCTGCAACGACCTCTACACGGCCCGCTTCGCGCGCCTGCACAACGACGCGAACGTGCTTGCGATCGGCGGCCGCGTCGTCGGCACCGGCCTGGCCGAGGAGATCGTCAGGACCTGGCTCGAGACCGAGTTCGAGGGCGGCCGCCACGCCCGCCGCGTCGCCCAGATCGCAAGTATTGAGGATGAGGAGCTTTAGCTCCGAAACGAGCATGTAAGGGCCGAAGGCCCGCATGTGATTGGGCGGCGCAGCCGCCCGCAAGTGATTCATCGTGGTCCACCTCTCGGCGGGTTAGCGCCCGGTGAGCGCCGCGACAGCGGCGCGCTCGTAGAGGCGTCTCGCCTGCTCGATCTCGGGCGTTGCGCCGCGCTCGACCCACTCGAGCGAGAGGCCCTCGAGGCCGGCGATCAGGAACACGCACGCCGCCGGAATCCGCCTCGCCGGCACGCCCGCCGTCGCCAGGAACTCCGCAAGCACCTCGCGCCAGCGCTCCTTGACCTCGCGCAGGACGGCGCGGACGTCGTCGGAGACCACGGAGACGGCGTTCAGGTCGAAGTAGCTACGGGCGAGGCGGACGTCGCGCCCGAGGATGGTCCAGACGCCGTCGACCGTCCCCTTGACGATCGCCTCGACGGTGTCGGCGTCCCCAAGCCCGTTCAGGACCTCGGCGGTGATCACGTTTCCGAGGTCGCGCGCGACCGCGGAGACCAGACCGTGCTTGGAGCCGAAGTGGTAGGCGATGAGGGCCTTGGACTCGCCGGCCCGCACCGCGACCTTGGCGGTGGTCAGGCCGGCGTAGCCCTCCGCGAGCAGGGTTTCGAGGCCGGCGGCGAGGATCCGCTCGCGAGCGCCGGTTGACGGCCGCCCCGGGCCGGGGCGCGGCGGTGCGGCAACCCCGGAGCTCAAGCGGGCGCCTCCTCCGCCAGCATCGCCGGGTCGAGGCCCATGGCGGCGAGCTTCTTCGAGAGCGCCTTCATGGCGTACGCGAAGATCTCGGACGAGTGGTAGAAGGGCGTCTGGAAGTCGTACGGGTCGTCGACCCACGGCGGGACGAAGACGAGCGGCGCAACTGCCAGGGACTCCTTGAGCGTGCTGACGACGATGTCGGCGTTCCGCTGGTCGTCCTTGATCGCGTCGGCGAGGAACTTCACGCCGAAGCCCACGTGCCGTGACTCGTCGCGGTTGACCGCTGTGAACCCGGCGGTGAAGCCAGGGAACCAGTCGTTCTCCTTGAGCGACTTGATGATGAACCGCGCCGCCGTGAGGGCGAGCATGCCCTCGATGACGACCATGTAGACCGTTACGCCGCGGACCAGCGCGCCGAAGTTCTTCGGGTCCTTGCGGAGGTCCTCGGCGCACTCGTGGAGGATCCCGTTGAAGAGGATCTCCCACTCCTTGTTGACCACGGAGCGCTGCTTGTCGACCATCGCGTTGAGCCCCGAGGCCTCGATGCCGAGGACCTCGCGATAGAAGCGGTCCCAGAAGACGACGTGCTTCGCCTCGTCGGAGATCTGCGTGGTCAGGAAGGCCTGGGCCTCCAGCGTCGGCGCCGCGATCGCAAACGGCAGCAGCTCCACCGTGACTCGCTCCTCGCCGAGGAAGAACTCGGAGAAGCCGAAGTCGAGGAACTGGCGCACCTCGTCGGAGAACATGTCCGGGTCCTCCCACTGCTGGCGGTCGACGGTGAAGTCGAAGTCCTCGGTCGACCAATGCTGGCGCTGCCAGCGCATGAAGAGCTTCTCGTAGGAGGGAGCCGCCTCGACGATCCGGTCAAGCCCGGACATGACCTTGTCGATGTCCGCGTCCATCAGGACCGAGAGCGCCTCGTCCTCGGTCTCGACGTCACTGCTCCGGTCCCGGGTGGTGATGGAGTCGGCGGTTGCCATACGTGCTTCTCCTTGGTGGCTGGATCGTCCGGCGGGCAATAAATAACCGATCGTTCAGTAAATGTCAAGGTGTGGGGTGCACAGCAACGCTCCGTCGGCGTCCCGTCATAAGTTCTGTCAACCTCAACGCAGATCCCCGCCGACGCAAGAAAGCGACGATGAACGACCTTCCATCCGACTTCCAGACCGCCTCGCTCGCCGACGTCGACCCGGCGATCGCCGAGGTGCTGCGCCGCGAGCTCCACCGCCAGCAGAACACCCTGGAGATGATCGCCTCGGAGAACTTCGTGCCCCAGGCCGTGCTCGACGCGGCCGGCTCGGTGCTCACCAACAAGTACGCGGAGGGCTACCCGGGGCGCCGCTACTACGGAGGCTGCGAGGAGGTCGACGTGGCCGAGCAGCTCGCGATCGACCGCGCGAAGTCGCTGTTCGGCGCTGAGCACGCCAACGTGCAGCCGCACGCCGGCGCCCAGGCCAACAACGCCGCATACATGGCGATGCTCGACCCCGGCGACACGATCATGGGCATGGCGCTCGACCACGGCGGCCACCTCACGCACGGCATGAAGCTGAACGTGTCGGGTCGCCTCTACCACGTCGTCGCCTACCACGTGCGGCGCGAGGACATGCTCGTCGACATGGACGAGGTCGAGCGCCTCGCCAGCGAGCACCGGCCGAAGGTCATCGTCGCCGGCTGGTCCGCCTACCCGCGGCAGCTCGACTTCGCCGCCTTCCGGGAGATCGCGGACTCGATCGACGCCCGACTCATGGTCGACATGGCGCACTTCGCCGGGCTCGTCGCCGCGGGCGAGCACCCGAACCCCGTCGAGCACGCCGACGTCGTGACGACCACGATCCACAAGACCCTCTGCGGCCCGCGCAGCGGCATGATCCTTTGTCGCGAAGAGCTGGCGAAGGAGGTCGACCGCTCGGTCTTCCCCGGCCAGCAGGGCGGCCCGCTGATGCACATCATCGCGGCGAAGGCCGTCGCGCTCGGGATCGCCGCGAGCGAGCCGTTCAAGGCCCGTCAGCGCCAGACGATCGCGAACGCCCAGGCGTTTGCCGAGGGCCTCGTCGCCGGCGGCATCGACGTGCTGACGGGCGGCACGGACGTCCACCTGGTCCTGGTCGACCTGACGCCGACCGGGCTCGACGGCAAGACGGCCGAATCCAGGCTGGAGGCTGTTGGCATCACCGTCAACCGCAACGCGATCCCGTTCGACGAGCGGCCGCCGATGAACCCGTCTGGCCTGCGGATCGGCACCCCGGCGCTGACCACCCGCGGTCTGGGGGAGGAGGACCTCCGCGAGATCGCCGACGTCGTCTGCACGGCGCTGTCGGACCGCTTCGAGGCCGAGCGCGATGCGCTTCGGGAGCGCACCGAGTCGCTGATGGATCGCTACCCGCTCTATTCGCAGCTCGCCCCCGCTCACGCCTAGGCCGGAAGGTCGCCGCCCGCGGCCCCTCTAGGCTGCTGGCGTGCGCATCTGGGTCGACTGCACGGCGGCGGCTCACCCGCTCGTACTGCGGCCGATCATGGAGCGCCTTCAGGAGCAAGGCCACAGCGTCGAGGTGACCACGCGCGAGTACGGCCAGACGACCGGCATCCTCGACCGGCTCGGGATCCCGTACGAGACCTTCGGAGTCCACGCCGGGGCCTCGACGCCGGCGAAGGCTGCCGCTCTCGCCAGGCGCAGCGCGGGGCTCGCGCGCTGGGCGCGGCCCCGGCGCTTCGGCCTCGCTCTGGCCCACGGCTCGGTCGACGCCGCGGTCGTGTCGGCGCTGCTGCGCGTGCCGCTTGCCCAGATGCAGGACTACGAGCACGCCGGGCTGCAGCGCCAGCTCGCCTTCAGGGTCGCCCGGCGAGTCCTCGCCCCGGACGCGATCCCGGTGGCGGCGATGCGCAGGGCGGGAGCGGCGGAGCGCAAGCTCTTCCGCTACCCGGGCTTGAAGGAGGACTACTACCTGGCCGACTTCGAGCCCGATCGCGCCGTCCTTGCCGAGCTCGGACTCGACGAGGCGCGGGTGCTGGTCGTCGTCCGCCCACCGCCCGAGACGTCGGCCTATCACGCTCCGAACTCGCTCTACGAGGCGGTCCTCGACCGCCTGGTCGCGACAGCGGCCACGCAGACGGTGCTCATTCCCCGCACCGACCGTCAGGGCGAGGCCGTCCGAGCTCGCGCGGCGGCAAACGTCGTCGTCCCCGACCGGGCGATCGATGCGCAATCGCTGGTCGCGTTCGCCGACGTCGTCGTCAGCGCCGGCGGGACGATGAACCGGGAGGCGGTCGCCCTCGGCACGCCCGTCTGGACGATCTTCAGCGGCGAGATGGGCGCGGTTGACGAGCGGTTGATCGAGGCGGGCGAGCTCCGCGTCCTCGACGCGGTGGACGCACTGCGGCTGGAGAAGCGCAGCGCGCCAGTGGGCCCGCGGCACCCCCGGGACGCCGGGATCCTGGCAAGGGCCGTGCTGGAGGCGGCTGCCTGAGGGTCGTCTACCCTCGCGCGCTGAGAGGTCGCCAGATGCTCGTCGACGGCAGGCCGCCACAGATCTTCTCGCTCTACGCGTTCGCCGTCGCGCTCGTCATCGCCTGGCTTCTCGTGCCGCTCACGGAGCGCCTCGCACGGCGGATCGGAGCGATCGACATCCCGAACGAGCGCAGCCTCCACACGGTGCCGACGCCGCGGCTGGGCGGCCTCGCCATGCTCGGCGGCGCGTTGGTCGCGGGCCTGCTCTTCCTGCCGTTCGTCGGTCCCATGCGAGCCATCCTCGGCGGCGCCCTCGTGATCGCGGTCATCGGGGTGATCGACGACGTCCACGAGCTCCCCGCGGGGGTGAAGCTCGCCGGCCAGTTCGTGGCGGCAGCCATTCCGGTCTTCAACAAGGTTTGGGTGGGGGATTTCACCTTCCCGTTCGCCGGCGGCGTCAACCTCCACACGGTCCTCATCCACGGCTTCCCCTGGCTCGGCACCATCCGCACCGGCCAGCTCCTCACGCTCGTCGGGCTTGTGGCGATGATGAACGTCATCAACCTGATCGACGGCGTCGACGGCCTCGCGGCAGGGGTCTGCGCGATCTCGGCGGCGACGCTGACGATCATCGCGCTGTCGCTCGACCGCACCGGCGCGGGCGTGCTGGCTGCCCTCACCGCGGGAGCGGCCCTCGGGTTCCTGCGTCACGGCTTCCCGCCCGCCTCGAGCTTCATGGGCGACACCGGCTCGAACCTCCTGGGCTACCTGCTCGGGATCACCGCGATCGAGGGAGCCCTGAAGACCAACGCCGTGGTCGCGTTGTTCCTCCCCCTGCTCGTCCTCGCCGTGCCGATCCTCGACACCGGGTTCGTCGTGGCGAAGCGGATCAAGTACAAGCGCCCGATCTACGAGGCCGATCGCTGGCACTTCCACCACCGCATGGCGAACATCGGCTTCTCGCAGCGGCGCACACTTGCCTATCTCTACGGCTGGGCCGGGGTGATGGCGGGCCTTGCCCTCGCGCTCCGCTACGTCCCGTACAGCGACGACCACGGCCACTTCCATGCGGGGTGGACCGTCGTGATGATCGCGTGCCTGCTCGCGGCGCTTGGCGCCAGCGTCTATCTGATCGTCGTGCTCGAGATCCTCAAGCTCCGCGGCGTCCGCTCGCGCCAGCTCTTCGGCATTCGCGGCGAGGAGCCGTCGGAGGCCGAGCTCGACGCCGGCTTGGCCGCCGAGCTGGAAACCGGCACCTTCGAGACGGTCAACCCCGAGACCGGGACGTTCGAGGCGGTGGACCCCGAGACGGGGGAGTTCGGCCGGTCTCCGAACTGAGCGAAGCCTCGAGACAATCGGCTCTAGGGCTCCTCCGACGCGGGGCGGGAGGCCTCGAGATTCGGCTATATTCGCCCTCCCGCTCGCGCCGGCAGGCTCTTCCGGCCCGGGCGGCGTCCGTCCCACGCCCGCTCGACCTTTCGTGCCAGACCCAGACTTCGACTTCTTCGGCGACAACGAGGCCCCGCGACAGGGAGGCCGCAGGCGTCGCGATGGCCAGCGCCGGCCCTCGGCCGGCGTTCCCGGAACGCGGCATGCACGCGTCTGGCGGGCTCGTCCCTCGTGCGGTGCACGGATGAGCCGTCGAGCCGAGGCTCGGCGTCGCCGGCGAGCGTTCCCGTGTCGACGCTTGCGCTAGACGGCCGCAACGCGCCGTCGGGAAGCCGGATAGTGCCGTCGCTGCGCTACCTCGACCTCATCGTGCTTGGCGTCGCGCTGCCGGTGTTCATCGTCGCGAGCCTGCCGCTGGTCGGCTACGCGGCCATGGCCGCGGCCTGGCTGCTCCAATGGGTCGTTCAAGCCTCCGCGGAACGCCAGGCCAGGAGGGCGCTCGCCGACGGCGTGCGCAAGAACGCCGTGGGCCTGCTCGCGGGCTCGGTGCTCGTCCGACTCTGGATCGTCACCCTCGCGATCCTGCTGGTCGGCCTGCTCGGAGAGCGCGAGGACGGCCTCGCGGCGGCGATTCTGGCCTTCGTCCTCGTCAGCTGCTCGCTCGCCAGCCGCGCGGCGCTCCAGGCCCTCGAGCCCGGGGAGCCCTCCGAATGAGCACGAAGCGAAAGGTCCTGATCGGGGTCGGCCTCTACCTGCTCGTTGTGATCATCCTGGGCGTTGCGTTCGGCAGCGCCGGCAAGAACGACGAGTTCAAGCCGCAGAACGAGTTCAAGCTCGAGTCCTGGGTCCCGATCAACATCGCCGGCATCGACCTCAGCATCAACCGCGCGGTGCTCTACCTCGTGCTCGCCGGCGCCCTGACCACCTTCACGCTCATCTGGGTCGCCCGCCGCATGGAGCAGAAGCCCAACCGCGTCCAGACGGCGATGGAGCTCGCCTACGACCTGACCCGCAACACGATCTCCGGGGAGAACATGGAGAGCCGCCTGGCGCTCAAGTGGTTCCCGTTCCTGGCCACGCTCTTCTTCTTCATCTGGTTTTCGAACATGCTCGGCTACATCCCGCTGCCGACCAACACCGGGGAGACGGTCGACATCTTCGGAATCGCCGTCCCGACGTTCGCGATCTATGCGGCCACCGCCAACATCTCGGTGCCGCTGATCCTCACCCTGATGGTGTGGATCGCCTACAACCTCGAGGGAATCAGGGTTCAGGGCCCGATCGCCTACTTCAAGAGCTGGCTGCCCCCGGGGCTCGAGGAAATGAACCCGATCGGCAAGGCAGCGATCTTCATGATCGAGGTGATCTCGCACCTCGTGCGGCTGATCTCGCTGTCCGTCCGGCTCTTCGCGAACATCCTCGCCGGCCACCTGTTGATCCTGTTCATGGCGGGTGGGCTTGCGGTGCTGCTCGGAGTCGCGGCGCTTGGCGCGCTGACCTTCCCGATGGCGTTCGCGTTCTTCATCTTCGAGGTCGTGCTGATCGCGACCCTGCAGGCATTCATCTTCTCGATCCTCGCCGCGATCTACCTGGGCGCGGCAACTTCCGCTACTCACTAAAAAAAGGAGTCGTTCAATGGTCCACCTACTGACGTTGGCCGCATCAAGCGGCGTCACCGACACCGGCATCGCCAATGCCGGCAAGGCGATCGCACTTGGAGTCGGAGCCGGCCTCGGATCGATCGGGGCAGGCATCGGAATCGGCATCATCTTCGGCAAGGAGATCGAGTCCGTCGCGCGCCAGCCCGAGATGAAGGGTGAGCTGCAGTCGATCCGCTGGCTCGGCTTCGCGCTCACCGAGGCGGTCGCGTTCTACACGTTCATCTTCGGCCTCATCGCGTACTTCCTGACGCCCTCTTGATCCCCGTCCCGGACATCGCCGGAATGACTGCGCTCGCCGATTCGAGCGGCAGCTTCCTCGTCTCGCCTGCTCTGGGGCTGATGGTCTGGACCCTGATCGTCTTCGGGATCACGATGTTCGTTCTCGGTCGCTGGGCGCTGCCCCGGATCGGCGAGGAGCTCGACAAGCGCGCCAACGCGATCAGGGAGAACATCGAGGCGTCCGAGCGTCAGCGCAAGGAGGCTGACGACATCCTCGCCGAGTACCGCCAGCGCCTGTCGGAGGCGCGCGAGCAGGCGGACGACATCGTCACCCGTGCCCGCAAGGCGTCGGAGACGGCGATCGCCGACGCCACCGCGGCGGGCAAGACCAAGCGCGAGGAGCTGGTGGCGGCGGCGCGGGCGGACATCGAGATGGAGACGCGCCGCTCGCTCGAGAAGATCCGCAAGGAGGTCGCCGACCTGACGGTGCTCGCGACCGAGAAGGTGACCCGCAAGAGCCTGGACGACACCGACCACCAGCGACTGATCGAGGACGCCCTCTCGGAGGTCGACTTCTCCGCCCTTGCAGGACACGATGAGTGAGCCCCGGGGATAGCTGTGGAGGAGCTCGCTCGCGTGTATGCCGACGCCCTGTTCGGGGTCGCCAAGGAGAGGGACAACCTCGACGAGGTGCACGAGCAGCTTGACGAGTTTGCCGACGCGCTCAGCGAGGACCACGACATGAAGGTCTTCTTCTTCAGCCCCTACTTCTCTTCCGAGGAGAAGCGCGACGGGATCGAGAAGGTCATCTCGGGCGGCGAGCCGGAGTTCGTGAACTTCCTCGAGCTGCTTGCCGAGAAGCACCGGATGCCGGTGGTCTTCTCGATCCGGGCGGCGTTCGACGAGCTCTGGGCGAAGGAGCGCCGGCGCCTCGGCGTGACGGTCACCAGCGCGGTCGAGCTCGACCCGAAGGTGGTCGACATGGTCGGCAACGAGATCGAGAAGCAGACCGGCCAGGAGATCGAGCTCGAGGCGGTCGTCGACGAGGACGTCGTCGGAGGCCTTGTGCTGCGCATCGGCAACCGGGTACTGGACGCGAGCGTGAGGGCGCGGCTCGAGCGACTGCGCAAGGAGCTTTCAAGTGCGTGAAATGAACCCAAAGGAGCCGACCTAGATGGAGATCAGGCCAGACGAGATCGGGACGATCCTGCGCGAGCGGATCGAGGGACTCGAGGACGGCGGGGCGGACCTCTCCGAGGTCGGCACCGTGCTCTCGGTCGCCGACGGCATTGCGCGCGTTCACGGTTTGGACGACTGCATGTCGCTCGAGATGCTCGAGCTGCCGCACGACGTGACCGGGCTTGCCCTCAACCTCGAGCGCGAGAACGTCGGCACGGTGCTCTTCGGCGAGTGGGACAAGATCGTCGAGGGCGACACCGTCAAGCGCACCGGGCGCCTGCTGGAGATCCCGGTGGGCGAGGAGCTCCTCGGCCGCATGGTCGACCCCCTGGGGCGTCCGCTCGACGACCGCGGCGAGATCAACGCCTCCCAGACCCGCCCGGCGGAGTTCAAGGCGCCGGGCATCGTCCAGCGCCAGCCCGTCTCCGAGCCCGTCCAGACCGGTCTCAAGGCGATCGACGGGATGATCCCGATCGGCCGCGGGCAGCGCGAGCTGATCATCGGCGACCGCCAGACGGGCAAGACCGCCGTGGCGCTCGACACGATCATCAACAACCGCGACAAGGACCTCATCTGCATCTACGTGGCGATCGGCCAGCGGATGGCCACGGTGGTGGCCGTGAAGGAGATGCTCGAGGAGCACGACGCGATGGAGAACACGATCATCGTCGCGGCGCCCGCGGACGAGGCCGCGCCGATCAAGTTCATCGCGCCGTACGCCGGCTGCACGATGGGCGAGCACTTCCTCTACAACGGCAAGCACGCCCTCTGCGTCTACGACGACCTGACGAAGCACGCGTTTGCGTATCGGCAGATGTCGCTCCTGCTGCGCCGCCCGCCGGGCCGCGAGGCGTATCCTGGCGACGTCTTCTACCTGCACTCGCGCCTCCTGGAGCGGGCCGTGAAGCTGAACGACGAGCTCGACGGCGGCTCGCTGACCGCCCTGCCGATCATCGAGACGCAGGCGAACGACGTGTCGGCCTACATCCCGACCAACGTCATCTCGATCACCGACGGCCAGATCTTCCTCGAGTCCGACCTCTTCTACAAGGGCGTGCGCCCGGCAATCAACGTCGGCATCTCGGTCTCGCGAGTTGGTGGCAACGCCCAGACGAAGGCAATGAAGAAGGTCGCCGGCAAGCTGCGCCTGGACCTCTCGCAGTACCGCGACCTCGAGGCGTTCGCCCAGTTCGGCTCCGAGCTCGACCCCGACACGCAGCGTTCGCTGGCGCGCGGCGAGCGTCTCGTGGAGATGCTGAACCAGAAGGAGCGCAGGCCGCTGGAGGTCGGCGACCAGGTTGCCTCGATCTACGCGGGAACGTCCGGGCTCCTCGATCGCATCAAGACGGACCGCGTCACCGACTTCCTCGAGACCATGCTGGAGCGGCTTCACTCCGAGAACAAGGAGCTGATCCAGGGAATCACCGACGAGGGCAAGCTCACGGACGAGGACGAGGAGAAGCTCGAGGCCGCGATCGCCGACGCGATCGACGACTTCGGCCCCGACTTCGACAAGGAGGGCAACCCGCTCGAGGAGGGCGAGTCCGAGCGCGTTCGCGACGAGTCCGAGCGCGAGAAGCCGGCCCGCACGGCCGCCGGGGGCGACGAGGAGGCGAGCGACGACGCTTCCGACGCCGAGGCCACCGAGCCCGAGGAGGAGCCCGAGGAAAAGGCTGAGGAGGCGAACGCATAGCCACTCGCAAGGAAGTCAAGAACCGCATCTCCTCGGTCAAGAACATCCACAAGATCACCAGGGCCATGGAGATGGTCGCCGCCGCGCGCCTGCGCCGGGCGGAGCAGCGCATCGAGGAGCTGCGCCCCTACGCGCAGTCGATCCGGAAGATGACCAAGCAGGTTGCCGAGGCAGCCCCCGACAAGGTCGAGGGCGTGCCCTTGCTCGAGAAGCGCGAGGAGGTCAAGAACGTCGGCGTGCTGCTGGTCACCGGCGACCGCGGCCTGGCGGGTTCGTTCAACACGCAGATCATCCGTGAGGGCCTGCGCCTGAAGCGCGAGCTCGAGGGCGAGGGGGCGAACGTCGTCTACTCCGCCGTGGGGAGGCGCGGGAACTCCACGCTCACCTTCCGCGGCGAGGACGTCGAGCATTCCTACGTCGGGTTCACGGACAGGCCGTCGTTCACGGACGCGCGTGAGATCTCCAAGAACCTGATCGCGGCGTTCATCGACGGCGACGTCGACGAAGTGGACGTGGTCTACAACCGCTTTCACTCGCCGCTGACCCAGTACGTCCGCCGCCAGCGGCTGCTGCCGCTCGACCAGGCCGCGGTCTTCGGCGAGGGCGTCGAGAAGGAGCCGGAGCCCGAGGACTCGGATCTCGTGGAGGCGCACAGGCGGGCGTTGTGGGTCTACGAGCCCGAAGCCGAAGAGATACTCGAGAAGCTCTTCGAGGAGTACGTGGACCTTTCGATCTACCGGGCGCTGCTCGAGTCGGCTGCGTCCGAGCACGGCGCGCGGATGACGGCGATGCGAAACGCGGCGGAGAACGCCGACGAGATGATCGATCGCCTGACGCTCGAGATGAACCGCGTGCGGCAGGCGGAGATCACGCAGGAGATCTTGGAAGTCGTGGCGGGCGCCGAGGCGCTGGGATGAGAGATGAGGGGCTTTAGCCCCGAAAGCAGCATGTAAGGGCGCCGAAGGCGCCCGCAAGAGATTTTCAGAAGGAGACGAATGGCTGAGGAAAACGGGAACTCGAGCAACGGCAGCGGCGCCGGCGGCAAAGTCGGCACCGTCGAGCAGGTGACGGGCGTCGTCGTCGACGCCGTCTTCCCCGACGGGCTGCCCGAGATCTACCACGCGCTCCACGTCCAGCTCGACCGCGGGGACGGCGAGGAGGCCACGCAGCTCGTGCTCGAGGTGCAGCAGCACCTCGGGGACGATCGGCTCCGCGCCGTGGCGATGGACGCCACCGACGGCCTGCGCCGCGGCCAGGAGGTCAAGGACACCGGCGCCCCGATCACGGTGCCCGTCGGCAAAGAGACGCTCGGCCGGATCTTCAACCTCCTCGGCGATCCCATCGACCTCGGCGATCCCGTGGAGGGCGAGGACCGCTGGCCGATCCACCGGCCGGCGCCGGAGGTCAAGGACCTGGCGCCGACCGCCGAGATCCTCGAGACGGGCATCAAGGTCATCGACCTGCTCGCCCCTTACGCGAAGGGCGGCAAGGTCGGCCTTTTCGGGGGCGCCGGCGTCGGCAAGACCGTTCTGATCCAGGAGCTGATCCGCAACATCGCCGAGGAGCACGAGGGCCTCTCCGCGTTCTGCGGCGTGGGCGAACGCTCCCGCGAGGGCAACGACCTCTGGCTCGAGATGAAGGAGTCCGGCGTCATCGACAAGACGATGCTCGTCTTCGGCCAGATGAACGAGCCCCCCGGCGCTCGCCTGCGCGTCGCCCTGTCGGGCCTGACGATGGCGGAGTACTTCCGCGAGACCTCCGGCCAGGATGTGCTGCTGTTCATCGACAACATCTTCCGGTTCGTGCAGGCCGGCTCCGAGGTGTCGGCGCTTCTCGGCCGTATGCCCTCCGCCGTCGGCTACCAGCCCACGCTCGAGACGGAGATGGGCGGCCTGCAGGAGCGGATCACGTCGACGCGCAAGGGGTCGGTCACCTCGATCCAGGCCGTCTACGTGCCGGCAGACGATCTCACCGACCCGGCGCCCGCGTCGGTGTTCGCGCACCTGAACGCAACCACGACGCTCTCGCGGGCGATCTCCGAGAAGGGCATCTACCCGGCGGTGGACCCGCTGGACTCGACGTCCACGATCCTCAAGCCCGAGGTGCTCGGCGAGGACCACTACAACACCGCGACCGAGGTCCAGGAGGTGCTCCAGCGCTACAAGGAGCTCCAGGACATCATCGCCATCCTCGGCATCGACGAGCTCTCCGACGAGGACCGGACGGTCGTCGGCCGCGCCCGCAAGATCGAACGGTTCCTCAGCCAGCCGTTCTTCGTCGCCGAGCAGTTCACCGGTCGCGAGGGAACCTACGTGCCGGTCGACGAGACCGTGCGCGGTTTCCGCGAGATCCTGGACGGAAATCACGACGACCGGCCCGAGAGCGCCTTCTACCTCAAGGGCACGATCGACCAGGTGGTCGAGGACGACAAGGGCAGCAAGAGCCAGGGGTGACTCGCTAGATGGCGCACCCACCCTTCGAAGTTCACGTGCTCACGCCCGACGGCGACGTCTTCGAGGGCGAGGCTGAGCAGCTCATCACCCGCACGGGCGTCGGCGAGGTCGGCATCCTGGCCCACCACGTGCCGATGCTCGCACGCCTGGTGCCCGCCGAGCTCCGCCTGCTCGTCGAGGGCGAGACGAAGCGCTGGGCGCAGGGGGAGGGCTGGCTCGAGGTCTTCGCGAACGAGGCCAGGGTCCTGATCTCCGAGGCGATTCCGCCCGACGAGCTCGACGTCTCGGCGCTCAAGGAGCGTCTCGAACGCCGAGTCCGAGCGCGACGAGGCCGAGGAGGGCTCGGCCGCGCGCGAGCAGGCCGAGCGCGAGGCCGCGCGCGCCGAGGCGTTCATCAAGATCGCCGAGAGCGCCTAGCTTCCTTACTCTCAAGCGGTGGACGAACGCCTCCTCGCCGAGCAGCTGATCGGATACGACAGCTCCAAGCCAGACGGCGTGAAGCTCTGCGCGGATTCGTCAAGGGCTGGCTCGAGGCGCGAGACATACCCACCAGGCAGCTGGAGGTTCGCGGGCTGCCGGTGCTCGAGGCCGACGTCGGGCCGGCCGACGCGCCACTCACCGTCCTCCTCCACGGACACCTCGACGTCGTGCCCGCGCGCCCCGAGCAATTCGAGCCGACGCTGGAGGGCGATCGACTGTTCGGCCGTGGCGCCTACGACATGAAGGGAGCGGTCGCAGCGCTTCTGCTCGCCCTTGCCGACGTTCGCGGCCAGGACGGGGTGCGCGTGCGGATGGGCATCGTGCCGGACGAGGAGTCCGAGGAGGAGACCGACCGCGGCGGCGAGCTCCTGGTCCAGAACGGGTTCGCCGGCGACTTCGCGATCACCGGCGAGCCAACCGACATGCACGTCGGAGTTGCGGCCAAGGGAATCTTCGCGATGCGCATCGAGGTCGCCGGCAGAGCGGCCCACGGCGCCACGCCCTGGCTCGGCGAAAACGCGATCCTGAGGGCCATCGAAGTATTTCGGAAGATCGAGTCGCTACCGTTTGCCACGCAGAGCTCGGAGCTGTTCGACCGCCCCTCCATCAACCTCGGACGGATCTGGGGCGGCGACGCGCTCAACAAGGTTCCCGACTTGGCCGTGATCGACGTCGACGTACGCCACCTTCCGGAGCAGGACCCGGAGGACATCCTCGAAGAGGTGCGCACGGTGCCGGGGGCGAACGTCGTCTCGACCTTCCGGCGTCCCCACGCACTCGTCGACCCGGACCTCGTCTACGTCCGAGCCCTCTGCGAGGCGGCGGGCCGCCATCACGCCGAGGGCGTGACGAGCGTCGGGCGCGACGGCGCCTCGGACGCGGTCTCCTTCCTGCGGGCCGGCATCCCGGCCGTCGAGTTCGGCCCGATCGGAGCTGGCCACCACGGGCCCGAGGAGTGGGTGTCGGTCGAGTCCCTTGCCGAGTACCGCCGCGCGATCGTCGACTTCATCGCTGAGTTGCCGCGGCGAATCGCGATGGCGGGGGAGCGTCCGGCGTGAACGACGAGCGCGACCCACGGGCCGAGGGCGAGGAGGCGGCCGGCGCCGACAACGGCGCCGAAGCTCCGCCGACTCCGTCGACCTACGCGGGCCGCGCCAGGCAGTCCGTCGGCGACGGCGACGGCGACGAGGCAGGCGCGGAGCCCTCGGGGGTCACCGACGAGGTCGAGGCCCTCGACCGGGAGATGACGAGTGACGCCGAGGACGGGCTCGAAACCCTGCCGAAGGCCGACCGGCCGCAGGAGTCCGCGGCCGCGGAGCAGCCCTCCGAGCCGGAGTGGGCCGAGGTCGAGGAGCAGCCGGACGAGGGGCCGGAGGCGGCCGCGCCGAAGGCGCCGGCCGAGACCCCGCCGCCGCCCACCCACGGCGAGACGCTGGAGACCGACACCCTCGTCCTGTCCGACCGCGAGGCGGCCCAGGAGGAGGCGCTCGAGGGGGTTCGCGCCCGCGCCGCGGCGCACACGGCGAGGGTCCTGACGCCCCCGGGCGGGATGCCGCCGCCGGCGACGGCGGCCGGCGCAGCCGCCGCGGCCTCCGCTCCGCCTGCCGCTCCGCCGCCTGCGAAGCCGGTGCCGGCCGCGAGCGGGCTGCCGAGCCGGCCGGTCGCCGCGGACGTCGGCGAGGCCCCGAAGCTGCGGGTGGGGTTGCGCTTTCTCGTCGGGGCCGTCCTCATCATCGTCTCGATGGCGTCGGCGACGGCGGTCACCGGTCTGGTTCGCGTCAACGACATCGTCCAGGGCATCAAGGGCCTCAACAAGGTCCAGGGCCTCCTCGCCTCCACCGATCCGTCGACGCCGCAGACGATCCTCATCCTTGGCTCCGACAAGCGCCCCAACGAGTCCGATCGCGGCCGCTCTGACACCACGATCCTCCTGCGCGTGGACGGCAGCCACATCAACCTGATGTCGATCCCGCGAGACCTCCGGACGGACATCCCAGGGCACGGCATCGACAAGTTCAACGCGGCCTACTCGATCGGCGGGCCACGACTGACCACGAAGACGGTCGAGAGCGTGACCGGTCTCCAGATCAACCAGGTGGTCAACATCAACTTCACCGGGTTCGCGGACGCCGTCAACGAGATCGGCTGCGTCTACATCGACGCCGACCACCACTACTACCACTCGAACGTCGGGCTCGACGCCGCTTCGCAGTACGCGGAGATCGACATCCCGGCCGGCTACCAGCGGATGTGCGGCTACAACGCTCTCCAGTACGTGCGCTATCGCCACGACGACAACGACCTCGTGCGCTCCGCGCGCCAACAGGCGTTCCTGCGCGAGGCTCGGGCCCAGGTCCCGGCGACGCGCTTCCTGAACGACTACTACGGCCTCACGGACATCTTCAAGAAGTACACGACCTCCAGCATCCAGAGCGCGGGCGACCTGATCGGCCTCATCAAGCTCTTCCTAAAGGCCAGGAGCGCCCCGATCAAGGAGATCCACTTCCCGGGCGACGTCGGCGACGCCACGTCAACGTACGTGACGGCGTCGCCATCGGCGATCAAGAGGACCGTGCAGGAGTTCCTCGGCACCCCGGCGCCGGCGCCGGCGCCGGCCAATGCTTCGGGCGGGGACGCCCAGGCCAAGAAGCAGCGCCGCCAGGCGAGCAAGCCGCAGTCGAACATCACCCCGCAGTCCTCGGACACGCTCGTCGACGCCTCGGACGCTGGCCACGAGGCCGCCTCCGAGGCGCTCAAGACGCCGAGCGGCAGACCCACGGGCGTCCCGGTGTACTACCCGACCAAGCTCCCCCCGAACGCGCTGTTCGATGACGCCGCATACAACGGCGACGGGGACAACACGCGCGGCCTCACGATCGACGGCGGCGACGGCCACGCCTACTACGGCTACAAGCTGGTCGCACAGATCCAGTATGGCTACACCTCCTACTTCGGCTTCTCGGGGACCAACTGGGAGGACGCACCGGCCCTCGACAATCCGTCGGAGGAGAAGGACATCAACGGCCGCACCTATCTCCTCTACTACGACAACGGCCGCCTGCGCCAGGTGGCGTTCCGCGAGGGCAGTTACGCCTACTGGGTCGAGAACGACCTGCTCGAGACGCTCAGCGCGGACCAGATGCTCGGCATGGCCGAGTCGATGACGAAGTACACCCCCTAGATGTCGAGTCGTCCACCGGTTGGAGTCGTCGGGGTCGGCTGGGTCGGCCTGGTCACGGCCGCCTGCTTCGCGGAGCTCGGCAACGACGTGGTCGCGCTCGACATCCTGAGCGAGAAGGTCGCGGCGCTGAACCGCGGCGAGGCCCCTTTCCACGAGCCTGGGATCGCGGACCTCCTCGAGCGCAACCGCGAACGGCTCACCTTCACCACGGAGATGCCGGCGCTCTTGGAGCGGACGAGGCTGCTCTTCTGCTGCGTCGACACGCCCCCCACCTACTCGGGCGACGCCGACCTCTCGCGAGTGCAGGCCGTGGTCGCGGGCATCGCGAGCGACGGCGATCACGCCCTGGTGATGAAGAGCACCGTCCCGGCGGGCACCGGCGCCTCGATCAGGCGTGAGGTGCCGTCGCTGCCGTACGTGTCGTGTCCGGAGTTCCTCAAGGAGGGCACGGCGGTCGCCGACTTCCTGCACCCGGATCGCGTGGTGATCGGCGCCGACGCGGGCGACGAGGAGCCGGCTGACGCCGTCGCGGCGCTCTACGAGCCGCTCGGCGGCGAGATCGTCAGAACCGACGTCGCCTCCGCCGAGATGATCAAGCTCGCCGCCAACGCGTTCCTCGCCACGAAGATCTCGTTCATCAACGAGATCGCGAACGTCTGCGAGGAGGTCGGGGCGGACGTCACCGAGGTGGCGCGGGGAATGGGCCTGGACCAGCGCATCGGTTCCAGCTTCCTGAAGGCCGGCATCGGGTACGGAGGCAGCTGCTTTCCCAAGGACGTCTCGGCGCTCAAGCAGCTCGCCGGGAACTCCGGCTATCACTTCCAGCTGCTCAACTCGGTGATCGAGGTCAACGAGCTTCAGAAGCGGCGCGTTATCAGCAAGCTCAAGAAGCACCTGGGCTCGCTGGCCGGCCGCCGCATCGCGTTGCTGGGCCTGTCGTTCAAGCCCGGAACGGACGACATGCGCGAGGCGTCGAGCCTCGTGCTCTCGGCGCGCCTGCGGGGCGAGGGGGCCGAGGTGGTCGCCTTCGACCCCGTAGCCGAGGACCGCGCGCGCGAGCTCCTGCCCGACGTCGTCTTGACGGGCTCCGCGGAGGAGGCGCTCGACGGCGCGGACGCCGCAATCCTGGTCACCGAGTGGCCGGAGTTCGCCGACCTCGATTGGCGGGCGATGGCCGAGTGCATGGGAACGCCGCTGATCGTCGACGGGCGCAACTTCCTCGATCCCGAGGCGCTGCGCACGGCCGGGTTCGCCTACGAGGGAATCGGGCTCCCGGTGCCCGGCGAGACCTGATGCAGGCGCTCGTCCTCGTCGGCGGCGAGGGGACCCGGCTGCGGCCGCTGACGCTGACCCAGCCCAAGCCGGCCCTCCAGCTCGTCGACAGGCCGTTCATCCGCTTCATGATCGACTGGCTAGGTCACCACGGAGTCGACGACGTGATCATGGCCTGCGGCTTTCGCGCCGAGCTCCTGCAGGCCGCGCTCGGCGAACGCACCGAGGGCGGCGTCCGGATCCGATACATCTCCGAGGACGAGCCGCTCGGCACTGCGGGCCCGATCCGCCTGGCCGCCGACTCCGGGCTGCTTTCCGAGAGGTTCATGGTCCTGAACGGGGACGTCCTCACCGACCTCGATATCTCAGCTTTGCAGGCATTTCATGCCGACCACGAGTCGGTGGCAACGCTCGCCCTCTACCCGGTCGACGACCCCGCCTCCTACGGGCTCGTGCGCACCGGCGAGTCCGGCGAGGTCACCGGCTTCCTCGAGAAGCCCGATCCCGCGGAGATCGACACCGACCAGATCAACGCGGGCGCGTACATCCTCGAGCGAAGGGTCGTCGACCTGATCCCGGCCGGCCGGCCGGTGTCGATCGAGCGCGACGTCTTTCCACGCCTGGTGGGCCAGGGCCTGCACGGCCTGCGCCTCGAGGGCTACTGGATGGACATCGGAACGCCGGACCGCTACCTGCAGGCGAGCTGGGACATCATCGAGGGGCGGGTGGCGACGGACGTCGAGACCTCGGGCTCCGGTCCGTTCGTCGCGGACGACGCCCTCCTGGCCGCCGACGCAACGGTCGGCGCGCGCGTGGTCCTCGGGGCAGGCACGAGCGTCGGCGCGGGCGCGACCGTCGAGGACTCGGTGCTCCTGCCCGGCAGCCGGGTGGGTGACGGCGCGACGGTGAGGGGCTCGATCCTGGCGGAGCGCGTCGAGGTCGGTCCGCGCGCGAGCGTGGGCAGCGGGTGCGTCCTCGGGGAGGGCGCGGTTGTCGCCACCGGCGCGCAGCTCGCTGAGGGCTCGCGCGTCGACCCGGCGACCGAGGCGGTCACGTGAGCTCGCCCGACCCGCTCGACCCGATTCGCGAGGTCGATCCCTCGGGCGAGCTCGACCGGGTTCTGGATCTGCCCGACCATCTGGAGGATGCGCTCTGGCGAGTCGAGTCGGCTCGAATCGAGCGCTCGGACGCCTCTGCGCTCTTCGTCTGCGGTATGGGCGGGTCCGCGATCGGCGCGGATCTGGCGAGGGCTGCGATCGGCGAGCGGCTGACGCGCCCGCTCCTGACCGTTCGCGGCTACGAGCCGCCGCCCTGGAGCCCGCCGGATGCAGCGTTCCTGTGCTCCAGCTACTCGGGCAATACCGAGGAGACGCTCGCCTGCTACGCGGCCGCCCAGGCGCTGGGCGCGCGGCGCCTGGTGGCCACCACCGGCGGCGCGCTCGCAGAGGCCGCGCGTGCCGATGGGGCCGCGGTGATCGGCATCCCCGCCGGCATGCAGCCCCGTGCGGCGGTCGGCTACATGTTCGCCATCGCCGCCGAGGTGGCCGCGGCCGCCGGCATCGCCGACGGCATCCGCACGGAGATCGACGCCGCCGCCGCTCATCTCGCCGCCGCGCGCGAGGCGCTCGCGGCTCGCGCAGCCGAGGTCGCGGACAGCCTTCGCGGCTCGCTGCCCGTCATCTTCGGCGCTGACCTGACGGTGCCCGTCGCGCGGCGCTGGAAGTCACAGGTCAACGAGAACTCCAAGTGTCCGGCCTACGCCGCGGAGCTGCCGGAGGCCGACCACAACGAGATCGTGGGCTGGGCCGCGGGGCTCGACGTCCCGCTCGCGGCGGTGCTTCTGACGGATCGCGACCAGCATCCTCGCGTCCGGCGGCGCTTCGAGCTGACGGCTGAGCTCATCGCGCCCGCCGCCACGGCGGTCGTCGAGGTGGAGTCCGAGGGCGAAAGCCGGGTCGAGCGCCTGCTCTGGACGGTGATGCTGGGCGACCTCGTCTCGCTTTTCGTCGCGGCGGCCAGGGGCGTGGACCCATCGCCCGTCGAGGTGCTCGACCGGCTCAAGGAGGGACTCTCGCGGTCCGACGCGTAGGCGGACTACTCGAGCGGCGGCCGGCGGCGGGCTCGCTTGATCTCGCCGCGGCGACGCTTCGACTCCAGCCGGCGCTCCCGGGCGGCGCGTGCGGGACGCGTGGCCCGCCGCGGCTTCTGGCGGTGGAGCGCCGCCCGGAGCTTGGCCGCCAACCGCTCGAGCGCCAGCTCGCGATTGCGGGCCTGGCTGCGAGCGTCCTGGGCGACGGCCCGCACCAGTCGCCCGCAGCGCCGCCGCACCCGCTCGCGCTCCTCGTCGCCGAGCACCTGCGAGGCCTCGACGTCGAAGACCGCCTCGATTCGCGAGGCGGTGACGTTCGCGTGCTGGCCCCCCGGCCCGGACGATCTGCTCGCGCGGATCTGGATCTCGCTCAGCGGGATCGTGAGGCCTGGTGTGATCCGAAGTCCGGGCTCCACCGCTCGCACGGTACCCGCGGGCGGCTCCGACCGATTTGATTAGATAGCCGGACCAGGGAAAGGAGGTGGTCCGACGTTGATTGACAGTACTTACGGGACTCTGGAGGTGCCCGGCCGCTAGGCCAGACACGAGGCTGGATCCGCCTGGCGAATCCAACCCGGGACACCCTCGCCGAGCCGCCGGAGCTTGTCCCCCCGGCACTCGAGGCAAAGCGAGCCAGTCCAGCCGTTCGTAAGCGAAGGGCGCCCCGAGCAGGGGCGCCCTTCGTGCATCTCCTCTTTAACGTAGGCCGCGAATGAGAGCGATGGTCATGGCGGCGGGGCTCGGAACGAGGCTGCGGCCACTCACCTACGAGATCCCGAAGCCGCTCGTGCCCGTGGCCAACCGCCCGGTCGCCGAGCACATCCTTCGCGGCTTGGGGGCCGGCGGCTTCGGCGAGGTGATCGCCAACACGCATTGGTTTGCGGACGCGGTGCGAGAGACGCTGGGCGATGGCTCTGGCGCGGGCGTCGAGCTCACCTACAGCTACGAGGACGAGCTGCTCGGCACCGCCGGTGGCGTGCGCAACGTCGCCGACTACCTCACCGAGGGCGGCGACTCGTTCGTGGTGATGGCGGGCGACGCGCTGACGGACGTCGACCTGCGCGCGCTCGTCGCCGCGCACGAGGAGAAGGGCGGCATCGCGACGCTCGCGACCACGCGGGTCGACAACACCCGCGAGTACGGGGTCGTCGTCACCGATTCCGACGGCCGGGTGCAGGGCTTTCAGGAGAAGCCGGATCCGGCTGAGGCGCTCTCGGACATCGCCAACTGCATGATCTACGCCTTCAGGCCCGAGGTCTTCGAGTACTTCCCGGACGAGACCGTGATCGACTTCGCCAAGGACGTCTTCCCCGCCCTCCTGGAGCATGACGTCCCGTTTCACGCCCACGTCATCGACGAGTACTGGAACGACGTGGGATCGATCCGCGAGTACCTCCAGGGCAACCTCGACGTCGTCGACGGCGAGGTATCGGTCGAGCCGCTCGGAGAGGTTCTCGAAGGCGGGCCCAGCGAGGACGAGCCGGCGGCGATGCCCGGCGGGTGGGAGCTCGCCGGCCAAGCGATCGTCGGCGAGGGGGCGGCCATCGGTGAGGGCGCGCGGATCGACGGTCCGGCGGTTCTCGGACCCGGGGCGCGGATCGGTCCGGGGGCACGGGTGCGCCACGCCGTGGTCCTCGCCGGCTCCGAGCTCGGCAGCAACGCGCTCCTGGCCGGCGGCATCCTCGGACGGCGCCTGGGCTGACGCTATGGGAGCGAAGGCGCCTACAGTCGAGTTCCTCTGGTGGCGAGGCTGCCCGTCGGCGGATGAGGCGCTGCGGCGGCTGCGCTCGGAGGTGAGCGCGGCGGGGCTCGACCCGGCGGCGGTCGCCGTGCGCGAGATCGACACCCAGGCCGCGGCGGAGGCGGAGCGCTTCGTCGGCTCGCCCACCATCCGGATCGACGGACGCGACCTCCAGCCGCCCCGTGACGACCCGGTGGGCCTGACGTGTCGCGTCTACCACCTGCGCGACGGGCGGGTTTCGGCTTTTCCCGACCCGGCCGACGTGCGAGACGCCCTGAGTCGAGCGACCGAAGGAGCCGGGCCGTGAGCACCAGATTCTCCCTCGGCGATCCGGCGCCGCTTTTGGAGCTGCGCGACACGGCGGGAGCGACGCACACGCTTCCCGAGCCGGGCGAGGCGCCGGCGACGATCGTCTTCTGGACCTGCAACCACTGCCCGTACGCCCTGGCCTGGCATGAGCGGCTGATGGCGGTCGCCCGCGACGCCGAGGCCGCAGGCGTTCGCGTGCTGGCGGTCAACTCCAACGACTCCGAGCGCTATCCCGCGGACTCGCCCGCGGCCATGCGCGAGCGCGTCGAGGCCGGCGAGTTCAGCTGCCCGTACCTCCACGACGCCGACCAGGCGGTTGCCACGAGCTTCGGCGCCCTGACCACACCCGACGTCTTCCTCCTCGACTCCGACCTCTGCCTCCGCTACCGCGGGGCGCCGGACGCGGATCACGAGACCCCGTCCGAGGACGCCGCGTGGATCCGCGACGCCCTCGACTGCGTCATCCGCGGCGCCGGCGTCGAGAACCCGCAGACGATGCCGGTCGGCTGCTCGATCAAGTGGCGTGACGGCGCGTAGGAGGGTGGCCCGGGCGCCCGCAAGCTCGGCGAACCTCGGTCCCGGCTTCGACGTCTTCGCGGCCGCGCTCGCGCTGCACCTGGAGCTCGAGGTGGAGGAGACCGGCGAGTTCTCGGTCGACGCCGGCGGCCTGGCGGTGGAGGGAGACCGCTCGAACCTGTGCGTGCGCGCCTTCGAGCTCCTGCACCCGGCGGACGGCCTCTCGTTTTCGATCCGCAGTGAGATCCCGCTCGCGCGCGGGCTTGGGTCGAGCGCCGCTGCGATCGTGGTGGGGCTGCTGGCCGCGGATCACCTTTACGAGCTGGCTCTCGACCGCGACGAGATCTACTCGCGAGCGGTCGAGCTGGAGGGCCACCCCGACAACGTCGCCGCGTCGCTTCACGGGGGCTTCGTCGCCTGCCCGGCCGACGAGGGCGGTCGGGCCGTGCGTCCCGTGCTCCTCGACCCCCCCTCGGGCGTCGAGGCCGTCCTCGTCGTCCCGGGCGAGGAGGTCCCGACGAGCGCGGCGCGAGCGGCGCTGCCGGCGGAGGTGGCGTTCGACGCCGCGGTCGCCAACGTCGCCGCCGCGAGCCAGCTCGCGCTGGGGATCGAGCGCTCCGACCTCGGGCTGATCGGTCGCGGCCTGCGCGACCGCCTCCACCAGCCGGCCCGCGCCGCCCTCTACCCGCGCTCGCTCGAGATCGTCGACGCAGCCGCGGAGCTCGGCGCGATCGGGGCGACGATCTCGGGTGCCGGGCCAACGGTCCTGGTGTGGAGCTTCTGGCAGGACACCGGCAAGGTCGTCGCCGCGCTGGAGGAGCGCTGCGCGGGCTGGGCGCAGGTGACCCGGGTTCCGTTCACGCCGGACGGCGCGGAGGTCATCCAGCTCTAGGAGCCGTCGAGCAGGCCGAGCTGGCCGAGGATCGCGACCGAGTCGGAGTAGACGTCCTTGCGCTTGACGAGGCCGTTCTCGAAGGGGATCACGTCGAGCCCGGCCCACGTAATCGTCCGCCCGGTGGGTTCCGCCGTCAGTTCGCCCCGCGTCATCCTCCTGGCGTGGGTCGCGGTCGCCGTCCACTCCTGCACCACGAGGCCCTCGCGCGCGTAGGTGCGCCTTCCCTCGAAGCGGATGTCGGGCCAGGTCTCGAAGATCGCGCCGATGTGCCCGCGAACCGCCTCGCCCTGCGCCGACTCGTGGGCGGTGTGGTTCTCGAAGACCATGTCGGGGGCGTGCATCGCCACGATCGCGTCCAGGTCGTGAGCGTTCCACGCGTCGTTGTAGGCGGCAATCGCGGCCTCCAGTGCCTCGGGGGAGTCGACGCCGGGCACGGCGCTAGCGGCTCGCGCCGGCGGGCACGAGCTCGGCGCTCACCTCGTCGAGGCGGTCGAGGAGGTCCTGGAGGCCGAGGCGGCGCAGGACCTCGCCGCCCAGGTCCAGGTAGTCGACGCCGCGTACCGGGCGGTAGTCGAGGATCGGACTGGCGCGCTCGGCCGACTCGGCATACGCGATCGACTGGCGGATGACGGTGCGAAAGAGCTTGTCGCCGAAGCGCTCCTGAAGGAGCTCCTGCGTCTGGCGGGCGTGGCGCGTGCGCATGTTGGCGATGTTCAGGCAGACGCCGAGCAGCTCGAGCTCGGGGTTCAGCGACTCCCGGGCCAGCTCCAGGACCTCCATCGCCTGCTCCATGCCCTGCAGCGAGAAGTATTGGGCCTCGGTCGAGAGGATGGCGTGCGTGGACGCGCAGAGGGCGTTGACCGTCAGCAGGCCAAGCGTCGGTGGGCAGTCGATGAGGATGACGTCCGTCTCGCGCTTCAGGTCACGCAGGCCGTTGCGCAGCGTCACCTCGCGCCCGATCTTGCCGGCGAGCATCAGCTCGGCCTCGGCGAGCGAGAGGTTCGCCGGGATCACCCGGCCGTGAACGGCTTCGGCGGCCCGTGCCTGCCCCTGGAGGACTTCGCTGAGCGTCGGGCTGGCCGCGGGGTCGGTGTCGAAGTAATCGGAAAGGTTGCCCTGCGGGTCCGCGTCGACCGCGAGGACCTTCAGCCCGAGACGCTCGAAGACGTCGGTCAGCGACCGCACCATGGTCGTCTTCCCGGTGCCGCCTTTCTGGCTCAAGACCGCAATCGTCGCTGACATCGCGGCAACTATATGGGCGGCCGCGCCTCACCCTGCGCGCAACACGCCACAACCGCCGTGCCACTGTGGCCGGCATGTCGGCACGGGCAACGAGAAAGCCGATCCACACGTCGCCCGCGCGCCCCGCCATCACCCCTCCGGCCGATTGTCAGGTTCGTCGAGCAGGGCGCGACTTTCCCGACAACGAGCCGGATCGGAGGGTCGCCGCGCTAGCCGCTGAGGAGTGGGGAGTCCTCTCGATGGCAGAGCTGACGGCCTGTGGCCTCAGCCGGGACGCTGTATGTCTTCGAGCTCGTCGCGGCCACCTGCATCGCCGGCACCGCGGTGTCTATGCGGTTGGTCATGACAATCTCACGCTCGAGGGCCGGTTCCTCGCAGCGGTGAAGGCATGCGAGACAGGCGCTTTGCTCAGCCACTTCGCCGGAGCGGCCCATTGGGAGATGGTCGAGTGGGACGGGCGGCATCCGGAAGTGACGATCCGGGACACGACGCCAAGGTCGCACCCGGGCATCAGGGTGCATCGGACGCTGTATCTGGACCCGCGCGACGTCCGTCGGCATCGTGGAATTCCCGTGACCTCGCCGGCGCGAACGCTCCTCGACCTCGCCTCCGTGGTCTCCTACGGGGTGCTGCGGGCGGCGACGTCGCGTGCCCTGTCGCTCAGGCTGGTCGCGATCCCCAACGTGATCGAGACCCTCGACCGGCTGGGACCGCGAGAGGGCTCAGCGAATATGAGGCGGCTTCTCGCGTCGACGCCGGCTCCGACGCGTTCGGTTCTCGAGGATGTGGTGCTTCGGCTAATCGACGAAGCCGGCTTGCCGCGTCCGGACGTGAACGTACCGATGGTTGTCGGCGGCAGAAGGATGATCCCCGACTTCCGCTGGCCTGACCGCCGGCTGATCGTCGAGGCCGACGGTGCAGCCTGGCATGACAACAAGCTCGCACGCGAAAACGACGGCGAGCGCCAGGCGCTGCTCGAGGCCGATGGCGAGCGGGTCCTACGCGTCACGTGGACACAGGCCATTCGAACGCCGTCTCAGGTCGCTCTCCGGGTCAAGACGGCCTACTCAACCGCGCCGTTGTCGGGAAGCTCGCCTATAGCTCGACAAACCTGACAACGCACCCGGTGGGGGAGGGCCAAGGGGGAATCGAGGCGGCGGGTTGTCGCTTTATACTCCCGGGAGTCCTGTTACCCGTCGCGCGTCCGCTCGGAGAAGGCGCGGAATCCGGGAGGTCACATGTCCCAGCAGCACGCCCGCATGTCCCACGGGCCCGCCAGCCGCGCCGCGGCCGGTACCGCGTCGCCCTCGCGAGGCGGCGAAGCCGAGCGCGCGCCCGAGCCGTTCCGCTACTCGCCTGAGCTTCCGTGGAAGCCGCGCGTCGCGCCGCCGAGCGTGGAGGACAAGGACGCCTGCGGCATCTACGCGTCCGTGCGGAAGGACGGGACCCCGCACCGCGAGCCGGTCACACTGGCCCTGGCGAACCTCGAGAAGATGCTCCACCGCGCGGGCAACGTGGACGGTGAAGGCGACGGCTGCGGGATGCTCGTCGACATCCCGCGCAAGATCTGGTCCGAGGAGGTCCGAAGCGGCGGGCACAACCCCGCGCTGGCCCTCGACCCGGCATTCGCCGCCGCGCATGTCTTCGTCGACCGCAGGGACGACCTCGAAAAGGTCCGCCACGACGCCCGGGGGATCCTCGCCAACGGCGGGTTCCGGATCCTCGCCGAGCGCCTCGGGGTCGTCGACTCGCACGCCCTGGGCCCAACCGCGCGCGAGGAGGAGCCTCACTTCTGGCAGATCGGCGGCCTCGTCGCCGACACGGACGACGTCGAGCACGCCCTCTTCGAGCTCATGCTCGAGCTCGAGACGAAGCTCGGCGTCCACATGCCGTCGTTCTCCGCCAGCACCTGCGTCTACAAGGTGATGGGCTCGCCGAAGATCCTCGGCGCCTACTACCCGGACCTTCGCGACGAGCGCTTCGAGACCGTCGGCTGCTTCGGCCACAACCGCTACTCGACCAACACCTGGTCGTCGTTCCGCCGCGTCCAGCCGTTCACGGTCCTCGGCCACAACGGCGAGATCAACACGATCGAGCAACTCCGCCAGGAGGGGCGGATGCTGGGCGTCTCGATCGAGGCCGGCAACTCGGACTCCCAGGACCTGAACCGCGTGATCGACAGCCTGATGCGCGCCGACGGCCTCTCCCTGGCGGAGGCGATGGAGATGGTCGTGCCGCCGATCGTCAACGAGATCCGGACCCTGCCACGCGAGCTCCACTCGTTCTACATGTACCTGCGCCAGGCGATGGGCCCGTTCGCTCAGGGCCCGGTGGCGCTCATCGCCCGCTACGGCGACGAGTGCGTCTTCTCCGCCGACGCCCTCGGGCTGCGGCCCCTGTGGAAGGTCGAGACCGGGGACGACTACATCTTCAGCTCCGAGCCCGGAGTGGTCGGCGTCGACGAGATGGTCGCCGAGCCGAAGCCCCTCGGGCCGGGCGAGAAGTTCATGGTCACGATCAACCGCGCAAAGCGCCGCTCGCGGCTCTGGGAGCACGAGGAGATGCAGCGCGAGGTCGCCCGCCGCTGGCTGGAGCGAACCGGCGCGAAGGAGGCCGCCCCGTACGAGCGCTCGCTCGTGACCGGCGGCCCCCTGGCGGGCGCCGAGATCCCCGGCTACACCTCGGCCGGTCCCGCTGAGCCGGTCAAGGTCGACGAGGGGATCCTCGCCGCCTTCGGCTGGCAGCGCGACGACGTCAAGCTCTGCCAGCAGATGGCCTCGAACGGCGCCGAGCCGATCGGCTCGCTCGGCTACGACGGGCCGCTTGCCGCGCTGTCGCCGGAGCGCCAGAACCTCGCCGACTACTTCAAGGAGACGGTTGCGGTGGTCACCAACCCCGCGATCGACCGGGAGCGCGAGATCGAGCACTTCTCGACGCGCGCGCTGTTCGGGCGCCGGCCGTCGATCCACGACGCGGCCACGGACACCGGCACGCTCGAGACCTCGTTCTCGGTGCTGCTCGGCGGCCATCACGACCTGGCCCCGCTCTCGGACTCGACATACCGCCAGATCGCCCGCGACGAACGGACGTACCTGCTCGAGGACCTGTGGGAGGAGTTTCGCGACCGCGCCGACGCCATCGACATCGCCCTGCTCGAGTCCGAGAGGACCGAGGGCGCGATCGGCCGGATCCGCCAGGAGGCCGTGAAGAAGGTGCGCGACGGCGGCGAGCTCATCGTCCTCACCGACCGCACCGTCTACGACGGGGAGCGCCGCTTTCTCGACCCACACCTGGCGCTGTCGGCGATCGACCAGGCCCTGAAGCAGTTCAAGGTACCCGCCGGGGAGACCAACCTTCGCCGCCGCTGCTCCCTCGTCCTGCGCTCCGGCGCCATGCGCAACGTCCACGACGTCGTTCTGGCGCTCGGCCTGGGCGCCAACGCCGTCTGCCCGTACGTGATGCTCGAGGTGATCTGCGTCGACGACTACGAGCGCGACGTCCGCAACATCTGCGCCGCCCTGCGCAAGGGGATCGAGAAGGTCATCTCGACCATCGGCATCCACGAAACGCGCGGCTACGCCCGCCAGTTCTCCTCGATCGGCGTCAGGCCTGAGCTGGCCGAGATCTTCCAGACGCCGGCGTTCGCGGCGTCGGAGCGCAGCGGCGTCGGCTTCTCGGATCTCGACGCCGACACCGACGTCCGCTTGTCCCTCGTCCGCGGCGAGGGCGGCAAGCCGGCGAAGACCTTCCGCTTCTACCCCAAGGTCTACAAGGCCGCGATCGCGGCGGCCAACGGCACGGCGACCTACGAGGAGTACTCCGAGAAGGTGCGCGAGCTGGAGAAGGAGAGCCCGATCTCCATGCGCCACATCATGGGCCTGCGCTCCGACCGCGAGCCGGTCCCGGCCGCGGACGTCGACGCCGGCATCGGGCACCACTCCTACCCGCTGGTGATCTCCTCGATGAGCTTCGGCTCCCAGTCCGAGCCCGCGTTCCGCTCCTACGCCGAGGCCGCGAAGCAGATCAACATCCTCTGCATCAACGGCGAGGGCGGCGAGATCCGCGACATGTACGGCAAGTACCGCAAGTGGCGCGGCCAGCAGGTCGCGTCCGGCCGCTTCGGGGTCTCCGCCGAGATGATCAACTCGTCCTACGTCGCCGAGATCAAGATCGGCCAGGGAGCCAAGCCCGGCGAGGGCGGCCACCTGCCCGGAAAGAAGGTCTCCGAGAAGGTCGCCGCCGCCCGTAACGCGGCGCCCGGGACCGACCTGATCTCGCCGTCGAACAACCACGACCTCTACTCGATCGAGGACCTGGCAGAGCTCGTGGACGAGCTGAAGACCGTCAACCCGGACGTGCGCGTCTCGGTCAAGGTGCCCGTCGTCCCGAACGTCGGGACCATCGGCCTCGGGATCGCGAAGGCCGGCGCCGACATCATCACCCTCTCCGGCTTCGAGGGCGGCACCGGGGCGGCACGCCAGCACGCGCTGCGTCATGTCGGCCTGCCGTCGGACATCGGCACGCGGCTCGTCCACCGCGCGCTGATGGAGGCCGGCCTCAGAAACCGGGTCGAGATCTGGGCCGACGGCGGCTATCGCCACGCCCACGACGTCGTGAAGCTGATCTGCATGGGCGCCAACCGCGTCGCCTTCGGGACGCTCGCGATGGTCTCGCTCGGCTGCACGATCTGCCGCGGCTGCCAGCTCGACACGTGTCACGTCGGCATCGCCACCCAGATCGAGACGATCGAGGAGGCGACGGAGCACGGCCTGAAGAAGTTCACCCCGCAGGAGATCTCGACCGCCGCCGAGAGCTGCGCCCGGTTCTTCTCGTCGATGGGCGAAGAGGTCAAGCGCGTGGTGGGCGAGCTCGGCTTCGAGCGCGCCCAGGACCTCGTTGGCCGCTACGACCTCCTCGAGCAGGTTGCCGCGAAGGAGAGGATCGACCTCGCCGAGCTGATCACGCCCCTCGAGGAGTACCTCGACCTCGAGCCGGCCGACCTTCCGGCGCCCGTCGCGGAGGAGGAGGTCCTCGCCGAGGCGCGCGCCGAGGCAGGGCTCGTCGTCGCCCGGCCGATCCGCATGGAGCCGAAGGTGACCTCCGCCGAGCTCGCGGCCCTCGCGCCCGGCGTGCTCGCCGGGGAGCCCGTCCACCGGGAGTTCGACCGGTCCATGAACGCCAACGACCGCGTGCTCGGGGCCGAGCTCGCCGGCGCGATCTCCCGCGCCCGCATCTATGACGGCGCGCCGGAGGGCTCCGAGGACGTCCTCGCGGAGCTGCAGTTCAACGGCGGCTCCGTGGCGGGCCAGGGATTCGGCGCTTTCAACAGCTGGGGCGTGGTGGTGCGAGTCGAGGGCGGCGCTCAGGATGGCGTCGGCAAGACGATGCTCGGCGGCACGGTCTCGATCCTCAAGGGCGTCGGCGCCAACGGCAAGCGCCTGAACGGATCGGTCGGCAAGTCGTTCGCCTACGGTGCCCAGCGCGGGCGCCTGTTCGTTCAGGGCTCGGCCGACTCGCGGTTCTGCATCCGCCTCTCCGGGGCCGACGTCATCCTCGGCGGCGAGCCGGAGCAGCCGCTCGACGACTCGCGCGGCTGCATCGCCGACCGCGCCAACGCGAAGGGATTCGCGTTCGAGTACATGACGTCGGGACGCGCGGTCGTATTCGGCGACATCGGCCCGTGGGCGTGTGCCGGAATGACCGGCGGCCGCGTCTACTGCCGCGTCAACCCGGATTGGAACCTCGACAGCGAGGCCATCGAGCGCCGCCTCGGCGAGGGGGCGAAGGTTGCGCTTGTGGAGCTCGACGCCCAGGGTGTCCTCGACGTCGACGACCTCATCGGCCACTACGCCACGGAGCTGCGCGCGACGAATCAGGACGACGAGGCGGGGCGCGTGCTCGCGCTCGCCGGCGCCGCCGAGCAGAACTTCCTGATGATCGTGCCGGAGAAGGTCCAGGCCGATCCGAACATCTCGACCGAGTAGCGGCCCGGGCTCAATCCGCGGAAGGCCTCCGCGGACGCGGCCTAGATCACGAGGACGTGCAGGCGGAAGCGGCCGATCTCGAGCTCGTCGCCGTCTTCCAGCTTGGTCCACTCCAGGCGCTTGCCGTTGACGAAGAGCCCGTTCAGGCTGCGGTCGTCGAGCGCCCGCAGGTCGCCGGAGTGAGTCCGGACGATGAGCGCGTGCCGGCGCGAAACGCTCGGGTCGTCGAGCCGGATGTCGGCGCTCTCGGCGCGCCCGACGCGGGTCCAGCCCTCCTCCAGCGCGATCAGGAACGGGCCCTCGCCCTCGTCGTCGTAGTAAGCGATGTACGGCCCGGGCGAGGCGTCGACGCGAAACTCGGCCAGCCACGCCGGCTTCGAGAGGGCGGGCTCGATGGTGTCGGCCAGCACGGTCGGCTGCTCGAAGATCGAGGCGCGGGTGAACTCGGTGCCGCCGCAGGCCGGGCACTGCGGCAGCGTGGAGGTAGCGTCGAGGTCCTCGAGCGCGTTGAGCGAGAGCCCGTAGCCGCAGTCCGAGCAGATCAATGAGCCCGGTCCCTCGAGCCTGGTGATCGGCTCGCCCGCGCGGTGTCGATCGCTCGCGCGACCGCGACTTCGGGACGTCAGCATCAGGCTCTCCTCACAAAGGTTGGTCTATAACCGCAACTGATCCTAGACCGTCCCGCCGTAGACTCCGCGGAGCGTGGGCCCGGTTTCCGCAAAGACCTCGATTGACGTACCGCGCGAACGGGTCTACGAGATCCTGAGCGACCTCTCGAATCGCGGGTCGTTCACGGACCACTTCATCGACGAGCTGCGACTCCAGCGCATCGACCCCGTCGGCGTCGGCGCAGCGCTCCGCTTCCGCGTGGCGGACCGAGGCTTCTGGATGGAGACCGTGATCGCCGAGTCGGACCCGCCGTTTCGGCTCGTGGAGCGCGGCCGCGGCGGGCGCCTGGACCGCGTTCCCGTCGCCACCATCTGGGAGCTGGTCGAAGGCCCCGGGCCCTCCGGATGTGAGGTCACGGTGACGTTCGTGACCGAGCCTCGGACCCTCGCCGACAAGGTCCTGGACTCGCTGCGCAACCTGCGCGGCACGGAGCGCTGGTACCGGCGCCAATGGCGTCGCGCGCTCGCGCGCCTCAAGCAGCTAGCGGAGTCCGGCGAGGAGCCGGAGCGCGTCGTCGTCGCCGGCGCCGATCGCATCCCGAGCTAGCCGTCGACCGTGCCTTGGGTGCCGGTTACCCATAGAATCGCGCCCCCATGCGGACCCGTCGCCTGCCCGCGATCCTCGTCGCTCTGACCGTGTGCGCGGCCGCGCTGCTCGCCGGTTGCGGGAAGTCCGAGGACGAGTCCTCGGTCGCGGAGGGCGCGCCCCTGCACCTCGGCGACATGGAATACAACGTCGTCATCACGCGCTACCTCAACCCGAACGACGCCGAGGACAGCGCGTATCTCGAGGGGGCCCCGCGGCTGCCGAACCAGGACTACTACCTCGGCGTGTTCATGCAGATCAAGAACAACGGCGACACCACCCAGGTCGTGCCGAGCGACATGAAGGTCGTCGACACCGACGGCCAGATCTACTCGCCGGCCCCGCTCCACAACGACTTCAGCCTCGACCTCGGGTCCAAGGTGCAGGCCGACGGCGTCGTTCCCGACCCAGAGTCGCCCGCGGCGAACGGGCCGGTCCAGGGCTCGATGGCGCTGTTTCTGGTCAGTCAGGCGTCGGTCGACGCTCGCCCGCTCGAGCTCGTGATCCCGGGGGCCGGCGGCGAGACCGGCGAGATCCAGCTCGACCTCTAGGGGCGCCGCATGATGCGGGGGCGCCAACCGCTCGCCGACAGCGGCGGCTCCCTGCGGGCGGCGCTCATTCTCGCCGCCCTCGCCGCGGCGGTGATCATGCTGGACCTCTTCTCGACGGCGGCCCGCTGGGGTTGCGTCGCGGTCATCGCGGCCGTTGCCGCCTTCACGCTTCCGGAGCGACGGCGAGTCGGAAGTGGCTGGTGGGAGATCTTCGCGGTGGGGCTTGGGGTCACGGTTCTTGCCGGCCTGCTCTCCGGCGCGGCTGAGACCCTGGGCGGGATCCTCGCGCTCGTGGGGGGCGCACTGATCATCGTCGCCGCGGCGATCGGCTTCCCGCCGGGCGAGTAACGACTCCGGCTGGTGCTCGGCTCCCGCCCTGCCGGCTCTCAGCCGACGCCGAGGCCGCTCGCCAGCACCTCGCGGGCGATCGGGGCGGCGACGCTTCCGCCCGCGCCCGAAGCGTCGGTGACGAGCGCGGCGACGACCAGCTTCGGATCGGTTGCCGGCGCGAAGCAGGTGAACCACGCGTCCACCCGCTGCTTCACCTCACCCGGGTCCGTGCCCGGCGCCGTCGGGGTGACGGGTCCGAGCTCCGCGGTGCCGGTCTTTCCAGCCACGGTGACGCCCGGAATCGCCGCCGCGGTCCCCGTGCCGTCGGTGACCACACCGATCATCAGGCTGCGAAGCGTGTCCGCAGTCTCCTTCGACATGACGCGCTGGGGCGTGGCGGAGGAACGGAGCGAGCCGTCCTTGACGATGCTGGTCGGCTCGCGCTCGCCGCCGTTGGCGATGGTCTGGGCCACGGACGCCATCTCGAGCGGCGTGGCCAGCACCTTCCCCTGACCGATCGCGCTGACGCCGAGGTCCAGGTCGGTGTCGATGTGCCGCGGGATCGTGCTCTCGGGAAGGTCGACCGCGTCCAGGGCCGCCTGGTCGTAGAGCGTGGCGGGGGAGTTGAACCCGTACTTCTCGGCCGCGCCGACCAGCCGGTCCGAGCCGAGCTTCGGGCCGAGCGGGACGAAGACGCTGTTGCACGACTCGGCGAAGGCCTGCACGAAGGTTCCGCCGCAAACCTCGCCGTTGGCGTTGGACACCTCCCTGCCGTCGACAGTGAAGCCCGACGCGTACGCGAACGTATCGCTGGGTTTGACGATCCCGGCTTCGAGGGCCGCCGTCGTCGTGATCAGCTTGAACGTCGAACCGGGGGGCTGGGGAGAGGAGTAGGCGATGCCCGCAACGGCCCGCACCTCGCCCGTCTTTGCGTCCAGCGCAACGACCCCGCCGAACGTGGAGCCGAGGTCGGCGACCGCGGCGCGTTGGAGGTCCGCGTTGATCGTCGTGTGCAGGGGCTTGCCGGGCTCGGGCTTCGTCTGCGCCACGACTCGCGAGCCCTCGGGCCCGGTAATCAGGAGCTCGCCCCCCGGCCTGCCGAGCAGGCGGTCGTTGAAGGCGAGCTCGAGGCCGCTGACCCCGGTGAGCGTTCCGGCGGGGAAGCCCAGCATCCGCATCTGCTTCCCCTCCGCGGCGTGGGGCGGCCCCATCGTTCCGGCCACCGCCGTCGCCGCCGAGCCCAGGGGCGAGGTTCGCGCGGTCGATGGCCCCTCGGCGAGGGCCGTGCCGTCATCGGTAAGGATCGCGGCGCGCTGCGGGACCCGCGCGCGGCTCGCGAGCTTCTCGCCGCTCTTCAGCCCGGGGAATACCAGCGTCGGGTCCCAGTCGATCCCCCCGCCGGCGAGCGGCAGGACGAGCTGTCCGCTGAGGTTGCCGAAGGCGTTCGTCTTCAGCGTGACCTGGGCTACGGCCGCGGCGCTGCCCGTCGCGGTCTTGCCCGAGTCAAGGCTGACCTCGTTCACGCGCTTGACGGTCGCCGCCGTGGCCGCCTGCTCGTAGCTCGACTCGAAGCTGGAGATCGGGTAGCGGCTTGCTGCCTCCTGCGTCAGCTGGTCGTGCATCGTCGCGTAGTCGTGCTGCTCCCAGGCACTCAGGAAGCGGCGCGCCGCGTCGAGGTTGGTGCTCGGGCGCCCGGCGAGGGATCCGGCGACGAAGGCGATCGTCGCCAGGACGATGATCGGGATCGCCCGGGTCACGACCCGCCGCCGGCGCTCCACCGCCCGCGGCCGGGCGGGCTCGAGACGCGGCGCGGGGCTCATGGGCCGCCTCCGGGGCAGGCCTGAGCGGGAGCGAAGCGGCCTGCCATCAGGCTCCGAAATCTAGAGGTTGGAACCCACGAGGCCGCATGGAGACTTGCGTTCCGGGCCCCTGCGCCCCCTTCGCGCGGGGCCGGCAACGCCGCGCGAGCCGTCGCCTTCTGACTGTCCCTACCCTCGCGCCGATGAGCGCTGTCGACGTGATCGTTCTCGTCTTCGCCCTGGCGATGGCGGTCGCCGGCTGGGACCTCGGGCTGATTCGCAGCGCTCTGCCGCTGCTCGGCTTCCTCGCCGGCGTGATCGGCGGGAGCCGCCTGGGTGCCGCGCTTCTGGCCGGTGGGGCGGACTCCCGCTACGCGCCGATCATCACGCTGATCACGGCGCTGTTCGCCGGAGCGGTGATGGCGTCGATCATGGACGCCGTCGGCGCCCGGATCGCGACGCGAATCGCGCCGGGCGGAATCGCGTCCGCCGTCGACGGCCTCGGTGGCTCGCTGCTCTTCGCCGCCCTCGCCTTCCTGATCGCCTGGACGGCCGGCGCCGTCGTGCTCCAGGCCTCCGCGCCCGGTTCACGCGAGGTCCGGCGCGCGATCGCCGACTCGAAGGTCCTGAGCGTCCTCAACGACGCCCTGCCGCCGTCCGGCCCGCTGCTCAACATCCTGCGTCGCGTCGACCCGGTGCCGGCGGTCAGGGGGCCGAGCGCCGACGTCGCGCCCCCGACTGCGGCGGTCTTGCACAAACCGGGCGTGGTCGGCGCGGAGCGGGCCGTGGTGAAGGTCGTGGGCACCGCCTGCGGGCTCGGGCTCGAGGGCTCGGGCTGGTCGGCCGGCCACGGCCTGGTCGTAACCAACGCGCACGTTGTGGCGGGAGAGGACGACACGTCGGTGATCGTGCCTCGCCTCGGGGCCGAGACCTCTGCCAGCGTCGTCGCCTACGACCCGCGCGACGACCTGGCGGTGCTCCGGGTCGCGGGTCTGCACCTGCCTCGCCTGCGGATGAGGGCGGCAGCGGTGGGTGCACCGGCGGCAGTCCTCGGTTACCCGGAGAACGGGCCGTTTCACGCCTCGGCGGCGCGCGTCGGAAACGGCGGGACGGTCTCCACGCAGGACTCCTACGGGCGCGGGCCCGTGACGCGCCGCGTCCTGCCGTTCCGCGGAACCGTCCGCAGCGGGAACTCGGGCGGTCCGCTTGTCGACGCCGGCGGCGATGTCGCCGGCACGGTTTTCGCCGCCAACGAGTCGAAGCCCCCCGGGGGGCTGGCGGTTCCCGACGTCGAGGTGCGGAAGCTGCTCGAGGGTCGGCTCGAGCCGACCGATACGGGCCCCTGCGTGCGCTGAGCGCCGAAGCTCCCGGCCGGCGACGGCGCTTCGCTAGGCTCCTCAGCAGGGTGGAAGCTGCGCCGCTCCAACCGAGCGGGGCCTCAACGCGTCCCGCATACGTCTGCCCCGACTTTCATCACGCAGTCGAGCTGATCGGCAAGCGCTGGGCGGGCGCCATCCTCTGGGCGCTTGCCGAGCGACCGCACTACTTCGGCGAGCTCGTCCAGTCCGTCCCCGGCCTCTCCGATCGTCTGCTCTCGCGGCGCCTGCGCGAGCTCGAGGCGGAGGGGCTCGTGGAGCGCAGCGTGAAGCCGGGCAACCCGCCCAGAGTCTCCTACGCGCTCACCCCCAAGGGTGAGGCCCTGCAGCCCGCGATCCACGAGCTCGGCGCCTGGGCCAAGCGCTGGAACGTCGCCGGCTGAACACTTGACCACGCCAGAGCGTGGTCAACCCTTCAACGACCTGGATCTACCAGTTGCGCGGGTTGCCCTCGGGGATCGCGTCCTCGATCAAGACTGCGTCGACGACCTCGACCGGGGGCCGGTCCGTCGTTGCCCAGAACTCGTCGAGCCTCCCGAGCTTCGCGAAGGCGGCCTCCACCGCCCGCAGGTAGCTCGCGATGAGGATTGCGTCGTCGGGCGGCTCGGGCGCGTAGTTCGCCGGCCGCGCGGTGTAGGCGACGACCGTGACGCCTGCCTCGCCGCTCGCCACGACAATGTCAGCGCTCACGTCCGTGCGCTCGTAGCGCATCTCCCGTAGATCGAGCCTCTCCACGTCCGCCTCGCTCACCGCCAGCAGGACGCCGTTCGCGCCGTGCCCCTCGCCGGCGCGCTCGAGGTTCAGCCCGATGCAGTGGGCGGGAATGGAGCCGTCCCGGGCTCTCGCGAAGCACTTCTCCGTGGCGCGGTTGTCGCGCATCACCGACCACCGGCGCCGCCAGCCGGCGAGCCGGGCGTGGCCGATCACCTCGGCGTCGCGGCCGAGCGTGATCGCCGCGCTCGCCGGGTCCGCGAGCGAGCCGTAGGCGAAGACGGCGAGCTCGGTCACCAGGTCGGACGCCAGGCCGGGTGCGGGCAGAGATGCGCAGCAGCCGGGCACCCGAAGCACACGGCGCTCGACGGCGCATCCGTGGGCGTGAAGTCGCCACCGCGGATTCGCTCGATCAGTCCAGCAAGCCGCTCGCGCGCGGCCGCGAGCTCAAGCGGGCCCATCTCGGCGACGACCGGCTGGCCGGGATCCTCCAGGAAGAGGTGAATGGCGCGCACGGATCCCGTGGCGCCCGTGCCCGCGACCAGGGCGTAGAGCTCGCGCTGAGCTCTGTAGCGCGCGCCGAGCGACTCCGCCCGATGTCCCCGCAGGGCGTCCGTCTTGAAGTCGACGACCACCGGCCCATTCGGAGTCCTTGCGAGCAGGTCGATCTTCCCGCGCACGACGATGCCCGCGAGCGGGACCACGAACGGGACCTCGGAGCGAACGTCGCCGGAACGCAGCTCGGCGAGCAGGCCGGAAGCAAGCCAGCCGTCGATCATCCGTATCGCCCGCTCGACCGAGCCCGGGTCGCCGCCCAAAAAGCCGCGGAGACGATCTTCGTCCGGCCTGCTCCACCCATGACGACCGCTCCACTCGAGCGCGGCGTGCACGGCGTTGCCGAACGCGAGCGAGCGCGCCCGCGGATCCATGCCCGGAGCCTCGGCCTGCGGCTCCGGCAGCTCGTCCGGCTCGAATCGAACGGCGTCGCCATCGCCATCGCCATCGCCGTCATCGCTCGCCGCGTGCAGCGCTCCCGAAGCGAGGCCGAGCACGCGCTCGGCATAGAAGCGGTACCCGCAGCGCTCGTAGTCCGCCAGCGACGAGTATGAGAGGTGGCCGACGGGCACCGCCCGGCGCCCCGTCTCGAGGTCCCGCGGCGCCGCCTCCGTGCCTGCCGTCTCCGCGGTGTCCGCGCAGTCGTGGCGACGGGCAAGTGCGGCCGCGCGCTCTTCGCCGGGCTCTGACACGCGGATCCACAGCGGCGGCGAGGAGAGGCGCTCGTCGCCTCCGCTCCAGCCGGCAGCCGCGACGCTCGGCAGGAAGCGGCGAAGCGGGGACTCGTTGGGCCCTGGCTCCTCGGCCGGTTCCACGTCGGACGGCTTGAACGTCCCGCTGAGGATGAGGCGACGCTCTGCCCGCGTCGCCGCCACGTAGACCAGCCGGCATCCCTCCTCGGCCTCGGCGGCGCGCTCGGCGTCGTGGAGCGGCTGGAGCTCCCAGAGGCCGAACGAGCGCGACGTGGGGAACACCAAGCGCATTCCGAACGCGCCGGGAGCGTCATCGCGGCCCGCCTCGAGGACGACGTCGCCGGGCCAGTAGCCGGCGGTCAGCGATCGGCCGAGGTCCGGTACGGCCACGACGGGGAACTCGAGGCCCTTGGCGGCGTGAACGGTCATCACCCGCACGCCGTCGTGCTCCTCGGCGTTGACCGCGGCCATGCCCTCGCGCTCGTCCCGGCGTGTGCTCGCGGCCGCCGCGGCAAGAAAGCCCGCCAGGTCCCGGCCCTCGTGCCGCTCGAACTCCCGCGCCAGGCGCATGAGCTTGCGGACGTTTGCCATCCGCGCGGCGCCGTTGGGACGTGAGAGCAGCGCAAGGTCATAGTCGAAGGCGTTCATCGCGCACTCGATGAGCGCCTCGATGGCGATCACGGGAGCGGCCGCGCGCAGGTCGGCGAGCTCCTCGCAGAAGCGGCTCAGCCTGATCTCGTCCTCGCGGTCGATTGCATCCAGCCACTCGGGCTCGGCCGTTTCCGGCTGCCGATCACCGCCGAACCTCCAGCTCACCGTCGGCCAGACGTGGAGCCCGTCCGTGGCAGCCCGTCGCAGAAGCCAGAGCGCGTCCGGGCTGACGCCCACCGCGGGAGAGGCGAGGGCGCCAAACAGCATCTCGTCGTCGAGCGGATTCGAGACGACCGCGAGCAGCCGGATGAGGTCCTCCACCTGCTGCTGCGACCAGTAGCCGCGGCCGCCGAGCACATGTGGCCGCAGCCCGAAGCGCGCGAGCGCCTGCTCGTAGGCGTCCACGTGCGTGAAGGCGCGCAGCAGAACGACGATCTCGCCCGGGGCCGCCTCGCCCGCCTCGACGAGCTGCCGGAGGCGCTCGGCAAGGCCACGCGCCTCCACCACCACGCCCATCGACGTCTCCGCGGGCGGCGGCTGCAGCGCGTTCGCGAACGGAGCCCAGTTGCGGGCGTCCTTCCGCCGCCCCTCGTCGAGCGTGAGCAGCAGCTCGACCGGGAACCCCTCCGACGCACGTCCCCCGGTCAGCGGAACGTATCCCGGCGTGAGGGCGTCGCCCAGCCGGTTGACCGCCGCGAGGATCTCCTCGGAGGAGCGGAAGTTGCCGCGCAGCGCGAGAACCTCGGTGCTGGTCGAGTCCAGCGCCCGGCTGCGCTCGGCACGGAAGACCTCGAGATCGGCGTTCCGAAACCGGTAGATCGACTGCTGCTCGTCGCCGACGACGAACAGGCGCGTGTCCTCGTCTCGCAGCGCCTCGACCAGGCCGAGCTGGACGCGGTTGGTGTCCTGGAACTCGTCGACCATCACGTGCTCGAACCGCCCTCGCCAGAGGCCCCCGACGGTCGCCGACTCGCGAAGGAGCGCGAGCGCGCGGAGCTCGAGATCGGCGAAGTCGAGGGCCGACCGCGAGGCCTTCAGCGCCTCATAGCGGCTCGTGAACGCCGCGAGCAGGCGTTCCAGGGCGGTCCTCGCGGCGTTTGCAGCTGCGGCCTCCGCCGGGCTCAGGGCCGTTTCCTCCTCGTCTTTCTTGCGGGTGCGAACCGGCTCTGGAACCGGCGGGAGTCGGGGCGTCGACATGCCGTTGCTGCGCAGGCTCGCGTGGGCGGCAACCGTCATCTTTCCCAACCGCGAGGGGCGGTAAGCGGCCAGGGCCTGCGCCACCTCGCCGTCGGCTTCTTCGGATACGTCCGCCAGGGCGTCGGCGATGGCGCGTTCGCGCAGGCGGGCGGCCTCGGACTCGTCGAGCACCCGGAACCGGGGATCCAGTCCCGCGGCGAGCGGGTGTGCGGCGAGCAGGCGCCGGCAGAAGCCATGGATCGTCATCACCCAGGACCGCTCGGTCGCACGGGCCAGGGCGGACAGGCGGTGAGCGCGGTCAGCGTCGTTCGCGCCGGCCGCGGCCTGCGAGCGGGACGTGAGCTCCTGACGAACACGCTCGCGAAGCTCGGCCGCAGCCCGCTCCGTGAACGTGAACGCCAGCACGCGCTCAACCTCCACCTCGTCGGTCGCCACGGCTTCGCAGTAGCGCTCCACCAGGACCCGCGTCTTGCCGCTGCCCGCCCCGGCCTCGCAGAAGACGTCGCGGTCGCGGGCGTCCACGGCCGCCCGCTGCTCGGCCGTGAGCCGGCTCGTGACCGGGGCCGTCCCCGCGGTGGCGCTCATTCCTCGTCCTCCGACTCCTCCACGCCGACCGCCCGCTCGAGCCGGCAGATCGCCTGGAACTCGCAGTACTCCGGACAGCGCCCGCCGAGCGGGTCCCGGCGGATGTCTCCCAGGTGCATCCGGGCGGCAGCGGCCGTCGCCCGCGTCACGGCGTCCTGGAGGCGGTCCTCGAACGCCTCGGCGTCGCAGGCGTCCGTGCGAACGAGGGAGATCCCGCGCAGCCGCTCGTCCTCACTCAGCACCATCCCCCGGGCCCGCCGGTCCTTGTAGGCGCCGAGCGGCTGGTAGAGGCCTGCGATCGGCTCGAGGCCGCCGAGGTCCTTCACCGCTCGCATGTAGAGCGGTATCTGGAGCGTCCCCTGATCGCCGAACGCGCCGCACCCGGGGACGCGGGCCCCCGACTTGTAGTCGCGCACCACGGCGCCGCTTCCGTCGGGGGAAACGTCGACGCGATCGACGATCCCGTGCAGGCGGAACTCGCCGAGATCCAGCTCGCCCGCGTCGCCGTCCCTGATTCCGAAGCTCCACTCGAGGAAGTCGGGGTGGGGACGAAGGTCGGTCTCGGCATTCGCCTCGTCTTCGAGGAACCCCTCAACCTGAACGCGGGCCCGCGCGAGGCCGGCGCGGCGCTCCGCCGCGCGCGGCGCTCCGCCGGCCTCCTCGTCCAGAAGCTCGCCGAAGCGAGCCTGCCAGCGACCGAGGTCGCCGGGCCGGGGAATGGAGTCGTCGCCGGGCGCCTCTCGGTAGAGCCGCTCCAGGGCCGCGTGGATCACGCCGCCAAGCCACAGCGGGTCGCTCTCCGGCTCCAGGCGCACCGGCTTCAGCTCGTGGTCGACGAACCATTTGTAGGAGCAGGTGAGCCACTTCTCTAGCGAGCCGGCGCTCTGCGCGGTCCGGCTCTCGAGCTCGCCGACCACCGTCGGCGAGCGGAGCGGGCCCGGCCGAGCTTCCGTCTCGGCGCGCGCGCTGGCGAGGGCCCGCGCCCGGGCCCGCGCCGTGTACGCCTCCGACAGCGCCGGCACGACTCGCTCGAGGCCCCTGCGCCGCGGGGCCGGCGCCTCGCCCAGGAGGTCGAGGACCTCGTCGACGAAGGGCGACCGCGCCCTCGCGGTGCCGCCCTCGTCGCTCGCCTGCCAGCTCAGGTAGAGGTGCTCCCGGGGCCTCGAGACGCAGGCGTGGAACAGGAAGCGCTCCTCGTCGGCAGGATCCCGGCGGCGGAGGGCGGGGATGCCGAGCGCGGCGCGGCGCTCCTCGCCGAGCAGCGGGTCCCGGCCCGGTCCGGCCGGGAACTCGCCGTCGTTGAGCGACGCGCAGAACAGGAAGCGGGCGCGCGCGCCCCGGACCCTGGTCGCGCCGAGGATTCGCACTCGCCCTTCGGCCGGCCCGCGCCAGGCCGGGACGCCGGCGCCCTCGATCGCGGCGACGGCGTCCGCGAGGTCCGGCGGGTCGCAGCCCGGAAGCCGGCCGACCGCGGCCAGCTCGGCAAGGAGCTCCGCGGCCGCCGCCCCGGCGCGGAGCTCCAGAGGCACCACGGGCGTCGAGCCGCTCGCGCTCGACCGCTCGGCCAGCGGTGCCTGCTCGCGATGAACGTACTCGGCGATCGCGCGGGCGGCCCGGGCGAGGGCGGCGAGCCGCTGCCCCGGCCCCGCAGCGTCCCGGATGCGGGCGAGGTGGTAGGGGGGACTCGACCAGCTCGCCACCGCCTGGTCGACGCTGAGCGCCTCGCCCCGCCGGACCCGGCGCTCCACCCAGTCCACTCGTCCCGCCGGGACCGCGGGGTCCGTGCGCAGATGCGCCAGCAGGTCCGCGGGGTCGTCGCCGGCTGCGGCCCGGCAGAGCGCGAGAAGCGAGCGGCCGACGCCCGTCTCGCGCAGGGGCACGTCGGCCTCGAGGGCCGCCGGCACGCCGTGTTCGTGACAGACGGCGGCGAGAAGCGGCCCGAGGCCGCCCGGGCGGCGGAGGACGATCAGGATCTCGTCCGGCTGCACGCCGCCGGCGATGAGACGCGCGGCCTCGAGCGCGATCGCCTCGGCCTCCCCGCGTGCGCCCGCCGACTCCATGAGGACCAGCCCGGCGTCCGCGTCCGCGCGCGGCGCGCCGGCGCTGAAGAGATTGCGGTCCAGGTGGACGAGCGTGTGGCTCGGGCTGTAGGAGCCGTCGTACTCGAGGACCGTCTCGTCGTCGACGTGCAGCTCCTCGTGGAGCTCCGCGAGCATTCCAGCGCGCGCGGCGAGGGCGAGACGGTCCTCGTAGTTGACGGCGATCGTCACCTCGCCATGCGCGGCGAGCCGCGCCAGGAGCTCGCGCTGCGCGACCGTCAGGTCCTCGAATCCGTAGACGAACAGCGGTCGGCCGTCGAGTGGGTCCGGGTGGCTGTCGAGGCCCGCGAGCACGCTCGCCGCCAGGCTGGCGGCGTCGCTTCTTCCCGTGCGGCTGCGGAGCTCGCCGTAGCGGGCAGCGAGATCGGCGAGCTCCTGCTCCAGCAGTCCGTCCTCGAGGCTCTCGGCCTCCAGCCGCAGGGTCTGCGGCGCGATGAGCGCGCCGGCGAGCTCGGCGAGCAGCGCGTCGAGCGCGGGGGCGAAGCCGGGCTGTGAGGCGGAGCGGCGGAGCGCCTGAAGCGGGGTGGCAGCGATCGCGATCCGGATGAGCGCCAGCCGCTCGGGATCCGAGAGCGGCGCTCCGGAGCTGAGGCCGAGCCGCTCAGCAAGGTCTCCGAACAGCCAGCCGAAGGTCGTGATCGAGACGCCGAGCATCGCGGCCTCGGGTCCGCAGAGGTCACGCTCGAAGCGGGCGGTGTCGCGGCTCGTCGGCACCACCAGGACCGGCTCGCGGTCCGCGGCGGCGCGCAGCCGCGCGATCACCTCTCCGGCGCGGCCGGAGTTGGGCGGTCCGACGATGAGCGAGACGGACATGACCTGAGCATAGGTCGCCCGCCAGCGCTCTCCGCTGACGTCCGACGACGGGCTTATCTTCGCGATCGATGTCCATCTGCTTCATCGATCCGGCCGACGCCATCCGCGCGATCGCCGACTCCGTCGGGCGCGAGGCGCGCCGCCAGCTGCTCGGCGAGGCCGTCCGCGCCTGGGTGGACGAGATCCCCGACGACGAGCTCGAGTCCCACTACGCCCGGGCGATCTCCGAGCTCGACGAGCACGACATCTCGATGCTCGCCGCGTGGCACGCGTCGATGGACTGCGGGCACCCGCTGCCCAACCGCGACTTCCTGATGGGCTCCTTCGCCTCGCTCGGCGAGCACCGCCGCGAGGCGCTCAAGCTGGCCGCGGGCTTCCGCGGCGAGGAGGCGGTTGACGCGGGAGTCACGGAGGAGCGCGCCCTCGAGACCGTCCTCGAGTGGCTCTCGCCGCCACGCCTGATGGAGCTCGCCGCTGAGGCGGTCGAGCTCTACATCTGGGACCGCGGCGGCTCCGACAACTAGCGGCTTCGGCTGCACCGCCGGGCCGGGTTGACCCGGTCTGTAGCGTCCGGTGCGGATGGAGGGTGACGGCAAGCCTCGCGCGGAGGGCGTGAGCTACACCTCGGCGCAGGGCCGGTGGGTCCTCGCCGTAACCGTCCTGGGCTCGGGCATAGCGTTCCTCGACGCGACCGTCGTCAACATCGGCCTGCCCGCTATCGGCAGCGACCTCCACGCCAGCGTGAGCGGCCTGCAGTGGGTCCTCAACGGTTATCTGGTCACCCTGGCGGCGCTGATTCTGCTGGGCGGCTCGCTTGGCGACCGGCTCGGGCGCCGGCGGATGTTCATCCTCGGCGTGACCTGGTTCACGATCGCCTCCGCCATCTGCGCCGCTTCGCCGAGCATCACGTTCCTCATCCTCGCGCGAGTCCTCCAGGGGGTCGGCGGCGCGCTGCTCACGCCGGCCAGCCTTGCGATCATCGAGGCCACCTACCGGCGAGAGGACCGGGCCCGCGCGATCGGCGCCTGGTCCGCGCTGACCGGGGTCTCCACCGCGATCGGCCCGCTGGTCGGGGGCTATCTCATCGGCGCGGTCTCCTGGCGGGCGATCTTCTTCCTCAACCTCCCGCTGGGCGTCTTCGTGATCCTCGCCGGGCGCCGCCGCGTTCCCGAGACCAGCGACCCCACCGCCACCGGGAAGCTCGACTACCGGGGCTCGATGCTCGCGGCGCTGGGCCTCGCCGGCCTCACCTTCGCGCTGATCGAGGCGCCCACCAACGCCGGCACCGCGCTCGTCGCCGCAGCCGGCGCTCTGGGACTCATCGCGATCATCGGGTTCGTGCGCACCGAGCGCCACGTCGAGAGCCCGATGCTGCCGCTCGACATCTTCCGCTCGCGGCAGTTCTCCGCCGCCAACCTGGTGACGTTCGTGGTCTACGGGGCGCTCGGCGGCGTGTTCTTCCTCTTCGTCGTCTTCCTGCAGACGTCGCTCGGCTACTCACCCACCGCGGCCGGCGCCGCGTCGCTGCCGATCACGGCGCTCATGCTCACGCTCTCGGCACGGTCGGGGGCGCTCGCGAGCCGCATCGGGCCGCGTCGCCAGCTTTCCGCCGGCCCCCTGATCATCGCGCTCGCCATGGTGATGATGTCCACGATCAACGAGGGGGACTCCTACCTCGGGGCCGTCCTTCCCGCCATGGTGGTCTTCGGCCTGGGCCTTGCCTGCACCGTCGCCCCGATCACCGCGACTGCGATGGCGTCCGCGCCCGCCAGGCATTCCGGCATCGCTTCGGGCGTGAACAACGCGGTCTCGCGGACCGCACAGCTGGTCGCGGTGGCGGCGCTGCCGCTTGCCGCAGGCATCTCCGGCTCCGACTACGCCGACCCGCACGCGCTCGCGTCGGGCTTTCACACGAGCATGCTGATAACCGCGGCGTTCGCCGCGGTAGGCGGAGTCATGGCCTGGTTCCTCATCACCGACGACGTGTTGGGGGCCGAGGAGGAAGAGGCGCCGGAGCCCCATTCGCACTGCGCCATGGCCGGCACGCCGCTCGTCGAGCACGCGGACAGCGGCGAGCCCGAGCCGGTTACGGCAGGCGCCCGGTAGCGACCGGCGGGGCGCCGGTTCTCGGTTGCGCCCCGTCCGGCCCTTCTCTAATTTCGCCGCGTGTCACGGGGGAAGCTGACGCCGGGGATCGGTGCGCTCGCGGCCGCTGTCGTGCTCGCGATCACGGCGCCCGCGGCGGCGGAGCCACGCGTCGGGCAGCCGTCCGACGTCGTGCCGTCGGCGGGCCTGCCGCCGCAGGTCAGCGTCAACCGTTCGAACGCCAACCTCTCGGTGACCAGGTACCGCGGGCGCGTCTACATGGTCTTCCGCACGGCGATCTGGCAGATCGCCGACACCAACGCGACCCTGTACGTGGTCTCCAGCCGAGATCAGCGTCACTGGCGCTTCGAGGGCAGCTTCCAGTACGGGCGCGACCTGCGGGAGCCGCGCCTGTTTCGCTGGCACGGCCGGCTCTTCCTCTACTTCGCGCTGCTCGGCACGGACCCGAGCGGCTTCGATCCCGGGGGAACTATGGTCACGCGGCTCGTCTCGCGCGGTCACTGGACCAAACCGAAGCACATCCTCCAGGACGACTTCATTCCCTGGTCGGTCAAGAACCACGCGGGCCGCGCCTACATGCTCGGCTACACGGGCGGCGGCGGCACGTTCCAGCCCAACCCTCCGGACAAGTACGTCTACTGGCTGACCAGCTCCGACGGCGTCCACTGGCGCCCGGTCGACCCGAAGCGGCCGATCGTCTACACCGGGCAGTGCGGCGAGACCGACTTCGCGTTTCGTCCCAACGGCAGCCTCGTGACCGCCTGTCAGACCGAGGAGGTCGACAGGCTCGGGTGGGGTGCGAAGGTCTGCACGGCGCCCGCGCGTCACACCTCGCACTGGACCTGCCGGGGCGACACGCGCAGGCTCGACTCGCCGTTCGTCTTCACCCGTGGCCACCGGGCCTGGGTCATCGCCCGCCGTCAGCCCAACTTCGGCGGCAACTACGACCTCGGGCGTACGGACCTGCCGGACACCGATGCGCAGTTCGCCGTGTACGACGCCACCTACGCGGCGACGACCAAGCGCTGCTCGCTGTGGCGCATCAACCCTCGGACTCGCAACTTCCAGCCGGTCATCGACGTCCCCGGCTGGGGAGACACCTGCTACCCGGACCTGCTCCGCAAGGGCCCGCGCAGCTACACCCTCTACAACTACTCGACGCCCCTGAACGGCACCGACGAGCCCTGGGGCACCGCCCTCACCGCCGACCGCACGGTCATCTACCGCGCGACGCTGTCGTTCGGCAAGCCGCCGTCAGGCGGCTGACCCGGTCAGGGCGCGGATCTCCGGGATCGCCTGGTCGTTCGAGCGAAAGTGGACGACCCGCATGCCGATCTCGCCGGCGGCTTCGCAGTTCAGATCCATGTCGTCGACGAACAGGCACTCCGCCGCGGGAACGCCGAGGCGCTCCAGCGTGAGCTCGTAGATCTCGGGCTCGGGCTTGCGCATGCCGACGAACGCGGAGTCGACGACGAGCTCGAAGATCTCGTCGATCGGGACCATCCGCCGCCACAGCGGCTCCCATTCGCGGACGTTGTTGGTAAGCAGCCCCATCCGAAAGCCCGCGTCGCGCAGCTCGACCATCAGCTCCAGCATCGCCTCGTTGGGGTCGAGCGCCTCGAAGTAGAGCTCGCTGAAGCGGTGGAGCTCCGGCTCGTGGTCGAGCTCGGAGCGCAACTCGTTCCGCAGGCCGTCCAGAAAGCTCGCCTCGGTGATCCGCCCCCTCTCCAGCTCGAACAGCGGGTGCTCGCCTTCGCGCTCGGCGATCCGCGTCATCGCCCGCCCGAGCGCCTCGAAGGGGATTCCGGTGGAGTTCTGGACCGCGGCAAACGAGCGCAGCAGGGGCGTCGTCAGGACCCCGCCGAAGTCCGAGATGACCGTTGTGATCAGCTCGCTCACGCGGGCCTCAGGACGTCGACCGTCGCAAGTCCCTCCCTGCCGCTCAGATGCGCCTGAAGCACGTTGACCTCGAGGAGATCGCCGTTCAGCTCAGTGCGCGTCTGCGAGGTCACGTCCCCGCTCAGCCGCAGCGGCACGCCGTCGGTGTCCAGGTAGGCCTCGACGTTCACCCGGCGCAGCTCGCCCGCGCCGTCGTGCTGCATCGACATGAGGAACTCCTCGAAGCCGTGGGGGGTGCCGTCGCGGACGAGGAGGGAACCGGAGCGGTCGCAGTCGTGCCCCTTCGCCTTCTTGGGGCGAAGCGAGGCGAAGGCGACGAGCGCGCCGTCGCCGAACGCCGCCGAGATGACCCGCATCGAGTCCCATCGCTTCCAGTCGACGCTCGCGCTCAGCTTCCACGGGCGCGCTGGCAGCTGGTTGGGGGCAGGGCTCGCGAGGTCGCCCAGCTTCTCTGCGTCCCAGCTGACGCGGACGCCGTCGTCGAGCTCGACCTCGATGGGTTGCTCGTCAGTCATCGCTTCCCGGCGGCAGCTCGTCCTCGTCGAGCTCGCGGGCGGTCCCCTCGTAGTCGTAGCTCTGGCGGCGGGGGGGAGGCGCTCCGAATCCCGGCCCGGGCGGCGGATCGGGGCCGCGACCGGGCGGCGGCGCGAACACGCGGACGACCATCCTCCGGCGCGCCATTCTCGTCACCAGGCCGCGGAAGAGAGCGCGCGTGGGAGGCAGGAGCAGCAGGAGTCCGATCACGTCGGTGATGAATCCGGGCGCCAGGAGGAAGGCGCCACCGACGATCACCATCGCGCCGTCGAGCACCTCCTTCGTCGGTACGCGACCGGCGGCGATCGCCTCGTTGAAGCGCCGCCAGGTGGCTGCGCCCTGCGAGCGCGCAACCGCGGCGCCCACGAAGCCGTCCACGATCAGCAGGGCGAGCGTGGGCAGGATCCCGATCGCCTCGCCCACCTTGACGATCACGTAGATCTCCGCGATCGGCAGCACGATGAACACGAGCAGCAAAAGCAGCATCGCTACGATCATTCCATGGTCACCGACGAAGCGGTCTACGAGGCGCTCGAGGAGGTAATCGACCCCGAGCTGGGGCTCGACTTCGTCTCACTCGGGCTGGTCTACGACGTCGAGGTCGAGGGCGAGGAGGTCTACATCACCTTCAGCCTGACGACGCCCGCCTGCCCGATCGGCCCCCAGGTCACCGAGCAGATGCGCGAGTTCGTCGGCGAGCTCGACGGCGTCGAGAAGGTCCACCCGAAGATGGTCTTCGACCCACCCTGGTCACCGGAGATGATGTCTGAGGACGCCAAGTTCGCGCTGGGGTTCTAGGCCGCATTCTCATGCGGTTTCGGGCTGCCCGGCTACAAGGCTGAGGGCCAGCGTTCTATGAATCTTCTAAGCGGGCGTGGAGAGACGTCGAACCGCATGGAGTCCGCGCAACGGGGTTAGTCGCCGCTACGGCCCGCCACCGGCGGAGGCGCAGTCGCTGCCTGAGCCGAAACGGCCGGCGCGGCATGCCGCCGGGTTCCCGGCGCGGGAAGGGCGCAGAACCCCGGTGGCGCTCGGGTCGCCTCGGTAGTTGACCGCGAGAACGCTGTGGGACCGCACCGATGAGGGACTTCTCGATTGGTGGTGGAATCCCAGCGTGAGCTGGCTCCGGCGAATCTGCGGTTGCGTGGCCGCCCTCTCCGTCCTTCCCTTGGTCGCGCCCGTGGCGTCGAGCCACGCGGCGACCGGCACGGTTCAGATCAAGGGCACGGCGTACGCGTTCGACAACCAGGCCCCGATCTCGGGGGCGATTATCAGCGCCAAGGGGGCTCCCGGCGCCTCGGCGACGAGCCAACCGGACGGCAGCTACCGGCTCACGGTCCCCAACCGGAGCAAGGTCACCCCTTACATCGAGGCGAGCGGCTTCCACGGGATCTTCCTGCAGACCTTCTCCACGCACGGCCGCGACCTGCGGAAGGTGAACTTCCAGGTCCCGAGCGAGGGCATCTACCAGGGGCTCGCGGCGCTCTTGAACGTCCAGCTCGATGCGAACGGTGATCCGAAGCGCTGCGCGATCGTCTCGACGGCGAGCACCAAGAAGATCCGCGACCTGAGCTTCCCGGAGTTCATCGCCTTCGGCGCCCACGGCGTGCCGGGCGTGACGGCCTCCACCAGCCCGAAGCTGCCCAAGCCCGTCTACTTCAACGACAGCGTTATCCCGGACGCCTCGCTCACGGAGACCTCAACCGACGGCGGGATCATCTGGACCGAGGTTCCGCGGGGCAACTACACGGTCACCGCCCACCACCCGACCAAGCGCTTCGCGAGCTTCCAGGCAAGCTGCAGGAACGGGCGCATAGTCAACGCGAACCCGCCCTGGGGGCTCTTCCAGCTCAGGCGCGGCGAGCAAGCTCCGCCCGCGGCCGCCGGCTGAGTCGCGTCGTGCCGAGGATTCGGCCCTAGGGCCGCCGGGAAACAGATACGTTTGCCACACCGTCATGCGAGATCCGCCTTCACCGTCCTTGACGATGATGTCCGAGGACGCCAAGTTCGCGCTGGGGTTCTGAGGGGCCTTAACCAGCACCAGACGAACTAAGCCAGCACACGACGCACGCCCTCGCGCGATCTCGATGTTGGTTCTGGCAGCTTCAGGCGGCGTCGTCCTCCTGACAGGGGCCTGCTAGGGCGCCTTCGAAGGCAGCGCGAGGAGCACGATCAGCGCCCCCACGGCAGCGGCGACCGCGCCGGCGGCAAGCGCGACGTGGGTCCCGCTCATGAAGGCGCCGCGTGCAGCCTCGGCCAGCCGTGAGCCCGTGCTCCCGCCCACGACGGAGGCGACTCCGAGCGCGCCGCCAAGCGATCCGGTGACCGTGTGGAGGACGTCGGCCGGGACGTGGTGGAACGCGAGCAAGTCGGTGAGCCGATGCCGGTAGCGCGTGGAGAGCATGCTGCCGATCACGGCGACGCCGAGGGCGCCGCCGACCTGGATTGCGACGACGTAGGTTGCCGATCCGATGCCGGCGTCCTTGCGGGGCACAGATCCGAGCACGGAGTCTGCCGCGGTCGGCATCAGCAGCCCCGCCCCGAGGCCGAGAAGCAGCATCCCGGGAAGGATGTCTCCGTAGGTGGCCGCCGCCGCCGACGCGGCCGAGATCTGCCAGAGGCCACCAGCGATCGCGACCAGGCCTCCCGCGGCCGTCAGCTTGCTGCCGATCCGCTTGACGATCGCCGTCGAGAGCGGGGCGGTAGCTGCGAGTAACGCTGCGGTGGGCAGGATCCGGACGCCGGCCTGGAGCGGCGTGAAGCCGAGGTCGAATTGGAGGAATTGGGTGAGGATGAAGACCGCCCCGAAGAGCGCGAAGAGTCCGAGGGCGACGGAAGAGACAGCTGCGGAGAACCGGTGGGAACGGAAGAAGCCCAGCTTCAGCATCGGGTGAGTGCAGTGCGCCTCCCAAACCACGAACCCGCCGAGCACCGCCAGGCCGGCGGCACCCACCGCGAGGGTCGCGGGCGAGCTCCAACCCTTCATCGGCGCCTCGATGATTGCCCAGAGCAGCAGCCCGAGGCCCAGGATCGAGAGCAGTGACCCGACGGGGTCGGCCTTCGGGGTGTCGCTGCTCTTCGACTCCGGCAGCAGCCGCACTGCGGCGACGGCTCCGGCGATCAGCACGGGCACGTTGACGAAGAAGACCGAGCCCCACCAGAACCTCGCCAACAACAGGCCGCCCGCGAGCGGGCCGATGGCGAGACCAACCCCCATCGAGCCGCCCCAGATGCCTATCGCCCGTGCCCGCTCGTCCGGGTCGCGGAAGACGTTGTCGAGGATCGAGAGACCGGCCGGGATCGTTAGCGCCGCGCCAGCCCCCATCACCCCGCGCCAGGCGATCAGCGTGTTGACCGAGCCGGAGAAGGCGGCCCCCAGGGACCCAATCCCGAACGTGGCGAAGCCCAGCAAGAAGAGGCGCTTGCGCCCGAGGCGATCCGCCAGGCTGCCGCCGACGAGCAGCAGCCCGGCGAAGACCATCCCGTAGATATCGACGATCCACTGCAACTGGCTGGAGGTCGCATCGAGCTTCCGCACCAGTGTCGGCAGGGCGACGTTGAGGATCGTCCCGTCGACGTTGACGACCAGAACGGCAACGCAGAGAACCGCCAGCATCGCCCAGCGGCGCGGGTCCGGCGGGTCGGGGACCAGGGTCCGATGCGTGGGCTGGTGCCCCGCTACAGGCGGGCGTACGGTCGACCGCGGAGTGCGCTGCGATGGAAGCACAAGGCAGCCGAGCTACATGGCGATGAGTTTCGCCACCCGGGAAATCGTCCTATCCCCTAGCCGATCGGAACCGACGGGGAGTCTCGGCCTCGATCGCGGCCTCGACCTCGCGCTCGAGGCCGCCGTGCTCCAGCTCCTCGACCACCTCGCTCTCCTCGTGGCGCGAGCCGAGGGTGCCAACGACGGGCAGGTCACGCTCGGCCGAGAGCTCGTCGAGCGCCTCCTGCATGATCGCCGTGACCGCGTGGTAGACCGCCTCCTCGTCGGGATCGGGGCCGAACCGACGGCGCAGGTCGATTCTCGGCAGGACCTGGATCGTGATCTGGGAGGGCAGCGGGATGCGGCCCGGCAGGTCCAGCACCGTCACGCCGAAGGGAGGCGCGATCTGGATCGGCACGACCTTGAGGCGCAGCAGCCGGTCGAGGGCAAGGAGGTGAGAGAGCCGCTCGCCGCGGGTCAGGAAAAGGGCGGTCTCCTGGCCGCCGATCGCCACCACGGGGACGATCGGCACGTCGGTCGCAAGCGCGAGGCGGACGAAGCCGCTGCGGTGGCCGAAGTCGATCTCCGCCGAGTGCCAGGAGGGGCGGTAGGTCTCGTGGTCCCCGCCTGGGTAGACCAGGAGCGCCGCGCCCTTCCCCAGTGCCGCCGTCGCGTTCTTGTGGTTGGCCGGGATCGTTCCGTACCTGCGTAGCGGCGCGAGGCCTGGCACACGGAAGACGAGGTCGTGGGCGAGCTGGTAGAAGAGCCGGTCGGGGCCGAAGTGGTTGTAGAAGCCGTAGGCGAAGGCGAAGGTATCGGCGATCAGCGTGCCGCCCGAGTGGTTGCCCACCAGCAGCACCGGCCCCTCGGCCGGGATCTGCTCGAGACCGCGCACCTTGGGGCGGAAGTAGAGCTGCGCCAAGCTGCTGTAGGCCGGCAGGGTCTCGCGGACGAACCCGGGGTCGCGCTCGGCCAACGGATCCGCGGCGCGGGCGCCGAGCAGGTCGTTGACCATTACCGAGGTGGTTGCCCGGGCGGCGGCCAGCGCCTGGCTGACGATCTGGGGGGATGTCATGACGTCACCAGCGTTACGCAATGCGGGTCGCCCATCATCCGTAGTCCCTGGCACATCGGAGCTGATTTCGTACGTAATTCCACGGCGCTCGTCCCGAGATCGAGTCTCGGCGCGGCGGGCCGGTAGACGGTCGAGCTCCGCTAGCGCTCGTCGGGCGAAGCGCTCACCGACATATGCTTGCTCAACGGGGCGTTAGGGCCACTGATGAGGGAAGGAAAGGACGATGGTGGAAATTGTGTTTGCCGTTCCAGTTGTGTCGGGCAAGGAGGAGCTGGACCGCAAGACTCTCGACGAGATGGCGGACTCGCGTCGTGATGAGTACGAGGCGGCGCTGAAGGAGGCCGGCATCACACGCCAGGCCGTCTGGCACCAGGAAACGCCGGACGGCACGCTCGCCATCGTCTACATCGAGGCAGACAGTCCTGATGCTGTCCAGCGCTTTACCTCTTCCGAGGCGCCCCTCAGTCGATGGTTTGTCGAGCAGATGCAGGAGGTTCACGGCGTCGATGTCTCCCAGCCGGGGCCGCCCGTTAGCAAGGTTCACGACTTCGAGGTCTAGGACGCCGACCTGCAATACGGTTCTGAACGAGCCCTGCCGAGCGAACGTGGTCCCTGCTCCGTCCGGGACCATGACGATTCCGAACGGCCACTGACTGCGAAACGAGAGTGCGGCGCCCAAGCGGGAGCAGATGGATGAAGCGGGCTGCTTTCACTGCCGGCTTGGCGACGGCTGTTGCGACCGGGCTGCTCGGAGTGACCGGCGCGTTGGCGTCGTCGGCAGCGATCCCGACGCCGAGCGCTGACCCGTTCTACGCGTCGCCGGCGCACCTGGCGTCCTACCGCCCGGGCACGATCCTGCGCCGGCGGGCGGTGACGCTCGAAGGCGTGTCCAATCTCTCCGCCGCCTATCAGTTGCTGTACCGGACGACCGACGCGAAGCGTCGGCCGATCGCGACCGTCACGACGCTGCTGTTGCCGAGCGACCCGGCGCCGGGGCCGCGTCGCCTCCTCTCCGACTTCCCGGCCGAGGACAGCCTGACTACCGGGTGCGCCCCGTCCTACGTGCTGCGCAGCGGCCAGGTGTCGGGCGTCGGCGATGCCTCTGACGCGGGCGATGCCTCGGGCTTCCTCTCATACGGGTGGGACGTCGCGGTGCCCGACTACCAGGGCCCCGATTCCCAGTGGACGGTGGGGCGGCTCGAGGGCTACGCGGCGCTGGATGGGATCCGTGCGGTTGAGCACTTCGGCCGTGCCCACCTTCAGGGGGCCGGCACCAAGGTCGCGATGGGCGGCTACTCGGGAGGCTCGATCCCGACGTTGTGGGCCGCCTCGCTCGCCAAGAGGTATGCGCCGAAGCTCAACATCGTCGCCGCGGTGTCGGGCGGCAACGCTCCTGACCCGGCCGAGGACCTCGCCCCGCTCAACGGCAGCCCGTTGTTCGGGACGGTCGTGGGCGTCGCGGTCGGCGTCGACCGTGCATACCCGGAGCTTCACCTTGACTCGATCCTGAACGCGAAGGGCCGGGCGCTCGCCGCGCGCGACGGCGCCGACGCCGACGGTTGCGGCGGGTCGGTCACCAACGCGCCGGGTGGGACCGTGGCCGAGTACTCCAACTACCCGACGCCTGAGGCGCTTCTGTCCCTCCCGAGAGTGCGCCGCGTGTTCGCACACATGAACCTGATCGGCCGGCCGGCGCCCGCCGCGCCGTCATTCCTCCTCCAGTCGACACAGGACGAGCTCACGTCAAAGAAGCCGGTCGACAAGCTCGTCGCAGCCGACTGCGCCAAAGGCGCGACCATCGACTACAAGACACCGCCGGGCGAGCACGCCACCGGCTCGGCGCTCATTGGGCGGTACGCCGTCCCCTACATCCAGGACCGCTTCGCGGGCAAGCCAGCCCCCAGCAACTGCCCCTCAATCAGCAAGAGCAAGCACCGCCCGCTGGGGTTTTAGGACCCGAGTTCCGGGCTCAGTTTCCCGTCGATCCTGATCGGGTCGATCACCTCGGCGGCGCCGAACCCGGCGAGCGGCCGGTCGACGAAGAAGATCTCCATGGTGATGTCCGGGTCCACGTGGGTCTGGCTGAGGAAGGCGACGACCTTGCGGGCCGTGAGCGTCTCGATCATCTCCTTGTAGCGAAGCCCCATCATGCGCTGGAAATCGCGGCGCATCGCGAGCACCTTCTCGGGCTCGCCCTCCTCCATCATCGTCTGCTCGATCGGCGTGTGGCCGTTGCGAAGCACGCAGACGATCAGGTCGTCGAGCACATAGGTCTTCGCCTTCATCGGCCCGCGGCCGTAGTGCTCGCGGAGCATCGCGACGATCCTCGTGGAGATTGCGGAAAGGAGCTCCCCGCCGGTCAGCGGCTCCTGAAGGGTGTCTGGGCGATCCGGGCCACCACTGGCCATGCGCCAATTCTACCCGCTCCTCGAGCCTCTGAAAAGGGAGTACGCTGACTCCAGGCAGCCGCGCGGCGGATCTCTCGTCCGCTCAGCCATCGTTGCGGTTCGACTAACGAAGCGGCCAGGAAAGTCGAGTCGCTGATGGCTGGAACGAAGCACCGTGCTCACTGACGGCGAGGCCCGCGGGATGAGGGCCTGGGTTGGAGCAGCGAATGACTGGTCGGTGACGGCCCAAGCGGTGGTGGGGTCGGCGACCGGGCTGGCGACGGCGTCTCGCGAGCTGGCGGATCTTCTCGCTCCAGTGCCTGGAGGGGATGGCCGTCCTCCGCTCGTGGGGGACCTTCGGAGGCTCGCGGAGATGGTCGAGGCCGACAGCCTCGAGCTCCGCGATCGCTATCTGGCCACCGCGGCCGACATCGAGGCGTTTCGCGAGTTCGTGGACTGAGCCGGGCCACCCCCATCGGGTGTTAAGCTCGTCGGAGCGAGCCCTTGGATCGCACTGCGGTCTGCGGGTTTTGCCAGGGGAACGCAAGACGGGCGACTCGGTCGGACGTGGCCAGAAGCCTCGGCTTGGATTGGAGAACACGATCCTGAGTCGGGTGGCCGATTTGTCCGAGAGCCTGAGCCGTCAGTTGCAACCCGGCCCGCTGCCGAGCCGGGAGCGGAGCGCACTCGACGTCCTCCTGCGCTGCTTCGTGTATGAGGTCGGGGCCGAAACCGGCATGGTGCTCGAGCGAGCGAACGGGTCGAAGCCGCGCATGCTCGCGCTCTGGGGCCTCGCGGGGAGCCAGCCGTACGCGCCCTGGGTCACGAATAGCCTCATCGGCCGCACCTTCGAGGCCTCAGAAGCGAGAATCGAGCGAAGCGCCACCGCTCGAGAGGGACAGAGTTTCAACACCTCGTCGATCGACGTCGCAGTCGCGGCTCCGGTGATCGGCTCCGAGGGCGGCCTCGGCGCTCTCTACGCGAGCTTCGCCGGCGAGCCGGCGCTCGAGTCGGAGCGACTGCGATGGATCGCCGACTCCTACGCCCGTCTCGTCGCGCTTTGCATGGAGGGAAGCGAGGGTCTTGCCGCAACGCTCATGGCATCCAGTGTCGACAGGCTGACCGGGTGCCTCAGCCGTGATGCGGCGCTGGCGGCCCTCGACGTCGAGGTCCAGCGGACTCAGCGCGAAGGCGGGCGGCTCTCGTGCTGCCTGCTGGACCTCGATGAGTTCAGGACGATCAACGATGCGCTCGGACACCTGGAGGGAAATCGCGTGCTTGCTGCGGTCGGCCACGAGTTGCGCAGCGCCACGCGGCCGTATGACGCGGTGGGACGCCTCGAGGAGGACGAGTTCCTGGTCATCTTCCCCGAGACCGGGATCCCCGAGGCCCGCCAATCGGTCGAGCGGATGCGGGCGCGGATCGCAGGGTGCATCGCCGCGACCGCCGGCATCCCCGGGTCGGTCTCGGCCGGGGTCGCCGAGTTGACCGAAGAGGATTCGGTCCAGACGCTGCTCGAGGCCGCGTACCGGGCGCTTCGCAGTCCGGAGCCGAGCGGCCGGACGGTGGCATCCCGAGCGACCTCGGTCGATCGGCGTTCCAGTCGCTTCCTGGAGCTGACGCGGACTCTGGTCAGTGGCCGCAGGCGTGCACCCGCGGCGACGAGCGGGAGGGGAACATGAGCGAGCATTCGCAGCCGCCCGACTTGGTCCGTCTCGCCATCGACAACTACAACGCGGGCCGCACCGGCCTCGACGCGCGGGTGAACGGGAATGCTCAGAATGGCGCGGCGCCCGCCACGCGCTTCGTGGTCGATGAGATCGAGTCGGACGGGGAGCGCGTGATCACGAGGGGCGAGCTGGTCGGCCCGGGAGACAGACGCGAGAGCTCACGTTCCCGGCTCGCGTTGATCTGGCTCTTCGACGCCGCCGGCAGAGTTGCCGATGTCCGGGCCGTCGTCGCCGACTAGCTCGGCGCGACCGGCTTGGCCCAGACACCGTAGACGTTGCGGGTGAAGTACTCGCGCAGCGGGGGGATCTTCGCGAGCTTGTCCATGGCGGCGACGGCGGGATGGTCGCCGGCGTTGTACTTGACGAAGACGGGCTCAAAGCCGGTGGAGGAGATGATCGCCTCGAACCGGCGCAGGGTGATCTTGTTGAGGCCGCCCCGTATCTCGCTGAAGCGCGTGGCGTTCTCCTCGGGCCTGAAGCGCCGTCGCTCGGCCATGATGACGTTCTCGGGGAAGATCAGGTGCGCCCACGGCACCTTGGTCATGTAGCGGATGTGGCCGCCGTCGAAGGCCTTCCAGAGTGGTCCGAAGCCGATCACAAGGATGCCTCCCGGACGGACTCGACTCGCGATGAGGGGTACGAACGTCTCAGGGTCCGGGTAGTGCTCCATGGACTCCTTCGAGAGCACGACGTCGAACTGCTCGTCCCCGAGCTCATGGAGGTCGCCGGCGGTCTCGACGAGCTCGACCCGCTGGAGCGCCTCGTCGCCGTAGCGCTCGACCAGGGCCGCATCCGCTCCCGCTGGCACGTTGATGTCGATGCCGACAACTCGGGCGGCCCCGTCGCGGGCGAGGATCGCCGCCATCTCCCCGAAGCCGCAGCCGATGTCAAGGACGGTCTTGCCGCGAAAGTCGGCGTGCCCCTCCAGACGACCCAAGAACCGTTGGGCGGACTGCTCGTACCAGTCCGGGCTTCGTACGCCGTCGTCCGGCTTCCACGTGTAGTCCTTCACTGAAATCAGGTGAAACGCGCGGGCGGCCAGAGGGTGGCGAGTCGAGTTCCTCTCATGGGAGGCACCCGCCTCGAAGCTGTCCATCGCCGAAGCTTATTCCCGGGAGGAGGCGCGGCTTTGCATCAGGCTTCGGAGTACTCCGCGACTTCGGCGGGGGCGGGGGTGAGGGCGGCCGCGGAGACGACCAGGACGAAGGCCAGCATCCGCAGCGCGACTCCGAGGGCGCCGCTCGGCAGCGGCTCCTCGAAGACGATCGGGCCTGCGGCGATCGTCATCACGTTCGCCGCCACGCTGGTCACGGCGATGACGGGCACCGCCTTGCCGAGCTGCAGGCTGCGGGCGGAGACGAGCAGTCCCGCGAACGACGCCAGCAGGATCACGAGGGCCAGGGGATGGATCAGGATCTGGCCGATCGGATCGCCGAGCCGGCTGGATAGTGCCTTGATGGACGTGTCCGAGGCCGCCCAGAGAAGCCCGGCAGCCGCGCCGAGCGCAACCCCCTGGCGCTGCCCCGCCCCGGTGAACGCCGCGAGCGCGAGGCCCGCGCCGGCCGTTACGGCGATGAACGGCACCAGGCGCGCCGTCTCGTAGTCGGAGTGCGCGCTGCGGGCCGTGTCGCCGATCGTGGCCGCGAGAAAGGCAAGCCCGGCGGCGGCCAGAGCGACGCCGATCCACTCGCGCCGCGTGACGTGCTGGGCGAAGAGCCGGTCGGCGAGGACCGTGAGGAGGACGAGCCCGCCGGCGATCACGGATTGCACGAGCGAGATCGGCGCCAGCGACAGCGCCGCCACGTGCAGGCCCCAGGAGGCGGTGGCGATGAGGATCCCGAGCGTGTACCAGCGCGAGCGAAAGAGGACGAGTGAGCTGCGCACGGGCCGCTCGCGGCGGACCGGGGGCGACTCGACCGCGCCGCGGTGCTTGTACAGAAATCCGAGGACCGAGCTGAGCGCGGTCGCGATGGCGAGCGCCAGCCCGATGACGACGGAAAGGCTCAAGCGAGACGCGGATTAGGCGGCGTCGTCCGGCGGACCGTCAGGGTTCCCGGGCGTCGGGACCTCAGCGGGCGGCGCCGGGACCTCGGACAGGGACGCCTTCTCAGGCGGCTTGTCCCCGCTGATCTCGCGCTCGAGCTGAATCGCCCGGATGGCGTGGTCGTCGGGCAGCTTCGCCAGGATCTCGTGGATCACCTGGACCACGTCGTCCTCGTCGTGGCCGAAGTCGTCGAGAAGCGAGTGCAGCGCGGTATGCGTCAGCTTGAGCTGCGCCGGGGTCAGCTCGAGGTGATAGCGGAAGGGCATCGACGGCCCGGAGCCGTCTGGCGCGTCGGTCATTGGGGCAATGGTACGGCTCCCAGGGCCCGAAACGGCCTAGATTTCGCCCAATGCCAGGGCCGGGACGCTGGTGCAGGACGTTGGCGCCGCTTGCGCTGGCTCTCGCAATCGCGGCTCTCGGCGCCCCCGCGGCAGCCGCGGCCTCGACTCAGTCCCCGGCAGCGATTCGCGCGTACTGGACGCCCGAGCGGATGCAAGACGCGCGCCCCGCGTCGCTGCTTCTTCCGGGCGGCAGCCTCGCCGCCGCGGCCGCAAGCCAGAACAGGCGCGTGGCGCTCCACGAGTCCGTGGGGAACGCCAAGCGCCCCGGCGTCCGCACCGCCGGCAAGGTGTTCTTCAGCCGCGGCGCCTTCGACTACGAGTGCTCCGGCACCGTCGTCCGCTCGCCGAGCAGGAGCCTGGTGTTGAGCGCCGGCCACTGCGCCTACGTCGAGAACGCCGTCGGCGGCGGCGGCGCGTATCCGGTGAACTGGATGTTCGTACCGGCCTACAGGGATGGCCTCGCCCCGTTCGGCAAGTGGGCCGCAGCGTCGCTCCAGGCCACGCCGGAGTGGGTGAGCTCCGTGAACTCGGACATCACCGGGCAGGTGGGTGGCGACTCGCGCTTCGACGTCTCGGCGGCGATCCTCGCCGCGCGCCGCGGGAAGCGGATCCAGGACGTCGTCGGCGGGCGCACGCCGCGCTTCGACGCGAGCCGGAGCGCCGTCTTCAACGCCTTCGGCTACCCGGCCGAAAGCCCGTTCGACGGCCGCTCGGAGTTCGAGTGCCGCTCGCCGCTCACCCAGTCGGACGCGAGCCGGGGCGCGCCGGCCACGATCGGCATCGCCTGCGACATGAACGGCGGCGCCAGCGGCGGCGGCTGGATCGTGAACCGCCGCTACATCGAATCGCTCACGAGCTACAACTACACGGACGACCGCGACACGCTCTACGGGCCGTACTTCGGCACCGCGATCAAGGCGTTCTACAACTCGGTCAAGAGCGGTTAGCCGGCCGGAGCCGCCGCCTCGGCGCGCGACGCCGCGGCCTCGAGCAGCTCCGCCACGGCGTCGTCGATTCCGCGGGCCACCACGTCGACGTCGTCCATCGAGTCGTAGTCGGCGAGCAGCCCGAAGTTGATACCGCCGTTGTAGCTCATGATCGCGATGAAGAGCGCCTGGTCGGGCGGCAGGAAGCCGACCGGGAAGCAATCCTGGAGCTCACGCCCAAGCACGTAGAGCGGCACCTGCGGGCCGGGGACGTTGGTGACCACGAGGTTGAACAGGCGGGTCGAGAAGTTGATGCGCACAGCCTGCGCCAGCAGCGTCGGCGGCGCGAAGTCGTTGAGCCTCGAGATCATCTCCGCGCCGAGGGCCTGCTTGGACTCCTTGATGCCCCTCATTGCCGCGGAGACGGTCTGAAGGCGCGTGACCGGGTCCTCGACGTAGACCGGGATCGGCGCCCGCATCGCGGTGATCCTGTTGCCGAGCTGGCCGCGCTCGTCGGTGGCCCGGATCGACACCGGGATCTGGGCGCGCAGCTCCATGCCCTCGGTCTTGATCCCGCGGCCGGCGAGCCAGGACCGGAGCGCGCCTGCGACCACCGCGAGAACGACATCGTTGACCGTGCCGCCTAGCGCGTCCTTGATCTGCTTGAAGTGGGCGAGGTCGCAGCGCACCCACTCGAAGCGCCGGTAGGAGCCGATCTTCACGTTGAGGGGGACCTTCGGAGCTGGGTTTGCGAACGCCCAGCCGAGCTCGCCGACGCCCTCCAGCGCCTCGCGCACGCGGGCGACCTCGGTGCGGGGCCGCTCCACGGCCTGCTGAGCGCGGCGGGCGGCGCGCAGCGGGACCGTGGCCAGGTCCTCGACGCCGCGTGCGAGCAGCGTCGTGTTCGACGGCTCCTGATCCGGCACCCACCCGTCCTCCTCCTCGGTCGGTTTGGGCACCGGCTGCAGGTCGAAGAGGACGGTCGCGATGTCGACGCCGGAGACTCCGTCGACCAGGGCGTGGTGGGTCTTGGTGAGGAGCGCAAAGCGCTTGCGGGTCAGGCCCTGGACCAGCCACAGCTCCCAGAGCGGCTTGCTGCGATCGAGCCGCTGGGAGAAGATCCGCGCGGCCATGAGCCGCAGCTGCTCCTCCGACCCGGGGGCGGGGAGCGCCGAATGGCGCACGTGGTACTCGAGGTTGAAGCTCGGGGCGTCGACCCAGAACGGTCGCCCGGTCTGTGCGGGAGGCTTCGCCAGCTTCTGGCGGAACCGCGGTACGAGGTGAAGTCGCGAGCGCACGTGGTCGAGCAGGTCGTCGTAGCTCGGCGGCGGGCCCTCGAAGATCATGATTCCGCCGACGTGCATGTGGCTCGTCGCGCTCTCGTTCTCGAGGAACGAGACGTCCATCGCGCTCAGACGGTCCATGTGCATCTGAGTCATGGGGCAAATCTAGTGCCACCGGCGTCCTGCGTGTAGCCTCGCGCCATGCGCCTTGCGCTCGCCGCCCTCGCAGGGCTGCTTGGGATCGCCGGCTGTGGAGGCGCCGCGCCGGCGCTCGACCCGGTCACCGTTCCCGGCCACCCGCCGCCGCGCTTCGACGCCGCCCATGCCTTCCGCCTGCTGCGCGCGGAGGTCGCCATCGGCCCGCGACCCGCCCGCAGCGCGGCCGACGCCCGCGATGCCCGGTTCATCGCCGCGAGGCTGCGGGCCGCGGGGGTCCACGACGTCGAGATCCAGCGCCCGTACCTGAACGTAGTGGGGAGGATCCCCGGCACCGAGCCCGGCTCCGTCGTGATCGGGGCGCACCACGACACCAAGGACATTCCCGGCTTCGTTGGCGCCAACGACGGCGCCTCCGGGGTGGCGGTCGTACTCGAGCTGGCGCGCGCCCTGGCCCACGGCTGGCGCGGCCCCTCGCTCGACTTCGCGCTATTCGATGCCGAGGAGTCCGCCGGCCCCGGCGACGCGGTTCGCGACTTCATGCGCAGCGGCGACCGCGGCAGCGGCCAGTACGTCGCCGACGCCGCTCATGGCGAGCAGGGCACGCCGCGCCTCGGCTCGATCAGGGCGATGGTCCTCTTCGACCTGGTGGGCGACTGCGATCTCGAGATTCCCCTCGAGGCGAGCTCCGATCCCGGCCTCTACGCGCTCTTCGCGAACGCGAGCCCGGGCGGGCCCTTCACCGGGGCCGCCAATGCGGTCCTCGACGATCACACGCCGTTCGAGCGGCGGGGGATACCTGCGGTCGACCTGATCGACTTCGACTACGGCCCGGGCCCGACGCCGGGGGCCTACTTCCACACGCGCCGCGACGACGTTCGGCACGTTTGCCGCTCGAGCCTGGGCGAGGTGGGCGCGGCCGCGGTCGAGGCTCTGCCGCACGTTGGCTAGCCGCGCCTGACGCTGACGAGCCGGAACGCCTCCTTGCTCCCGGCGACGTCCGCGCTGGCGACCTCCCCGACGCCGCGAACGTAGTGCTTTCGCTCGCGCACTCCCGGCTCCAACGCCGTCGTCTCGACCGTGGTCAGGGTATGGGAGAACTTGCCGTATGGGACCGAGGCCGGGGTGTAGCCGAGCACCCGCGCCTGGTCGAGGGCGTGCCCGGGGTAGTACTCCTGGCGGTACGCGTCGCCCGGCGCGGGCTGGGCGGGCATGATGATGCCGGGCTTGGCGCCGTCGACGCCCGCCTCGAAGGAGCCGCCGGAGGGCACGAAGCGCCCGTCCCTGTAATCGCTCGAGTCCTCGCCGAAGTACCAGACGTTCCCGGCGCGGTCCTGTGCGTACCAGTCGAAGGTGCGCTCGATCGGCGCGCCGCGCGAGGAGACGATGTCGCGGACGACGACGCAGCGAACGCCCGCGATTCGCTTCGTCCGGTGCGTGACCGACGCGACGTCCACCTGTGGAGTCGTGCCGTTCTCGGCGACTCCGGTTGCCCTCGTCACGGTGCCCGGCGCGAGCGGGAAGTAGGGGTTGTCGACCCGGGCCGCGAAATCCGCCGGGTCGATGGCCGGCGAGTACGGGCCGCTGACCGGGGCGAGCTGCGAGGGGCTCATGCTCCCAGCCGTCGTCGTCCCCGCATCGCCCCCGGAGCCGCATCCGGCTGGAATCGCCCCGAGCGTCGCGATACACGCCCACAGCGCGCCTGCTCTCGTCTTCACCGGTTGCCTCCCTCGCTCTTTCGCCTGCGACCTGCGGCCGGGTTGTACGTACCGCGCGTGAAACGGACGTGAAAGCGCGGAAGGCACGCCGGAGGGCTTTCATCCTCCTTTCATCTTTGGCGGCGAAGATGGGCTCGGCATGCGGGTCCTGATCGTCGAGGACCAGGTCAAGATGGCCACGCTGATTCAGCGGGGGCTGCGCAAGGAGGGGATGTCGGCCGACGTCGTCGGGGACGGATCGGAGGCCGTGTGGAGGGCGGGATCGACTCCGTATGACGCGATCGTCCTGGACGTGATGCTGCCGGGGCTGGACGGCTTCGAGGTCTGCCGGAGGCTGCGGGCAGATGGCGTGTGGTCGCCGATCCTCATGCTGACGGCCCGGGACGCGATCCGCGACCGGGTGGCCGGGCTCGACGCGGGAGCCGACGACTACCTGACCAAGCCGTTCTCCTATGCCGAGCTCCTCGCGAGGCTGCGCGCCCTGGTCCGCAGGGGGCCGGGTGAGCGCCCGGTCGAGCTCCGCGTCGGCAGCCTTCGGCTCGATCCCGCGCGCCGCCGCGCGTGGCGGGGCGGGCGTGAGATCGAGCTCTCGCCGAAGGAGTTCGCGGTCCTCGAGACCTTCATGCGCCGCCCGGGGGAGGCGCTCTCGCGGCTGGCGCTGCTCGAGCACGCCTGGGACTACGAGTACGAGAACCGCTCCAACGTGGTCGACTCCTACGTGCGGTTCCTGCGCGCCAAGGTCGACAAGCCGTTCGGCGTCAGGAGCATCGAGACGGTCCGTGGCACCGGCTACCGCCTGCGGGAGGACGGCGGGCGATGAGCCGACTGCCGGTCCGCATCCGTGTGACGCTGATCTTCACCGCGGTGATGGCGGTCGTGCTCGGCGCCACCGGCTTCTTCGTCTACGACCGCCTGCGCGCGGATCTCGACGACGCGATCCGGGGAGACCTCGACACGCGCGCGGCCGCCCTGGCGCGGGCGATCCGCGTGAACGACGCCGGGCTGGGGGAGGCCGCGCGCAGCGTGCTTCGGGACCCGCGCGAGGGCTTCGCGCAGGTGCTGACGGCGGACGGGCGGCTGTTCGACGCCCGCGTCCAGAGGGGCGCGCCGGTGCTGAGCGCCGCCGAGCTGCGGCGGGCGAACGGCTCCCGCATCGTCTTCGACGAGCGGATGGTCGACGGTGAGCCGAGCTGGCTGCTCGCCACGCCGATCGGGTTCGAGGGCCGGCACCTGATCACGGTGGTCAGCGCGTCGCTCGCCGATCGCGACCATGCGCTGGGCAGCCTGCGAGAACTGCTGCTGATCGGCGGTCCGGTAGCGCTGTTGCTTGCGGCGCTCGCGGCCTACGCGACGGTCGGGGCGGCGCTCCGCCCGGTCGAGGCGATGCGCGTCCGAGCGGAGGCGGTCTCTGACACGCAGGTCGACCAGCGGCTGCCGGTCGCGCCTGCGCGCGATGAGCTGCGGCGCCTCGGGTTGACGCTGAACGCGATGCTCGACCGGATCGAGGCGTCGCGCCGGCGCGAGCGCTCATTCGTCGACGACGCCAGCCATGAGCTGCGTGCGCCGCTTGCGACCCAGCGGGCCGAGCTCGAGCTCGCGCTGCGCTACGGGAGCAACCCGGAGGAGTTGCGGGCGGCGATTCGCTCGGCCATCGACGACGCCGACCGGCTCGGGACGCTCGCGGAGGACCTGCTCGAGCTGGCTCGCGCCGACAAGGGCGCACTCGAGGTGGACCGCACCGACGTCGAGGTCGGCGAGCTCTTCGCGGCGGTTCGCGGGCGGGCGCCTGCGCGATCGAGAGTCGACGTGGACCCCGGTGGGCCCGTCGTGGTCTCGGGCGATCGTTCCCGGCTCGAGCAGGCTTTGGGAAACCTCGTGGACAACGCCAGCCGCTACGGCGGCCCTCCGATCCGCCTCTGGGCGCAGGCTGTTGACGGGCGGACCGAGCTCCACGTGAGCGACCGCGGGCCCGGGTTCCCCAAGGATTTCCTGCCGCACGCCTTCGAGCGCTTCCGTCGCGCCGACGCAGCCCGCTCGGACGGCGGCGCCGGGCTTGGCCTCGCGATCGTGGATGCAATCGCCGAGGCGCACGGTGGCCACGCTCGGGCCGCCAACGCGCCCGGCGGCGGCGCGGACGTTTGGATCGAGATCCCCCGGCGCGATTAGCGCCCCCCGGTACCCTTCGGTCATGGCCTCGGCCACCGAAACCCGTGCTCCCAAGCGCGTTCTGCTCGCCTCGCCGCGCGGCTACTGCGCCGGCGTCGACCGTGCCGTGCAGACCGTCGAGGAGGCGCTCGACCACTACGGCCCTCCCGTATACGTGCGCAAGGAGATCGTCCACAACAAGCACGTGGTGGAGCAGCTCGCCAAGCGCGGCGCCATCTTCGTCGACCAGGAGACCGAGGTGCCGGAGGGCGAGCTGGTCGTCTTCTCGGCGCACGGCGTTGCCCCCTCCGTCCACGAGAACGCGCGCGAGCGGCGGTTGCGGACGATCGACGCGACCTGCCCGCTGGTCACGAAGGTCCACGTCGAGGCCCGCAAGTTCGCCGACGCGGGGTACACGATCATCCTGATCGGCCACGAGGGCCACGAGGAGGTCGAGGGCACCACCGGCGAGGCGCCCGACAGCATCGTGCTCGTGCAGACCGCGGCCGATGTCGAGCAGCTCGAGGTCGACGACCCGGAGAAGGTCGCCTACATCACGCAGACCACGCTTTCGGTCGACGAGACGATGCAGATCATCGACCGCCTCCGCGAGCGGTTCCCCGCGATCACCGCGCCGAAGTCCGACGACATCTGTTACGCCACCACCAACCGCCAGATCGCGGTGAAGCAGCTGGCGCGCGAGTGCGACCTGGTGCTCGTCATCGGCTCGACCAACTCGTCCAACTCCAACCGCCTCGTCGAGGTCGCGCGCGAGCACGGCTCGGCGTCGCACCTGATCGACAACGCAAGCCAGGTGCACGAGGACTGGCTCGAGGGCGTCGAGACCGTCGGCATCACCTCCGGCGCGAGCGCCCCCGAGGAGCTGGTCGCGGAGCTCGTCGCGTTCTTCCGCGAGCGCGGGGCGGGGGACGTCTCCGAGCTCCGCACCGTCGACGAGAGCGTGCGGTTCATGCTTCCGCGCGACATTCGCCAGGCGCGCGCCGGCCAGGCGTGAGCCCGGGGCGGGCTACTCGCCCGGGGCGCCCACTCCGCTCGGGATCACGAACAGGTTCGGGACCGTCGCGGCGAACATCAGGTCGCCCTCGATGCTGATCTGCCCCGCCATGAACGCCGTCACCGGGTTGACGTTTCCGGTCACGAGCTGCAGGAAGGTCGCCGGGCCGAGCGTCAGGCTCACGCGGGGGTTGGGGTCGTGGCCCACCTCGACGGTGCAGCTGCCGGCCAGGACGCGGACCACGTAGCGATCCGGCTCGCCGCCGTCGCGCGAGATCTCCCAGTTGACGGTCACGTCGGTGGCCGCCGCGGCGGCGGCGTTCAGGCGCTCGGGCATGCGGCGGAAGACCTCGCCGACGATGACATCGCGGAGCGGGCTCGCCATCGCCTCCTGGAGCTTGTCCTCAGGAGTCGAGCCGACGAGCTTGGCGACGGTCTCGGTGTCGAAAGCGTCCGCGTCGATCGCCGCCGGGTCCAGGGTGGAAAGGTCCGTTGCTGCCTGATCGCTCAAGGTGTGCTCCTTCGGGGAGGGTGTGGAACTATTCCTACCGGTGCGTAGGAAAAATGCTACCAAGCAGTAGGAAATCGTGAGCACGGCTCCGGCGAGGCAGCGAGCCGAGCATCTGGGCCCTGAGCGTCGCCGGCCGCTCGTCCTCGACGCGGCGCAGAAGATCTTCGTCGAGCGCGGCTACGCGGGTGCCTCGATGGACGCGATCGCCGCGGCGGCCGGGGTGACCAAGCCCGTCGTCTACGAGTGCTACCCGAGCAAGGGGGCGCTCTTCCAGGCGCTCCTGGAGCGCGAGGAGGAGCGCCTGCTGACCGCCGTCGGCGAGGCCCTCCCAAGCGAGCTCGGGGCGCGCGACGCCGAGACGCTGTTGCGCGAGGCATTCACCGCGCTGCTTCGGGCAGCGGCGGAGGCCCCCGATTCGTGGCGCATCGTCTTCGACTCCGAGCGCGGCTCCGAGCCGGCGGTGGCGAGGACGTTCCTGCGAGGGCGCGAAGCGATCGTCGCGAGGATCGCCGAGCTCGTCGGCCAGGTGCTGGCGGAGGCCGGGGCCGAAGACCGTGCCCGCAGGGCGCCGCTCTACGCGGAGCTGATCGCATCGCTCGGCCAGGGCGGGGTGCGGGCTCTCCTGGAGCCAGCCTCGGACTGGACGCCGGAGGAGCTGGGGACCCTGCTGGCCGCACTGGCGGCGCGTGCCCTGGAAGGCGCCTAACCGGGCACGCCCGGGGCGAAGCTGATCGCCCAGACGCGGACTCCCGGCTCGACGACGAGCTCCAGCCGGTGCTCGCCGTGGACCTCGTGGGCAGCGAGCTCCACGAGGCCCGGCTCGCCAACGACGAGCTCGCGCGGCGGCTCGTTGTCGAGTCTGATCGCCACCCTGCCGGCGCCGTCGAGCGTCGCAAACGCCGCGCCCGCCGCGTACTCGAGCTCGATGGCCTCAGTCTCCAGCGGGGCTAGCGGCTCGTCCACGGCTCCGCCCGGGAACAGCTCGGGCGTCGGCGCCACCACGGCGGCGCCCGGCGCGTCGGTCGCTCGCAGCGGCGCCATCGGCGCGGGCAGGCCCGTGGCGTCCAGGGAGCCCTCGAGCTCGGCCTGGATCGCCAGCTCGGTGGCCTGGTAGTCGCCCTCGCCGAAGTGGAACCAGCGGAGGGCGCCGCCACGCCCCCAGACGAACAGCGACGGCCACCCCTCGCAGCCGTAGGCGCGCCACACGGCGTAGTCGGCGTCGTCGGCCACCGGGTGCTCGACTCCCAAGCGGGTGAGCGCGGGCGCCAGGGCGCCCGGAACGGCGGTAAACGGGTGACGCGGCGAGTGGACGCCGAGCGTGACGAGCCCCGCATCGGTGTAGAGGCGGTTCCACTCGACGACGTAGGGCAGCGCGCGCACGCTGTTCAGCTGGGCGAAGTCGAAGAAGTGGACGAGGACGGGCCCGCGCGCGGTCAGGGCGCTCATCGGCACGGGCTCGGGCCCAACCCACGCGGTGCCAGGGGCGAACTCGGGCGCCGCGATGTCTTGGCGCTCCGGGCGCATCGGACGGCAACGGTATCCTGCGGCCCCGTTTCGCAATGAGGAGGCTCTGACGATGGATGCGAACGTCTTCGACCGGATTGAGCGCGCCCGCGAGCGCTGGAATGTGCTGAATCATCCCTTCTACGAGCGCTGGTCCGCCGGTGAGTTGACCCGCGAGGAGCTTGCCCGCTACTCCTCCCAGTACCGCCACGCCGTGGGCGCGATCGCCACGATGAGCGAGAACGTGGCCGCGGCTCTTCCCGAGCGCGCCGGCCTTCGCGCCCACGCGGTCTCCGAGCGCGAGCACCTCGAGCTGTGGGACCGCTTTGCCGGCGCGCTCGGAGCGGAGTCGGATGTCGACCCGACGCCCGAGACTGCGGCCTGCGTCGAGGAATGGACCCGGGGCGACGCGCTGACGACGCTGGCGCGGCTCTACGCCATCGAGAGCGGCCAGCCGGAGATCTCCCGCACCAAGCTCGAGGGCCTTCGCGAGCACTACGACATGCCGGGAGGGCCGGCCACGGAGTACTTCACGGTCCACGAGGCACTCGACGTCGCGCACGCGGCGGATGGCAGAGCGCTGCTGGAGGAGTTGCGCACCAGCGAGCGCGACGACGAGATCGTTGCCGCCGCCGAGGACGCGATGCGCGCAAACTGGACGCTGCTCGACGGGGTCTGATCACGGCGGCAGCCCGATGAAGGCGACTTGAAGCGCACGGACCGGGCGATCGGCATCGTCGCCGGCGTCCTCCTCGGGGTCGCGATCGTCATCGTCTTCGTGTTCTTCGGCAGCGAGGGCACGATCGACGCGCCCCGGATCGACCACGGGGCCACGACCACGGCTGCTCAGCCGAACGGCAAGCCGCGGCCGAAGCCACAGGGGCCGAGCACGGTCCGCGCGAGGGTTGTCATCGCAGGCGGCGCGCCGCCGACCTCGGGCCCCGCGCAGGTCGAGGCTCACGAGGGCGATCGGGTCAAGCTCGACGTGCGCTCCGACGCGACGCTGGGCGTCGAGCTTCTCGGCTACGGCATCGCACCGACGATCGAGGCGGGGAAGCCGACCACGATCGCCTTCAGGGCGACGAAAAAGGGCAACTTCCCCCTGATCGTCTCTGCCTCGCACATCGCGGTCGCACAGATCCGCGTGGCGCCCGCGCGTTAGGCGGGCTTCCCTAGACTCTCCGCGTGCTTCGCGCAGGCGCACGACCAGCCGCGACGACGCGCGCGAGTGCCCTGCTCGCGCTTGGCGCGCTCGCCGTCCACGAGCTCCGTTACCTGATTGCCTACGGCGCTCACGCCCCGAGCGCAATGGCGAGCCAGGGCCACGGCTACCTCGGCGAGCTCACGCCGGCGATCGTTGTCCTGGCGCTCAGCGCGATCCTCGGGCGGCTCGGCGCCGCCGCCTCCGGGCGACGCCCTGATCCGGGCCGCGGCGCCTGGATTGGGCGCTCGGCGATTGCCTTCGCCGTCGCGCTCGCGGCGATCTTCGCCGTCCAGGAGCTCGTCGAGGGGGCGGTCTTCGCGGGCCATTCCGGCGGTGCTGCCGCCGTCTTCGGCGGCGGAGGATGGCTCGCTCTACCCCTGGCGCTCGTCGTCGGCCTGCTTGCCTCGCTCGCGGACCGGGTGCTGGCCGGTGCCGAGGCAGTCCTGGCGGCGCGCGGCCGGCGACGTCGCGTCGGCGACGTCGGCCCGCCTCCGGGAGCGCCCGCGTCCCGGGTCGAATCCCTCCTGCGTCCGCTCGCCTTCGGTTTGGCGCGCAGGCCCCCGCCCGCTCCGGTCGCGTCCTGAGCGGGTGCGGGCGACGCCCGCGCCAGTCAACGGTTCTGCGCGCGTTTCGGCACGCGCTGAAAGGAGCAACAGATGACCTCCAACAGAGGCCCTCTCGTCGCGGGGGGGCTGCTGATAGTCGCCGTGGCCCTATTCCTCGTCCTCCACAAGGGGAGCGACAGCTCGCGCGTGGACGCCGGCGTCCAGAAGTTCGTGGTCAGGGGGGATCAGGTCGAGGGTGGCGCGCGCGACGTCACGGTGAACAAGGGCGACCACGTGACGCTCGAGGCCACCGCGAATTTCGACTTCGCTCTCCACCTCCACGGCTACGAGCTCGAGAAGGAGGGCGGGCCAGGGCAGGCGGTGCGCATCTCCTTCCCGGCGAGCATCGACGGCGAGTTCGAGATCGAGGTGCACCACCTGGTGAACGGACAGGAGGCGGGCGCCGTCCAGGTGGGCACGTTGAAGGTGAACCCGTGAGCGGGCGCCGCTCCGCGCTCGTCCTGGCGTTTTCGGCCACGGCGGGGGCGAGCCTGCTCGCCCCCGCCGTGGCCCAGGCCCACGCGCTCGTCGGCAAGAAGGACCTGCCGATCCCCGCGTGGCTCTTCGCCTGGGGCGCGTCGCTCGTCCTGATCGTGTCGTTCTTCCTGCTCACCTACGCGTGGCAAGAGAGCCGGTTCGAGGCGGATAGCTGGAGGCCGGTCTCCGCCCGGCTCTCGAGCCTGGTCCTGAACCCGGTGCTCGCGACGCTCGCCGGCTTTCTGAGCGTGTTCCTGCTGGGCGCCGGGATCTGGTCGGGCCTCAACGGCGTCGGTACGGCGGACCTGAACTTCTCGGTGACGTTCTTCTTCGTCACCGCATGGCTCGGCCTGGTCATTCTCAGCGTGATCTTCGGCGACCTGTTCAGGGCGCTGAGCCCCTGGCGGGCAATCGCGCGAGGGTTCTCCGCCTTCGTGCGCCTGCTGGCGGGGCGGACTCCAACGCCGCCACTCGCCTACCCGGAGCGGCTTGGCCGCTGGCCGGCGGCGGCCGTGATCGTTGCCTTCGTCTGGCTCGAGCTCGTCTACGGGGTTCAGGGGTTCCAGGCGGTGGGCGTCGAGCCCCGCACGGCCGCGATCGCGGCGCTCGTGTACTCGGTCTACGCCCTCGGCGGCATGGCCCTCTTCGGCATCGAGCCCTGGCTGGACCGCGGCGAGGGCTTCTCCGCGTACTTCGGGATGTTCTCCCAGCTCTCGACGTTCGAGGTTCGCGACGGCAGGCTCGGCCGGCGCCGGCCACTCTCCGGGGCGCCCGGCTGGGCGCTGGTTCCCGGGTCGATCGCCCTGATCGTCGCGACGATCGGCGGAACGACCTTCGACGGGGCTCAGGAGGGCTTCCTGGCGAGCCCGATCAACAGCGTCGGACACCGCCTGCTCGACATCGGCTTCGGCACCACCTGGGCGGTCCGCGTCGACGAGACGATCTTCCTGGCGCTGACGCTGGCGTTCGTCGCGGGCATCTACTGGCTGGGCGTGAAGGGCATGCACCTGGTGCGCAACTCGCCCCCGACGCGCAAGCTAGGCCTCAGCTTCGGGCACACCCTGATCCCGATCGGTCTCGCCTATCTCACCGCGCACTACTTCAGCCTCTTCGTCTTTCAGGAGCAGGCGCAGTTCACGTACCTGCTCTCGGACCCGCTTGGCCACTGCGAGAGCACCTGTGGAGCGGCTGCGAACCCGATCAACTTCGGGGTGATCAGCACGAACGCCGTCTGGTACGTGCAGGTCGGCACCCTGATCGCCGGCCATGTGACGGCGCTGACGCTGGCCCACGACAGGGCGATCACCGTCTACAGGGACTCGCGGCTGGCGGCGCTCTCGCAGCGCTGGATGCTGCTCGTGATGGTCGCCTTCACGTGCCTCGGGCTCTTCCTGCTCTCGCAGTCGAACGCATGAGCGGGCCATACTCGGTGACAGCAGTGCTCCTGCCGCTCGCCCACCTCCTGCACTGGTACTTCATGCCGCTCTACGCGGCGCCGATGGTGATCGTGCTCTACTCGACGATCAGGGAGACGATCCGCCAGCGCCGCGAGGGCGAGGAGGAGGAGAAGCAGTCAGAGCTCGAGCGGCGCAAGGAGCGCCCGCCGCGATGAGCGAGCGGCTGCCGAGCGAGGACGCGCTGCGGCGGGCGGCGGCGCTCATCGCGCTGCTCGGTGTCGGGGTGGCGACGTACATCGCGATCGCGGACGCCTCGTCCGGATCCCCGGTCTGCCTGGCCGGTGGGCACGGCTGCGCGACGGTCGCCAACAGCAAGTACTCGCACCTGGCCGGCATCAACGTGGCGGTGCTCGGCATCCTCGCCTACCTGACGCTGTTCACCGTGGCGCTGCTGCGTGGCGACGCCGCGCGCTTCGCCTCACTCGCCGTCGCCGCCGTCGGCTTCGGCTTCAGCGCCTACCTGACCTACCTCGAGCTCTTCGTCATCGACGCGGTCTGCCAGTGGTGCGTTGCGAGCGCGGTGCTGATGACGCTGCTCATGGGGGTCAACGCGATACGGGCGTTCGGCTACGCGGGCACCGAGCTTGAGACGACAGAACCTCAAATAGGAAGTAACCCGATTGGAGCGAGCACGGATGGCGAGTAGGAAGGACCAGCGCGAGGCCGCACGCCAGGCGCGTCAGGAGCAGGAACGGCAGGCCGCGGCGGAGGCTCGCCGCAAGCGAATGACGCAGCTCGGCGTCGGGGGCGTCTTCCTCGCCGCGATCATCGTCGTGGTCCTCATCGTCGTCAGCCAGTCGGGCGGCGGCTCAAGCGGCGGGAACGCGAGCGACGTCGCCGACACGCAGCTCGTTGCCAACCAGCTACAGGGTATTCCCCAGCATGGCAACGTCCTGGGCGATCCCAAGGCCAAGGTGACGGTCGTCGAGTTCGGGGACCCGCAATGCCCCGTCTGCAAGGCGTTCTCGGAGCAGGTCGTTCCGCAGCTCATCGCCGGCCCGGTTCGCCACGGGGAGGCCAAGTACGAGTTCAAGCCGTGGGTCATCATCGGCCCGGACTCGAAGCCGGCCTCGGAGGCGGCGCTCGCGGCGGGCGAGCAGAACCGCTTCTTCAACTACATCGAGCTCTTCTACCGAAACCAGGGCGAGGAGAACTCCGGCTACGTCACCGACGACTTCATGACCGCGATCGCCAAGGGGGCGGGTATTCCGAACCTCGACCGCTGGAATACGGACCGGGGCTCGTCGAAGTGGCCCCCCGAGCTCTCGGCGATCAACTCGGAGGCAAGCCGCCTGGGACTCTCGGGGACGCCGTCGATCCAGATCGTCGGGCCGAACGGCAGCAAGGTCCTGCCGACGATCCCGAGCGCCGCCGAGCTCGAGGCGGCGGTCAAGGCCGCGCGGTAGGTCGAGCTCACCCCGGATTTGGCGCTCGGAGAAACGGGTGGCAGGCCTGGTGGTTCGGATCGACTCGGAAGGCGGTGCCCGCAACCATCTGGTGCGCGCACTCCCGGACTTGCCTGGAGAACGAGCCCTCCGGCTGCATCTGCTCGAGGACCCGCCAGTGCCACGAGGTGCGCATGGCGCTCGCTGCCCGTTCGGCGCGGGCGTTTTCGCCGTCCCGTCTTGCCGCAAGCCAGATTTGAAGCCACCCGTGTGTCACCTCTGAAGTCAGGTAGGCGCCGAGTTGATAGCGGTCGTTGACAACGCGGGAGGCGTGTGCCCGCGTACGGTGCATGTCGAAGGTGGGCGGCAGGGGAACGTCGCGCAGCATCTTCCTGACGGCCGCGTTGTGCCGCTCGGGCTTCACCGCGCTCGGGGGCATCGCGGAAAGCCACGTGTCGACGCTCGTGTGTCTCAGGGACTGGACCACCTGCATGTAGCGCGACTCGCTGCCGAGGTCACCGCGAACTTCCAGGTAGAGCCCGTCGCGGGGTTCGACGAACGTGTCGTAGTCCGTGCCGATGTCGTTGAAGCGAGTGGCGGGAACGCCGAGCAACGTGAAATGAAGCGGCGGCGTCGCGGTCGAGTCGCTCTGCCGGTCCGCAACATAGAACCGGTACTCCCTCGCGGGCCGCCAGAACAGGTTGAGCTCCTCGTCCCCGTTGCGAAGGTCCATCTCGCCGAGCTTCGGCGAACTGAAGTCGGCTCTTGTCACCTGCCAGCCAGGCTCACCGACGAGCAGCCGTGGATTGTTCTTCGCGACCCGAACTGCGGCGGCGGCAAACGGCGGTTGGGAGAGCGGCGCGAACGGCTTGATGCCGCCGGACTCACCCCCGGATAGAACGATGGCGATGGCGGCTGCGCTCGCGCAGGCGACGGCCGTGGCGCCACGCATCCAGGTCCGCCGGTACTGGCTCTTGAGTGATCTGCGCCCGAATCCGGTCGCGTTCCCGGCGTTGGCCGAGCGCTCCATGAGGAGCCTCCGCTCGTCGGCGGAGAGGCCGGTCCCCTTCGCCGGATCCGCGGCGCGGAAAGCGGCGAGAAGAGCCTGGTGACTGGAGCTCATCTGGATTCCTCGACGCGCGTCATCGGTTTACCGATGTCGTTCTTCATCGCCTCTACATGTCCGGACGGGTCTAGCTGTTTCGCCAGTGCCGCACGAGCCCGGTGAAGGCGGACCCGAAAGGCGGCCGGCGTGCACCCCAGAACCTGGGCGCCGTCCTCCGTGTCCAGGCCCTCCCACTCGGCGAGTCGCAGGATCTCCCGCTGGCGATCGGTCAGCCTCGCAAAGGCCTGCATGACGGCATCGCGTTCGGCGACCGACTCGGCGACGTCACGGGTGTCCTGGCCGCGCTCATGGCTCAGCCGACCGCGCAGGCGGAGTCGACGCCGCGCCGATCGCTGCTGGTTGGCGATGACTAGGCCGGCAACGCCGTAGAGCCATGGGAGCGTTCGCTCGGGCACATCGGCCCGGCGGCGCCAGGCGGTGGCAAAGGTTTCTGCGACGACGTCTTCGGCTGCGGCGCGTTCGCCCACGCGGCGAAGGGCAAACCGCAGCACCTCGTCGGCATGCATCGCGAAGCAGGCCTCGAAGGCGCGTCGGTCCGAGTCTGCCCCTGCGCGCCGGTCCTTCATCTCCGCTCCATGTCCGGACAGGGTCGCCGAGTTACATGGAACGGCGCAGCGCATCGCCCGAGGTGGCGACGCATGGCGCCGGAGAAGCCGAACGGTGAGGGCCTAGCCCAGGATCTCGCCGAGGCGCCGCTCGAGCGATGCGGCGAGGGAATCGCGCGCCTCGCCTTCGGGCGCACGCTCCACCAGCTCCGCCAGGAAGCCCTCGATGACCAGGCTCTTCGCGGCGTCGTCCGGGAGCCCGCGCGAGCGCAGGTAGTAGAGCTGCTCGGGATCGACCTGGGCGACTGCCGCCGCGTGCGTGCAGCGCACGTCGTCGGCCTCGATCTCGAGGCCAGGGATCGCGTCGGCGTGGGCGCGGTTGGAGAGCAGGAGGTTGCGGTTCTCCTGGAAGGCGTCGGTCTGCTGGGCTCCGGGGTCGACGCGGATCATCCCGCGCCAGACGGAGGTCGCGCGGTCGGCAAGGACGCCCCGGAAGGCGAGGTCGCTGGACGTGTGCTCGGCGGCGTGCTCCTGCGTCGTGTCGAAGTCGAGGTGCTGGCGGTGGCGGCCGGCGTAGGCGCCCGTGACCCGCGCCGACGAGCCCTGGCCGGCGAGCTTCGTCTCCATGCGCACCTTGCCGCGCGCGGACCCGAAGCCCAGCGCGATCCACTCGAGCGAGGCGTCGCGGGCCAGCTCGGCGCGCTGGGTCGCGAAGATCCAGCTCTCCTCGGAGAGCTCCTGCGCGCAGACGTAGCGCAACGAGGCGCCCGCGCCGACGATGATCTCGACCACGCCGTTGAGCAGCCCGCCACCGCCGTTCGCCGACGCGTAGCGCTCCCAGACCTCGGCCTCGGCGCCCTCTTCGAGGACGATCAGCGTCCGCCAGCTCGTCGCCCCGCTGCCGGCGCCGACCTCGATGCGGGCGGGCGCGGCGAGGCGCTCGCCCCGGGGCACGTAGACCAGCAGTCCCTCGTCCCAGCTCGCGTCGTTGCGGGCGACGAACGGGTCCTCGGAGGCGACGACGGAGCCGAGGGCGCCCTCGATGACGTCGCCGAGGTTCTCGGCGGCGGTCGCGAGCGAGCCCACCACGGGAACGCCCGGGTCGCCGTCGGAGCCGAGCCCGTGCACCTGGGCGGGAGCGGGTTCGAACGCGTCGAGGTCGAGCCCGGAGAGGTCGGTGAACTCCCAGCCCTTGGTCCTCTGGCTTGGAAGCTCCAGCTCCCTCGCCAAAGAGGCGCCGTTGCGGCGCCTCTCGGTGAGCCAGTCCGGTTGGGTGGCGCTAGCCAATGCTTCCTTCCATCTGAAGCTCGATGAGGCGGTTCATCTCGACCGCGTACTCCATCGGCAGCTCCTTGGTGATCGGCTCGATGAAGCCGTTGACGATCATCTTCGAGGCCTCCTCCTCGCTGAGGCCGCGGGACTGGAGGTAGAACAGCTGGTCCTCGCCGACCTTCGAGACCGAGGCCTCGTGGCCGACGTTGGCGTCGTTCTCGTCGATGCGGATCGTCGGGTAGGTGTCCGAGCGCGAGTGCTCGTCGAGGAGGAGCGCGTCGCAGACGACCTTCGAGCGGGCCTCCGTCGCGCCCTTGCCGACCTCCAGGAGGCCGCGGAACGAGCCGCGGCCGCCGTCCTTGGAGATCGACTTGGAGAACACCGAGGAGGTGGTCTTGGGCGCGCCGTGGATGATCTTGCCGCCGGCGTCCTGGTGCTGGCCCGCTCCGGCGAAGGCGATCGAGAGGATCTCGCCGTGGGCCCGCTCGCCGAGCAGGTAGATCGATGGGAACTTCATCGTGATCTTCGAGCCGAGGTTGGCGTCGACCCAGCTCATCTTCGCGTTCTCGTAGGCGACGGCGCGCTTGGTCACGAGGTTGTAGACGTTGGTCGACCAGTTCTGGACGGTCGTATAGCGAACGTTCGCGTTGTCCTTGACGACGATCTCCACGACAGCGGAGTGCAGCGAGTCGGTCGAGTAGACGGGCGCGGTGCAGCCCTCGATGTAGTGCACGTCCGCACTGTCCTCGGCAATGATGAGGGTGCGCTCGAACTGGCCCATGTTCTCCGTGTTGATCCGGAAGTAGGCCTGCAGCGGCATGTCGACCTTGACGCCCTTCGGCACGTAGACGAACGAGCCGCCCGACCAGACGGCGGAGTTGAGTGCCGCGAGCTTGTTGTCGTTTGGCGGGATCACGGTGGCCCAGTACTCGCGGACGATGTCCTCGTGCTCGCGCAGCGCGGTGTCCATGTCCATGAAGATCACGCCCTGCTTCTCCAGGTCCTCGGCGATCTGGTGGTAGATGCTCTCGGACTCGTACTGGGCGCCCACGCCCGAGAGGAACTTCCGCTCGGCCTCCGGGATGCCGAGGCGATCGAAGGTGTTCTTGATGTCCTCGGGGACGTCGTCCCAGCTGCGCTCGGGTCGCTCCGAGGCGCGGACGAAGTAGTGGATGTCGTCGAAGTCGATCTGGGCGAGGTTGGCGCCCCACATCGGGATCGGCCGGCTCTCGTAGTGCTCGAGCGCCTTGAGCCGGAAGTCGCGCATCCACTGCGGCTCGCCCTTGTACTCCGAGATCGATTCGACCAGCTCGCGCGAGAGGCCCTTCGGCGCCTTGTAGGAGTAGCCCGTCTCGGGATCGTGGAAGCCGAACTTCTCCTTGTAGTCCGCGTTGATGCCCTTCAGGGCGCTCTCGGACTCGGTGAGCTGCTTGCCGGACGGGCCGATGATCGTCTCCGGTGTGGCCATCTCGTCTCCTTAGCTCTCGAGCTTCACGATGCCGTCCTCGACGAGGACGTCGTACGTCTCCACGGGACGATACGCCGGGAGCGTCTTCGGTCGCCCCGAGCGCAGGTCGAACAGCGAGCCGTGGCGTGGGCACTCGACGGTACAGGCGGAGGAGTCGAACTCGCCCTCGGCGAGCGGCCCGTCGTCGTGCGAGCAGCGATCCTCGATCGCGAAGAGCTCGCCGTTGCCGCAGTTGAAGACGCCCACCTTCCGGCCGTCGACCTCGACCAGGCGCATCTCGCCCTCGCCAAGCTCGGCAAGCGGGCAGACCTCCGTGGTGTTTTCGCTCGTGTCCGTCGTCACGTTATTCCTAGTTCCGCACTCGGAATTCTACCGAGCGGGGCGGGTGGACGTGTGGCAGGATCGACGCGAGCGAGCAGCAAGGAGGAAGCGCATGACCGAGATGACCGAGTACCCGCCGGGAACGCCTTCATGGGTCGACTTGGGCACGCCGGACATGGACAAGACCGTGGAGTTCTACGGCGGCCTGTTCGGCTGGGACATCCCGGAGCCGGAGAACGCCGAGCAGACCGGCGGCTACCGGGTCGCAACGTCCGGTGGCAGGTCGGTCGCGGGTGTCATGCCGCTCATGCAGGAGGGCCAGCCGCCGGTCTGGTCGAGCTACCTGTCGGTCGAGGACGCCGATGCGACGGTGGCCAAGGTGAAGGACGCGGGCGGGACCGTCTTCGCCGGGCCGATGGACGTGATGGAGCTGGGCCGGATGGCCGTCTTTGCCGATCCGACCGGGGCGGTGATCGGGATCTGGCAGCCCAAGCAGATGAAGGGCGCGGAGTTGGCGAACGAGCCGGTATCCGTCTGCTGGAACGAGCTCAACACCCGCGACACCGACGCCGCCGCAGCCTTCTACGCGGCGGTGTTCGGCTGGAAGGCCGAGGTCGCGGAGGGCAGCGAGATGGACTACGTGACCTTCCAGCGCGACGACGGCAGCTGGGTCGGCGGGATGATGGACATGGCGAACACGCCGATGCCGAGCGAGATCCCGCCGCACTGGCTCGTCTACTTCGCCGTTGCCGACGCCGACGCGACGATCGCGAAGGCGAAGGAGACCGGGGGCAACGTCGCCGCCGGCCCGATCGACATCCCGTTCGGCCGCTTCGCCGTCATGACCGACCCCAACGGCTCCGCCTTCGCGGTGATGCAGCTGAGTCAGGTAGAGCCCGTACGACGAGATTCGGCCTCGGCTGGGTCGCCCGGCTGGCCCTCGTCCTCCCAGTCGGCGGGCTCGCCAAGGCTCGCGGACTTCGCGATCTTGAGGCCGAGCAGCGCGCACTTCATCCGCGTCGCCGAGATATCGATGCCCAGCAGCTCGAGGACGAACTCCTTCGGAAGCTTCAGGACCTCCTCGCGGGACATTCCGCCGAGCTCGTCGGTGAGCATCGACGTCGCCGCCGTCGAGATGGCGCAGCCCTTGCCCTCGAAGCGGGTCTCGGCCACCCTGCCGTTCTCGTCGAGGCGAATCCAGACGTGCTGCTCGTCCCCGCAGAACGGGTTGGTGTCCTCGAACTCGAGGTCGAACTCCTCGGGGCGGCCGAAGTTGTGCGGCCGCTTGTAGTGCTCGAGGATCTGCTCGCGGTAGAGGTCGTCCACGCGGCAAACGGTAGCGACGGCCCGCACTGGGTCCTCCACGGGGCCCCCGCATCGAGTTCGACGTTTGCCGCGATATAGGGGGTCAACGTCGAACTCGGTGATCGAAGGCTTAGGATCGACCACCGCGATGAGGCGCCCTGCCCCACTTGCGGCGCTAATCATGAGCGTCGGGATTGTCCTCGCTGCACCGGCGTCGGCCGGCGAGGACGTCCTGACCTTCGCCCACATCCAGCGCTCGTTTCCCACGTTCCACGGAACGATCGACTCCCGCGATCATCGCTGCGTCAAGGGCAGGACGGTGAAGCTGATGGAGAAACGAAAGCATGGGGAGGACCGCGTCCTCGGCAGGGACCGGGCCAGGGCAAACGGCCATTGGAAGGTCAAGATCGCCGCCGAACCAGGCGCCTACTACGCGAAGGTGCCGAGGCTCGAGAGCGCGCGGCGGGACCTGGCGTGCTCGGCGGCGACCTCCCGGGCGCTGATCGTCGACTGAGCCCGGCTCAGGCCAGCCCGAAGACGCGGCGCGCGTCGTGGAGACCGTCGATGAGGCGGTCGACCTCGTCGGTGGTCGAGTAGACGCCGAAGCTCGCGCGGGCCGTCGCGGTCACCCCAAGGCGCTCCATCAGCGGCTGCGCGCAGTGGTGGCCGGCGCGCACCGCCACCCCATGGCGGTCGAGGATCTCCGAGACGTCGTGGGCGTGGACGCCCTCGAGCTCGAACGACACCGGCCCGAGGCGGTCGGCCGACGGCGGTGGCCCGAAGATGCGCAGCCCCGGGACCTCGGCCAAGCGGTCGATGGCATGGGCGGTGACCTCGCGCTCGTGTGCGGTCACCACGTCCATCCCCAGGGCGTCCAGCCAGCGCAGCGCCGCGGCCATGCCGATCGCCTGGGCGATCGCCGGCGTGCCGGCCTCGAAGCGTGCGGGAGGGTCGGCGTAGGTCGTGCCCGCGGTGGTCACCTTCCGGATCATCGAGCCACCGCCCATGAACGGCGGCATCGACCGCAGGTGCTCGAGCTTCGCCCAGAGCACGCCGATTCCCGTCGGCCCGTAGAGCTTGTGGCCGGTGATCGCGTAGAAGTCGACGCCCAGCTCGGCCATCTCGAGCGTGAGCTTCGGCGCCGCCTGGGCGCCGTCCACGAGGATGAGCGCTCCGGCCTCGTGGGCGAGGCGCGCGATCTCCGCGATCGGGTTGAGCGTGCCGAGGACGTTCGAGACGTGGGTGACGCCGACGAGCTTCGGGGCGCGCCCGAGCGCCGCCCCGAGGGCGTCCATGTCGAGCAGGCCGTCGCCGCCCACCGGGACCCAGTCGATCTCGGCTCCGGTGCGCTCGGCGAGCTGCTGCCAGGGCACGATGTTCGAGTGGTGCTCCATCTCGGTCAGCACGATGCGCTCGCCCGGCCCGAGGTGCTCGTCACCCCACGTCCGGGCGACGAGGTTGATCGCCTCGGTGGCGTTGCGGACGAAGACGACCTCGCGGCGGTCCACCGCGCCGATGTGGTCGGCGACCGTCGCCCGGGCGCCCTCGTAGGCGGCGGTCGCCTCGGCCGAGAGCGTGTGCGAGCCACGGTGGACGTTGGCGTGGTGGCGGCGCTCGTAGCGGTCGACGGCCTGGATCGACGCCAGGACGCGCTGGGCGCTGGCACCCGAGTCGAGGTAGGCGACCGGGACGCCGTTGACCTCCCGCTCGAGCGCGGGGAATGACGCGCGGACCCGCTCGAGCGGGTAGCTCGCGACCACCTGGGTCATGCGGCTGCTTCCACTTCCTCCCGGATCCATCCGTAGCCCTTCTCCTCGAGGGTGGCGACCAGGTCCGGGCCGCCCTCCTTGACGATCCGCCCGCCGAACATGACGTGAACGAAGTCGGGCTTGACGTAGTGGAGGATCCGCTGGTAGTGGGTGATGATCAAGACGCCCATATCGGGGCCCGCGAACCGGTTGACCCCGTCGGCGACGACGCGCAGGGCGTCGATGTCGAGCCCTGAGTCGGTCTCGTCCAGCACCGCGAACCTGGGGCGAAGCAGGGCAAGCTGGAGGATCTCCATGCGCTTCTTCTCGCCGCCCGAGAAGCCGTCGTTCAGGTAGCGGCTGGAAAAGTCCTTCGGGATGTCGGCCAGCTCCATCGCCTCCTCCGTCATCTTGCGGAAGTCCTTCAGCTTCACCTCTGGCTCGCCGCGCGCCTCGCGGTGCGCGTTCACGGCCATCCGCAGGTACTTCGCAACGGTCACGCCCGGGATGGCCACCGGGTACTGGAAGGCCATGAACAGGCCGGCCAGGGAACGCTCCTCCGGTGCCGCCTCGGTGATGTCCTCGCCGTCGAAGGAGATGCTGCCGGCGGTCACCTCGAGCGCGGGGTGGCCCATGATCGCGTTCGCGAGCGTCGACTTGCCGGAGCCGTTCGGGCCCATCAGGGCGTGGATCTCGCCGGCGGGCACGGTGAGGTCGAGGCCCTTGAGGATCTCCTTGTCCTCGGCGCTTGCATGCAGGTCGCTGATCTCCAGGGATGGCATCGGTCTCCGTTCTGTTGAAGCTTGTCGGGCGCTAGACGGGCGCCCCGGCGAGCGCGGCGCTCTGATCCGTGAACGCGACGAGCTCGGCGAGCGTCGTGCCGGCGAGCGCGCCGGTCACGCCGCCCTGGACCCGCGTCCAGAGGAGCTTCGTCGCGCAGGCGCGGTCGTCGCTCTCGTGCGAGCACTGCACGCGGCCCTCGCGGTCGGTGTGAAAGCACTCCATTGGTGCGATCGGGCCCTCGAGGGCCTGAACCACGCTGAGCATCTCGATCTCGCTCGCGGGTCGCGCCAGCCGGTAGCCGCCGTGCGCTCCGCGGACGGAGGCGACGAGGCCGGCGTCGCGAAGCTTCGCGACCAGGTGCTCGAGGTAGGAGAGCGGGAGCATCTCCGACTCCGCGACCGCGCTCAGCGCCACGGGGGCGGCGGCGTCGACGTCGTCGCCCGCGCGGCGGCCGAGCTCGACCATGAGCCGCACGCCGTACTCAGCCTTCGTCGAAAACAACATGTCGACTAAATCCTAGCGCCGAGCTAGGTATTGTCGTCAGCCGGCGGCTGGGCGGAAGACGTCCGCGTACTCGGAGATGAGCGCGGCGCCCTCTTCCGGCGCCGCATCCGGTCTCGACATCAGCCCCGCGACGACTTCGAAGAACTCCTTGGTGCGCAGCGCCGGACGCGTCTGCCTCTCGCGGTCGTCGATCCGCACCCCCATGGTGCCGGCGCGGATCTCGAAGTGCTCGTCCTGGCCGCCTAGGGTTCGATGAGGCCGCGGCGGATCGCGTAGCGAACGAGCTCCACGCGGTCGCGCATCCCGAGCTTTCGCATCGCGTTCGAGCGATGGTTCTCGACCGTCTTCTCCGCGAGGTGGAGGATCTCGGCGATCTGCTTGTTGGTGTGCGCCTCGGCCACGAGCTTCACGACCTCCTGCTCGCGGGGAGTGAGCTCCTCGTCGCGAACGGAGCCCTCGCCGAGGACGTCCTTGATCAGCGCCCGCTGAGCCTCGGGGGTGAGGAACGGCTCGCCGCGCTCGACCGCGTGGATCGCGTCCAGCAGCTCGGTGTCGGCCTGCGCCTTCAGCACGTAGCCGGAGGCACCGGCCTTCAGCGCCTCGAAGAGGTAGCGCTCGTCGTCGTACATGGAGAGGATCAGCACCGAGACCTCGGGTGCGTGCTCCTTGATCTCCCGCGTCGCCTGGAGTCCCGTCAGCTTCGGCATCTTCACGTCGAGGATCGCGAGGTCGGGGCGCTCGCGGATCGCGACGTCGCGTGCCTCGGCGCCGTCTCCGGCCTCGGCCACGACCTCGACGTCGGGCTGGTTTTCGAGCAGCATCCGCAGGCCCGAGCGCACGATTCCATGGTCGTCGGCGATCAGGACGCGCATCGGCCGCACGAGTTGGAGAACTGCTTCCACACCATGGGTATCGGCGTCACCGGGCTGAATCTAGAGCGGCGGGCGCATCCGCGGACGCCGGGACGCGCAAGCGGACGGTCGTGCCGAGGCCCGGCCTGGACTCGAGGCGCAGGTTCCCGCCCACCAGCAGGGCGCGCTCGCGCATGCCGCCGATGCCGAGCCCGCCGGTGGCCTGGTCGAACGCGAAGCCCTTCCCGTCGTCGGCGACGGTGAACTCGACGCGCTCCCCGTCGCGCTCCAGCCTGACCTGGACGGAGCGGCTCTCGGCATGCTGGATCGCGTTTGAGATCGCCTCCTGGGCGACCCTGTAGACGACGAGCTGGACGTCGGTGGAAAGGTCCCCGAACTCCCCCGTCGACTGGAAGTGGGCGTCGATGCCACCGCGCTTTCGAACGTCGTCGACAAACCCGGCAAGGGCCGCCTTGAGGCCGAGGTCGTCGAGGGCGGTGGGCCGGAGCTGGCGGGAGACCGAGAGCAGCTCCGCCATGGCGCGGTTGGCGAGCGTCTTCGTCTCGGTGAGGTCCGCCACCACCTCTGGCGGCGCCTTTGCGCGCAGGGCCTCGAGCCGCAGCAGCAGGCCCGTGAGCGACTGATTGACCTCGTCGTGAAGGTCGCGAGCCACTCGCGCGCGCTCGCGTTCCTGCGCCTCGAGCGCCGCGCTCGAGCTGCGGCGGCGCTCAGCCTCCAGGCGCTCGAGCATGACCCGGAATGCCCGGTCCAGGCGCTGCACCTCCTCGGGGCCCGAGCTCGTCCCCGGCCGCGTCCGCAGGTTCGCGCCCGGCTGGGAAAGGTCGGCCCTCTCCATCTCGTCGACCAGCCGTTCGAGGGGAACGAAGCGGCGCTGCAGCATCAGCACGTTGACGAGGATCGTGATCCCCACAGCGAGGCCGAGGACGAGCGCCGCCTGCGGCTTGTCCCCGAGGCTGAGGCCCGGATTCGCCGCGATCGTCGAGGTCACGACCGCGGCGACGATGATCAGTAGGTTGACGAGCAGTACCTGGGTCAGAAGCGAGGCGCGGCGCATCGGTTGCATTATCGGCTCGCGCCCGGCGCGCAAACAATTTGCGGACGGCTTCGCCGTCCTTACATGCTGCTTTCGGACCTAAAGGTCCTCATCGCAACGCCTGGGGGGCTCCCGGGGCACAGATAGGGGCCAGACCCCATGGGCCAAACGTCCAACCTCTGCCAGACTTTGCCGCCAAGCGCCAAACGCGCGCAAACTTCAAGGAGCCACCGAAAGTGACGACGACCAAGCGATCCAACTTCAGCGCAACGCTGCGAACGACCATTTTGATGGCGTCGCTTGGCGGCCTTCTGGTCCTGATCGGCGCGCTCGTCGGCGGGCCGCAGGGAGCCGCCGGGTTCCTCGTCATCGCGCTCGTCATCAACCTCGGGACGTACTGGTTCAGCGACAAGATGGCGCTGGCCGCCTCGGGTGCGAAGCCGATCTCCGAGGAGCAGGCTCCAGGGCTCTACACGATGGTCCGCGAGCTCACCACCCGCGCCGACCTGCCCATGCCGCGGCTCTACGTGATCCCGACCGAGCAGCCGAACGCGTTCGCGACCGGCCGCAACCCCGAGCACTCCGCGGTCGCCGTTACCGCGGGCATAACCAAGCTCCTTTCCGAGGACGAGCTCCGGGGCGTGATCTCCCACGAGTTGGGCCACGTTCGCAATCGCGACATCCTCACTCAGTCCGTCGCCGCGGCCATGGGTACGGCCATCACCTACATCGCCTACATGCTGATGTGGTTCGGCGGCGACGACGACTCGCCCCTCGGCCTGGTCGGCTCGCTGGCGCTGGTCATCCTGGCGCCGATCTCCGCGAGCCTGATCCAGCTGGCGATCTCACGCCAGCGCGAGTTCTCTGCGGACGCCACCGGCGCGCAGATCTGCGGCAACCCGGAGTCCCTTGCGAGCGCGCTTCTGCGGCTCGAGGAGGGTGCAAAGGCGACGCCGATGCAGGTCAACTCCGCAATGGAGTGCCTCTACATCGTCAAGCCGTTCTCCGGCGGCGGGATCTCGAACCTGTTCTCGACGCACCCGCCGATCGAAGAGCGCGTCCGGCGCCTGCGCCAGATGCGCCCCTCCCTCTAGGGCTTCGGCAAAGCCCGACTCCACGACGCGGCCCGGCCCCGGGCCGCGTCGCCTTTTGGGGAGGCGCGCCAACACGACCGAACCAGGCGCCCGCGCGCTATACTTTTAGAAGTAAAAGCTGATCCGAATTAGGAGCTTTAGGCGTGGAAGCCGGTACGAAGGAGGAGCGGACGGCCGCGGCAAAGGCCCGGCTCGAGAGCGTGGACGTCCACGAGGCCCGCGACGAGGTCGCCGCGGGCGTCAAGCTGATCGACGTGCGCGAGCGTCACGAGTGGGACGAGGCCCACATCGCGAAGGCCACGCTGGTCCCCGAGCTGACCGTCGCCGACCGGATCGGCGAGCTCGTCCCCGACACGTCCGAGCGAGTCCTCCTCCACTGCCGCACCGACAACCGCTCCGCGCGGGCGGCGGAGGTTCTGGCGGACCTCGGCTACCAGGACGTCGCCTACATCGAGGGCGGCATCGTCGCCTGGGAGAAGGCGGGCCTGCCGGTCGCCGAGGACTCCGGGCTCACGTCCGACCAGCGCGAGCGCTACTCCCGGCACACGCTGCTTCCCGAGGTCGGAGTCGAGGGCCAGTTGAAGCTCCTCAACGCGAAGGTGTTGCTGATCGGCGCCGGTGGTCTCGGCTCGCCGACGGCCCTCTATCTCGCGGCGGCCGGAGTTGGCACCCTGGGCCTAGTCGACGACGACGTGGTCGACGAGTCCAACCTTCAGCGCCAGGTGATCCACACCACCGATCGCGTCGGCAGCCCGAAGACCGAGTCCGCCAAGGTGGCGATCGAGGCGCTCAACCCCGACGTGAACGTGGTCGAGCACCGGACCCGGCTGGACGCCGAGAACATCCTCGAGATCATCGGCTCCTACGACGTCCTCGTGGACGGCGCCGACAACTTCCCGACGCGGTACCTGCTGAACGACGCCTCGGTGAGGCTGAGAAAGCCCGTCGTCTCCGCCTCGATCCTCGCGTTCGACGGGCAGATCTCGACCTTCGTCCCCGACGAGGGCCCCTGCTACCGCTGCCTTTACCCGACTCCGCCGCCGCCCGAGCTTGCCCCGAGCTGCTCCGCGAACGGCGTCCTCGGCGTGATGGCGGGCGTCATGGGCCTGCTGCAGGCGAACGAGGTCATCAAGCTCGTGGCGGGGATCGGCGAGCCCCTCGTCGGCCGCCTCCTCCTCTACGAGGCGCTCGGCACCAGGTTCACGGAGCTCAAGGTGAAGCGCGACCCCGACTGCCCGATCTGCGGGCAGAACGCCCCCGAGATCCCGGTCTCGGAGCTCGGCAGGTTCCCTGACTACGACGCATTCTGCGCCGGCACGGCCTAGGGCCAAGCCAATAAGCTCACGCGCGATGCCGGCCGTACGGATCCCACCCGTGCTGCGCCAACACACCGATGGCGCGAGCGAGGTCAGCGCCGATGGCGCGACCGTCGGCGAGGTCCTGCGTTCGCTCGTCAGCGCCCACCCGGCGACCGAGGCGCAGATCTTCGATGCCGACGGCGAGCTCAACCGTTACGTCAACGTCTACCTGAACGACGAGGACGTCCGCGTCCTCGAAGGCCTGCAGACCACGGTTTCGGACGACGACACGGTGGTCATCCTGCCGGCCATGGCCGGCGGCGCCTAACCCCCCGCCGCTCGCGTGAAGCGCCGGTAGGCGCGAAGCGACGGCTTTGGCCGGCCGTCGTGGGTGTAAAGGCCGGCCGAGTAGCAGAAGCCGCACAGGCCTTTGCCGTGAGGCGGGTCCCGCCACGAGAACCAGTCCACGCCCTGGATGTCCCAGCGCGCCCGCTTTTTGAGCAGCAGGTTGAACGTCTTCGCCAGACGCCTGGCCTGCCCCGCGCGGCTCTTGACCAGGAAGTGCTTGACGTGCGCGCGGTCGGACCCCCAGCCGAACTCGGTGACATAGACCGGAGTGTTCGGCTCGCCGTCGGCGGCGATGACCCGGTGCAGATGACTCAGCTGGTCCCTTACCCCACGTACGCTCTCCGCGTACGGGTGCATGGCGACCCCGTCGAAGTCCGGGCCGGCGCCAGCCGCATACACGTGCCTCAGGAACCCCCAGGCCGTCACCTGGGGGTTGCTCGTCGCGTTGGGCGTGCCGAACATCCCGGCGAGAATGACCTGCGCATCGGGGTCGACCGCGGTCACGGCTTTGTGGGAGAGCTCGACGAGCCGCGCGTACTGCTCGCCGGTGTCGCGCGGCTTGCCCTGAGCGTTGAAGTTGTTGGGCTCGTTCCAGATCTGCCACGTGGGGATCGGGTGGTATGCGAGTCGCGAGGCCTCCGTCCAGAGGGTTCCGTTCGGCCCGTAGCGCTCGGCGGCCGCCCGCACGAAGGCGCTCCAGTCGCGCCGCTGCCGCGTGTTGGCGATCGGCAGCCGCACCTGGCAGTCCCGGGAGTCGCAGCCGGTCTCGAATGGGGGGGTGCCGAACAGCGTGGGGAGGACGGTGATCCCGTGAGTTGCAGCCTCGGCGACGACGAAGTCGATATGCGCCCACGAGTAGGGGCCCCTGCGCGATTGCTGGATGCTGGGCCAGAAGAACTGCATGCGGAGCGTACGCACGCCGGCCCGCTCCATGCGCGCGAAGTCCTTGGCTCTCAGCGTGAGCGTGGAGTCGACGTTGACGCCGTAGAAGTCGCTCGGCAGCGGACCGCCGGTCGGCTGGACGGGGACGATGGTCGTGCGAGTCGAGGTCTGGGACGAGCCGGCACACGCGCCCGCGGTCAGCGCCAGGGACGCCGCGGCAACGGCGGCGAGGGCCCGCGGCAGCGCACCCACCTGACTACGAGCCGCCGGTGAACCGCACGAACGCCGAATAGGACGGCTTCGCACGATTGTTGCTGTCAAGGAGGCCGCTCGAGTAGCAGAAGCCGCAGAGTCCCTGACCGGGCGGCGGGTCCTTCCAGGCGAACCAGTTGATGGCTCCGATGTTCCACTTCGAGCGCTTGGCGCGGAGCATGCCGAAGGCCTGCTCGAGCCGCCGCTTCTGGCCGGCCTTGGTCTCGACGAACGCGTGGTCCACGTGCGACTTGTCCGAGCCCCAGCCGATCTCCGTGATGTCGAGCGGGGTCGAGGAGTCCCCGTTCTTCGCCATCACCTTGCGCATGTGCTCGACTTGCGGCTTGACGCCGCCCGCGGACTCGGTGTACGGGTGCAGCGCCACGGCATTGAAGCTCGACTTCGACGTATGCCGATAGATGCTGCTCAGATAGCCCCAGGCCGAGCGGTGCTCGTGGCCCTTGGTGATGTTCCCGGCGAGGCCGCCGAGGATGAGCTTTGCGCCCGAATCCTGTGAGGACATCGCGGTGTGGGCGAGGTCTACGAGCTTGCCGTACTGCGCCGGCGAGGCGTGGACGTGGGCGTTGTTCTCCTCATTCCAGATCTGCCAGGTCGTGATCGGGTTTCGGGGAATAAGGATGTGCAGGGGATCCTGCCAGAAGGTGCCTCCCGGCTTGTAGCGGGCAACGACAGCCCTGACGAACGCCGACCAGGCGTCGCGGCCGGTCGCGCTTCGCGCCGGCACGCGTATCTGGCAGTCGCGGGCCTCGCAGCCCGCGGCGAACGTCGGCGTTCCGATGAGGACGGGGTGCAGCGGGACGCCGGCCTGGGCAGCCGCGGTGACGAGGGCGTCAGTGGGGCCCCAGTTGTAGGTGTAGGACCCGTGCGAGTAGCCCTGGATGTTCGACCAGAGCATCGTGATCCGCAGCGACCCGACGCGGGCCGTGTGCATCCGCTGGAGGTCCGAGCTCGTCAGCGCCGTCTGGCTGACGACACCGAAGAAGTCCGTCGGCGCGCGCGCCACGGCGCTCGACGGAGCGGCGAGCGCGGCCGCCAGGCCGGCCGCCGAAAGGCCTGCCGCGCACGCCCTCCGAAGGCGGGACCTCAAGGCGACGCTCCCGGCTCGCGGGCGCGCCGCGAGTAGAAGGCGCCCCCGACGATCCCGGCGACCAGGCCAACCGCGCCGATCACGATCGGCAGGTGGCCCGATCCCGAGTCGTCGCCGGATGGAACGGACGTCGGCGACCCGGCCTCGCCGTTGTCGCCGGCGTTCGGGACGTGAAGCTTGTACTGGCCGCTCGCGGGCGGCGCGGCCTGGACGGAGCCGCCCGCGCCGAGCGCGAGTACGGCCGCGCCGGCGAGGGAAACGACGATCGATTGCCTGCGCCGGCGCCTAGACTGGCGTCCGCCTCTCGCGAGTCCCGTCACGTTCTCAGAGGTTAGCCATGCGCCGGAGCGAGCGACTCACCAGCCATCTGAGCCTCGCCGTCGTCACCGCCGTGGCACTGGCGGTGGTTGGGCTCGCCCTCGACAACGGCGGCTACGGAAACGTCGCGGTTGCGTCGATCGCGATCGTCGCGTGGATCGGGGCAGCCGCGGCCTTCTGGGCACTGCGGCCGGTGTTCTCGCGCGCGGCGATCCTGACCGCCGCCGCCCTCGCCGGGCTCCTGGTCCTCTCGGCGCTCTCGATGGCGTGGGCAAACGACGCCGGCAGGGCCTTCGACGCGTCCGAGCGCATCGCCGCCTACCTCGGCGTGCTGCTGGTGGCCCTCGCCGTGATCCCGAGATCCGGCCTCCGTCCCTGGCTTCTCGGGCTGACGCTCGGCATCGTCGCGGTCGGAGCCATTGCCCTCGCGAGCCGCTGCGGCGCATCGGTGTTCGGAAACGCCGACCAATCGCTCTTCTCCGCGCTGCCGAGTGCCACCGGGCGCCTCAGCTATCCGATCGGCTACTGGAACGGGCTGGCCGCCCTGCTCGGGCTTGGCCTGGTTCTCCTCACGTGGCTGGCCGGCGACGGCGTCTCGCGTGCCGGGCGGCTGTGCTGTGTCGCGGCGATGCCCGCGCTCTGGCTGGCCATCTACCTGACCTCCTCGCGGGCGGCCTTCGCGGCCGCGCTCGCGGGCTCCGCGCTCGTCGTCTGGCTCGGCGCGGGCAGGACGTCCCGCCTCGTGGCGGCAACCCTTGGCGCGGTCGGGGGAATTGCGCTGATCGGCCTCTCCCGGGGTTCGGACGCGTTCCTTGCCGGGGTGGACAGCGCGGCGGCCCACGGGTACGGCCTGGTGATGGCGGCCGCGGTTCTGCTCGTTGGCGGCCTCGCCGGGGTTCTCGACCGCGTGGTCGACCGGCGGTTTCGCGGTGCCCGGCTGCGGGTCGCGGTCACCCCGCGGGTCGCGGTGCCCGTCGTCGTCATCGTCGCTCTGGTTGCGCTCGCCGCGGCCGATCCCGCCAGCAAGCTTCACGAGTTCGAGCAGCCCGACTTCAGCGCTCCGGGGCTTGCGCCGGGCCAGCGCCCGATCGTCTCGGCCGGCGGCAGCGGGCGCTACCAGTTCTGGTCGGCGGCGGTCGACGCATGGTCCTCGAGCCCGGTCCACGGCATCGGTGCGGGCAACTACGAGCTCTACTGGAACGCGCACCCGGGCGGGCCGGTGGCGATCCGAAACGCCCACTCCCTCTATCTGGAGACCCTGGCCGAGCTCGGCCCGTTGGGCCTGGCGCTGCTGCTGGTCTTCCTCGGTTGCGCTCCAGTCGTCCTGGTGCGCTCGGCGCGCCTGCGCGGCGCGGACGCGGTCGTCGCCGCTCTCGGCCTGGTGCTTGCCGGGTCGGTCTCGGCGGCGGTGGACTGGACGTTTCAGCTGCCCGCCGTCTTCCTGCCGGTGGTCGTCGGCGTGGCGGGGATGGCCGTTCACGCTGTCGGGCGGGACCCGCTCTCGGTGCCCCCGCGGCGCTCGCGCCCGGCGCTGGCAGCGGTCCTGCTCGTCGGCTGGATCGCGGTCTGGAGCGGGGTCGTGACGCTCCTGACGGAGCGCGCGCTGTCCGCGAGCCGCGCCGCCGTCGGCCGTGGCGACCTTGCGGGCGCGGCGAGCGACGCGCGACGGGCCGCGAGCCTCGAGCCATTCTCTCCCGAGCCGCAGATCCAGCTCGCGCTCATCGGCGTGCGGGCGCACCAGCCCGAGCGGGCGCGCCGGGCGGCCGCGGATGCCGTGAGCCTGGCGCCGGCGGACTGGCGAACCTGGCTCGTCGCCGTCCAGGCTGACTTCGCGGCCGGAGACGGGAGCGCCGCCCACCTCGCCGCGGCGCGGCTCGCCCAGCTGATTCCGGTGCCGCTCCGCTCTCTGAGCCAGAAGTGATTTTCAATATCCTCGGTTGCCAATGGCTGGGACGCCCCTCACGGCAGACGATGGTGCCCGGGTAGCGGGCCTCTATGGCGCCCGGGCGGACGGCGCTCGCGAGCGGCGGCACGATCGCTTCTGGCGCGACGCCCGCCGTCGCCGCCTGCTGGCGCTCGCGGACGTGCTCGTCGCGGCCGGCATCGGCGCCATTCTCGCCCCGAGCTCCGGCTTTCCCTGGAGCCTCGTCGTCGTCCCGGGCTGGGTGGTCGTCGCCAAGCTCCTCGGCCTCTACGACCTCGACCAGCGTTCGATCAGGCACCTGACGATCGACGAGCTTCCGTCGCTCGCGGTCTGGACCGCGATCGGGATCGCCGCGCTTGCGACCATGGGCAGCCTGGGCGCCGGGTCCGAGGTGTCCTTCGGCGCCGCGGTGATCGCCTGGCCGCTCGCCACGGCGGCCGCCGGGTTCGCGCGAAGCACCGCGCGCTGGGTCTGGCGCCGGGTCACGCCGCCGGAGCGCACGGCGGTCCTCGGCGAGGGGGCGCTCGCGACGGCCGCGGGCCGCAAGCTCGAGATCTTCGGCGACATGCACCTCGAGCTCGTCGCCGGGGCGCCCCTCTACGGTCCGGCGCTCGCCGACCGCGAGCACCTTCGCGAGTACCTCCAGGAGGCGGTCGCCGGACTGGATCGGGTGATAGTCGCCGCCGTGCAGCCCGACCCGGAGATGATCAGCGCCCTCGCCTGGGTCTGCCGCCAGGAGCAGGTGAAGCTCAACGTCGTCTCTCCGCTCCGCGGCCCCGCCGGCGCGGCGCCGCGGCTTTCCGAGGTCGCCGATCTGCCGATCCTCGAGTACGACACGCGCGACGTGCCGCGCTCGACCGTGCTCCTCAAGCGCGCTTTCGACCTCGTCTTCGCTACCGCCTCCCTGCTGGTGCTGCTGCCGCTCTATCCGCTGGTCGCGCTGGTGATCCGGCTGGACTCGCCCGGGCCGACGCTCTTTCGCCAGCTGCGGGCCGGTCATGACGGCAAGCCGTTCACGATCATCAAGCTGCGCACGATGACGAACGGCGCCGACGCGGCCCTCGGGGACGTGGTCGAGATCGAGCGGCTTCTGGAGCCGGTCTTCAAGCTCCGGCAGGACCCGCGGGTCACGCGCGTCGGCCGCTTCCTGAGACGGTTCAGCCTCGACGAGCTGCCGCAGCTCATCAACGTCCTGCGCGGCGAGATGAGCATCGTCGGCCCGCGCCCCGAGCAGATCGACCTCGTCGAGCGCTACAGCCCCGAGCACCGTCTGCGGCTCGGGGTGAAGCCCGGCATGACCGGACCGATGCAGGTCTCCGGCCGTGGCGAGCTGACGTTCTCGGAGCGGCTCGCCGTCGAGCTCGACTACGTCGAGAACATCTCGATGGCGCGCGATCTCTCGATCCTCCTGCAGACGATTCCGGCCGTCATCCGCGGGACCGGCGCTTACTGACCTCGCGAGTGGAGGCGGCCGAGGCGCCGGGTGCGACGGTGATCGTGCCCACGGCTCGTGGCGGCGATCGACTCGCGCGGCTCCTGGACTCGCTCGCCGACCGGCCCGAGTGGGCCGAGGTCGTGGTCGTCGACAACGCGTCGGGAGACGCCTCCGGGATGGCCGCCGCCGGCGAGCGTCCGGGCGTCACCGTGCTTGCGCTGGATCACAACGTCGGCTTCGGCCGGGCCGTCAACCGCGCGGCTCGAGCCAGCCGGATGGCGGCGCTGGTGGTACTCAACGACGACTGCGTCTGCTCCCCCGGTTTCGTCCCCGAGCTCGTCGCGGCGCTCGATCCCGGCGCCGGAATCACGATGGCCGCCGGCGTCATGACGGAGCGCTCGCCGGACGGGCCGATCGACACGGCCGGGATCCAGCTCGACCACGGGCTGTTCGCGTTCGATTACCTGAACGGCCGGCCGCTTTCGGCGCTCGCGGGAGCGCGCGACCCCATCGGCCCGAGCGGCGCCGCCGCCGCCTATGCCCGCGAGGCCTTCCTGGCGGTCGGCGGCTTCGACGAGCGGATCTTCGCCTACCTCGAGGACGTCGACCTGGCGGTCCGGATGCGGCTGGCCGGTGGCGGCTGCGCCCTCGCACCCCGTGCCGTCGGGGTCCACGAGCATTCGGCGACGCTCGGCTCGGGCTCGCCGCGCAAGGACTACCTGATGGGCTTCGGGCGCGGCTACCTCCTTCGCAAGTGGGGGGTGCTGCGCCGCCCGGCCCGCGCGGCTCGCGCGCTGGCGGCCGAGGCGGCGATCTGCTCGGGGCAGCTCATCCTCGATCGCACGACCGCGGGGGTGCGCGGCCGCCTCGCCGGCTTTCGGGCCGCGGCAGCGGGCGACTACCCCGATGCCGTGGTCGAGGCCAACCGCCCGCCGCCGGGGGAGCGCGGGGCGTCCCTCATACGCAGACTGCGCCGCCGCCGCCGCGTTCGCTCGCCGCGACCGGCTGCCTTCGAGCCGCCGAGCTTCCTCGTCGTCCTCCACGCCGCCGAGCTCGGCGGGCCGTTGCGGTCCCTTCAGGGGGAGCTTCGGTGGCTTGCGGACGCCGGGACGCTGACCGTGGTCCTTCCGGCGGAGGGGCCTGAGCCGCCGCTGCCCGCGCCGGCACGCGTCGTGCGCCTGCCGGTGCGGGCGCTGACGCTGCCCGGCGGCCCGCTCGGCCTGGCGCGTGAGCTCGCGCGGATCGCGGCGGCGACCGCGCGCCTGCGCCGGCTGATCGCCGAGCTGCGTCCCGCCGCCGTCCTGATCGTGACCACGATGCTCCCGGGGGAGCTCCTCGCCGCCAGGCTGGCGCGCGCGCCAGTCGTCGTCTACGCGGCGGAGCTTCACCGCGATCCCTCTGTCGGCCGTCTTCGCCGCGCCCTCGGCCGGGCGCTTCTCTCGCTGACGGCGCGGCTCGCGGACGTCGTGATCGCATGCTCGGAGGCGGTGGCCGCCCAGTTCGAGCCCGGGGCGAGGGCGACGGTCGAGGTCGCGGAGCCGCCGATCGACGCCGGGGTGCGCGGTGGCGACGGCTCGCGGTTTCGCGCCGAGCTCGGCCTCGGGGCCGAGCCGCTCCTGCTCGTCGTCGGCAACGTCACGCGTGGACGCGGACAGGACGCTCTGCTGCGCGCCGTCCCGGAGATCGAGGCCGGCGCGGGCGCCGTCAGCCTGGTCAGCGTGGGGGCCTGCTTCAGGCGCCGGCAGGACATCGAGTTCCGCGCTGAGCTCGAGTCGCTCGCCGCCGCGCAGGGAACCAGGCTCGTCCTCGCGGGTGAGCGACGGCGGATGGCCGACGCCTTCGCTGCCGCCAGCGTCGTCGTCAACCCCGCGACCCACCCGGAGTCGTTCGGCAGGGTGGCGTGCGAGGCCCTCGTGGCGGGTGTGCCGGTGGTCGCGACGCGGGTTGGAGCCGTGCCCGAGACGCTGGCGGGCCTCGGCGGGACGACCCTGGTCGAGCCCGACTCGCCGGGTGCGCTCGCCGCCGGCGTGCTCGCGAGCCTGCGCGACGGCGACGCTCGTGAGCGTGCCGCCGCCGCGGGCGAGACCGTGCTCGCGAGGTACTCGCCCGACGCGAGCCTGGCGGTCTTCAGCCGGGTGATCCGCTCGGCGGCGCGCCTCTAGGCGGCGCGGCCGGCAGCTCCGGCGCCACCCGCGCTTGCCGCTCGGCACGTAGCTGGCGGAGCTCTCCGGACGCGTCGCGGCCAACGCAGCGCTTGGCCAGAGCACGTAGCCCGAGGTTGAGGCGAAACGCGGCGCGGGCGAGTTTCTCCGCGCGAGGGCCGCAGGCACGGCGGATGACGGCGCGGCGGTTGACGGCCATCATCCTCGCGGAGTCCTCCGGCCGGAAGGCCAGCGCGATCGAGGCGCCGCCCTCGTGCGCGACCGTGCAGAGCTGCGGGCAGAAGATCGAGGCCGCACCCGCCTTCCGGGCTCGCAGGCAAAGGTCCAGGTCCTCGGAGTAGAGCGCGATCTGCGGGTCGAACGGGCCCAGCTCGAGCAGGAGGTCGCGGGGCGCGGCGATGCAAGCCCCGACGAGCCAGCCGACTTCGGCCTCGGTTTGGAGCCTCCACGACTCCGTGCGCCGAAGGATCCGCCGCGGTTGGATCGCTCCCGGGAGGAGCGCCCCAACCCACGGCCAGACTCCCGTCGGGGGGCCGCCGGCGGAGGGTTGGGGCGAGCCGTCGAGGTTCACCAGCCGCGGGCCGGCGAGAGCCCGACGGGCGGCGGCGCGAGCGGCGAGGGCGAGCAAGCCGTCGTCCCTGAGCTCGCAGTCGGGGTTCATCAGGACCACCTGCGGGCCCTGGCAGGCCGCGACACCGGCGTTGTTGGCCGCGCCGTAGCCGACCTCGGTCTCGAGCTGGATGAGCTGCACCCTGCCCCCGTAGGCGCGGGCCGCGGGGCCGATGTCCTCGCCGGATGCGTTCTCGACGACGACGAGCTCCGGGCCGGTCCCCACGTGCCGCTCGATCGATGCGGCGAGCCTGCCGAGGTGGGCGGCCGAGCGCCAGCAGACGACGACGATGGAGATCTCGCGGCCGGCGGGCGCCGGCCCGGGGCTAGTAGCCGAGCTCACGGATGGTCGGCCCGGCGATCTCCTCGATCGCGGCCTGCTCCGCGGCGCTCAGCCGCTCGCGCCACAGGCCCGGCGTGGCGGTGCGTCGCACCTTCCCACGACCGCGCTCGGCGGCTGGAATCGACTCGAACGAGTTGCCCTTTGCCGCAAGCCGGAGATCCCGCGGCGAGCGGGGCGAGCCCAGCCACTCGAGCAGGCTCCCAAGGGTTGCCTCGGTGTCCGCGCGCAGATCCTCGTACCGCAGGCGGTAGCGGCGCTCCTGAGGGTGCGCGTCCCAGGCCCGGCGCACGGCAAGCGTGCGCTCGAGCCAGGAGCGAGCCTCGGTCCGGGCGAAGTGAAGGCGGTCGCCCTCGGTCTCGAGGGTTCGCATGTAGGGCTTGTCGGCCAGCCATCCCCCCGGCGTCATCGCGTCCAAGAAGGAATCGATCACGTCGCGGGGGTCACGAAGCAGGAAGATCATCCGCGACGCCGGCAGGAGCGAGAGCACGAGCTCCGCGCCGTACGAGCCGTTCGGCTCCTTGATCACCACGGGCAGGTCGTCGTGTCCGTGTTCGCTTTCGAAGCGCTCCACCTGCGCCGCGAAGCGACGGAGGATCAGGTCGCGAACGGCCGGGCGCCAGACCTCCGCGTACTGCTCGTTGAAGACGTAGCTCGGGTCGCTGCGCCGCGTCTCGTTCAGGGTCATGATCGCCGGGCTCGAGAGGTCGGCCGGGTCGGAGCGGATCACCAGCAGCGGTTCGAGGTGCTGGGCCAGGTACGGCTCGTCGATCGGGATGGCCGTCGCCGTGGGAGCCCGCAGGCGGCGCGCGAGGCGGCGCACGGGGGTGCCGCCGCTTGCGGGCGCGACGCCGGTGGGCGTCGACGGCGTCGGGCGCAGGGGATAGGTGAGCAGCTCGAGCAGCCAGGTGCTTCCCGTTCGCGGCCCTCCGAAGATCCAGGCGAGGCGCGGCTCGATGCCGTTGGCGACGCCGTCCACCCCGAGGTCGTCGCTCACAGCTCCTCGGCGATCCTCGGTGCCGCCCTGACGAAGATCAGCGCGCCGAGGGCGCAGATCCCCAGGCCGACGAGGATCGGGCCGATGATGCCGATCGGGCCGCCCGCCGCCTCGGTGATCGAGGGCGCGCCCGGGCCAACCATCGCGGTCCGGGCGAGCTCAAGGAGCGGCGCGAGCGGGTTGATGCTCAGCGCGAATTGAGCGCCGGAGGGATAGCTCTCGATCGGATAGACGATCGGCGAGCTGTAGAAGACCACCAGCGACAGCACGGCCCAGATCTGCGCGATGTCGCGAAAGCGGACGTAGAGCGCGGAGAGCAGCAGCGCGACGCCGGCCACGAAGACGACGAGGGCCGCGACGATCAGCGGCAGCGCCAGCCACGAGAGCCGGGGCTCGATGCCGGTGATCACGAAGAAGATCATCACCGCGACCAGGTTGAGGCAGAGGTTGAAGAGGCCGGTGAGGACGACCGAGAGCGGGATCGCGAGGCGCGGGAACTGCATCTTGCGGACGATGTTCTCGCGCGAGACCACGCACCCGACCGCGGCTCCGGTGACCTCCGCGAAGAACTGGAACAGCATGATGTTGAGCAGGAGGATCTGAGCCCAGTCTTCGACGCCGCGGCTGAGGTTCAGGCCCTTGGAGAAGACCGCGTAGAGGACCGCAAAGAGCATGAGCGGCCGCAGCAGCGACCACACGTACCCGAAGGCGGTCCCGAAGTAGTTCATCTTGAAGTCCGTGGCCGCCATGAGCCAGGTGAGCGAGAAGAAGCGCCTGCTCCCGCCGCCAAGGGCCGAGGGCCCGCGGACCAAGTCGAGCGAGGAGGCTCCGGGGTGGGCGCTCATCGTCGGACCTCCGGTTGCGCGACGGGGCGGACGTCCGAGCTCCAATCGAGGTCGACCAGGCCCAGCCGCGCCTCGCCCCGGACCTCCAGCTTGGCGATGGGGTGCCGGATGTCAACAACGTCGAAGACGTGTTCGTTCTGCGAGAAGGCGCAGTTGACCACGTAGCTTCCCGGCGTGAGGGTGTTCAACACCGTGGCCTCGTAGCGGACGCGACCCCCCGCCGTGAGCCGCTGGCCATCGCCGCCCACTGGCTCCGGGGGCGGAGAGAAGACCCGCGTCCCGCCGCTCGTGCAGAGGTTGAACGAGAAGACGGGCCGGTCGATGTCGGCGCTCGCCTCGAGCTCCGCCCGGATGTGTATCGGGGCTCCGGGCTGGAAGTCCGGGGGGTTGTGCTCGCCCGCGTCGTTCTCGAGCCAGGCGTGGACGATTCGGCCCGAGAGACTCGGCTCGACGGACTCGTAGCCGAACTTCTCCGGTATCTCGGACTCCGCGAAGTTGAGCTGGAAGTAGTGTCGGGCGACCTCGTCGGGGTCGCCCGAGCGGGCGATCAGGCCGCCGTTGATGAGGATCGCCTCGTCGCACAGGCTGCGCATGCTCTCCATGTCGTGGGTGACGAAGAGGATCGTCCTGCCCTCGGCGCGCATCTCCTGGAAGGCGTCCGTGCACTTCTGCGCGAACGCCGCGTCGCCGACGGCGAGGACCTCGTCGACCAGCATCACCTCCGCCTCCGACTGGACCATGACCGCGAAGGCCAGGCGCATGGCCATGCCGGACGAGTAGTTCTTCAACTTCAGCTCCACGAAGTCCCCGAGCTCCGCGAAGTCGATCACCTCGTCGAACTGGCGCCTGGCCTCGGTGGGGGTCAGCCCCATCATGACCCCGTTGAGAAGGACGTTCTCGCGGGCCGTCAGGTTCTGGTTGAAGCCCACGCCGAGCTCGATGAAGGGGGCCAGCCTCCCCGCGACGCGGATCGATCCGCTGTCGGCGCGGTAGATGCTGGCGAGGAGCTTCAGGAGCGTCGTCTTGCCGGAGCCGTTACGCCCGACGATGCCCATCATCGTGCCCTGGGGGACGTCGAAGCTGATCCCGCGCAGCGCCTTGAGCTCCCTGAAGCCCGTCCGCTGGAAGGGATGGAGGACTCGCTCCTTCAGCGTGTCGACCCGGTGCGTGGGCAGGCGAAAGGACTTGTGAAGGTCGCGAACCTCGACGGCCAGCTGCGCCGAACCCTCAACCGCCATCGAGAAGCTCCTCCACGCGCTCCATCAGCCGGTCGTCCAGCGAGTCATTCCAGTCGCGACTCCAGGCAACGTCGGCGCCCGCGACGCGGCGTCCGTGGTCGCCAACCGAGCCGACCGCTTCCGCGATCCCGCCGGCGACGCCCGCGACGGTGGGCTCGACCGCGATCAGGTTGGGTGAGATCGCCGCCATGGCCTCGCTCGTCTTGTTCGCGAACGTGTTGGTCACGGTGATCATTCCCGCCGAGGCCATCTCGATCGGAGCCAGGCTGGGGTGCGGGGTATACATGAGCGCCAGTCCGACGTCGTGCGCCGCCAGCAGCTTTGCGTATTCATCCTGATCGGTTCGTGGCCGCAGCCTCAGTACCGCGCCGCGCCCGAGGTCGATCGTCGCGGCGCCGGTGGTGGCGCCGACGCCGTTGACCTCCCAGTCCGGGCCCAGCGCGTTCGCCTCGACGGCGCGTTGGAGGCCCAGGAGTCCCAGCTCGAACATGTTCCGTGCCGCATGGGGCTCGGGACGAGCGTAGAAGAGCAGTCGCCGGGTTCTCCGGGCAGCCACCTCCTCCACGCGAGGCGCGGGCACCGGAGTGATCGCGTTCTGGAACGACGCGGAGTCGCGGTCGCCCTCCGGCCTGCCGCCGGCGTACGTGCCGATCCGTTGGCCCGCGAACCACTCGCGAAGCAGCTCGGACGAGAACAGCGCGCGGTGCTCGAAGTCGTAGCTCTCGCGCGCCGCGGCTGCGAGCGACCCCATTGGGAACGTGAACGGCTCGTACTCCTGAATGAGGTAGAGAAAGCGCTCCGCGCGGAGCTGGGAGAGCGCCGCGGCCGCGACGTGGGCGGTCCACCAGGTGGTGGCGATCAGGGCGTCCGCGGGGTTGAGCTCGATCGGTGCGTCTTCGCGGCCGAACGCGACCTCGAGCCGGTCGAAGGCGCCGCCGAGCCCGCCGTAAGCCTCGACCTCGCGGCGCCAGGCGCGCGGGAGCGGCGGGGTGGGGTCCACGGTGACGATCCGCACCCTGTGGCCGCGCTCGCTGAGCCGACGGGCGAGGTTGAGCTTGGCCACGTAACCGCCGAAGAAGTGGCGCAGGTCGATCGTCGGCAGCAGCACGTTGACCCGGACAGGCTCCGTCTCGCGGATCGCGAGCTCGAGGGGCCGGACCTTTTGGGCCAGGACGTTTGCGGGCTCTCCGGGAAGAGCCGCCCGCCCGCTCGCCTCCTCGAGGCTCGGGACCCTCGACTCGCCGCGGAGCGACGGCAGCGGCCGCCCGCGCCCCGAGATCGCTCCGACCGAGTTGCGCCAGATCAACCCCCTGATGATCGCGCCCTCCGCGCCGAGCGTCTCGTTGCGCCCGGCGAGAGCCCGGGCCCGGCGCGTGGCCATGCGTGGGATCGCGGTAGGCGACGCGTCCCAGCCGCCTGCCCGGCGCAGCGCGCGGCGCTTTCGCGGACGGATCCGGTCGGCCCCGCGCAGCGCGGCCACGGTTGCGAAGAGCTCGATGCGGCAGACGTCGAAGAAGTAGATCGCCCGCCAGCTCGCGTAGGTGCGACGAGGGTTCGAGCGGACGCGGCGGGCGCGCTCGCTCAGGGAGCGCAGCCCGCGCGGGGCGCCGAGGTTGGCGGCGGCGTGGCCGATCTGCGCGGCGCCATGCTGGACGTAGTCGTAGAGCGGCCGGTCGACGTACGTGACCTCGCCGGTGGCCAGCGCCACGATTGCGAGCCAATGGTCGTGGTAGGGGTGGCCGAGACGAGGGGGGAAGGGCAGCGCGAGGTCGATCAGCTCCCGTCGGGCAAGCGAGGCCGCGCCCGTGACCGTGTTGGCGATCAAGAGCGAGGTGAGGTTGGTGTGGTTGTTGCGGCGCCGTGACCAGTAGGTGTCGGAAATGAGCTCGCCGTCGCGGCCGATGAGCCGGGCGTCGCTGTAGGCCAGTGCGGCGCCGCCGATTGCCCCGAGCAGCACTTCGAGCTTGTCGGGATGCCAGCGATCGTCCTGGTCGCAAAGGGCGACGAACTCGGCGTCGGCGGGAGCCATCCCCAGCGCCCGCTCGAAGTTGCCGTAGTGGCCGAGACGCCGCTCGGCGCGCGAGAGCCTGAAGCGCTCGTCGCCGGCGACGAGGCTCTGAAGGGCGGCGAACCGCTCCGGCGAGCTGCCGTCGTCGCTGATGCAGCAGATCCATTCACCGTGCGTCTGGTCCACGATCGACTCGAGCTGGCGCTCGAGCAGGTCCTGCGGCGGGTCGAAGGTGGCCATGCAGATCGCCACACGCCGTCCGGGCGGGTGCGGCAGCAGCCACGGCTCGGCGACCGGTCGCGGGGGCGCCGCATCCAGCGTCCCCAGCGACGCCCGGGCGTGCGAACCGTCCGCGAGCGTCGCCAGGACGTCGACGCGAGCGCCCGGGGTGGGGCTGGCGACGGGGACGATCGCCCAAAAGCCGCTGCGGTAGCTCCGCAGCTCGGGATCGTCGGCGCTGGCCGGATCGGCGCCGTCCGCCGGGGGGTGAAGCGGGTCGAGGCCGATATGCAGGGCCTCGAATTGATCCGGTCGGGGCATCCGCTCCCCGCGCGCCCGCACCTCCTCGCCGGCGACGCCCACCCGCAGCTCGCGGATCTCCTGACGCCGGTGAAAGCAGGTGCCGGACACAAAGAACGCGTTCGCCGCCCCCGCCTCGAGGGCTTGCGGCAACCCGGTCTCCAGGCGGGCGACCAGGTCACCGCCCCCTTCTGGGCGAGCCGCCACCGCCGGTCGCGTCACTGGCGCCTGGACGGGCCTCACCGCTTGGCTGTCAGCCGCTCAGTAGGAGAGCGGCACGTAGCCGTCCGGGAAAGCCGACGGTCCGAAGAACCAGGCCTCGACGGCGTAGCGGTTGTTCGGCATCGTGGGGTCGGAGGCCGTCTGGTGGAGGCAGAGCTCGTCGAATAGGAGCGCGTCGCCAGGCTCGAAGATGGGGCGCTCGATGCCGACGTCGCCGGCGGCCTCCTCGGCCACCGCCTGCGATACCTGAAAGGCGAGCCAGGTTCCCTCCGTTCCCGTGGCGACGAAGTCGTCGAGTCGCCTCGGCACGACGTCGAGCCCCGGCGCGACGTCGCCGCACCGCGAGAGCGACAGCCAGACGTTCAGCGCCCGCACGTCGCCCAGGAACGAGCCGTCCTGGTGCCACGCCCCCGGAACCGACGGCTCGGCCCTGCGCAGCGTGCTCTTGTTGGCCGAGAGCGCAGGGCGCTCGCCCAGGTAGCGCTCGATCAGCTCGCGCATGCCGACGTGCTCGAAGGACTTGACGAGGTCGAACATCACGGGCGGGGAGTCGACCGCGAGAACGCCGCCTCCCTCCTCGATCCAGGGCCGTTCGCTCAGGCCGTTGTGGAACGGCGGCTCGGGCCGGAACTCCTCGTAATAGCGGTGCTCGGAGCTGCCGTTTCGGGCCCGCTCCTGAAAGGCCTCCTCGATGCCGGCGGCGAGCGATGCCGCCGTGTCCGGGTCGACGAGGCCGCGGACGAGGAGGCACCCGTTCTGGAGGATCCCGGCGCGGAGAAGCTCGGGGGTCAGCTCGTCGCCGCGGATCTCCGGCAGCGCGCTGCCGTCGCGCCCACGTACCGGCAGGCCCTCCGCGGGTTCGGGCTGGGGCGGCCGCACTCCGGCGCTCGCCACCAGCGACGATCCGGCGCGATGTCTGAGGGTCAACAGCCGCCGCTCGGTCTCGGGCGATCGGCGCTCGGAATTTCGATCGGTGAGCTCGGCGATCTCGGCGAAGATCGCCTCGAGCTCGGCCGCGGGCAGCGGCTCGAGATCCTTCGGGTTCATCCGGTAGTCGCCGAGGCCGGACTCGGGCTTCGGCGGGTCGGCGACCGTGGCGGAGCCGCCAACGGATGCCTGCTTCCGCCGCGACCGGAAGATCACGGCGCGGGGCTTTGGTCGCAAAGGCACATGCCGGAAAACCTAGCAACCGAGCCCACGCGGGCCAAGCGAGCGTTTAGGCGGCGCCGCCGTCTCGAAGCGGCCGTGCCGGCGCACCGACGACCGTGCTTCCCGGGGGCACGTCGTTGACGACCACCGCGTTCGCGCCGATCGTCGCCCCGGCGCCGACCTCGATCGGACCGATCAGTTTCGCGCCGGTTCCGACGCTGACGTTTGGGCCCACCCTGGGGCCCTGGACGTCCCCGGCGCGTAGCCCGATCGTGACCCACGGCGCGATCACGGTCCCGGAGCCGATCTCGACCAGGCCGTCAAGCACCACCTGCCCGTGCACCAGGTAGACGCCCGGGTGGACGATCACCGGGTCGCCGATCGACACCTGCGCAACGAGCATCGCGGCGCGATGCGCGAGTCGCGGAAGCACCGGGACGCCCCGCGCCTGCAGCCGGGCCTTCACCCGGTACAGGACCAGCGCCAGGAAGGCGTCGCTCACCCACATCAGCCGGAAGACCTGAGCGAGCGCGTCTCCGCCGGACCGAAACTCGAACCGCTCGCCTCGCTGCTGCGCGGTGATCCTTGCGTCGGCGGCCACCGCCTGGCGGACGCCCGGGAAGCGGGCCCGCAGCTGGCGCATGAACCGCGCGCGCTCGGCACGGCTTGGCTCGGTCGGCATTCGGCGCCGGACCTTAGTGCTACCGCGACGTGCGTACACTGCCGTCCGCGTCCGCCCTGAAGCCACATGCGGGCTGGGACTGCCGATGGATGTAGCAGCGCGCCAAGCCGATCCCGATCGCGTCGGCTACTCCCTTGCCAACGTCTCGGAGCCGCTCCTCGCCTGCCTGGACGCGGTTGGCGCTCGAACGGTCGTCGAGGTCGGCGCCTTTCGCGGGTCCCTGACCGAGGTGCTGCTGGAGTGGGCCGCCGGCAGCGGCGCGGCGATCACCGCGGTCGACCCGGCGCCGCCGCCGGAGCTCCTCGCGCTCGCGCAGGCGCACCTCGAGCTGCGCCTCCGTCGCGAGACCTCGCACGAGGTGCTTCGCGACATCGATCCGCCCGACGCCGTGATCCTCGACGGGGACCACAACCACTTCACGCTCAGCACGGAGCTCGCGATCATCGCCGCGCGGGCGTCGGACGCGCCGCTCCCCCTGCTCCTCTTCCACGACGTCTGCTGGCCGCATGCGCGGCGTGACAGCTACTACGCGCCGGAGCGCATTCCGGCGGAGCAGCGCCAGCCGCTCGTCCATGACGCGAGGCTGCGGCCCGACGTCGAGGGAGTGGCCGAGACCGGCCTGCCGTTCGACTGTGCCGCGGCTCGAGAGGGCGGGCCCGGAAATGGCGTCCTGACCGCGATCGAGGACTTCATCGCCGGCCGCGAGGAAATGCGGCTCGCCGTGGTCCCCGCGTTCTTCGGCTTCGGGGTGGTCTGGGAGGAGCGGGCGTCCTGGGCGCCGGCGGTCGCTTCCGTGCTCGAGCCGCTCGACCGCAACCCGGTCCTGGAAAGGACGGAGCGCAACCGCGTCGCCCATCTCGTCGCCTCGTTCTCGCGGGCTCAGGAGCTGCAGGAGGCGCGCGAAGATGCGACCCGACTGCGCCGCCTGCTCGCGCGCCTCCTGGACTCGCGGGCGCTCGGCGCGGCGGAGATGCTCTCGAGGATTCGCCAGCGCGGCGAGCCGGTCGTCTCCAGGGAGGAGATCAGGAGCGCTCTCGAGCGCGACGGCGCGTAACCGCCCCGTTGCCGTTCCTCGACGCCCGCCGCGTGTAGGCGGCGATCGCCCGCAGCGGCGAGGTCAGGCGCCAGCTCCAGCTGTGCGCGACCGAGTCGAGCTCCCGGCGCAGCTCATTGACCTTCGCGTCGCGAATGAGCCCAGCGGCCCCGGCCGCCTTGCGAGCCGCGGCGGCCTCCGCCTCCGCCCGGCGGGCGCGCTGTTCCCACGTATCTCCCGGCACGTATCCGATCGCTGGGATCTTCTCGTGCCACTTCTCCGCGATCCTCATGTGCGCCTGGATCCAGCTCTCGGTGTCGCGGATCAGTTGGAGCGAGTGATGGTGGACGGCGCGGAAGTCCGCCGTCACGACCTTCTTGCCGGCGTGGCGAGCCTGCAGGCAGAGGTCGAGGTCGTAGCCGTGGATCATCCCCAGCGACTCGTCGAACTCGAGCTCGTGCACCGCCCACGGCGAGAGCGCCATGGCGAAGCCGTCGATCGACTCGACCTCGCCGGTGTGCGCGTAGCCGGGCGCGCTCGTCAGGTCCCAGCTGAGCGCGGCGATCTCGCCGCCGCCGTACTCCGTGTAGCGGTGCACGAAGGAGCCCCAGGTCACCGAGCCCTCCCAGTAGGCGATGCTGCGCACGTCGATGGCGCCGGCGCAGCCGACGATCGCAACGTCGGGGTCGCTCAGCGCGCGGCGGATCCTGTCGCAGAAGTCCTCGTCGAGGAGCTCGGTGTCTTGGTGGAGGAGGACCAGCGCTTCGAGTTCCGGCAGCTTGCGAGCCTGCCCGAGCAGGACGTTGTAGCCGCGAAACAGCGAGCCGGCGCTGCTGTAGGCGAGCACCTTGGAGTCCGGCTCAGCGGCGCGGGAGATGCCTGGCGCCGCGTAATCCTCGTACTCGTCGGTTTTGGTGATGGCTACGCCGAACGCGATCATTTGATGAATTCTTAGCGGGACGCGGCCACCGGCCGCGTCCTGGTGAGTCTTCGGTCAATCAAGTCCGCGAATTCGCCGCATGAGCCTGGCCATGTCGCCTTTCCCGGCAAGGCCTACGTTCGGGTTGACCGCGAGCGGCCGCTCCGGAAGGGGAGACAGGCGCCGCGCAAGCGCGGTGCCGATCTCGCGGATCCGGAGGCCGCGCCGCGACTCGATCCGCCGCAGGTACTCGGCCTGCTCGTGGCTCGGCTTCTCGCGGTACGAGTTGGGACGCATGACCGACGGAAACTTGAACGCGGTCAGCGCGGGCACCGGGACCATTCGCGCCCCGGCCAGCTGCGCCCGGTCCTCGAGCTCGACGTCGACGGGCTGGGCCACCTCGCGCCAGTCCGGCCAGGGGCCCATCCGGTCGGCGAGATCGCGACGGTGCATGATGGTGCATGGCGGGATCCACCAGCCGAGCTCGCGCGGGACCCTTGAGAGCGCGCCGCTCAGGCCGCGGATTCGCGTACCGGGAGGGCCGAGAACCTCCGCCACGGTCCATGCCACGTCGGCGTCCGTCCTCGTCATCGCGTCGACGAGCGTCGCCAGGTGATAGGGATGCCAGACATCGTCGTGGCCCTGGTAGGCGATCAGCTCGCCGCGGGCAAGCGAAAGACCGCGGTTGTTCGGCCCTGACTGGCTGCCTGAGTTCTCGGACAGGTTCTCCCAGCGCACGCGCGGGTCTGCGAACGACCGAACGACCTCCTCGGAATCGTCGGTGCACGCGTCGCCGACTACGAGGAGCTCGAAGTTCTCGTGCGTCTGGGCGAGGACCGAGCGGACCGCGTGGCGCAGGACGCTGCTCCAGTTGTAGGTGGCGAGGATGACCGTGACGAGCGGCTCCGGCTCGGTGCGGGGCGGAGCCGTCAGCGAGTTGCGCACCAGCAGCACCGCGCTGACGGCCTTGCGGGGCGCACGAGCGAGCCACGAGCTCACGGAGCGGGGCGCGCCGGCCTGCGCCGCCTAGAGCTCATAGGGGATGTTGGGCGTGTCGAGCGGCAGGTCCCACTTGTCCGGATCGCCGTGCTCGTAGGGCTCGCTCGGGTGGTTGATCATCATCGAGTCGACGGTCCCGACGTTCGTCACGGCATGCCAGACGCCGGTGGGGATGCGAAGCAGGGCCCGGTTGTGGTCGTCGAAGAAGAGCTCGTTCACCATGCCCCGGGTCGGCGATTCCTCGCGGTCGTCGTAGAGCACCACCCGCACCGAGCCGCGGGCGAAGAACAGGCGGTCCTCGTGGCGCCTGTGGACGATCCACCCCTTGGTCACGCCCGGGCGGATCGTCACCAGGTAGGCGTAGACCATCGGGTCGTCGGTGAACTCCCAGCGCGGGTCGAAGACCTCGACGAGGGTTCCCCGTGCGTCGGTCTGCGTCTTTGCGGGCCTGACCTTGACGTCGGCGATGAGCGGCGCGAGGCGCTCCCCTTCCGGCGTGACCGAGGGCTGTCGCTCGCTTGGCTCGTCGCGCCTGCCCGGGCTCGGCTCCTCGTTCATGACATCCTCGTCGCGGTTCGGTCCGGCACCCTCGTCCTCCTTGCGAGCGCGCTACGCGTCAGCGAGACGCCCAGCTTGATGAGGATTCCAGCGTAGACCAGGGCGTTCAGCACGGCGCTTCGCCGGGGCGCGTAATGGTCACGGTAGAAGCGGTACATGCCGCGGTGGAACGCGTAGTCGAGCCGGGGCGAGCGAACGTGGCCGCTCGTTCCCGCCTTGACGTGGATCACGGTCGCTTCGGGCTCGAACCACGTCACCCAGCCCCCCCGCGCGAAGCGGTAGCAGAGGTCGAGGTCCTCCATGTACATCCAGTAGCGCTCGTCGAAGTCGCCCACGGCCGCAAGCGCCGAGCGGCGGATCAGCATGCAGGCGCCGTTGACGGCGTCGACGGGCCCGAAGTCGACGTCCGGGGCCCGGTACGCGGCCAGCGCGCCGCTGCGGCGACGCCGCCCGACGCCGCTGAAGTGGCCCAGCGCCGACAGCGGCGTGGGGAACGAGCGCTTGGCGGCGTGGTCGAGGCTGCCGTCCGGGAGCTCGAGGCGCGGCCCGCAGATCCCGACGTCCGCTTGCGCCTCCAGCACGTCGCGCAGACGGTCGAGCGCTCCCTCGGTGACGCGGGTGTCCGGGTTCAACACCAGCACCATCGGCGCCTGGCCGGCACGGATCGCGAGGTTGTTGGCGGCGCTGAAGCCGCGGTTCTCGCCGAGCTCGGTCAGCTCGACCTCTCCGAACTCGCCCCTCACCATCGCGACGGTGCCGTCAGCCGAGGCGTTGTCCACGACATGGACGCGAAGCGGCACCGACCCGGGGTACGCGCGAAGCGAGGCGAGACAGTCGCGCAGGAGCGCTTCGCAGCGGTAGGAGACGATGACGACGTCGATCGCCGCCGCCGGGGCGGGAGCGCTCAATGCTCGAGAACGAGGCCGAGGAACCGCTTGGTCCGCTCGTGTTTCGGATGGTCCAGGACGTCGGCAGGCGGGCCCTCCTCGACCACGACGCCCGCGTCCATGAAGACGACTCTCGTGGCGACGTCACGCGCGAAGCCGATTTCATGGGTGACGACGATCATCGTCATTCCCTCCGCCGCCAGCTCACGCATCACATCGAGGACCTCCTTGACGAGCTCCGGGTCGAGCGCCGACGTGACCTCGTCGAAGAGGATCACGTGAGGGTCCATGGCCAACGCCCGAGCGATCGCCACTCGCTGTTGCTGGCCTCCGGAGAGGCGCTCCGGGAACTCGTCGAGCTTGTCGGCGAGCCCGACCCGTTCGAGAAGTGAGCGGGCCTTGCTTTCGGCCTCCTTGCGAGAGCGCTCGAGAACCGTCTGCTGGGCCACGCAGACGTTCTCCAGGGCCGACTTGTGGGGAAAGAGGTTGAATTGCTGGAAGACCATGCCGACGCGCCGGCGGATGTAGTCCAGGTCGTCCCGCGCCGCGATCCCGCTGATTTCCTTGTCCTCGAGGTAGATGCGGCCGGCGTTGGGTGGCTCGAGCTGGTTGATGCAGCGCAGGAGGGTCGACTTTCCCGAGCCTGAGGGGCCGATCACGCAGACCACCTCACCGTGTCCGACCCTCATGTCGATCCCGCGCAGGACCTCGAGGTCGCCGAACCGCTTGGTGACCCCGCTGAGCTCGAGGAACGCGTGCTGGTTGGAATCGGCGGCTTCGGTCCGGACCTCGTCCGCGGTCATGGTCCACCCCCCGCGCCACCCGCGCTTGGGAGCGGCTGGAGGGGTGGCTGAGAGCCGTCGCCCCCGGTTGCCGGGCCGCGCTGAGTGCGCCGCTGCTCTCTGGCGAGGAGCCAGTCGACCATCCGGGCGAGGGGAATCGTGAACACCAGGAACATCAGTGCTCCGAGCGTGTAGCCCGAGGAGTTGAAGGTGTTGCCCTGGACGATCTGCCCGGCCTTCACGACCTCGACCAACGAGAGGACGCTGACCAGCGAGGTGTCCTTCATCAGCGCGATGAAGTCGTTCAGGAGCGGTGGGATGACCTTGCGAACAGCCTGCGGGACGACGACGTGGCGCATGGCCTGCGCGTGGCTCATACCGAGCGATCGAGCGGCCTCCATCTGCCCGTGTGGCACAGCCTCGATCCCCGCGCGATAGACCTCGGCCATGTACGCGCCGTAGGTGAGGGTGATTGCGAACACCCCGTACCAGAACGGATCCGTCTTCCCGAACCACTCCGGGATCCCGATGAAGGCCAGGTTGCCGGTGAATACGAACGGGAAGCTGCCGGAGATCAGGAGGAGGATCAGGAGCAGGGGAATGCCGCGGAAGGCGTCGATGTAGGCGATCGTGAGCCAGCGGACAGGCGCTGACCCGCGCCCTGGGATCTGACGCAGCAGCGCAAGGATCAGACCCCAAACGAGAGCGAGCCCACCACTGATCGCCGATAGCTCGAGCGTCTGGCCGAAGCCCTTGAGGATGTAGGTGAAGTTGTCGCTCCAGATCGAGAAGTCGAAGTACTGATGGAAGAAGACGCTCATTCGGCCTCCGTAGCGGTTCGTTTACGACGAAGGGGCGCCGCTCGGGCGCCCCTTCTCAAGAAATCATGGGTTCCTTCGTGCGGTCGTCTGTTCAGCTCTCAGGAATTCCCGGCGTGTTCACGGTGGGGACCGCGGTGTCCTTGAGGACGCTCGCCGGCGGGTCTTGGTTGAACCACTTCCTGAAGATCTTGGCGTAGGTGCCGTCGCTCTTGATCTCGCTGAGAGCCTTGTTGAACGGACCCTCGAGATCGGAGCCCTTGGGGAATGGGAACCCGTACTTCTCACCCGTCGGCAGGCTCTGGACGACCTCGAGATCGGTGTGGGACTTCGTCGCGTAGGCAGACACCGGGAAGTCGTTGATCACCGCGTCGACCTGCCCGGCTTCCAGCGCGTTGAAGGCGTCATCGATCTTGTTGTAGGTCCGGACGTCTGAGGCGTCGGTCTTGTCCGCTGCGTACTTTGCGCCCGTCGTCCCGTCCTGAGCACCGACCGTGGCGCCGGAGAGATCGTCGAGGCTTTGGATATCGGAACCCTTCTTGACCATCAGTGACTGGTCCGCGTCGAAGTACGGCTGCGAGAAGTCCACCTCGCCGAGGCGCTCCTTCGTGATCGTCGTGGCCGAGGCGACCATGTCGAACTTCCCCTGCGCCAGATCGCGAAAGATCGTGGGAAAGGACGTGTTCTGGAACTCGGCCGTGCGTCCGAGCTTCGCCGCCACGGCGTTCACGACATCCACGTCGAAGCCTTCGTATGGGGCGCTCTGGCCTTGCTCAAACGGCGGATAGGGGATATCGGAGCCGACCGTGATCGGCTCGCTCGAGCCGCTGGTTCCACTGTCGCTGCCTGATCCGCATCCAGCGGATACCGTCGCGATTGCCACCAGGATTACGAACGCGGTCATCACCCGCCGGCGAACGTCTCTCATCTGTCTTCCCTCTCCGTCGTTTGTTCCTCCCGCCGAGGATCCACCGCGGGAGAACATAGCTAGATGAACCGCCGGGAAGCGGATACCGCTAGGTCCGCAGCCGGGCGCGAAGCTCGGCGGCGAGCAGCTCCTGCGCTCGCTCGCGGTCGAGAGTGCCGGTGAGCCAGCGGGCGCAGAGGCCGTCGACCAGCGTGATCAGAAGCTCCGCGGTCTCCTCCGCATCCACTTCGGGGATCGATCCGTCGGCGACGCCGGCGCGGATTCCCTCGGCCACCTCGTCGCGCCAGGTGCGCGTGACGCGGGCGACGTCGGCGCGAAGATCGCGATCGAAGACCGCCGACGCGCTCACCTCGCCCCAGACGACGGCGTTGTGGTGGACGTTCGCGTCGTCGCCGAGCTCGGCGAGAAGAGCCGCCTCCAGTGCCTCGTAGCCGCTCAGTCCCTCCGGCACCGCGCCGCCGCGAAGCGCGGTCGACGGCGCCTGCTCGCTGGCGGCCTCGAGGGCGGCCTTGACGAGGCCCGAGCGGTTCTGGAAGTGGTAGTAGAGCAGCGGCGTCGAGACTCCGGCGACGGACGCGACCTCCTCCACGCGCAGGCCGCGGACTCCCCGGCTGGCAATGGTCCGCGCCGCGGCTTCGAGGATCGCTGTCCGGCTATCGCTCGGGGCTGTGGCCTCGCGCCCGTTCCCCGACGTCTCCTTCGCCACGACTCGATCCTCTCACAGTGATTCAACGAAGAACCTCGGCGCGGCGGGTTCCTAGCTCACTACACTTTCTATAGCGCATGCTGGAGTCCACTCTCAACCGTCCATGCGGCGGGCGCTACGGCAGCCTGATCGAGGCGGTTGGCAACACTCCGCTCGTCGCGCTTCCAGGGCTTTCACCGACGGACGGGGTCACGATCTATGCGAAGCTCGAGGGCCGCAACCCGACGGGCTCCGTCAAGGACCGCGTGGCCAAGTCGATGATGGAGGCGGCCGAGGCCGAGGGCGCGATCGAGCCCGGGCACACCATCCTCGAGCCCACCTCCGGCAACACGGGCATCTCGCTGGCGATGATCTGCCGCCTTCGCGGCTACCCGTTGAAGGTCGTCATGCCCGACAACGTGACCGAGGAGCGAACGGAGCTCCTGCGCATGTACGGCGCCGAGATCGTGTACTCGGAGGGCGACAAGGGCTCGAACGGCGCGGTCGAGCTGGCCCTGGAGATGGCGGAGTCCGACTCCAGCTACTTCATGCCCTACCAGTACGGAAACGAGGCGAACCCGCGGGCCCACTACGACGGCACGGCGGTCGAGATCCTCGAGGACCTCGACTGCGTGGCGGCCTTCGTCGCCGGCCTCGGCACGGGCGGCACGCTGATGGGCGCGGGGCGGCGGCTGAAGGAGGCCGACCCGCGCACCAAGATCGTTGCGGCAGAGCCGATGCAGGGCGAGCTGGTCCAGGGCCTGCGCTCGCTCGACGACGGGTTCATCCCGCCGATCATCGACCTCTCGCTCCTCGACCGGAAGGTGATGGTCTCCAACCGCGACGCGATCCTCTGGACGCAGCGCCTGCTGCGGGAGGAGGGGCTCTTCGCGGGGGTCTGGCCGGGGCGATCGCCGCCATCGCGGTGCGCATCGCCGGCGAGCTCGACTCCGGGAACGTCGTCTTCATGGTTCCCGACGACGGGTGGAAGTACCTCTCGTCGGGCGTGTACACCAAGTCCGTCGACGAGCTCGAGAAGCTCGACTCCACGGTCTGGTGGTGAGGAGCTTCGGGCGAGGCGCGTGAGCGCCTCGCCGCTGCAGGTCGCGGCGGCTCGCGTGCGCGAGCTCGCCGCGGACTACGAGCCGCCGGACTTCGTTCACGTTCCGGACCCCGATGCCGCGCTCTTCCTGTGTGCGGTGGACCACCGGACCGGGTACCGGCGGGCGCACCGCGTCGGCGGCCGCGGGCCCTTCGAGGGGAGCGAGCTGATGTGGGAGGTGGCGCTCGACGCCGGCCGGAGCGCGCCCGGGCTGCTCCGCGCCGATCGGCTGCTCGAGGTCTCCGCGGCGGACGTCGCGCAGCTCTTCGAGGTCGGCGCTGAGACCGTCGCCGATCCCGAGCGCCGGGCGGAGCTTTGGCGCGACCTCGCCCGCCGCCTCTCCCGCGGCTACGGCGCGTCTGCGTCGCGGCTCCTCGCAAGCGCCGGCGCCGAGCTCGGGGGACACCGGGGCCTGATCGCGCGCCTTGCCGAGTTCGAGGCCTACGCCGACCCCCTCGGCAAGAAGGCGTTTCTCTACGCGAAGATCTGCGAGCGCCGCGGCTGGCTCGAGGTTGCCGACCCGGAATCGTGGGAGGTGTGCGCCGACAACGTGCTCATGCGCCTGGCGCTGCGGGCGGGGCTGGTGGAGCCTGGACGTTTGTACGAGGTGCGCCTTGCAACCCGTTGCATCTTCAAGCGCCTCGCCGCCGAGGCGGGGCTGGCGCCGCCGGTCCTCGACGACCTTCTGTGGGAGCGGGGGCGCGACGACGCGGACCTCCTGGGCACGGCCGCCGGCGAGCGGCGCGAGCCGCCGCGTGACCCCGACTCGGCCTGGTACTGAGCCCGGCGCCAACTCCTCCCCGCGCAAGGGAGATTTCAAGGGAATCCCGGCCGAGCCGATGAACTCGGCAATGCAGGGACGTGTTCTGAGCGCGCCTGGGCTCGCCGCTGCCGCGGTTCTCGCCGCCGTGGCCCTGGTCCCTGCAACGGCGCTTGCGGGAGGAGGCGTGCCGCCGATCTCCCAGCCGCCGCCCCACCACGGCCCGTCCCACGGCGCTCCCGGCGCCAAGGCGAAGCTCGTGAACGGCGTCGCCGTCGCTCCGAGCTCCGCGCCGAAGCGGGTGAAGGCGGTCATCGCCGCGGCCAACAAGATCGCCACCGGTCACGGGTACTGCCTCGGAGGTGGCCACCAGAGCTGGCACTCGCGCTGCTACGACTGCTCCGGCGCCGTGAGCTTCGCGCTGCACGCCGGCGACTACCTGGATTACCCCATGGTCTCCGGCGACCTCGCGAAGTGGGGCGTGCGCGGAGAGGGCCGGTGGATCACCGTCTACGCCAACAAGGGACACGTCTTCATGATGGTCGCCGGCCGCCGCTTCGACACCGCCGACACCCTCGGCAACGGCCCTGGCTGGGCCGAGGACATGGGCGACTGGGAGGCCAGTCAGCATTACGCGGTGCGTTCACCCGTGAGCTGAGCGGGCGCTCGGTTCCGCTAGGCGAACTGCGCGATCGCGAACATGATCGCCGCCCCCGCGACCGTGGCCGGGATCGAGACGCGGGGCGAGAGGCTCTCCGCGGCGGGGAGCAGGCTCGTCGTCGCCGCATAGACGAAGAGGCCCGAGAAGAAGCCGAGCGCCACGGGGAAGATCTCGTCGGGCGTCGGGACGACGAACGCGACGATCGCGCCGAGGAGCGGCGCGATCGCATCGGCAACCAGGAACTTTCGCGAGCGCGACTCCGGATGGTCCCGCGCGGTCAGGAAGGAGACGGTGTTGAGGCCGTCGGAGAAGTCGTGGCCGATGACCGCCGCGGTGACGACCAGGCCCACGCCCGTCTCGATCTGGAATCCGAGGCCGATCGCAAGCCCGTCGAAGAAGGAGTGGACGACGAACCCCGCCGCGCCGATCAGCCCCGCGGGATCCGGTCGCTGGTGGGCGTGTCCCGCATGGTGCTCGTGGTGGAGGAAGCGCTCCACCGAGTAGAAGACGAGGAAGCCCACCGCCACGCATCCGATCGGGACACGGTAGGAGACGTCGATGTCCTGGGCACGATCGACGCCCTCCGGCAGGAGGTCGAAGAGCGCCGCTCCGAGGACGAGCCCGCCCGCGAGCGCCATCAGCAGCGCCGCCCGGCTGGGCCAGCGAAGGGCCGCGACCCCCCCCGCCATCGTCGAGCCGAACGTGAGCGAGGCGGCGGCCAGCGCGAGGAGCATCACGCGACCGCCCGGCATTGCGGGCAGAGCCCGTGGAAGACGAGATCGTGCCCCGTCAGGGTGAAGCCGGTGGAGCGCTCGACGTCGGCGAGCGCATCCTCGACAGCGCAGGACTCGACCGCCGCCACCGCCCCGCAGCGCGCGCAGCGGACGTGCTCGTGGTGAGCGCCCGCCGCCTCGAAGCGAGCCTCGGCGGTGCCGAGCTCCACGCGGCGAAGCTCGCCGTCGGCGACCAGCCGCTCAACCGCCCTGAAGACCGTGGAGAAGTCGGCGCCTCGCCCGCGCGTGGCGAGGCTCGCCTGGAGCTCGTCGATCGACCAGTCGTGTCGCTCGCCGGCGCTGACGAGGTCGACGACGGCCGTGCGGGTGCGGGGAGGGCGGGCCACGAAAATCGAAGCCTACCGATTACGCAAGTCGCTTGCTAAATGTTCGCGCAAACCTTTCGGCGTGAACAGAGCGGTTCGAGCGCTGGTTGGCGTTGGTGCGGCGCTCGCGGTCGGAGGCGCGTGCGGGGCCCTGGCGGCGGGCAGCGGATCGAGTCGTTCGGCGGACTCACGACCGGAGCTCGCCGTCTTCCGCGCGCGCGGAAACGCCCGCTACGACCTGGCGAGGGCCGACGCTCGCGGGCGTCACCTGACCGTCCTGGACGGAGACACCATCCACAGCCGCGTCGTCCCCCAGCTCTTTACAAGTATCTCCTGGTCGCCGCGCGGAGGGCAGCTCGCGTTCGCCGCCACCCGCGGCGACGCGGCGGGCAGCCTCGACAAGCCGAACGACGTCTACACGATTCGCGCCGACGGCTCGCGCCTCCGCAGGGTGACCAGGGTCGGCAACGCCGCTGATCCGATCTGGTCCCCCGACGGGCGTACCATCGTCTTCACGCGGATCGACTTCAGGCGCCAACGGCCGCTTCGCGAGAGCCTCTGGTCGGTCAGTCCCGACGGCTCGGATCTAACGGAGCTCATCCGCGCCGGGGCGTGGCGCGCGTTCACTGCAAACTCGTTCCTGCCGAATGGCCGTCAGCTCGCGGTCACGCGGAGCGTCATCGATCCCCGGACCGGCCACGCTTCATCGGAGATCGACGAGACCGGCGCCGACGGGTCAAACCGCCGGCTCCTCGTCGCCGATGCGAGCGACGCGGCCTTCTCGCCTGACGGCGCCCGGCTCGCGTTCGTAAGCGGTCGCGACCGAAGCGGCCGCCTCTGCTACGGCGATCGGTGCTTCCACGCCGGCGAGCTCTACGTCGCGAACGCGAATGGCTCACAGCCTGAGCGACTGACGAGGACGCACGCTCTGAACGAGAGTCACCCGACGTGGCTGGGCGACAGCTCGCGGCTCGCGTACCAGCGCGGCGAGGCGTTTCAGAACGCGGAGGCCATGTCGGTGTTCGAGATCAACCCGGACGGCACGTGCTCCCGGCCACTCCTTCACGGACGGAGCCCAGGACCGTGGTACGCCGGTCCGGCCTGGCGTCCGGGAGGCGCCGCTGGCGCTCTCGCCTGCTGACGGGCGCCGCCTACCAGGTGCTGGTCAGGCTCGGGTTGTGCGCGAAGACGAAGAACCAGACGAAGAGCGCGACGAGGGCCACGACCAGCGACGCGACCAGGAGCACTTCAAGAGGGCCTCGAAGGTAGCGCGGGGCGATGCCGGGCCCGAACTGCTCCTCCTCGGTCTGCCAGTAGGCGAGTGATCCGCTCACGCGCAGGTAGAGACCGTTCAGCCAGACGAGAAGCGCGCCGAAGCCGATCATCGCCACGACGGTGATTGGCAGGCCGATGACGAGGGCCTCGCCCGAGGTCTCCGCGAACTGCGCCACGATCCATAGGCACCCAGCCGGCACGCCGATCCACAGCGTTAGCGAGCCGACCGCCATAAGCACGACGAGGAAGCCGGCGGCGCCCCTGCTCACCCCTTGGGGCGGGGGCGGGTGAAGCGCCACCCGACGCTCGTCGTTCACGTCAGCCGCCGATCGGCGCCCGCGGGTTCGCCCCCCAGAAGACCAGGGTGCCGAGCATGCCGATGATGTGGACTAAGACGATGTTTAAGACCATCGACTTCGCGGTCGCGGTGCCGACCCCGACCGGGCCTCCGGAGGCGTTGTAGCCGTAGTAGCAGCCGACGGTGACGATCACCGTCGCCATCACCATCCCCTTGATCAAAGAGAAGACCAGATCGGGCGGGTTTTGGAACTCCCAGAAGATCAGGAAGTAGCCGCCGGAGGAAACGTCGCCGATCTGCTTTACGACCGCGACCCAGCTGGCGACGTAGCCGACCCCGATCCCGATCAAATAGAGGAAGGGCAGGACGATCCAGGCGCCCAGAAGCCGGGTCGCGCAGAGGAAGATCATCGGGTTTACGCCCATCACCTCGAGGGCGTCGATCTCGTCGGAGATCCGCATCGCCCCGAGCTCGGCGACGATCCCGGTGCCGACCTTGGCGGCCATCATGTAGCCGAAGGCGTAGGGGATCACCTCGCGAAGGTCACACCAGGCGGCGAAGGTGCCGGCGTTCGAGGGGGCGCCGACCGAGCGTGAGAAGTAGGCGCCCTCGATCCCGCATTGCAGGCCCAAGATGAAGGTCAGCCCCCAGATCACGATCGCCGAGCCGGTGATCAGGATCCCGGCCTGGCGCAGCGCCTCGCCGAAGAAGCGAAAGACCCGCCCCGAGTAGACGAGCCCCATCACCCGCCCGCAAAAGCGGGCGATCTCGCCGAGCGAGCCGAGCCAGGTCTTCGGGAGGGCGAGCATCTACTTGCAGGGGGTAGGAGTCTTCGCCGTCTGTCTGGCGCCGCCCGCGTACTCGAAGATAAGTCGCGTTGTCCAGTGCCCGCTTGCGGGGCACCGCGGCGGCGTCGTGATGTAGTGGCTGCCCTCGGCTGTCGAGGTCGCCTTCACCTTCAGGTCGGCCGTGTCGATCGCGCCGCCGTCCGGCGGCGTGCCCGGCAGCATTCCGACGGTCGTGATCGTCCGTCGCTTCGTCACGTCAGCGCGGATCACGGTCCTTGCGCTCGTTCCGCGGACGGTGTTGACGTAGACGAACTCGCCGTTCGGATCGTTCTCGTTGTTGAAGAACTCGACATCGGCGGTGACGAACCGGTCGGGACCGGGGACACCCGTGTCGACCGTCGTTACCCCGCCGCCGACGGCGCTGTCCGGCGGGCAGGCGGCGCCGCCTTCTGCCATCAGCTCGGCATCGGAAGCCCCGCATGACCCCGGCGCCGAGGCGTCGTAGCGGGCGCCGTGAGGGAGGATCGTGATGACTTTGCTGACGGCCGGTGGCTTGCCGTTCGGGTCGTCCGGGTTCACGTAGTCGAAGCGGAACCGCTCGGCGGTCGAGTGGCTCGGCTTGTGGCTCGAGAGCGTGTAGCTCGCGTACTGGCGCGAGTAGCCCGCGCCAAGCGAAACCGAGGCCGCGACGGCAAGCGCGCTCACGGTGATCAGGACGAGCCTTCGCATGGTTACTCCCTCACTTGATCTGCGAGATCTCCGGGTGTGTCGCCAAGAGCGTTTGCGTGAAGACGTAGTTGAACGCGAAGACCGCCAGCAGCGAGACGACCACCGCTTCGTTCACTGCCCTGCCGACGCCCTCGGCCCCGCCGGAGGCGTTCATTCCCTTGTAGCAGCAGACGATTGCCACGATCGCTCCGAACAGGGTGCATTTGAGCAGTGACCCCCAGAGGTCGGTGATCGAGGCGTTGGTGAAGAGCGTCGCGAAGAAGCCGCCGAGGGGCTGGCCGTAGGCGAGCTCGGCGAGGATGCCGCCGCTGATCCCGAACAGCATGGCGTACACGTCGAGCAGAGCCGTGATCAGCATCAGCGCCAGGAAGCGCGGCACGACCACGTTCTTGATCGGGTCGACCCCCAGGACCTGGAGCGCGTCGAGCTCCTCGCGGATCTTCCGCGCCCCTAGGTCGGCGGTGATCGCCGTGCCGGCGACGCCGGCGACGATGATCGCGGTGACGAACGGCGCGAACTCCCGAATCGAGGCGAGGACGAAGAACCCGCCGAGCCGGTCGAGCGCGCCGAACAGCGTCAGGAAGTTCGCCGCCTGCAGGCCCGGCGCCCCGAAGCTCACCGCGACCATGGAGATCGCCATCGGAAACCAGCAGAGCTGCAGGGCGAAGAGGAACTGCGCGACGAACTCGCCGCCGTAGGGGTGCGGACGCCGGACGCTCGAGACGAGCGTCTTGCCCGTCAGGATCACCATGTTTCCGACCTGTTCGAAGAGGCTCCGGACAGGCAGGAAGGCCCTGCTGGAGACCGCGCGGGCCACGGATCACGCCCTCACGGCGGAGCGGCTAACGGGCATCCGGACGAGACCTTCACATGCCACCAGCCGGCGAGGGCGCCAACCGGGCCGAAACGCGGCACGACCCGGACGTCCCCGCAGCCGGGGTCGCCGCAGTCCTCGAGGGCGATGCGCTCGAAGCGGTGGCGCTCGGGGTTGGCGAGCATGTCCTCGCGGCGCAGCCGCGCGCGGCCCTCGCGCTTGCCGCGCCGGTCCGCGTCGGCGCGCGCCTTCTTCAGCCGCTTCATCAGCTCGTTCCGCGTCGTCTCGAGCTCGGCGAGGCCGGCCACGTGACCCTTGCGGCGAAGCGCCGGGGGCGGCGGCTCACCCTCGGGCCGTGCCTCCGGGTGCGAGGCTAGCTCGGCCTCGAGGCGAGCGATCTGGCGGCGCAGCTCGCGCCTGGCCGCCGCCTCGTCCGCGCCGCGCCCGAAGTCGGGGACCGCGGCGGGTCCCGGCGCGGGTGCGTCGCCGGCCCACTCACCCGCGTAGATGGCCCTGGCGACGTCCCGGGGAGAGAGACCGGACCTGCGGGCCGCGGCGACGGTATCGGCTGCGATCCGCTCGACCTCGGGCGAGGCGCCCGCCGCGGCGGCGACGAACGTGCCGAGCCCGTGGCGCGTTTCGATCAGCCCCTCGCGCTCCAGGCGGGCGTAGACGGATCGCACCGTGTTGACGTTCACACCGGAGAGCTGGGCGACCTCGCGCACGCTCGGAAGGCGGTCGGCTTGGACGAGCCGGCCACCCTCGATTGCCGCGCGGAGCTTCCAGGCGAGCTGCACGCCAACCGGGACCTCGTCGCGGCGGTCGATCGCGAGGGCCAGAGCCTGGGCCTCGGTGGCGTCCATGAGGGCAACTGTACCAGAGAACTAGCACACTAGACAGTCTGTGGCCGTCAGGGCTCTTCAGGTCCGGGAGCGGCATCTGAGAGTGGTTGGGGCCGTTGCTAGCCTCGCGCGATGAGGATCGCGCAGTCCCTGGTCGACGAGATCGTCGCCCACGCCCGCGACGACGTGCCCAACGAGTGCTGCGGCCTGATCGGCGGGCGCGACGGAGAGGCCACGAGCGTCCATCGGGCGGAGAACCTCTTCGCCAGCCCGCTGCGCTTCGAGGTGGCCAACCCACTGCCGCTCCTGCGCGCGATCGAGGACGCGGGCGAGGACCTCGCCGGGATCTACCACTCGCACACGAAGAGCGAGGCTTATCCCTCGCAGACGGATGTCAACCTCGCCCGGGGCTGGCCCGACCCGCTGTGGTTCATCCTCTCGCTCGCCGAGCCCGAGGCGCCGGTCCTCCGGGCGTTTGCGATTCGCGACGGCCGGGTCGAAGAGGCCGAGCTCGAGGTCACCTGACACGTGACGGACCCAGGCCCCGATCGCCCGCAGCCCGAGATCGACCCGCGTTACACGGGTGGCAGGCTCGTCCGGATCGTCCAGGCGCGGAACCCCACCGAGGCGCAGCTCATGCAGAGCGTGCTTCTCGACGCCGGCATCCCCAGCATCGACCGTCCGACCCGCGCCTTCGACATCCTCGATCTGCTGGCGATCGGGCCCCGGGACATCCTGGTCTCCGCGAACGCGGCCGACGAGGCACGCTCACTCCTGGGTGTGGAGGCGCCGGCCGCCCCGGTGGGCTCGACACCGGCGGCGTTCTCGGAGGCCCCGTCCCGGCTGCTCGCCAAGTTCGCCTTGGGGATGGCGGCCGCGACCGGCGTGGCGTGGGGCCTCTGGCAGCTGGTGAGCTAGGACCGCGGCCCGCCGGTCAGTCGAGCTCGAACCTGAACTCGTCGAGCTCGTCGATCTGGCCGGCGCGCCGGGCGGGGAGCTCGCGCAGGTAGCGGCGCCACTTCGCCTCGATGTCGGCGAATGGCTGGTCGAAGGCGATCTCGAGGCTCGTTCGCGCTCCGCCGCGGCGCAGCCGCGAGACGAGCAGCGCGCACGCCTCGCGTCCTCGCTCCTGGTCGAGGAGGTCGAAGACGGTGCCCCCAAGCGTGATCGCGTCGCGGGCGGACGGCGGGAACGCGGGCCGGTCGCCGTCGCGCATCCGCGTCGACACCGCGGCCCGGAAGAGCGACACCTGGCCGGAGAAGTACTGGCCGGCGCCCTCGATCAACCACGCCCAGCGCAGGTAGCGACCGAAGCGGCGAATGCCCCACGGTGGCGGCAGGTCCGAGTTGTTGGCGCCGAGCACGATCTGCACGTAGAGCCGCTCGGCCGTACCGCGCAGAGCCAGCAGCGAGTCCTCGCCGGCCGCCCGGCGCTCGGCGTGCTCGTCGTTCAGCACGTGAAGCTCCGAGGCCATCGCCCAGCCGGCCAGGTAGCGGCGCCCGGCGGGTGCCGCAGCCATCCTCGCGGCCGGCAAGAACGGATGCGCCGCCGCCAGCCAGGCGGGAGAGGGGTGGACGATGACCGTCACCTCGCCCGGCGCCTCGTCGAAGCGATCCTCGAGCCGCAGCCTCAGATCCTCGAGGCTGTCGAGGATGCGCTGGGCCGTGCCCTCATCCTCGCTCTCGTGCCTCGCCGTGAAGCTGAAGGACTCGGTCTCGACCCAGGCCACCCGACGAGCTTAGTCGTGCTCGATTCGCCGAGCCTGCCGGCCCGGACGCGGGGGCTACTTGATCTCTACCGCCTGCTGGAAGGTCGGGCGGTTCACCCATGGCTCCTCGGGCTGGGTGATCGCGCCGACGGCGCGGTAGTGGATGAAGTCCGCGCAGGCCTGCGGGTCGCCGCTGATGCCGCCGTAGAGGGTGCAGCTGCCGTCCGGGTAGAGCTCGGCGTCGCTGTCGTGGTGAAGCGCGTCGGCGAGGGAGGAGAGGAGCGCCTTGCGGCAGCGCGAGAGCTTCCCCGCACCGCAGTAGATGCGTGAGTAGCCACCGCGGACGCGGTCGCCCAGGACCGTGCGAAGGTCCTTCGAGACGTAGCCGTACCAGCCGCCGTCGAAGGCTGAGCCGAGGTGCTGGTTGCGGTTGGGATCGTCGAAGGCGATCATCGAGTGCACGGCGTCGAAGCTCGCACTGCCCAGCGTGGGCTCGAACTCGGCGGTCACGAGCCGTGGCCACCAGGCGTCGATGATGCGGATCGCGGCCTCGGAGTCGTAGTGGCCGTCCTTGTTGCGGTCGATCCGGTGCGACCCCGAGCGCACCCACGCGCGGAGCTTCGCCAGGGCCGCTTTCTCGGCCGGAGTGCCGTGGCTGCCGATCACACCGAAGACGTACGGCAGGTCGTACGGGCCGCGGTCGTCGACAGTGCCGGCGTCCTCCATCGCCGAGATCAGCCCCGGGAGGGTCATCTTCTTCGGGCCGCGGATCCCGGCCTTGATGCGGTCGTCCAGCGCCTGGTTTCGGTACTGCGGCCCGTACGCGTACTGGCCGTCAGCCGCGCTGTACCCCGGCGCCTGCTTGTTGTTCCAGCTCGTGATCCAGTTCTGGTCGACCACGTGCGGGTGGCCGATTCGCAGCTGGCGCTTCAGGTTGCCGAGGGGGAACTGCGGCTTGTCCGGATCGAACCCCTTCCAGAGGTATCGCTGCTTGCCCATCGTCGGGAAGTTGGCGTCGACGTCCTTTGGCCGCGGCGGGTTCTGGCCCGAGTTGAAGTACGCGATGTGCCGGCGGTTGATGTACATCCAGTTGAAGGTCAGCGCGATGTTGGACGCCGAGCGCATGAACTCCTTGGGCGTCGACATGTGCGACTCCTCGTTGAAGTCCTTGAAGCCGAGAACCGACGGGTCGACCTCGTGGTTGTAGGTGTCGCGCAGGCGCGTGTAGGCGTAGGGCTTGCCGTGGATGGTCGCCCGGGCGATGACGATGCCGAGCTTCGAGCGGTAGCTCACGAGCGTCTCCGACCCGGCGGGGGTCGGATCGGCGGGGTTGGGGGTCCACGAGATGTCCCGCGTGAGCGTGTCGAACGGGATGCAGCGGCCCTTGTAGACGTAGGCGTTCGACTGCTCCGTCGGCTTTCCGCCGTTGGGGTCGCAGAGCTTCACCGCGTACGTGTCGACGATGTCCTGGCCCGCTGAGGTCGCGCTCCAGGCGTAGTTGCGTCCGTGGCCGAGCTGCACGTAGAGGTTGGTGCCCGGGAAGGCGGCCCCCCGGGCGTCCATCGCCGGCTCGTTCTTGGTCTTCGGCGCGTGGAGCTCCTCCTCCATGAGGATCTGGGGCATGAAGTAGGAGACCTGCGGGCCGAACACCGCCAGCGGGTGTCCGCTCTGCGACTCCCGCGCCGAGACCAGCAGGGCGTTCGATTCGTCGGTGTGCTGGCGCAGGGGTGCGAGGAGGTCCTGGTCGGGAAGCTTGCCCGCGGTTGCCGCATCCGGGGTCGCGGTCGCGCCCGAGCTGGAGGCGACGACGTTGGCGAAGTCCACGCTCCCGGGGTCCGGCATGGCGACGCCCTTGGCGTGCTTCGGCGTCGTCGCGTAGGGGAAGCGCTTGCTGTGAACGGTGGTCGGCGCCTCCGGGTCGTTCTGCGAGCGGAAGTCCTCCCACACCTTCTCGCCTCCCTTGGCGCCGAAGCGCTTCTGCAGCTGCTCCAGGACCAGCGCCGAGCGGAGCTCGCCGCCGCCGCCCTTGCCGAAGATGCCGGCCACGAGTGAGCCGATCGACAGCACGTCCTCCGGCGTCCACGGGTTGGTGCAGGGATAGCTCGGCTTGCCGAGCAGCGCGTACTCGCCGGGCATCTTGGTCGGGTTCACGCACGCCTCGTCCACGTACTGGTTGATGCCCGCGACGAAGTTCCGGACGTCGTCCTGGATCTCGCGGCCACGCTGCCCGTAGACGGCGGGCGCGTCGTCGAACTGGCGCTGAAGGTCGGCCTCGTTGTAGGGGGTGTCGGCCCAGACCGACTCGTCCATGGAGGCGTTGCTGCCGCCGGCGAGCGACGAGAGCTCGCCGCGGCCGGCGCTGCGCAGGGCGTCGATGAAGAACAGCCGGTCCTCGGCGGCCACGTACCCGGCCCCGAACTCGGTGCCGGCGCGGGTTTGGCCGTAGATCCTCGGGACCCCGAACTGGTCGCGGACGATGGTGACGTCGTCGCGCGGGCTGTAGGTCCGCTCGACGTCCGCGGGCTTCACGCCGAAGGTCGCGTCCTTGTAGTAGTCGCCGATCCGCGAGGCCTTCAGGTGGGGGTAGCCGTAGAGCAGGTTGGCGTACATCCCCAGCTGATCCTGGTCGTGCGGCGGATACGCGGTGTTGTCCGCTTCGAACGCCGCGATCTGCGCGGCATTGGAGGTCGTCCCCTCACCCGGCGGGAGGACGTTGCGGAAGCCGCCCGCGTCGTTGTGCCCGTAGGGCTGGGGCGTCGGCGCGGCGGCGGCGGATCCCGGCGCGCCCGCGCCGATCGCCAGGGCCGCAACGACTCCCGCCAGCAACCGCGATGAAGGCCGCACCGCCACCGCGGCGAGTCTATTCGCCGCGGTGGCTGCGGCGCGCCGGTCGCTTCCTGCGTCGCGGGCGCCTAGCTCGAGCCCGAGTCCTCGTCGCCGCCCTTCCCCTCGGCGTTCTCGCCGCTCGGCTGCAACGCGTACCACTCGGCGCCGAACGCCTCGGAGCCGTTGCCGGTCGCTTCGCCCGGCTTCTTGTCACCCTCGAAGTAGTAGAGGGGGTGGCCGTCGTAGGTCACCTGCATCGAGCCGTCGTCGCGCTTGATCGTCCCGAGCTGTGACTGGCTGGCGTCACCCGACGACTTCGGGGCGCCGTTGGTCGTCAGGGGTGGCCAGGCCTTCGCGCACTCGCCGTTGCAGTAGGACTCGTCGGACTCGTCCTTCTCGAAGTTGTAGAGGGTCATGCCGTTGGCGCCGACCAGGATCGTCTGTCCGAGGTCCGAGTTGTCGGCGGTGCCGACCGCCGCCGCCCCACCGGCGGGCGCGGGCGAGCTCGACGTCGTGCTGGACGGGGTGGTCGTGGAAGCGGTCGTCGAGCTGGTGCTGGAGCTCGACGAGCCACAGCCGGCAAGCGCGATGGCGCCGATCGTGGCCACGGCAAACGCCGCGCGCGTCGTGCGCAAGCGGATCAATGGATGCTCCTTTTCGTTGCCAGAGCCGCCGCGGATGCGAGGGCAGCGGTTACTACCGGAGCACTTCCGCAATGGTTCAGTCGAAGCTCAGCTTGCGCCGCCCGCCCGTGCCCGGTCGCGCTCGTAGTCCAGCTCGGTGCGTACGTCCAGGGCGGCGAGGGCGTCGCGGCCCTCGGCGATGCTCCGAGCGCCTGCGACCGCGTTGGCCAGGGGAAGCCCGGCGGCCATTGCCAGCAGCGGGTCGAGCACGAAGACCATTGCCCCGAGCGGGGTGCGCTCCACGGTTCGCCGGCCCGCGCGGATCGCAGCTGGGCCCACCTCGCCGAGGGCGCAGCGCGCGATCTGCAGGCTGGCCTCGGTGGGGACCGCCCCGGCGGCCGAATCGAGCTCGCGGGCGAGGGTCGGCGTCACTGAGAACGTGCCGATCCAGGCGCCTCCTGCGGCCAGCTCCGCGAGCCGGGTGAGCACCTCGGTTGGCGTCAGCTCGCCGTCGCAGCCGGCGCCGGCCACAGCGAGCAGAGTGGAGATGCCCACCGGTTGGCGCGCCGCTGCTGCGAGCATGATCGCGTCGCACAGCGGGCTGGCGAGGCCGGGCTCCTCGCCGCGGGCCAGGACGTCGCCGCCGACGTCCGTGAGGATCACGAGGTCGCAGCCGAGCTCGCCGGCGACGGCCTCGATGCCGGCAGCCGCGCTCGGGACACCGCCGGCGACGTCGATCAGCGCGACCTCCTCGCCCAGGTGCGCGGCCATGCCGGACTCCGCGAAGCGCGCTCCTTCGGGCGTCGTCGTGGCTCCATCTGCCATCACCGCCGCGCCACCCACGACCCGGCCGCCAACGATCTCGGCGAGAGGCCGAGGCCCCGGATGGGGGTCGATCGGGAAGCGCTCCCAGGCAACACCGCCCAGGCGGGCGGGCGTGCCAAGCGCCTCGCAGACGCGCAGCACTGCGAGCGAGCCGACGACGTCCCCGCCGCCGCCCATGCCGATCACGAGCGCACGCCGGGCGGCGGCGACCCTCTCGATCGCGCTAGGCGAGCCCGGAGAAGAGGCTGTCACGCTGCCCGCTCTAGGCGGGGACGGGCTCTGCTTCGCCGCACACCGAGCGGATCTCGGCCGCGGCGCGGTCGAACTCCTCGTCGGCCATGACCGGGGTGCCCTCGAACGGAAGATCGCGATCGATCTCGACCCACGAGCGACAGCCGTGGTACTCGTCGCGTACGCGAACGGTCACCGGGCGCGGGATCCTGTGGACCCGCAGGAGCAGCAGGTGCAGCGGGTGGCGCCGCTTCCAGGCCAGGCGCTTCTGCGCATAGTCCTGGGTCCAGACGTGAAACGGCGAAAGGCCCTCGACGATTCGTGGGTCCTCGGTCGTCCAGTGATCGGCGACCTCTGCCCAGGCGCGGATTCGGACCCGGTCCGGCTGCGGGATCCCGCCGTCGCGCAGCAGCGCCCGCGGGGGCGGCTCCTCGTCCGGCCAGACGCCCTCCTCGAGGGCGCGGCGAAGCTCCGGATGGTGGGACTCGCGAACCAGGTCGTTCCGCTGGTGGTCGAACGTCGGGTAGAGGAAGAAGCGCTCATGCTCGAGCTCGAAGTTCTTGTTCTCCTCGCGAATCCCGCCCTTTCGAAGCGTGACGAGCTGCTCCCCCTCCGACAGGGCGCGGACCGTAACGGCCCACTCTTTGAAAGCGACAGGCATTTGCTGCGAAAAGCTGGAAAAAGCTAGGACTCGGTGTGGAAATGGGCTTGAGCCTCTAGTGAGCGCCGCAGGGGCGCCGGGGCTCGCTCGGTGGCCGATTCTAGGGAAGGCGGATCGAAAGTCAAGCAATTGTGACCAGATGTCACAAGTGCGGATCGTGCCTAGCGCGGCTTCCGCCCTTCCGTGCGTGGCCGCAAGGCCTCACGTGACAGGGCAGCGAGGGAGGCGATCTGGCGCGCGCGCAAACCCCTCCAGCGCGAGCGAGGTCCTCGTCGGTGAGGGGTTTGTCCCGCCATACGGGACAAACCCCTCCAGGACGAGCAACAGTGCGGCCGGTGTGTGGTTTGCGCGCCCATAGCGCGCCCTCCTCGTTGCCTCCATCCGGCCAGCAACCGCGGCCGGAAACCGCTCGTCAGCGTGCGCCGTACCCCCCGCCGCCGGGGGTCTCGATGCGCAGCCGGTCGCCGGGCTCGAGCTCACCCTCGGATTTCGCCGCGATCGGCTCGCCGTTGATCGAGTCGGCCCCCGGCATGCCGTCCTCGCCGCCGTCGCGTCCGCGCGGCGCGTGACGGCGGCGCTCGGCGATCAGCGTGTAGCGCATCGGCTCGAGCGCCTCGATCTCGCGCACGACCCCGTCGCCGCCCCGGTGCAGGCCCGCGCCGCCGCTCGCGGGCCGCAGGCCGAGCTCGCGGACGCGGATCGGCAGCTCGGTCTCGAGGGCCTCGACCGGCGTGTTGAGCGTGTTCGACATGGCCACGTGGATGGCGCTCGGGCCGTCCGCCTCCGGACAGGCGCCCTGGCCCCCGCCGATCGTCTCGTAGTAGGTGAAGCCTTCGCCGGCGAGGGTGAGGTTGTTCATCGTTCCCTGACCCTGCGCGGGCACGGCGACCGCCCCCGCGAGCACGGCGGTTACGAGATCGGCGACCCGGCTGGACGTTTCCACGTTGCCCGCCGCGACTGCGGCGGGGCGCTCGGCGTTCAGCACGCACCCGGTCCGGGCTGTGATCTCGATCGGCCGGTGCGCCCCCGCGGATGGCGGCGCGTCCGGATCGATCAGCACGCGCACCACGAAGAAGGCGGCCGATTTCGTGACGGCGAGCGGACAGTTGAGGTTGCCCTCGACCTGGTCGTCGCTGGCCGAGAAGTCCAGCTTCAGGCCGTCGCCCGCGAGGGTCGCCGTGACGCGCAGCGCGACGTCTCCCTCGCGGCCCTCGAGGACGTCCTCCGCCTCCCAGCGTCCGTCGGTCAGCTCGCGGAGCCGCGCCCGCGTGCGCCGCTCGGTGTAGTCGAGGATCTCCTCCATTCCCTCGCGGATCGTCTCCTTTCCGTGGCGATCGACGAGCTCGGCGAGGCGCTCCGCACCCACGGACAGCGCGGCCCGCTGAGCCCTGAGGTCGGCCAGCCGCTCCTCCGGGTTCCGCATTTGCGCGGCGAGGTCCTCCAGGACCCCGTCCGTCACCGCGGTGGGCTCGATCACCACGCCCTCCTCGTCGAGGCGACGGGAGTCCGCCGGCATTCCGCCCGGAGTCGGCCCGCCCACGTCCGCGTGGTGGGCGCGGCTTGCCGTGAACGCAAGCAGCTCGCCGCCTGCGAAGACCGGCGCGATCAGCGTGATGTCGGGCAGGTGCGTGCCGCCGGCGAACGGGTCGTTCAGGATCCAGAGGCCCCCCTCGACCTGCTCGTTGTCCCTGACAGCGGCGACCGCGTCCGGCATCGAGCCGAGGTGGACGGGTATGTGCTCCGCCTGCATCACGAGCTCCCCCGAGGCGTCGAAGAGAGCCGTGGAGCAGTCGTGGCGCTCCTTGATGTTGGCCGAGTGAGAGGCGTGGATCAGGACCGCGCCCATCTCCTCGCAGGCCGCCCGGAAGCTGCCGACGAGGACCTGGAGCGTGATCGGGTCGAGGCTCACTGCTCGCGCTCCGCGACGATCGTGCCGTGCTCGTCAACCCGCGCGCTCCAGCTTGCGGGCAGCACGAGCGTTGCCTCCGGCAGCTCGAAGATGCACGGCCCCTGCGCCTCCAGACCCGCCTCCGGCTCGCCGCGGATCACCGCCGTGCGCACCCACTCGCCGCCGAACCGCGCCCGGCGCTCTCCGCGCTTCGCCTCCCCGCGCCCGGGACTGGGCCGGATACGAGGTCCCGCCTCCACGAGCGCCAGCCGCACGTTGACGAGCTCAATCTCGCCGCTGGAGTCGCGGTACCCGTAGCGGCGCTCGTGCTCGGCCTCGAACGCCTCGACGAGCCCCGCCAGGTCCGGCTCCGGGGAGGCGTCGATCGTGAGCTCGAACGCCTGGCCTCGGTAGCGGAGGTCGTACGCCGCCTCCGCCTCGGCCTCCTCGAGGCCTCGCTCGAGCTGCGCGCGAAGCTCGCCCACCTCCGCGGCGATCCGCTCGGCGGAGAGCTCGGCGCCGCTCAACATCACGGTCCTCGCGGTGTCGCGCCGGCGCTCCGATGCGACCAGGCCGAGCGCGCAGAGGACGCCGCTGGCCCGAGGGCAGAGCATCCGGGTCATCCCGAGCTCGGCGGCGAGGGCCGCGGCATGCAGCGGGCCGGCGCCGCCGTAGGGGAGGAGGGCGAACCCCCGCGGGTCGATCCCGCGCTCGACGCTCACCACCCGCAGGGCCCGCAGCATCTCCTGGTTGGCAACCCGGACCACGCCCTCCGCGGTCTCCACCGCGTCCAGGCCGAGCTCCCTGCCGAGAGCGCCGAGCGCGGACTCCGCGGCCTCCGGGTCGAGCTCGACGCCGCCGGCGAGCGCGGCGTCGCCCGCGAGGTACCCGAGCAGCAGGTTGGCGTCGGTGACCGTGACCTCGCTGCCGCCGCGCCCGTAGCAGGCCGGACCAGGCTCGGCCCCGGCGGATCGCGGCCCGGCCCGAAGCGCTCCGCCGTGATCGATCCACGCGATCGAGCCACCGCCGGCACCGACGGTGTGGACGTCCACCATCGGCAGCTGGATCGGGCGGCCGCCGATCGTTCGGCCATCCGTGCGGCGCACGCGCCCGCCCTCGACCACGCAGACGTCGCACGAGGTGCCGCCCATGTCGATCCCGATGGCGTCGTCGTCTCCGGAGAGCGAGGCCAGGAGCGAGGCGGCGACCGCGCCCCCAGCGGGCCCGGAGAGGACGCTCCAAGCCCCCGAGCGCCTGGCTTCCGCCGCCGGGGCAAGCCCGCCCGAGGAGCGCATCACCGCCGGCTCGGGAAGGCCGCGCTCCGCGGCCGCGCTGGCGAGGCTCTCCAGGTAGGAGGCGAGGAGCGGCGCGAGGTAGGCGTCGACGACGGTGGTCGAGCAGCGCTCGAACTCCCGGAACTGCGGCAGGACCTCGCTCGACACCGAGACGTGGACGCCGGGCAGGGCTTCGCGAAGGCGCTCCGCAAGCGCGCGCTCGTGCCCGGGCTCCAGATAGGAGAAGAGCAGGCAGATCGCCACGGACTCGACCTCCTGGTCGCGAAGCGCGGCGGCCAGGCGCTCCGGCTCGCCGCCGGCGAGCGGGCGGATCACTCCCTCCGGCCCGGTTCGCTCGTCGACGCCGTGATGCGCGGCGACGAGCGGCGCCGGCTTCGGGGCGCAGGGCCGGTAGAGCTCGGGCCGCGCCTGGCGGCCGACCTCGAGGAGGTCGGTGAACCCGCGGGTGGCGAGCAGCGCCGTCCGCGCGCCGCCCTCGGTGAGCAGCGCGTTGGTGCCGACCGTCATTCCGTGCGCGAACGACTCGACTTCGCCCGCGTTAGCCCCGGCCCGCTCGAGTACGGCCTCGATCGCCGCGCTGACCCCTCGGGCCTGGTCGGCGGGCGTCGTCGGCGCCTTCGCGGTGTGGACGGTCTCGCCGTCGAAGACGACCGCGTCCGTGAAGGTCCCGCCGACGTCGACGCCAAGAAGCATGACCGCAACCTAGATGACCGCGGCCAGCTCCCGGCTCTATTCGGTTGTGGCTGCGGCTATGCCAGCGCGAGCGCCGGCTCGCCGATCTCGAGCGGAAGCTCGGCCGCCTCGAAGGTGTCCTCGAGGTGCTTGTGCGAGGGGCAATAGTCCTTGCCCGGCAGCGGCTCGCGCTGACAGGGCGTCCCCTTGCGAGTGTGGGCGTGGCACTGACGCGGCACGCCGTCGAGGCCGGCACCCTCCGGCAGCCGGGCGAGATGCTCGAGCGCCAGCTCGATGTTCACCTCGATCGTCCGCCAGACGCGCAGCTGATCGCTTATCCCGAAGTGCGAGCGCACCTCGATGAAGAGCGAGCGTGCAGGCCGCGCGAAGTAGCGGCCGTCGCAGGTCAGTCGCCTGATCGTTGACTCGCACGCGTCGAGCACGTGCGACTTGTTACGGCATCCCGTCGCATCCGCCGGATCTTCAATGACCAGCGGTGCCAGCTCCCGATAGATGGAGCGGCTGAAGCGGTACATCCTTGAGTACCCCCTTGTCCCTTCTGTACATCCTGTCCCTTGGCCCAAGCTTTCTTGCACAAGCGTCCAAGCTCTGGGCACGGGCAGTATCCCCGCCGTCGGTTAACGCGTCAAGAGCAGTCGATTAAGGGAGTATTAAGGGAGTTGGCCAATCGGCCAGGCGCACTCACCAGCGTTCGAGTCGCAACTCGCCCGACGCTGCAATCACCACGTGCTCGTTGTCGAGTTGCGGGTCCCGCGTCTCGTGGTCGGAGCGCCGGTGGACGCCTCTCGATTCCTCGCGGGCGAGGGCGGAGCGGGCGATCAGCCGGGCGAGGGGATAGGGATCCTTGGCCAGCTCCTCGAGCTCCGCTGCCGTCCGCCGCGGGCCGGCGAGGCGCCACACCGCTTCCCGGGTCTCCACGGTTGGGGGCTCGAAGCGCCAGTCCGTGGCGGCGGCCACGGGCGCGCGGCGCGGCTCGGCCGCCGCGGCCTCCGCCGCGCGGCGCCCGAAGACGAAGCACTCGGTCAGCGAGTTCGAGGCGAGCCGGTTGGCGCCGTGAAGACCCGTGCAGGCGGCCTCGCCCACCGCGAAGAGCCCCGTCAGGCTGGTGCGGCCGTGGAGGTCCGTGGCGACGCCCCCGATCAGGTAGTGGGCGGCGGGGGCGACCGGCACCGGCGCCGACAGCGGCTCGAGCCCGGCGGCGGCGCACGTCGAAAACACGTTCGCGAAGCGCTCCGGGTCGAGGCCGCGCAGGTCGAGCAGAACGTGGTCGCGCCCGTCGGCGTCCATCCGGTCGAGGATCGCGGCTGAGACCTGGTCGCGCGGCGCCAGCTCGTTGGTGAACCGGCGGCCGCTCGCGTCCAGGAGGGTCGCGCCCTCCCCGCGGACGGCCTCGGTGACCAGCGCGCCGTCCCGCGGCGAGCCCTCCACCCGCAGCGCGGTCGGGTGGAACTGGCAGAGCTCGAGGTCGGCGAGGTCGGCGCCGGCCGCATGGGCGAGGACGGAGCCCGCGCCGATCGCCCCCCAAGGGTTCGTCGTGCGCCGCCAGAGCGCGGCGCCGCCGCCCGTGGCCAGCACGGCCGCAGCGGCGGCTATCGGGCCGCGGTCGGTCACCACCCCGCCGCAGTGCTGGCCGTCGCTTCGAAGAGCGAGCGCCGAGGCGCCCTCCAGAACCGTTATCGAGGCGTCCTCCGCGACCAGGGCGGCGAGCCGCGCGGTGATCGCGCGGCCGGTCTCGGCGCCGCCCGCGTGGACGATGCGCCGCGCCGAGTGCCCGCCCTCGAGGCCGAGGGCGAGCGACCCGTCCGCCTCCAGGTCGAACTTCACGCCGCGGTCGCGCAGTTCCTCGACCGCGGCGGGCGCCTCGGTCACGAGGGCCCTCACGGCGGCGTCGCGGCAGGCCCCGCGGCCGGCATTCAGAGTGTCGTCTGCGTGCCGGGCAGGGGAGTCGTCGGGGGCGAGCGCCGCGGCGAGGCCACCCTGAGCCCAGTAGCTGGAGCTCTCGGCGAGGGGCTTTCGGGAGACGAGCGCCACCGACGCCCCGGCTTCGGCGGCGCACAGACACGCGTGCAGGCCCGCGGCGCCGCCCCCGACGACGACGACGTCGAAGTCCAGCTCCGGAGTTTCGACGCGGGCTGGCTGCACGGCGCCGCTACGGTACTCCCGCAGTGGGCATCTACGTTCATCACCCCGCCTCGCTTCAGCACGACACCGGCGGCCATCCGGAGAACGCGAACCGCATCAGGGCGCTCGAGGCGGCCCTCGAGGCCACCGGCTGGCAGGGCCTCGACCGCTTCGAGGCGCCGGCGGCCACCCGCGAGCAGCTTCACCGAGTCCACGAGCCGCGACACGTGGACGCGATCGAGTCGTTCTGCGCGGCGGGCGGCGGCATGATCGACGCCGACACGATCGTCAGCGAGCGCTCGTTCGAGGCGGCGCTCCACGCCGCCGGCGGCGCGGCGTGGGCCGCGGAGCGACTGCTTGCGGGAGACGACCGGTTTGCGTTCTGCGCTCTGCGTCCCCCGGGCCACCACGCGGAGCCGGGACAGGCGATGGGCTTCTGCCTCTTCAACAACGCCGCCGTCGCAGCGGCTCACGCGATCGGGGCCTGCGACGTCCAGCGGGTCCTGATCCTCGACTGGGACGTCCACCACGGCAACGGCACCGAGGCGATCTTCGCGGCGTCGCGGGAGGTGCTCTACGTGAGCATCCATCAGTGGCCCCTCTATCCGGGCACGGGACCGGCGCGCTATGAAGGCGAGGCCGGAGCCGAGGGCTACACGATCAACCTTCCCGTTCCTCCCGGGTCCGGCAGCGAGGAGTTCCGCGCGCTGGTGCAGCACGTGGCCGTGCCCGCGGCCCGCGAGTTCCAGCCCGGCCTGCTCGTGATCTCGGCCGGCTATGACGCCCACCGCGACGATCCCCTGGCCAACTGCGAGGTCGACGACGACGGCTATGGGGACATGGCGGCGACGATGCGCAAGCTGGGGGCGGAGCTTGGCGCGCCCGTTCTGCTCTGCCTCGAAGGAGGCTACGAGCCGGCGGCGCTCGGGCGCTCGGTGGTGCAGACGGTTGCGGCTCTGGCCGGTGACCGGGAGCCCGAGCCGGTCTCGCCCGGCGCCGCGGCGCCCCACGTCGAGCGCCTCGCGGCGCGCTGGCCCGTCCCGAGCTAGGGAGTGAGGCGGGCCTTGATGCCCGTGAGGACGTCCTGAGAGAACCCGGGAACCTCGTCGAGGTCGTCGGGCGAGCTCAGGCCGCGCGTGTCGCGGAAGCGGATAACGCGCTTGGCCTGGGTGACGGACATCCCGAGGCCGCGGAGGTCGTCGAACGTCGCCGTCGCCAGGCTCAGCGTTCCCGCGGCGCCGACCTGTGGCGGCGCCGCGGCTGCCGCGTCCTCCTCGGGCTCAGGCTCCGTTACGGCGTCGGGCTCGGGCGCGGCCTCCGGCTCGGGCGTCGCTTCGGGCTCGAGCTCAGGCGCGGGAGCGGCATCCGGCTCAGCGGGCTCGAGCGTGAGCTCGGGCGCCGCTTCACCTGAGGAGTCGGGCCCCTCGTCCGGCTCCCCTGCGGACTTCGTCCGGCGCCGGCGCCGGAGGATTCCGCGCGGCGGGGAGGCGGGCGGCTCGGGCTCGGGCTCCGGCGCCTGCGCCTCGGGAGGCGGCGACGGCTCTGCGTGCGGCACCGGGGGCGCCGAGCGGGCGCGCTCGCTGGCGGCGCTCGCCATGTCCTCGATGCCGCCGATCCGGCCCTCGGCCTCCTGGAAGCGAAGCTCGCGGGTGCGCGCCTGCAGGCGGTTTGAGTCGACCTCCATCTGCGTCGCGCGCCGCTCGGCGGCGGCCGCTCGGTCATGCGCCTCGGCGAGCTGGCGACGGGTGGCGGCAAGCTCGCCCTCGATCGCCGCCTTGTCGCGGACCAGCGCCTCGTCGCGCTCGCGGAAGGCCTCCCGGGCCTCCTGCGCCCCGGCGAGTCTGGCGACCTCGGACTCCCTCGCCACGCGCGCCTCGGCCTCCTCGCCCAGGCGCTGCGCCTGAGCCTCGAGCTCGCCCCGGAGGCTGGCCGCGGCCCGCTCCTCGGCCTCGGCCACGGCTTCCCTTGCGGCCGCGGCGCCCTGGCGCTCTCCCTCCTTGCGCACGGCGTCAGCTTGTGAGCGCAGCCAGGCCGATGCCGAGGCCCGGCTTTCGATCGCCGCCTTTGCCGAGGTCTCCTCGGCGGCGCGGGCTCGCTCCTCCATCTCCTGAAGCCGCCGCTCCGCGTCCGCGAGCTCCTTCGAGCGGGTGGTGCGCTCGCCGGCCAGCTCCGACTCGAGCCCCGAGGACCTCGCCTCCAGCTCGGAGCGAGCCGCCGCGATCTCGGATTCGGCTCTGCGCTCGGCCTCCTGGCGGGCCTTCTCGGCGTCGGCGCGTGCCTTCCCCACGGCCTCCTGCGCGCGGCGCTCGGCGTCGGCACGGGCCTGCTCGGCCTCTGCCTGCGCACGCTCCAGCTCCGCCTCGCGGGCGCCGATGCGGGCATCTGCCTCCGCCTTCGCGGCGGCCTTGGCGTGCTCGGTCTCCTCGGCGAGTCGCTGCTCAGTTTCCTCGCGCAGCCGCTCCGCCTGGGCGGCGAGCTCGTCCTCGGCGGCCGTGACCCTGTCGGCTGCCGCCAGCGCCCGCTCCTCGATCTCCGCGAGGCGGCGGTCGGAGCCTTCGATGATCCGGGTCTTGTCCTCCCGCTCCTGCGCCAGCTCCTCCTGGGTGAGGCGGAGCTCGTTCGCGAAGCGATCCTCGGCGGCGTTTCGCGCCGCCTCGACCTCCTTGGCGGTGCGAGAGGCGGCCTCGCTGCGGATGCGGTCGATGTCCTCCTGGACCGCCGCCTGCGCCGCGGCTCGCGCCTTCTCCTCGACCTCGGCCCGCGTCGTCTCCGCCGATCGGAGGACCTCGTCCTCGAGCTCGCGTCGGATCTTCTCGCGTGCCTCCGCGGTTCCCCGCTCGACCTCCGCCTTGATGGTCTCGGCGGCCTTGCGGTCGGCCTCCGCCTGCGCCGCCTGGACTCGCTCGTCGGCCTCGGCTTTCGCCGCCTCGAGCTGCTTCTTCAGGTCGTCGGTCTCGGCCGCCACCCTGGCATCGGCCTCCTCGCGGAGCCGGCGTTCCGACTCGGCCTGCGCGCGCTTCGCCGCGGTCGCGCGCTCCTCGGCGGCGCGAACCTCGGCGAGCGCGTCCTGAACGGCCTGGTTCACCTCGGGGGAGCCCGTCCTCGCGGCCGCCTGCTGCGCCTCCGTCAACGCCGCCGCGCGGGCCTCGGCCGCGACGGTTCGCTCGCGCTCCGACGCGTCGTCGCGGAGCTTGGCGATCTCCTCGTCGTGCTCTCGGCGCAGAGCGGCCAGCCGCTCGTCCACCGCCGACTGCGCGTCCACCGCGGCCGTCGTCGACTCTCCCCTCAGCTTCTCGATCTCGGCCTCGATTGCCGTGATGCGCGCCTGCAGCTCGGTCTCGCGCTTCTGGGCGGCGGATTTCGCGTTCTCGAGGTCCTCCTCGAGCGCGAGGATCTCCTCGATCGCCCGCTCCTCCGCCGCCTGCGCGGCGCTCTCGGCGGCCACGCGGATGCGCTCCGCGGTGTCGCCGCCGGCCGCGACCGCCGGCTCCTCCGACGGCGCGGGCCACTCGACGGTCTCGGCCGAGGTGACCGGCGCCGGCTCCTGCTCGTCCTCGGTATCGGCCTCGCCCCAGTTGGCGAGGCTCGCCGCGAGCCCGGCGCGCTCGGCTTCCGGGGATTCAGGCTCGGGCTCTGGTTGCTCGGGCTCGGGCTCCGCGGCGGGTTCCGGCTCGGGCTCCGGGCTTGCCTCGGCGACCGCAGCCCCCTCGGCGTCCGCGGGCTCCTCCGCGGGGGCTTCGCCCTCGGGCGCTTCGGCCGCGGCGATGGCATCGGCCTCCACGGTCACGGGCTCGTCGGGCGTCGGCTCCTCGGCCCGGCGGCCGAACAGCCCGCGCAGGCCGCGGCGGCGCTTCGGCCCGGCGGTCCCGACCGCTTCGGCTTCGGCTTCCGGCTCCGGTTCGGCTTCATCCCAAGGCTCGGGCTCGGCTTCCGGCTCTGCCTCCGTCGCTGGCTCGGGCGCCGTCTCGGGCTCGGCTCTGGCTCGGGCGCGGCCTCGGCCTCCGGCGCGGGCGCGGCCTCGGGCTCTGGTTCGGGCTCGGGCTCCGGCTCTGGTTCGGGCTCGGGCTCTGGTTCGGGCTCGGGGATTGGCTGGACCTCGGTCCTGGGCTCCTCGGGCTCGGCGACGGGTTCGGGCGCGGCCGCCTCGGGCGGCGCCGAGCCCACCCTCTCTTCCTCGGAGAGCCCGTACCCGAGCCAGTTCATCATCCGCCGCCCCGCGCCCTTGCGGGCGGGCGCGTCGCCGGTCTCCGCGGCCGCCTCGTCCCCATCGCTGCCGAGCTCCTCGGCGGCCGGAGGCGAGGCGCCGTTGCCGGGCGTCAGCGATGTCTCGTCGGCCGGCTGCGGGGACTCGTCGCCTTCGGGGCCATCCGCGCTCGGCTCGTCGACCGCTGTCGCGTCGTCCCCCCTAGGTGCCTCTCCTCTCCGAAAGATGCCTCGCCGGCGCTTCTCAGCCATCGGTCGTGACGGAGATTACGCGAGATGGTCGGAAAATCGGCCCTCGCGGCCGATCAGCTCCGAGTAGGCGACCGCCACGCGATCGGCCATCGGGCGCGCCGCGAACCAGAGCGCCCGCTCACGCCCCGTGATCCGACCCTCGCCATCGAGGTGCCGGCGGGCGAGCTGGGCCCACCGCGACGCGTCGAACGGGGCGGCAAGGGCACCCTCGACTCCGTCGAGGAGCGTGGGGGCGATCCCGACCGGCGTCGCAAGGACCGGCACGTCGCAGCCCAGCGCCTCGACGGCGATCAGCCCGAAGCCCTCGTACTCGGACGGGACGAGCGCCGCGCTCGCCGCGTTCATCCACAGAGGCATCCGCTCGGCGTCGATGTCGCCTCCGGTCAAAAGCTGGGCGCCGGCCAGCCGTGCGACCTGTGCCGCTCGGTCGTGGCGCTTCACCGGGCGGCCCGGCGCCGCGGGGAATAGCAGGTAGCGGCCGGCGGGATCGAGCCCGAGCTCTGACCGCGCGGCCGCGCGGTCAATCGGCCGGAACCGCTCGAGGTCGGCTCCGCAGGGCAGCACCGCCGCATGACCCGCGCGCCGAGACAGTCCCGGGCGTCCCAGCGCCGGCTCGAACAGCTCTCTCGAGGCGGCGGCCACCAGGTCCAACCGCCGCGCGAGCCGCCGCGACAGGCGCCCAACGACGGGATGGCGGACGTCGGTCCCGTGGAAGGTCACGACGAGCGGCCGCGCTCCGGCGAGGAGCGCGCACCAGCCGGGGAGCCCGTAGTGAGCATGCACGAGGTCGAAGCCGCCGCGGCGCACGAGCCTGCGGATCCGTGGCACGGCGCGCGGGTACTGCGAGCTGCCGACGGGAAACGAGAAGTACTCGACCTCGATACCGCCCTCGCGCAGGGCCGCCACCTGATCGCGGACGAAGCTGCCTCGCGCCGGGGCTTCGGCGTCCGGAGTCATGTTGGTGACCACCAGCACTCGCACGGCGGCCAGCGTATCCGCCGCATCCGAGCGCTCGGTCAACGGCTCCTGCTACCGTAACTTTACGTGAACGTAAGCTTGTCTCGTTCAGCCGCTGGCGTGCGCCGCCTTCGCCCCGGGGTCCATGCCGGTCACGAGCACTACAAGTGGTGGGCGCTGTCGTGCACCAGCCTCGGCATGCTCCTGGCGACGATCAACTCGGGCACGCTCATCATCGCCCTGCCCGACCTCGAGCGCTCGCTTGGAACCAGCCTGCTGCAGCTCGTCTGGGTGATCCTCGCGTACATGATCGCCTCGACGGTCCTGGTCCTGACCGCGGGCAGGCTCTCCGACCTCTTCGGGCGAAAGCAGGCCTACGTCGCCGGGTTCGTCGTGTTCGCCGTGACCTCGCTCGGCGCCGGCTTCGCCGCCGACGGCACCCAGCTGATCCTCTGGCGGATCGTCCAGGGGGTCGGCGCCGCGTTCCTCTTCGCAAACGCGGCTGCCCTGGTCACGGACGCGTTCCCGCGCGAGCAGCTCGGCCTGGCGATGGGCACCAACACCATGGTCGCCGCGGTCGGCCTCGTGCTGGGCCCGGTTCTCGGCGGCGGCCTCGTCGCGATCTCCTGGCACTGGGTCTTCTGGTTCAACGTGCCGTTTGCCCTGGCCGGCGCGCTCTGGGGCGCCGCGGTTCTGCGCGAGCTCGCCAAGCCGGACTCCGTTCGCGGCCTCGACATCGGCGGCACGCTCCTCTTCGTGACCGGGCTCACCGGCCTGGTCTACGGGGTGTCGAAGGGCGGGCTCTCCGGCTGGGACGACCCGGTCGTGATCGCGAGCCTCGCCGCGGCCGTCGTCCTTCTTCCCGCCTTCGTCGTCGTGGAGATGCGCGGGCGCGCGCCGATGCTCGATCTCACGATCTTCCGCAACCGGATGTTCGCCGCGGCCAGCGGCGCCGCGTTCATCAACGGGCTCTCGCGGTTCGCGCTGCTCTTCGTCTTCGTCTTCTACTTCCAGGGAGCGCAGGGCGACGATCCGATCACCGCTGGGCTGAAGCTGGCCCCGATGGCGATCGGCATGCTCATCTCCTCCCCGGTCGCGGGCTGGTGGGCGGACCAGCGCGGCTCGCGCGCGCTCGCGGCGTGGGGGATGGTTGTCAGCGCCGCGGGCCTTGCGGGGATGACCACGCTCGTCGCGGACAGCCCCTACTGGCAGAGCTCGGTCTGGCTGCTTTTCGTCGGCGTCGGCTCGGGGATGTTCAACTCGCCCAACACGGCGGCGATGATGGGCACCGTCCCACAGCACCGGCGCGGCGTCGCCGCGGGCGCGCGGATGATGCTCCAGAACACGGGCGCCGTGATCTCGATCGCCTTCGTGATGGCCGTCGTGACCGCGGCGGTGCCGAAGCCCGTCCTCTTCAAGATCTTCTCGGGCCTCGCCTCCGGGCTGGCCCCCGCCAAGCTCGACCCGTTCATCCACAACATGCACACGGCGCTCTGGGTGCTCGCGATCACCTCGCTTGTCGGCGCCGGCGTCTCGCTCATGCGCCCCAGCCACCAGCAGGCCGAGGAGGACGTCGGAGACTTCGCGCCGAGCGCCGGCCAGGCGGTGGCGAGCCGGTGACCGGGGGGACGCTTCGGATCGGCGAGGTCGCGAAGCTCACGGGCACGACCCCGCGAACCATCCGCTACTACGAGGAGCTCGGGCTCCTCTCCGCCGCCGGCGAGCGGCGCCCGGGCTCGCACCGCGTCTACCGGGAGGCGGACGTCGAGCGGCTGAGCGACGTCCTGCGGCTCAAGGAGCTCCTGGGCCTCAGCCTCGACGAGCTCTGCCAGCTGGTCGAGGCGGAGGGCGCGAGGGCGTCCCTTCGCCGCGAGTGGCGCGAGGGGATCGAGGACCCGGTCCGCCGGCGGGAGGTGATCGACGAGGCGCTCGGCCATGTCGATCGCCAGCTCGAGCTCGTCCGTCGCCGCCGCGACGAGATCACCAAGCTCGAGCGCGAGCTGCGGGCCAAGCGCCGCCGCCTGCGCTCCCGGCTTGCCTCCGAGCGGACGGCGCGCGAACCGGCATAGGCCGGGCGCGCTTCCGCCACATCCGGGTCTTGAGGCGTCAGCCGCCGCCTTCGAGCATCGCGGCAACGCCAACTCGCTCGAAGGGGGACCGAATGACCGCACTCATCACCTACCTGGAGGCCCGCGCCGCCGCCATCCGCCGGCTGCTCGATCGCATCGCCGCCGAGCCCGGCCAGGGCACCGTGGAGTACGTGGGGCTGATCCTCCTCGTCTCCATGCTCATGGTCGCGCTGGTCGCGGCGATGAAGGGCTTTCACACCAGCGAGGGCCAGGACCTCGCCGGCCTGATCGTCACGAAGATCAAGTCGGCGGTGAACGCCCTCACCTTCCATTAGCCCGCCCGGCGCGCCGGCGTGCCGGCGCCCGCCCCGGCCCGCGGCTGCCGATGGCCGCGGGGGAGAGCGGGCGCCGGGACGCGGCGCCGGGGGGCTCTGAGAGACTTGCCGCGTGGCTCCAGTCCGAAGCTTCGAGCGCGGCGCCGGCGACCTCCGCCCGGTCGAGATCGAGCCGGGGTTCGTCCGCACCGCGGATGGCTCGGCCCTCTACTCGCAGGGCGAGACGCGCGTGATCTGCACCGCTTCGATCCAGCACTCGGTGCCGCGCTGGATGGAGGGGTCCGGCCGGGGCTGGGTCACGGCGGAATACGCGATGCTTCCCGCCTCCACCGGCGCGCGCAAGGAGCGCGACTCGCGCAAGGGCCGCCAGGACGGCCGCGGCGTCGAGATCCAGCGCCTGATCGGCCGCTCGCTGCGCGCGATCGTCGACTTCACGGCGCTCGGCGAGCGCAGCATCTACGTCGACTGCGACGTGCTCCAGGCCGACGGCGGAACCCGCTGCGCGTCGATCACCGGCGGGTTCGTCGCCCTGCGGCTCGCGACGCAGAAGCTGATCTCCGAAGGGGTCATCGTCAAGGACCCGCTGAGTGGCTCAGTCGCGGCGATCAGCTGCGGGCTCGTCGACGGGGTCGCGCTCTGCGACCTGGACTACTCGGAGGACTCGCGCGCCGAGGTCGACGCCAACGTGGTCATGTCGGGAGAGGGCGGCCTCGTCGAGGTCCAGGCGACCGCCGAGCAGACGCCGGTCTCGCGCACCAGCCTCGACGACCTGCTCGTGCTCGCCGAGCCGGCGATCGCCGAGCTTCGCGAGGCGCAGGCTCGAGCATGCGCCTGACATGCGTCTGACGGTCGCGACGCGCAACGAGCACAAGCTCCGCGAGCTCGCCGAGATCCTCACCGGGGTCGAGCTCGTGCCGCTGCCGCGCGAAGTCGAGCTGCCTGCCGAGACGGGCGAGACCTTCGACGCGAACGCGCTGATCAAGGCCCGGGCAGCGGCGGAGGCGACCGGCGGCGCCGCGATCGCCGACGACTCCGGCATCGAGGCCCGCGCGCTCGGCGGACGGCCGGGGGTCCGCTCGGCTCGCTACGCGGGCGAGGACGCGAGCGACGAGGAGAACCTCCGGCTGCTGCTGCGCGAGGTGGGCGAGGGCGAGGATCGGCGCGTCGCCTACGTCTGCGCGATCGCCCACGTCGACGAGTCCGGGGCCGAGCGGGTCTTCTGGGGGCGATGCGAGGGCGAGCTGGCGCCCGAGCCGCGCGGCGACGGAGGCTTCGGCTACGACCCGGCGTTCGTCCCCGACGACACGGGCAGCGACGATTCGAGGACGATGGCCGAGCTCGATCCCGCCGCCAAGCACGCGATCAGCCATCGCGGACGGGCCGCGCGCGAGCTCGCCGCCGCGCTTGGCCTGCGCGCATGATCCGCACCAAGACGGGGGCGGCCTGGGTCTCGATCGCCTCCAACTCGACCCTCGTCGCCATCAAGCTGGTCGCCGGGGCGATCACCGGCTCGATCGCCATCGTCACCGAGGCGGCGCATTCGGCGATCGACCTCGTGGCCTCGATCATCGCGCTGGCCTCGATCCGCGCCGCCGACGAGCCGCCCGACTCCGAGCACCCCTACGGCCACGAGCGCTTCGAGCAGCTCGGCGCCGCGATCGAGGGGATGCTGATCGTCGTCGGCGCCGGCATCATCGTCTACGAGGCAACGCGCAGGCTCGTCGTCGGCGGCTCGGTCGACCACCTGGGCGTCGGCATCGCGGTGATCGCCGCGTCCGCGGTCGCCAACGCTGTCGTCGCCCGGTTCCTCGCGGCGCGCGGACGCGCGCTGGGCTCGCCGGCGCTCGAGGGCGACGCGGCGCACCTGGCGACCGACTCGCTCACATCGGCCGGGGTGCTCCTCGGGCTCCTCCTCGTACACCTCACCGGCAACGCCGCGTTCGACTCGATCGCCGCGCTGTGCGTTGCCGCCGTCATCGTCTTCGCCGGCGTGCGGATCCTCCAGCGATCGGGAAGCGCGCTCGTCGACGAGGCCCCGAGCGCCGAGCTCGACCGCATCGAGGCGACGATCGCGGCCAAGCGCGCAGCCGCGCCGCAGATCGTCGGCTACCACAAGCTTCGCGCGCGCCGCTCGGGATCGCGGACGCTGGTTGACCTCCACCTCCAGTTCCGGGCGGGGACCACGCTCGAGTCGGCGCACGAGGCGGCGCACCAGCTGCGCGACGCCATCGAGGCCGATCTGCCCGGCTCCGACGTCCTGATCCACGTCGAGCCCGAGGGCTCCTTCCGGCCCGACGCGGCGGGGCCGTTTCGTTCCGGCTAGCGGCCGCTCAGAACAGGTTCACGGCGGCCGCTGCGCCGACCGCGGCGACCACGATCGGGTAGCCGACGTAGCCGTCCAGGGCGAGGATCAGCGCGGCTACGGCGCACGCGCCGACGATCACCAGCCAGGAAACTCGCCGCAGAGACATGCCGGTATGTTGGCGCAGATGAGCGACGCCACCGCCAGCCGGCCTGCAGGCGAGCTCGACGCCGCCGGCGCGCTCGCTCGCTTCCGGGAGATGTCCCCCGACCTCCTCGGCGCCGCGATCCTCGACCGCGACGGCGGCGTGCTCGCCGCCACGGGCGAGGACGAGGCGTGGGGACGCGCCGGGGCGGAGCTCCTCGCGGCCGCCGACGCGGCCGCGCCGGACCGCGCCGCGCGCGCCCACGTCGGCACCGACGACGGCGAGGCGTTCGCGCTGCGCGAGGGCGAGCTGGCGATCGTCGCCGTCGCCGAGCGCTTCACGCTGGCGTCGCTGATGCTCTTCGACATGCGTGCCGTGCTGCGCGACCTCCGGGCGCCCGCCGCCGCGCGGGCCGGCTGAGATGAAGCCGCACCGGGTGCTCCTCGACCGCGTCACGGGCTACGCCGACGAGGCGTCCGCGTACCTGCGGCGCCGGCGGCTGAACCGCCAGCCGTTCGCGCGGGTCTGGTGGGAGGGCGACCGCGGCGTCGCCCTGGACGCGCAGAGCCCGGAGGGGCGGGCGCTCTTCCTCGCCGCCTCCCACCTGATCGACGCCGCGCGCAAGTGAACGCCGAGCCCCTGATCGAGTCGGGCCTCGCCGAGTCGATCCTGGCGGACGCGCTCGTCGCCGGCGGCGACTTCGCCGAGGTCTACTGCGAGGAGCGCTCGGGCTTCGCGCTGTCCGTCGACGAGTCGCGCGTGGAGCGCCCGCAGCGCGGCGCCGAGCGCGGCGCCGGCGTTCGAGTGGTCGCCGGCGAGACGACCTACTTCGCGCACGTGGACGGCCTCGGCGAGGCCGACCTTCGCAGGGCGGCTGCGGCCGCCGCGGCGGCGCTGAGCGGTGAGCGCCGCGAGGTCGCCGCGCTTCGCGGCAAGCGAGCCGGTCGCCCTTCAGGAGATCGACGTCGATCCCGGCGGAGTCGCGGCAGAGCGCAAGGCCGACCTCCTGCGCGCCTGCGACGCGCGTGCCCGCGAGGGCGGCGGCGAGATCGCCCAGGTGCAGGTGAGCTACGCCGAGAACCGCCGCCGCGTCACCGTCGCGAGCTCCGACGGCGCCTTCGCGTCGGACGACCGCACGCGGGTGCGGTTCGGCGCCCAGGTCGTCGCGCAGGCGTGCGGATCGCGTCGAGACCGGCTTCGAGACGCTGGGCGGCCACCGCGGCTTCGAGCTCGTCGACGGCGGCGCGGCCGCGCGGATCGCCGCCGAGGCGGCGGACAAGGCGCTGCTCCTCCTCGACGCCGAGCCCGCGCCCGCCGGGGCGATGCCGGTGGTCGTCGGCGGCGGCTTCGGCGGGGTCCTCTTCCACGAGATGACTGGGCACGGGCTGGAGGCCGACCACATCCAGAAGGGAGCCTCGGTGTACATCGGCAAGCTCGGCGAGCAGATCGCCGGCGAACACCTGAGCGCCTACGACGACGGCACGCTCCCCGGCGAGTGGGGCACCGACGGCATCGACGACGAGGGCACGCCCTGCCAGCGCACACGGGTGATCGAGGACGGCAAGCTCGTCTCGTTCCTCCACGACCTCGGCTCGGCCCGCAAGCAGGACGCCAAGTCCACGGGCAACGGCCGGCGCGAGAGCTTCCGCCACCTGCCGATCCCGCGGATGACCAACACGTTCATCGCCCCGGGCGAGGCGACGCCGGAGGAGCTGATCGCCGAGGTCGAGAAGGGGTTCTACGCCAAGAGCTTCGCGGGCGGCCAGGTCGACCCGACCACCGGTGACTTCGTCTTCGGCACCTCCGAGGGCTATTTGATCGAGAACGGCAAGGTGACGAGCCCGTGCCGCGGCGCCACCCTGATCGGCAACTGCCTCGACACCCTGCGCCGAATCGACGCCGTCGCGAACGACTTCGAGATGAAGACCGGGTTCTGCGGCAAGGGCGGCCAGCGCGTTCCGGTCGGCACCGGCCAGGGCCACGTGCGGGTCGAGACGATGACCGTGGGCGGCACCGCCGTTTAGCCGAGCGTCCCCGGATGGCGCCCTCGCTGCCGTGAGGTAGGGTCGGCAAGCTCGCCGAGCTTCGATTCCGGCAGGGAGGGTGAGCCGGGCCCCCGGTCGGGCCTAGCTCCGCCCGAAGGCCGGATCGGTCTCGTGCGCCTTGAAGAACTCCACCATCGCCGGGGCGTAGTTGGCGAACGGCGGCGGGCGCAGGCCGTGCGGCTCGAGGATCGCGAGGGCGCGGCGGGTGTCGTAGGACACCGGGTGGTTCAGGTAGACGACGGACTCCCGCGGGGTCCCGCCAAAGCGCTTGCGGATCGCGTTGAAGCGAAGCGCGGCCTCCACGCTCGAGGCCGGCACCCTTCCGCGCGGCGGGCGGCCCGCGTACTCGCGGGAGAGGATGTCGGTCAGCTCGCTCGCGCTCAGCGGCTCGGGGTCCACGAGGTGAAGGGTCTCGCCCGCCGCACGCGGGTCGAAGGCGACCGCGGCGATCGCGTCGACCACGAAGTCCACCGGGACGACGTTGAACGGCGCCCCGGCGCGGCCGAAGTTCATGAGCGCCTGGCCGCGCCCCTCGGCCTCGGCGATCGCCCGCAGGATGAAGTAGGGGCCGTCGAACTTCTGGGTCTCGCCCGTCTTCGAGTCGCCGACCACGATCGCCGGGCGCAGGATCGTCGTCGGAACGCGATCCATGAACTCGCGCACCCACGCCTCGGCCTGGAACTTCGTGGACTCGTAGTGGTTCTTGAAGTCCTGGCCCATGACCAGCTCGTGCTCGTACACACGGCCGGTTCGCCGTCCCGAGACGTACGCGGTGCTGACGTAGACGAGGCGCTCGAGCTTCTGGGCTCCAAGGCAGAACTCGAGCACGTTGCCGGTGCCGTCGACGTTGACGCGCTGGGCGACCTCCAGCGGCACGGCCAGGTCATAGATCGCGGCCAGGTGAAAGACCGCGGTGACGCTCTTTGCGAGGAGCTGTGCGTCGCCGCTCGGGAGCCCAAGCCCGCGTTCGCCGATGTCCCCGGCGACGATCTCGATCCGTTTCGGGTCGAAGTCGGCGGCGGCCTCGGTCGCGGCTTCGAGCATCCGCTCCTCGACCAGCAGGACGATGCCGAGCTTGGGCTGCTCGGCGAGCAGCTTGGCGACGAGGCGGCGGCCGATGAAGCCCGGAAAGCCGGTGAGGAGCGCGGTGGCCATGGCCGGGATGGATAGCGCGTCAACCGGCGGCGCGTCGCGCCCTCAGAGCTCGGCCAGGACCTCCTTCGCCGCTCGCTCGCCCTGGCGGATCGCGCCGTCCATGTAGCCGGGCCACTCCGGCGACTGGTCGGAATTCGCGAAGTGGACGAGCCCGTGCGGGGTTGAGGCCACGTGGCCGAGTGACGTCAGGACGCCGGGAGGGTTGTAGGAGCCGTAGGCGCCGCCGGTGAAGCGCTCCGCCGCCCAGACGAGCTCCAGGTACTGCCGCGGGCGGCGAGCCTTCGGCCCGAAGAACTGCGCCAGGTTGTCGAGCACCTCGGTCCGTCGCCGCCGGCGGGCGGCGTCGTAGTTGCGGGAGCCGTCGAAGCCCTCCATGAACCCGACGATCGCGCCCGGGCTGCCGTCCGGCGGCGAGTTGTCGTAGGTGACCTTGATTGGCGCGGTGTCGGCGACCACCGAGCCGGAGAGCCCGTCGCCGCGCCAGAACGGCTCGTCGTAGACCACGTTCACCTTCACGGTCGAGCCCATCGGCTGGCGCTGCGCCAGCTGCAGGCGGGCGGGGTCGAGGTTGGGGAAGAAGCGAAGCGTCGCCACGAGCGGCGGCGGCACGGCGACGATCACGCGCCGGCAGCGCCACTCGCCCTTCGAGCTCGTAACGCGCGCCGTGCCGTTGGCCGAGTGGATCTCGCTGACCACGGCGCCCAGGACGATCCGGCGACCGAGTCGGCGGGCGAGGCCCTTCGAGAGCCCCTGCGAGCCGCCGACGAAGCGGATCGACTGGGCGTCGCCGACGAGGGTGAGGACGTCGCCGCCGGCGCCGCGGATCGCCGCGAGGAAGTCGAGTAGGGCGATGTTCGACGCCTCCGCTCCGTAGACGCCCTCGATCGCCACCCGCAGCAGGAACTGCGCCTCGGCGGTGTGCATGTTGTCGTGGATCCAGGTCTCGATCGTCTGGGAGTCCCACTGGTCGGCGTTCGCCGCCTGCCACGGCTTCTCGGGGACATCTGCGGCCATCTGGTTGGCGAGCGTGATCGCCTCTTCGAGCTCCACCAGCGAAGCCGGGCTGGCGGGCGGGATGTCGCCGCTGTAGGTGTGCTTGGTCCCCTGGTAGAGGTAGATGGCATCGCCGCCCGCGTAGGTCTCGAAGGTCTTGATTCCGAGCTCCTTGGCGAGTGCCAGCACCTTGTCCTGCCCCGGCCCGGCCCACTGGCCGCCCATCTCGACCACCTTGCCGCGGCCGAGCGGGTGGTCGAACGTGCGCCCGCCGACCCGCTCGCGCGCCTCGAGGACCGCGACCGAGTGGCCCCGGGCAGCGATCTTCCGCGCCGCCGTCAGCCCGCTGAGCCCGGCGCCGATGATCACGACGTCCGCCGAGCGCGACGCCGCGGCCTGCGCACCGGGAACTCGCCCGAGCGCCGCGGCGATGGCGCCGCCGGCGGAGAGCGAGGCGAGCTGGCGGCGGCTGAGGCGGGGGATCTCGGCGCCGTCCGTCATCTGCGCGCCCAGGATAGTCCGGCCCTCTAGATTGCCCGCCGATGGACCTCGACGGAATCGCGGGCAGGGCACTGGAGGCGGCGAGCGCCGCCGGCGCCGAGGCCGCGGAGGCGTTCGCGCAGGACTCCCGGGGCCGGCAGATCCGCGTCTTCGACGGCGACGTCGAGAGCCTCACGGACTCCGGCGAGCGTGGGGTGGGGGTCCGGACCTGGATCGGCGGGCGCGTCGGCTACGCCTACGGGACGGACCTGAGCGCCGACGGCGTCGCGGGGATCGCCGCCGACTCGGTGGAGGCGGCGCGCGTCGCCGACCCCGACGAGTTCGCCGCCCCGCCGCAGGCAAACGGCGCCGCTGCCCCGGAGATCTCCGGCCTCTTCGACCCGGCGCTCGCGGAGTGGTCCACGGAGCGCAAGGTCGAGCTCGCGAAGGCGGTGGAGGCGGCGGCGACCGCGGACGCCCGGATCGCCAACGTCGAGACGGCGGTCTACGTGGACGAGTCCGCGAGCGTCGCGCTCGCCTCCTCGACCGGGCTTCGCGGCGAGACCCAGGCCACCAGCTGCTACGCGTACGCGCAGGCGATCGCCGCCGACGGCGACGACAAGCAGACGGGCCTCGGCTTCGGGATGGGGCGCGCGCCCGGGGCGCTCGACGCGCAGGCGATCGGCGGCGAGGCCGCCGATCGCGCCGGTTCGCTCCTCGGTGCGGCCAAGCCGCAATCGCGCAGCTGCCCGGTGGTCCTCGACGAGACCGTCGCCGCCAGCTTCTTCGGCTTCATCGGCGGCCTGCTCTGCGCCGACGCCGTGCAGCGCGGGCGCTCGCCGTTCGCCGGGCGCCTCGGCGAGGAGATCGGCTCCGCGGCGCTCGGCATCGCCGACGACGCCCTCGACCCCGAGGGCCTCGCCTCGGCGCCCTTCGACGGCGAGGGCGTCCCGCATGCCCGCGTCGAGCTCCTCGCCGCCGGGCGCCTCGAGGCCTACCTCCACGACACCTACACGGCCCACCGCGAGGGCGGCGGGACGCGCTCGACCGCCAGCGCCGAGCGCTCGAGCTACCGCGGAGCGCCTTCAGTGGGGACCTCCAACCTCGTCGTCGCCACCGGCGAGCTCAGCCTCGCCGAGCTTCTGGGCGAGGCCGGTGAGGGCATGTACGTCACCGACGTCGCCGGCCTCCACTCGGGCGTCAACCCGGTCTCGGGCACGTTCTCGGTTGGCGCAACCGGCCGCCTGATCGCCGGCGGCGAGCTCGCCGCGCCCGCGAGCGAGTTCACGATCGCCTCCGACCTCACCGCGATGCTCGCCGCCGTCAAGGCGACGGGCGCCGACGCCCGCTGGGTGCCGTTCGGCGGCTCGGTCAAGACGCCGCCGGTCCTGATCGCCGAGATGGCGATCGCCGGCGCCTAGCCAAAGCGCGTCAGGCGGGCTGGAGTGCCTCGGCGCGGCGCTCGGATAAGCGTGGCGTCCGGCTTTCCACCACCACCGGAGTCCCGCGCCGCGGCGAGAAGGTGATGTTCCGCCGCGCGATCCGCTCGGGACGGCGCAGGGCGCCGCGCAGCTCGCAGCGGCTGACCGCCTCGCGGAGGACGACGCGCATCTCGAACTCGGCGAACGCCGCGCCCAGGCAGCGGCGGACGCCGCCGCCAAACGGGATCCAGCCGTAGGTGTCGGGGCCGCCGTCGAGGAAGCGCTCGGGGCGGAAGGCGTATGGGGCGGGGTAGAGGTCCTCGCGGGTGTGGGTGAGCCAGATCGCCGGCGTCACGTCGGTGCCCGCCGGGAGGGTGTACTCGCCGACCCGAAGCTCGGCGCCAAGCCGGCGCCCGGCCAGCGGGATCACGGGGCGCAGCCGCAGGCTCTCCGTGATCGTCGCCTTCAGGTAGGACTCGTCGCCGGCCTCCAGCTCGGCGCGAAGGCGCGCGAGCTTGTCCGGGTTTCGGAGCAGCAGGTCGAACGTCCAGGCAAGCGCGGTCGCGGTGGTCTCGTGGCCGGCAAGGAGCAGGGTCATGAGCTGGTCGCGAAGCTCGGAGTCGCTCATCGGCTCGCCGTCCTCGAAGCGGGCGGCGACGAGCATCGAGAGGATGTCCTCGCGCTCGGCAAGGTCGGGATCGGCGCGGCGCTCCGCCGCCTCGGCGAAGAGCAGGCGGTCGATCTTCTCGTTGCGCTCGCGGATCTCGGCGAACGGGTCGCCGCGGCCGAAGCGCCGCGCCGCGAGCAGGCGCAGCTGGATGAGCGGCGAGGAGGTGTCGGAGAGCAGGCCGCGCAGGAGCTCGCGAAGCTGGGCGCCGCGCTCGGGGTCGCTGACGCCGAAGACCGCGCGAAGGATCACGTCGAGGGTCACCGCCTGCATGCGCGGATGGATCGCGAAGCTCTCGCCGAGCGGCCAGGAGTCGATCTCGCGCGTGACGACCTCCTCGATCACGGACTCGTAGGCGCGCATCCGCTCGCCGTGGAACGGCGGCAGCATCAGCTTGCGGCGCGCCAGGTGCTCGGAGCCCTCCAGCAGCAGCACCGAGCGCGGCCCGAGCACGGGCTCGAGGCTGAACGTGCGCCCGGGCGGCAGCCCGTTTTCGCGGTTTCGGTAGAGGTCGCGAATCGCCGCGGGGTCGCTCACCATCACCATCGGGGTCTCGAAGCCGAGGAAGGTCACGCTGAAGGCTTCGCCGTAGCGCCGCCGGCAGGAGTCCATGAACTCGATCGGCCGAAACAGCCACTTGAGCGTCTGGATTGCGGGGTGCGAGCTCGGGCCGGGGGGCAATGCCACGGTTCCCGAAGCATCGCACGCCTGCGGCACGCGCTGCGTGACTATGCGCACGTTGGCGCGTCACTGAGTAAATCTGCACAGGGGCGGCGAGTAGGCTCGCCGGGTAACCGCAAACAGCAGGGAGGAAGGACCCCAAGAATGGATACCTACGTGATTCTTCGCCGCAGCGGCTGGAGCTCGCCGGCGGAGCTGCAGGAGGCCGCCGCGCGATCGACGCAGGTCGGCGACGAGGAGATGTCGGACGACATCCGCTGGATCCGAAGCTACGTCCTCGAGGAGGACGGCGGCAGCGTCGGCACGGTCTGCATCTACCAGGCATCGAGCCCGGAGAAGATCCGCGAGCACGCCTCGCGCGCCGACCTGCCCGCGGACGAGATCATCAAGGTCGCCGACACCGTGCACGTCCGCCCGGACCCGGAGCCCGCCTCGGCCTGAAAGCTTCGGTTCAGAAGACATAAGGAAGGCCCCTCGGCAAGGAGGGCGCGCACGGCTCCCGAAGGTCGGGGTGTAAGCGACAAGAAGGAGACCCGTGCGCAGCCGAGGCCGCGCGACGGTGGGAACGCTCCTGGGAACGGCGGCGGCGCTTGCGCTCGCCACCTCCAGGGCGCTCGCCGCCGTGCCACATACCGTGCAACCGGGCGAGACCCTCTCGGGGATCGCCGCCGTCAACGGCATCTCGACCGAGAGCCTCGCCGCCTACAACGGCATCTCGGCGGACACGCTCGTGATCGCCGGGCAGACGATCCAGGTGCCGGCGATCGGCGAGGCGCCCACCACCAGCCCAACCCCGACCACCGCTTCGACGACCGGCGGCCACACCGTCGTCGCCGGCGAGACGCTCTCCAGCATCGCCGCCGCCAACGGCACCACGGCCGACGCATCGCGGCGGCCAACGGCATCTCGCTGACCACGCCGATCATCGTCGGCCAGACGCTCTCGATCCCGGCCGCCAGCTCCTCGACCACCGCCTCCAGCTCCACGTCTTCGGCCGGCAGCCACACCGTCGTCGCCGGCGAGACCCTCTCCAGCATCGGCTCCGCCAACGGCGTCAGCGCCGAGGCGATCGCCGAGGCCAACGGCATCTCGATCTACGACCCGATCATCGTCGGCCAGACGCTCACGATCCCCGCGGTCAGCTCGACCACGGCCGCGAGCACGGTCAGCTCCACCGGCATCTCGCTCGCGCCGATCTACTGCCCCTGCGGGACCGTCTACCTGCGCTCCGACGCCGCCAGCCAGTGGGAGGCGATGCGCCAGGACTCGCTCACTACTACGGCACCGACATCTACCCGGACGGGCCGCTCAGCGCCTACCGCACCTACGACCAGCAGGCCGAGCTCTACCAGGAGTACCTGAACGGCACCGGCGCTCCCGCCGAACGTGCCGGGCACCTCAAGCCACGAGCTGGGTACGGCGGTCGACGTCGCCACCCCCACGCATGCGCTCGATCGTCGACTCGATCGGCTCGCAGTTCGGCTGGGGCAAGATCCACGGGCCGACGGAGTGGTGGCACGTGGACTACTACGGCGGCGGGTAGCCCGGGACGCGGCCTCTGACGACAAGAACCCCAGCGAGTTCGACGTTTGCCGCGAATGAGGGGGCAAACGTCGATCTCGGCGATGGCCGACCGCGCCGGGCGGCCCCCGGTCGCAGCAATTTGCTGTGAATTCGCGGTAGCAACTCCACTCAATTCCCGCTATTTGCGAGCCTTATCGGCGGCCAACCCGTGGGCCGGTCCTAGGATCGGCATCGGTGTCATGTGCAGCGTGAGGGTGCACGTCGAGGGAGTCGGTCCGGCGCGAAGGCGACACGGGGGCGTTGAGCCTCCGAGCGGGATTGCACTCCGTGAAGAACGCGTGTGAATCCCGGCCCTGCACAAGCGCATTTCAGGCGAGAGCGCGATTCCGGCGAGTGCTGGGAGCGCCGGTCGGGCCGCCTGTTCGAGGAGCTTCGCCGGCCAGCTCGCGCGATGCTCAGGAGGGCGTTCGGTAGCGCCTTCAGCACCGACGAGATCGACGACATCTACTCCAGCGCGTGGGTGGGGACCCTTCGCGCGCTCGAGCTGAGGCACGAGGGCCTTGAGGACGACGAGGTCCGGAAGTACTTGCTCACCGCAGTGGCGCACCAGGCGAGCAAGGAGCTTCGTCGGCGCCGGCGCCGGCCGACGTCGCCGATCGACGAGGCGCCGGAGATCCTCGATCCAATCGCGCCTGCTCCGGACGACCAGGCGGTGGCGGCAGAGAATCGGAGCCTCGCGAGGGAGCTCCTCGTCACCCTTCCCCCCAGACGACGCGCCGTAATGATGCTTCGCTACGGCTGGGGGCTCGAACCGAGCCAGGTGTGCGGCTTGGTCAAGGGACTTTCACCGCGGGCGTACCGCAAGGAGATAACACGCGGCGTCGATGAGTTGACGCGACGGATGCGGATGGTGGAGGAGGGTGAGTGGTGCGCTGATCGCGAGCCTCTTCTCAAGGCATACGCGGCCGGACTCGCCAACGTCGAGGAGCACCGCCAGGCGCGCCACCACCTCGCAAACTGCCGCCGATGCTCCGAGTTCGTCGGCCGCCTGACCGATCACCTCTACGGGATCGGAAGCGGGGTTGTACTGCCACTCACGCTCGGGAGCGGAGGCACTCAGGGTCGACTTGCCGAGATCTCGGATCGCTTAGGTCTACTCGGACGTGGAGGCGATGTCGATCGCATCGCCGTGTCGACCGCGCAGAGCGGCACCGCTCGCGGCGGAGGATCGATTGGGGCCGGGCTTCTCGCCAAGATCGCGGGCGTCGGCGCCGGTGGAAAGCTCGCTGCGGCATGCCTCGCCGGCGGAGTCGCCGCCGTGACCTGCGCGGCGGTCGGCATCGGCCCTGCGGCGCTTCCGGACTTGGCCACCAGCCAGAACAGGTCCGTTCCAAAGGCGGCGCACGAGACCCGGAGATCCGTTGAGGCCGAGCACGTCACGCTGGTTAGTCCCGAGCCGCGGCCGCCGGCGGAGATTTCGACGACCGAGTCGGCGGCGGCCGCACCCACTCCGAAGCCCGCGCAGCCGTCTCCGCCACCCGAAGACACAACCCCCGTCGTGGCAACGGCGACGCCCGCGGAGAGCGAATTCGGAACCGCCGCGGCTGCTCAGCCGGCTGCGGCCCCCAGCACGGTTTCCGAAAGCGGCAGTGGGAGTGCCGAAAGCTCGTCCGTCGGGTCCGAGTTCGGACCATGAGGAAGTTGAGCCTGCTCCTGATCGCCGTGTCGCTGGCCGCAGCCGGCTCGGCGGCTGGGCGCGAAGGCGGTGGCACCTACAAAGTCGCGGAATGCGATCCCGTCAACCGAGAGGACGCGGATGCGGTTCTCCGGGATACGGAGGCCTACTCGGTAAAGGACTACTGCGGTGATCCGACGGGTGGATACTCCCTGCAGGTCGCGAGCCGGGCGCCCTCGGTGGTCGGGCACCGAGGTTTGGTCCGCTTCGAAACCCCTTCGTCGGACCTGGGTATCGTCGGTGTCAAGGTCGACGCGAAGCTTCGCGGGGAGGGCGGCAACCACCCTCGTCTCTGGCTCGCGGACGGAAACTTCCGTGAGACTTCGCACATTGCGGGCGGCGACTCGCCGGGCGACGGGTTCCACCAGTACTCGTGGTCAACGACCGGACCGGGAGCCCGCCAGTTCATCGCCAGCCTGACCTGCGAGGCGCAGGAAGGCTGCGCGCGGTCGAACCTCGCAAAGACCTGGATTCGCAACGTGCGGTTGACGGTGGCCGATTATTCGGAACCGGAGTTGGGGCAGCTTGGACGGGAGCTTGCTCGCGGTGGCTGGGTGAGGAGGGTCATCTGATCTGGATGCACCCTCAGAAGACTCCGGGCCGGGGTCCGCGTCATCAGTGCGGCTGATCAACGGTCAGCAATTTGGGGTCGCGATGAGTCGATGTTCAGCCGTGGCGCGAACCAGCTTCCGGCCCCGTCTGTCCCCGTGCCTCGAATCGCTAGCACTAGAGGCCGTTGCAGACACAGCGTCGCCCCCGTTCCATGATGGCTCCAACAACCTTCGTGTATGCGTGTCGGATTCTGCAGGCAACCCCGCCTGTTCCCAGGAGATCGTGCTGGTTGACAACACGCCACCAGAGTTGGCCTTTCAGAACTCCCAGGACCCGAACGACCCGGAACTAATTCGGGTCGCGGCGATCGACTCCGGCAGCGGGGTGCATTCGGGCTCGATCGCTTATCGGCGTATCGGTGCGGGCTCGTGGATTCCGCTTCAGACCACAGTCAGTTCGGACCGTCTCGAGGCCCATGTCGAGTCAACCTCGGTGCCTCCGGGCGACTACGAGTTCGTCGCAACCGCGACGGATGTAGCGGGCAACGCGAATGCGACTACGAAACGTGCCGATGGGCAGCCGATGATCTTGACCTTCCCTCTCAAGGACGGAATCGACCTGAATGCCCATCTGGTGCCTGGTGGCGAGCGGCGCCAGACGATCGGCTACGGGCAGACGGCGAAGGTTGCCGGCCGGCTCGTCAATGAGGCCGGCAGACCGCTGGACCATGCGCGGGTGCGGGTGGTCGAGCACTTCTCCCCAGGCGCGCTGATTCGCAGGCGGATTCGGGTCCTTCGGACCGACCGCGGTGGGTTCTTCGGCGAACGCATCCCGGCCGGTCCCTCACGGAAGATCACAGCGAGCTACGGAGGCTCACGTCGCTACCTGCACGACTCGACTCGGGCCGGACGTCTGGTGGTCCGAAGCAAGGCGAGCCTTCGTACATCTCGCAATCACGTCAAGGAGGGGCGCGCCGTCGTGTTCAGAGGCGTCGTTCGGCACCGGGGAGCACGGATTCCGCCGGGCGGCAAGCTCGTGGAGCTTCAGGTTCGGGACGGCAAGTACTGGAACACGGTTCGGCAGGCCTTCTACACCCGCCCAAACGGGCATTACCGCCTGCGGTACAGGTTCCGCGCCGACTACACGCACAACGCAAAGTTCCACTTCCGGGTCAAGATCGTCCGCGAACAGGCCTGGCCGTATAGGGCGCCCGTGCGAACGCGTTCTCGCAAGGTGGTCGTCGAAGCGCGCTAGCTTGAAGCGATGCGCAGCCGCCTGACCTACGCCAACGTGATGGCGACCCTCGCCTTCTTCCTGGCCTTGGGAGGCGGTGCGCTTGCCGTCTCGAAGATAGGCTCGAAGGAGATCCAGAACGGCTCGATCAAGAGTGCGGATCTCAGAAACCATCGGGCGGTTGGAAACCGCGATGTGAAGCCGAATGGAATCCGCGGGCGGGCGATCGCGGAGGGATCGCTCGACGCGTCGAAGTTCGCGCGAATCGTGGGCGATGAGGGCCCGGACTGCGATCCCGCGTCGGGGAGTGTTTTCGTCACTTGTGCGAACGCCTCGCTGCGGCTCTTGCATATCCTCGAAGGTCTTGATCTTCGCAACGGGCAATGAGGAGAGCATCGGAGCACCGGCCGCCGCTAATTGCGCAGTGCAAGTGGATGGTCGAGCTGTGGGTGAACTCTTTCACGCCCGGCGAGAGCGTCACCACCAACACCGATACGACTGCCACTGATGGGTTCGCGCGTACTTTCGTCTCTCGAGACCCGATCAAGAAGGGTCGTCACAAGATCTCCCTCGCCTGCGCGCAGCTCTCCGGGAACGTCAAGATCGACGTTCCGACGATCGCGGCGATCGCGCTGAACGCCGGCTGAATCGATCCGCTCTTGGGCCTGGGGGAGGCCCACGCCCATCGAATTCGACATTAGCCCCGCTATTCGCGGGTAACGTCGAAGTCGGTGGCGGCGGGGCCCGGCGGGCGCTCCTCAGCTTGAGCGCAGGAGCTTCTGCTTCTCTATTTCGAACTCGGAGTCCGAGAGGGCGCCGCGGTCGTGGAGGTCGGCGAGCTCCTTGCGAGAACGTGAGCTCGAGGAACCCGAGGACATCCGGTGACCTCCCAGGTAGAGACGCTAGGCAGAGGCCCGGCAGATGGCGAGAGAAGGCGATGCTTGCGACTCAGCCGTCGGCTCCGTTCGGCGTTGGGCCGGACCATACCATGACTTCTAGATAAAGCAATAACAATCATGAAATACGGATCTACTAACATCAAAAACGATGTCCGAGTGGAGATTCCTTTCCAACCACGCCCTGGCGCTGCTCTGCATCGCCGATGATCCGACTATCCGGCTCCGAGATATCGCCGCCTCCGTCGGGATCACCGAGCGAGCGGCCCACCGAATCGTCGACGAGCTCGTGGAAGGCGGCTACGTGTCGCGGACCAGACAGGGGCGACGAAACCACTACAGGGTGAAGACGAACCTGTCCCTTCGGCACCCGTTGCTGCGTGATCGCAAGCTGGCCGACCTGCTGGAGCTCTTTGCCGACCCTGATCGAGGCGGCAAGCGGGCTACGGCTTCGCCAGCGAAGAGAGGCTGACGCCGCTGAGCCCGGCGGCGTCGAGGCCCGAGCTCAGGGAGCCGAGGGCGTCCTCGCGACTGGCGCCGGTGAGGTCGACCTCGACGAACTCGCCGGGGTGGAGGCTGACCGGGGTTCCGTCGCCGTTGGTGTTGACCTCGCCGTCGACGGCGTGGCCGCCGGCGGACTTGGCGAGCAGGGCCTGAAGCGTCGTCTTGCCGTCGGGCGGGGGCTCGTAGTAGAAGGGGCGATCGAGGCCGAGCGAGCTCGCTGCGTGGGCGAGGCGACCGCCGGTGCCGAAGGAGTGCATAACGCCGCCGGAGTCGATGCGGGGCATCGGCTCGTCGCCGTTTCGGAGGAGCACGCGGAGCGTGTGGCTCGACGGCGTGCGGTCGAGCGCGAACGAGGCGTGGATGCCGCGAGCGCTCAGGCTGTGCGCGATCCGCGCGGCCGAGCTGGCGGGCGCGTCGACGAGGACGCCGACCTCGGGACGGCTGGTGTCGACCGACTTCATCGTGTTTACGCCGAGCGCCCGCGCGAAGAGCGGGTAGGCGAAGTCGGTGCCGAGCGCGAGGACGGCGAGGACCGAGGCAGTGGCGCCGGCGGTGGCGAGGCGGCCGGCGCGAAGGCGGGCGTTCGGCATCGGCTTGACGCGCGGGCGGGCCTCGATCGCCAGCGTCGCCGGGGAAGGCAGCGAGGCGAACGCCTCGTCGGGCTGCGTGTCGGACTCGAGCGCCTCGCGAAGCGCCGCGGCGAGCTCGCCCTTCGAGCGCGCCACCCTGGCGAGGCCGAAGCGCTCGTAGGCCGCGTTGTTGGCGCGGATGTGGCCGACGGCGAAGCCATAGCTGATGGTGGGGCAGCCGCGGATCTGCGCCTCGAGCACGGTGAGCCCCGCGGTCGAGTGGACGAGGGCGTCGGCGGCGGCGAGCAGGTCGCCCATCCGGTCGGTGAAGCCGAGCAGGCGGACCCGCTGCTCGGCGCCGAAGCGCTCGCGAAGCCGCCGCCACGCGTGCTCGTTGTGGCCGGAGAGGACGAGGACGGTCGAGTCGGGCACGTCGAGGGCCGTCTGCACGGCGCCGACGAGGTCGCCGACCCCCCAGCCGCCGCCGGAGACGACGATCGCGGGCCTATCGAGCGGCAGGTCGAAGGAACCCTTGGCCTGGGCCTTGTCGCGCGGCTCCATGAACTCCGGCGCGGTGGGCGGCTGGGCCCAGCGCGCCGAGCCCGGGCCGGCGATCCGCTCGACCTCCTCGATCGACTCGCGGTGGGTGACCGTGTGGAGGTCGATGCCGGGGTGCGCCCAGAAGCGCAGGCCGGCGAGGTCGGTGATCGCCGAGACCACCGGCACGTCGAGGCGGCGGCGCAGGCGCAGCTCGCCGAGGACGAGGGTCGTCCCCGGGTAGGTGGAGACGATCACGTCCGGATCGTGCTTGCGGATTGCCCGCAGGAGGCCGCGCGAGCCGACGCGGTAGGAGAAACGCAGCGCGACCCAGCGGGTCGGCGCGAACCTGTTGAGCAGGAAGTACTGGATGCTGAACAGTGACGGCAGCCAGTTGAACGAGAACCAGGAGCCGTCGCGGACGATGCCGGTGAGCAGCCGCCCCATGGCGCGCAGCCCGTCGACGATCTCGACCTCGGAGCCCGGGTGGTCCTTCGTCAGCTCGCGGGCCAGGGCCCGGGCCGGGAGGTCGTGGCCCTCGCCGATGTCGGCCGTGAGGATCAGGACCTTGCGGCGCTCGGGCCGGGCGCGGCGCCAGGCGAGGTAGGAGCGAAAGCCCTCGGCGAAGCGGGTGCGGGCGCGCCAGCCGAGCTCGCGCTCGGCGCGCTCCGAGGAGACCTCCTTGCTTCCGAGGTCGCCCTTGCGGCCGGGCGTGTGGACGATGCCGGAGTCGGCGACGTGGTCGCGGACCGCCTCGGCGATCTGCAGGATCGTCGTGTCCTCGTCGCCGGTGAGGTTGTAGATGCGGTTGGCGGCCTCGGGCCGGAGGGCGGCGACCACGCCCTCGGCGAGGTCCTCGACGTAGACGAAGCGCCGCGACTGGCTGCCGTCGCCGGCGACCGTCAGCCGCTCGCCGCTCTCGGCCTTGGCGCAGAACGCGGCGAGGACGGTGGCGTCGCGGGCGCGCGGGCCGTAGGGGATGCCGAAGCGAAGGATCGTGAACTCGAGGTCGTAGAGCTCGGCGTAGGACTTGCAGTAGTGCTCGCCGGCGAGCTTGGTCGCCGTGTAGAGGTGGCTGGGCGGCTCGGGCCTGGTGTCCTCGTCGACGTTTCGCTCCGGGCAGTCCGAGTAGGCCCAGATCGTCGATCCGTAGATCACCCGCCTGACGCCGGTCTGGCGGGCGGCCTCCAGCACCTTGAGGGTGCCCTCGGTGTTGACCTCCTGGGCCCTGGCGGGGTCGGCGAGCACGTGGTTGACGTCGGCGACGGCGGCGAGGTGGACGATCGCCTCGCAGCCGGTGGCGGCGCCGATCAGGGCGTCGAGGTCCGTGATGTCGCCGGGGTGGAAGTCGACCTCCTCCGGCGAGCGGTACGGCGAGGGCATGAGCTCGAAGAGGCGGACCTGGTGGCCGGCGTCGAGGAGCTTGTCGACGACGTGCGAGCCGATGAAGCCCGAGCCGCCGGTGACCATGACCCTCATGCGGGCTCCTTCAGCGCCGCGAAGGCCGAGCCGTCGGCCGGCAGCTCGGGACCGTGGTAGTAGAGCGGCACGCAGGAGTGGTTCTGCGCGACCCAGTCGGTGTTGGGGAGCTCGGAGGCGTCGCCCATGATCCGGTGGCAGGGGTCGGCGTAGACGCGCCCGGTGGAGCGGGCGATCGGCTCGAAGACCACGTACTTGTAGAAGCCCGAGCTCATGCCCTCGGGAAGCTCGACGCGCCCGGGAAAGAGCGGGTCGATATGCGTGCGGGCCACCTGCTGCTTCCAGGCGACGATCTCGTCGAGGCGCTCGATCTGCACCAGGCCGATGGCGGCGGTGAACTCGCTCATCCGCAGGCCGAGGCCCTCGACCTCGTGGTCGGGCTTGCCGTAGTTGCGGTAGTCGCGCGCATGGGAGACGAGGTCGTCGTTTTGCGAGACCAGGATGCCGCCCTCGCCGGTCGAGATGGTTTTCGTCGCGTAAAGGGAGTAGACGCCGGCCTCGCCCCAGGATCCGGGCCGGCGGCCGTTCCACTGCGCGCCGTGGGCGTGGGCGCAGTCCTCGATCAGGAAGATGTCGTGCTCGCGGCAGTAGGCGGCGATCCGCTCGACGTCGAAGGCGATGTGGCCGCCGATGTGGACGACGAAGGCCGCGCGCGGACGGTGCTCCTCCGCCTTGCGCTCGAAGTCGGCGAAGGACATGCAGAGGTCGGCGCGGTTGCAGTCGACGAACACCGGCTCGCCGCCCGCCTTCAGGATCGACAGCGGTGTCGCCATGAACGTGTTCGAAGGGCAGAGCACCTGCTCGCCGCGCACGCCGCAGAACTCCAGGGCGGCGAGCGCGCCGCCGCTCCAGCTCGAGGTCGCCACCGCGCTCATGCCGTCGTGCGCGGCCCAGGCCGACTCGAGGCGCTCGGTGAGCTCGCCCTCGGTCCAGCGGCCGGAGTCGATGACGCCGTCCCAGAGCTCGTGCATGCGAGCGCGGTCGCGCGGGTCGAATCCGATCGCGAACTCGGTCGCGTCCGCGGCTTGGGTCGCAGTCGTGGGCATGGAGGGGAGGCCGGCCGCGGGAGCCACGACGCGGCGAGGCGCGGCAAGGCTACCAGCGGCCACGGGTACCGGCGCCGCGCGCGGCACCGCGGATTACCGCAAATAGCGCTAGTGGCCCTTGGAGAACGTGTAGCGGTAGACGCCACGCCCGAGGCTGGCCGCCAGCAGCTGGTTGGCGTGGCCGGGGACGGGGGCGAGGCTGAAGACCGGCGCCGGCGGGAGGTTGTTGCCGAGGAGCGCGTAGCGGCCGCCGTTGGTTCCCTTTGAGGCGTAGACGCCGTTGGTGGTGGCGACGATCAGCTGGCCGTTGCGGACGGTGCACCACAGCGCCGGGAGCTTCTTGAGGTTGCCGGAGATGTCGTGGAACGTCCTGCCGCCGTTGGTCGACTTGTAGACGTGGCCGCCGCGCTTGCCGATGCCGGAGTTGCCGGCGGCCCGCGGCCCCGCGTAGGGGCGCAGGTCGGAGGCGCCGAGGGTCACGTAGATCGTCCTGTGGTTGCGCGGGTCGATCGCGATGTTCGAGATGAAGCGCTCCGGCAGCCCCTTTGCCTTGACCTTGTGCCAACCCTGCTTCGTGCCCGGCTTCGGCGGCTTCTTGCCACCGACGTTGGTCGCGATCCCGTTCGAGAACTTGTCGCCGCTCACCACCACGTCGCAGCTGCCGCAGAAGCCGGCGTAGACGTCCTTGCCGTTGACGGCGATGGTCGAGACCTGGTTCTCGACCTTGGTCTTCTTCGCCTTGCCGAGGTTGAAGACCGTCTTCCAGTCGGTGTCGGCGGGCGGCGTGGACGGCGAGGTGACGTTGGGGCCGTCGGTGGTCTCGACGATCTGCTTGCCGCCGGTGAGGACGTGGTTGGGGTCCTTGGGGTCCATGACGAGCGGCGCGTAGAAGGAGGGGTTTGAGACGAGCGGGTTGACGTCCGCCCAGGTCACGCCGCCGTCGGTGGAGACCGAGGTGCCGGCGTCGGGCGTCTCCTCGAAGACGTAGTCGGAGTTCTTCGGGCTGGTGACCGTGAAGACGCCGTCGCCGCCGAACGCCTCGTTCTGCTTGCCGGCCTTCGAGATCTTGATCTCGCCGTTGTCCTGGAGGCCGGCGTAGACGGTGCCGTCCTTGGACTGGGTGACGCCGTAGGGGAGCAGCGTGTGGAACCCGGACTGCGCGCCCTGGCCCCAGCCGCTCTGGCTGAACGTGTGGCCGCTCGCGATGTGCTGGGTGTAGTTGCCGCCGTCGCCGCCGGCGAGGAGCGTGACGCCGCCGTGCCCGTCGGGAACGAAGAACCCGGCGTGCTGGTCGGGGTGGGTGGTGGTCTTGTCGGGCGTCTGCTGCTGGATGCTGGAGCAGGCGTCCGAGGCGATCACCAGCAGGCAGGGCCCGCCGTTGGCGTTGTAGGCGCCGATCGTCTGGAAGTCGGAGGGGCCGTCTTGCGGCGTCGCCACCGGGTTCATGAAGACCTCTTCGAGGCCGAGGACGACGCGCGTGGGGATCCCGTTGGCGGACTGCACGGTGGGATCCGGCTTGATCCATTCGTTGTACCAGGACTGGATCCCGGGTCCGAAGCCGAGCGGCGAGAGCTGGGCCAGGGTGGAGCCGTTCGTGGGCGAGAGGAACTCGTTGGAGTCCTCCATCTCGGTCCAGGTCTTGCCGAAGTCCGAGGAGACGTAGACCCCGTTCAGGTAGGTGGGGGTGGCCGTCGGGTCGATGCCGATTCCGAGCGGGTCGCCGCTGGGCACGTCGAGGCCCTCGACCTTGCCGGTGTTGAAGAGCTGGGCGTCCTGGACGAGCGCGTACACGTAGGCGTGGTTCTGCTGCGGTCCGGTCGCCACCCCGAACGCCACCCGCCCCACGTGGCTCTGGGGCGCGAAGCCGTTGGCGTCGACGTCGATGGCCTTGAAGCTGTTGGGCTTGCCGGTGGTCGACGTGTAGAGGCCGTTGGAGGGGCTCTCGGGCTTGTGGTTGAAGTTCTCCCGGTCTCCGGCGCGCCAGCCGACCGCGGCGAGGACGGTGCCGTCCTTGTGGCCGAACTTGTCCTTCGACTCGACGACGACGTCGGTGACGATGTTGGCGAAGAAGCAGTTGGGCTTGGTGAACGTCTTGCCGCGGCATGGCCCCTGGATCGGCAGGTTCACGTCCTTGAACGACTTGCCGTCGTTGGTCGAGCGAAAGAGCCCGGCGCCGGTGGCCGCGTAGACGATCTTGGGGTTGGCGGGGTCGATCGCGGCCCTGAAGCCCTGGGCGCCCGTGGGGACGCCGCGCGAGTGCTTCCAGTGGCGGCCCTCGTCGGTGCTGCGGTAGACGCCGAGGCCGCCGTACGTGTTGCCGCCGAAGGCGTTGTCGCCGGTGACCGCGATCAGGGTCCCGTGATGGGCGGGCGAGTAGGCGAGCGCGCCCACGGTCTGGGTCGGCAGCCTGTTGCCGATCGACTTCCAGTGGCGGCCGGTGTCCTTCGACATGTAGACGCCGCCGCTTGCGACCGAGGCGTAGAGCACCTTGTGCTTGGCGTCGTAGGTGTAGTCGGAGATGCGCCCGGCGAGCGTGCCGAAGCCCTCGCCATAGGTGTCGGGGAACGCCGCGTCGTTGGCGAGGAGCGGGCCGCGCCCGACCGCCTTCCAGTGCCCCCGGCTGCCCGGAACGCCGCGGACCTTGGCGGCGGCGGCGCGAACCGCGGGGCCCGCGGCGGCCTGGGACGGGCTGTCGGCGGAGACGCGCGAGGCGATGCCGCTGGCCGCGGTCGCCAGGTCGAGGTAGGTCTCCGGATGGGAGCGGAGCGCGCAGTTGCCGGACTCGGCGTCCGGGTCGGCCGGCTGGGCGTCCGGGTCGGCGGACTCGGCGTCCTGCGCCTCGCCGCCGGCTTGCCCGCCGGCGAGGCAGGCGAAGAGCTGCGAGTCGGCCTCGCTACGGGTCGCGAGACCGGCTGCGGTGGCGAAGGCGACCACCAGCAGGATCGCGACGGGTGCGGCCAGCAGCCGCCGGAGGCGGTTATTCGAAAGTCGTTTCAATTCCCTACGCCCCTGCTCGCGCGCACGATAGTGAGGGCGGCTTTCCCGTGCAACCGCTAACCGTCGGAGTCGCGGCATATCTTGAGCCGGTGGAGTCCGCCTCGAGCCTGCCGGGGGTAGCGCCGGCGGAGCGCTTCCTGCCGCGCTTCCACTACGAGCTGATCGTCTGCGGGCTGCGCGGCCACCGGCTGGTGGGCATCGACGCCGAGGAGCTCCGCCCGCGGGACCGCATCTTCGCCCGCCAGATGGGCGACGTGCGCTGGCACCGCTGCCTGCGCTGCGACGGCTGGCTGCCGCTCGCGGCGCCCGCGGCGCCGGCCCGAAAGCACCCGCCGGAGCGCGCGGAAGTCGCCCTGCCGCTCCGCGGCCGGCCCCTGCGCGACAAGATCGTGCTGCGCGCGATCGCAATCGACCGCGCCTTTCACTTCGTCATCCTCGGCGTGATCGCGGTGGCGATCTTCCTGCTGGCCTCGCGGCGTCAGGAGCTCCGCGCCGAGTTCTACCGCGTGGTCGCCGACTTCGAGGGCGGGGTGGGCGCCCACCTGGACCTTCCCAACCACGGCCTGCTGCACACCCTCGACGACCTGCTGAGCCTGCAGTCGAGCACCCTGCGCCTCGTCGGCGTCGCGGTCGCCGTCTACGCGCTGATCGAGGGCGCCGAGGCGGTCGGCCTCTGGTATCAGCGCCGCTGGGCCGAGTACCTGACCCTGATCGCGACCGCCGTCTTCCTGCCGCTCGAGGTCTACGAGCTCAGCCGCAGCCTCTCGCCGGTGAAGGCGTTCGCCTTCGTCGTCAACGTCGCGATCGTGGCCTACCTGCTGTACGCGAAGCGGCTCTTCGGGGTGCGCGGCGGGCCGGCGGCCGAGGCTGCGGCGCGAGCCCGCGACGTGGGCTGGGAGTCGCTCGAGCGGAGCTCTCCGGAGGCGGTTGCGGGCGGCGCCGGCTAGGCCTGGCGCGGCCAGGGAAAGCGCAGGTCGGTCTTCGCGCCCGGCTGGGGACGCCGCACCGAGTTGGGGTCGGGGCTGAAGTGGCGCCCGGCGCGGCCCGCGCCGATGCCGATCAGGACGATCATCGCCAGCCAGAACGCCATGACCAGCGACGCGGCGAGCGTCCACAACCAGCTCGGGATGCCCTGCTTGGTCTCGCGCTGGAGGACCTGGTGGCTTGGCTCGAGCTGGCGCGTCACCTCGTGGTGGGCCGGGACGGCCGGCACCGGGATCGCCGGGTCGGCGGGCATGTAGACCGGCACGTCCTCGATCGTCGTGCCCTTCTGCAGCCGGATGACGGACTTCCAGTCGCCGGTGAGCGGCAGCGGGTCGGGCGTGCGGTAGACGCCCTCGCCGACCCGGTCGAGCGGCGCCTGCACGAGGCCGCCGCCCTGCCAGGCGGTCTCGCGCACCCAGGCCGCGCCGTCGGCGGCGTCGCTTGGATGGAAGCGGACCGTGGCGATCGCCTCGCCGCGGTCCGAGGGGGTGCGCTGGAGGGTGATGGTGGCGCGGATGTCGGAGGGGGAGGTGGTGTGGAGGCCGTAGATGCAGAGCGCGACCATGGCGACGATCGCGCCGCCGAAGCAGCGCCGCGTCAGCCGCGGGTCGGGCAGCTGACCGCGCAGGGCGCCGGCCAGGAGGGCGCCGGCGGTCGCACCGGCGAGCCCGGCGATGGGGGCCACGATTGCCGCCGCCGGGAGGATGTTGGTGGTCCAGGGGACCGGCATCCAGACGTGCGACCAGCCCCACTCGGCGGCGAGGCCGACCGTGCCGATGAGGAGGCCTGAGGCCGCCGCCAGCCTGAGCGGCCGCTCGCGGCCGATGGCGAGGCCCGCCGCCTCGACGCAGAGCGCCTCGGCGAGGTAGATCGGGAAGTACGGCGTCGACTGGCCGAGGATGCCGCCGACGATGAGCGCGATCACGATTCGCGCGCCCAGGTAGAAGCCGACCGCGTACAGCGCGCCCCCGCGGCCAAGCCAGACGCGGGCGGTGACGAGGGCGAAGCCGGAGGCGAACGCAAGGAGGATGGGCTCGAAGATCAGCCGGAACTGGGGCACGCCGAAGTCGAACTCGGCCTGGAAGACCGTGAGGCCGATGAGCAGGCCGCCGACGAGGCCGACCTTGCGGAGCTTGTGGAGGACCGGCGGAGGCCCAGAGTTGCCGCGGGCGCGGCGCTCGGCCATGCCCTCGGCGATCAGGATCGACATCCCCACGAGCGTCATCACCGCGCCGCCGATCAGCATCAGGTGGGTCGGGCCCCAGAGCGTCACGTCCTGGCCGAAGAGCCGGTGCCAGAGGTCGTCGAGCGGGAAGCCGATCAGCGCGAAGCCCGCCGTCACCAACATCAGGAGGCCGCCGACCGGCGCGTACCAGTTGCCCGCGATGCGCACCGCGGCCGGTCCCGGCCGCTCGCCGTTGCGCGGCAGCGAGATCGAGAGGTAGCCGGAGGCGAAGATGCCGAAGAGCCCGAGAAGGATGAAGTAGTGCGCGGGGTTGGCCAGCGGCCCCGGGTCGCGGCCCTGGTCGATGTGGATGGAGACGTCCCAGTAGACGCCGAAGAGCGCGGCGAGCAGCGCAGTGCCGGAGATCCCGAGCGGCAGCGCGGCCCAGCCGGGAATCCCGCCCCACTCCTCGGCCTTGTCCGCGGCGACCTGCAGGATGTTGGTGCGTCCGCGCCGGTGGAGGTTGACCACGTGCACGAGCAGCGCGGTCCCGCCGCCGGCGAAGGCCGTGGCCAGGATCACCTGGCCGATCGCGGCGCCGCCGGCGGGCGGGGCGCTGGAGGCGGTCGTGGCGAGCTGAGCGGCACCCTGGACGAAACCGTTCATATGGCTATGTTACACAAATCAATGGCACAGTTACACGTGTATCGTTTGCTCCTGTGACCGACGTCACCGAGCAGCACGAGAGCGCCGCGGAGAACGGCGAGCTCACCATCGACGCCCTCGCCCAGCGCACCGGCATGACCGTGCGGAACATCCGCGCCTACCAGTCGCGCGGCCTGCTGCCGCCGCCCGACGTCCGCGGCCGCACCGGCTTCTACGGCGAGGAGCATCGGGCGCGGATCGAGCTGATCCGCGAGCTCCAGGCCGAGGGCTTCAACCTCGAGGCGATCAAGCGCCTCCTGGAAACGGGCGGGCCGAGTACGGACGTCCTGCGGTTCACCCGCGCCGTCCACGAGCCGTTCGAGGACGAGGAGCCGCACATCGTCACCGGCGCCGACCTCGCCGGCGCCGTCGGGATCGAGGAGAACCCGGAGCTCCTCGGCAGGGCGCTGAAGCTCGGCCTCGTGACCGAGGTGGGAGAGGACCGCTACGAGCTGCGAAGCCCGCGCCTGGTGGCCGCCGGCGCGGAGCTCGCCGAGCTCGGCGTCCCTCCGGAGGCGGCGATCGAGGTGATGTCGAAGCTCCGCCGGCACGCCGACGGCGTCGCGCGGACGTTCGTCGACCTCTTCATCGAACAGGTGTGGAAGCCGTTCGACGCCGCCGGCCGCCCCGCCGAGCGCTGGCCCGAGGTCGTCGAGGCCATCGAGCGCCTGCGCCCGCTGGCGGGCGAGGCGCTGCTCGCCGTGTTCAAGCTGGCGATGACCGAAGCGGTGGACAAGGCCTTCGGGCGCGAGATCGAGCGCGTGGCGCGGGACCCGGAGCCGGGCCACTCGCGAAAGCGCCGGCGCCGGCGCTAGGAGAGCCCGTAGAGCTCGCCGTACTTCGCCTCGAGGTGGGCGAGCAGCGGCTTCACGTCGAGGCCGCCGCCCGTGGCGCGCTCGATCGTCTCGAGCGGCTCGAAGCGGCCGGCGAGCGAGTAGAGGCGCTGATCGAGCCAGCCGCGAAGCGGCTCGAGCTCGAGGGACTCGAGCCGGGAATCGAGGTCCGGCAGCTCGGCGGTCGCGGCGTTCCAGAGCTGGGCGGCGATGACGTTGCCAAGCGAGTAGGTCGGGAAGTAGCCGAAGGCGCCGCCGTACCAGTGGACGTCCTGGAGCACGCCCTCGGCATCGCTCGGAACGTCCAGGCCCAGGTACTCCCGGTAGCGCGCGTTCCACGCCTCCGGGAGGTCCTCGAGCGCCAGCTCCTCCTCGAAGATCGCGACCTCGAGCTCGAAGCGGATCGCGATGTGAAGGTTGTAGGTGACCTCGTCCGCCTCCACGCGGATCAGTGAGCGCTTGACGGCGTTCGCGGCGCGGTAGAGCTGCTCGCCGTCGATGGCCCCGAAGGGGTCGGGGAAGTGCTCGGCCAGCACGGGCTGGAGCCCTCGCAGGAACGGGCGTCCGCGCCCCACCCAGTTCTCCCAGAGCCGGCTCTGGGACTCGTGCAGGCCCAGGGACGGCGGCTCGCCGATCGGGTTGCGGCGCAGCGCGTCGGGCATGCCGCTCTCGTAGATCGCGTGCCCGGCCTCGTGCACGATCGCCCAGATCGTCGAGCCGACGTAGCCGGGCTCGTAGCGGGTGGTGAGCCGGACGTCGCTCGGCGCCATCGCGCTCGCGAACGGGTGGATGGTCTCGTCCAGCCGCCAGCCGCCCTCGCGCAGGGGCATCAGCTCGCACAGCGCCTGCCCGAGGCGGCGCTGGGTGTCGACGTCGAACGCCCCGCGCAGGCACGAGTCTTCGAGGGAGACCGTTGAGCTCTGAAGCCGCGCGAGCAGGTCCGCGAGACCCTCGCGCAGCTCGGTGAAGACGGGTCTCACCTGGGCCACCGTCATCCCGCGCTCGAAGTCGTCCATCAGCACGTCGTAGGGATGCTCGTAGCCCTCGAAGCAGTCGATGACGCGGCGCTTGAGATCGACGAGCGTGTGGAGGTGGGGCAACATCACCGTGAAGTCCGAGCCGTCGCCGCGGGCCTGCTCCCAGGCGCTTTCCGCGCGCGCCTCCGCCGCGGCCACCTCGGTGGCGAGCTCGGTCGGGATCCGCCGCGCCTTGCGCCAGTGGTGAAGCGCCAGCCGCACGGTGCTTGCCTCGTCGGACTCGTACGGCTGCTCCGCGCCCCAGCCCTCGAGGCTCTCGAGCAGGCGGCCGAGATCGTCGGACACCATGCGCTCGTGGGCCACGCCGGTGAGCGTGGCCAGGTGCTCGGCGCGCGGCTCCGCGCCGGTCCGCGGCATCTTCGTCCGCGAGTCCCAGAACATGAGCGAGGTCGCGCGGCTCAGGTCGGCGATCTCGCCGAGCCTCGTGAGCAGCTCCTCGTACGCGGTGGCGCTCACGCCGTCGCGGCCGGGTGGCCGCCCCCCAGGGCGGAGTCCTCGACGTGGACCTGGAAGCCGTGCTGGCGGATCGCGGCGAGCACGGCATCGCCGTGCTCGCGCCCGTCGGTCTGCAGCACCATGCGGATCACGGTCTCGCGGATGTGGAGGTCGAGGCCCTCGCGAAGGTGGGTCACGTCGAGAACGTTCGCACCCTCCTCGGCGACGCAGCGCAGGAGCCCGGCCAGCGCGCCCGGGCGGTCCGGCACGACGCTCACCAGGACCATCCGGCGGCCGGCGGCGGTCTCGCCGAGGCGAATGCACTCGGCCAGGCGCGAGGCGTCGACGTTGCCGCCGGAGAGGACCGCGCAGGTCTCGCCCGCGGCCGGGGGATGGACCTTGCCGTGCAGGATCGCGGCGACGGCGACCGCGCCGGCGCCCTCGACGACCAGCTTCGACCGCTCCAGCACGAGGACCATCGCCTGCGCGACCTCGTCGTCGGAGACCGTGACCACCTCGTCGACGTACCTGGCGACCAGCGGCAGCGTGAGCTCGCCGGGCCGCTTGACGGCGATGCCGTCGCAGATCGTGTTGCCGCCGCGCGCGCCGAGCGGGCGGTGCGCCTGCAGCGAGGGCGGGTAGGGGGCGCACGCCTCCGCCTGCACGCCGACCACCCGCGTGCCCGGCAGGCGGCTCGAAACGGCGATTCCGACGCCGGCGGCGAGGCCGCCGCCGCCGAGCGGGACGACGATCAGCCTTGTCGCGGGCGCCTGCTCGGCGACCTCGAGGCCCAGCGTGCCCTGCCCGGCGACGACGCGAGGGTCGTCGAAGGCGTGGATGAAGGTCGTGCCGGACTCCTCGGCGTAGGCGCGCGCGGCGACGTGGGCCTCGTCGTAGTCGCCGTCCACCAGGCGGACGTTGCCTCCGTGCCCGCGGACGGCCGCCACCTTCGCGAGGGGCGCCGAGACCGGCATGAAGATCTCGGCTCGCGCGCCATGACGCCCGGCGGCGACCGTCACCGCCTGGGCGTGGTTGCCCGCGCTCGCGGCGCAGACGCCCTTCGCCAGCCGCTCCGGGTCGATGGCGGCGATCGCGTTGGCGGCGCCGCGGATCTTGAACGACCCGGTGCGCTGGAGGCACTCGGCCTTCAGGCTGACCGGAGCCCCGAAGCGCCGCGAGAGCTCACCCGCGGCGATCACCGGCGTTCGGCGTACGAGCTCGCCGCCGGCAACGGCCGCGCGCACGACCTCCTCGATACCGATCTCTGGCGCTTTTGCAGGGTCTTCAGGCACTCCCGCAACCGTAGCCCAACCGGCGTGCGGTCCCGGGCCGCGGGCTTCAGGCCTCAACACGACGCCTCGCGCCGAGCGCCGCGTTTCCGACAAACGTCCAGAAAATCGCCACCGGGTGGCCCAGAGCCCGGGCGGCGCCGATCATGCCATTGGGTCACCCCAGCGGTGACCACAACTCAGAGACACCCTCGGGACGTGACGGTCTCAAGGGGCACCTCCCATGCGGAGCGAGGCGCCGGGCGGGCGCCTCGCTTCATTTCTGAAGGCCGCGGCGCATGCGAAGCCCACCGATGACGATCGTCGCCGCTCCTCCAAGGGCGACGAACGGCCCGTACTCGGTCTCGACGGCGTCGATGCCGAGAATTCGCGACGGCGGCTCGATAATCAGAAGGCCGGCGAGAAGCGCGCACCAGACGCCCGCCGCGATCATGACTCCGCCGGCCGTCAGTGGCCGCGGAAGGCGGTAGCCCCGGGCGGTGATCACGGCGAGATAGAGCGCCGACCCGGCGGTCAAGACGAGGGCGAGCGCGCCGGCGCCGAAGGCGCTCAGCCCCGACTCGGTGATCACCTGGAAGAGCTGCAGCGAGACGCCGTACCAGGGCAGGACCAGGCTGCCGAACACGACGAGCGCGCCGATGGCGGCGAGCCGGACCCCCGGCAGGCGCCAGCCTGGACGCCGCAGGCGCTCGGCGCCCGCCGGATCAGTCGATTGGCTCGCGGCCGCCAAATCCCGCGTCCATGTCGTGCCAGAAGGCCACGGTCGACTCGCCGAGCTCCCAGCAGAGGTAGACCTCCCGGCCGTCGCGAAGCGAGGGAAAGTCGATCAGCCCGCGGTCGAGGTCGCGCAGGACGATGCCGGCGGCCGAGATCTCGCCGAGCAGCCGGCGCACCTCGAGGAAGCCCTCCCCGACGGTCTTTCCGTGGGCGCCGCCGCCGTTGGTCGGGGCCGCCTCGCCGAGCGCCTCGTGCGCGTCGCGATCGCCGAGCCGGTCGCGTGCCTCGCGCAGGGTCTCGATCCGCGGGCGGATCCACGGCAGCGCCGCGTTCGCCTCGGCGACCGTGAAGTGGCGCTCGTGGATCACCGCGGCAGGGCGGCGGCCGCGGTGATTCGCCGGACGATCGCAGCGGTCTGATCCGGGCGGGTGACGACGCCGTCGTCGATCGACTCCACGTGCGCGCCCGGCAGCACGCGCTCGATCAGCGCTCGGTAGTCGTCGCCCCGCGGGAACCAGGGACCGCCGATGCCCGGCGCGGAGAGGAACCACAGGCGGTCCGCAGCGCGCTTCGCGTAGCCCTCCGAGTCGCGGTCGGCGACCCAGGCGCGAAGTCGCGGCACCGCCGACTCGGCCGGCGAGTAGGACTCCTGAAGCCGCACCCGCTCGCGGATCGCGTCCTCGTCGGTGAGCTGTTCGTTCGCGCTGGCGATCATCGTGCGCAGCGCCCCGCGGTAGTCGGTCTCGGCCATCTCGGAGAACGCGTCGACGACCGACCGCGAGGAGATCAGCGAGTCGGACTCGACGAGCGAATCCGCGGTCATCGGGGCCCCACCCACCGTCACGACGGCCTCGACCAGCTCCGGCCGGTCGGCGGCGACCCGGACGGCGCGGTTGCAGCCGTCGGCGATGGCGACGATCACGGCGCCGCCGCCGCCGGCCTCGATGACCGCCGCGAGGTCTGCGCTGGCCGTCTCGAGGTCGAAGGGGCCCAACCGGGTCGAAGCACCGGCGCCGCGGTCGTCGAAGCGCACGACGCGGTGATCGCCCTCGAGCTCCGCCGTCAGCGGCTCGAAGATGCTCGGGTGCATCGACCAGTACGAGGCCAGCACGACCAGTGGCCCCTCGCCTCGCTCTTCGACGTGGAGCTCGGCCCCGTCATCGAGCTCTAGCCGCGACACGGCTCGAAGCTTAGGACTCGTCCGCGGCCTGCTCCGCCGCCGGATCGGCGTCGTCGCCCTTGCGGCGGCCGAGCCTCCCGATCCTGGTCGCCGAGCGGCGCAGGGGGTGGAGAGTGTGGCCAATCTCGCTGAGCGGCTCGGACATGTCGTCGACGCTCTCCTTCAGCGCGTCCACCTGGACGTTGAGCTTCTCGACGGCTCCGCGCATCTCGCGGACCTCGGCGTCCATCGACGTCACCCTGTCCTCGATCCCACTCAGCAGCCTGGCGAGCTCCGGCAGCATGTTCATGCCATCGGCGATCCTGCGGATGTCGCCGAGCGCGTCGGCGAGGGTCCGCTGCAGGCTGAGGATCGAGCCGAGCGCCGGGAGGCCTCGCGGAGCGCTCTCGGTCTGCCCCTCGCTGGCCAAGATGCCGCGAGGCTAACAGGCGCGGTCTACGCCAAAGAGCGAGCGCGCTCGGCCAGGTGTTCGACTCCGAGCTCGTCCGCGGCGTCGGCAGCGCGCTCCAGCGCCTCCCGGGCGGCGGCGGGATCGACCTCGAGCAGGCGACGGCCGAGCAGGTAATCGCAGCGGGCGGCGTCCAGCGGACGTCCGAGCTCGAGCCAGGCCTCGCGCGCCTCGACGAGGGCGGCGGCGGCGGCCTTCGGGTCGGCCTCGGTGAGGCCCCTGGCGCCGAGGCTCGCCGCCTTGCCGACCGGGTAGCGGAGCCGCCCGGCGAGCCGCTCGGCTTCCTCGGCTGCCTCCTCGGCGGCGTCGACCTTCCCGGACAGCGCCAGGACGACGGCGCGGGCGGAGATCGCCTCGATCGACTGGGCGACCAGCCCGGCGCGCTCGCAGAGGTCGAGGGCGCGGACCAGCGTGTCCTCGGCGCGGGCGTGGTCGTCGCGCTGGCGCAGCGTCGCCGCCAGCGCGAAGAGCGCCTGGAAGGCAACCTCCGAGCGCCCGACCTGCTCGGCGAGCTCGGCGGCCTGGCGCAGCAAACGCTCGGCGCCGCCGAGGTCGCCCTCCCTCCAGGCCAGCCAGCCGCGCATCAGGTAGGGGAAGCAGAGCTTGCCGGTCAGGCCCTCGCGCTCGGCGAGGTCGCCCGACGCCCGCGCCTGAAGCTCGACCTCCTCCCAGTCGCCGCGGTGCACCGCGAGCTGGCCGAGGCTGCCGTGGAGCTCGACCTGGCTCGGCAGGTCGCCGGTGCGTTCGGCGAGGCTGAGCGCCTCGCGATAGGCGTCCGCCGCGCCGGCGTAGTCGGCCTCGGAGACCTCGCGGTGGTAGCCGAGGGTCAGGAGCGCCCGGACGGCCTCGCCGGGGTCCGACTCGCGGGCGAGCTCGACGGAGCGCTCGAGGTTCTCCCGCGCGCGCTCGGTGTCGCCGATCCGGCCGAACACCCGCCCGAAGATCCCGTGGGCGCGGCTGGCGGCGGCCGCCTCGCCGAGGCGCTCGGCCAGCCGCAGCGCCTTCTCCGACGCGTAGATCGCGAGCATGTTGTCGCCGGTGTGCATGTAAAGCGAGGCGGCCTCCTCGTAGAGGCGGACCAGCTCGAGGCAGGGCGGGCCGTCCTTCAGCAGGTCGATACCGCGCTGGTAGTGCTCGATCGATCCCTCGCGATCGCCCTTGTGCCACAGCGCGGCGCCGATCTTGCGGTGAAGGTCGCCCACCCGCGCCAGGTCCTCCTCGCGGCGGTTGTGGGCAAGGCACAGCTCCCACAGCTCGGTCGCTCGGTCGACGCGGCCGAGGCGCAGGGCCACATCGCCGAGCTTCTCGGCGATCTCCACCCTGGTCCCGGCATCGAGGCCGCGTCGCAGCGACAGCGCCATCTCGTAGTGGCCCACGGCCTCGAGGTTCGAGTAGAGCGACGCGGCCAGCGAGCCCGCGGCCTTCAGCGAAGCGATGGCCTTGCGGGTGATCTCCGCGAGCTCCTCGTCGGCAAGGTCGGCGTCCTCGCCGAGGACGGCCGCACGCCCGTAGTGCTCGGCCACCATGCCGGCGACCCCCTCGGAGCGGTCCGCGGCGCGCGCCTCGATGAACGCCCCGACGGCCGCATGCTTTCGCGCCCGCACCGACTTGGGCAGCGTGGAGTAGGCGACGTCGCGGATGAGGGCGTGCTTGAAGGAGTACTCGCGCTCTCCGGCGAGGCGGCTGCCCGCCGTGGGCGCGATCAGCCCCTTCTCCTCGAGCGACGCGATCGCCGGATGCAGCTCGATCCCCTCCTCGACGGCGAGGCTGTCGAGCGACCCCTCCCAGAAGACCTCGCCGACCACCGCGGCGTGCTGGACCACGCGTCGCTCCGGAGCGCTCAGCGAGTCGAGCCGGGCGGCGAGCACCGCGTGGACGGTCTCGGGAAGCGCCTCCGGGTCGGCCGCGCCCTCCTCGACGAGCCGGTTGACCATCTCCTCGGCAAACAGCGGGTTGCCGCCGGAGCGCTGGGCGATCTCGGCGACCAGGGAGGAGCGATTGCCGTTGAGGAAGTCGCACTCGCCGAGCAGGCCGCCGACGAGCTCGCGAACGTCCTCGCCGCCGAGCGGCTCGATCGAGATGTTGGTGGCGTTGAGGCGTGCGCCGCCCCAGCCCGGCCGGCGGTCGAGCAGCTCGTCGCGGGCGAGGCAGACGACCAGGGCGGGCCCGCGGACGAAGCGTGCCAGGTACTCGATGAGGTCGAGCATCCCCTCGTCAGCCCAGTGGATGTCCTCGATCGCGAGGACGAGCGGGCGCTGGCGCGACCCGGCCTCGATCACCGAGCGAACCGCCCAGAACAGGCGGTCGCGGATCTGCTCCGGGTCCTCGCCCTCGGCCGCGAGCTCCGCGGGAGGCTCGATGCCGAGCGGCCGCGCCATCGCCGCCGCCACCCGCTCGACGGGCTCGCCCGTCTCGTCGTCGGAGACGAGCTTCTCGACGCCGCGCAGAAGCTTTCCCCAGGCGGCCTGGGAGTCGTCGGTGTCGGCGATCTCGAATTGGCCGCGAACGATTTCCGTGAGGGCCCAGTAGGAGAGCCCCGAGCCGTAGGCCGGGCAGCGGCCGACCCGAACCGCCGGCTTCTCCGGGCGGGCGGCAGCGTAATCGGCGAGCTCGCGCAGAAGCCGGGATTTCCCGACACCCGCCTGGCCGATGATGGTGACCAGGTTGGGCCGGCTCTCGTTGACGGTCCGCTCGAGGAGCGACTCGAGCAGGGCGGACTCCTCCCGGCGACCAACGAGGCTTGAGGCGTGGAGGGCGGACCGCAGCGTCGGGCCGGCGACGATCACCCGCTGCGCCTCCCAGGCCGGCACGGGCTCCGCCTTGCCCTTGAGCGTCAGCGGCTCGAGCTCCGTGTAGTCGATCACCCGTCTCGTCAGGCGCCACGTCGTCTGCCCGACGGTGACGCTGCCCGGCCGGCTGGCGGCCTGCAGGCGGGCGGCGACGTTGACCGCGTCGCCGATCACCGTGTAGGTGGAGCCCATCCGCCCTGCGAGCACCTCGCCGGAGTTGATCCCCACGCGCAGGGAGAAGCTCGCGTCGGCGGCCTCGGCGACGCGCTGGTTGATCTCCTCCATCGCCGCCTGCATCGCCAGGCCCGCCCGCACGGCGCGCTCGGGGTCGTCCTCGTGCGCCACCGGCGCGCCGAAGACCGCCATCACGTTGTCGCCGATGTACTTGTCGATGGTCCCGCCGTAGCGGGACACCTCGACGCCCAGCCGCCGCAGCGCGCCCTCGACCATCGACTTGACGGCCTCGGGGTCCATCCGCTCGGCCACCGCCGTGTAGCCGGACAGGTCGGCGAAGAGAACGGTGGCCTTGCGCCGTTCCTCGGGCGGCGCCGCCGCGGGCTCGGGCGCGCGACGGGTCGCCTGCTTCGAGGCTGCCCCGGCGAGCGCCGTGCCGCACTCGATGCAGAACTTGGCGCGCGGGGGGTTCTCGGCGCCGCAGGCGGGGCACGCCGGCGAGAGGCCGGCCCCGCAGTCCATGCAGAAGCGCGCGCGCTCCGGGTTATCGGCGCCGCACTCCGGGCAGACTCTCCCTTCCACGTGGCGAACGATACGAGACTGCCCGCGCGCCCCGTGTGATCTCGTTCACAGACGCACGCCGCCGAGCAGCGCTCTCGACCCGTTCGGGAGCGTTCGCTATTTTGGTCGGCCCCAACCGCAGGAGCGCAACGCTTTGAGAAGCCACCCGGCCCGCATCTTCCTCTTGATCCTCGCCCTCGTCGTTCCGGTCGTGCTTGCGGCCTGCGGCAGCAGCAGCAGCAGCTCGAGCGAGGACCCCCAGCAGGTCCTCCACGACACCTTCAACAACGACACCAAGGTCACGAGCGGCAACCTCAACGTCAGCCTCTCGGCCGACGCCTCCGGAAGCCAGTCCGGGAACTTCTCGGCCTCGATCGACGGGCCGTTCGAAAGCGAGGGGCCGACGTCGTTCCCGCAACTCGACCTGACCGCCAAGGTCTCGGGCTCGGGCGCCGGGCAGAGCGTCAACTTCGAGGGTGGACTGACGGCGACGACCGACGCTGCTTTCGTCACCTACCAGAACCAGGCCTACGAGGTTCCCTCCGCGACCTTCCAGCAGTTCAAGAGCGCCTACGAGGCCCAGGCCCAGTCCGCGCAGTCGAGCGGGTCCGGCTCCTCGAACGCGTCCTCGGTTCTCCAGCAGCTGGGCATCGACCCGTCGACCTGGCTCACGAACGTGAGCAACGCCGGGACCACGGACGTCGAGGGTCAGTCCACCATCCACATCACCGGCGACGCCGACGTGTCGAAGATCCTCGCGGACCTCAGCAAGGTCGCGCAGAACGTCCCCGGCGCGGCCGCCCAGAACATCAACCCGCAGACGCTCCAGCAGGCGTCGCAGTTCATCAAGGACGCCCACATCGACGTGTACTCCGGCAGCGACGACAAGGTTCTGCGCAAGCTCGCGGTCTCTCTGGACCTCCAGCCGCCGCCGGCCGCCGCGAGCGGGATCGACGACCTCAAGATCGACTTCTCGGTCACGCTTTCGGACGTCAACAACCCGCAGACGATCACGGCGCCGTCCAACACCAAGCCGCTCTCCGATCTCATCCAGCAGCTCGGCGGCGGTGGCATCCTCGGCCAGCTCGGCGGTGCGACGTCGTCGCTGCCGAGCGGCGGCTCGTCGGGCGGCCCGTCGTCCAGTACTCAGGCCAAGTACTCGGCATGCGTGGCCAAGGCGGCGCAATCAGGCGACCCGCAGGCGGCCAACAAGTGCCTGAAGCTGCTGCAGTAGCCCGAAGCTGACAGCCGCGGCGGGCGGAAGGCAGCGGACCTGACCTCTAAGGTCCCCGCCACGTGGGCCGGGCTCTGAACAGGTCGTTCCTCCTCGGCTCCGGCTGGCCCTACCTTCTCGTTCCCTTCATCCCGTTGGCGCTCGCCCTGTCGATCGCCGGCGCCAGCGACGTCGCCGTCTTCTTCACGTCTGCGCTCGGGATCATCCCGACGGCCTCGCTGATGAGCACCGCGACGGAGGAGCTCGCGGCGCGCAGCGGACCCGGGATCGGCGGCCTTCTCAATGTCACCTTCGGCAACGCACCCGAGCTGATCATTGCCCTCTTCGCCCTCGGCAAGGGCCTGCACGAGGTCGTCAAGGCGACGCTCGTGGGCTCGGTGATGGGCAACGTCCTGCTGGTGATGGGCGCGGCGATGTTCGTCGGCGGGGTCGGCCGCGAGAAGCAGACGTTCGATCGCACGGCGGCGAACGTGCAGACGACGATGCTTCTGCTCGCTGCCGCGGGGGCGGTGATGCCCGCCGTCTTCCAACTCGTCAGCGGCGGCTCACTCCCGCTTCCCGGGGACGAGCGCGTGGACTTCGGCGCCACCATCGAGCACCTCTCGCTTGCGATCTCCCTGGTCCTGATCGGGACCTACCTCATCGGCCTGATGTTCTCGCTGAAGACCCATCGGCGGCTCTTCAACCCGCCGGACGAGATCGACGCCGAGGGCGAGGAGACGCTCGGGTGGAGCGTGCGGACGTCCGTGATCATGCTGGGCATCGCGGGGGTGGCGGTCGCCGTCATGTCCGAGGTCCTGGTCCACTCGATCACGGCGGCGTCGCACAGCATCGGGCTCTCGCAATTCTTCATCGGCGCCGTGATCGTCGCGATCGTGGGCAACGCCGCGGAGCACTGGGTCGCGGTCGTCGTCGCGCGCAAGGACAAGATGGACCTCTCGATCAACATCGCGATCGGCTCCAGCGCGCAGATCGGCCTGTTCGTCGCGCCGCTTCTGGTCGTCGTGTCCTTCTTCATCGGCCCCGGGCCGATGCCGTTCGTCCTCAACGGCCTCGAGGTCGTCGCGATGCTCTTCGCCGCGCTGATCGCGAACTACGTCGCTAGTGAAGGCGAGTCGACCTGGTTCGAGGGCGCTCAGCTGCTGGCCATCTACACGCTGCTGGCGCTGGTCTTCGGCTTCGCCTAGGCGGCGTCGCCCTCCGCAAGCACGTCTACTCCTCCTCTGGCCAGAAGTCGGGCGTCATCTCGGGCTCGGCCGCCGCGCCCTCGGCTCGCACCGAGCAGATCACCATCTCCGCCTCTTCGTCGGAGTCGTTGTGCACGGAGCGGAACGCGTCGGTGGCCACCCGCACCGCGGTGTGCGGGCCGGCCTCGAAGACGTCATCCCCGACCTTGAACTTCACCTTCCCGCGGACGACGAGGTAGATCTCCTCCTGGTCGCCGTGCCGGTGGCCATAGGAGCCGCGGCCGCCCGGTCCCGGCGGCATGAGGCGCCACGTGATCGCCACCTGCTCGGCGTCGGCGGCGGACGTGTAGAAGCGCATCTCGCCGAAGCCCGGGTACTCCGACATCGCGTCGAACGCCTCCTCGCGCCTGACGACGGTGTACTCGCTCATTCGACGAGGTCCTCGCGGCCTGGATCCTGCCCTTCCTCGCCCTCGTCGTACTCCGCGTCCCCCTGCTCGAGCGCGGTCTCGGAGACGGAGTCGGAAGCGCCGGGGTGATAGGCGGTCTGGAACTCCTGGATGGTGACGTCCAGTGCGTCCTCGTCGACCGGGACCTCGTCCGAGATCCGGACCCAGTCGGCGCCCTCGTAGGCCTCCATGTTGAAGATCTCCTGGTCCAGCGAGGGGGAGTCGTCGACCACCACGACGACCTCGGTCTGGGGGTTGAAGTAGGTCCCGGGGCGGACCAAGAGCTCCTCGACCTCGACGATGTGGCTTTCGGAGTCGGTGCTCACCGGCCTGATCCTATTGACCCAGGTTCTCGAGGTCGCGCAGCTGGCGCTCGATCTCCGCATCCACGTCGAGCGGCTCCTTGCCGGCGCGGACACGGCGGTGGTTACGGGCGACGACGAGGTCACGCACCTCCGCGCGCAGCGCCGCGTCCTGGCCGAGGTCCACGGCGGTGTCGTCGAGAAGCCGCTGAAGCTCCGCGTCGACGTCCAGGGGAGCCTGGCCCCGAGCGCGCTGGCGGTAGGCCTTCGCCTCGAGCATCTGGCGGATCTCGGCCTCCCGGGCCGCGGGAGTCGTGGGCAGCGGCCCGCCCTCCTCCGAGGACACCGGATCGTGGTCCATGGCGAACGGCCCCCTGCCGATCTCGTCGAGGGCGTTCCTCGCGCCGACCACGAAGCTGATCAGGCCCAGTGGAATCGTCACGAAGACGATGATCAGGATCACGTCGCCGTTCGACAGGGCAACCGGCACGAGGCCAAGGTTAGGCGCTGCCTCAACCCTCGTCCGCCCACTTCCCGCTCCGCTATCCTTTTGGCACCTGATTGACTGGTCAGTCAATGGTCTGTGCCGAGGAGCTTTAGCTCCGAAAGCAGCATTGGATTTTGAGTGAGGACCTTTAGGTCCGAAACAAGCGTGTAAGGCGCGAAGCGCCGCAAGGACAGGACGCCGGAGGCGTCCGCAAGTTATTCACCGAATCGAGGAGCCTGAAGAGCAGTGGTTGACTTCACCCTGACCGACGAGCAGAAGGATCTGCGCGAGCTCGCACACAACTTCGCCGAGAAGGAGATCCGCAAGGTCGCCTGGGAGTACGACAAGGACGGAACCTGGCCTCAGGACATCATCCAGAAGGCCTGGGACGTCGGCCTCATGAACACCCACACGCCGGAGGAGTACGGCGGTCCGGGGCTCGACTACCTCTCCGGTTGCCTGATCGAAGAGGAGATCGGCTGGGGCTGCTCCGGGATCGGCACGAGCCTGATGGCCAACGGCCTCGCCGCCGCGCCGGTGGCGCTCGGTGGCTCCGAAGAGACGAAGCAGAAGTTCCTGGGCATGCTCACCGAGGAGCCGAAGCTCGCGTCGTTCTGCCTGACGGAGCCGGACGCGGGGTCCGACGTGTCGGGGATGCGGACGACCGCCGTCAAGCAGGGCGACAAGTACGTCATCAACGGCTCGAAGTGCTTCATCACCAACGGCGGCTACGCCGACTGGTTCACCGTCTACGCCAAGACCGACAAGGACGCCGGCCACCGCGGCATCTCTGCCTTCGTCGTGCCGAAGGACGACACGGTGACCGTGGACAAGAAGGAAGACAAGATGGGCCAGCGGGCCTCAAACACCGCGACCATCACCTTCAACGAGACCGAGATCCCGGCCACCAACCTCCTCGGCGAGGAGAACAAGGGCTTCAAGCTCGCGATGATGACCCTCGACCGGACCCGCCCCGGCGTCGCGGCGATGGCCACCGGAATCGCTCGCGCGGCGTTCGAGTTCGCCGCCGAGTACTCGAAGGAGCGCGTCCAGTTCGGCGTCCCGATCGCCATGCACCAGGCGGTCGCGTTCATGATCGCCGACATGGCGACCAAGGTCGAGGCGGCGCGCCTGCTCACGTGGCAGTCGGCGGTGCAGCTCGACCAGGGCCGGCGCAACACGCTCGCCTCGTCGCACGCCAAGCGCTTCGCCGCCGACTCGGCGATGGAGGTCGCGGTCGACGCCGTCCAGGTCTACGGCGGCTACGGGTTCATCAAGGACTACCCGGTCGAGAAGCTCATGCGCGACGCGAAGATCATGCAGCTGTATGAGGGCACGTCGCAGATCCAGCGACTCGTCATCGCCAAGGAGGTGCTGATGGGCCGCAACGTCGACGCTCAGGAGCTCGAGCAGACCACCAAGGAGACCGAGGTCGAGCAGGCTCAGTCCGAGACCGCCGCGGCGGTCGCATAGATGGTTTGAGGAGCTTTAGCTCCGAAAGCAGCGTGTAAGGCCGCCGAAGGCGGCCGCAAGTGGTGTCAGAGGGCTCAGCCCCAGGGCGTGCGGCGCCCCGGGCGCACCGCGATCACGAGTCCGATCGTGGTCAGGATGATCGCGCCGAGGACGAGGATGCTCGCCCAGCCGTCGATCTCCTTGACGGCCCAGTAGCCGAGCGCGGCAAGGATCACGGCGCCCACAACCGCATAGACGGTCAGTCCCCTCGTGGACCGAAGCTTGAGGCCGGTGCTGGGAACGCTCAGGTCGACCCTCTCGATCTGGTTGCGGTCTGATGTCTGCATGCCGGACATGGGCTCTCCTCCGGTGGCGGGTGGCAGCGGTGCCCGAGTGTAGTGCGGGTCGCCACGAGGAAAGGTGACGTCCGTCACTTGCCCGGACGGCGGGAGGCCTACCCCTATAGTCGAGCCCATGGCCAAGGGGCGCGGGAGTCGCGAGGGGGCAAAGGCCGACGCGGTCGCCCGGGCAGCGCGCTCCGCACACGAACGCGGCAGGCCCGAGCCGGCTCGGCAACGCGGTCGCCCGGGGCGATCGATGGACGTCTTCGGCGGGGAGATCCGTCGCCGTGACCTGTTCCCGCTGCTCGTCCTGCATCTGCTCTCCGAGGAACCGGGCTACGGCAACCGGCTGATCGAGGCGATCGAGGAGATGACCGAGGGCGTCATCTCCGCCAACCCCAACACCATCTATCCGCTGCTCCGCAGCCTCGAAGCCCAGGGGATGATCGCGGGACGCTGGGAGCACCCTGACCGGCGCAGCCGCCGCTACTACTCGATCACGGCGAAGGGCCGGCGCGAATACCGCCGCCTGCTGGCCGAGGTCGAGCCGTTCCTCGACTCCGTGATCCGCTCGGTCTCGCTGATCAAGCGCGAGATCTACGATGGCGACGGTAAGTAGCGCGGTCACGATCGCCGCCCCGCGAGCCGACGTCTGGCGGCTCTACTTCGACCCCCGGTGCTGGCCGGCGTGGGCGGACCAGTTCGCCGCGCTCGTCTCGAGCGCCGGCTACCCCGAGGTCGGTGGCGAGCTCGTGTGGCGGTCGGGGCGCGCCGGGCGCGGCGAGGTCCGCGAGCGGGTTGTCGAGCACGTCCCGGAGAGCCGCCACGCGGTCACCTACGAGGACCCGGAGACGACCGGACGCCTCGAGACCGAGTTCAGCGAGCAGGACGGCGCGACGAGGGTCTCCGTCGAGCTCACCTACGAGCTGCGCTCCGCCGGCCCCTTCGCGGCGTTGAGCGACCTGTTCTTCGCGCGCTCCCAGATGCGCGCATCCCTCGCGCGCTCGCTCACGGCCCTGCGGTTGGAGATCGAGACCTAGCGTCTGGCCGATACGCTCCGCCGCCGGAAACGTCGAAACCTTCTGATCGGAGACTGGTTTGTTCGTATTCAAGGCCGCCGTCGTCGGGGCCGGCACGATGGGCGGGGAGATCGCCCAGGTGATCGCTGCGGCGGACGTCGAGGTCGTCCTCAAGGACGTCAAGCAGGAGTTCGTCGACGCGGGGCTCGAGAAGGCGCGATCGCTCACCAAGGCAAGCGTCGACAAGCTCGTCGCCAAGGAGAAGATCAGCCAGGAGGAGGCCGACGAGCAGCTCGAGGCCACCATGGGCCGCATCACGGGCGCGCTCGACTACGACGCCTTCGGGGACGTCGACTTCGTCATCGAGGCCGCTCCCGAAAAGATGGAGATCAAGCAGCAGGTGTTCGCCGAGCTGGACTCGGTAACGCCCGGGCACGCCATCCTCGCCTCGAACACCTCGTCGCTCTCGATCACGGAGATGGGGCTCGCGACGCTGCGGCCGGACAAGGTCTGCGGCTTCCACTTCTTCTACCCGGCGTCCGTGATGCCGCTGGTCGAGATCGTCGCGGGCGAGGACACCACCGAGGAGACCCTTCAGGCGGCTTCCAACTTTGCCCAGGCGATCCGCAAGCAGCCGATCACCTGCGAGGAGGTGCCGGGCTTCGTCGTCAACCGCATCCTCAACTCGGCGGTCGGCGAGGTCTGGCGCGAGCAGGAGGAGAAGGGGCTCTCGATCAAGAAGATCGACGAGGCCGTGGCCGAGGCGAAGACCGCGCCGATGGGCCCGTTCATCCTCGGCGACATGCTCGGCCTCGACACGATCGTGCACGTCGCCGAACACCTGAACGACGCCTACGGAGACAGCTTCTACGTCCACAAGGGCATGAAGGAGCGCGTCGAGGAGGGCAAGCTTGGCCTGAAGACCGGCGGCGAGGGCCTCTACAAGGACGGCGAGCCGCAGGTCCCCGGCGACGCGGATCCCCCAGAGGAGCTCGCCGAGCTCTTCAGCTCGAAGGCGCTGGTCGAGTCCTGCCTCCTGCTCGAGGAGGGCGTCGCGAACGTTCGCGACATCGACCTCGGGATGATGGCCGGGGCCGGGATGGACCCGCGCCGCGGGATCTTCCCGCCGCTGATGAAGGCGGATATGGACGGCCTCGACGTGGTCTACGAGCGGCTCGAGAAGCTGGCGGCCGAGCGCGGCGAGCGCTTCGAGCCCCCGCGGCTGCTGCGGCGGCTGGTGGCGCAGGGACGCCTCGGCCTGAAGACGGGCCAGGGCTTCTACCCGTACCCCCAGCCCGACGAGGGCGAGCAGACGGACACCGTGAAGCTCGAGACGCGCGGCGACGTGGCGATCGCCTGGCTCGCGAACCCGCCGATGAACGCGATCTCGCCCCAGCTCATCGAGGACCTCGGCACCGTCTGGAGGCGGGTCAACGACGCCGGCGACATCCACGCGCTGCTCGTGTGCTCGACGGTTCCGGTGGTCTTCTCGGCCGGTGCGGACATCAAGTCGTTCACGAAGACGGATCCCGAGAAGGGGGCCGAGGTCTCCGCGGGCGGGCACAGCCTGCTGCGCGAGCTCGGGACCGGGAGGATCGCAACGATCGCAGCCGTCAACGCGCTCGCGTTCGGCGGCGGCTGCGAGCTGGCGATGGCCTGCGACTTCCGGATCGCCGCGGCGTCGGCCGTGTTCGGCCAGCCGGAGATCAAGCTCGGGATCATCCCCGGCTTCGGCGGCACCCAGCGGCTGCCGAAGCTCGTCGGCCCCGCCAAGGCCCTGGAAATGAACCTCGTGGGCGACGCCATCTCCAGCCTCGACGCGCTCGAGCACGGCCTCGCGCAGCGCGTGGTCCCCGATCACGAGTTGTTCGACACGGCGATGCTGTGGGCGCGGCGGCTCGCCGGGCAGGCGCCGGTGGCCGTTGAGCAGATCAAGCAGGTGTCCAACAAGGGTGATCTCGACGACGGGATCGAGGCCGAGAAGGACGGATTCGCCAAGGCGTTCCTCTCCGAGGACGGCAAGGAGGGAATCGCCGCCTTCCTCGGCAAGCGGACCCCGAAGTGGCAGGGCAGGTAGAGCAGCCCGCAGTCGGCAGTCCGCAGGGCGAGGCCCGGCGGCTGGCGGAGCTCATCCTCGGTTCGCGATCGGCCGTCGCACTGACGGGTGCCGGGATCTCGGTGCCCTCCGGGATCCCGGACTTCCGCACCCCAGGAACCGGCCTGTGGACGAAGGTCGACCCGATGAAGGTCGCTCACATCGACGCCTTTCATCGCGACACCGGGGCGTTCTGGGACTACTACCGCCCGCGCTTCGCCACGCTCGGCGACAAGGAACCGAACCCGGCGCACCGGGCGCTGGCCACGCTCGAGGAGCGCGGGCTGCTGCGGGCGGTGATCACCCAGAACATCGATCGCCTGCACCGCAAGGCCGGCTCGCGGGAGGTCGTGGAGGTCCACGGCTCGATTGCGACGTCGAGCTGCACCACGTGCGGCTCGCGCTATCCGCTCGAGCAGGTGGACGCGCTGTTCGACGCCGACGGCGTGGCGACCTGCCCGGGCTGCCAGGGGAAGGTGAAGCCGGACGTGGTGCTCTTCGGCGAGCTCCTGCCCGAGGCCGCGATCGGACGGGCTCAGGAGCTCTGTGCGAGCGCCGACCTCCTGATTTGCATCGGCAGCTCGCTCGAGGTGCATCCGGTCGCGGCCCTGCCGGAGCTGACGCTCGGCGCCGGTGGCCGGGTTGCGATCGTCACCCGGAGCGCGACGCCATACGACCGCGACGCCGCCGTTCGCCTCGACGGGGACGTCGTCGCGGACCTGGGCGCCGTGCTCGCAGCGCTCGAGTCGTGAGCCTCCCGGCCGCCGTCGCATTCGACAACGACGGTCTGCTCCTCGACACGGAGACCCTCTGGACGCGCGCCGAGCGCAAGCTCTTCGAGCGGCGCGGGCGAGACTTCACCCCCGAGCACAAGCTTCGCCTGGTCGGCACGTCGTCGACGGTCGCGGGGCCGATTCTCGCCGAGCTCCTTGAGGAGCCGGACAGGGCCGAGGCGCTGATCGCCGAGCTCAACGAGCTCGTGATGTTGGAGGCTCAGGGCGGGGGGGAGCCGATGCCCGGCGCCGTCGAGCTCGTCGAGGCGCTCCTCGAGGCGGACGTGCGGATCGGGCTTGTCTCGAACTCGCCCCCGGCGTTCGTCCGGGCGGTCATCGGGCCCACCGGCCTGGACGAGCGCTTCGAGTTCACGGTCACGCCGTACGACGGGTTCGACCCCAAGCCGAGCCCGGACCTGTACCTCGAGGCGTGCCGGCGCCTCGGAGCTCAGCCTGCCGCGACCTTCGCCCTGGAGGACTCTCGACCCGGCGTCGGCGCCGCGGTGGCGGCCGGCCTGCGGGTCATCGGGGTCCCCTCCGTCGCCGGCGTCGAGCTGGAGGGCTGCGACGTCCTTGCCGGCTCGCTTGCCGCCGAAGAGGTGTGGGAGGCGCTCGGCCTCGCCCGCCGGTAGTCGGGCTCGAAGGCCCACGCCAGCGCGGCGAAGACGAAGAGCAGCAGCGCCAGCCCGGAGACGGCCGTCAGGGTGCGGTGGTCGCTGAGCCCGCTGACGCCCATCACCGCCAGGAGCGCGACGATCAATACCCCCGCCCGATGGTGTCGGCCGTGCGCGCGGCTCACCACGGCTCCAAGCGCGCAAAGCGGCGCGATCAGCAGGGAGAGGGCGATCACGAAGCTGGCGTCGCCAACGGAATCTCCCCAGAAGGCGAGCCCGGAGGCGCCGAGGAGCAGGGCGAGCATGCCGGTGATCGCAAAGACACGGGCCACACGCCAAAGATCGGCGTTTCGAGCGCGAAGCTTGAGCCGATCGGGCTCAGCCGAGGATCCGGCGACGGCGGATCACGCGCTCGGCCACGTCCAGGGTCTCCTCGAGCTCGCCGGTGTCCGGAGGGGCTCGAAGCGCGGTCTTGGCAGCGGCGACGAGCTCGTCGCGGCGCGCCTCGAGGTCGGCCAGGTCGGCTGCCTGGTCGGGGCCGCCGGTCTCGGCGAGCTCGACCAGCAACGCCGCCACGCCGCTCGAGAGCTCCAGCGCGGCCTCGCGCACGCGGCCGGCGTCGAGGTCGGCGCGGGCGCGCAACAGGAGCGCTTCGCAGGCGTCCACCTCCTCGTGACCCCCAAGGACACGGGCCACCCGCTCCTGGGGACGAAGCGATTCCACGCGCTGCACGCGAGGGTCGTCGGAGGGCAGCTCGACCGCCTCCGTCCAGCGGCCCGAGGCGAGCGCCTCGCCGAGCCCGTAACCGATCCTCACCGTCAGCACCGTCTCCTCCGAGACGTCCGGGACGTAGGCGTCCTGCGCCGCGGCGCGGTGCGCGTGAAGCGCGCGGTTCAGGACCACGAGGCCGTGCCTCACGGTTGCCCGCAGGGCGGCCGCGTCACCCTTCGCGCTCGCCAGCCACGTCCTGGCCGCGGCCTCGTCGGCGAAGGGGTCGGCGCGGACGACCGTGGCGCGGCGGATCGGGATCGCGGGGATGTCCTCGGCGGCTGCGATCTCGCGCGGCCGTGCTCTCCCCCGGCGCCTGCGCGGGCGGCCGACCGGCGCATCGACCGTTTCGAGAACCAGGATGTCCTCGGGCTCGCCGTCGGGCCTGTTCGGCGGCCTGACGGGATAGCGCCCGGGCGTCAGGCCGTGGCCGCTCGCGAGATCGAACTGGACGAAGGCGAACGGCAAGGCGCTCACGGCCGGCCGGCGTGCCGGGGCCGCGTGATCAGTCGCCGGCGCCCCTGCGGGTGCTCAGCGAGAACCGCGACGGCTTGGTGGGCACCTTCGGGTTCTTGATCTGGGCGATGCGATCGATGAGGCGCTTCCACTGGGCGCCGCGGAGCAGCGAGCTGAACTGGCTCGAGGTGGACGAGCCCGGGCCGCCCTTGTAGTCGACGTCGCCAGGCTCCGGCGCGTAGCCGACGTGGATGTGGTCGTAGTGGTCAGGCAGGGCGAACGACGGGCCGCCGAGGGTCATCAACGAGATGACCTGGTGCGGCTGCATGGTGCCCTGGAGCCTCAGGAGCGTCTTGATCACCGCCTCGGTGATCGTCCCCGGCCCCTGGTTGCCAACGATCGGGATGCCGTTGACCACCGCGATGTCCATGGCGTCGCCGTAGTAGTGCTCCGACACGTAGCCCGAGGTGGTCATCATGCTGTGGCCGCACTTGAGGGCGGTGATCGTGAGCCGGAACCCGTTGTCGGCGAGGTACTCCATGGCCGCGAGGATGCGACGGTCGATCTGGCCGGTGCGGATGTCGGTGCGGCCGCACTGGTAGATCGAGACGCGGGGGTCGGCGAGGACCTGCCGCTCGAGCTGCGTCTTCGAGGCCAGGAGGGCCTGGCTGACGCTGGTGCTCGCGAACGGGTTCTTGCCGGCGGCCCGGTAGATCGAGGTGTCCTCGAGCAGCTTCCAGCCGTCGAGGATGGGCTTCGGGTCGATCTTCGGGGCGCCGCGCCCGGCGGGCCTGATCGCGAAGTTGAGATGCGGCGCCAGGCCCTCGGAGGACCCGATGCGGCCGAGGACCGTGCCGGCGACGACCTTCGAACCCTTCTTCAGGGTCTTCAGGTCCATCGTCCTGCTGTTGTAGCGGAGGACGTCGTGGCTGTAGGCCCGGGCGGTCTGGTAGCGCAGGGCCTTGGTCGAGCCGTTGTGCAGCTGGCCGGTCAGGTCTGCGCGGTCGCGGTTGTGCTTGCGCTCCGGGAGCGCGTAAAGCCGGCGCCGGGAGTCCTGGGTGTTGGCGGGCTGCGGTGAAGCGGCGGCGGCACTCGCACCGGCCGACTTCGCCGGCGCGACCTTCGCGACGGCGCCGTTCAGGCCGGCGCTCGCAACCCCCGGCGCGGCCTTGGAGCCGTGCTGCGGGTTGACGATCTTGAAGGAGTTCTTCGTGATCCGCTGCTTCTTCGGCACCGGGTAGAGCTTCGAGAGCGAGCCGAGCTGCGCGTATGTGAAGCGGTTGCCGTAGGCGTCGGCGAGGACGACGTAGCGACCGAGGTGCTTGGAGTGGCCGATCCTCTTGATCGTGCCGTCGTTGACGGCGACGACCGGGGCGCCGGCGCGCGAGTAGATGTTGATGCCGCGGCGGGTCGGTGAGCTGGTGACGACGTCGGCGACGTTGCCGGTGACGCCGCGGCGCGGCTCCGCGCGACGCGCCGCCTCGCGCTCGGCGAGGTCGTCCGCGTAGCGGGAGTTTGCCGCGACCGGGAACCGGTCGCCCTCAGTGAGCCCGGTGAGGGAGCCGATCAGGTCGGCGGGCAGCCGCCCGTACTGGCGGGCGTAGAGGAGCACCTCGTCGACGTACCAGTCGGCGTGGTTGTAGGCGAAGATCCCGCGGCGGATGTCCTTGTCGCCGCCCGCGGCCCGCAGGTAGCGCGCCGCGGCGCAGATCGCGTCGACCGGGTTGTACGGGTCGGCTCGCCCGTCACCGTTCGCGTCGACGCCGTAGGCCTTCCAGGTGGAGGGGAGGAACTGCATCCACCCGACCGCGCCCGCGGTGGAGACGTTGAGGTTGGTGCCGAAATCGGTCTCGATCCGGTTGATCCCGGCGAGCACCTGCCAGGGGATGCCGTACTGGGTGCCGCAGGCCTGGTAGATGGGCAGGAGGAACGGCGGGATCGAGAACTGGGAGATGATGAAGTCAGGAACGCCCGCCGGAGCCGGGCCGAAGTTGGCGATGGTGAGGGCGGGGTTGGAGTTCGTCGGAACGCCGTTGGCGTTGCGGTCCGGGCTCTCCGGCATCGGCTTCGACTCGTCGTCCGGCTTGATGCGGACGTGACCGCCGCGCGAGGGGGCGACGCGACCGTGGTGTCCCAGCCCTCCAGCCGAGGTTGAGGTCGAGCCGCTGCCCTGGCCGCCGCCACCGACCGAGCCGCCGCTGCCACCGCCGCCGGTCCCGTTGCCGGGACCACCGCCGACCGAGCCGCCGCTGGAGTGGCCGCCCGTCGTCGTGGTGGAGGGAGTGGTCGAGGTGGTGCCGGTGCTGGTCGTCGTACCGGGAGAGGAGCCGTTCGTGCCGGACTCGGTCGTGTCGAGGGGCCCCGAGCAGTCGGGGTCGGCGAGGTCGGTCAGGCCGTCGCCGTCGTTGTCCTTGAGGTCGGAGCACTCCGGCAGGCTGCCGACCGGCGGCAGTTGCGAGCCGCCGGGAAGGTTGACGTTGACGCCCGTCTGGCCGGTGGTGATGACGGAATCCGCGCTGGCGATGGCAGCCACGGCCGCGGTGCCGAGCACCACCAGCACCGTGATCAGAAACAGCTTCCGTCCCATGGATTACCTACGCACCCCGAACTGCCCCGCGGCAGCGCGCGAGGTGGTCTCCTCTGACGGCGCGAACGCTACTTGTTATCCAGGCGGTTTGCAACGTTTAACCAGGCTTTCGAAAGCTATCCGAGACGGGGCCGGCGCGCGCCACATCCCAGGCGTCGCTTCAGCCTGATCCCCCATCGGCAGGCTCTGGGGCATCCTTTACCCGGTAACCTCGCCCGCCCAACCCGCATTGCAGGGCGCCCCACGGCATTTTTCGAATGAGCGAATCCGAGCAGTCCAACTCGAGCATCCGGGCGCGGGGGGAGGAGGCTGTGGGCGAGCTTGCGCAAGCGCTGCTCGAGAACCCGCTCCTGAACACCGCCCTCGGCCGCGCGCTCGGAGCCGGTGAGCGCGCCGTGCAGGCGCAGCGCAGCGCCATGGGCGCGCTCAACATCGCGTCGAGCGCGGACCTCGAGCGGATCACGCGGCGCCTGCGCTCCCTCTCGGACCGGCTCGAGGCGCTCGAGGATCGCGTCGACGACCTCGCCGACGACATCGCGGCGATCCGGGCCGCGGCGAGCCGTGAGCGAGCCTGATCGCCGCTCCGCCGAGGGCGGGCTGACCGACGCGCTGCGCGCCGCCGTCGAGCGGACGCTCGGCGCCGCTGGGCGCTCGGCGCGCGCCGGCTCGGCCGCACTCGACGCCGAGCGCCGTGCGGAGCTGCTCGATGAGCTGGCGAGACGGGGGCGGGACGCCCGCGACGAGCTTTCGCGACGCGGGCAGGAGGCAGGAGCCGAGTTGAGTCGCCGTGGGCAGGAGGCCCGCGATGAGGTGGCCCGCAGGCTTGAGCTGCTGGAGCGCCGGCTTGCGTCGGTGGAGGAGCTCCTCCGCAGCCAGGCTAAGGCTAAACCTGAGGATTAGGTATGGCGTCTGTGCGCCGCGTGGTCATCACCGGTGTCTCGAGTCGCTGGGGAACCGAGCTCGCGCTGCGGCTCGAGCGCGACCCCGAGATCGCCTACATCGCCGGGATCGACAACGTGCCGCCGGCGGTCGACCTCGGGCGGACGGACTTCATCGAGGCGGACATCCGCAGCCCGCTCCTGACGAGGCTGCTGCCGGGGACCGAACCGGACGCGGTGGTCCACTGCGGGATCCTCTGGTACCCGGAGCCGGGCAAGCCGGCTCGGGTGCTCCACGACGTGAACGTGATCGGCACGCTGCAGCTGCTCGCGGCGTGTGAGCGAATCGAGACCCTGAGCCGGATCGTCGTCCGCGGCTCCGCGGCGATCTACGGGTGCGAGGGCGCCGCACCCTCGTTCTTCACGGAGGACCTGGCGAGACGCCTGCCGCTGCGCACGCGCTTCCAGCGCGACGCCTCGGAGCTCGAGGAGTACTTCTCGACGTTCGCGACCCGGCACCCGGAGGTCTCGTGCTGCATGCTGCGCTATCAGCCGGAGATCGGAGCGGCGCTCGACACCCCGATGGTCCGCTACCTGACGCTGCCGGTCGTTCCGGTGCAGCTCGGCTTCGATCCGCGCCTGCAGCTCATTCACGCGGACGACGCGACGGCGGCGTTGGAGGCGGCGCTTCGCAGCGATGTCCGCGGCGCCGTCAACGTCGCGCCCAACGGCACCGTCTCGCTGCGCCGGGCCCTGCGGCTGGCGCGCCGTCCGGCGCTGCCCGTTCCGCACCCGCTCTTCGGTCCCGCGCTGCGGCGGCTCGGCACGCAGCTCGGGACCGGGGCGCTCTACGGCGACGCGGTGCGGCTGCTGCGCTACGGGCGCGGAGTCGACAACCGCCGGCTTCGCGAGGAGATCGGCTTCGAGCCGCGCTTCGACGCCGAGGGCGCGATCCGCGACCTCGCCGCGACGAGCGACTCCCTGCGCGTGGCGCCGCCCCTCCACGTCGGCGCGATCGCCGGCCGCCTGCTCGGGACGGGGCGATGAGCGAGACGTCGACTCAGGAGCAGAGCGCCGCAGCCGAAGCCCTCGCCGACTTCATCAAGGGCGTCCGGGTGGGCATCGAGGACGGCCTCGACCCGCTGCGCGCCGTCGAGCGGGCGGGTGGGGCGCTGCCGGAGCGCCTGGGGGCGGCGCTCGAAGCCCTCGTCCGGCGACTACGGGGGGAGTACGCCGAGGACGAGTGGGGCTTCGACGAGGGCTTCGCGGAGGCGGTCTATCCGTTCTTCGAGCTCCTCTACCGGGTGTGGTGGCGCACCCACGCGAAGGGCGTGGAGAACGTCCCGGCTCACGGACGCGCGCTTCTCGTTGCCAACCATTCCGGCTCGATCTTCCCGTTCGACGCATCGATGATGTCGGTCGCCCTCATGAAGGAGCACCCGCTGCCGCGCTGGCCGCGGTTCCTGGTTCTCGACTGGGCCTTCACGCTGCCCTTCCTCTCGACCTTCATGCGCCGCGTCGGCGGCGCCCCGGCCAGCCCGCACAACGCGCTTCGCCTGCTCCGCCAGGACGAGCTCGTGATGGTCTTCCCGGAGGGCGTCAAGGGAACCGGGAAGGCGTTCTCGGACCGCTACCGCCTCCAGCGCTTCGGCCGCGGCGGCTTCGTCGAGACCGCGCTCCGCGCCCGGGCTCCGATCGTTCCCGTGGCGGTGGTCGGCGCGGAGGAGATCTACCCGAAGCTCGCCGACAGCGGGACGCTCGCGCGGCTCGCCGGTGCGCCGTTCTTTCCGATCACGCCGACGTTCCCGTGGCTCGGGCCGCTCGGCCTCGTGCCGCTTCCGTCGCGCTGGCGGATCGAGTTCTGCGAGCCCGTCGACCTCACGGGGTACGGGCCCGAGGCCGCGGACGAGCCCACCGTGCTCCTCGATGTCTCCGAGCGGATCCGCGACACGATCCAGGCGCGCCTCTACGAGAACCTGGTCGAGCGCGGCGCGGCGTTCTGGTGATCAAGGCGCCCCCGACGGCTCCCATGTGCGAATAGACTCCAGACGGGTAGGGGAGGAGCAGGTGTGGGCACGGTCTTGAAGCAGAAGAAGGGCGCCAAAGCGCCGCCGCACTTCGAGTCCGCCGCCGATTTTCAGGCCGTCCTGCAGGAGGCGCTGAGCGCCCTCGACTCGGACGGACGTCGCGGCCCCCTCTTCCGCGCCAGCGCGATGAAGATCCGCTTCGAGCTCCCCGACATCGCGTCGACGCTCGATGTCGCGGCCGCCGAGGGTGAGGCCCACTACCTGCGCTGGATGTTCGAGCCGACTGACTGGGGGCCGAAGCTCAGGCTGCGAATGGACTCCGACGTCGCCAACGGCATCCTCCAGGGGCGGGAGAGCCTTGCGATCGGCATCGCGCGCGGGCGGGTCTCCGTCAGCGGCGAGCCGCGCTCAACCCTGACCTGCCTGCCGGCCCTCAAGCTCCTCGTGGAGCCGTACCGGGAGGCGATCCGCGAGCTTCGCCCCGCGCTGGTTCTGGACTGACGATCGCGGTTGACGAGCGCCCGCGATCGGCGTAGGGTGGGTCGCGACTTCGAGAGCGAGAAGGCCGCAGTGGGTTGCTCGCCGCCCCTTGGCGACTGGGGCTTTGAGGCAGACCGCAAGGCGTCCGCGAGGCGCCGCAGGCCGACGGCGCGGGCCGGAAGCCCGCATCTGCGACGGGGCGGCGAGCCGCCCCGTCGTTGTTCGGGAGACTCACTAGGATCGGACCGCTTTGGCTGAGCGCTCCCGGCGAGATTCTCGCTCGTCCAACCACGCCACTCCTCATGCCCGGAAGCGCTGAGCGCTCCCGGCCACGAGGATTGCCGTGCTTGGACGGCTGCGAATCAGCACCTGGCGGCGTCCTCGGTCGCCCAGGTAGCGCTGCTACCTGGGCTCCCTGCGTCCTTGCCATGTTTGATTCTCGCTCGTCCAACCACGCCACTCCTCATGCCCGGAAGCGCTGAGCAGACGATCTCAGTCGAGGCCGCCGCGGACCTGGCGGGAGTTTCCGTGTCGACTCTCCAGCGGTGGGGCCGCGAGCGCGTCATCCCGCTGCAGGACGGGAAGTGGACGCGCTCGGCCGCCGCCCAGGCGCGCGTGGTCGCGCGCATGCGCCAGCGCGGCCACTCCCTGCGCGAGATCAAGACCGCGGTCAGGGAGGGCAGGCTCGCGTTCGGGTTCATCGAGGACCTGCTCCCGCAGTCCGAGCGCTCGCACTGGCCGGGCGACGTCGCCGAGGCCACCGGTCTGGAGGAGTCGCTGGTGGACCGGCTGATGGCGCTTCTCGGTACGCCGACCGCGCTCGAGCACCGGCTCACCGACGAGGATGCCGAGGCGATGCGGAGGCTCGGCGAGGTGCTCGACGCCGGCTTTCCGCTGGTCGCGCTCCTGCAGCTCGTGAGGGTCTACGCGCAGTCGTTGCGACGAATCGCCGACGCGGAGGTGCGCCTGTTCCACATCTACGTGCACGAGCCGCTGATCAAGGAGGGCGTCGGGTCGCTCGAGATGGCGGAGCAGATGGAGGACCTCGTCAAGTCGCTGATGCCGCTGTCCAGCCCGCTGATGGACTACATCCACAACCGCTACCTGCGGTTCTTCCTCGAGCAGGACGTGATCGGCCACATGGAGGCCGAGCTCGCCGGCTCACGCCAGCTCGGCCGGGTCCAGATGGCCTTCTGCTTCGTCGACCTCACCGGCTTCACCCGGTATACGGAAGAGGAGGGCGACGAGGAGGCCCTCGACCTCATCGAGCGCTTCGTCGAGACGGTCGAGGCGACGCTGCCCACCGAGGCGATGATCGTGAAGACGATCGGCGACGAGGTGATGATCGTCTCCCCGGACCCGGTGACGCTCACCGAGTGGGCCGTCGGGTTCCTCTCGCTGTTCCCGGCGCGGCCGCAGCCCCGCGTCGGGCTCCACTACGGACGAGCGGTCTACAGGGACGCCGACTACTTCGGCACCGACGTGAACCTGACCCACCGTGTCGTCGCTCGCGCGCTCGGCGGGGAGATCCTCGTCACCGCGGCGGTGGTCGACGCGATCGGCCCGTCGGGCTATCTCGCGTTCGACCCGATCGGAGAGGTGGACCTGAAGGGCTTTCCGAAGGCCGTCGAGCTGTTCGTCGCGCGCCGGCACGAGCAGGACCCGGCCGTCGACGCCGCGCCGGCAAGCGCGGAGGTCCGGACGGACTCCTAACATCGCGGCGAGATGAGGGCGAAGGAGGATGCTCTCGACCGCTTGGCCGAGGCCGTCCGCGAGAGCGGGCTCGTCGATGCGCACTCGACCGTCGTCGTCATGGTCTCCGGCGGAGCCGACTCGGCGTCGGCCGCGGCGGGGCTCGCGCGTGCGCTGGGCGCGGAGAACGTCCATGCCCTCCATGTCAACTACAGGCTGCGGCCGGGCGCCGAGGCGGGTGAGCGGGCCGCCCGCGCCATCTGCGGGGCCCTGCGAATCGACCTCCACGTCGAGCGCCCGCGACTCTCCCGCGGGAACCTCCAGGCGATGGCTCGCCGGGCGCGCTACGACGCGGCCGAACGGCTGCGATCCCGGACCAGCTCCAACTGGATCGCCACCGGCCACACGCGCACGGACCTCGCCGAAACCGTTCTCTACCGCCTCGCGTCCTCGCCGGGCACGCGGGCGCTCCTCGGGCTGCGAGCGCGGGGCGGCAAGGTGATCCGCCCGCTCCTCGGGATCGGGCGCGCCGAGGCGCGGGCGCTCGCCGTCGACGCCGCCCTGCCATTCGCGGACGACGAGACCAACGCCGATCCCACCTTCGCGCGCAACCGCATCCGCGCCGACGTCCTGCCGGTGCTCGGCCAGATCTCGGGCTCCTTCGAGGCCAACGTGGCCGAGACCCAGGCGGAGCTCGCCGAGGAGGCGGAGCTACTCGACCGGGTCGTTCTCGAGGCACTGGACGAGGCGGGCGCGAAGGCCGGCGCCGTCGCGATCGCCGCCGGCGAGCTCCACGCGCTCGAGCCCGCGCTGCGGCGGCTGGCGCTTCGCGCCCTGGCGGAGCGCGCCGCCGGACGGCCGGTCGCGCTTGGCCGCCGCCGCGCCACCGACATCGCCAAGCTCGCCGAGTCGCGCGAGGGCGGGGTGATCGAGCTGCCAGGCGGTGTGCGGGCGGTGTGCGAGGCGGGCAGCGTGCGCTTCGAGACCGCGACGGCAACCGACGCGGCGCCGGCCCCCGTCGGCCTCAGGGTCCCCGGCACGTGCCGGCTGGGCCGGTGGGAGGTGCGCGCCGAGCTCCACCCGGTGCCGGTGCAGCCGACTGGCCCGGACCTCGCGACGCTTGACGCCGGCGCGCTGCCCGGGACGCTCGAGGTCCGGACCTGGCGTGACGGCGACCGCATGCATCCGCTCGGCCTCGGCGGCTCCAAGAGCCTGCAGGACATCTTCACGGACCGCGGCGTCCCGCGCTCGCGAAGGCGCGACATCCCGGTTGTCCTCGCCGGCGACCGCGTCGCCTGGGTGGCCGGGGTCGCCGTCGGCGAGGAGTTCAAGCTCTCCCAGGCAAGCGACCAGGTGGTCGTGCTCTCGGCTCGTGAGGCGCCCCCGGCGTGAGCTCCGTCTCGGGCATCGGGGAGACGCTCGTCGAGACCGAGGAGCTTCGCGCCCGCGTGGCGGAGCTCGGTGTCGAGATCAGCCGCGACTATGCCGGCCGCGACCTCGTCCTCGTCGGCGTGCTCCGCGGCGCCGTGCTGTTCCTCGCGGACCTGATGCGGGAGATCACGATCGAGTGCGAGATCGACTTCATGGCCCTCTCGAGCTACGGCTCGTCCACCGACTCCTCCGGCGTCGTGCGGATCCTCAAGGACCTCGACTCCTCGATCGAGGGGCGGGACGTCCTGATCGTCGAGGACATCATCGACTCGGGCCTCACCCTCCAGTACCTGCTGCGGAGCCTTCGGGCTCGCGATCCCGCCTCGCTCGAGGTCTGCTCCCTGCTCACGAAGCCCGAGCGCCGCCGTGTCGATCTGCCGATTCGCTACGTCGGGTTCGAGATCCCGAACAAGTTCGCGATCGGCTACGGACTGGACCACGCCCAGCGCTACCGTCACCTGAGCTACGTGGCGGCGCTCGAAAATCCGTAGGTATTCGGGTGAGGACCTTTAGGTCCGAAAGCAGCGTGTAAGGGCGGCGAAGCCGCCCGCAAGGTATTCAACGGGAGCCTCAAGGCTTGTGGCGCGGCCTCGGCACCCTGGTACGCTGATCCGAGGCCGCGGGATCACACGAATCCTCTTCTGCGTGCCTGAAACCAAAGCGAGCAACACAGCGACATGAGGCGACTGTTCAGAAGCGCGGTCTTCCCGATCCTGATCGTCGTCGTGCTGGCGTTCTTCGCGCAGCGCCTGATCAATCCGCCGCCGTCGACGACGCCGCCGACCTACTCGGATTTCAAGGCCCGGGTCCAGCACGATCCCTCGTCGATCGACACCGTCACCTTCGACCAGAAGACGGCGACCCTCGACGTCGACCTGAAGGACGGCACCTCGTTCTCCACCGGCTACCCGGCCGCCGACGGGGGCGCCCAGCTCGCGAACCTCCTCTCCAGCAAGGGGGTCGACACCAAGGTCGACGGCACGGGCGGTTCGAGCCTGTTCTCGATCCTCACCTACATCCTGCCCTTCATCCTGTTCTTCGGCTTCTGGTTCTTCCTGGTGAACCAGATGCAGGGCGGCGGCTCGCGCGTGATGAGCTTCGGCAAGTCGAGGGCGAAGCGCATGTCGGTGGACGCCCCGAAGATCACCTTCCGCGACGTCGCCGGCGTCGACGAGGCCGTCCAGGAGCTTCAGGAGATCAAGGAGTTCCTCGAGAACCCCAAGCGCTTCCAGGCCCTCGGCGCGAGGATCCCGAAGGGCGTCCTGCTCTACGGGCCGCCGGGCACCGGAAAGACGCTCCTGGCGCGCGCGGTTGCGGGTGAGGCCGGCGTCCCGTTCTTCTCGATCTCCGGCTCCGACTTCGTCGAGATGTTCGTCGGCGTCGGCGCCAGCCGGGTCCGCGACCTCTTCGAGCAGGCCAAGCAGAACTCTCCGTGCATCATCTTCATGGACGAGATCGACGCCGTGGGCCGCCACCGCGGCGCCGGCATGGGCGGCGGCCACGACGAGCGCGAGCAGACCCTCAACCAGCTGCTCGTCGAGATGGACGGTTTCGAGATGAAGGACAACATCATCCTCATCGCCGCCACCAACCGGCCCGACATCCTCGACCCGGCGCTGCTTCGCCCCGGGCGGTTCGATCGCCAGGTCGTCGTCGACCGTCCCGACCGCAAGGGCCGCAAGAAGATCCTCGAGGTCCACACCCGGGGCAAGCCGCTGGCGAAGCAGATCGACCTCGACACGCTCGCCGGCCAGACGCCGGGCTTCACCGGCGCCGACCTCGCCAACCTCATCAACGAGGCCGCGCTGCTCACGGCGCGCTCGGGCAACCGCGAGATCACGATGAAGGAGCTCGAGGAAGGCATCATGCGAGTGATCGCCGGGCCCGAGAAGAAGTCGCGGGTCATGAGCGAGAAGGAGCGGCTCGTGACGGCCTACCACGAGCTCGGCCACGCGATCGTCGGCCACCTGCTGCCGAACACCGACCCCGTCCACAAGGTGTCGATCATCTCCCGCGGCCAGGCGCTCGGCTACACGATCTCGCTGCCGTCCGAGGACAAGTTCCTGACGACGCGCGCGGAGCTCACGGACACGATGGCGATGACCCTGGGCGGCCGCGCCGCCGAGGAGATCGTCTTCTCCGAGATCACGACCGGGGCCTCCAACGACCTCGAGAAGGTCACCGAGACCGCGAAGCAGATGGTGATGCGCTTCGGCATGAGCGAGCGGCTCGGCCCCCGCGTCTTCGGGCACGATCGCTCGCTGCCGTTCCTCGGCCGTGAGTTCTCCTCCGAGCCCGACTACTCCGACGAGATCGCCCGCGAGATCGACGACGAGATTCGCCGTGTCGTCGAAGAGGCCCACCAGACGGCCAAGGACCTCCTCACCGAGCGCCGCGAGGCCCTCGACCGGATCTCGAAGATCCTCCTCGCGCGGGAGACGATCGACGCCGAGCAGTTCGTCGCCCTCCTCGACGGCAAGTCCGAGGCCGAGGTGTTCGGCCCCGAGGGCGAGGAGGCCGACCGCACGCCCGAGCCCGCGCCCGAGCCCGAGACGAAGGGCAGCGGGGTGGAGGGCCCGAGGCCGGTGCCGCGGGCGCGGCCGGGGCTCGAGGGCGCGTAGATCTCGGCGCCGCGAGGCGCCAGCAACAAGCGGCGAAGGAGGACGTGGCGTCCACCCTCTCGCCGAGTGGACAGAAACGCCGCCATGGACGTCGAAAGTGTCCACTCGGTGATCTCGGACGATAATTTCGCCGTGGCGCGGCTCATGGGCATCGTCAACGTCACGCCGGACTCGTTCTCGGACGGGGGGCGGTATCTGGACGCCGAGGCGGCGATCGCCCACGGGCGCCAGCTGGTGGAGGAGGGCGCGAACATCCTCGACATCGGTGGGGAATCCACGCGTCCTGGCGCCGAGGCGGTGGACGCAACTGCCGAGATCGAGCGCACGCTCCCGGTGGTTACCGCCCTCGCTGCCCCGGATGGCTCCGGTGTCCCGATCTCCATCGACACCTCGAAGTCCGAGGTGGCCAGAGCGGCGCTCGCCGCCGGCGCCACGATCGTCAACGACGTGACCGCCCTCCGCGCCGACCCGGACCTCGCGGCCGTCTGCGCCGAGGCTGGCTGCGAGGTCGTCCTGATGCACATGCTGGGGGGCCCGCGGACGATGCAGGAGGACCCGCGCTACGGGGACGTCGTCGACGAGGTCAAGGCCTTCCTCGCGGAGCGGGTGGAGGCGGCCGTGGCGGCGGGGATCGCCGAGGAGCGGATCTGGGTTGACCCCGGGATCGGCTTCGGAAAGACCGTCGAGCACAACCTCGAGCTGACCCGCCGGCTCGGCGAGCTTCGCGATCTCGGCCGCCCCGTCGTCTTCGGCAGCTCCCGCAAGAGCCACCTAGGCGCGATCGCCGGTCGCGAGGTCTCGGAGCGCCTCGGGGCCACGATCGCGAGCAACGTCCTGGCGCTGCGCGCCGGCGCGGACGTGCTTCGCGTGCACGACGTCGCCGCGCTGGCCGAGGCGGTGCTCGCTGCCGAGGTCATCATCGGACGCCGCGAGTGGCGCCGGCAGCCCATCGGCTAGCGTCCGGAGGCGTGGAGGGCCACCACGACAACACCGAGGCGCGGGTCGAGGTCGAGCTGCACGGCCTCTCGATCTACACGCACCACGGCGTCACCGACGCGGAGCGCGAGATCGGCCAGCGGCTCGTGATCGACGTCGCCTTCGACGTCCCCTCGTGCGACGCGGTCGTCACCGACCGGATCGAGGACACGATCGACTACGGGGAGGTCGCCGACATCGTCGCCCTGGCGGCGAGCGAGCGCAGCTACAGGACTCTCGAGCGCCTCTGCAAGGTAATCGGCGAGCGTCTCATGGAGCGCTTCGGTTGCGAGTCGGCCCGCGTGCGTGCGGCGAAGCCCGAGCCGCCGCTGCCGCTCTCGATCGAGGAGGTCGCGGTCGAGGTGACGCACGACCGCATCGACCCCGGCGAGGAGGCGGACGGGGAGGCGTGAGTCGCCGCGGCTATCTCGGGCTGGGCTCGAACGTCGGCGACCCGCGGGCGAACCTGCGGCGCGCGGTCGAGCTGCTGGAGGAGCACGGCATCGTCGTCGAGGCGACCTCGTCGGCCTACGTGACCGAGCCCGTCGGCGAGTACCTCGACCAGCCGGACTTCCTGAACGCGGCGGTTCGCATCTCCACCGACCTCGATCCCGAGCCCCTGCTCGAAGCCTGCAAGGCGATCGAGGCGGAGCTCGGTCGAGTCTTCGCCGGCCCGCGCCACGGACCGCGACCGATCGACATCGACCTGCTCTTGCTGGGAGACGTCGAGCTCGTCAGCGACCGCCTCACGCTTCCGCACCCCGAGGTGACGACGCGGCGCTTCGTGCTGGCGCCACTCCTGGAGCTCGATCCTGACCTGGAGCTGCCAGACGGAACGCGGCTTGCCGCAGCGCTGGACGCTCTGGGAGAGGGGCAGCGAGTGGAGGGCGCCGGGACTCTCTAACGCACGAACGTCCCGGGGGTAGCCCTATAGAGGGGGTTCCGGGACGTTCGGTGTCTCCGGGGCGAGCCAGGCGGCGGGCAGGACGCCGGCAGGCATGGCGCCCGGGAAGTCGGAGAAGTGGCGAGCGACGATCTCCATCACCGGCCTGCCGCTCAGCATCGGGTGCAGGTCGGCCATCGTGTTGATCAGTGCCAGGCTCGACCCAATCTGAAGATCGGCTGCGTTTGGGCTATCGCCGCCGATGATGCCCTCCGCGACCCACGCGTCGAGCCGGTCCAGGTCGGCCGGCAACTGCCGGATGTCCGCCTGTGTCTGCTCGTCGCTGACGTCGTTGATCCGCCACTCGATGCGGGTGATCGCGGGCGTCAGGGCAACGGTGGCAAAATCGGGAAACGGCAGGGTCGAGTCTTCCCCGTAGCTCGTCGCCCCCCGCGGATGCTTGCGCAGGGTCCACCATGTCAGCCGTCTCGCCAGAGCCTGGAGCGATTCCTCGCCCCACCGGTCGGCCTCCTCGACGCGGCCGCGCGCTTCTGGGTCGGCGGGGTAGAGCGGCGGCGATGGCCGGACCTCGTCGAGCCGGTGCATGATGGTCCGCGAGCCGATCACCTTCTCGCCGTCCAGCACGAGCCCGGGAACGGTGCCCTGAGAGAACCTCATGCGCTGCATCGGGACGTGGAGCGTGGGCGGCCACTCGACGCGCTTGAACGCGATGCCCTTCAGTTCGAGCGCGCGCTTCACCGCGAAGCAGGGGTGCGAAGCGGCCACCACGTAGAGCTTCGCGTCCATGCGTCAACGATAATCGGCGGCGATGCTCCTCGCGATCGACGTCGGCAACACGCAGACGCACGCCGGCGTCTTCGACGGCGACGACCTGGTCGAGAGCTGGCGCTTCGCGACCGAGGCCGAGGCGACCGCGGACGAGCTGGCGGTGCGCTGCTCGAGCCTCCTCTCCCTGCGCGGGATCGACCTCACGACGATGGACGATGCGATCCTCGCCTCGGTCGTCCCGCAGCTGACGCCCGAGTACGCGGCGATGTGCGAGCGCTATGCGCCGGCGAGGCTGCTGATCGTCGGCCCCGGCGTGAAGACCGGCATGCCGATCCGGTTGGACAACCCCCTCGAGCTCGGCGCTGACCGCCTCGTCAACGCCGTCGCGGCCTACGCGCGGTTCGGCGACGCCTGCGCTGTCGTCGACTTCGGGACCGCGATCACCTTCGACGCGATATCCGCCGACGGCGAGTACCTGGGCGGCGTGATCGGACCGGGCGTCGCGATCTCGATGGAGGCCCTTGCGGAGCGGACCGCCATGCTCCCGCCGATCGAGCTCGGCGAGCCGCTGGGCGAGCCGGGGGGCGTGATCGGCAAGTCGACGGCACAGAGCCTGCAGTCGGGCCTCATCTACGGGTTCGCCGGTGCGGTCGATGCGATCGCCCGCCGCGTCCAGCGTGAGCTCGGCCCGGAGGCGAAGTTCATCGCCACCGGCGGGCACGCCCACGCCGTGGTTCCCTACTGCGAGATGGTCAACGAGATCGACGACCTGCTGACCCTCACGGGGTTGAGGCTGATCTGGGAACGCAATGTATGAAGTGAGGACCCTTAGGTCCGAAAGCCGGAGGTAAGGACGCCGAAGGCCTCCGCAAGGTACGCCGTGAACCAACCACCCTTGACATCCCCCTTCCGCATCGGCGACGTGGAGATCCCGAACCGCGTCCTGCTGGCGCCGCTCGCGGGCATCGGCAACTGGTTCGTGCGCCTGCAGGCGCGCCGCTACGGAGCCGGCCTCGCCGTGTCGGAGATGGTCTCGGCAATCGCGCTCGAGCGCGGCAACCGGCGGACCCACGACGAGATGCTCCGCATCCATCCCGACGAGCACCCGGTCTCCGTCCAGCTCTTCGCGCCCGAGCCCGGCGCCGTTCGCGAGGCGGCGGCGATGGCCGTGGCGGCCGGCGCCGACATCGTCGACCTCAACATGGGCTGCCCGGTTCGCAAGGTCGTCAAGACCGGTGCCGGAGCGGCGCTGCTCGAACGCCCCGATCTCGCTCTGGAGATCGCCCGCGCGGCGCGCGAGGGCGCGCAGGGGCGCCCGGTGACCGTGAAGCTCCGCTCCGGGATGCGGCCGGGCGACCGGTCCGGTTTCGACCTCGCGGTGAGGCTCGCCGAGGAGGCGGGCGTCGCGGCGATCGGCTTCCACCCGCGCAGCGCGAAGGTCCACCATGCGGGCCGGCCGGACTACGCGCTCGCCCGCGAGCTCGCAGAGCGGATCCCGGTTCCGGTGATCCTCTCCGGCGGCCTGCGAGGCGCCGAGCAGGCGCGCGCCGCATACGCGGAGTCCGGCGCCGACGCCCTGATGCTCGCGCGCGGGGCGCTGGGCAATCCCTGGCTCTTCGCCGAGCTCGTCGGTGTGCAGGAGGGCAGGCCCTCGATCGAGGAGGTCGACGCGGAGCTGCGCTGGCTGATCGATCGCGCCGAGGAGCACTGGGGTGCGGAGCGCGCCGCGCGGAACCTGCGCAAGCTCTACCCGCCCTACCTGGACGCCCTCGGAATCCGCGGCAGGCGTGCGGACGCCTTCATGCGGATGGGCACCCTCGATGAGGTTCGCGCACACCTCCACGGGGCCCGGGACGTCCTTCCGGTCGCCGCGTAGAACCGCCTTTGGCCCGCAACCGGCCGTCGCTATAATCGCGCGCCCTGCTCGATCGGGTCGGCGCCACGGCGCTCCCGCCTCGGGCGTTTTGTTTTGTGAAAAGCGGGCCGCTGCAGGAGTTTCACCCTGTCGGCGCCCGGGAACGAGGTTGACGTGGCCCGCGAATCTCTCATAACCCAGGATGGGCTCGAGAAGCTCCGCGAAGAGGTCGAGTTCCTCAGCACGCAGAAGCGCCGAGAGGTAGCGGAGCGCATCAAGGAGGCCCGCGAGTTCGGCGACATCAGCGAGAACTCCGAGTACGACGACGCCAAGAACGAGCAGGCCATGCTCGAGCAGCGGATCGCCCGGCTCGAGGAGCGCTTGCGCCGCGCCACCGTCATCGACGAGGCGCACGTCGACACGGATGTCGTCTCGGTCGGGGCGATCGTGCACGTCAAGGACCAGAAGTCCGGCGACTCCCGCAAGTTCCAGATCGTCGGCTCGCCCGAGGCCAACCCGGCCGAGCAGAAGCTCTCCAACGAATCGCCCATCGGGAAGGCCCTCCTGGGCCACAAGCGCGGCGAGGTCGTCGCCGTCGACGTCCCCCGCGGGCCCAAGAAGAAGCTCAAGATCACGAAGATCGAATCGGCCTAGCCCGTAGCGTAGGCTCGCGCCCGTGAACGAGGGCGCGGCTGACAATCCGACTCCGGCGGCTCCGGAGCTCGTCCGACGTCCTCGCCGAGCGGCGCGAGAAGCTGGATCGCATCCGCGGCGCCGGGATCGAGCCGTTTCCGCACGCCTTCGCGGGGCGCGTGGACATCGCCGCGGTGCGGGCTGAGCACGAGGGCCTTGAGGCCGGCGCGGAGGCGGGCGTCAGCCGGCGCGTGGCCGGCCGGATACTCGCCCGCCGCGGCCACGGCAAGGCGGCCTTCCTCGACCTCGCCGACGGCTCGGGCCGCATCCAGCTCCACTCGCGCGAGGACGTTCTCGGCTCCGATCGTCACGAGCTCCTTGTCGGACTCGACCTCGGCGACTTCGTCGGAGTCGACGGGAAGGTCTTCACCACCAGGCGTGGGGAGCTCTCGCTCGAAGTTGCGGACTGGGTTCTCCTGGCCAAGAGCCTGCGGCCGCTGCCGGACAAGTTCCACGGCCTCGAGGACGTCGAGACGCGCCTGCGCCGCCGGGAGCTCGACCTGATCGCCAATCCGGAGGTGCGCGAGCGGTTCGTGCTTCGCAGCCGGCTCGTGGCCGCGGTCCGGCGCACGCTCGACGGGTGGGGCTTCCTCGAGGTCGAGACGCCCGTGCTCCAGCCGCTCTACGGAGGCGCGCTGGCGCGGCCGTTCGTCACCCACCACAACGCCCTCGACCGGGATCTCTACCTGCGAATCGCCACCGAGCTCTACCTCAAGCGCCTGGTCGTCGGCGGCATCGACCGCGTCTACGAGCTCGGCAAGGACTTTCGCAACGAGGGGATCTCGCAGAAGCACAACCCCGAGTTCACGATGCTCGAGTGGTACGAGGCCTACGCGGACTACAACGACAACGCCGCGCGCCTCGAGCAGCTCGTGTCCGCGGTCGCGCTCGAGGTGCTTGGGACCACGAAGGTGCCGCACGGAGGCGGCGAGATCGACTTCGCACCGCCGTGGCGGCGGGTGACGCTGCGCGACGCCATCCACGAGCGCACCGGCGTCGACATCGCGGCGCACGTGAAGCGGGAGTCGCTCGCCGCGGCGATGGGGACCGAGCCGGACCCCGACGAGGGCTGGGGAAAGCTGGTCGACGGCCTCCTGTCCAAGCGCGTGGAGCCCGAGCTCGTGCAGCCCACCTTCGTCCTCGACTACCCGGTTGAGATGTCTCCATTCGCCAAGCGCCACCGGACGCAGCAGGGGCTGGTCGAGCGCTGGGAGGCGTTTGCCGGGGGCATCGAGATCGGCAACTCGTTCACCGAGCTGAACGACCCGGACGAGCAACGGGCCCGCTTCGAGCAGCAGCAACAGGAGATCGCTCGCGGCGACGAGGACGCGCAGCCCTACGACGAGGCGTTCGTGGAGGCGCTCGAGCAGGGAATGCCACCGACCGGCGGGGTCGGACTTGGCATCGACCGCCTCCTGTTGCTGCTCACGGACGCGCCGAGCATCCGCGAGGTGATTCTCTTCCCGGCGATGAGGGAGGCGCGATGAGCTCCGAGTCGCCGGCACTGGCCGACGCTCGCCGCCGCGGCGACCCCTACCTCGTCTACGCGGACGGCGCCGGCCGCGAGCGGGTGCTCTCGATGCCGGACGTCTGGACCAGGGTCACGGTGGGCCGCGGGATGGCCTCGGACGTTCCGCTCTCCTGGGACCCGGCGGTGTCGACCGTCCACGCGACCCTCGAGCGCCTCGGCGACGATTGGGTCCTGATCGACGAGGGCCTGTCACGCAACGGGACCTTCGTCAATGGCGAGCCGGTGTCGGGGCGGCGGCGGCTGATCGACGGCGACGAGCTGCGCTTCGGCGACACCCGGGTTGCCTTCCACGCGCCGTTCCAGGTCGAGGACGCGACCGAGATCACCGCCCGGCCCGAGTGACCGGCTGCGCCCGCCGCGGCGCTTTTCCTGGAGCTTGCGGGTGTGCGTGGCCAGGCACGGGCCGAGGCCGGCAGGGCCGCCGGAGGCCCCCGATATACTTGGCGCTCGTCGTAGTCGAGAAACCGGAGGTCTAATCCGTCGGCAAAGGCAAGCCGAAGTAATGGATGAGACAGCCGGCGCGCCTGCGTTCCCCGGCTAGGAAATCGACAGGACTCACCGAAAGAAACACGCAACTTGTTCGAGAGATTCACAGAGAGGGCCCGACAGGTGGTCGTCCTCGCCCAGGAGGAGGCCCGGACTCTCAAGCACAACTACATCGGCACCGAGCACATCCTCCTCGGACTGCTGCGCGAGGAAGAGGGCCTGGCCGCCCGCGTCCTCGAGTCCCTCGACATCACCGTCGAGCGCGTCCGCGCCCAGGTCGTGCGGATCGTCGGCTCCGGTGAGGAGGTCACCTCCGGCCAGATCCCGTTCACGCCGCGCGCCAAGAAGGTGCTCGAGCTGGCGCTCCGCGAGGCGCTCTCGCTCGGCCACAACTACATCGGCACCGAGCACATCCTGCTCGGCCTCGTGCGCGAGAACGAGGGCGTCGCGGCGCGGATCCTGCTCGACTTCGACGCCGACTCGGAGAAGATCCGCAACGAGGTGATCCGGATGCTCTCCGGGCCCGGCGGCCGCCGCCAGGGCGCCGGCGTCGGCGGCTCCGGCGAGGGCAAGAAGTCGTCGAAGCTGCTCGACCAGTTCGGCCGCAACCTCACGAAGCTTGCCTCCGAGGGCAAGCTCGACCCGACCATTGGTCGCGACACGGAGATCGAGCGGATCATGCAGATCCTCTCGCGGCGCCAGAAGAACAACCCCGTGCTCCTCGGCGAGCCGGGCGTTGGCAAGACGGCGATCGTCGAGGGCCTGGCCTCACGGATCATCCGCGGCGAGGTCCCCGAGCTCCTGAAGAACAAGCAGATCTACACGCTCGACCTGGCGGCCCTGGTGGCCGGCTCCAAGTACCGCGGCGAGTTCGAGGAGCGCCTGAAGAAGGTGATGAAGGAGATCACCCAGCGCGGCGACATCGTCCTCTTCATCGACGAGCTCCACAACCTGGTCGGCGCGGGCGCCGCGGAGGGCGCGATCGACGCCGCCTCGATTCTGAAGCCTGCCCTGGCGCGCGGCGAGATCCAGACGATCGGCGCGACGACCCTCGACGAGTACCGCAAGTACCTGGAGCGCGACTCCGCGCTGGAGCGCCGTTTCCAGCAGATCAAGGTCGACCAGCCGTCGATCCCGGACACGGTGAAGATCCTCGAGGGGCTTCGCGAGCGCTACGAGGACCACCACCGCGTGGCGATCACCGACGACGCTCTCGCGGCGGCGGCGGAGCTCGCCGACCGCTACATCTCCGACCGCTTCCTGCCCGACAAGGCGATCGACTTGATCGACGAGGCCGCCTCGCGGCTGCGCATCCGGTCGATGTCACAGCCCCCGGTCTACCGTGACCTCGAGGACGAGATCGAGGAGACGCGGCGCGCCAAGGAGGCGGCGATCGAGGCCCAGGAGTTCGAGAAGGCCGCGAACCTGCGCGACACGGAGCGCCAGCTCACCAACAAGAAGCGCGAGCTGGAGGACGAGTGGGAGTCGGCCGACGGCAACGAGCGTCCCGAGGTGGGCGAGGAGGAGATCGCCGACATCGTCTCGATGTGGACGGGGATCCCGGTCTTCAAGCTCACCGAGGCGGAGACCAAGAAGCTCCTGCGCATGGAGGACGAGCTGCACAAGCGCGTCATCGGCCAGCACGTCGCAATCGAGGCCGTCTCCAAGGCCATCCGCCGCTCGCGCGCGGGCATCAAGGACCCCAAGCGCCCCGCCGGCTCGTTCATCTTCCTCGGCCCCTCGGGCGTCGGCAAGACCGAGCTCGCCCGCACGCTCGCCGAGTTCCTCTTCGGCGACGAGGACTCGATGATCCGCATCGACATGTCCGAGTACATGGAGAAGCACGCCGTCTCGCGGCTCGTCGGCTCGCCGCCCGGCTACGTCGGCTACGACGAGGGCGGGCAACTCACCGAGGCCGTGCGGCGCAAGCCCTACTCGGTGCTGCTCCTCGACGAGATCGAGAAGGCCCACCCGGACGTCTTCAACATCCTGCTCCAGATCCTGGAGGACGGCAGGCTCACGGACGCCCAGGGCCGGACCGTGGACTTCCGCAACACGATCGTGATCATGACCTCGAACATCGGGGCCAAGGACATCGCGAAGAACGTCAGCTTCGGCTTCGGCAGCTCCGACGAGATGGGCGCCTCGTACGAGGAGATGAAGGAACGGATCATGGGCGAGCTGAAGAAGGTCTTCCGCCCCGAGTTCCTGAACCGCATCGACGAGGTCATCGTCTTCCACAAGCTCACGCAGGAGGAGATCAAGGCGATCGTCGACCTCCTGATGGGCCGCGTCCGCGCCCAGGTCGCCGAGCACGACCTCCAGCTCGAGCTCTCCGAGGAGGCGAAGAACCTCTTGGCGGACAAGGGGTGGGACCCCGCGATGGGTGCCCGGCCGTTGCGCCGCGCGATCCAGCGCTACATCGAGGACCCGCTCGCCGATGAGGTGCTCCGCGGCGGTGAGATCGAGATCGGCACGACCGTGCTCGTCGAGCGCGATCCCTCCGGCGACGACGAGGATCGACCCCTGAGCCTCAAGCTCGTAAAGCCCAAGAAGCGCGCCCCGCGCAAGAAGGCCGACGAGGAGAAGGAGCCCGTCGCGGTTGGCGCCGGCACCGACGAGGAGCCTCCGGCCGGGGAGCCGAACGCCTCTCCCGATTCACCGGGCGAGGGCTCCTAGCACCTCAGCGCCGGCTTCGCCGTCCGCGCGCTCAGCCGACGCGCTTCACGTGCTCGCACCCGCTGACGTCGTCGTTGGGGCTGATCCGGGCGCGGTCGTGCTCGCCAGGCCCGCAGTCGACGGTGTCCTTGGCGTGGTCGAGGGCGAGCAACCGGTCGGCCCCCTTGCCGCCTGAGAGCGTGTCGGAGTCGGGGCCGCCGGAGATTTCGTCGCGGCCCGAGCCGCCGTAGAGGCAGTCGCGGGCCGGCCCGCCGGTCAACCGGTCATCGCCGCGGCGGCCGCGGATCGCGTCGCCGGCGTCGGTTCCCTTCAGCTTGTCGTTCCCCGGCGTGCCACCCTGCGGGATCTCGCAGGCCTTCGGGATTGCGTCCGAGCCCTTGTCGGGCTGGTCCGCGTCGGCCACGAACGAGTACGGACCGCCTTCGCCGTCCGGGCCCATGGAGCCACAGCCCTTGCGCATGTCGTCGCAGGTCAGCTCCTGGTCTGAGGCCGTGCGGACGGCGTACTGGGAGCGCAGGTAGAACGAGTAGTCGTTGGGGTCGCCGTTGGCGTCGACCTGGCCGGCAAGCGGGTCGTTGCGCCAGCGGTTCGTCAAGAGGCGGGTGTCAGCGGCCGCCTGGCACGCCTTGTCGTTCTCGCACTTGACGTAGCGGTCGAACCAGGCCGTCGTGTACCACGCCGCAACGTCCTCGCCGCGGAGGGAGGCGGCGCCCAGCGGGTAGGCGAGCGTGTTGCCGGGGATGAACGAGTACTCGTAGTGCGTGCCGCCGCGGATGTTGACCTGCATCGAGTCGACGCCGGCCTGCTTGTAGGCCTGGAAGCCGTCGTTGTGGCTGAGGGGGTCCGGATCGGAGGTGTAGGGCTCGGCGACCAGCGAGTAGTCGTTGGACATGCCGAGCGCGGGCTTCGTGATCGCCGGCGCCTGGCGCGTGGACGGAGCCGAGGGACAAGTTGGGACGCCGAACATGCCGCCGTCGGGGGTGCCGAGGTTGTCCCAGGCGACGGTCGCGTCGACCCGCGGGTCCTCCTGGCCGATGAACGAGACGGCGGCGGCGCCGAGCGAGTGCCCGGCGATCCCGATCCGGTGGGGATCGATCAGGTCGCGCAGCGGGTCGTAGCCGGTGTCGAGGCCGGCCCGGACGCGGCGGTCCTGCTTGGCGGCATGGCTGGTCCCGACGCCACCGTTTGCGTTGCCGCAGGAGAGCCGCGGCTTGTAGGGGTTCTGCTTGGAGGAGAGCAGGAAGTCGAGGGCGTCCTCGGTTCCGTCATAGAACGGCTGACCCGCCTGCGAGGGGACGCCCTCCTGCTGGTCCACGCCCTCGCCGAAGGTGTCGGAGCGGCCCTGCCCCTGGACGTCGTAGGTCAGGACCACGTACCCGTGCTTGGCCAGGGTCGCGGCGAGCCCCCAGTAGAGCGTCTCCGGCGCCTGGATCGAGCCGGTGGTGATCACGATCCCCGGCCGTTTCGCCGGCCCTGCCTTCGTTGCCCAGACGTTCCCCGAGATCGTCGCGCCGTCACGCGCGGTGAACAGGACGGGATTGCGAATGCCGAAGCCATCCTGCGCCCAGTCGTAGAAGCGGACGTCCCCCGCGCACTCGTTCGTCCGGTGGCCGCAGATGTTGGCGGTGTAGTTGCGCTCGGGGTCGGTCGTCTGGATGTGCAGGTCCTGTTGCTGGCTGGCGACGTTCTGCTGCTGGAGCCGCTTCTGGAACTCCGGCGTCAGCGTGATGTAGCGAAGGCGCTCCTGCGTCTTCGCGAAGTTCTTTGCCTCGAGCGAGCCGTCGAAGGCGAGTGCGGCGGGCGCTGCCGAGAGGCAGGCCACGACCGCAAAGGCAACGGAAAGCCACCCACGCCTCCACACCCTGGATCCCATGGCGCGAAGCTACCAAGCGCCACCCCGCCCGGCGCCGGTTCGGTTCCGTGACGAGCTTCCGAGCGCGGGGCGGGTTGTCCCCGCTATGCGGGGAGAAGTGCCATGCGACTCGGAGAATGCCCACGGGGGCGCGGTGTCGTCGGCGGCGCTTCGTAAGGTCAGGGCGTGGCGCAGGCGAAGGCGAGATACGTGTGCCAGGAGTGCGGGCAGGAGGCGCTCGCGTGGTCCGGGCGCTGCGCCGGCTGCGGCGAGTGGAACACGCTGGCCGAGGTCCGCGTTCAGAGCGCGCCCAGCGGGAAGCGCCGCTCGGCGCCCGCGACGCGGCCGAGTCCGCTTCGGGACGTCTCCGCTCCCGCCATCGCGCGCTTCGAGACGGGCATCGGCGAGCTCGACCGCGTGCTCGGTGGCGGCCTGGTTCCCGGCTCGCTCGTCCTCCTGGGCGGCGCGCCGGGTATCGGCAAGTCCACTCTGACCGGCATGGCGCTCGGCAACCTCCACGCGGGCGGCCGGCGGACCCTGTACGTCTCCGGAGAGGAGTCGGCGGCCCAGGTGCGGCTTCGCGCCGAGCGCCTCGGCGACGCTGCGCTTGGGGTGCCCGCGCTCGCCGAGACGTCGCTGGAGTCGGTGCTAGCCACGATCGAGGCTGAGCGACCCGAGGCCTGCGTGATCGATTCGGTTCAGACCCTCCACGCCGAGGGCATGTCCGGGGCGCCTGGGTCGGTCGGACAGGTCCGCGAGTGCGCGGCGGCGATCATGGAGCTGGCAAAGGAGCTCGACGTCGCCACGATCCTGGTCGGCCACGTCACCAAGGACGGCGCGGTCGCCGGCCCGCGCGTCCTCGAGCACCTGGTGGACTGCGTGCTCTTCTTCGAGGGCGAGCGCGAGCGGAGCTACCGGACGATCAGGGCGCTCAAGAACCGCTTCGGAGCGACCAGCGAGGTGGGGGTCTTCGAGATGCGCTCCGGCGGGCTCGTCGAGGTCGCCGATCCGTCGGCGCGCTTCGTCGGGGAGGCAACCGGAGCGCCGGGATCGGTGGTGCTCGCCTCCATGGAGGGCACCCGGCCGCTTCTGGTCGAGGTCCAGGCCCTCGTGGCGCCGACGGAGATCGTTCCGCCCCGGCGAGTCGCCACGGGCATCGACCGCAACCGTCTCGCGATGGTGCTGGCGGTGCTTGCCCGCCACGGCGGCGTCTCCCTTGGCACCGCGGACGTCTTCGTCAACGTCGCCGGAGGTGTGCGCGTCGACGAGCCCGGAGCCGACCTGGCGGTGGCGCTGGCCGTCGCCTCCGCGCAGCGCGGCGTGGCGCTTGCCGGCGCGGGTGGCCGGCCTCTCGCCTGCTTCGGCGAGGTCGGCCTCACGGGCGAGCTGCGCTACGTGGCACACGCGGAACGCCGCATCGCCGAGGCGGTGAAGTTCGGTCTCGGACCGGTGCTCGGACCGCCGCTCGACGGTGGGCCCGAGGGGCTGGTGCCGGTGACGTCGCTGCGGGCGGCCCTGCGGGCGGCGGCCGGCGGCGAAGCCCGGGCCACCCGCCGGGCCGCGTAGGCCACGGCAGGGAGCGTCGCCGCTGACCGGCGCCTCGCACCCCGGTCAAACCGCTTGACAATGCCCAATCCGACCTATCAAGGCGGGATTCGGCGGGCAGCGCGGTTCCAGGGGTTTTGCCATCATCACTCGTGGAATGCCGTCGACTGTCGGGGATGATCTTCATGAGCTCGAGGCGCGCCTCGATCCCCGGCTCCTAAGGGCACTCGACTTCGTCGCCCCGGGCACGGCGCTCCGCGAGGGCATCGACAACATCGTCCATGCCCAGACCGGCGGCCTGATTCTCATCGGCGAGACCGAGGACGTCTCGTTCCTGTTCTCCGGCGGGATCAAGCTCGACGTCGACTACACGCCCGCCCTGCTCTACCAGGTGGCGAAGATGGACGGCGCGATCGTCCTCAACTCGGACGCGACGAAGATCGCCTGGGCGAACGTCCAGCTGATGCCCGACCCGACGATCCTCTCGATGGAGACGGGCACGCGGCACCGCACGGCCGAGCGCGTCGCGAAGCAGACGAAGGCGCTGGTCATCGCCATCTCGCAGCGCCGCGACGTGGTCTCGCTCTACGTCGACGGGATGAAGTACATCCTCGTCGACATCCCCACCGTGCTCTCGAAGGCGAACCAGGGCCTGGCGACGCTCGAGAAGTACCGCGCTCGGCTCGACCAGATCTCCCTGCGGCTCACCGACCTCGAGCTCTCGGGAACGGCGACGCTCCACGACGCGCTCTCGCTGCTGCAGCGGGCAGAGCTCGTCACCCGGATGGCCGCCGAGGTCGAGCGCGACATCATCGAGCTCGGAAGCGAGGGGCGGCTGATCGAGATGCAGCTCGAGGAGAGCGTCGTCGGCGTGATGGCCGAGCGCGCGGCGCTCGTCCGCGACTACTGCACGGTCGACTCCGAGGTCGAGCTCGAGCGGACGCTCTCGGCGCTGGCCACGCTGCCGCACCGCGAGCTCCTCGACTTCGGCAGCCTCGCCGAGCTGCTCGGGTACGAGCGCAAGACCAACACACTCGACTTTCCAGTCGCGCCGCGCGGATACCGCGCGCTCGCGGCAATTCCGCGCCTGCCGCGGTTGGTGGCTCAGAAGGTCGTCCAGCGCTTTGGCGACCTGGAGGCGATCATCGCCGCCGACGATGCGGAGCTCGCATCGGTCGACGGCGTGGGAGAGGTCCGCGCCCGGGAGATCCGCGAGGGTCTCCGCAGGATCGCGGAGGTCGACTTCGTCGACCGCTACGCGTCAAGCTGACGGCCGCTCGCCAGGGCGGCCGTTTCTACGAAGGAGGCAGACATTCCAGACAGCATCGAGGAGACGCTGGACGTCGAGCATGACCTCGGCCCCATCGAGTGCGAGTTCGAGACCGGCGACAACGTCGTCTATCCGCACCATGGGGCCGGTGTAGTCATCAAAAAGGAGTCGAAGGAGCTCCTCGGCGAAACCCGCGAATACCTGACGATCAAGATCCTTCACAACGACATGACCGTGATGGTCCCCTGCCAGAACGCGCACCGGGCCGGCCTGCGACGGGTGATCAACGAAGAGCAGGTCAACCGGGTCATCGACGTCCTCACCGGTGAGGTTTCGGAGATGCCCAAGAACTGGAACCGCCGGTTCAAGCACAACCGCGAGAAGATCAAGACCGGAGACGTCTTCGAGCTGGCGGAGGTTGTCCGCAACCTTGCGATTCGGGAGTGGGAGAAGGGGCTCTCCACGGGCGAGAAGCAGATGTACACGCGGGCGAAGAAGATCCTCGCCTCCGAGTTCATGTACGCCCTGGAGAAGGACGAGGAGGGGGCCGAGGCATATCTCGACGGCCTCCTGGAGGAGCGTTTCGGCGCACCGGTCGCGGCCGTCTGACGCAACCGCGGTCGTCGCGGCCGCCGGCTCCGGGGAGAGACTCGGAGCCGGCGGCCCGAAGGCCCTCGTCGCGGTTGGCGGACAGCCGATGCTCGAGTGGTCGCTCGCGGCCATGGCGGCGGCGAGCGGCGTCGCGTCGGTGATCGTCGCCTTGCCGCCCGAGACCCGCGCCGAGACGCCGACGCGCTGGCAGCTGACGGTCGATGGCGGCCGCACGCGGGCCGAGTCGGTGGCGCGGGCCCTCGCGCACGTCGAAACGGACCTGGTGGTGATCCACGACGCGGCGCGGCCGCTGGTCACTCCCGAGCTCATCGACGCCGTCCTCGACCGGCTTGCCTCCACGCCCGATGCCGACGGGGTGGTCGCGGCATGCCCGGTCACCGACACGATCAAGCGCGTCGAGGGGCGGACCGTTCTGGCCACCGAGGACCGCTCGACGCTCTGGGCGGCGCAGACTCCGCAGGCCTTCCGCACCGCTGCGCTCCGCGAGGCGATCGAGACTGCCGGCGCGGAGGCGGCAACGGCCACCGACGAGGCCGCGCTGATCGAGTTGGCGGGGGGCGTGGTCGCCGTGGAGCCCGCTCCCGCGGCGAACTTCAAGGTCACCACGGCGGGCGACCTGCGGCTCGCCGAGCTCCTGCTGAGCGAGCGCTAGCGGAGCAGCACCCAGACGAGGGCCAGGACGAAGCCGATCTGGCCGAAGGCCAGGGCGGTGCCGAAGTTGGCCGCGCCGAGCAGTGCAGCGACCACGCCGGCCGCGGCGAACGCGGCCAGCAGGGTCGCAACGTCGGTTACGGCTTGGCGCACCGCGAGAGCGTACTCAGGGCGGACCTTGTGGCGAGATCTTCTGGTGAGGACCTTAGGTCCGAAAGCAGCACGAAAGGACGGCCAGCCGTCCGCATACTCTGCTGAGCGTGCTTACCGATTACCACGTGCACCTGCGCGAGGATTCCGACCACCGGCCGGCGTTCGAGGAGGCGTTCACGGAGGGCAACGTCGCCCGCTACGTGGACGCGGCCGCGGCGGCTGGGATCGGCGAGCTGGGAGCCTCGGAGCACATCCATCGCTTCGCGCAGTCCCTCGAGCTCTGGACTCACCCGTTCTGGGAGCGAAACGCCACGGACGACCTCTCCGCGTACTGCGAATTCGTGCGTTCGACGCCGCTGCGGCTCGGCATCGAGATGGACTTCGTGCCGGGGGCCGAGGACCGGACGGCGACCATGCTGGATGCCGGTGGCTTCGACTACGTGATCGGTTCGGTGCATTTCGTCGGCGACCGCGCGGTCGACCACGACGCCTTCGACATCTGGGAGAACGGCAGAGGCGCCGACGAGATCTGGAGGCGCTACTTCGAGCTCATCGCCGAGGCCGCCCGCTCGGGCCTCTTCGACTTCCTCGCCCATCCCGACCTCGTAAAGAAGTGGGGCAGCGCCAGGCCGGCCCCCGAGCGCGATCCGCGCTTCTACTTCGAGCCGGCGGTCGAGGCGATCGCCGCGGCGGACGTGACCGTCGAGGTGTCGACCGCGGGACTGCGCAAGGAGGTGGGGGAGGTCTATCCGTCCGCCTCGCTTGCCGAGATGCTCGTTGAGGCCGGCGTCACGTTCGTGATCTCCTCGGACGCCCACAACCCCGCTCAGGTGGGGCACGAATACGATCGGGCCGTGAAGATGATGCGCGACTGGGGCATTCACGAGGTCGCCACGTTTGCGAACCGCCGCCGGACGCTGGAGCCGCTCGGATGAGGGTCGGCATCGGCTACGACTCGCACCGGTTCGCGGCCGGTCGCCGGCTCGTCCTCGGCGGGGTTGAGATCGAGCACGATCGCGGCCTCGAGGGCCACTCCGACGCCGACGTGCTGACCCACGCGGTGACCGATGCCCTCCTCGGGGCCGCGGGTCTCGGGGATCTTGGCACCCACTTCCCGGCCGGCGACGAGCGCTGGCGCGGCGCCGACTCGATCGACCTGTTGCGAACCGTCTTCGCGATGGTCCGCGGCTCGGTGGTGAACGTCGATGCCACCGTGATCTGCGAGGAGCCTCGCCTCGGCGGGCACCGGGCGGCGATGGAGAGCGAGCTGGGCGAGGTCCTCGGCGCCCCCGTGAGCGTCAAGGCGACGAGCAACGACGGAATGGGGTTCGTCGGGCGCGGGGAGGGAGTCGCGGCCATTGCGATCTGCCTCCTCGAGACCTCGGACAGCGTCTAGGCTCCCGGCGTGGACCTGATTCCAGGCCGGATTCCCGGATTGGACCGCCTCGCCCGGCTGCAGCTCGGCCAGCTCGGCCAGATCGCCGACTTGCCCTCCGTGATCAAGGACCTCGCGGACGTGGGCATCCTGCACCCGATCCGCCCCGACAAGCTCGGGCGGGTGCTGCTCGCGCTCCAGCGCTGGGGCGCGTCGCCCGCCGCGGGGATTGCCGCGGCGGCCATCGAGCGGGGGGACGATGTCGGCTGGATCGACGAGATCGGCGAGCTCAGCTTCAACGAGCTCGACGAGCGCTCCAATCGCCTCGCAAACGCGCTGCGGGAGGAAGGAATCGAACCCGGCGACGGGGTTGCGGTCATGTGCCGCAACCACCGCTGGTTCGTCGACGCGACGCTCGCGTGCGCGAAGCTCGGGGCGAGCGCCCTCTACATGAACACCGGGTTCGCCGCCCCGCAGTTCACCGGCGTCGTCGAGCGCGAGGAGCCTTCGGCGCTCGTCTACGACGACGAGTTCACGAAGCTCCTCTCGGGGGCGCTCGAGGCAGGCGGACGCGAGCTCAACTCCTACATCGCGAGCCACGACCCCGACCAGGGCGAGCCGGACCATCCGACCCTCGAGAGCCTGATCGAGTCCGGCAGCGCCGACACGCCCTCGGCGCCCGACGAGTCGCCGCGATTCATCATCCTCACGTCGGGAACGACGGGTCTTCCGAAGGGCGCGCAGCGCTCGACGCCGGATTCGCTGAGCCCGGTGGCGTCGATGCTCGCGAGGCTCGGGCTCCACGCTCGCCAGAAGACCATGATCGCCGCGCCGCTGTTCCACGCGTGGGGCTTCTCGCACCTGCAGATGGCGATCGCGCTCGCGTCGACGTGCGTGGTCAGGACCCGGTTCGACCCCGAGGCGACGCTGAAGACGCTCGCCGAAACCGAGGCAACCACTCTGGTTGTGGTTCCCGTGATGATGCAGCGGATCCTCGAGCTGCCGGATGAGACGCTCGAGAAGTACCCGCTGCCCGACCTCGAGGTCACTGCGGTCTCCGGCTCCGCTCTTCCGGGCCAGCTCGCGAACGCCTGGATGGATCGCTTCGGCGACAACGTCTACAACCTCTACGGCTCCACCGAGGTCGCCTACGCGACGATCGCGAGTCCCGAGGACCTGCGGGAGGCGCCCGGGACCGCGGGGCGACCGCCGCGGGGGAGCATCGTGAAGATCTACGACGAGGACGGCGACGAGCTGCCGCCGGGGGAGTCCGGTCGCATCTTCGTCGGCAACGAGATGAAGTTCGAGGGCTACACGGGCGGTGGCGGCAAGGACGAGATCGACGGCCTCCTGTCCTCCGGCGACGTGGGCCACTTCGACGACAACGGCCGGCTCTTCATCGACGGCCGCGACGACGAGATGATCGTCTCCGGCGGTGAGAACGTCTTTCCGCGGGAGGTCGAAGACCTGCTGGCCGACCACGACAACGTCAAGGAGGCCGCCGTCATCGGCGTCGAGGACGAGAAGTTCGGCCAGCGGCTCAAGGCGTTCGTGGTCTCGGAGGGGGGCGATCTGTCCGAGGACGACGTCAGGTCCTACGTAAAGGAGAACCTCGCCAACTACAAGGTCCCCCGCGAGGTCGAGTTCCTCGACGAACTGCCGCGCAACTCCACGGGAAAGGTGCTGAAGCGGGAGCTCGCGGAGTCCGGCGGGGACGCTGCCGACGAGGGCGAGGAGGGCGGGGGCGCCGAGGCCGCGGACGAGGAAGCCGAGGCGCAGTCGAGCTAGCCGACGGCGGCCTGGCGCCGCGCGGCGGCGTCGACGCGCAGGCGCTCGTGCTCGACCTGGCGCTTGAGCTGCTGGAGGGTCCGGCGCAGGTGCCCGGAGAGGATCGGCGCCGCGATCCGTTCGGCGATCATTCCCGAGACGCCGCCGCCGGCGACCCCGTAAGCGAAGCGAAGCTCCGTTCGGGTCCGACCGTCCCGGAGCTCTCGCAGGCGCCAGCGGCCGCGTTGATCGACGCCGGTCACCGACGACCAGGCCATGTCGGCCGGCGGGCTGAACTCGACGACCTCGATGAGGCCGCCGATCTCTGCCGCGCCCACGCGGATCAGCATCCGGTAGCGGGCGCCGAGCCCGGTGTCACGCTCGCCCTCGACCTCCCACCGGGTGACTCCCGACATGTAATGCAGCGCGGTGGACGGGTCGCTGACCCGGTCCCAGACGAGCTGGGGCGGCGCCGAGATGACGATCGACTGGTTGAGCCTCATCCGATGACCGGATAGCGGCGCTCGGCCGCGAGCGAGTCGAGCGTTTCCTGCATCAGCCGCGTCACGTGCTTGTAGACCTCGTCGACGTCGGGCTCGGGGCCGAACTCCTCGCGCAGGTCGATGGCGGGGAGGACCTCGGTGGTCATCTTCGCCGGCAGGGGGATGCGCGGAAGGAAGTCGCCGATGGAGAGGCCCCACGGCGGAGCGACCAGGATCGGCAGGACCTTGAGGCGGACCGTCTTGTCGAGGCGCAGGAGGCGCGCCAGCCAGTCGCCGCGCGAGAGGAACAGCGCTGTCTCCTGACCGCCGATGGTGACGACTGGAACGATCGGCACGCCCTGCTCGAGCGCCAGGCGGATGAACCCGCGGCGGCCGCCGAACTCGATCCGCGACCCATGCCAGCTCGGCCTCGAGACCTCCCAGTCGCCGCCCGGGAAGACGAGCACCGCGGAACCCGCCTCGAGCGCTCGCTTGGCGTTCTCGTGGGAGGCCGCGACCGTCCCGAAGTTGCGCAAGAACGGCCCCAGCGGCGAGGCCAGCACGAGGTTGTGGGCAAGCTGGTGGTAGCGGCGCTCGACGCCGAAGAAGGTCGAGAAGGCGAGCGTGAAGATGATCGTCTCGGGCGACATGTTGCCCCCGGTGTGGTTGCCGACCATCAGCACCGGCCCCTGCTCCGGGACGTTGGCGAGGTTGCGGACCTCGGCGCGGTACCAGAGGCTGGCCATCAGCCAGCTCAGGGGCAGGTTCTCGCGGATGTAGTCGGGGTCGCGATCGTCGAGGTCGGCGGTGAGGCGGCTCTGGAGGTCCCGGGTCAGGCGGCTCGCCAGGCGCCCGGCAAGCCTCGCTCCAGCCTTGGTGGCCTCGGCGCTCAGCGAGCGAACTCCCCGGCCTGCGTCGCCGAGCGGGGCAAGGCGGTCGCGCAGGCCCGGCTCGCGCGGGTGGCCGTTGCCGTTCCGCGAGCCGTTGCGACTCGCCGCCTCGCTGACGCCGGATGGTTCGGCCATGCGGCGATTCTAGTGTGAGCCTTCGGGCGCCCGCCGCGCTCGGGATCAGGCGGTCCGGGCGAGACCGCTCGCGGCTGCAGACGATTCCGCGGGATGGGCACCGACCTGTGCCCGGATCATCCGGTTCGTCTCGTCGGGAAGCTCGACCTGCGGGACATGCCCGCACTCGGCCAGGGTGACCTGCTCCGCGTGCGGAAGGGCCTCGGCGACGTGGCGCGAGAAACCCGCGGGCACCAGGCGGTCGTGATCTCCCCAGATGAAGAGCGCGGGCGGCTCGAGGGCGGCGAGCCGAGCCCAGAACCCGCGCTCCCCCCACGGCGAGTCGAGGTAGATGCTCCTCGCGGCGGCGAAGAACGCGACGCGGGCGGCTCGCGAGCGGTAGGCGCGGCAGAACTCGTCGGCGACGATGTCGGCCGCCACCGGGTCGAGGCGCTCGGGCCTGGCGAACATGCTCCAGAGCTGTTGCCGAACCAGCCCTGCCCGAAGGGAGTGCGGAATCGACGCCAGCTCAGGGCGGAGGAGCTTGACAAGCGGAACCAGCTCGCGGCGGCGGCGGAACGCGACCGCCGGCGCCAGGAGCGAGAGCGACGCCACGCGTCCGGGGGCCGTCAGGGCCAGCTCGAGCGCCACTCGACCGCCCATCGAGTTGCCGACCAGGTGCGCCCGCTCGATCGCCATCGCGTCCAGGTAGCCGAGCGTCGCCCGGGCGAAATACGCGGCGTTGTACGAGGCGAGCGCCGGCTTCGACGACGAGCCGAAGCCGGGGAAGTCGAAGGCGTGGACGGTGTGCTCGGGCGTCAGTGCCGACACCGTCTCGAAGAACGAGGTCTTGTTGGCGCCGAGGCCGTGCAGGCAGACCACGTGCTCGGGGCCGGCTCCCGAGACGACCGAGGACAGGGATCCCGATGCCGTCTGGACCTCGCCGAGGCGCACGAGGGGCGGGCGGTCGCCCGGGAGGGCGAACATCCCTTCGAACCCGAGCGCCAGGTCGAGGTTGCCCCGCGCGTAAAGGCGCCTGGACGAGAACGCGTCGATGCCCGACATCCTGCCCTCGCGAAGCGCGAGCCAGGTCGAGGCGTCGGTGCCGATGACGATGTCGGGCTCGCGTACCCGCGACGTCCTAACCTCGCAGCGGGACTCGCGCAGGCGCACCTGCCAGGTGCGGCCGACGTCGCCGAGACGGATCTCGTAAGTGGCGTCGAACCCGTGCTCGGCGCCGAGGTAGCGCTCGGGCATCGTCGCGAACGCCTTGCTCGCCCGCTCTGTCAGGCGGGCGCGTAGGGACATCCCTGTCATCCGGCGGCGAACCCTAGCGTCGCCGCCTGCCGGAGCTCCGGGAATTGCCCGCAAATTAGCCCAAATAGCGGCCAATAGAGGGCGGGCCGTGGGGCTCCCGCGGGCATCTACGATCCCGCCATGCGCGAGGTGAGCATCACCGACACGCTGACCGGCGAGCGGCGCGTCGTGCAGCCCGGCGACGACGGCGTGATTGGCATCTATGCCTGCGGGCCGACGATCTATTCCCGCATCCACATCGGCAACGCGCGTCCGTTCGTCGTCTTCACGCTCCTGCGCCGCTTCTTGGCAAGCGAGGGGTACGCGACGCGCCTGGTCTTCAACGTCACCGACGTCAACGACAAGATCTACGCCGCCGCGGCGGCGGCCGGTGTGAGCTCGGCGGAGCACGCCGGCGAGATGCTGCGCCGCTACGTCGAGGACACCGACGCGCTCGGCCTCGGTCGCCCGGATGCCGAGCCGCTGGCGACGGAGACCATCGACGGGATCATCGACCTGATCGGGGCGCTCATCGCGACCGGGCACGCATACGAGTCAGAGGGGGACGTGTACTTCCGCGTCCGCAGCTATGAGGCCTACGGCGCGCTCTCCAATCGCGACCCGGAGGAGATGGACCAGGGGGAGGAGGCCGGCACGGCCAGCCTCAAGGAGGATCCGCTCGACTTCGCGCTCTGGAAGGCGGCCAAGCCGGGTGAGGACACCTCCTGGCCGTCGCCGTGGGGAGAGGGGCGGCCGGGATGGCACATCGAGTGCTCCGCGATGGCGGAGGCCGAGCTCGGCATCCCGTTCGCGATCCATGGCGGCGGGTCGGATCTGATCTTTCCCCACCACGAGAACGAGATCGCCCAGACGGCGGCCGGCCGCGGGCGGCCCCTCGCCCGGATCTGGATGCACAACGGCATGGTCCTCGCCGGGCCCGAGGCGAAGATGGCGAAGTCCGAGGGCAACGTCTTCCTCCTGCACAACGCGGTGGAGACGTTCGGGGCCGAGGCGGTCGTTGACTACCTCATCTCCGGGCACTATCGCCAGCCGCTGGCGTTCGGCGAGGAGATGCTGAAGCAGTCCGTTGCCCGGACGGAGCGCTTTCGCGACTTCTTCCGCGCCGCCACGCCGGTCCCGCCCGGGGACGAGGCGCCGGAGGTGGCGGCCACCCGTGAGGAGTTCGCCGCCGCGCTTGCGGACGATTTCAACACGCCCAGAGCCATGGGCTCGCTGTTCGGCCTCGTCCAGGACGCGAACCGCAAGCCGCTCGCCGGCGCGCACAGGGCGGTGGCGGAGATGCTCGACGTCCTCGGCCTCGGCGCCCTCGCCGTCGCCGAGGGCGTCGACGACGCCGAGGCCGAGCGGCTGCTCGACGAGCGCGAGGCCGCCCGCGCCGCACGCGACTTCGACCGCGCCGACGCGCTCCGCGATCGGCTGGCGCAGCGCGGGTACGAGATTCGGGACACCGCCCACGGGCCACGCCTCGTGCGCAGGTAGGAGCGCCCGTGGCCGCTCCCGAGCTCGTCTATGGGCGCCGCCCCGTGGCCGAGGCGCAGCGGGGACGGCGCCGGGTCCGGCGAATCATCACCGCCGAGGAGGTCGGTGCGAGCGAGCTGACGAGGATCGCCGGCTCACCCGATCACCAGGGCGTGATCGCGGAGGTCGACCCCTACCCGTACGCCGACCCGCGCTCCCTCCTCGAGCCCGAGGACGCGCTCGTGATCGCCCTGGATCAGGTCCAGGACCCCCGCAACCTGGGAGCGATCTGCCGCTCGGCCGAGGCGGCCGGCGCCGCCGGAGTCGTCATCCTGGAGCGCCGCGCCGCGGCGATAACCCCGGCGGCATGCAAGGCCTCGGCGGGCGCCGTCGAGCACCTCGCGGTCGCCCGAGTCGGCAACCTCGCCGACTGGCTCGGCGCTGCGAAGCAGGGGGGAGCGTGGATCTACGGCGCCGCGGCCGCGGCCGGGAAGCCCTACACCGAGGTGGACCTCACGGGCAGAGTGGTGCTCGTGGTCGGGAGTGAGGGACAGGGCCTTCGCCGCCGCGTCGCGGCCGCCTGCGATGGGCTCGTCTCGGTGCCGGTGGGCGGCGCCGTCGCCTCGCTCAACGTCGCGGCCGCCGCGTCGGTCCTTCTGTTCGAGGCGGTCCGCCAGCGCGGCAATCGCTAACAAGACCTCCGGATGGATGAAAAAATCTGCAAGCGGAATTGCATCACGGCCGGCCGGGGTTGACAGAACAACGCCCACCTGATTAGACTGCGGCGCATAAGGGTGAAGTAAAGGTCGAGGATCGGCTTTCACCCAAAGGAGAGAGGGCGCCTAGGGGAGGCCATGGCGCCACCAAAGTTCCGACTAACGGAGGACACCGGTGGCCAGACCTACCCAGGAAATCTCTGCGATCGCGCCTGTCTCGACGGTCGTTGCAACCGCGCGCAAGGTCCGTACTGATGCTCAACCAGAGCTTGAGGATACGTACCTCGTCGCCCTCGCAAAGCGCGGCAGCGCCGACGCCTACGACCGGATCGTCAAGCGCTACCGGGGATTCGTCAGGCTGAAGGCCTCGTCGTACTTCCTGCTCGGCGGCGATTCCGACGACCTCATCCAGGAGGGCCTGCTCGGTCTCTACAAGGCGATTCGCGACTTCCGGACGGACCGCGAGTCGAGCTTCCGCAACTTCGCCGAGCTCTGCATCACTCGCCAGATCATCACCGCCGTCAAGACCGCGAGCCGCAACAAGCACGCACCGCTCAATCAGTGCGTGTCGTTCGCGCAGTCGCCGGCCGGGGACGGCGAGACCACGCTCGAGGACGTCCTTCCCGGGCCGATCTCCGAGGATCCCTCCGAGCGGGTCATCGCGAGCGAGGAGCTGGCGAGCCTCGTCTCCTGCCTGTCGAGCGTGCTGTCGGACCTCGAGTCCGACGTCCTCTCGCTGTACCTCGACGGCTGCAGCTACGAGATCATCGGCGAGCGCCTGGAGTGCGACACGAAGACGGTCGACAACGCCCTGCAGCGCGTCAAGCGCAAGGTGAGCCTGCACCTCACCGCGCGCGAGGTGGTGCTCTAGGGCGATCCGAGGAGCTCGCGAAGGAACCCGATGTGCTCGATCGGTCCCGGGACGCGGCCGCTCACGTCGCGCTCGAACGCCGCAACGGTCCGTTCGGCCGCGTCGCGCAGGCTCGCAACGGGGCGAAGCTCGACCTTCATTGGCGGAACGATGACGGAGGGCTGGCCCTTGGCACAAAGTGCGGGCAATAGGTGCGCCTTTCCCTTCTAGGGTCCGGGGGCGAGGTTCTTGGACCTCCGCAGCCACATTCCCACGGTCAGTAGCCACCCCGTCGATGTCGGGCAGCGGTCTGAGGGCGCGATCATCGGCGAATTGGTGAGACGCGGTTTCGGTGTCCTCCTGCCCTTCGGGGTGAACCAACGCTACGACCTTGTCGTGGATCTAGGCGGCCAGTTCGTGCGGGCTCAGTGCAAGACCGGCCGGCTCCGATCGGGCTCGATTCACTTCAGGACCAACAGCATGCGCTCGAACACGCGGCAAGCCCTCCAGCGAAACTACGTCGGGGACGCAGACATCTTCCTCGTCTACTGCCCGGAGAACCGCGGGGTTTATGTTGTGCCGGTCGAGATCGCGCCGCCCGGCGGTCATATGTATCTGCGAGTTGACCCAACGGTCAACCGTCAGTTCAAGCGAATCAACTGGGCGCGGAATTTCGAACTGCCCGCCTAGCTCAATTGGTAGAGCACTTGATTTGTAATCAAGGGGTTCTCGGTTCAAGTCCGGGGGTGGGCTCTTGGCCAAGGCGCGACGACCCGATCTCTCGACCTTTCCGGGCGGAAAAGAGTTCACTTGGCGCGACGGGGAGCGGACGATCGTCCTGCGTCGCGGGGCGGTCGACGAGGCGGCCGACCTGCTCGCCGGCGCCGGGTTCGCGTCCTTCGAGCTGCTGACGACGCCGCGCGCGCTGGCGCAGGCGCCGCTGCAGCTTGCCTCACACGCCACCGCCGTGCACGAGGTGCAGCGCGGGCCGGTCGACGAGATCTCCGCGGCGCTGGTCGACGCTGTCCGCGGGCCGTCACTGGTCGCCCTCGGCGGCGGGCGGGTCATCGACACGACCAAGGCGATCGCCGCGGTCAAGGGCGCACGCGTGGGCGCCATCCCGACCACGCTCTCGGGCGCTGAGATCACGGCGATCCACCGCCTGCCGTCGGGGAGGTCTGCGACGAAGCTCGTACGGCCTGCACTGGCGGTCTGCGACCCGGAGTGGATGACCGGCCTCGCCGAGGACGAGCTGCGTGCGAGCGCGATGAACGCGCTGGCGCACGGCGCCGACTGCCTCGCGACGCCGCTGGCGAATCCGGCGGCGACGATGGTTGCGCTGCGCGGCGCCGAGCTGCTGGCCGGGGCCCTCGACCAGGAGCGGGCGGAGCGCGACGCGGTCGCGCTCGCCGGCGGCTCGGTGCTCTGCGCGTGGGCGCTCGACTCCGCGCTCTTCGGCCTCCATCACGTGATGTGCCAGACGCTCGTCCGCGTCCTCTCCGTCCCGCACGCTCAGACCAACGCGGCGATGCTGCCGCACACGATGGCAGCGATGCGCGAGCGCGCGCCGCAGGCTATGCGCGGGCTTGCCGCCGCTCTCGGGGCCGGCCTCGACGACCTCCCGGAGCGGATCCGGACGCTCGGAGGCGGCCGTCGCCTTCTCTCGGAGCTCGGGGCGGACGCGGCGGGCATCCCCGCCGCGATCGAGGCCATGCTCGCACGTCCCGAGCTCGCGATGACGCCGGATCCCCCGGGCGCCGAGGAGCTGCGCGGCATCGTGCAAGCCGCCTGGTAAGCGAGTAACCGGGTAGCCGCACCCGTGTAGGCATGAACATGGATGCGCCACGCGCGTCCGCGCCGCCGCGCACGGACGGGGTAATCAGCGACGAGCGCTTCGAGCGCTATCACCGGTTCGCGCGCGAGCGGGGGGTCAACCCCGTCCTCTACACGTTCGCGCGGCTCATCCTCCTGCCCGCATTCATCGTCTGGTTTCGGCTGTCCCGCCACGGACGGGAGCACGCGAAGGTTCGCGGCGGGCTGATCGTGGCGTCCAACCACCGGAGCTTCCTCGACCCGTTCGTGATCGGGGCGCTGCTTCCCTGGCGCCGGCGCATCCAGTTCGTCGCCAAGGTCGAGCTCTTCGAGCGCCGCTGGCAGGGCTGGTTGCTCTCGCGCCTTGGCGCCTTCCCGATTCGCCGCGGCCAGGCCGACGAGGAGGCGATGCTCACCGCGAAGCTGGCGCTGGAGCGCGGGGGCACCGTCGTGATCTTTCCGGAGGGCACGCGGATTCGCAGCGGGGCGCTGGGTCGCCCGAAACGCGGGGTCGGGCGGCTCGCCCTCGAGACCGGAGCCTTCGTGCTGCCCGTCGCGGTGATCGGCTCCGAAGAGGTCCGGCGAGGCTGGCGCATCCGGCCGAAGAAGGTGCGCCTGCGAGCAGGCCAGCCGATGACCTTCCCGCGTACGAGTCATCCCTCGCCCGCGCTTGCCGCGACCGTGACCGACCGCATCTGGCCCAACATCGAGCTCCAGTGGGAGTGGCTGGGCGGCCTGCCGCCGCTTCGCAAGGCGGCGGTGATCGGCGCCGGGAGCTGGGGGACCGCGGTCGCGGTGCTGCTCGCCAAGGGCGGCCTGGAGGTCCAGCTCGGCACCCGGACCGAGGAGAAGGCAAAGGAGCTTCGGAAGTCGCGCAAGAACGAGCGCTACCTACCGGGGATCACGCTCGACGACGCGATCGACGTCAAGCGTGCGGCGGACATCGAGCTCGCGGGCGTGGACCTGATCTGCTTCGCGGTGCCGTCGAAGGCGCTGCCGGCCGTCGTCGGCTCGCTCGCCGAGAGGGTCGGCGCGCGCGCCTCCGTGCTGCTTCTCAGCAAGGGGCTCGTGCAGCCGCTCGGCACCCTTCCCGGCAACTACGTGTCCGAGCGGGTGCGCTCGCGCGCGATCGCGTCCCTCGGCGGTCCGGCCCTGGCCCGCGAGGCGGCCGGCGGAACCGCCGCCCTCGTCCTCGGCTCCGAGGACGCCGACCTGCGTTCGCAGCTCGGCGAGGTCTTCGACCGGGCGGGGCTGATCTGCGAGCGCACAGACGACGTGGTCGGTGTGGAGATCGCCGGCGTCGCCAAGAACGCCGCCGCGCTGGCGGCGGCGGCCGCCGCGCCGCATGGCCTCAACGCCGCGGGGATCGCCGCCGCCAGGATCTGGCGCGAGTGCGTTGACTGGGCGATACAGCGCGGCGGGCGCCTGGAGACGTTCACGGGACTTGCCGGAGTCGGCGACCTCACCGCGACCGTGCTGGCCCCGTCGAGCCGCAATCGCCAGGCGGGCGAGCTGCTCGCCGAAGGCGTGGCCGCCGATCGGATCCCAGCCAGGATCGGCCAGGCGTCAGAGGCGCTCGACACGGTGCCGCTGCTCGCCGAGGCGGTGGCGGGCGCCGGCATCGACGCGACGTCCCTCCGCGGGCTTGCCGCCGTCATCGACGGCGAGATCAGCGCGTCCGACTGGGTCGACGACCTCCGTCGCGCTGAGCGAGAGCGCCGGGCGGCATGAGCGCGTACAGGCACAGCGCCGGGCGAAGGCTAGGCTTGCGAAGTGAGCGAGGAAGGCCCTGCGGCCGAAAAGGCCGAGCTGGACAGAGCGTTCGAGGCTCTCTACCGGGACCACCTTCGCGACGTCTACTCCTATGCGTACTACCGGGTGGGAAACCATCACGACGCCGAGGACATCACCGAGCAGACGTTTCTTCAGGCGTATCGCCACTTCGATCGTGCCAGGCGCGAGTCCGCGGGGCGGCCGCTGCGGCCGTGGCTGATCCGCATCGCACACAACCTCGCCGCCAACCTCCATCGCGACCGCTCGCGGCGGCCGGCGGCCAACATCGAGGCGGTCGAGCCGCCGGCGCACCCGCACGACACCGAGCGGGTCGTGGAGGGGCGGGAGAAGCTCAGGGCCGTCATGGACAACCTGCAGACGCTTCCCGACGACCGTCGCGAGGCATTGATCATGCGCTTTGCGCTTGGAATGTCGAACCGGGAGATCGCCAGGGCGCTCGGGCGCACAGACGGAGCGACCAAGGTGCTGATCCACCGGGCGCTCAAGCAGCTATCGGAACAGATGGGGGTGGAGGCCGATGACTGAGTCCGAGGGATTTCTCGACCTCGAGGGGCTGCTCAGTGACGCCCTCCGCCCGATCGAGCCGCCCGAGCGCCTCTCAGCGCGCGTCGAGTCCACGCTTGCAGCGATCACCGAGCAGGCGGCCGCCGAGCTCTCGAGCTGGGCGGACGAGCTGAACGAGACCGAGCTCGAGTCCCTGCGCGACCCGCGCAACTGGGTGCGCCCGGTCGTCGCGGCTGCGGCCGGCACGGTCGCCGGTGGAGCGCTGGTCGTCTTCGGGATGCGCCGGCGGCGGACGCCGGCCGGCGTCCGCGCGGCTCGCGGCCGAGCAGCTGCGCCGACTCGGAACCTAGGCGGCCGCCGCACGCCGCCGCGGACGCTCCGGCGTCGCGGCCCCTGCGCCCAGGCCGAGGAGCCCGAGCAGCAGGTGAAGGAAGTTGTCCTCGGTGTTGACCGGGACGATTCCAAGCAGGTTGTGGCCGGTGCCGAGCGCGAAGCCCCAGATCGCAAGGACGACGTAGAGCAGGCCCACCGCCAGCGCGTATTGCCGAGCGGCGAAGCCGGCGACGGCCAGGCCGATCAGACCGGTTGCGATGTGGAAGAGGTTGTGCCAGCCGTTGACGGCGAGGATCCCGAAGACCTTCACGCTCTGGTCGTTGCCGAAGGCGTCCGCGCCCGACCCGAAGTGGCCGTTGTAGAAGAACCCGACGATCCCGGCAATCACGAGGGCGCCGCCGACGAGCGTCGCGTAGAGGCGCGCGGGCGTGGCGCTTTCCAGCTGCTTCCTCACTCGCGGTGATCTTCCCCGCTGCGGCGGACGCCTGATCCACCGGCGGTCCGCTCGCGTATCCAGGGGACACGGCCTAGGCTGGCCGAGGCCGCCCTGCGGCGGAAGGATCCATGACGACACGGGGAACGCTCTCAGACAAGGCGCTCGACCGGCTCGGCGACGAGGAGCTCATGGCGCTCGTGGACGATAAGGACCCCCGGGCCTTCGAGCACTTCTACGACCGCCACAGCGGGGCGGCATTCTCACTCGCGCACCGGATCGTCGGCGAGCGGGGAGGGGCCGAGGACGTCATCCAGGAGGCGTTCCTCTCGATCTGGAGGTCCAGCGCGCGCTACGACCCGGCGCGGGGAAGCGTGCGCTCGTGGACCCTCGGCATCGTCCGCAACCGCGCCATCGACGCGCTGCGACGCGGAGCCTCGCCGACGCGACACCTCGACCTGGACGACGATGCCGTCCTCGAGGGACGTCCCGCCGAGGAGCTCACGGATGCGGAGGCCCTGCGGCGGGACATGGCGCAGAAGGTCCGCGGGGCCATCGAGAAGCTGCCGGGCGAGCAGCTCCAGGTGATCGCGCTCGCCTACTTCGGCGGCTTCAGCCAGTCCGAGATCGCCGAGATGCTGAGCGCCCCGCTTGGCACCATCAAGGGACGGATGCGCCTGGGGATGGAGAAGCTGCGAACGACCCTCGCCGAAGGCCTCGGGATCGACGAGGCGATGGAGGCGCTTCCGTGAGCTTCAGCGGCCACGCGGCCACGGAGTCTCAGCGCGAGCTCCTCGCGGCGCACTCGCTCGGCGCCCTCGACGCCGCCGAGACGGCCGAGCTCGACCGCCACCTGGAGGGCTGCGAGGACTGTCGCGCCTACGTCGAGTGGCTGCAGGGCGCCGTGGACCTCCTGCCCGCTTCCGTGGAGCAGCTGCGACCATCCCCAGGCGTTCGCGCGGCGATCCTCGGCGAGATCCACGCTGCCGCGGAGGCGCCGGCGGCGGAGTTCACCGCACGTCGGGTGCGGCGCTCGCGCACCGGCTGGCGAGGCCTGCTGCTGCGCCCGGCCACGGGCTTCGCGCTGGTCGCCCTCGTGGTGGCGGGGATCGCCGGCTACGAGATCGGCAAGCCCGACGAGCCGATACGCACCACGATCCAGGCCAAGGCGGCTCCCGGTGTCCCGGGCAACCAGGTCTCCGCCTCACTCCAACGCGTCGACGGCGCCGGCACGCTCGTTGTCGATCGTATGCCGCCCCTTCGGCACGGACAGGTCTATGACGTCTGGGTCCAGCGCGGTGGGACGCTGACGTACCAGAGCACGTTCGTCCCGGGCGGAAACGGCCCCGCCAATGCCGCCGTCCCCGGCCCGCTGGATGGGGCCGACGCGGTTCTCGTCAGCCGCGAGGACCATCCGGGTGCGAAGGCAACGCCGAACGGGCCGGTCGTGCTCCGCGCCAACCTCGGCTAGCCCGCCGGATCGTTCATCTAGGCTCCGCGCACCTTGGCGACCTGTTACCGCCATCCCGGCAGGGAGACGAACGTCGCGTGCTCGAACTGCGAGCGGCCGATCTGCCCGGACTGCATGACCCCGACCCCGGTCGGGATGCGCTGCCCGGAGTGCTCGCGTCAGACCACGTCGGTCCGGGGGATGCCGAGGAGCCTGTCGACCGCGGCGATGCCCGCAACGTGGACCCTGATCGCGATCAACGCCATCGCGTTCGTTGTCGAGCTCGCCGGGGGCGGAGCCGGCGTGCAGTTCAGCGGCGGCAAGATCATCCGCGAAGGCGGCCTCTACGCGCCGGACGTTGCGAACGGCGACTGGTGGCGCATCGTCACGAGCGCCTTCCTCCATGCCGGGTTCGCCCACATTGCGCTCAACATGGTCGGCCTCTACTTCCTCGGGCGGCTGCTCGAGCCGGCGATCGGCACCGCGCGGTTCCTCGGCATCTACTTCGTCTCGTTGCTCGCCGGATCCGCCGGGGTGGTCCTGGTCAGCCCGCACACGATCTCGGTCGGTGCTTCGGGCGCGATCTTCGGCCTGCTCTCCGCCGCGTTCGTCGTCGCCAGGCACCGGGGTCTCGAGCAGATTGCCCAGCAGGTCGCCTTCTACGTGGTCGTGAACCTTGCCTTCACCTTCGGCTTCCCGGGGATCAGCATCGGCGCCCACATCGGCGGGCTGATCGGCGGCGGGATCGCCGCCCTGGTCATCACCTACGGCCAGCGGCACTTCCGGTCGCTCGCCATGCAGATGGGGGCGATGGTGGTTCTCGGCGCGATCTTCGCCGGAATCGCGCTCGGCGCCGCCTGACGTCAGCGCGCCCGGCGGGCCACCTCGTCGCGCAGGTCCTCCACCGAGCGCTTCATTACCTCCCCGGTCAGGCGCTTGGCGAGCAGCCGGGGTATCGGCACGCCGGCGTCGATCCCGAGCCTGTAGGTGGCGCGCGTGATCGGACCCCGGGGCTCGAAGCGGAATTCGCCCTCGATCGCCTCGACCCCGTCGCCGCGGACGAAGTCCCACCACACTCGCCCCGGCCACTCGTAGTGGTACTCAAGCTCGTAGGTGACGACGCGGAACCTCGCGTCGGCGCGGACCCTCACATGCCGGCCGAGGCCGTCTCCGTAGTGGTCGAGCACCTCGGCCGTCTTGACCGCACGCTGCCACTCGGGAAACGTCTCGTAGTCGGTGATCGTCGCGAAGCAGGTTTCCGGCGGGCCCTGGATCTCGAGGGCATGCTCCGCCCAGGTCAGTCCCACAGGGTCCTCCAACGGATGCCATCCGGCCGCCCGACGCGGTCGGGGTGGAGCAGGTGCCCCAGGAGCTCGACGCCGTCCACCAGCCGGGGGCCCGGGCGCGAGAAGGACGCCGCGGCGTCGACCGCGTAGCAGGCGCGCGCGCCGAGCGCCCGGAGCGCGTCGCGGTGGCGCTCGGCCTCCGCCGCAGCCTCCTCCACGTAGAGGCCGCAGGGCATCACGACCGTCACGTCGGGACGGGTGGCGGCGATCGTCCCCCAGTCGGACGTCGTCGACCTCTCGCCGGGCCTGCCCACGCTTGCGACCCCGCCGGCGAGCTCGATCATCTCCGGCACCCAGTGGCCGCCCACGAACGGCGGGTCCAGCCACTCAAGGGCGGCGACGCGAGGGTGCCGCGCGCCGGCGACCGCGGTGCGCACCGCCCCCAGGCGGCCACGCAGCTCTTCGCGGAGCGCCCGGCCGCGGCCGGGCTCCGACACCGCGGCGGCGAGCGTCTCCAGGTCGCCCAGGACCTCGTCGAGGCGTTCGGGGTCGAGCGAGACGACTCGCGGGCGCGACGGCAGCCGGGCGGCGACGGCGCTGACGTCGTCGTACGACACCGCGCACACTGCGCAGAGTGCCTGGGTGACGATCAGGTCGGGCTCGAGCTCGGCGAGCGCCCCCTCGTCGAGCTCGTACAGCGGCTCGCCCCGGCCGGTGACCTCGCGAACGCGGGCATCGATCTCGGCGGCCTCGAGGCCGCCGTCAATGACGCTCCGGGTCAGGTGCGGCAGGCCCGCCACCGCCGGCGGGAAGTCGCACTCGTGGGTGACCGCGACGACGTCGTCGCCGAGCCCGAGGGCGAAGAGCGCCTCGGTGGCGGAGGGGACGAGGCTGGCGATTCGCACCGGCCCGATTATCCGGGTCCCGGGGAAGACTGGGCTCACGCCGCCCTGGGTAAGCTCCGGGCATGAGCTTGCTTTCCGACGAGGAGATCGGCTCGCGGCTCCAGCGTCTGGACGGCTGGGAGCGCGCCGGCGACGAGATCACGAAGACGTTCGAGAACGGCGATTTCGTTGGGTCTGTCAAGTTCGTCGACGCGATCGTCGAGCCCGCCGAGGACATGGGGCATCACCCCGACCTCGAGATCTCATGGGACAAGGTGAAGGTCTCGATCACGAATCACGCCGAGGGCGGGCTCACCGAGGCGGACTTCGAGCTCGCCGGGCGAATCGACGAGCTCGGTTGAGCGGCGCGCGAGAAGACGTTCGCGTCCCCTCGTCGGGCGAGACCCTCGGCGCCTGGCTCTACCGGCCGGATGACGCTTCCGCCGGCGCGCCGTGCGTCGTGATGGCGCACGGCTTCGGCGCGATCAAGGAGGCCCGTTTGGACGCCTACGCGGAGCGCTTCGCCGCGGCGGGTTACGTGGTTCTGGTCTTCGACTACCGCCACTTCGGCGACTCGACCGGCGAGCCGCGGAACCTGGTGGACATCCGCCGCCAGCACGAGGACTGGCACCACGCGATCGCATACGCGCGCGGCGTCGAGGGAGTCGATCCCGCGCGAATCGCGATCTGGGGATCGTCGTTTGGCGGCGGCCACGTGATCGCCGTCGCCGCGGAGGAGCCCGAGCTTGCGGCCGCCGTTTCGCAGGTGCCCCACACCAATGGACTCGCAGCGCTCCGGGCGATGAACCCGAAGAGCGCCGCTGGGCTCACCGCGCTCGGGATCGCGGATCAGGCGGCCGCGATCGTGGGCCGCGGGCCTGTCTATACGCGAATCGTCGGGCCGCCGGGCAGCGTCGCCGTGATGACCGCTGCGGATGCGCAGCCGGGCTTCGAGGCGATCACCCCGGCCGGCAGCGGCTGGCGCAACGACGTCGCGGCCCGGATCGCCCTGCGGGTGGCCGGCTACTCCCCGGGCAAGCGGGCCAAGGACGTTCGCTGCCCGCTGCTGGTGCAGGTTGCCGACGACGACTCGGTGGCTCCGGTGCAGCCCGCGATCGAGGCCGCCGAGGCCGCGCCCCGAGGGGAGCTCATCCGCTACCCGCTCGCCCATTTCGAGGTCTACGTGGGTGAGGCGTTCGAGCGCGCGGTCGCCGACCAGCTCGAGTTCCTGTCGCGCCACCTTGGCCAGACCGCCTGAGCCGGAATGCGGCTGCTGCACGTCGTCGGTACCAGGCCGAACTTCGTGAAGATGGCGCCGGTCATCGCCGCGCTGCGCGACCGCTTCGGTGCCGCGGAAAACGTCGTCGTCCACACCGGCCAGCACTACGACCAGGCGATGTCGGACGTCTTCCTGGAGGAGCTCGGAGTGGGCGCTCCCGATCACCTCCTCGGCGTGGGGTCCGGCAGCCACGCCGAGCAAACCGCCCGTGTGCTCGAGGGCCTCTGGCCGGTGCTCGAGGCTGAGCGCCCCGACTTGGTGCTCGTGCCCGGCGACGTGAACTCCACGCTGGCCGCCGCCGTCTGCGCCTCACGGGCGGGGATTCGCGTGGGCCACGTCGAGTCCGGCCTCCGGAGTTTCGACCGAGCGATGCCGGAGGAGATCAACCGGATCGTCGCCGACCACCTCTCGGACGTCCTCTTCATCCACTCGGACGAGGCGATCGAGAACCTCACCGCAGAGGGCGTTTCCGCGGAGCGAATCAGCTTCGTCGGGAACACGATGATCGACACTCTCGTCGCGCTCGAGGACCGGTTCCGGTCTCGCGCGACCGCGAGCCGCCTTGGCGTCGAGCGGGGAGGGTTCCTGCTCGTCACCCTGCACCGGCCGGCCCTCGTCGACGGCCCGCTCCTGGCGGCGGCCGCCAACGCGCTGGAAGCGGTGGGCGCCGAGCTGCCGGTTGTGTTCCCAGTCCACCCGCGCACGAGGAAGATGCTCGCCGGGGCCGAGCCCGCGGGCGTGCGGCTGGTCGACCCCGTCGGCTACCTGGACTTCCTCTCGCTCGAGGCGGACGCCGCCGCGGTGCTGACGGATTCGGGAGGCATCCAGGAGGAGACGACGTTTCTCGGCGTCCCGTGCTTCACGCTGCGCGACAACACGGAGCGCCCCGTCACGCTCCGCGCCGGAACGAACACCCTGCTCGGGCTCGACCCGGCGCGCATCGAAAAGATCCCGGAGCTCCTGCGCTCCACGACCGCCGCCTCCCCGCCGCAACCTCCGCCGAAATGGGATGGCCGCGCGGCGCAGCGCATCGCCGACGTCATTGCGGGTTGGTAGCTTGGCCCGGTGCCGCTGCCGAGCCTAGTTCCTCGCGACAGGGTCTTCTTCGACCTCTTCCACCAGGCCGGGCAGAACACCCTGCGAGCGGCGCGGCTGCTCCAGGAGATGCTCCAGGGCTGGCCGGATTCGGCCGACCTCTCGCGCGAGGTCCTGCTCGCCGAGCAGGAGGGGGACAAGATCACGCACGACATCATCCGGCGGCTCAACACGACGTTCGTCACCCCGCTCGATCGCGAGGACATCTACGGGCTCGCCGGCGAGATCGACGACGTCGTCGACTACATCGAAGAGACGGCCGACTTCTTCGGCCTCTACAAGATCGATGCGCCGATGGAGCAGTCGCTTGCGCTCGCCGACGTGCTGGTGAAGTCGTGCGAGCAGCTCGCCGCGGCGCTCTCGAAGCTGCGGGGATTCAAGGACCTCGAGGACCACTGGATCGAGATCCACAGCCTGGAGAACGACGGTGACCGCATCTCGCGCGACGCGGTCGCCTCGCTCTTCGCAAACGGCATCGACCCGATGGTCGTCATCCGCTGGAAGGACATCTTCGCGGTGCTCGAGCGGGCCATCGACGCGACCGAGAGCGCGGCCCACATCCTCGAAGGCATCGTCATCAAGAACGCCTGAGCGGGGGCGTGCCATGCACGACAACGTCGTCCTCGTAATCGTCGTCGGGACCGCACTGGCGTTCGACTTCACCAACGGATTCCACGACACCGCAAACGTCGTCGCCACGTCGATCTCCACCCGCGCGATGTCGCCGAGGCTGGCGATCGCCTACGCCTCCGCCCTCAACTTCGCCGGCGCCTTCCTCTCGCTCGCCGTCGCCGCGACGGTGGCCAGCGACATCGTCTCGGCCGACGTCATCACACCGATAATCGTCTTCGCGGGCCTGATCGGCGCCACCGCCTGGAACCTGGTCACGTGGTACGTCGGACTCCCGTCGAGCTCTTCGCACGCCCTGATCGGCGGCGTCGTCGGCGCGGCGTTCGCGGCGGCGGGGCCGGACGCGATCCTCGGTGCCGGGCTCGTTGGCAAGGTCCTGGTCCCGGCGGTGATCGCACCGGTCCTGGCGTTCGGCGTTGGCCTTGTCGGGATCTACGTCTGCTACCGGGTGCTGGGTAGCCAGCGTCCCGGCCCCGTGACTCGCGGCTTCAAGGTCGGGCAGGTCCTCTCGGGAGGGCTCCTGGCGCTGGCGCACGGGACGAACGACGCCCAGAAGACGATGGGCGTCATCACGCTGGCCCTGGTCGCCAACGGCAACCTGCCCGCCAACGACTTCAACGTCCCGACCTGGGTCGTGGTCTGCTCGGCCAGCGCAATCGCGCTGGGAACGTATTCGGGCGGCTGGCGGATCATCCGGACCGTGGGCACGCGGATCATCAAGATGGACGCGGCGCAAGGCTTCTCGGCGCAGGGCGCCGGGGCGGCGACGATCCTCGCGTCGTCGCACTTCGGCTTCCCGCTCTCGACCACCCACGTGATCTCGGGCGGCGTGATGGGCTCGGGCGCCGGCAAGCGCCTCTCCGCGGTGCGCTGGGGCGTCGCGGGCAACATCGTGGTCGCCTGGGTCCTCACGCTTCCGGGCGCCGCGCTGGTCGGGGCCGCGGTCTACGGCGTGACGCACATCTTCGGCGACGGCGCGCTCGGGCCGGCGATCGTCACCGCGGCCGGGATCGGGCTGATCGCGTTCATGTTCTCGCGGCGGGTTCGCCGCACGGAGCCGGCGCTGGCGCAATGAGCGTGCTGGCGACCATCGTGGACTGGACCGCCGTCTTTCAAACGATCGTCGCCGCCATCGTCTCCGGAGTCGGCGTCACCCTCGCCTTCTCGATTGCGGTTCTCGGCGCCACACGCTGGGTCGACCTGAGCCGCGACGGCCGCGGCGCCGCCGCGCTCGCCGCGGCGACCGTCGGCGTCGTCGCCTTCGCAGTCTGCATCGCGGCGATCGTGCTCGGGATCGTCGTGATGACGACTAAATAGGGGTGGCGCGCGTTTTGCTGGGTAGGGCGGTAGGTTGCCGGGCGCAGGGCCACGCTCCTGGGCTTCGGGCCGAATAGCGGCCCCAAGTCAGACGCGCGCCGTTCTTGACAGCCGAGCTGACGTTTGCACCGGATAGCGGGGCAAACGTTGGAAGCGTCTCCGCCGGGCCAGCGCGCGTGCCCCTCTTCGCTGCTCCGTAGAATCGGCTCATGCGCATTGCCCGCAACGTCGCGATCATCGCCGCGATCGCCGCGCTCGTTGATCTGGCGCCGGGCGGCGGGCGGGCGACGTCGGCGGTGCTCACGGTCGTGCTGCTGGCGTTCCTGGCGACGCTCGGGGTGGCCGGGCAACAGCTCTACCGCGAGAACCGGCTGACCGTGGACTCGCTCTCCGACCGGGACCGCGGGATCGTCTACGGCGCGGTCGGCCTGGTCGTGCTCATGGTCGCCGGCGCGAGCAAGATGCTCGCGACGGGCGGCGGGACGCTCCTGTGGGTGGGGTTGCTGGTGCTGGCGATCGTCGCCATCGCACGGGTGTGGACGGCCGCCAACAGCTACTGACCCCCTGAGCCGCCCAGCGCCGGGCCGACACCGTTTCGGCATTCGCCGCGCGCAACGTGTAGGCGGCGACGACCTACCGTCGCCGCATGGACACGGGCGGCCGCAACGGCGAACGGGGGCAGGCGTCGGTCGAGCTCGTGGCGGTCCTTCCCGCGATCGCGATCCTCCTGCTCCTCGCCGCGCAGGTCGCGGTCGTCGGCTGGGCCCTGTGGAGTGCCGAGGAGGCGGCGCGGTCCGGCTCGCGAGCCGCGGCCGCGGGTGGTGACGCAACTCGAGCGGCGCGCTCTGCCCTGCCCGATCCGCTCCGCTCGAACTCGCACGTGCGCGCGGGCGCCGGCGTGCGGGTGACCCTGACGGCTCCCTCGCTGGCGCCCGGATTGCCGCCGGTGCCCGTTGCCGCGGACGCCCGCCTGCCCGGTGAGGACGGTGCTCCGTAGCGAGCGCGGACAGGCGTCGCTGGAGCTCGTGGCCGGGGTGCCCGTCCTCCTCGCCGCGACCGCGGTCGTCTTCCAGCTCCTCGTCCTCGGCTACTGCTCGTCGCTCGCGGACGGCGCGGCCGAGGCCGGGGCGCTCGCCGCGGCGGCCGGCAGGCCGGTGGGTCCGGCGGTGCGGTCGGCGCTCCCCGGCTGGGCCGATGGGCGCCTCGAGCTCGACCGCGACGGCGAGCGGCTGAGCGTCGGCCTCAGAGCGCCCTCTCCACTCGAGGCGATCGGAGCGCCGCTCGAGGTCCGGTCCGGCGCCTGGGTGCGGACGCCGGCGGGCGATGGCTGAGCCGCCGGCGGTGCTCGTGGCCTCCGAGCTCGGGCGGGCGTCCGGCGGGCTGGCGCTTGCCGCCTCGGTCGCCGTCGCCGCGGCGCGCCTCGGCGAGGGCGCCGATCCGCTGCCCGTGCTCCTCGTCGAGCTCGGCGCGGGGACCGGCAGGGGGCCGACCATGCTCGCCAGCCGCGCGGCGCGCGGGCTCGAGCGCTCGCTGCGAGCCGCCGGCTATCAACGGGTGGCTGCGCGCGGCGCATTGTGCTGGCTCGGCCTGCCTCCGGGCGCGGAGGGGGTCGCCCGCGCGGCGGAGGCGCTGGCGCGAGTGGACCCGGCACCCGCGGCGGCTGTCGTCTACGGCTCGCCGGCCGACGCGCGCGCCGCGTTGGAGAGCCCGGAGCTTGGCGCCCGCGCGGCCGTCGTCCGCTGCGAGCTCCCTCGGGATCGGGCGCTCGGAGCGCTGATGGTGGGCGAGCTGCGCGGGCGCCGGCAGCGGGCGCGGATCGAGCGGCGACAGCTTGGCCTGCTTGCGGCGCGTCGGGCGCTGGCCGGGATCGAGCCGGGTGGGGGCGCTTCCCGGCGGGCCGGACGCGTCGCGGCGACCCTCCTGCGGCGGCCTGGCGCCCCCGGGGCGGGCCGGTGGCTTCGCGAGCAAACGGGTCAGGCACTGCCGCTGGTGCTCGGCCTGGCGCTCGTCCTCGTCCTCGCCGCCGGCGCGCTGGTGGCGCTCGGCGGCGGCGTCGCGGGTGCCGAGCGCGCGCAGGGCGGAGTGGACCTCGCGGCGATCTCGGCCGTCCGCTCGATGCGCGACGATCTGCCCCGGCTGGTGGCGCCGGCCGTGCTGCCGGACGGCGTGCCGAACCCCTACCACCTCAGCCGTCCCGCATACCTCGAGCGCGCCCGCGAGGCGGCGGCCGAGGCCGCGGGCGCCAACGGCCTTGACGCCGAGCGGCTGCGGGTCTCGTTTCCGGACGCGGTGTCACCGGTGCCGCTGCGGGCGCGGGTCGAGCTGGTCGCCGAGGTGGACGCCGGCCGTGCCGTCGGCGGTCGCTCGCGGCCGCTCGACGTGAAATTGAGCGCGGAGGCCGAGGCGGCGCCGCCGGCAACGGCTGCCGGCACGGCAGCCGGCACGACGGCAAGCGGCGGCGGGTACTCAGGGCCGCTCGCCTATCGGCAGGGGGAGCCGATGCGCCCGGACGTCGCCGCGGCGTTCGACCGGATGGACGCCGCCGCCACGGCTGCCGGTGCCCCGCTCGTCGTCAACTCCGCCTACCGCTCCGACGCCGAGCAGGCGCGCCTCTTCGCCGCCGACCCGGACCCGCGGTGGGTGGCGCCGCCGGGCACCTCGCTGCACCGGTGCGCCACCGAGCTCGACCTCGGCCCGGCCGGCGCCTACTCATGGCTGGCGGCCAACGCGAGGCGCTTCGGCTTCGTTCAGCGCTACTCCTGGGAGCCTTGGCACTACGGCTACACCGCCGGTCCGGCGCCGTGCTCCGCCGCCGGGGATCGTGGCGCGGCCGACGGCAGCGTCGCCGGCGAGGGCGGGCTGCCGGCCTTTGTCCCGGCCGAGTACCGCGCGCCGCTGCGGGGCGCCGCGCGCCGCTGGAGCGTCCCGGCAGGCCTCCTCGCGGCCCAGCTCGAGGCGGAGTCCGGGTTCGACCCGCGTGCGGTGTCTCCCGCCGGCGCCCTCGGGATCGCGCAGTTCATGCCCGCGACGGCCGCCGCCTACGGCCTGCGCGACCCGTTCGACCCGGAGGCGGCGATCGATGCGCAGGGCCACCTGATGGCCGACCTCCTGGCCAGGTTCGGTTCGCCGGCGCTCGCCGTGGCCGCCTACAACGCGGGCCCGGGCGCCGTCGCCGCGTGCGACTGCGTGCCCGCCATCCCCGAGACCCAGGCCTACGTCGCACGGATCCTGGGGCTCATGGACGCGTCCGGAGCCACCGCCCTCCCGGCTCCTTTGGAAGTGCGCCTGGTGGGCTGAGGCTAGGCGCGCGCGCCGGCCGGCACCGCCGCCTCGAGGCGGGCGCGGAGCAGCGCGGCGTCGGCCGCCGAAACGGTGCGGAGCTGTCCCTGGAAGGCCAGGTGCCAGTGCTCGGCGGGCCACTTGCCGAGGTGCTCGAGCTCGCCGAGGAGCGACTCGGCCGGGACGAACTCCTCCTCGTCGAGCACCAGGACGGGCTCGGCGTCGACCCGCCAGGGATAGGCTTCGGGGTGCTTCTTTCTGCCCTGCGGCCAGATCGGCGTGCGGTCCTCGAACATCGTCGAGCGGACCCTCGCGATGCCGCCGAAAGCCTTTACCCCGGTGACGTAGAAGACGACCTCATCGCCGGGCTCGAACTCGGCGGCCTGGTTGCGGCGCCCCTCCTTGAGCCCGATCACGTCGAAGCCGCGCTCGACGTTGATGCGGAAGTTCTCCAGCGAGCCGGTGAGGATCCAGGTCTTGCCGCGGTCTGCCATCCCGCCGATCATAGGACCGCTCGATAGGCTGCCGCCCGTGGCAATGGCGATGATCGAGAGCCTGGAAGCGCTTCGTGACCTCGTGGGGCAGGAGATCGGCCCGACCGAGTGGCGGACGATCACCCAGGAGATGATCAACGCCTACGCCGACGTCTCCGGCGACCATCAGTGGATCCACGTCGACGTCGAGCGCGCCAAGCGCGAAAGCCCCTTCGGCGGCACGGTCGCGCATGGGAACCTGACCCTGTCGCTGACAGACTCCTTCCGGCTCGAGCTGATCGAGCAGAAGGGCATCGTGGCGGGCGTGAACTACGGCTTCGACAAGGTCCGGTTTCCAGCTCCGGTGCCGGCCGGCGTCGAGGGTGCGCTGCCGCGCCCAGCTCAAGTCCGTCGAGGAGCTCGAGGGCGGCTGGTGGCACGTCGTCACCCGCCTCACGATCGAGGTCGAGGGCAACGACAAACCCGCCTGCGTCGCCGACAGCGTCGGCAGCGCACTGGCGGCGTCCTGAAACCAAACGACCCGGTCTACGCCGGGCCGTTGGTGCATTACTTGAATACCTTGCGGACGCCTTCGGCGTCCTTACATGCTGCTTTCGGGGCTAGAGCCCCTCACAGGGAACTCTTACTTGACAGTAAGAGTTCCCTTCATACCCGCCTGTTCGTGGCTGTCCACCGAGCAGTAGAACGTGTAGGTCCCGGGCTTCAGGTTGCCGAAGTCGTGACTGGTGGTGCTGCCGGCTGATCTGGTCGGTGCAGCCGAGCTGGTTGCCGCTCGAGCTCTGCACGGCAGACGTCGTGCGTAATGCTCGAGACGTTGGTGAAGTCGACGGTCACGTCGCCCGCCTTCGCGCGTCGCCGAGCTCCTGCTGGAACGCGAGCTGACCGCTCGGGTCGGCCGCGATATTGACGGCCGAGCTCGTGCCGCCGCCCCCGCCACCGCCGCCGGCGGGCGTCGTGCTCGAGGCCGCGGGGGTGCTCGACGTGCTCGACGAGCTCGAGCCGCAGGCCGCCAGCCCGAAGACGGCGAGCGCGGCCACGCGCCAGCGTCAGGGAAAGCCTGCGAGATCACGGATCCACCTTTCGTCGGGTTCGGAGCAGTACTACCCGAATCGGCGCGAAACTAGGTTCAGATGCTCACTCCCCCGTGAACACGGGCGTCTCGCCGGCGAAGAACGCGGGCACGGCCCGGGCGAGGTCGGCGGTCCCCATCGAGTCGGCGATCCCGTGGCGCTCGAGCTGGAGGTGGTCGGCGAGCGAGTTGTCGAGGCTCGATGCGACGAGGCGCTTGCACAAGCGCACGTAGTGGGGCGCGCGCTTCGCGAGCTCCGCGGCGAGTCTCGCGCCTCGTCGAGGAGGCGGTCGGCCGGGACCGACCTTGGAGACGAGGCCACGCTCGAGCGCGTCGGCGGCCGTGAGGTTCGGGTCGTCGAGCAGGAGCTCGAGCGCGGCGGCCGGGGCCGATCACCCTTGGCAGGAAGTACGTCATGCCGCCGTCGGGCGCGGCGCCGATCCGCCCGTAGGCGACGGCGAAGAGGGCGTGTCTCGGATGCGATCCGGATGTCGCACATGAGCGCGAGCGAGAAGCCCGCGCCCGCCGCGGGGCCGTTGACGGCCGCTACCACCGGGTAGGGAATGCGCCGGAAATCGACGATCGCCTGGTGGAGCATGTCGGCGCCGCGCCTCACCATGGCCGGGAAGGTCGATGTCGTCGCGCTCGAGCCCCTCGCGGAACGAGTTGACGTCGCCGCCGGCGGAGAACGCGCCGCCGTCGCCGGTGATCACCAGCGGCGCGGAGCGGCGCGCGGTCGGCGAGCCACGCCGCCATCGTCGTCAGCTCGCCGATCATCTCCGGGCTCATCGCGTTGAGCGCGTCGGGGCGCGACGAGGGTGAGGGTCCCGACCGGCCCGTCGGCCTCGAGTCGCATCGTGCTCGAGCTCGGGCGGGCTGCGCGGTGTCGGTCGGGCTCATCGGCAGCTCCTCTGGGTTTGGACGGCGGGGGCGAACCCTAATCTCTCGCGACGTGAGCCAGGACGCGACTCACGGATCAGCGCCGCAACCTGCCGGATCAGCCCGGCGTCTACCTGTTCAAGGACGCCGACGGCGAGGTCGTCTACGTCGGCAAGGCGGTCTCGATCCGCAAGCGGGTGGGCTCGCACTTCTCCGGGCGCGGGCGCTCGAGCGCCGACATGCTCGCGCAGGTCCGCTCGATCGACTTCCTCGTGACCGAGACCGAGGCGGAGGCGCTGCTCACCGAGCAGCAGATGATCAAGCGCCACCGGCCGCGCTTCAACATCCGGCTGCGCGACGACAAGTCGTACCCGTACGTGGGAATCAGCCTCGACGAGGAGTTCCCACGCGTCTACTTCACGCGCGAGCGGCACCGGTCCGGGCGTCTTTACTTCGGCCCGTACTCGAGCGCGAAGCGCACGCGCGAGACGCTCGAGCTTCTCGGCAAGCTCTTCCAGTACCGGACGTGCGACGGCCCCGAGCCCGGCCGGCGCTCCGGCGTCCCCTGTCTGGACTACTACATCAAGCGCTGCCAGGCGCCGTGCGTCGGCTACATCGACCGCGAGGAGTACCGGCGCAACATCGAGGCGATCGCGGGCTTCCTCTCCGGCCGCTACCGGGACGTCGAGCGCGACCTGGAGCGCAAGATGGACGACGCTTCCCGCGGCGAGGAGTTCGAGCGCGCGGCCGTCTACCGGGACCGCCTGGCCGCCGTCCGGTCCCTGATGCAGCGCCAGCGCGTCGCGGGCGACACCCTGCGCAACGCCGACGTGATCGCGGTCGCGCTCGACGGCCGGGACGCCAACGCCCAGGTCTTCCAGGTTCGCGACGGCGTGCTCGCCGAGCGCCAGAGCTTCTACCTGGCGAACGAGGGGGAGCGAGGCGAGGACGAGGTCGACGGAGGAGTTCCTCGCTCAGTACTACGCCGCGGTGCCGGCGATCCCGCGCCTGATCGTCGTCGGCGCGGCGGTCGCGCGGCGTGCGAAGCTGGTGTCCGAGGCGCTGGCCGCGCGGCGCGGGGGCGCGGTGGAGGTGCGCGCCGCCGAGCGTGGGTCGATGCGACGCCTGCGGGAGATGGCGGAGCGCAACGCCAAGCTCGCCCTGGCTCAGGACCGCCTGCGCCGGGAGCGCCGCCGCCAGCAGCGCGTGGACGCGCTCGCCGACCTGGCGGAGGCGCTCTCGCTGGACACGCTGCCGGTGCGGATCGAGGGCTTCGACATCTCGAACCTGGGGCGCGAGCACACGGTCGCCTCGATGGTCGTCTTCGAGGGCGGCGCGCCGAAGAAGTCCGACTACCGCCGCTTCAGGATCCGCGGCGACCGCTCGGCCGGTCCCGACGACTTCTCCTCGATGGAGGAGGTGCTCGAGCGCCGGGTCGCCGCGTTTGCGACGCAGGCCGACTTCTCGCCGCACGACAGCGATCGAGACGAGAGCTTCGCCTCGCTGCCGGACCTGGTCCTGATCGACGGCGGCAAGGGGCAACTCGGCGCCGGGCTGCGCGTGCTCGGCCCGCTGACCGACCGGGGAACGAGCGTGGTCGGACTAGCGAAGCGCCTCGAGGAGGTCTACGTGCCGGGCAACCCGGCCCCGCTTCCGATCCCGGCCGACTCGGAGGCCTCGCGGCTCCTCCAGCGCGTGCGCGACGAGGCCCATCGGTTCGCGATCGAGCACCACCGCAGGCGGCGCGACACGTCGATGACGCGTTCGCTCCTGGACGAGTTGCCGGGCGTCGGGCCGGCGCGCAAGCGGGCGCTCCTGACCCATTTCGGATCGCCGGAGCAGGTGGCGAGGGCGACGCGCGAAGAGCTCGAGGCCGTTCCGGGGATTCCCGGCAAGCTCGCGCGCGACATCCATCGTCAGCTCAACCGGACCGGGTAATGGAGCACGCCGACCCGGTAGAGCTCTTCGTCATCACCGGCTACTCGGGCGCGGGCAAGTCCGAGGCGATTGCCGCGTTCGAGGATGCCGGCTACTTCTGCGTGGACAACCTGCCGCCGCGGATGATCGAGTCGCTCGGCGAGCTGTTCAGCCACGAGGGCTCGAACGTGCGGCGTGCGGCGGTGGTCTCGGACGTCCGCGGCGGCGACTACTTCAGCGAGCTCAGCGGCGTGTTGGAGGGACTCCGGCGCGCGGGGCTTCACCCGACCCTCGTCTTCCTCGAGGCCACCGAGGAGGCGCTTCTCGACCGCTTCAAGGAGACACGCCGCCGCCACCCGCTCGCCCCGGACGGCCGCGTGCTCGAGGGCATCCGCCGCGAGCAGGCGGCGCTCGGGTCGCTTCGCAACCGCGCCGACGTGGTGATCGACACGACGGGAACCACCGGCGCGATGCTCCGCCGCAAGATCGCGGTCGACCTGCTCGGCCCGCGGGAGGCGGAGACGCGGCTGGCGCTCACCATCCTCACCTTCGGGTTCAAGAACGGGCCGCCGCGCGACGCTGACCTGATGCTCGACGTCCGCTTCCTGCCGAACCCGCACTACCGTGAGGATCTGCGGCCGCTGACCGGGCGCGACCAGGCGGTGGTTGCCTACGTCGAGGCCGGCGAGCTGGCACGCGAGTTCTACGAACGGCTCGAGCCGCTCCTCGACTTCCTCCTGCCGGCTTACGTGGCGGAGGGAAAGACGCACCTGACGATCGCCATCGGCTGCACCGGTGGCCGCCACCGCTCGATCACCGTCGCCGATCGGCTTGCGCGGCACCTCACCGGCGTCGAGGAGGTCTCGGTGCGAGTCGTGAACCGCGACGTCGAGGCGTGACGCGCGCGCTCAGCGCTCGGCGACGATCCGCTTGAAGACGCGCCAGGCCGGCTTCGGCCGGTCGCGAGAGTCGATCAACCCGGCGTACGGGCACCAGCGGCAGTCCGCGTGGCCGTTCCAGTGGGGATCGCGGAGCACGAACCAGCTGACCTCGTCGAGGTTCATGGCCTCGCGGTTTCGAGCCAGCGTCTGCAGCGTCCGGCGGAGCCGGCGGGCCTGGCCTTCCATGCCCACGTTCAGGTTCCCATCCGCGGGCGCCGACCCCCAGGCGATCTCGCTCACCCAGACCGGCGTGCGGGCGTCGTGCGCCGCGACCATCACCCGGCGGTCCGCATCGATGTTGTCCTTGATCTCGGCCTGGGTCGCCCCGTACGGGTGCACGGCGACGATGTCGAAGTCGCGCTTGATCCCGCGCACCTGGTAGAGCTGGCGCAGGAACTCCGCGCCCGGCAGTAGCGTCGTCGAGGGCACGCCGGCGAGCGCCAGCTTTGCGTGCGGGTCTGCGGCGTGCATGCCGGCGTGCGCGACCTTGACGAGCTTCGCGTACTCCGCGGCGGACGGCTCCGGGGCAAAGAACTGCGGGATGTTCGGCTCGTTCCAGATCTGCCAGCGGTGGATCGGCACGGGCTTGGCGCGCGGGTGCTCGCGCGCGAACGGCCCGGTCCAGAACGCGCCGCCCGGCCTGTAGCGATCGACGATCGCCTCGACGAAGGCACGCCACGCCGCCAGCGCTGACGGCGAGCCGACCGGCGGCGTCGCGTGCGTCTGGCCGGCGAGCGGGAAACCGGTCGGGCTGGTGAGCCCGTTCACCCAGTAGGGCGAGCTGAGCAGGGTGGGCTGGGCGCGAATCCCGAGGCGCGCGAGGCGGCCGACGAGCGCGTCAGGCTGGCTCCAGTCCGTCGTGTCCGCCGTGGGCTGAACGTCACTCCAGCCGATGGTGACCCGCATCGTTCGCAGGCCAAGGTGCGAGATCCGGGCCATGTCGCTGCCGGGCACGTTGTCGTAGAAGGCGAGGTTGAGCCCCCAGAAGCCCGGGTCGGGCGCGGCGCGGGCGGCGGGAGCGACCACCGCAAGCCCGGCGAGGATGACCGTCGCGCAAGAGGCGACGCGCCGACGGCGGCGCGTCCCGCCGGCCGGATCAGCGAGCCTCACGGAGAAAGCCTCGGAACGCCTGCCAGGCGGGCTTCGGACGTCCGTGGTAGTTGATGAGCCCGGCGTGGCGGCACCAGTCGCACCCGGTCCCCGGCTCGGGGCTTGGATCGTGGAGATCGAACCAGCTCACCTCAGCCAGCCGCCACCGGTGGCGGTTGCGCAGATACATGCGGAAGGTGCGCCGGAGCGAACGCGCCTGGCCGCGGACGCCCTTGTCGATGCGGCTGGTGTTCCTTCCCGAGCTCCAGGAGGTCTCGCTCACCCAGAGCGGCGTCCGCCGGTCGTGCTCCGCGTCCATCGTCCTGCGCACGGCGTCCATCTCGCGCTCGACCGCCGACACGCTGCCCCCGTAGGGATGAACGGCGACGATGTCGAAGGCGTCCTTCATGTCCGGACGCGCGTAGAGCTTGCGAAGGAATCTGGGCTCTGAGAAGCGCGCGTTGACAAGCATTCCAGCTAGTGCCACCTTCGCGTCGGGGTCTGCCGCGGCGACGGCGTCGTGCGCCATTCGCACCAGCCGCGCGTATTCGCGGGCCGAGGGCGCGGGCTGGAAGAACTCCGGGATGTTCGGCTCGTTCCAGATCTGCCACCGCTTGACCGGTTGGGGCTTGATCCCGGGGTTCTGCCTGCTCGAACGAGGTCCAGAAGGCGCTGCCGGGCTTGTAGCGGTTGACGGCCGCCTGGACGAACGCCCGCCACGCGGCCCGGGCGCGAGGCGAGGACACCGGGGGAGTGGCGTGGGTCTGGCCGTCGAGCGGTGCGCCGGTGGGTGAGGTCGCGCCGTTCACCCAGTAGGGCGAGCCGAAGATCAGGGGCTGGGGCTGGATGCCGAGCTTTGCGAGCCGCGTGAAGAGCGCGTCCGGCTTGGACCAATCGGTCTGCAGCGGCGTGGGCTGTACGGCGTACCAGTTGACCGTCACTCGCATCGAGCGCAGCTCGGCACGCTCGAGCCGCGCGCGGTCCTCGCGGGGCACCGTCTCGTAGAAGGAGAGGTTCATCCCCCAGAACGAGCGCTTGACGGAGGCCTGGGCCGGCGGCGCGCCAAGCGCCGCGGCCGCAACGAGTGGCACGACACATAGCGCGAAACGCCTGATCAATGGCTTGGCGCGGCGAACTGCTCGAAGGCGTCCCACGCCGGCTTTGGGTTCCCCTTCCGGTCGAGCAGGCCATCGGAGGTGCAGAACGGGCACTTGTTCGGAGGATGCTTAACGTCCCTGAGCGTGTACCAGTAGACGCGGGTGAGATTCAGCTCCGAGGCGTGACTCGTGAAGAATCTATAGGCCTGGGTCAGGAGCTTTGCCTGCCCATGCGGGCCCTTGTTCAGGTTGCTCCCCGTCTTCGCCGAGCCCCAGCCGATCTCGTCGACCCAGAGGGCGGCATCGTCGCCCTCGCTCGCAATCGTGTCGCGCATCCCCCTCACCTGCGCCGTGACTTTGCCCACCGTGGCGCCATACGGGTGAATAGCGACGACGTCGAAGTACGGTGCGGCGCCGTCGTCGTAGAGCTCGCGGATGAATTTCTCCGAGGGGATCGAATGCTTCTTGCCGTGGGTCTTGAACATGCCGCCCAGAACCACCTGGGCGCTGGGATCAACGCCCGCGGTCGCCTCCCTGGAGATCGCGAGCAGCTTGGTGTACACCTTGGGATCGGGCTTCGGGTCGAAGAACCCGGGTGAGTTCATCTCGTTCCACACCTGCCAGAACGTCACCGGCGTATAGGCGAGGTCAGGGTTCTCGGTCCAGAACGATCCGTTCGGTCCGTAGCGGGCGACCGCGGCGGCGACGAACGCCATCCAGTCTTGCTTCGCCTCTCTCGAGTGGACCGGGGGCGTGTGCGTCGTCGGGCCGAGCCACCCCGGTGTGGAGATGAGCTGCGGCACCACCTCCAACCGCGCCGTGGCGAACTTGCGGAACTGCGCGTCGATCGAGGTCCAGTCGAACGTGTCCGGGCCCGTGGGTTGCACGGTGCGCCAGTCGAGGATGAGGCGCACCGATTCCACTCCGCCGGCGTACATGTACCCGAGATCGGCCGGCGACGGGGACTTGTTCAGCCCCATGCCGTAGAAATTCTCCGGCGTCGGGACGGTCGAGCCGGGACCCGCTTGTGTCGTACCGGCGAACAGGAGCGATGCCGCCACGCCGGCGGCTGCGATGGTGGCGGCAATCCTTGCCGTCGTCCCGCTTCCCATGCGCCCCGACTATAGCGGCGGCTTTGCGGTCGGAATCGGCTGCGAACTGGCGACGTAGGAGCGGAACGCGGCCCAGGCCGGCTTCGGTGCGCCCGTGGCTTCGAGCAGGCCTGCGGAGTCGCAGAACCCGCAGGGATTGTTCGCCACGGCCGGCGGGTCACGAAGCGGATACCACATCAGGTGCTCGATCCCGAGCTCCTTCCGGTTGGCGAGCACGTAGTCGAACGCCTGCGACAACATCGCCGCCTGGCCCTCGGGCCCGAGGTTCAGCTTGCTCCCGGTCGCGCCGGAGCCCCAGCCGAGCTCGTCGATCCAGATCGGCGTGCCAGGGCGCCCGGCAGCGTCCATCACCGCGCGGATCCGTTTGACCTGGCGCGCCATCCCGGCGATGTCAGGGTCGTAGGGGTGAACGCCCACCGCGTCGAAGTCCGGAGCCCCCCCGGCCCGGTAGAGGCCCCGGAGGAATCTCCACGAGAGGATCGAGCCTCCCCTGCCCACCGTCTGGAACATTCCGCCGGTGACGATGGTCGCCCCGGGGTCGGCGCCCCGGATCGCGGCCGCCGAGATGTGCAGGAGCTCGGCGTAGGCGCTCGGCGAGGGCCGCGGTCCGAAATAGCCCACCGCGTTCTCCTCGTTCCAGATCTGCCAGGCGCGGATCGGCTCGTAGGGCACGCTCGGGTTCTCGCTCCAGAACGAGCCGTTCGGGCCGTAACGTTGGACGGCGGCCGCCAGGAAGGCGCCCCAGGCCGAGCGGGCGGCACTCGAGAACAGCGGTGCCGTCGTCGGGTCGGGAGCGAGCCAACCCGGAGTTCCGACGAACCCCGGGAAGGCTCTGACGTGTGCCTCCGCGAGCGTCCGGATGATCGGGTCGACGGCGTCGAAGCGCGGTGGGGCGGCGCCCGTCGGCTGGAACGTCCGCCAGTCGAACGTGAGGCGTACCACCTTCACGCCCGCGGAGTTCACCCGCGCGAGATCGGTGGTGGACGGGGACCCGGCGAACCCGAGGCCGAAGAAGCTGGCCGGGGCGGTGAGCGCGGGCGCGCCGGTGGATCCCTTGTCCTCGCCGGTCAGCTGGGTCACGGCGAAGGTGGCGAGCGCGAGGATCGCCACGGGAAGCAGCCGGACTCGTCCCACCGCAGCGACTATACGGCGAGGCAATGCGGTCACCTGCTCGGCCCGGGCGGCGACGCCCGCCGCAATAATTGACGTCGTGAGCACCCCGACTTCGGCTCCGAGCGCGATCAGCGTTCGCGGATTGCGAAAGTCCTACGGGTCGAACGAGGCGGTTGGCGGCATCGATCTCGAGGTCGCCAGGGGTGAGATCTTCGCGTTCCTCGGACCGAACGGGGCGGGCAAGACCACGACGACCGAGATCCTCGAGGGCTACCGCGATCGCACCGCCGGCGAGGTCAGCGTCCTCGGCGAGGACCCGGCGCATGCCGACGCGGCGCTGCGCGAGCAGATCGGGATCGTCCTCCAGCAGTGCGAGCTGCAGCCCCTGCTCAGTGTCCGCGAGACGCTTGCTCTCTACGCCGGCTACTACTCGAACCCGCGCCCGATTGCCGAGACGATCGACGTCGTCGGCCTCGGGCCGCAGGCAGACACCCGCGCGGGGCGGCTCTCGGGCGGCCAGCAGCGCCGCCTCGACGTTGGCATTGCGCTGATCGGAGATCCTGATCTCCTCTTCCTCGACGAACCGACGACGGGGTTCGACCCGTCGGCGCGACGGCAGGCATGGGAGGTGATCGCGAGCCTCGGCGAGCTCGGCAAGACCGTCTTCCTGACCACGCACTACATGGACGAGGCGCAGGAGCTCGCGGACCGCGTCGCGATCATCGTGGCCGGCCGGATCGTCGCCGAGGGTCCGCCGGCCGAGCTCGGCGGGCGCCGCGACGCGGCGACGACGATCAGCTTCACGCTGCCGCCCGGCACGGACCCGCCGAAGCTTCGTCCCGGCCTCGGCGATCCGATCGTCGCCGCCGACGGGACGGTCCAGCTGAAGGTCGCGGACCCGGTCGAGCCGCTTCACGAGCTCACCGGCTGGGCGCTGGAGCGCGGCCTCTCCCTGGCCGGCCTCGAGGTCTCCAGGCCCAGCCTGGAGGACATCTACCTGGAGCTCACGCGCGAGGACGGCGCGGCCCCATGAGCAGCGCCGCAGCCCTCGTCTGGCACCAGTTCCGCTTCGATCAGAAGATCTTCTGGCGGAACCCCGCGTCGGTGTTCTTCACCGTGCTGCTGCCGGTCATCTTCCTTCTGATCTTCGCGACGATCTTCGGCAACGACCGGATCGCGCAACTCGGCAACGTCAAGACGACGACCTACTACGTGCCGGCGATCCTCACGCTCGCAGTCGTCTCGGCCACCACCGTCAACCTGGCGATCGGCCTGACCGTGGTGCGCGAACGGGGCATCCTCAAGCGCGGGCGGGGGACGCCCCTGCCGTCCTGGGTGTTCATCGCGGGTCGCATCGGCAACTCCCTCGTCGTGGCGCTCGTGATGCTGGTGGTCATCACCCTGATCGGCCGGGTGATCTACGGGGTCCCGATCCCGTTCGGGCGGCTGCCCGCCGTGCTCGTGGCGCTCGCGATCGGTGCGGCCTCCTTCTCCGCGCTCGGGATCGCGATGACCCGCATCATCCCGTCGGAGGACGCGGCGCCGGCGATCACGAACGTCTCCGTGTTGCCCCTCTACTTCCTCTCCGGCGTGTTCATCCCCGAATCCGAGATTCCCGACAGCGTCCTCAACTTCGCGAGCATCTTTCCGATCCGGCCGTTCTTCCAGGCCTTCTACACGGCCTGGGTTCCGACCACCTCGGGCGCGGGCTTCGAGTGGGGACACCTCGCGGTCGTTGCCGCCTGGGGAATCGCGGGTGCCCTGATCGCCGTCCGGACATTCCGCTGGACACCGTTCGGAAGCTGAGCCTCGATACGGTAGGAGGCATCGCAAGCGAACCAAGGGGGAGCCAGATGGCGCCAGTCAAAGTGGGGATCAACGGCTTCGGCCGGATCGGCCGGAACCTCTTGAGGGCCGCCTACGAGGCGGGCTCCGACCTGGAGTTCGTGGCCGTCAACGACATCACCGACGCGCGGACACTGGCGTACCTCCTGAAATACGACTCGATCCTCGGCCGCTTCCCGGGAGACGTGGCCGAGGGGGACGGCTCCCTCGTCGTCGACGGGAAGGAGCTGAAGGTGTTTGCCGAGCGCGACCCGGCCGCCCTCCCGTGGGGAGACCTGGGGGCGGAGGTGGTTATCGAGTCCACCGGCCTGTTCAGAAAGCGCGACGACGCCGCCAAGCATCTCGAGGCAGGCGCCAGGAAGGTGATCATCTCGGCGCCGGCCACCGACCCCGACGTGACGGTCGCACTCGGCGTCAACTTCGACGACGCCTACGACCCCGACGCGCATCACATCATCTCCAACGCCTCCTGCACGACTAACTGCCTCGCGCCGGTGGCCAAGGCGGTCAACGACGCCGTCGGCATCGAGCGCGGCCTGATGACCACGATTCACGCGTACACCTCCGACCAGCGACTCCAGGACATGCCGCACAAGGACCTGCGGCGGGCGCGCGCCGCGGCCCTCAACCTGATCCCCACCTCCACGGGCGCCGCGAAGGCCGTCGGGCTCGTCCTGCCGGAGCTCGCCGGGAAGCTCGGCGGGATCGCGGTGCGGGCTCCGGTCGCCACGGGCTCCGTCGTCGACCTCACCTGCGAGCTCGCCACCGACACCTCAGTCGATGAGCTCAACGCGGCGGTCAGGGCGGCGGCGGAAGGACCGATGCAGGGCATCCTCGCCTACACGGAGGACCCGATCGTCTCCACCGACATCGTCAGCGACCCGCACTCCTCGATCTTCGACGCCGGCCAGACGATGGTGGCCGACGGCCGGATGGCGAAGCTCATCGCCTGGTATGACAACGAGTGGGGCTACGCGAACCGCTGCGTGGAGCTGGCGGCCAAGGTGCTCGAGCCGGCGGCGGTCGCCGGCAGTTGACCTTCCCGAAGGCGAGCGTTCGCGACGCCGATGCGAACGGGCGGCGCGTCCTGGTCCGGGCCGACCTGAACGTACCGCTCGACGGCGGGAGGATCACGGACGACACGCGGATCCGCGCGGCGATGCCGACGATCGAGCTGCTGCTCGAGCGCGGGGCCGCAGTCGTGCTCGCCTCGCACCTGGGCCGTCCCAAGGGCCACGACCCCGAGCTCTCGCTCGCTCCCGTCGCCGCCCGGCTCGCGGAGCTCCACTCCGGAGACGTGGCGCTTGCCCCGGGCCTGGTCGGCGACGACGTCGTCGCGCTCGCCCGGGCGCTCGCACCGGGCGAGATCCTGCTGCTCGAGAACAGCCGCTTCGAGCCCGGGGAGACGAAGAACGATCCCGAGCTCGCGCGCGAGCTCGCGGGGCTCGCCGACCTCTACGTGAACGACGCTTTCGGCGCCGCGCACCGAGCGCACGCGACGACCGAGGGCGTCGCCCACCGCCTGCCGTCGTATGCGGGCCTCCTTCTCGAGCGGGAGGTCACCACGCTCACCAAGGTCCGCGACGATCCGGTTCGTCCCAACTGCGTCGTCCTGGGCGGAGCCAAGGTCGCCGACAAGATCGCCATCCTCGGTCGCTTCCTGCAGAGCGCGGATGAGATCCTGATCGGCGGCGCCATGTGCTTCAGCTTCTACCGTGCCCGCGGAGTCGCCACGGGTGACTCGCTCGTCGATGAGGAGGGCGCCACGATGGCGGCGCGGCTGCTTGCCGAGGCCGAGTCGGCCAGGGCCGAGCTCGTCCTTCCGGTCGACCTGGCGATCGGCGATCGCTTCGACGCCGGAGCCGAGCGTCGCGACCTGGATGGGATCGAGGTTCCGGACGGGTGGATGGGGCTGGACATCGGCCCGAGGACCGCCGATCTCTACGCGGAGCGGATCAAGGCCGCGGGGACCGTGTTCTGGAACGGCCCGATGGGAGCCTTCGAGCTCGAGCCGTTTGCCAAAGGCACCCGCGCGGTCGCCGAGGCGATCGCCGCAGCGCCCGGCCACACCGTCGTCGGCGGCGGCGACTCGGCCGCCGCCCTCGCGGCCTTCGGCCTTGCCGATCGCGTCGACTGGCTGTCGACCGGCGGCGGCGCGGCCCTCGAGCTGATGGAGGGGCGAGCGCTCCCGGGCGTGGAGGCACTCGACGATGCCTGATGGCCGTACCCCGCTGGTGGCGGGCAACTGGAAGATGCACAAGACGCGCGCGGAGGCCGCCGAGTTCCTCGACCGCTTTCTGCCCGAGGCGACGACGTCCGACGGCGTCGAGCTCGCCGTCTGCCCGCCGTTCACCGCATTGGCGGCCGTCGCCGAGCGCTGCGCCGGCACGCCGCTGCGAGTGGCCGGGCAGAACGCGCACGCGGAGCCCTCGGGAGCCTTCACCGGCGAGGTTTCGGTGGCGATGCTGGCGGAGGCCGGAGCATGGGGTGTGGTCCTGGGTCACTCGGAGCGCCGGCAGCTCTTCGGCGAGACCGACGAGGCGCTCGCCGTGAAGGTGCCGGCGGCGCTCGCGGCGGGCCTGACGCCGATCCTGTGCGTGGGCGAGAGCGAAGCCGAGCGCGAGGCGGGGGAGACCGAGGCGGTGCTCGAGCGACAGCTGACCGCCGACCTCGCCGGCGTCGATCCCGGCGGCCTCGGCGCGGTCGTCGTGGCCTACGAGCCGATCTGGGCGATCGGAACCGGTCGTAACGCCACCCCGGAGCAGGCGCAGCAGGCCGTGGCGTTCTGCCGGTCGGTTCTCGCTCGCGCCGACTCCGACCAGGCGGCTGCGGTCCGCATCCTCTACGGGGGCTCGATGAAGCCCGGCAACGCCGCTGAGCTTCTGGCCCTGCCCGACGTCGACGGCGGGCTCGTCGGCGGCGCGTCGCTCGACCCGGCGGATTTCGCGGCGATCGCGAGGGCGGCTTCGGCGTGACCCTTCCGGACGGCCCCGACGCAGTTCCCGTGCCCGCGGTCACGCTGGTCGTCCTCGACGGCTGGGGTCTCGGCCCGCCGGGGCCGGGAAACGCGATCGAGCAGGCGGCCACGCCGACGTTCGACCGGCTCTGGAGCGCCTACCCGCACGCCAGCCTGCGTACATCGGGACCGGACGTGGGCCTTCCCGAGGGCCAGATGGGGAACTCGGAGGTGGGGCACCTCAACCTCGGTGCGGGCGCGATCGTCAAGCAGGACCTCGCGCGCATCGACGGTGCGATCGCCGACGGCACTTTCTTCGAGAACCCGGCCCTGGTGGCGGCGTGCCGCTCGGCCCGGAGCGGTCCCCGGGGGAGGCTGCACCTGATGGGCCTGGTCTCGGACGGCGGCGTGCACTCCGGATTCGAGCACCTCGAGGCCCTCGTCGAGCTCGCCGCCCGCGAGGGCGTGACGGATCTCGTCGTCCACGCGTTCACCGACGGCCGCGACACGCTGCCCGAGTCCTCCCCCGCCTACCTCGAACAGCTCGAGGGATGGCTTCGCCACGCGGGCCGGCTCGGGACGGTCGGGGGCCGCTACTACGCAATGGACCGCGATCGCCGCTGGGAGCGCACCAGGCTCGCGTACGACGCGATCGTTGGCGCCCGCGGCGAGAGGGCCGCGACCGCGCTCGCGGCGATCGAGGCGGCCCGGGAGCGCGGGGAGACGGACGAGTTCGTGCTGCCGACCGTGGTCGGCGATTACGACGGAATCGCCGACGGCGACGCCGTCGTCCACTTCAACTTCCGGCCCGACCGCGGCCGTCAGCTCGTCATGGCGCTCGGCGAGGATGGCTTCGACGAGTTCGAGCGCGATCCGGCGCCCCGCGTGGCGCTGACGACGCTGACGGAGTTCCGCGAGGGCTGGCCCTACCCGGTGGCGTTTCCGCCCCGCGCGCCCGAGATCACGCTGGCCGAGGTCCTCTCCCGAGCCGGCGCCAGGCAGCTGCACGTCGCCGAGACCGAGAAGTACGCCCACGTCACCTACTTCTTCAACGGCGGCCGCGAGCGCGAGTGGGAGGGGGAGGAGCGCCGCCTGGTGGACTCGCCCCGCGACGTGCCAACCTACGACCACAAGCCTGAGATGAGCGCCGCAGCCGCCGCCGCGGCGTTCCGGGAGGCCTGGCAGAGGGACGCCCCCCGGTTCGGGGTCATCAACTTCGCGAACGCGGACATGGTCGGCCATACAGGGAGCATCCCGGCCGCCGTGAGCGGCGTCGAGGCGGTGGACGCCGCGCTGGCGGAGGTCGTCACCGCCGTCCACGCGGGCGGCGGCGCGTGCCTCGTCACGGCCGACCATGGCAACGCCGAGCACATGCTCGAGCCCAACGGCTCGCCGAACACGGCCCACTCGACCAACCCCGTCCCGGCGATCGTCACCGTCGCCGGGCTCGCGCTCCACGATGGGATCCTCGCCGACGTGGCGCCGACCATCCTCGAGCTCCTCGGCATGGACCAGCCCGCGGCGATGAGCGGACGCTCGCTGATCGACCGTTGACATAAACTCAAATATCTGCCAGACTTCGACTCAGGTTTCTCAACCTGTTCATACAGAAATACTGAGTACGGAGGTATGAAAGATATGGCACTCGTACGCTGGGATCCCGCTCGCGAGCTGGACACCCTCCAGAGCGAGTTCAACCGGCTCTTCGACGTCTTCTCCGGGTCCCGTCCGGACGCCCGCTCGCATCGCTGGGTGCCGGCCATGGACCTGGTCGAGTCCGACCGGCACCTCGTCCTGCGGGCCGACCTGCCGGGCATGAAGCGCGACGACGTCGACATCGAGATCAAGGACAACGTCCTGACGATCTCCGGCCAGCGCCGCGCCGAGCACGAGCAGAAGGCCGACGGCTACCACCGCGTCGAGCGCGCGTTCGGCGGCTTCTCCCGGTCGCTGACGCTGCCCGAGGGCACCGACCACGACGCGATCGCCGCCGACTTCGAGGACGGCGTCCTCGAGGTCCGGATCCCGAAGCCGGAGGAGCGCAAGCCCCACCGGGTCGCGATCGGCGGCACCGTCAACGGGACGGCCGAAGAGACGACGGAGAGCTGACCACGGGGACTAGCCTCCCGGGTCCGTGCGCCGCGACCCGAGCAGGCTCGAGTTCCAGATAGACGCGACCGACGGAGCCGCCCGGACCGGGCGGCTCCTTCTCGCCGGCGGCGCGGTGGAGACCCCGGCCTTCGTGCCCCTCGCCACCCGCGGCAGCGTGCGATCGCTGACCTCCGCCGACGTCGCCGGGCTCGGCTTCCAGATGGTGCTCGGCAACACGTTCCACCTGTTCCTCGCGCCGGGCGAGAAGCGCATCGCGAAGCTCGGCGGCCTGCGCGCGTTCATGTCCTGGGACGGCGCCGTGATCACGGACTCCGGCGGCTTTCAGGTGTTCTCGCTTGCCCACGGAAGCGTCGCCGACGAGATCAAGGGCAGGCGCGGGGGCTCCAGCTCGAGCGGGAAGGTGCTCGAGATCTCCGAGCGCGGCGTGCGGTTTCGCTCCTACGTCGACGGCTCCGAGCGCTTCATGGGCCCCGAGGAGTCGATGGCGGTGCAGGCGGCGCTGGGCTCCGACGTGGCGCTTGCGTTCGACGAGTGCACGCCCTACCACGCCGGCTACGAGTACACGGCGCGCTCGACGGAGCGCACCCACCGCTGGCTCGACCGCTGCCTCGCGTGGCACGACGACGGAGGCCCCGCCGGCCAGGCCGTGTTCGGGATCGTTCAGGGCGGCGTCCACGAGGAGCTGCGCCGCCAGTCGGCCGAGCGAGTGGCCGCAACCGCCGTCGACGGGCTGGCGATCGGCGGCACGCTGGGCCGCGACAAGGAGGAGATGTACGGGGTCCTCGGGATGACCGTCCCGATGCTGCCGGTGGCGGCACCGAAGCACCTGCTGGGGATCGGCGAGCCCGACGACCTGCTCGAGGGGATCGGGCGGGGCGTCGACATCTTCGACTGCGCTGTGCCGACGCGGCTTGCGCGGCACGGGATGGCGCTCGCGCCGCTGCCGGACAAGCGCTACCGCTTCGATGTCCGCAGCGCGGCCCTCGCGGAGGACCGCGCGCCGCTCGTCGAGGGCTGTCCGTGCCCTGCCTGCGAGCGCCATGATCGCGCCTACGTCCACTACCTCTGCCGCATCCACGAGCTGACGGCCGTGCGCCTGCTCGCGCTCCACAACCTCGACCTACCTCGAGGCCCTGATGCGCGGTGCGCGCGCGGCGATTGCCGTCAAGGGCTTCGGCGCCTACGCGACGCGGCTCCGCGCCGGCGATGCCCCGTGGGCGGCCGGCCCGGTGACCGTTCGCGCCAAGCCGCCGGACGGTGCTCGTGGTGCTCCACGGCGAGTCAATGGGAGGAGCGTCGCTCTCGGTTCTGCGCGCCGTGCCCGAGCTCGAGCGGCACGGCTGGCGGTTCGTCTTCTGGGCGGCGCGCCCGAGCCCCCTCTTCGACGAGCTGGTCGCCCGGGGCGTCCAGGTTCGCGGCGCAGCCGTTGCCGTTCCTCGGCTACAGCTCGAGGGCGCTGCGGATCGAGCCCGGCGCGCCGGCGCCGGCTGGCGCGGGCCCCGCGTTACTTCCGCGGGCTCTCACGGGCGCTCGATGATCTGCGCCCCGACGTCGTCCACCTGAATTCGCTCTACACCCTCGCCGAGGCGTGCGTCGTCCGGGCGCGCGGCGTTCCCGCCCTTCTCGTGCGTGCACGAGATGGTCGCCGTCCGGGTGGAAGGGGGGATCGCTCGGCTTCTCGCCCCGCGCCTGGCGTCGGCGGTGGCAGGCGTCTCGGAGGCCGGGGCGGCCTCCCTGTCCGCGCGGCGCGCGACGGGCGCTGACGCTCTACGAGGGCGCGGAGGACGGCAAAGCCGCTGCCGCCGCTCGCGTGGGCCGCGGACCGTCGTCGGAACGATCGGAGTGATCTCGCCGCGGAAGGGAACGGACGTCCTCGTCGAGGCGGCGCGCCTGGTTGCTGCCGAGACCGCGGACGTCTCGTTCCGGATCGCCGGCGGAGCGGACAACCCCCTCGACCGCGAGTTCGCCGCCGGCCTGCTCGCGCAGCTCGACCCGCTCGGGATCGCCTACGCGGGACGCGTCGACGCGCGCGAGGAGCTCGCGCGCCTCGATGTCTTCGCGATGCCCTCGCGTTCGGATCCCTTCCCGCTCGCCGTGCTCGAGGCGATGGTTGCGGGCGTCCCGGTGGTGGGCTCGCGAGTCGACGGCATCGCCGAGCAGCTCGCCGGCGGCGCCGGGGTGCTCGTTCCCGCCGGCGATCCCCGCGCCCTTGCCGACGCGATCCTCGAGCTGCACGCGGACCCGGAGCGTCGCGGCATGATCGGCGCCGCCGGCCGGCGCCTGGCGCTCGAGCGGTTCTCGGTCGAGCGGCAGGCCGCCGCGCTGGAGCGCGCGTACCTGGTCGCTGACCGGCTGACGGGCCCGCTCGGCAACCGAGCGCATCGCCGCGTCGAAGCGTTCGGGGCTGAAGTCACGGGCGCGCTCGCGAAGGCGTCCGCGGTCGAGGTCGAGGCGCTCGAGCCGCTCGATGGCCGCGCGCAGGTCCTCCGGCGTCTGGCGGTCGAAGAACACCCCGGTCTCGCCGTCCTCGACGATGTCGAGGGCGCCGCCCGCGCGGAGGGCGACGACGGGGGTCCCGGAGGCGAGCGCCTCGACCATCACCATCCCGAAGTCCTCCTCCTGCGGCATCAGGAGCGCCTGGGCCGACCCGTAGAGGCGGGCCTTCTCGGCGTCGTCCGCCCAGCCGACGAACTCGACCGTGTCCCCCGCCAGCGCCTCGAGACGGCGGCGGTCGCTGCCTTCGCCGACGACCTTCAGGCGCATCGCCGGTCGGTTGGCCGCCTCGATCGCGAGGTCGACCCGCTTGTAGGGGAAGAGGCGGGCGACCACCAGCAGGTAGTCCTCACGGGGGAGGTCCGCGGCGAACGGAGCGATGTCGACAGGCGGGTGGACGACCTCCGAGTCGCGGCCGTAATAGCGGCGGATGCGCCCGCGCCACCGCGGTGGAGTTGGCGACGAAGGCATCGACCCGCGCCGCGGCGCGCCGGTCCAGCCGCCGCAGCCAGGGCACGGTCGCGGACGCCGCCGCACGCACCGGCAACGGGTACGGCAGCTCGCGGATGTGGGTCTCGCGCAGGTGCCAGAGGTAGACGATCGGCGTATGGCAGTAGCAGACGTGCGGCGCCGTGCCGCTGCGGACGCTCTTGGCGAACATCGCCGACGGAGCTGACCACGAGGTCGTAGCCATCGAGGTCGAGGCTGCGAAAGGCGCGGTCGTAGAGCGGCAGCAGCCAGCGCGTGCCCTCCGCGCTCAGGGGCAGGCGCTGCAGGAAGGTCGCGCGCACGTCGCCGAAGCCGGCCTCCTGTGCGAGCGCCGGGTCGAAGGCGCTGGTGTAGAAGTCGGCGCCGGGCCAGATGCCGCGCAGCCGCAGGGCAACGCGCTCGGCGCCACCGAGCTGGACGAGCTTGTCGTGGATGATCGCGACCCGCATCGCGGGCATATCATGGCCGGGAGGAGCCTCGTACCGACCGCCGCTCGATCCTGAACCCAAAGACGCCCGACCGGGACCCGCCGCGACGTCCGTCAGTGAGCGTCGTCGTCCCCTTCGCGGGTGCCGCGGGCGAGGCGCACGGCCTGGCCGATGCTCTCGGCGAGCTCACGCTGCGCGAGGGGGACTCGATTCTGATCGTCGACAACGGCGCGACGGCGCTCGAGGTGGCCCCCTCTTCCGCCACGTGCTGAAGTTGTGCCGGCGCCGCGCACGCGCTCCTCCTACCACGCCCGCAACGCGGGCGCGGCCCGGGCCCGCGGCGAATGGATCCTCTTCCTGGACGCGGACTGCCGGCCCGCGCCGACGCTTCTCGACGACTACTTCACCGCGCCCGTGGTCGCCGCGGTCGGCGTGCTCGCCGGCGAGGTGGCGGGGGTCGCGGGCGACGACGGCATCGTCGGTCGCTGGCTGGTCGCGCGGCGCCACCTGGCCGTCGCGCCGCAGCTCGCCGCAAGCGCGCCGTGCCGCGAGCGGGCACGGCCAACCTGATGCTGCGGCGCGCGGCCTTGGAGGAGCTCGGCGGCTTCGCGGAGGTTCGCTCGGGCGCCGACTACGAGCTCTGCGTCCGTGCCGCCGCCGCGGGCTGGAGGCTCGAGTACCGGCCCGCGGCGAGCGTCGTCCACGTTCACGAGGGTGGGCTGCGGGCTGCGCTCGCGAGGGCCCGGCGCTACGGCGCGGGGCAGGCGTGGCTCGCGACCGCGCAGCCCGGGCACCGTCGGGCGGCCGCGCCCGGCCCGCCAGTTGGCGCGCGCCGCGGCGGGGTGGGCCTACTGGACGCTGACCGGTCGGTTCGAGCGCGGGGCGTTCAAGGCGATCGACGGCGCCTGGGAGGCGGCGTTCGCCTGGGGCTGGCACCGCGGGTCCAACGAGCCCGAGCGGTAGCCCTCGAACGGGACCTAGATGGCTGATTCCCAATTCACGCACCCACGGCTGACGGCGCATGCCGTCGCTGGATCGCCACCCGCGCCCTCGCCAATAGCAGACAGCTATTGGCTTCGGGACACGTGCGGCGCCCAGCTCGCCCTGCGCCGCCCCCGCGGGCACGTCAATTAGGAATCAGCCATCTAGCCGCCGGTGTGGTCCTGGATGAACTGGATCACGGTCTTGACCTGGTCCGGGACGTTGTCCTTGATGTACTGGCCGACGTCGGTGTTGCTGCTGGAGTCGGTGACCACCAGCACGATCGCGGCGATGATCGCCGCGAGGATCAGGACGAGCAGGACGAACCCGAGCAGGCGGGCGAATCGCGAGGGCGCCGAGCGGCGCGGGGGCTGGCGCCGCGCGCGAGCGGGTTCGGGGCGCGGCGCCGGTGCGCTTCGCGCCGGCATCGGCACCGGCGGTGTCGGCGGCTCCTCCGTGCCGAGCACGCGGGTCGTCGCGGTACCCGCGAGCGCCCGGGTCGGCGCCTCCGCCGAGTCGGGCGGCGGTGGAGCGGTCCCCGAGAGGCCCGCGCGCAACGCCTGGGCGAGGACCCGGGCCGTGCCGTAGCGGGCGCTGGGCTCGCCGGCGAGCGCGCGAAGAACGGCGTCCGAGAGCGTGTCGGGGACCGAGGCGTCGTACGTGGTGGGCGGCAGCGGCCGCTCGGACTCCCGCCGCATGGCCAGCTCGGCCAGCGTCGTCCCCTCCCAGGGCAGGCGCGCGGTGAGGAGCTGATAGATCACGACGCCGAGCGCGTAGACGTCGGCCGCGGGCGTGGGCTCGTCGCCGCGAGCGAGCTCGGGCGAGAGGTAGGCGGCGGTGCCGACAACCGACCCGACCTGGGTCAGGCGTGTCTGCTCCGCGGCTCTGGCGATGCCGAAGTCGGTCAGCTTGACCGTCATCTCGCCGGTCGGCGGGTCGTGTGCGGAGCTTCCGGGCGAGCGGCGCCCCGCGGGCCCGCCGATGACCATCAGGTTCCCCGGCTTGACGTCGCGATGGATGATGCCCTGCTTGTGCGCGTAGTCGAGGCCGGCACACGCCTGCACCCCGATCTCCACCGCCGCCTCGGGTCCGAGCCGCCCCTGAGTCTGCAGGAGCTGGGCGCCCGACCGGCCCTCGACGTACTCCATGACGATGAAGTGGCGGTCCTGGTCGACGCCCGTGTCGTAGACCTGCACGATGTTGGGGTGGATCAGCTTGGCGACGGCCAGCGCCTCGCGCCTGAAGCGCGCGATGAACTTCTCGTCGTCGGAGAGGTGCTCGGCCAGGATCTTGACGGCGACGGTCCGCTCCAGCACCTGGTCCGTGGCGCGGTAGACGCTCGACATGCCGCCCGAGCCCAGGCGGTCGGCGAGCTCGTAGCGGCCCGCGAGCAGGGTTCCGGCCATCAGTTCCCGTTTCCGATCCCGACGCCGCCGCCCGAGCCGGGGCTCGGCGAGCTCTGCTGCCCGCCGGCGCCGGGCCCGCCGGACCCCTGGTCGTTGGAGCCCGCTCCGTTCGACCCCTGGTCGCTGCCGCTTGCGGGCGGCTGGGCCTGCGGCTGGGTGTCCTGAGTGGTGGTCGAGGTCGGCGCCGTGGTCGACGGCGACGTCACCACGGGCGTCGAGGTGGTGGACGGGGAGCTCTCGGGCTGAAAGCCCTGGAGCCCGCTCGTGCCGGTTGCCCCGGACTCGCACCCGGCTCCCTCGCCGGCGAGGCTCGTGAGGTTGTGGGCAGTGTCGGTGAGCACCTTCTTGACGTCGGGGTCGACCGAGTCGGGCAGGTCGTTGACCGCGTTCTGGTACTGCCTCGCCGCGCTCGCGGCGGCCCGGGGGTCGGTGTTGCACTTGCTGAGGACGAGGTTCAGGTTCGCGAGCAGCCCGTTCGCGTTGGTGCTCGGGATGTCGCTGGGAAGCGTGTCCGAGGATCCGCAGCCGCCGAGCGCTCCGGCCGCCGCGACCGCCGCCGTCAGGGCCGCAAAACGTCGCCGGGCTGACATCGCGCCGAGTCTAGACACTCGATCTGCCTGCATTTTCGGGGGCCGGAGCGCGTTCACTGGCCAACGTAGAGCCGCTTGGCGAGCTGGTCGGGAAGGTCGGTTGCGGCGATCGCTTCGGCCGCTCGAGCCACGTCGTACTCGACGCGGTGATAGTCGGCGACCCACCTCTCCGTGTCGAGCTCGAGCCAAGCTGCGCGTGGATCGCGGTCACGCGGTTGACCCACGCTTCCCGGGTTGACGAGCCACCGCCCGGCGCTGAGGTCGAGCTCGGTGCCGGCCGTCGCCTGAGCACCGCGGACGTGGGCGCCCTCGGCTTCCGGCGCGAGGAAGAAGAGCGCGACGTGCGAGTGGCCGATCAGGCTGATCCGGGAGGAGGCGGCAGCCAGGCACTCGGCCGCCTGGTCGGGCCAGAGCACGTATTCCCACACCGGGTCTCGGGGTGACGCGTGGTAGAGGGCCACGTCGTGGCTTTCGTCGAGCGGCTCGAGGCCGCGGAGGTAGGTCAGAGTGCGCTCGGCGACCACCTCCCGGGTCCAGCGGGCGGCCGCGGCGGCGGTTGGGGAGAACGCATCCAGCTCGAGGTCGCCGGTCACCGCGAGGTCGTGGTTGCCGACCAGGCACACCTCGCACGTCTCCTCGACGACGCGCACGCAGGCGTCCGGTTCGGCGCCGTAGCCGACGACGTCACCCAGGCACCACAGCACCTCGGGGCTGTGGCGGTCGACGTCCTCGAGGACCGCCTCGAGCGCGGGCAGGTTCGAGTGGATGTCGCTGAGGATGCCGATACGCATGGGCAGGCGGCGGAGGCGCGCCTATCGTATGGCGATGCGTCGGGCCCGCTCCTCGATCCCCACGGTGGCGGTCACGGCGGTCGCGATGGTGCTCGTGGCGGAGGCCGGGGTCTGGCTGCTGCGTCCACGCCCGGCTCCGATAGCCGCCGCGCCGGTTCCCGAGAGCGAGTACTTCACGCCAGCGCAGATCGAGCGCGGGCGTGACTTCTCCGGCGGCCAGCTCGCGCTGTACGGAGCGGGCATCGTCGTGGAGGGGGTGGTGCTCGTCTCGCTCGCCGCCGGCCGGCCGCGCTGGGCGCGGCGCGCGCTCGGAAGGCTGGAGGGCCGGCGAATCCTCGGTCCCGCCGCGGCCGCGGCGGGACTCTCGCTGACCCTGGCGGTCGTCGGCCTGCCCGTGGCAGTCGCCTCCCATCAGCGCTCGGTGGACTACGGGCTCTCGACGCAGGGCCTCGATTCCTGGCTGGGCGACGTGGGCAAGTCCGCGCTCATCGGGGCCGGGATGGCGGCGATCGGGGGCGTTCTCCTGTTCGCCATGGTCCGCCGGTTTAACCGCCGGTGGTGGGTGCCCGGGGCGTTCGCCGTCGTCGTGGTGGGAGCCGTGACCGTCTGGCTTGCCCCGATCGTCATCGCCCCTCTCTTCAACAAGTTCACGCCGCTGCCCCCCTCGAGCTCGGCGCGCACCCAGGTCATCGACCTGGCGCGCCGCGCGGGCGTCGACGTCGGCAACGTCTACCGCGTCGACGCCAGCCGCAGGGTCACCTCGCTGAACGCCTACGTCGACGGGATCGGATCGAGCAAGCGCGTCGTCCTCTACGACAACCTGATCCACGGCTCCGACCGCGCCCAGCTCGAGTCCGTGGTCGCCCACGAGCTTGGCCACGTCAAGCACGACGACATCCTGCGCGGGCTGGCGTTCGTCGCCCTCATCGCGCCCCTCGGCGTGCTCTTCGTCCGCCAGCTCGCGGACCGGTTCCTGCGGCGTTCGGGCATCGAGGCGGGATCGACGGCGGCGCTTCCCGCCTACGCGCTCGGCCTGTTCGTCGCGTCGCTGGCGCTCGGCACGGTCGGCAACCAGCTCTCGCGACGGGTCGAGGCGAGCGCCGACAGCTTCGCCCTCGGGCTGACGCACGACCCGCATTCGTTCATCGCGCTGCAGCGAAAGCTCACGATCTCGAACGTGGGCGACCCGAGCCCGCCGGCGTCGTCCAGTTCCTGCTCGGCACCCACCCGACCGCCGTGCAGCGAATCGGCGCCGCGGTCGACTACGAGGGGCTGAGTCCGAAGCCGCCGGCGGAGTAGGCGTCGTGGCTTCCGCAGCGCTCTTGGCTGGGTGGGGTGGGTGGCGATGCCGGCGTTGGCGAGTTGGCCCCGGCCGCCTCGTCTTTCGAGGTTTGAAGGGTTAACCCCGCTATGGCGACGGTAACCCTTCAAGGTCGGGACAAAGTTGCGTCACCGCCCTCCTCGCTGCTTTTCCGTAGGTCGACCCGCCGGGGCAGAACCGGGCGGCCTCAGCCCGCGGACCGGGCCCACTCCAGCGTCTGGGCGAGGCCGGACCGGAGGGTCCGTGGCCGCGGTCCAGCCCAGCTCGCGGGCGGCGCGGCCGCTGTCGATGGCGATGCGGCGGACCTCGCCGGGGCGGGGCGGCGCCATCTCGGGCTCGAACTCGACGCCGGCGGCGGCCGCAAGCGCCGCGCCGAGCTCCAGCACGTTGGTCTCGATGCCGGTTCCGACGTTGAACGAGCCGGTCGCACCGGACTCCGCCGCCGCGAGGAACGCGGCGACGACGTCGCCGACGTAGATGTAGTCCCGGGTCTGGAGGCCGTCGCCGAACACGGTCGGCGTCCGACCGTCGAGCAGGGCCCCGCAGAAGATCGCGACCACCCCGGCCTCGCCGAGCGGGTCCTGGCGCGGGCCGTAGACGTTGCCGAACCGAAGCGCGACGGTCTCGAGGCCGTACAGGCGCGAGAACAGGCCAAGGTAGCCCTCGGCGGCGAGCTTCGACTGGCCGTAGGGGGCGTCGGGGCGGCAATCGGCGCCCTCGTCGAGCGGCAGCGACCGTCCCTCTCCCTCGCCGTAGATCGCGCCGCCGGTGGAGGCGAAGGCGAACCGCTTGACGCCAGCGGCGCGCGCAGCCTCGAGCAGCTTGATCGTGCCGCCGACGTTGACGCCGAGGTCGAACTCCGGATCGGCCACGGAGCGGCGGACGTCGATCTGGGCGGCGAGGTGCATGACCACGTCGGCGCGGGCTTCGGCAAAGGCCGCGCCCACGTCCTCCGCGCTCGTGATGTCGCCCACCAGGAGCTTCGCGCCCGCGGCCAGTGCGGGCTCGAGGTTCTTCCGGTGGCCGGTGCTGAGGTCGTCGAGCACGAACACGTCGTCGCCACGCCCGACGAGGGCGTCCACCACGTTCGAGCCGATGAAACCGGCCCCGCCTGTGACCAGGGCCCGCAAGTCGCCGTCTAGAGGCCTCGGCCTCTGATCACGCTGCCGACGGTGTGCGCCAGGATCCGCAGGTCGCCGCGAAGCGACCAGTCGGTCGCGTACTCGTAGTCGAGCCGGACCATCTCCCGGAGCGGCACCCGCGACGAGCCAAGGACCTGCCAGGGCCCGGTGATCCCGGGGGCAACGTCGAGGCGCCGCCGGTCGCGGCCCTCGATGCGCCGGTCCTCGCCGAGCGGCAACGGCCGGGGCCCCACCAGGCTCATCTCACCGCGGAGCACGTTGAGGATCTGCGGCAACTCGTCGAGGTAGTGGCGACGGAGAAAGCGGCCGATCCTCGTGATCCGCGGATCGTCTGTGAGCTTGAAGACGCCGTCGGCCTCGTTGCGCTCGAGCAGGCCCGAGAGCTGCCCCTCGGCGCCCTCGACCATGCTGCGGAACTTGAGCATCCAGAAGGTTCTGCCGTGCCTGCCGACGCGGCGCTGGCGGAAGACGACCGGACCGGGGGAGTCGACCTTGATCGCGGCTGCGATCGCCAGCAGGAGCGGAGCGGCGAGGACCAGCGCGACGAGCGATCCGGCGACGTCGAACCACCGCTTGACAGCCCTGCTCGCGGGCCCCGCAGACGCGGTGTCAGGCGCGGGCAGGCGGGTCGTGGCGAGCTGGAGCTCGGCGTCCGCCGCCGCCCGCGGGGGCTCGAGCGCGGCGACGCCCCGAGCGCCCGGTCCACCCCGAGTAGTTTCCGTTATCGATTTCAAACCTGCTTGCGCAGTCCCCATCTGACAGCCAGAGGCCTGTCCACAGCGCCGCTCCAAGAGAATCTACCGCCCCGGGGCGCGCCGCTCGCGGCGCCGCGGGCTGTATCTACTATCGGTCGATGCCGAGGAATCCTCTAGAGGAGCTTCGCGCCGCCGTCGAAACCGCGGTCGCGGCCGTCCACCCTGGTGATGGCGGCGGCCGCCCCAACCTCGACCGGCCCCCGAACGCCGACTTCGGCGACTACTCGACGAACGCCGCGATGCTCCTCGCCCCCGTCGTCGGCCGGCCGCCGCGCGAGGTTGCCGAGGAGCTGCGCGCGGGGCTGGAGGCGGGGCTGGCCGGCGCCGAGCGAGTCGAGGTCGCCGGGCCAGGTTTCCTCAATCTCTTTCTCTCCGACACGTGGCATCGCGAGGTGGTGGCCGCGATCCTCGACGCCGGCGACGCCTACGGCGCCGGCGACCCCAGGCCCGGCGAGCGGGTCATGGTGGAGTTCGTCTCGGCGAACCCGACCGGCCCGCTGCACGTCGGCCACGGGCGCGGCGCCGCGTTCGGCGATGCCCTTGCCCGGATGCTCGAGTTCGCCGGGTTCGCCGTCGAGCGCGAGTACTACCTGAACGACGCGGGAACGCAGGTCCGACAGTTCGCAGCCTCGATTGCGGCGCGGATGCAGGGTGCCGAGCCGCCCGAGGAGGGCTACGCCGGCGAATACGTGGCGGAGCTCGCCGCCCGGCTCCAGGCGGAGGGCGCGGTGCCCGACGACCTCGACGACCTCGGCAAGCGCGGGGTCCAGGCCATGCGCGAGCGGGCGCGGGCGACGCTCGAGCGCTTCGGCGTCAGTTTCGACGCGTTCACCTCGGAGCGCGAGGTTCGCGGCTCGGGCAAGGTCGAGGCCACGCTCGACGACCTGCGCGAGAGCGGTCGCGTCTTCGAGCAGGATGGCGCGGTCTGGCTGCGTACGAGCGACCTCGGCGACGAGAAGGACCGGGTGCTCGTGCGCTCGGACGGCGAGCAGACCTACTTCCTGCCGGACATCGCCTACCACCGCGAGAAGCTCGAGCGCGGCGCGACACACCTGATCGACGTCCTGGGCTCCGACCATCACGGCTACGTGCCGCGGATGCGGGCGGCCCTGATCGCGCTCGGCTTCCCCGGCGAAAGCCTCGAGGCGGCGCTCCTGCAGTTCGTCCACGTGCTGGACAGCGGACAGCGAACCCAGATGTCCAAGCGCAGCGGCGAGTTCGTGACCCTCGACGACCTCGTCGGCGACATCGGCGCCGACGCCTCGCGGTTCCTGATGCTGCAGCGAAGCCACGACCGTGCGGTCGACCTCGACCTCGACCTCGCCCGGAAGCGCTCGCAGGACAACCCGGTCTACTACGTCCAGTACGCGCACGCGAGGATCGCGAGCATCCTCCGCAAGGCCGCCGCCGAGGGCGGCGTCACCGAGCCGGAGGTTGTCGCGCGCGCGGCCGACGCCGACGTGGCCGCCGCGCCCGCGGAGCCGAGCGAGCGGGTGCTCGTCAGGCGCCTGGTCGACCTGCCCCAGGAGCTCGCGCTGGCGACGGAGCGGCGGGCGCCGCATCGCCTCGCCGGGTTCGCAACCGCGACCGCGGCGGACTTCCATGCGTTCTATCGCGACTGCCGGGTCGTCGGCGCGGATCCCGCGACCGAGCGCGCGCGGCTGGCGCTCTGCCTCGCCGCGAAGCGCGCGATCGCCCGGACCCTGGGGCTCCTGGGCGTCAGCGCGCCGGAGCGGATGTAGTCGCTGCCCGGGCTCGCCTTCTGTGGCGGCGAAGCGCCACCGCCAGCCGGAGAGCGATTCCGGCGGCGAGCAGGGCGGTGAGTGCGACCACCGGCGCGGTCATCGGGTAGCCGCCCGGGAGCTCGATCGTCTCGTCCCCGGCCGACGACGTCGCGGGCCCGGCTTGCGCGCCGGCTGCGCCCGGCGCCTGAACCGCCGTTCCGGCGGGAAACCGGTACTCGTCGAGACCGGCCGACTGGGCGCGAGCCCCGCTCGCAAGGCCGCCCCCGAGGAGGGCGGCGGCAAGAAGCGTCGCGGCTGCGAGGATCGCCAGTAGCCTGACGCTCCCGCCCTCTGAGCCGCGTGGACACACCAGCCTCATCCGATCCTCCAGCGACGATACCGGCGATACGCGACCGGCGGAGGCGGCGCTCCCGCAGGCGCGAGCGCTCCGGGCGCGAGGGCGGGTGGGGGACACTCCTCACCTTCGCGCTGGCCGGGGGCGTCGTCCTGGCTCTGGCCATCGACGGCGGCGGCTACGACGTGGTGGTGCGCCAGGCGGCGGCCCTCGCTGTCTGGTGGCTGCTCGGCCTCGGGCTTCTCTTCGGCTACCTGCCGCGCTCCAGCCCGCCGCCGTCCGTGCGGCTGCCGCTGATCGCGGCCTGCGGGCTCGCGGCCTGGATGGCGGTGAGCCTGGCCTGGACGGGGTCCGACGAGCGGAGCCTGGAGGAGATCGCCCGCACGCTCGGCTACCTCGGCGGCGCGACCTTGGTCTTCTGCGCGGTCGGGCCGAAGACCTGGCGCTCGGCGGCCGCCGGGCTGACGCTCGCCGCGGCGGCGACCTGCGGCGTGGCGATGCTCAGCCGCCTCGCGCCCGGCGCGCTGCACCCCAGCGGCGCCTTCGTCACAGCCTTCGGCACGAAACGGCTGGCCTACCCGCTCGGCTACTGGAACGCGATCGGGGTCGTCGGCGCCGCGACGCTGGTGATGGCGATCGCCTGGAGCGCGCACGCGCGGGCGCCGGGGATGCGCGGCCTCGCCCTCGCCGCGGCCCCGCTCGCAGGCGCGGTCGTCTACCTGACCTACTCGCGCACGGCGGTGATCGCGGCGGCGGTCGGCGCCATCGCCGTCGTCGCCCTGAGCCAGAGCCGCCGCCTCGCCGCCGAGCACGCGCTCGCGGCCGCGCTCGGCTCGGCGGCCGTCGTGTTCGTGATCCGCAGCGAGCCCCAGATCGCGCAGGGGTCGGGAAGCGGCGGCGCGTGGATCGTCGCCGCGACCCTGCTGGTCGCGGCGGCGCTTTGCGGCCAAGCGGCCGCCGCGGCCCGGGTCGGCTCGCGCCGACGAAGGCGGCCGCCGCGCCGCTCGGCCGCGCCACGCGTGGCCGTCAACACCGCGGTCATCGCCGCGCTGCTCGCGGCGCTCGCGCTGGCCTCCCGGCCGGCGGCTACGCCGGCGGCCCCGGTGGGCTTGGCCGACGGTGTGGCTGTAACGGCGCAACCGGCCGGGCGCCCGGACGTCGCCGGGCGCCTGCTCTCCACGAACGGCCCTCGAGGCGAGCTGTGGTCGACCGGGCTGCGGGCCTTTCGCGACGAGCCGGTGAAGGGGGTGGGCGCGGGCAGCTACGAGTTCTACTGGGATCGCCAGACCGCCAACGGCGACCCGCTTCGCGACGCCCACTCGGTTGTGATCACCTCGATGGCCGAGCTTGGCCTGCCCGGGCTCGCGTTCATCCTGGCGCTCGGGGTGGGCCTGGTGGCGCTCTGCGTGCAGGCGCGGCTGAGAGCCCGGGGAGCGCGGGAGGTCGGCGCCGCCACGGCGCTCATCGCGGGCTTCGGCGTCTGCCTCGTGAGCGCCCTGGTCGACTGGACCTACGAGATCCCCGCGGTCGCCGCGCTTGGAATCGCCTGCGTCTGCGTGGCGGGCTGCTCGCTCTCCAGCCCCGTCGCAGCGCCGAAGCGGGCCGGGCGGTCGGTCGTCCTGGCCCTCGTGGCGATCGCCATCGGAGTGGTCCAGGTCCCAGGGCTCGTCGGCAACCAGCTCGTCCGCGCGAGCGCCGAGCAGGCGAGCTCCGGCGACACCGACCGCGCGGCGACGCTCGCCGCCGACGCCGTCAGCGCGGAGCCCTGGGCGGCGACGCCACGCCTGCAGCAGGCCTACGTGGCGCTTCGGGCCGGTGATCCGCGGGCCGCGGTGGGCTACGCCGAGCAGGCCGTGGCTCGCGAGCCGCACAACTACTACACGCGCTTTCTCCTCGCCCAGTACCAGCTCCAGGCCGGTCGCCGCGACGCGGCGGTCGCAAGCCTGCGCGCCGTCAAGGTGCTGCGCCCGGCGATCTCCAGGCAGATCGACGGCGCGATCCGCGCCGTGAAGAGGGAGGTCGCAAGCGGTGCCTGAGGCTCGGCCGAGGGTGATCATCGCCCACGACAACCTCTGGTGGTACGGGGGCGCGGAGCGCATCGCGGCCACGATCGCGAGCGCGTTCCCCGAGGCTCCCTTCTGGACGATCCTCGGCCGGTGGGAGGTGGCCGAGCGCATGGGCGTCGCCGAGCGGACGCGGATGCTGCTTCCCGAGTCGCGTCCGATCCTCGCCGGGTACCGGGCGCTGACCCCGCTCTATCCGGCCCTCCTGAGGGCGCGCAAGCTGCCGGCCGCGGACGTGCTGCTGACGTCGAGCTTCGCGTTCGCCCACCACTTCCGCACCCGAAACGACGCACCGCAGGTCTGCTACTGCTACAGCCCGCTGCGCTTCGCGTGGTCGATGACGTCGCAGTACGGAACCGAGCTGCCGGGGGGGCGCGTGTCCGCCCTCGGTGTCCGCGCGCTGGCCGGCGTGCTGCGTCCGCTTGACCGGCGGGCCGCGGCTCGGGTGACGCGCTACGTGGCCGAGTCGGAGTACGTGGCGGCTCAGGTCGGGCGCTTCTACGGCCGGAGGTCGGACGTCGTCTACCCGCCCGTCGACTGCGACCTCTTCGCTCCGGCGGAGCGAGGACACGATGGCTACTACCTGTTCTGCGGGCGCTTGATCGAGCCCTACAAGCAGCCAGGGATGGCCGTAGACGCCTTCCGCGACGTCCCGCATCGCCTGCTCGTGGCGGGCGACGGCCCGGCCCTCGCCGAGCTGCGGCGGCGCGCGACGCCAAACGTCGAGTTCCTCGGCCAGCTTCGCGACGCCGAGCTGGTCCGGGCGATGCAGCGCTGCGCCGCGGTCGTGTTTCCCAGCGTCGACGACTTCGGCCTGATTCCGGTGGAGGCGATGGCCTGCGGCCGCCCGGTCCTCGCGTTTCGCGCCGGCGGCGCCCTGGAGACCGTCACCGAGGGAGTGACCGGCGAGTTCTTCGATCGCCAGGACGCCGCCTCGCTCGCCGCGGCGATACGGGGCTTCGACCCGGACGCCTACGACTCCGCGACGATCCGAAGCCACGCGTTGCGCTGGCGCCGGGAGCGCTTCGTGGCCGAGCTGCGGGCGATCGTCGACGAAGCGGCGGCGTCGGCGTGACCGCCGCGAGCGTCATCGTCCCGGCGTACAACGCCGCGGCGACGGTCGGCGCGACGCTGGCCGGGCTCGCGGCGCAGGACTTCGAGTCCGCGTTCGAGGTGATCGTGGTCGACGACGGCTCAACGGACGCCACCCTCGATGTCGTCCGCGCTGCGCCGATCGAGGTCGCGCTCGTCGCCGGCCCCCACAGCGGGCCCGGCCCGGCGCGAAATGCCGGCGCCGCCCGGGCGCGGGGCAGGTCCCTGGCGTTTCTCGACGCCGATTGCGTGCCGGCGCCGGGCTGGCTCCGGGCCGGGGTCGCGGCGCTGCAAAGCGCCGAGCTCGTCCAGGGCGCGGTCCACGCTGACCCGGAGGCGACCCCGCGGCCGTTCGACCGCACCGTGTGGGTGACCCGGGAGTCCGGCCTCTATGAGTGCGCCAGCCTCTTCGTGGACGCGGACCTCTTTCGCCGCCTCGACGGCTTCGAGGACTGGCTCCGGGCCTCGGTCGGAAAGCCGCTGGCCGAGGACGTGTGGTTCGGATGGCGCGCGCGCCGCCTCGGGGCCCGGACCGCGTTCGAGCCGGAGGCGATGGTCGTTCACGCCGTGTTCCGCAGGGGGATCGCGGAGTTCGTCGCCGAGCGGCGGCGGCTGCAGTACTTCCCGGCGATCGTCGGGAAGATCCCGGAGCTTCGCGGCGAGTTCGCCTACCGGCGGTGGTTCCTCAGTCGCCGTAGCGCCGAGCTCGACCTGGCACTGGCCGCGGCCGTGCTCGCCCTTGCCACGCGCCGCCGCGCCCCGGTGCTTGCGTGCGCGCCCTACGCGTCGAGGCTGGCGCGCTCCGCGCTCGGCTGGGGGCGCTCGGGCCCACGGGCCGCCCTGGGCGAGCTCGCCGCGGACCTCGTGGGGTTAGCGGCGCTTGCGGCGGGAAGCGTTCGCCACGGCGAGCTGCTGATCTAGGCGGGATGGCGGCGGTGCGCGTCCTGGCGGTCGGCAACATGTATCCGCCGCACCACCTGGGCGGCTACGAGCTGATGTGGCGCTCGGCGATGAACGCGCTTCGCGCCCGTGGCTGCGAGGTCCGGGTCCTGGCGAGTGACTACCGCAGCGCCGCGGCCGATCCCGCCGGCGGCGAGGACCCGGAGGTCCACCGGGAGCTGCGCTGGTACTGGCGAGACCACCGGTTTCCGCGGATTTCGCTTCGCGCCCGGGTCGACCTGGAGCGCGCGAATCAGGCGACGCTGGCGCGCCACCTTGCCGAATGGCGGCCCGACGCGGTCAGCTGGTGGGCGATGGGAGGGATGTCGCTCGGCCTGATCGAGTCGGTGCGACGACGCGGCCTGCCGGCCGCCGGGATCGTCATCGACAACTGGATGGTCTACGGGCCCAAGGTCGACGCCTGGCAGCGGGCCTGCGCGCGTCTCGGGCCGCTCCGCGGCGCCGCCGAGCGCCGCGCGGGCGTTCCGGCGCGGGTGGACCTCGACCGCGCCGGGTCCTGGCTCTTCGTCAGCGAAGCGGCGCGTGCGAGCGCGCGGAGCACCGGGCTCGAGCTTCCCCGCTCGACGGTGGTGCACGGCGGCGTCGACGGCGAGCTGTTCTCCCCGGCCCCGGTACGCGAGTGGGACGGCAGGCTGCTCTACGTCGGGCGGATCGATCCCCGCAAGGGCATCGACATCGCCGTCGGCGCCCTCGCCGAGCTGCCCACCGCGAGCCTCAGGGTGATCGGCGACGGCGACCGCGACCACCTTCGCAACTTGCGTGATCTCGGCGCCCGCCTCGGAGTCGGCGACCGCGTCGCGTTCGAGCGCCGCGAGCGGGTCGCGCTCCCGGCCGCCTACGCCGCCAGCGACGCCGTCGTCTTCCCGGTGCAGTGGGAGGAGCCGTGGGGCCTCGTTCCCCTCGAGGCGATGGCCGTCGGCCGCCCCGTCGTCGCCACCGGCACCGGTGGCTCCGCCGAGTACCTGCGCGACGGCGGCAACTGCCTGCTGTTTCGGCCGATCGACTCGCCCGCCGCCCTCGCGGCGGCCGTCACGCGCCTCGCGGGAGACCCCGAGCTTCGGTCGCGGCTTCGCGCCGGCGGGCTCGCCACGGCAGCATCCCTGACGGAGACGGAGTTCAACGGCCATGTCGCCGACGCGATCCAGGAGGCTGCCGACCAGGCCTGAGCCCGGCGCCGCCATCTAGATGGCGAGGACGCGATGGCGAACGGCGCCGCGCACCGCCGCGACGGTCTCGAGCACGTCGTAGGCCACGAGCAGCGGCGCGGTGGCCGGGCTGTGGCCCGGGTCGCGGGTGCGAGCCGCGACGAGGCGCGCGTACGGCAGCGCCAGGAGTGCCGCCGCCGGGATGCGACGGTGCGGCAAGCGCCGCCGCGAGCGCCAAGGCGAGTAGCGCGTGGCTCTCGGCCTTGAAGACGCCCAGCCTCGACTCGGTGCGGCGGAGCTGAGGATGGCGGCGAAAGACCAGCGCCTCGTCGGGGTCGCGCAGCGCGGAGCGAAGGTACTCGCGCTGGCGAGATCGGCTCCACGGCGTGGAAGACAACCGCGGCGCCGGCATGGACCGTGGGCGCGCCGGACTCGATCGCCCGCCAGGCAAGGTCCGCGTCCTCACCGAACGGCCGAGCGAAGCGCTCGTCGAAGCCACCGACGGCCTCGAGAACCGCGCGCGGGTAGAGGACGTTGCAGGTCTGAAACCACGGTCCGAGGGTCGTGATCGACTTGGTCCGGACGAGCCCGGTCGCCGCTCGCAGCTCGCGCGGCTGGGGCGCCGTGCGTCCCTGGAGGATGGCGCCCGGGGCGCGCTCGGCGGCGGCGAGCAGGGCCGCGAGCCAGTCCGGGGCGGGCTCGCAGTCGTCGTCCGTGAACGCCACGAGCGGGGCGGTTGCCACCCGCCAGGCCGCGTTCCGCGCCGCGGCGGGACCGCGGCCCCGGCTGCAAACAGCGCGCACGACTCGGTGACTCGCCGGCGGTCCACCGGCTCAGCACCTCGGCGGTGGCCGGCCGTCCACCGTCGTCGGCGATCACCACCTCGAACTCGCTGCCGGGCACGGTCTGGCCGGCGAGCGCGCGAAGCAGGCCCTCGAGGCGCCGCGGCCGGTCGAAGGTCGCAACCGCCACGGACACCCGCGGCCCGCCAGGCCGCCGCTGCGGCGAGGTCCCGGTCGCTGCGGTCACGCGCTGGAGACTAAGCGCGGGGTGGGTCCTAAGCTACGGCGCCCCCGAGCCATGCGGATCGCGCTTCTCCAACCGACCTACTGGCCCGAGGTGCGGCGCGGCGCCGAGCGGCTCGTCCACGACCTCGGCGGCGCCCTTGCCGGCCGCGGCCACGACGTGACCCTGCTCGACGACCCACGCGGCGCGACCGCGGCGCTCGCGGGAGGACGGGATGACGGTCGTCCGCGGCTTCCGGCCGCCGGGGCCGGCGCCGCTGTCCTGGTACGAGGACCACCTCTCGGGGCTTCCCGGAACGATCGCCCGGCTTCTCGGCGGCTCGTTCGACGTCGCGCACGGCTTCTTCCCCGCCCAGAGCTGGGGCGCGATCATGGCCCGCCGGCTGGGCGGCCCGCCGGTCGTAAGCTCGCTGCTAGGGCTCCCGGTGCGGACGCATCTGGTTGCGCGTCGCTACCGCATCGAGATGATGCGGGCGTCCATGGCCCAAGCCGAGCGCTGCACCGTTCTCAGCGAGGCCGCCGCCGCCGCGGTTCGCCGCTACCTGGACGTCGAGGCGGCGGTTCTCCCCGGCGGCGTCGCGCTCGGCCGCTTCCAGGCCTCGGCGGCGCCGTGCGATCGGCCGACCATCCTGTGCGCGGCCAGCATCGGCGACCCGCGCAAGCGCGGCGGGTTGCTGATGGACGCGTTTACCCGGGTCCGCCGGCGGGTCCCGGACGCCGAGCTTTTGCTGCTGCGGACGCCGGATCCGTTCATGTCGCGCGAGACCTACAGCCTTCCGCCCGGTGCGCGCTGGGTGGAGGTGGACGGAGACAGCGACCTGGCGAAGCTCTACGCCTCGAGCTGGGCAAGCGTCCTGCCCGCGGTCGGCGAGCCGTTCGGACTGGTGCTCGTCGAGTCGCTCGCGGCCGGAACGCCGGCGGTCGCCGCGCGCTCCGGTGCCTGCCCCGAGATCCTCGACCGCGACGCGGTCGGGCGGCTCTTCGAGCCTGACGATCCCGCCTCGCTCGCCGCCGCGATGGAGGCAGCGCTCGAGCTGGCGGGGCGTCCGGATGCCTCCCAAGCCTGTCGCGACCGGGCCGCCGACTTCGATTGGGGGGACCTGGTGGTCCGCTACGAGGAGACCTACGAGCTCGGCATGGCGGCGGGGCGATGACGACGGGCCGGGATGGCGCGCGCGAGGCCGCCCCGGACGTCTCCGTCGTGATCGTCAGCGCCCGTCGGACACGCCTGGCGTTCGCGCTCGACGCCCTGGCCGCGCAGTCCCTTCCGGTTGCGCGCTTCGAGGTCATCGTCGTTCGCGATCCCCGCTTCGAAAGCGCCACTCCGGTGGAGGCGAACGGCGTCGAGCTGCGCCTGCTGGACCCGCCCGGGGGCGGCAACGTCGCAGCGCTGCGCAACGCCGGCTGGCGCGCCGCCCGCGGTGCCCTGGTGGCGTTCACGGACGACGACTGCCGGCCGGCGCCGGAGTGGCTCGAGGCTCTCCTGGCGGCTTCGGGGCCCGACTGTCTTGTCCAGGGACGGACCGAGCCCGACCCCGACGAGCAGCACCTGGCCCACGGTCTGGCACGCACCCAGCGGATCACAGCGGCGAGCCCCTGGCTTCAGACCTGCAACATGGCCTATCCGCGGGCGATGCTCGAACGCCTGGGCGGGTTCGACGAGCGCTTCACCCAGATCGGCGAGGACGCGGACCTGGGGGCACGGGCGCTGGAGGCGGGAGCAGAGCTCCGGTTTGCGGCCGACGCCCTCGTCTGGCACGCCGTCAACCCGCGCACGCTCGCGCGGGCGCTTCGCGACGCTCGCAGCCGGGACACGCTGCCGCTCCTCCTCAGGAGGCACCCGAGTCTCCGCGCGGCACTTCATCTCGGTGTGTTCACGAGGGAGTCGCATGCCTGGCTCGCGCTGGCGCTCGCCGGCACCCTGGCGGCTCGGAGCCGCCGGGCGCGCCTCGCGGCCTGGGTGCCCTATCTCGCCTTTCAGGTCGACCTCGAGATGGCCCGGCGCCCGCGGCGCGCCGTCCACGCCCTGATCAGCGCCGGTTCGCGCGCCGTGGTCGAAACCGCCGAGCTCGCAACCAGCGCCCGAGGCTCGATCCGAGAGCGGACCCTCGTCCTCTAGTCATCTACCGTGGCGAACTTGCCCGACGGCACCAAACCCAGGGAGCGCGACGCGCAGGCGGCGGCCGAGGCGATCGCCGCGAACCCGGTCTGGTACCACACGATCGAACTTGCCCCAGGGGTGGTGACGCCGGGGCAGATCGACCTTCGCCCGGTGGCCGCCCGCGTCCTCCCCGAGGACCTCAACGGGATGCGCTGCCTGGACGTGGGGACCTTCGACGGGTTCTGGGCGTTCGAGATGGAGCGGCGCGGCGCGGCCGAGGTGGTGGCAACGGACGTGGAGCAGGTGGACGCTGCGGAACTGCCGCCGCACCGCCGCGCTCAGCTTGCGGAGACCCAGCGCCGGCTGGGCACGAAGCTCGGCCTCGGTTTCGAGCTCGCCTCCCGAGCGTTGGGCTCCAGGGCGAGGCGGGTCGTCTGCGACGTCTACGACCTGGACGGCGAGCGGCCGGGCGGCGAGTTCGACTTCGTCTTCATCGGCGCACTGCTCCTGCACCTGCGAGATCCGATTCGCGCCCTCGAGCGGACCCGCGAGGTGCTCGGCGACGGCGGCGAGCTGCGCCTCTTCGAGCCCTACGCGGACCGCCTCGGCTGGCGGGCTCGCCGGGCTCCCGTTGCCCGGTTCCAGCCCCTCGACACGTCGTTCAACTGGTGGCTCCCCAATCTCGCCGCGCTCGACGCCTGGCTGCGTGTCGCCGGCTTCGGCGCCTCGCGCCGGCTTGCGAAGGTCACGCCCCCGGCGAAGCCGGAGATGCGGCAGCGCCACGTGCTGATCGCGGCTGGCCGGTAGCCGCTCAGCCCTCCGGTCGGGCGAGGAGCGCGGCGTGGGGAACGCCGCGCCGGCCCGTGAGGAGGATCGCTGGAGCGTTGCGCCGGAGGGTGTTCGGCGTCAGGCCGCGCGCGGGGTGGCCCGCGCCGAGGGGGATCGCGTAGGGACGGGCGCTTCGCTCGATGGCGAACCCGGCGGCGCGCACCATTGCGCGGTGGGCCGCGACGTTTGCGACGAGCCATTGCAGCCGCTCGCCGCCCCGGAACCGCGCGATCGGCCGGCGCGGCGACAGCAGGGTGAGCCCCGGACTGATCGCTTCGGCGGACAGCAGCGCCTCTCCGCATACGCTGCGCATCGCCTCGAGGGCGCGGATCGGGTCGCGGAGGTGCAGGAGCAGGCTTCCGCAGACCACGACGTCGAACCTGCCGACGGTCTCCTCGCTCAGCTCGTACGCGCTGACCTCGACGCGCCTGACGCTCGACCCGAGCGCCTTTCGAGCGATCTCGAAGCCGCCGCCGGGCTCCTCGCTTGCCTGCGCGGCAAGCTCCCGCGGACCGCGTTCCCGCATGGCGAACGGCCAGTCCCACTCGGCGGGACTGCCGATGTCGGCGGCGACCACCTCGGCGGCGCCGCGCCGCTCGAGCTCGAACGACAGGAAGCCGTCGTAGGGGCCGACGTCCAGGCAGCGACGGCCGCGAACGTCCGGCCACGGCAGGCGATCGACGATCGGCCGCAGGTCGAACCAGCCCGGCGTGAGCACCCCGGGGGCGAGCTCGATCGTGTGGTACCAGACGCCCCGGGCGGCGATGGCCGCGTCGAGACTGGCCGCGTCCGCCGCGTTCATCCGGCGCGGTTCTATCAGACGCCGCGCGGGCCGCCCGGGCCGCGAACCGGCGCAACGAGCGGGAATTCAGGCGCCGTCGCGCTCGGTCGGTCCTGGCCCGTTGCTAGGTTCCGCCCTGTTTGGCCCTTAGACAGGAGGAACCGAATTGACCAAGTCCGAGTTCGTAGATCACATCGCGAGCGGCTTCGACAGCAAGAAGGCCGCGGGCGACGCGGTCGACGCGGTGCTGGATGGGATCACCGGCGTTCTCAGGAACGGCGGCGACGTCAACTTCACCGGGTTCGGGAAGTTCAGCGTCGCCGAGCGCGCCTCGCGACAGGGCATCAACCCCCGAACGCGCGAGCGGATCACGATCCAGGGCGGCAAGGTCCCGAAGTTCTCGGCGGGCGCTGCGCTCAAGGCGACCGTCAAGGGCTGAACCCAGGCGTACCGGGCCCAAGGCTCACGGCGGGGTGGCCCCCGTGAGCCCCGAGCCCTTCGCGGACCGGCTCGCGGCGCTGGCGCAGGAGCGCCGCAGCCAACTCTGCCTGGGCCTCGACCCGGCCGGCGCGGACGCGGAAGCGGACCTCGCCGAGTGCGAGGGCCTGATCGAGTCCGCGGGCCCCGCCTGCGTCGCGGTCAAGGCCCAGGTCGCGTGCTTCGAGCGCCACGGCGGGGCCGGCTGGGACGCGCTCGGCCGGACTCTCGCCGCGGCCCGCGCCGCCGGCCTGCTCACGATCGCGGACGCCAAGCGCGGCGACGTCCCGCACACGGCCGCCGTGTACGCGGAGGGCCTGCTGGGCGGTGGCGGGCTCGGCGCTGACGCGCTCACGATCAACCCGCTCCTCGGCGCCGATGCGATCGAGCCGTTCGTCGTCACCGCGGCCGCCCGGGGCGCGGGAATCTTCGCCCTGGTCCTGACCTCGAACCCGGGTGCGAGCGACGTCCTCGAGCTCAAGACCGCCGACGGCACCGTGTCGGAGCGCATCGCGGCCCTCCTCGCCGAGCGCTCCGTCCGCCTCGCCGGACGCAGCGGGCTCTCCGGCCTCGGCGCGGTGGTCGGCGCCACCAACCGGCCGGAGCGCATCGCCCGAATGCGGGAGCTGATGCCCGAGGCGATCTTCCTCCTGCCCGGTGTCGGGGCACAGGGCGCGGGGGCGAGCGCCGTCGGCCCGGCGCTCGGCGCGCACCCGGCATCGGTTCTCGTCCCGGTTTCGCGTGGGATCGCGACAGCTTCGGACCCGGCACGAGCCGCCGCCGCCCTTCGCGATGAGCTCTGGTCGCTGAGCGGTGCCTGAGCGCCCGCGCAAGCCTTCGTGCCGGCCACCCTGGGCGTGAGCCTGCACGCGCGGGGATGAGGTTGCAGGGCGGATTCGGCTGGCTACCATCGCTGGTTACGGCGTCGTCCGTGCGCTCGACGTTTCGCAATGGCAATGGATGCGATGGCCACGGGCCCATACGACCAAAACCAGGGATCGCGCACGGTCGCGCGCGTTTTCGCACTGCTGGCGCTCGCCGTGGTCGCGATCGTCGTCGTCGCGGTGGTCGCAGGCTCGGTCGACGAGTCGAAGCCGGGCTCGACTTCCAGCTCGAGCACGACGACGAGCTCTCCCCAGAGCCCCGCGAAGGACCCGTACTACGTCGTCAAGCCCGGCGACACCTGGTCCGGGATCGCGGCGAAGGAGGGCGTCACGACCTTCCACCTCACGAAGTTGAACCGCGGCCGGCCGATCGATCCGGAGCTGCTGCAGCCGGCGCAGTGCGTGGACATCGTGCCCGACGGCTGCAAGAAGCTCGCCGGCGGCTAGCCCTCCTCCCGGCGGCGGCCGTCGCCGCGCTCGCCGTCCTGGCCGCCGCTCCGCACGCCGCCGCGCAGGCCCCCGCTCCCGATGCCCGCGCCTGGCTGCTCGTCGATGCGCGCGACGGCAGGCGGCTGGCGGGCCACGACGCGAACACGCGGCTGCCGATCGCCTCGACCACCAAGCTGATGACCGCGTACCTGGTGCTACGCGACCTGCCGCTTCGCCGCCGGCTCACGGCGCCGGCCTATCACCCGATCGCCGGCGAGTCGCTGATGGGCCTACGTCCGGGGGAGAGCGACACCGTCCACGATCTCCTCTACGGGATGCTGCTGCCGAGCGGCAACGACGCGGCGGTCACGCTCGCAGACGGGGTCGCCGGGTCGGTGCCGGCGTTCGCGACGATGATGAACCGCGCCGCCGCCAGGCTCGGGCTGACGGAGACGCACTACTCGACCCCCGTGGGCCTTGACTCGCCACGCAATTACTCGAGCGCGCGCGATCTCGTCGCGCTCACCGGGGTGCTGCGGCGCAACCAGCTCTTTCGCCGGATCGTCGCCACCAGGCGAAAGACCGTGCGCAGCGGCGCCGAGGTGCGCCACCTCGTCAACACCAACGAGCTCCTGCAGACCGTCGGCTACGTCACCGGCGTCAAGACCGGGACGACGCTGGACGCCCGGCACGTTCTCGTCAGCTCCGCACGGCAACACGGGGTGACCCTCGTCGCGGCGCTCCTCGGGGCCCCCAGCGACGAGGAACGCGACGAGGGCACGCTGGCGCTGCTCCGCTACGGGTTCTCGCGCTATCACCGGCTGCTGCCGCTGCGGCGCGGCCGGCCTGCCGCCCGCCTGAGGGTGAGCTACGAGCAGCGCCCGCTGAAGCTCCTCGCGTCTCGCACCCTCAGGGTGTGGGCCCGCGACGACCAGCGGGTACGCGTACGCGTCGACGCGACCGGCCCGGTCACCGGGCCGGTCCCCGCCGGCCGCCCCCTCGGCACGGCGACTGTCTACGTCGACGGGCGCCGCGAGGGCGCCGTCCGCCTGCGCGCGAGCCGGGCGGTCGTCGCGCCCGTCATCGCCGGCGGCGTCGGGGAGGGACTTCCGGGCGACATCCCCGCGGGGGTCCTCGCACTGGCCGGGGTGGCCGCGGTCGCGGCCGGCGCACGTGGCCTGGCCCTCCTGCGGACTCGGTAGTCTGAGCCGCGGAGAGGGATGGGACGATGATCCTCACGGTCACGTTGAACGCCGCGATCGACCGCACCATCGCGGTGCCGAGCTTTCGCCTCGGACACCGCCATCGCGCGGTCGAGTCACGGACCGTCGCCGGCGGCAAGGGCGTGAACGTCGCGCGGGCCCTGAAGCTGCTCGGGCGGCCGGTGATCGCCACCGGTCTGGCCGGCGGCGCCACCGGCGCGCGCATCCTGGAGCAACTCGCCGAGGAGTCGATCCTCAACGACTTCACCCGCATCGGCGGCGAGTCGCGGACCAACCTCGCGGTCATCGACCCGACCTCGGGGGAGCAGACCGAGCTGAACGAGCGCGGCCCTGAGGTCACCCCGGACGAGGTCGACCGCTTCGTCGAGAAGCTCCTCTACCTCGGGCAGGGGGCGACCGCGTGCGTTCTCGCCGGGAGCGTGCCCCCGGGGGTGGAGACCAACGTCTACGCGCGCCTGATCGGGGAGCTCAGCCGCCTGGACGTGCTCTGCGTCCTCGACACCGACGGGGAGCTGATGCGAGCGGCGCTGCTCTCCGAGCCCGCGGTTGTGGCGCCCAACCAGCTGGAGGCGGAGGAGGCCGTGGGGCACGAGTTCAACGACGCCGACGACATGGCGATGGGGCTGAGCGGGCTGATCGAGATGGGAGCCGGCGAGGCGATCATCACCCGCGAGGCCGGCTGCGTGGCGATCGTCGGCCAGGGCCAGGACCGGCGGCGCTACGAGGTCGAGATCGAGCCGCTCGAGGCCGTCTCCTCGGTCGGCTCGGGCGACTGCTTCCTCGCCGGCTACGTCGCCGCTCGCTACGAGGGCGGCTCGCCGCGCGAGTGCCTCGCCTACGGCGTCGCCTGCGGAGCGGAGTCCACGCAGCACCTGGGCGCCGGCGCGCTCGACGCCGCCGAGGTGGAGCGGATCGCGGGCCGAGTCGAGGTCCGCGAGCTGGACGTCCGCGCGGGCGTCGGCTGAGTGCTCGCCGAGAGCCTCGCCCGCTTCGCAGGAGCTGGTCGGAGAGGACTCCCTGGTCCTCGACGTCGGCGGCTGGGCCAAGCCCCTTGCTCGCGCGGACTGGGTCATCGACCTCATGCCCTACGCCACGCGCGGCCTCTACGGGAAGCCGGCGCCGGAGGAGGAGCGGTTCAGCGAGGCGAGCTGGGTCCAAACCGACATCTGCGACCGCAGGCCGTGGCCGTTTGCGGACGGCCAGTTCGACTTCAGCGTCTGCGCGCAGACGCTCGAGGACGTTCGCGACCCGGTCTGGGTGTGCTCTGAGCTTGCCCGGGTCTCGCGGGCGGGCTACGTGGAGACGCCGTCGCGCCTCGAGGAGCAGGCGATCGGAGTTCACGGCGACTGGGCGGGGTGGACGCACCATCGCTGGCTCGTTGACCGTTCCGACGGCGGTCTGGTGTTCGTCCACAAGCCGCACATGCTCGCCGCGCGCCCGGAGCTCTGCCTGACCCGCGCCCAGTGGGAGGATCTTCGATCCCGCGGAGCGAGTCGTAAGCCTCTTCTGGGCGGGCTCGCTCCCGGCCCGCGAGCTGGTGTTTCTCGTTCCCGAGGAGCTGGACGCATACCTCGCGAGCGCCACCGAGGGCCTGAGGCCGGCGGGGAAGCGCCGGCGCTGGCGCTAGCCCATCCTCTCGGCGTTACGAGGATCAACGAGGAGCGAGGGTTCAGGCGGTCTTCCGCCAGCCGCCAGCCAAAGCTTCCTGTTCTGGCGTCGGATAACGACGCCGATCCAGGACACTTCCCGCGCTCACCCTTTGTCGACTCAGTGGCACCCGGCGGCCTGCGCCACCCCTAGCTGACCGTCTCCATCCAGAACGAGGAGGCGAAGCGCCCGAAGCGGCTCTCGACGATGTCCCAGAGCGGGTCCAGGCGCTCGCCGAGCGTGGCGACGCGGGTCACGTGCCAGGCGGGGAAGCGCACGGCCCAGCCCCTGGCCCCGCCGAGCAGGAAGGCGGCGAGCGACGTACTGCTCGGAGTAGAGCCGCCGCTCCCAGGTAGGCGGGTAGTCCCAGGGGAGGAAGACGTCGTGGATCGCGACCAGCACGCCCGGCGCCAGCCTCGGCAGCACTTCGACGAAGAGGACGGCGGTGTCGGAGTCCATGAACGCCATGTGCGAGGCGTCGACCAGGAGCACGTCGCCGGCCCGCAGCGCATCGAACGCCTCGAGATCGAGATCCGCCACCCGGCTGCGCAGGACCGAATCGCAGATGGCGTCGACCTCGGCGCGGGGGTCTGGGTCGATGGAGACGATCCTGGTGCGCAGGTCGAAGTCGTGAATCGCCCGGCGCGCGAACCGCGTCGAGAACCCCGAGCCGATCTCCATGTAGGTGTGCGGGTTGCGGCGCCGGAGCTCCGAGACGAGGGCTACGGCGTCCATTCCTCCCCAGTAGTTGTTCTCCCAGGACGGCGCGGAGGAACCGGGGACCGGGTCGCGGGGGACGGACCGCGTCCACTCGGTCAGCTCGAGCATTGCCTCCACGGCCGGCGCGTAGGCGGCCTCGTCGCGCGCGAGGATCTCGGCGACCGCGTGCTGGGCCGGGCCGTCCCAGCCCCAGCGGGCCCGCGGGTCGAGGTCGTATTCCGGGACGATCACCGGGGCGCGGCCCGCGACCCGCTGGAGGATGCGGGTCAGCGCCCAAACGGCGCGGCGCTTCACCCGAGCTCGCAGTCGCGCGATCGGCGCGGCCCCCATGGCGCGAGCCTAGATGAGGATGGGTGCTCGGGCCGCGCGGTTCCCCCGGCCGCGCCGGGGGCCGGTTGACGTCCGTTATCATCGCCTGGGCGTTGGCGAAGCTCGAAAAGAACGCCCAACTAGCGTCCCTTGAGCCCCGGCCCGCCGGGGTTTTTTCGTCCGCGAGCGCGCCCAAGATTAGCCTGAATTCTTTGACGACTCGGAGGCATTCGCAGCGTGGAGATTGAGATCGGTCGCGGCAAGAAGGGCCGCAGGGCATACGGGTTCGACGACATCGCGATCGTCCCCTCACGACGCACGCGCGACCCCGACGACGTCGACATCTCCTGGTCGCTCGGGCCCGTACCGCTTCGACCTGCCGCTCGTCGCCTCGGCGATGGACGGAGTCGTGAGCCCCGAGACCGCGGTCCTCGTCGGCAAGCTCGGCGGGCTTGCGGTGCTCAACCTCGAGGGGGTGTGGTCGCGGTACGAGGACGCGGAGTCCCGCCTCAAGGAGGTCGCCGCCGCGCCGCCGGCCAAGGCCACCGCGCTCATGCAGGAGATCTACCGCGAGCCGATCAAGGCCGAGCTTGTCGCCCGGCGGATCGAGGAGATCAAGGCAGCAGGGTGTCGTGGCGGCGGCGTCGCTGACGCCGCAGCGGGTCACCGAGTACTACGAGGTGGCGCTCGAGGCCGGCCTCGACATCCTCGTCGTCCAGGGCACCGTGATCTCCGCGGAGCACGTCTCCACGCGCTCCGAGCCGCTCAACCTCAAGGAGTTCATCGCCGAGGTTCCCGGTGCCCGACGCGTGGTCGGCGGCTGCGCCTCGTACTCAACCGGGCTGCACCTCATGCGCACGGGCGCGGTCGGGGTGCTCGTCGGCGTCGGGCCGGGTGCGGCGTGCACGACCCGCGGGGTGCTCGGGATCGGCGTGCCCCAGGCGACCGCGATCGCCGACGTCCAGGCCGCCCGGTCGCAGCACATGCTCGAGACCGGCGAGTACTGCAACGTGATCGCCGACGGCGGCATGCGCACGGGCGGCGACGTCTCGAAGGCGATCGCCTGCGGCGCCGACGCCGTGATGATCGGCTCGCCGCTGGCGCGCGCGAAGGAGGCGCCGGGCAGGGGCTTCCACTGGGGCATGGCGACCTTCCATCCCTCGCTGCCGCGCGGGGCGCGGGTCGCGACGAAACAGGATGGGACCCTCGAGGAGATCCTCCTCGGGCCCGCGCACGAGAACGACGGCACCTTCAACCTCGGTGGGGGCGCTGCGAACGTCGATGGCGACCTGCGGCTACGAGGACATCAGGGACTTCCAGCGCGCCGAGGTGATGATTGCCCCGGCGCTCCAGACCGAGGGCAAGAAGCTCCAGCGCGAGCAGGCCGTCGGGATGGGCTCCAACGGGCGCGCCACGGTGGCGCAGGCGGTGGCGGTCAGTGACGGCTAGCAGGCGGCATGCCGTCTAGCGTCGGGTCGGCCGTACCGGCCAGTCCGGCGGCCGCCCGCGGGGTTGCGGGCACAGAGCCGGTCAGCGATGCCGCAAGGGGCGTCGAGGCTCCTCGCGCGGCCCGCGAAGAGGTGCTGGTCCTCGACTTCGGCGGCCAGTACTCCCAGCTCATCGCGCGGCGGGTGCGCGAGCTGGGCGTCTTCGCCGAGCTCCTCCCTCACGACACACCGATCGAGGCGATTCGCGGCCGCGATCCCGCCGCGCTGGTCCTCTCCGGCGGCCCGGCGTCCGTGTACTCGCCCGGCGCTCCCACCCTGCGCGCCGAGCTCCTCGAGCTCGGTCTGCCGGTGCTCGGCATCTGTTACGGGATGCAGGCCATGGTCCAAACGCTTGGCGGCCGCGTCGAGGGCGCCGACGCCGGGGAGTTCGGTCGCACCCATCTTTCGCTCGCCGGCGACGGCGGCGAGCTTCTCGCGGGCCTGCCTGCCGAGCAGCAGTGCTGGATGAGCCACCGTGACGCCGTCTTCGAGGCCCCCGAGGGGTTCACCGCGCTGGCCGCGAGCCCCGGCTCGCCGGTCGCGGCGTTTGAGAGCCGCGATCGCGGGCTCTACGGGATCCAGTTCCACCCCGAGGTCGTCCATACCCCGTACGGCACGGAGATCCTCGAGCGGTTCCTGCGTGATGTCGTCGGCTGCCGCGAGCGCTGGTCTCCCGCCTCGGTCATCGACGAGCAGGTGGAGCGCATTCGCGCCCAGGTGGGAACTGCGCGGGTTGTCTGCGGCCTCTCCGGGGGCGTCGACTCGGCCACCGCGGCCGCCCTCGTGCACCGCGCCATCGGCGACCAGCTGACCTGCGTGCTGGTGGACCACGGGATGATGCGCAAGGGGGAGGCGGCGCAGGTCGTCGAGACGTTCCGCGAGCGACTCGGCGACGGCCTCGTGCACGTCGACGCGACCGACCGGTTCCTCTCGAAGCTCGCCGGCGTCGATGACCCGGAGCGCAAGCGGAAGATCATCGGCGAGGAGTTCATCCGGGTCTTCGAGGACGAGGCCGCAGAAGCTGGACGACGCGGCCTTCCTCGTCCAGGGAACGCTCTACTCGGACGTCATCGAGTCCGGCGGCGACGGGCGCGCCGCCGACACGATCAAGTCGCACCACAACGTCGGCGGCCTGCCGGAGGACCTCGGCTTCGACCTGGTGGAGCCGCTGCGGATGCTCTTCAAGGACGAGGTGCGGGCCGTTGCTGCCGAGCTCGGCCTCCCGGACCACATCGTCTGGCGCCAACCCTTCCCGGGGCCCGGGCTCGCGATTCGCATCGTGGGTGGCGAGATCAACTTCGAGCGGCTCGAGGTGCTGCGCGACGCCGACGCGATCCTGCAGGAGGAGATCCGCGCGGCCGGCCTCTACCGCGAGCTGTGGCAGTCCTTCTGCGTGCTGCCCGTCGTCAGGTCCGTCGGCGTCCAGGGCGATGGGCGCACCTACGCCTACCCGATCGTCATTCGCGCGGTCACGTCCGAGGACGCGATGACCGCCGACTGGGCCCGCCTTCCGTACGACCTGCTGGAGCGGGTCTCCAACCGGATCATCAACGAGGTCAAGGGCGTCAACCGGGTGGCCCTCGACATCTCGTCGAAGCCGCCGGCGACTATCGAGTGGGAGTGATCTCCGGGCACCGGACGGTAGCCCCCGCGCTCGCCACCTCTGCGCCAGCCCGGCCGCGCCCACCACCGCGAAGATCGCGATGAGCGGCTCGAGCGGCGCTCGGTAGCGGGTGCTCGCGTCGACGGTGAAGACCACGGAGCTCGTCACGGCGAGCGTCAGCACCGGCAGGACGAGCGCGCGGCGGCGGCGGCAGAGCCAGAGCCCGGCGGCGGCGAGCGGCAGCAGCAGGTAGTACATCCAGATCCCCACCCGGGTGAGCCCGCCGCTCGTGCCGACGAACGGGTACCTGCTCGGTGACCAGCGCCCGGCCTCTGAAGGTCCCAGAACCTGCGGACGCCGTTCCAGTAGAAGGCCGCCGCGACCGACTCGGGTGGGCGCTGGATGTAGTCCGGTCCGAAGTCGAGAAGCCTGCAGCGCAGCTCGCTGTCGCTCACGGGCGTCGTTCGCGTCGAGGACCGGGGGAGGATGCTGGAGGTATCGGCGCGCCACGCGTAGGGATGCGGACTCGTTCCCGGCCGACTCGGCGTTGAAGGTTCCGTAGATCGCGCCGTCCTGGACGGAGAGCGGAACGAAGCCGACCGAGTCGGTCAGCGCGTTGCGGATCGTCCACGGGCGCGACCACCAAAACCGCAACCAGTGCCGCAAGGGCTGCGTGGGCCAGGCCCCGCCGCCAGCCCGCGGCAACGACCCAGGCGACCGCGGCGACGGCGAGCAGGATGAACAAGTTGGGCCGGATGAGGATCGCGAGCGCCGATCAGGAGCGCCGGCGAGTGCGGCTCGCCGCACCGGGCCGGTCGCGCTCCAGCACGACAGAGCAGGACCGCGAGGCCGAGCGGGGCTGCGAGGGCCTCCGGGTAGAGCAGCGCCGAGTACTGCCAGCTGAGCGGGAAGAGGGCGACGACGAAGGCGCTGGCGATCGCGATCGCGCGCGCCGAAGAGCCGCCGCGCGAGCGTCCAGCTCAGCAGGACCGTCAGGGGCGCGAGCAGAACGGCCTGAACGAGCTCGACCGCCAGCGCATGGGTGCCGAGGATCGCGTACCAGAGGCCGACCCACGCCGGGTAGAGCGGGACCTTCCAGGCGCTCGCGTGCGGGACGCCGAACGGGCGTCGTCGACCACCACCACGTCCCGCCGTGAAAGAAGCGAGCCTGGATGTCGTACTCCACCTCGTCGCCGCGCAAGCGGCGCGTGGCGGTGCGCGATGACGAAGGCGAGGACCACGGCGACTCGAAGGGCCATGGCGAAGGCGACGGCGATGCGCTCGTTCGCTCGGGACCGCGAGGACGCCGGCCCGCGCCCGCTCGGCGGAGGCCGCTCATGCGCGCGCGCCCGGCTCACGCGGCCGAGGACGGCAGACGCGGCTTGCTCGCCGAGCTCGACGCTGTAGTTCGTGCCGCGATCCTCGGGATAGATCTGCGTCGTGTTGGCGAGGAGCAGGCCCGGCGACGCCGGTCTGCCAGCGGCGGGATGCGGTCGCGGTAGCCCGACCGTGACCACGGGCTGCGCGGCCGGCTCGCGGAAGACAAGCGGGCTCGCGGATCCAGTCGCGCGAGAACGCCGGGTTGATGCTCCGCAGCCCGGGCTCGTAGGCGTCGAGAAGCTCCTCGGGCTCGAGCTCCAGGAGCGGGTCTCGGCTCGACGTAGTTGGCGACGTAGAGCGAGGCGCCGGCCGCCGTAGCGCGCGCGGATCGACGAGGTTCGGTCTGCTCGACGAGCCCGACGAACGGGATCTCCGGCTCGGCGACGTTGGTCCAGTAGAAGGCGGAGAACGGCCGGTCGAGCTCGAGGAGCACGCAGAGCGCCGTGTGGTACTCGATGCTCTCGAGCCGCTGCAGGTAGTCGGCGCCGACGCCTCGGCCGCAGATTCTCGTCGAGGAGGCCGAGGAAGACGTCGTTCGGCACCGTCGCGACGACGGTGTCGTAGCGCTCCGGCGCGTCCGCGCGGCGCGAACGCGCGGGGGTCGTGGCCGAGGCGCCAGGAGTCCGGCTCGCCCGAGCGGACCTCGATCGCCCGCCGGCGGCCGCGGCCAGTCCGGACGGCCGGCCGGTCGATCAGGACCCGGCCGCCGCGGCGCTCGATCTCGGCGCGCAGCCGCTCGAGGAGGGGCTGCCAGCTGCCGCGCGGATATCCGAGGAGCTCCTGGCGCGACTCGCGCCCGCCGAGCCGCCGGCGAACGGTGATCCGCGCCCACAGCCAGGCCATCGAGATGTCGTCGGCGCGGTCTTCCGAACTTGCCGCGCAGCAGCGGGCCCCAGACCTTCGGTCCAGACCTCGCGCCCATCGTCGCGCTCGATCCACGTCTCGCGCTGTCTCGTCCTCGAATCGGGCGCGGAGTCCCTGTGCCCGCATCAGCCGCAGGACGCCCAGGCCCGAGCCGCAGCGGCCGCGAAGCGAGAGCGGGCGAAACCGCAGGAGGTCGAGGGGGCTGACGAACGGATACGACTCGCCCGTCTGCGAACATCGCCGACGCTCGACGGGTGCCACTCGATGCTCGTCCGCCGAGGCCGAGCTCGTCGTAGAGGGCGGCGATGTGCGCGGTCGCTCGTGAACAGGTGGTGGTAGTAGCGCTCCACCGGCTCGCGCGCCGCCGACGTCGACCGTCGCGACCTGTCCGCCGAGGCCCGGGCCAGCGCTCGTAGACGTCCACGGCGGCGCCCCGCTTGCGCCAGCCGGTAGCGCCGCGGCGAGGCCGGTCATCCCCGCGCCGATCACGGCGACGCGCTGCGCGGCCCGCTGGGCTGCGTCTCCACCGGGTCGGTCACTCGCCGACATCGTCGGCTCGCCGCATCGGGCGGTGCGTTGAGCCGTCCTTGACGAAGTAGAGGGGCCGCCCTTGACCTCGTCGTAGACCCGGCCGAGGTACTCGCCGATCAGTCCGACGGTGATCAGCTGGATGCCGCCGAGCAGGAGAACCGCGAGCAAGACGGTGGTGATCCCGGGCACGAACTGGCCCGCGATCTTCAGGCCGATCGCCACCGGGATGCCCAGAAACGCGATCAGCGAGACCACGAAGCCCAGGCCGGTCGCGAGCTGGAGCGGGACGTGCGAGAACGACGAGATCGCGTCGAAGCGAGAAGCCGAGCATCTTTCTGAGGCGTGTACTTCGTCTCGCCGGCGTAGCGCGGATCGCGCTCGTAGGGCACCGCGGTCTGCGTGAACCCGATCCAGACGCTCATGCCGCGCAGGAAGCGGTTGCGCTCCCGCATCGAGTTGAGCGCGTCGAGCGGCTCGCCGGTCGAACAGCCGGAAGTCGCCAGCGTTGTGCTGCCAGGTCGATCTGCGTCGAGCCGCCCGAAAGATCGGTAGAACCAGCGCGCCGTCGACCAGCTTCGCGCGTGACTCGCCCGCCCGCTCGGTGCGGACCGCGTAGACGACGTCGACCCCCTCGCGCCAGCGCTCGAGCATCGTGCGGATCAGCTCCGGCGGGTCCTGGAGGTCGGCGTCGAGCATGACAACCGCGTCGCCGCTCGCGTGGTCGAGCCCGGCGGTCAGCGCCGCCTGGTGCCCGAAGTTGCGCGACAGCGAGATGACCCTGACACGGCGGTCGGCGCCCGCAAGCCGCGCGAGGATCTCGGCGCTGCCGTCGGTTGAGCCGTCGTCGACGAGGATCAGCTCGAAGTTGACCTCGCTGAGCGCCTTGACGACGCGGACATAGAACGCGACGGCCGTCTCGGCCTCGTTGTAGACCGGGGCGACCACGCTCAGGAGGCGCAGCCGGCGCCGCACCGCGCTCGCCCCCGAGTCGTCGGCTTGCCGATCGACCATCATCCGGGCGGATGTTTCCATCTGAGGGCGCCGGGACGCGTAACGCCAGCTGCGCCGCCTGTGGGCGGGCCGGCCCGCTGTTGCCGCACCTGCAGGTTGCGGGCGATGCGGGCGAGGCCGGGCCTGATCCCCACCACGGACAGCTTCGGCACCGCGCTTGCAGACATCGTGCGCTGCGCTGCCTGCGGCCACATGCAGCTCGCGCTTGCGCCGAGCGAGGCGGCGCTTCTGTAGCAGGCCTACCGGGAGGCGGCGAGTCCGACGACTACCTGCGCGAGGAGGCGGGCCAGCGCGAGACCGCGCGCCGGATCCTCGCGCGGCTCGAGCGCCACGTCGCTCCCGGCCGCCTCCTGGACCTCGGGTGCTGGGTCGGCTTCTTTTCATCCGAGGCCTCGCTTCGAGGATGGGCGGCGCTCGGCGTCGAGCCGAGCGGCTTCGCGGCCGCCTACGCCCGCGAGCGGCTCGGGCTCGACGTCGTGCAGGCGCCGCTCCTGGAGGCCGGGCTCGACGAGGGCGCGTTCGACCTCGCGTTCATGGGCGACGTGATCGAGCACCTCGTCGACCCGGGCCAGGCGCTCGCGCGCGTCCGGCGCGCGCTCCGCGACGGTGGCGTCCTCGGCCTCGCCCTCCCCGACGCCGGCAGCCGCGTGGCCCGGGTGCTCGGGCGACGATGGTGGTCGGTCATCCCGACCCACGTCCAGTACTTCACGCGCGCCAGCCTCGCCACGCTCCTGCGCCGCAGCGGCTTCCAGCCGCTGGCGGTGTCCACCGCCCCGAAGGCGTTCTCGGTCGGCTACTACCTGGCGCGGGTCGGCGGCTACAGTGAGCCGCTCGCGAGCGTCCTGGTCCGCGTGGCGGACGCCGCCGGAGCCGGCGGCCGGCTCTGGGCCCCGGACTTTCGCGACCGCATGCTGATGATCGCCCGCAGCCAGCCAGAGTGAAGCGCGTACCGAGCCGCCTGGAGGGACCGATCCTCGTCGAGCCGGTCGTCCACCGCGACGAGCGCGGGTTCTTTCAGGAGACGTACCGTCGCCGCGTCTTCGCCGAGCTCGGGATCGACGACGAGTGGGTCCAGGACAACCACTCGCGCTCGGTTCGCGGGGTGGTGCGGGGGATCCACTACCAGCCCGGCATGGCCAAGCTCGTCCGCTGCGCGCGCGGGGCGATCGTCGACGTCCTGGTCGACCTCCGGCGGGGCTCACCGGCCTTCGGCGAGTGGGAGGCGTTCACCCTGGACGACGAGTCGGGCTGGGAGCTCTACTGCCCCGACGGCTTCGGGCATGGGTTCTGCGTGGTCTCCGACATTGCCGACGTGGTCTACAAGTGCTCGGCCTACTACGACCCCGAGGCCGAGGGGGGCGTGGCCTACGACGACCCGGACATCGGCATCGAGTGGCCCGCGAACATCGACCTCGAGCCGTCCGCGCGGGATGCCGGGGCGCAGAGCCTGCGCGACGCGGAGCCCACGCTGCCCTTCACGTATTAGGCGTCCACTCCACTGCGCCGAGTGGACGGTTTCGACGACGGAGACGTCGGATTCGTCCACTCGGGGCGGGGTCAGTCCCAGGCGTCCCAGCGCCGGAGGTCCGGCAGCGGGTCCACGGGGCTGCCGTTCTCCCAGCCGCGCGGCCACTCCTCGAAGTGGAGCATGCAGCCGACGGTCCTGGCGTTCCCGGTCCGCCCGACGTGGCCGATCGTCTGCCCCGTGCGCACCCGGCTGCCCCGACGCAGCGGTGTACGCGCGTCCAGGTGCGCGTAGCGGTAATCCGTCCGCGTGCCGCGCCCGTCGATGACGAGCCAGTACCCGTAGAGCACGGGGTCGTAGCCCTCGGCCTGGACGCGCCCGCCGCGGGCCGCGACCTCGCGGGTGCCGCAGGGCGAGAAGACGTCCTGCCCCTGGTGGACGCGACCGCCGCTTCGCGGCGCGCCGAAGCGCTGCTCGGCCCCGCCGTAGGCGTGGGTGCCGCGCACGGGGAAGTCGAACGGGTAGACCCGGAGGCGAGCGCCCCGCGCGGCGCGCCTGCCGACGCGCGCCACGCGGAGCTCGTAAGGGCCTGGCGGGACGGGCGAGCCGTCGGGCCGCGAGGCGTGCCAGAGCGCACGGTGCCTTACGAACGGGCTCACGTGCCTGCGCAGCTCGCGATCGACCACCGTTCCGGTCGCGGGGCGCACGAGCTCGAGCTGGACGTTGCGGGGCCCTCTCGCCCGGAACCGGTAGCTGATCCGCACCGGCCTGCCGGCGAAGAAGGCGACCCGTGGGCCGCGCCCGCGAGTGCAGGAGCCTGAACGCGCCCGGCCCGAGGACGCCCGTGCGTGGGACCACTCTCAGCGGGAGCTTCGCGAAGGCGCGACGGGACTCGAGCTCCAGGACCGGTCGCCCGGAGGCCGCCCTCGCGGGCACTCTCGCGGTGACGTGGCTGCCGCTCCGCGACCCGGGCCGGACGGCGACGCGCCCGCCGCCGGCGGCGGGGAAGCGCACGGTCTTAGCCCGCGCCAGGTGGCGGCCGCTCCAGCGAACGACCGAGCCGGGGGCGACGCGGCGGGCGCCGGCACACGCGCTGACGCAGACGAGCTTGGTGACGCGTGGCGCGGCCGCGGCCGCGGCCGCAGTGCGCGGCGCGACGGCGGCGGCCGCAAACGAGACCAGGGCGAGCGTCCAGGCGCGGCGCGCCGTCGCGCTCAACTGCGCCGGTCCCAGGCCTTCAGCAGCGGGGTCGGGTTGAGCACGCGGCCGCCCTTGTACCAGCCCGGCTTCGACCACAGCTCGAAGTGCAGATGACAGGCGGTGGCGTCGCCCGTCTGGCCGACAAGGCCGAGCTTCTGCCCGGTCCGGACCTGCTGGCCCCGGTGAACCAGCGCCGGGTGCAGGAGGTGCTCGTAGACCATGCTGCGCCGGTCGGAGAGATTGATGACCACGTAGTTGCCGGCCGCGGACTGGAACTTCCGGAAGTAGACGCGTCCACCGCGAGCGGCAACCACCTTGGTGCCGCACTTCGCGAGGACGTCCTGACCCTCGTGGCCACGACCGGCGCCGAGCCCGTCGCCGTACGTATGGGGCCCGCGAACCGGGAACTCGCCGCGGGCGGACTGGCTGGTGGGCTGGACGCTGACGCCGCCACCGCCGGCCGAGGTGCTCGCCGTCGCGATGCCGCCGGCCCCGAGAAGCAGGAGCGTCACCGCGGCCAGGGAGGCGGTGACGGACGAGCGTCGTGGCGGGGCGTGCGTACGGTGGCTGCGCAAGTCGTTCTCTTCCGGGGCCTGCGGGGTTAGCTGACGGGCTCGCGCCGAAGAGCGGCGCTACGGGCAGATGCCTCGATTCGCCCCGGGCGCGGCGGTGCTGCGCCCAGTGGTTCCCCCGCTCCCGGCCCACTCGCGGGCAGGGATTCGGCAGGTATGCGGGCGGCACTATAGACGCCGGCTCGGTCTCGACTATCATCCGGCGGACCGCGCTCGGCCGGGCGCGGTTTTTCGCGCCTTTTTCGAATGAAGACCTACGTGGCCAAGAGCACCGACCGCCAGCGCGACTGGCACGTCGTCGACGCCGACGGCCAGACGCTCGGCCGCCTCGCGACACAGATCGCCGAGATCCTGCGGGGCAAGCGCAAGCCCGAGTACACGCCTCACGTCGACACCGGCGACTTCGTCGTGGTCGTCAACGCCGCGAAGATCAGGGTCACCGGCAACAAGCTCCAGGACAAGCGCTACTACCGGCACAGCGGCTACCCGGGCGGGCTGCGCTCGCGCACCCTGGCCGAGATGCTCGAACGCCGCCCCGAGGAGGTCCTGCGCAAGGCCGTGAAGGGCATGCTGCCGCGCAACCGCCTCGCCCGCCGGCAGCTCCTGAAGCTGAAGATCTACCCCGGAGCCGAGCATCCGCACCAGGCGCAGAAGCCGGCGCCGATGGAGGTCGCGGGCTGATGGCCGACGAGGAGCGAAACGAGGACGTGACTCCGGATGAGCAGCCGGACGTGACTCCGGAGCAGCAGCCGGACGCGGAGCAGCCGAGCGACGGCGCTCCCGCCGGGCCGGCGGACCAGGAGGGCGCCGCGGCGGAGGAGCCGGCAGCGGGCGGGCCCGCGGCCGGCGAGCCGGAGGCCCCGCAGGCGGACGAGCCGAAGCGCGAGGCCGAGCCGGCGGAGGCCGGCGGGGCCGCGGCCAAGGACCTGCCGCCCGGAGCGGAGCTCGAGCCGATCGCGCTCGAGCCCGACCGGCCGATGGACGCCGAGGAACGCGCCCGGGTGGAGGCCGAGGCGGAGGAGCGCGCTCGCCGGGAGGCCGAGGCCACGTCCGAGGACGCCGAGCAGCCGCTGGCCCGACGTGCCCCTCGGGTGGACATCGGCGCCGACCAGTCGATCCAGGCAACCGGCAAGCGCAAGAACGCGATCGCCCGCGTCGTGGTGCGCTCCGGAAGCGGCACGTTCGAGGTCAATCGCCGGCCGATCGAGGAATACTTCCCGCGCCCTCACCTGCAGACAATCGCGCGCCAGGCGCTCGTCACCTGCGGGTACGAGGGGAGCGTCGACGTCGCCGTGCGCGTCCACGGCGGTGGCGTCGCCGGGCAGGCCGGGGCGATCCGCCACGGGGTCGCCCGGGCCCTCACCGAGATCGACTCCGAGCTGCGTTCCGAGCTGAAGCGCCGCGGCTTCCTCACGCGGGACGCCCGGATCAAGGAGCGTCGCAAGGCGGGGCTCAAAAAGGCCCGCAAGCGCCCGCAGTTCAGTAAGCGCTGACCAGTTCCGGGAAAAAGCTCTTCGGTACCGACGGTGTGCGCGGCGTCGCCGGGGAGGAGGTGGACGCGGCTCTGGCGCTCGCGATCGGGCGAGCCGCCGCCCTCGCCTGCGAGCGGGAGCGCCCGCAGGTGGTCGTCGTCCGCGACACGCGCGAGTCCGGCCCGATGCTCGAGTCCGCCCTTGCCGCCGGCATCGCCCAGGGCGGCGGAGACGCCTGGCTCGCCGGCGTGCTGCCCACCCCGGCGGCCTCCGTCCTCGTCCGGAGCCTGGGCCTGGACCTCGCCGCGGTCGTCTCGGCGTCTCACAACCCGTGGCAGGACAACGGGATCAAGTTCTTCGGCGCCGACGGGCTCAAGCTCTCCGACGACCTCCAGGAGGAGATCGAGCGGCTCGCGGTGTCACCGCCGGAGCGCCCGGCGGGCGTCGTCGGACGCGTCCGCGCGATCGAGAACTCCCCTGAGGACTACCTGCGCGAGCTCCAGGCAGCGTTCCCGCTCGACCTCTCGGGCAGGCGCATCGCCCTCGACTGCGCGAACGGGGCCACCTACAGGGTCGCCCCGGCGATCTTCGAGCGCCTGGGCGCCGCCGTCGACGCCATCGCGATCGAGCCCGACGGGCGCAACATCAACGCCGGCTGCGGGTCGACGGCTCCCGAGGCGCTCGCGGCGCGCGTCCGCGGCTCCGACGCAGAGCTTGGCTTCGCGTTCGACGGTGACGGCGACCGCCTGATCGCGGTCGATGCCGGCGGCGAGGTTCGCGACGGCGACGAGCTGATCGCGCTGCTTGCGACCGGCCTGTCCGAGCAGGGCCGGCTCGGCGGCGGGGTCGCGGTCACCGTGATGTCGAACTTCGGCTTTCACAGGGCCATGCAGGAGGCGGGGGTCGAGGTCGCGACGACGCCGGTCGGCGACCGGCACGTGTCGGCGGAGCTCGCCGCGCGGGGCTGGCAGCTCGGCGGCGAGCAGTCCGGGCACATCGTCTGGACCGAGGTGGGTCCCACCGGCGACGGCATCGCAGCCGCACTGCTGACTCTGCGCGCGCTCGGGGAGCGGTCGCTTGCGGAGTCGATCCCGATGCAGAAGCTTCCCCAGACCCTCGTGAACGTCCGGGTCGCCGACCGCGATGCCCTCGAGGGCTCGGAGGCCGTTGCCCGGGCGGTCGAGCGCGAGGCCGGCGGCCTGGAGGGACGCGGCCGCGTCCTCCTGCGGGCGTCGGGCACCGAGCCAGTCGTGCGCGTCATGGTCGAGGCGCCGACCGCCGACGAGTGCGGCGAAGTGGCGAAGCGCCTCGCCGAGGTGGTCGAGCGCGAGCTCTCCTAGGCGGGGCGCGGCCAAGCGGGCGTCCCGACCGCCTACCCTGTACGCCTTCGGATGTGCGGAATCGTCGGATACGTGGGCAAGCGGCCGTGCCGAGACCTGCTGGTCGCGGGACTCGAGAAGCTGGAGTACCGCGGCTACGACTCGGCAGGCGTCTCGCTGCTCGGCGACGGCCGCATCGAGTCGGTTCGCGCGGTCGGGAACCTCTCGAACCTGCGGGCGGAGCTCGGGATGGAGGGGGATGACGGGGGCGGCGTCGCCGTGGCGGCGCCCCCGGCGACGATCGGCCTCGCACACACCCGCTGGGCGACGCACGGCCGGGTCACCGAGGAGAATGCCCATCCCCACGGCGACTGCTCGGACGACGTCCAGATCGTCCTCAACGGCATCGTCGAGAACCACGCGGAGCTCCGGCGCGAGCTTTCCGCCGACGGCCACGTCTTCAGCTCGGAAACCGACGCCGAGATCGTCGCCCACCTGATCGAGCGCCACTACGAGGGCGACCTGACGGCCGCCGTGCGCGCCGCCTTCCACGACCTGCGAGGTCACTACGCCTTCGTGGCGATGCACCGCGAGCACCCCCATACCCTCGTCGCGGCGCGCCAGGAGTGCCCGCTCGTGGTCGGCGTCGGCGACGGCGAGAGCTTCGTCGCCTCCGCGATCCCCGCCTTTCTCGCCGAGACCCGCGACGTGCAGTTCGTCAAGAACGGCGAGGTGATCACCGTCGAGCCCGACGGCGCGACGTTCACGGACGCGGACGGTGAGGAGGTGGCGCGGGAGCGCGAGCAGCGTCGACTGGGACCAGGACGCCGCCGAGAAGGGCGGCTACGAGACCTTCATGCTGAAGGAGATCCACGAGCAGGCGGACTCCATCGCGGAGACGATCACGGACCGTCTGCCCGGAGCTCGACCGCGTCGATCTCTCCGAGCTTGACCTCCCCGACGACCTCCCCGACGCGTCGCGGCGGATCGTGATCGTCGCCTGCGGAACCAGCTACCACGCCGGGCTGGTCGGTCGGTACGCGATCGAGCAGTGGGCTCGCGTCCCGGTCGAGATGGACATCGCCTCGGAGTACCGCTACCGCGATCCCGTCGTCAGCCCCGAGGACCTCGTCATCGGAATCACGCAGTCCGGCGAGACGGCCGACACGCTGGCCGCGATGCGGCTGGCGCGCGAGGGGGGCGCAAGCGTGCTCGCCCTGACGAACGTGATGGGCAGCCAGGCGACCCGCGACGTGGACGCGGTTCTCTACACGCGCTCGGGGCTTGAGGTCAGCGTGGCCGCGACCAAGACGTTCACCAGCCAGGTCGCGGCGATGTACCTGATCGGCCTGTGGCTCGCCCAGGACCGGGGGACGCTCGCCCGCCGAGCGCATCAGCGAGCTGATCGCCGAGCTGAAGAAGCTCCCGCGCGCGGTGCAGCGGGCGATCCCGATGGTCGACGAGCCGGTCCGCGCGATCGCCGAGCACCATCGCGAGGGCCAATTCTTCCTCTACCTCGGCCGCACCATCGGGCTTCCGGTCTGCCTCGAGGGCGCGCTGAAGATGAAGGAGATCACCTACATCCCGTCCGATGCCTACGCGGCGGGCGAGATGAAGCACGGTCCGATTGCGCTTCTCGACGAGTCGACGCCCGTGGTCTGCGTCGCGACGGACAGCCCGATTCTCGAGAAGATCCTGTCGAACGTCGCCGAGGTGCGGGCGCGGGGGGCAAGCGTCATCGCGATCGCCACGGAGGGAGACGAGGAGATGTCGCAGGTAACCGAGGAGACGATCTTCGTCCCTCGGACCGACTGGGTGCTGCAGCCGATCGTCGCCGATCATTCCGCTTCAGCTCCTCGCGTACTACGTGGCCGCCTGCGGGGGCTGAACGTCGACCAGCCCCGTAACCTTGCTAAGACGGTGACCGTGGAATGAGGCAGGGGACCGGATCGCGCGTCGATCGCTGCTGGCGCCGGCCCTTGCGGTCGCGGCGCGGCTTCTCGCCGCCTGTGGCAGCAGCTGCTCGAGCTCCGCCGAGCTCCGGCCCGGATCCGGCAAGCGTGGTGCCGGCGAACGTGCCGCTTTACGGCGACGTCGTCGATCAAGCCCGACGGCGACCAGAAGGACAGCCCTCGAGTCGTTCCTGGAGAAGGTCAGCGGCCGCAGTGACGTCGGCGCGCTGATCGTCCAGAAGCGTCGACCAGGGCCGGAGCAGCAGGACGACATCACCTACGAGGACGACATCCAGCCGTGGCTGGGCTCGAAGATCGCGGTCTTCGCTGACAGCTTCGGCCACAACTCCGCCGGCGCAGCGTCGCGCCGACCAGCGACCGGGCGCGGCGATGGCCGCATTCGAGAAGGGGGTCAAGGCCAGTCCCGAGGACGGAAGGTGGAACACTCGAGCTACAAGGGCGTGACTACGACAGGCAGGGCGACACCTCTTCGGGGATCGTCGAAGATTCGTCGTGGCCGGCACGGACGACGCGTTCAGGGCCGCGGTCGATGCCTCCACCGGGAGCTCGCTTGCCGATTCCGGCAATTACCGGTCCGCGCTGACGGACGCGCCGTCCGACCGGCTCGGGACCGTTTACGCCGACCCCAGGGCGATCGTCCAGGCGGTCGTTCAGTCCGGGGGCCTTCCGGCCAGCCAGGCCGACTCGATCCTCCAGCAGATTGGCGCCGCCGCGGATCAGCCGATGGCCGGCTGGCTCGACGCGACGTCCAGCTCGATGGGGCTCACGTTCTCGGCGGCGACCCCGTCGAACGCACCAGCGAGCTCGGCGTCGCTCATCAGCGACCTTCCCGGCCGACGCCTGGCTCGCATTCGGCGCGTCGTCCGTGGGCCAGGGGTTCCAGCGTGGCCTCGAGCAGCTTCAGGCCGGTGCCGCCGGCGCAGGCGGCCCCGGCCTCGGCCGAGCCAACATCCTCAAGCAGATCACCGCGAAGACCGGGATCGACCTGGAGAACGTCGGCAAGTGGCTCACGAGCGTCTCGGGGTACTTCAGCGGCACAGCGTCTTCTCGTTGAGTGGTGCGCTGGTGCTCGGCACGAGCGACGAGAACGCGGCCTCGCCAGACCCTCTCTGAGGTCGAGCGCCTCGTGCGAAGGACCCGGCCGTCTCCGTGAGCCCGCTCGGAGGGGGAGAGCGGGGCTTCAAGGTCGTGCCCAACGGCACGCCGGTGGAGATCGACGTCGAGCAGGCGACGGGAAGGTCGTCGTCGGCCTCGGGAGAGCTCGGTCCAGAGCGTTCTCAGCCCGACGTCGAAGCTCGGCGACGCCGACACGTTCAAGTCGGCGACGGCAACGCTCGGCGACGGGATCAGCCCGAGCCTCTACGTCGACTTCCAGCCGATCGCGAAGCTCGCGAGCCCGCGGCCAGAGCTCGTCTCCGGACCCGCAGCTCCAGCAGGCGCTGCCCTACCTCGACCGCCTCGACTACCTGGTCGCGGGTGTGGGCAGAAACGGCGACCGCACGGAAAGCCGGGTCGTCCTCGGCGTCCGCGACCCCGGGGATTCCGGGAGCGGCGTGGCCGCGACCGTTCGGCCCTGACCTGGCTCGCGTGACGTCAGTCCGGAGCGCCGTACCCTGGGCGCCGTGGAGGACTGGCTCAACCCCCTGTACGACGCCGAGAGCATGCGCGCCGCGGACCGGTGGGCGATCGAGGAGGCCGGCGTCCCGTCGCTGGAGTTGATGGAGGCGGCCGGAGCCGCCCTGGCGGAGGCCGCAATCGCGGTGGCGGGAAGCGGACCGGCTCGCGTCGTCTGCGGCAAGGGCAACAACGGCGGCGACGGACTGGTGGCGGCGCGGCTCATGAAGTCGGCCGGACTCGAGGTCGACGCTCTTCTCCTCTGGCCGGCGGACGAGCTGACGCCTGACGCAGCGGCGAACCTCGAACGGCTCGAGGGCGCGCCACCGCGAGGTCGGCGGCGCGCCGCTCGACGAGGCGATCGCCGGCTCTGGGGTCATCGTCGACGCCGTTTTCGGCACCGGCTTCAGCGGGGCGCCGCGCGCTCCGGCCGACGGAGCGATCGAGGCGATCAATGCCGCGGGTGGGGCGGTGGTCGCTGCCGACATCGCCTCCGGGGTTGATGCCTCCACCGGCATGGTCGCGGGCACCGCGGTGGACGCGGACGTGACCGTCACCTTCCACGCGCCGAAGCTGGGCCACCGGATCCACCCCGGCAAGGCGAGGACCGGAGAGCTCCGCATCGCGGACATCGGGATCCCCAAGGGCGCGCCGGCGGATGCTCCCGCGGGCACGATCGACGACTCCGTCCTCGGGCTGCTGCCGCGCCGGGGCGCGGAGTCGACCAAGTTCACGTCCGGTGAGGTCCTGCTGATCGGCGGCTCTCGAGGCCTCACCGGAGCGGTCTGCCTGGCCGCCGAGGCCGCGATCCGGGCGGGCGCCGGCTACGCGACGGTCGCTGTGCCGGCGGACCTCGAGCAGATCTTCGAGATCAAGCTGACCGAGGTGATGTCGCGCGGGTACGGGGCGGCGAACGGCCACCTCGACGCCGCCGACGCCGAGGCGATGGTCTCCGCCGGGGGGCGGGCAAGCGCGGTCGTCCTCGGCTCCGGGCTGGGACGCGAGGAAGGCGCGCTGGAACTGGCGCGCGGCGTCGCGCCCGCGGTCGAGGCGCCGCTCGTCATCGACGCCGACGGCCTCAACGCCTTCGCGGGCCGGCTTGGCGACCTCGCGAAGCGGCGCGGCGAGACGGTCCTCACCCCGCACGCGGGGGAGCTTGGGCGTCTGCTCGGCACCGGCTCCGCCGCCGTTGGCGAGGCGCGGCTCGAGAGCGCGCGCGAGGCCGCCGAGCGCTCCGGCGCGATCGTCGTGCTGAAGGGCGACGACACGCTCGTCGTCGGCCCGGAACGGGTTGCGGTCAACGATCTGGCGAGCCCCGCGCTCGCGACCGCGGGCACGGGAGACGTCCTCGCCGGCACCATCGGCGCGCTGCTCGCGAGGGGGCTGGACCCGTTTGCCGCCGCGGCGTGCGGCGCCCGCGCCGGTGCCCGGGCGGGAGTCGTCGCGGCCCGGAGCGTTGGCGGCGCGGAGTCGGTCGTCGCGGGGGACGTGATCCGCGCGCTCCCGGAGGCCCTCGGCGCCGGGCCGGTTTCGTGACCGCGAGCTCCGTGCGCCGTGCCGAGGCGCGGATCGACCTCGACGCCATCGAGCACAACTGCGAGCGCCTGCGGCGCGAGCTCGACGACGGCGTCCAGCTGTGCGCGGTCGTCAAGGCCGACGGGTACGGGCACGGCGCGGTGGCCGCCGCCGGAGCGGCCATCCGCGGCGGGGCGACCTGGCTCGGCGTGGCCGCGGCGACCGAGGCCGCGGAGCTCCGGGCTGCGCTTCCCGACTCGCGCCTGGTCGTCCTCGGCGCGCTCAGCGCGCCGGAGCTCGACGTCGCGCTCGAGGCCGACGCGGACCTCGCCGCCTGGACCCCGGGCTTCATCGAGGAGCTTGGTCGCCGGGCCGGCGCGGGCAGGCGCGTGCGCGTGCACATCAAGCACGACAGCGGCATGGGACGGCTGGGGGAGCGGGATCCTGAGCTCGTGCTGGCGATGCTCGACCAGGTTGCGGCGGACGACCGGCTTGAGCTCGCCGGCCTGTGGACGCACTTCGCCACGGCGGACGAGCCCGACGCGAGCTTCTTCGAGGAGCAGCTCGAGCGTTTCACCGCGCTCAGCGTGCGCGCCCTCGCGACCCACCCGGAGCTCCTCGTGCACGCCGCCAACAGCGCCGCGACCCTCCGCGATCCGGCGTCGCACTTCGGCATGGTCCGCTGCGGCGTCGCCGTTTACGGGCTGGACCCGTTCGGCGACGACCCGTTCGCGCGCGACCTGCGAGCCGGCCCTCGAGCTGCGTTCCTACGTGGCGGCGCTCAAGCGCTTCCCGGCCGGGACGAGCGCCGGATACGGGCGGAAGTGGCAGGCGGAGCGCGACACCTGGGTCGGCGTGCTGCCGATCGGCTACGGAGACGGCGTTCGCCGCGCGCTCACGAACAACGCCGATGTACTCGTGGCCGGCGCTCGGCACCCGCTGGTCGGCACGGTGTCGATGGACAACGTCACCGTCGACCTCGGGCCCGGGACCGAGGTCGAGCCGGGCGCCGCGGCCGTCCTGATCGGCCCCCAGGGCGGGGAGCGGATCCTCTGCGAGGAGCTGGCGCGCCGCCTCGACACCATCAACTACGAGGTCACGTGCGGGATCTCGTCACGCGTGCCGCGTGTGAGCCTCGGAGCGGCCGAATGAGCGCGGGTGTGAGCGCGCGCCTTGGCGCGGCTGCTGCGACCGCCGCCGCCCGCGAGGCGCTCGCGGGCGCCGAGGCCTGGCTGGTGGGCGGCGCCGTGCGCGACGCCGCCCTCGGACGCGCGGTCACCGATGTCGACGTGATCGTTCGCGGCGACCCGGGTGAGGCTGCCGCTCGCATGGCGCGAGCCGCCGGTGGCCCGCGGTTCCGGCTCTCCGAGGAGTTCGAGACCTGGCGCGTGCTCGATCCCGCCGGCGGCTGGCACGCCGATGTCACGCCGCTTCGCGGCGGGAGCCTCGCGGCCGATCTCGGGATGCGCGACTTCACGGTCAACGCGCTGGCGGTTCCCGTGGCGGACCTCGACGCAGAGCCGGCGGACCCGACGGGCGGCCTCGGGGACCTCGAGTCGGGGACGCTGCGCGCCGTCTCGGAGCGGACGTTCGAGGACGACCCGCTGCGCCTGCTGCGGGCGGCACGCCTGGCCGCCGCGCTCGGGCTCGAGCTCGACGCGGCGACGATCGACCTGGCTCAGCGGTCGGCGGTCCGCGCCGGCGAGCCGGCCGGCGAGCGCCAGCTCGCCGAGATTCGCCTCCTCCTCGGCGGGCCCGACCCGGTCCGCGGGCTCGCGCTCATGGACGAGCTTGGGGCGACCGCGGGAGTCCTGCCCGAGGTGGAGAGCATCCGCGGCGTCGAGCAGAACCCGAACCACCACCTCGACGTCCACGGCCACACGATCGCCGTGCTCGAGCGGCTGCTCGAGGTCGAGGCGGAACTGCCGACCTACGTCGGCAAGCGCGCCCCGGAGGTGGAGGCCCTCCTCGACGGGCAGCTCGCGGATCAGATGACCCGGCGGGTGGCGCTCCGCTTTGCCGCGGTCGTCCACGACCTCGGCAAGCCGGCGACCAGGGGCGATGCCGGCGGCTACATCACCTTCATCGGCCATGACCGGGTGGGCGCGGAGATCGCCGCCGGCCTCTGCGAGCGCCTGCGGGCGAGCCGCCGCCTCACGGCGTACCTCGCCGGAATCACCGCCAACCACCTGCGCCTCGGGTTCCTCATCCACGAGCTGCCGCTGAGTCGCCGCCGGGTGCTGGATTACCTGCGGGCGACCGATCCCGACCCCGTCGACGTCACCCTCCTCACCGTCGCCGACCGCCTTGCGGCGCGTGGCTCGGGTGTCGTGGCCGGGCCGGAGATGGTGCAGGCGCACCTGGAGCTTGCGCGCCAGATGGTGGGGGAGGGTCTCGACTGGCTTCGCGACGGGCCCCCGCGAGCGCCCGTGCGCGGTGACGAGCTGGCTGCGGAGCTGGGCATTGAGCGGGGCCCCGAGATCGGCCGCCTCCTCGAGGAGGTCGAGGCCGCGGTCTTCGCGGGGGAGGTCTCCGGTCGCGACGACGCGCTCGCCCTCGCGCGCTCGGCGCTTTCTAAATAGGCTCCGGCCGTGGCCGACGACTGCCTGTTCTGCGGGATCGTCGCCGGGGACGTCCCGGCGCAGCGCCTCGACTCCGATGCGCACACCGTCGCCTTCATGGACATCAATCCAGCCACGCGGGGGCACGCGCTCGTCGTGCCGCGCAAGCACTCGTCCGATCTGCTCGAGATCAGCGACGAGGACCTCGAGCGCACGATGCTCGCCGCCCGGCGCCTCGTCCGCGCGATCGAGTCGGCACTCGAGCCCGATGGCTTCAACATCATGAACTCATGCCGTCCGGCCGCCTGGCAGACGGTCTTCCACTTCCACGTCCACGTCATCCCGCGCTATGACGACGACCCACTGAAGCTGCCGTGGATTCCGCGCGGAGCCGACGCCGCCGAGATCGAGGCGACCGCAGGGCGGATCCGCGACGCGGTGGGGTCGTGAGCAAGCAGATCCGCATCGAGCGCGACGAGGCGGTCGCGTCGATCGTCCTCGACAACCCGCCGCTCAACCTCTTCGGCGACGAGGTGTTCGCCGGGCTGGAGGCGTGCCTGGACGAGATCGAGGCGGCGGACGACGTCCGCTGCGTCGTCTGGCGGGCCGAGGGAGAGATCTTCAGCGGCGGGGTGGACGTCAACGTCTTCCAGCGCCTCGTCGACGCCGAGGAGGACGGCTCGCGAACCTTTGGCGCGCTTCTCGGTCCGGTGCAGCGGATCGAGGCGATGCCGGTGCCGACCCTGGCCATCGTCCACGGCCTCTGCCTGACCGCGGCGCTCGAGGTCGCGCTCGGGTGCGACCTCATCTGGGCCGCGGAGTCCGCGAGCTTCGGGCTCGTCGAGGCCGTCGTCGGCCTGACGCCCGGCGCGGGCGGCACGCAGCGGATGGCGGAGCGCGCGGGCCCGGGCCGAGCCCGGGAGTTCGTCTACACCGGCGGCCGGTTCGATGCCGCGACGCTCGAGCGCTGGAACGTCGTCAACCGCGTGCTGCCCGACGAGGAGCTGCTCGAGAAGGGCATGCGCTTCGCCCAGCGCCTCGCCGCGGGGCCCACCAGGGCGCACGCGGCGACGAAGCGCATCGTCCGCGGCTACCTGGAGGGCGGCGTCGCCCGCGCCGACGAGCTGACGCCGGAGGTCGCAGGCGCGCTTTTCGAGACGGCGGATCTCCAGAACGCGGTCGCCTCGTTCCTGCGAGACGGCCCGGGCAAAGCGCGTTTTGAGGGAAAGTGACCTTTCAGACAAGCTGAGGCCCGCTGCTACGCTCCCCGACGCCATGGGCAAGGAAGAGAAGATCGAGATGGAGGGCGAGGTCACCGAGGCCCTCCCGAACACGATGTTCCGCGTGAAGCTCGAGAACGAGCATGAGGTTCTCGGGCACATCTCGGGCAAGATGCGCCGCCACTACATCCGCATCCTCCCCGGGGACAAGGTGAAGATCGAGCTCTCGCCGTACGACCTCGATCGCGGCCGCATCACCTACCGCTACAAGTAGCCGCGAGCTCAGCTCGCGCCGGATCGCCGCAGCAGCCACTGGCCGCGGGCGTCGACGACCTCGAGCGCCCAGCCGCCGCCGGTCAGGAACTCGTTGACCGCGGTCGCGACCCCGGGGTGGTTGCCGCCCGGCGTCGGGTGCCAGTCGTCGCCCGCGATCAGGCCGTTCGCGGCGACCTTCCGGTCGAGCACCGCCAGCTCGCGAAGGGTGTGCCCGGTCTCGTGCGAGGTGTCGAGGTAGACCCAGTCGAAGAACCCGTCCGCGAAGCCCTCGAGGATCGCGAGGTCTTCGCCGACGTGGACGTGGCAACGCTCGCGCGCGCCGTGGCGGTCGATGACGGCAAGCGTCTCCGCGTGCGCCTGGCGCGTGCGCAGCGCGCCGTCGGCGGTCTGTGGCGCCCACCAGTGCGGGAAGCGCTCGCCGTAGATCTGCCACCAGCCGTCGATCAGGTGGAGCTCTCGCGGCCGCGTCTCGCTGAGGATCCGGTCCGTGAACTCGCCGCGAAAGACGCCGATCTCCGCACACACCGCCCCCTGCGGCAGCCGCCGCAGGAAACGCGCGCGGCGCCGCAGCTCAGCCTTGGCGCGTAGGCTCCTGAGCCGTGCCCGCACGACGCCGGGTACCGCTCGGCGTATCCCCGCGCTTCGCCCCATCGCCGCCGATCTTGCCAGGTGAGTACCTCGGCACAAACCCCGCGTCACCCGCGCGGCTGAGCCGGCCACGATGAGCCCCGTGCCCGCCGAGTGGACGAAAACGACGTCTCCGCTGGCGAAAACGTCCAGTCGGCGGGGTGGAGGCCTGGAACGAAGGATCGTCGCGGTGGCGGAGACGCACGGCGGCGTGATCGACCTGGCCCAGCTCGAGACGCTCGGCCTGAGCGCAAGCGCAGTCCGCGACCGAGTGCGCGCCGGGCGCCTTCATCGTCGCTATCCGGGCGTCTACGCCGTCGGGCGCCCGGATCTGTCGCGCGACGGCCGTTGGTGGGCTGCGGTCCTCGCCTGCCGGCCGGATGCGTTCCTGTCGCACGGATCTGCCGCGACAGCCGACGGCCTGCTCCAAGGTGACTCGCCGGTCATCCACGTGACCGTTTCGCCGGCAAGACGCCCGCGGCATCGGGGAGTCCGCGTGCACCGAGCCGAGCTGAGCCCGGCCGACGTTGTCACAGGTGACGGCGTGCCGAGGACCTCCGTCGCCCGCACGCTCCTCGACCTGGCTGCTGTGGCACCCGGCGGAGTCCTGGAGGCTGCGGTTCGCCGCGCCGATCCTGCGGATCTCCGAATTCTCGACGAGCGCCTCCCCGAGCATGCGGGCCGTCGTGGAGTTCGTGTCTTGCGTGCCGCGCTCGAGGCGGCGGGCTTCGGGGACGGTCAGCCAAGCGGTGAGCTCGAGAGGCGGTTCCTGACTCTCTGCCGGAGGCATGGATTGCCGAGCCCGCTCGTCAACCAGTGGATGCCGATTCCAGGTGAGGAGATGAAGGTCGATTTCATGTGGCCCGGCTCGCGCCTGATCGTCGAGACGGACGGCTTCGAAACCCACGGCGGTCGGCAGGCCTTCGTTCGCGACCGGCGCCGGGACCAGGTCCTGAGCGCAAACGGCTGGCGGGTGATCCGCCTCACCTGGGGCGACGTGGTCACGACTTCAGCGCGTACCGCAGATCTGCTTCGTCGAGTCCTCGATGCGCCAACCCGTCAAACCCCCGCCGAGTGGACGAAAACGACGTCTCCGCTGTCGAAAACGTCCAGTCGGCGGGATGGAGGCGGGCGCGTCAAGGGCTAGGGGCTCGAGCTTGGGAGGTGGCTCGCGCTCGCCAGGGGGTCGGGGTCGTCGAGCTCCATCGCGAGCGACGACCACGCGAAGTTCATCGCGCCGAGGCCCGCGCCGGTGAACGGGTTGTAGTACTCCCGAAGTCCGTTGCTGAAGATGGTCGCGCGGAGCGCTGCCGCCATCGACTCCGCCGACTCGGAATAGCCAAGCCGGATCAAGCCAAGCCAGAGAAGCCACGCCGCGTTGACCCAGGTCGGCCCGCGCCAGTAGAGGCGCTTCAGCTCGCCGCCGCGGCCGGGCTGGAACGAGGGCTCGGTCGCCGCGACCGAGGGCGGCCAGACCGGGAGCCGGTAGCGGTCGGGGTTCAGCAGTTGCTCCTCGACGAGGCGCCGGCCGATCTCCTGCGGCAGGTCGGGCAGCGCCAGCGGCGCCAGCGCGGCCCAGGTGTTGACGGCGGGCCTCAGCCCACTCGGCTGCGCCTCGTCGAGGAAGAGGCCGAGCCGCTCGACCCACAGCCGGTCGACCAGCGCGGGGGTGATCGACGGCTCGCCGGCGGCGAGGCGCGCCAGCCCCCAGAGCACGTTGGTCATCACCTCGCACAGCACGGGGCCGCCCGCGTCGCGCACCCGCCGCGCGTCCCACCCGAGGCGCCGGTTGTGCGCGACGAGCAGCGGAAAGCCGCTGCGCCCGTGCGCCCGCCACTCCCAGACCGGGTCGAACTTCGGCGAGCTGTCGAGTCCCGACTCGTCGGGCTGGATCAGCCAGATGAGGCCGTCGCCGTCGAGGTCGCGGTTGTCGCGAAGCCACTCGTGGTGTTTGGCGATCCGCGGCTCGCCCGCGGGATCGCCCACCGCGATCCGCCACGCCCAGGCCAGGAGCGGGGGCTGGATCGTCCCGGTCATGTCCGCCCGGCGGGAGTCGACGTTGTAGTAGAGGCTCCGCCAGAGGCTGATCCGGCGGTCCCAGAAGACGACGTGGCCGACGAAGCCGTCCGGCCGCATCGCCGCGAGCAGGGACTCGAGCTCGCGCCGCGGCCGGTCCGGGTCCAGTCGCCGCCAGGAGATCGCCGCGAAGCAGGAGTCCCAGTACCACTGCCAGGGGTAGCGACTGGGGCTCGGGCGGGTGTAGGCGAAGGGGACCCCCCGCCGCTCGCCCTCCACCCAGCTCGCGGCGAGGACGTCCCTGCAGAGTTCTTCAAGTCGTGAGTCGCCCATTGCCCGCACCCCCGGACGCGAGGTCAGTTTTCGGTGATCTTGTACATCCCGCGTAGGGCGAGGGCTCCGAGCACCAGCAACATGCCGCCGAGCGCCGCGAAGGCCGGCCAAGTCCCGGCGAACGTGATCTCCGAGGTGAAGCCCTGTCTGGCCGCCTCGATCACCTGCGTGACCGGGTTGATCTGCGAGACCGTGTGCAGCCAGCCCTGAAGGAGCTCGGCGGGCGCGTAGGCGGTCGTCATCAGCACGGCGACGAACATTCCGGCCTGCATCAGCGGCGCGGCCGCCTGGCTGCGGAACCGCAGGGCGAGCATCACCCCCCAGAGCGCGGCAACGGCGCCCATCCCCATCACCAGCACGTAGGCGAGAAGCAGACCGTCCAGGCCCGGCCAGTGGACTCCCAGGATGAACCCGATGACCAGGAGGAACGTGGCCGGGATCAGCGACCGGATCGAGGCCGAGGCGACGAGCCCGGTGAGCAGCGTCCAGCGCGGGGCGGGGGAGGCCAGCAGGCGGTCGAACCAGCCCTGCTCGATGTCGCGTGCCAGGTTCACGCCGGTCGCGGCGCCGGTGAACCCGGCACCCTGCAGCATGCTCACCGGGATCAGGAAGCTCTGGTAGCTCGACGTGGTGAAGCCCGGCAGCAGGGTCAGGTGCCCGAACACCGAGCTCAGCCCGATGAAGAAGATCGCGGGGGCCATCACCCCCGGGATGGCGGCTCCCGGAACGCGGACCAGCTCGTTTCCCGCGCGGCGGATCAGCGCCAGGATCGTGGCGATGTTGGGGCTGCGAACCGCGGCGGCCACTAGCCCCTCCGCAGGCGCGCCTGCAGCGCGCGGTTCGAGAGCCAGACGCTGAACGCGGCGATGCCGGCGATCGATGCCACCGCCTTGGCGAGCACCGCGATCGTCACCGAGCCGATCACCGGATCGCGGACGCCGTCGACGATGAACGAGATCGGGTTGTACTGGGCGACCGACTTGGCCGGCTCGAGGATGAGGCTCGTCGGGAAGAACGCCGACGAGAGAAAGAGGATGACGAAGACGAGCGGGAACAGCCCCTGGACGACGGAGGCGCTCCCGGTGCGCAGGGCGATGGCCGCGCCGATGCCGCCGAGCGCGAGCGAGGAGAGCGTTATCAACGCGATCATCAAGAGGACGCCGGGCACCCCGGCGTGGATGTCCGCGCCGAAGATCAGGCCGATGGCGATGAACCACACGGCCGACAGCGCGCCGAGCACCGCGGTCGCCGCGAGCCGGCCGAGCACGATCGCAAAGCGCGGAACGGGCGCCGCGAGCAGGCGGTCGGTGAATCCCATCTCGATGTCCACCGCCAGGGCGATACCGCCGCTGTTGGAGGCCAGGAGCGCCGCCTGGATCATGGCCCCGGCGAGCATGAAGTCGAGAAAGCCGTTGACCTTGGGGAACTGGGGGAGATTCACCGCTCCGCCTGCACCCCCGGTCTGAACCGCCAGGAGCAGCGTCGGGAAGATCAGGATCGGCGCCAGGAGCTGAGGGCGGCGTAGCGTCTGCTTGGTCGAGCGCGCGCCCAGCGCCGCCACCACCCGCAGCGTCGGGACGAGGTCCGCCATCAGCGCGCGGGCTCGGCCGCCTCGGGCGCGGGCTCGGCGTGCTCGTCACCCTCGAGGTGGTAGCCCGTCTTGGCCACGAACACGTCGTCGAGCGTCGGCTCGACCAGTTCCAGCGACTCGACGGCGAGGCCGGCGTCGTCGAGGGCGCGGACCACCGGCGCGACCCCGGCGGCGCCGCTCTCGAGCTCGACGAGGATCGCTCCGTCCTTTGCGGGCAGCCTCTTACCGAAGCCCACGACCACCTCCTCGCCGCGCGCGGCCGTCCCTTCCGCGAGCCTGATCTCCAGGTGCGGGTGGCCGATCTCCGCCTTCAGCGCCCGCGGCGTGTCCTCGGCGACGATCTTGCCGTCGTCGATGATGCCGACGAGGCCGGCGAGCTCGTCCGCCTCCTCCAGGTACTGGGTCGTCAGGAACACCGTCGTCCCCTCGGAGTTGAGCCGTGAGACCTCCTCCCAGATCGCCTTGCGGCTGACGGGATCGAGCCCGGTCGTCGGCTCGTCGAGAAAGAGGACCCGCGGCTCGTGAACGAGGGCGGAGCCGAGGTCGAGGCGCCTGCGCATCCCCCCCGAATACGTGCCGACCCGGCGGTCCGCCGCCTCGGTGAGGCCGACGCGCTCGAGCAGGACGTCCGCCCGCCGCCGGCCCTCGGCCGGAGGGATCCCGTGGAGAGTCGCCTGCAGGCGGATCAGCTCGCGCCCGGTCATCAGCGGGTCGAGGGCGGCCTCCTGCAGCGCCACCCCGATCGCCTTGCGGACCTCCTTCGCCTCGGAGACGACGTCCTTGCCGGCCACGCGAGCCGTCCCCGCGGTCGGCTGCAGCAGGGTGGTCAGCATCCGGACCGTCGTCGTCTTACCGGCGCCGTTTGGCCCGAGGAAGCCGTAGATCGTGCCCTCCTCGACGCGCAGGTCGACCCCCGCGACGGCCACGAGACCGCCCTCGAACTCGCGTTCGAGCCCCTCGGTGACGATCGCCGGCATGGCGGCGGAGTCTATGGGTGACTGACCGCTACCCTGCAGGGCAGGCGGCGGGACCGCCGGCGCCAGAACGGGTGCCTAAGCTAAATCACGAGGTCGATGTCTCTCAAGGCCAGCGACAAGCGGCGTCGTAGCCGCAGCCCACGCGTACGGCTGTTCGCGGCTCTCTCCGTGCTTGCCCTGGCACTCGCAGCGGGGACGGCCGTCGCCGGCCTTCCGAAGCAGGGCAAGCGCCCGCCGCAGCCCGCCGCGGTGCTTGGCCAGACCGGCCACACGCCGGGCCCGCTCTGCCCTCAGCGCCCGCCTGAGCGCACCAAGCCCGATCCGACCCAGATCAAGCACGCTTGCCAGGCGATTGGAAGCGTCACCGGCTTCCAGCTCAAGGCCGGCGGGGACCATCACGCATTCGAGCTTCCCCATAACGCCCGGATCGTCGCCTGGGCCGTGAGCGTGGCTCGGACCAACAAGCTCGAGACCAACGCGTTCGGGTCCTTCGACTTCTTCGGCAGCCACCAGTACGGCCAGGGCCCGACGGCGTCGCTCGCGATCCTGAAGAAGATGAAGCACCAGGGGTCGAGGTTCCGCCTGGTGCGCTCGAGCCCGATCCAGAACCTGGCCTCGGCTCAGGGCCACAAGCAGTACTTCGTCCTGAAGAAGCCCCTGAAGGCGAAGAAGGGCATGATCGCGGGCATCACGGTGCCCACCTGGGCCCCGATCATCGCCTCGAACGCCGCGGTGGCGAAGGACAACGCCTGGAAGGCGAGCCGCAACCCGAAGAAGTGCGGCGGCAACACCGACCAGGAGCGCCGCCAGAATGCGATCGACGCCCGACCGCAGCTGAACAAGAAGTCCGTGCGCCGTTACGGCTGCCTCTACACGGACCGGCTGCTCTACTGGGCCTACTACATCCGCGGCCTCGGCGGCAACCACTGAATTTCACCCGCTCGGCCGGTCTTCACTCCTGACCACCTGAATTACGGACGCCTGCAGGGCGGAGGAGGAAGACGTGGGACGACTGACCTTTGACATCTCGATGTCGGTGGACGGCTACGTGGCCGGGCCAGATGCCACGCAGGAGGAGCCGCTTGGCGTTGGGGGAGAGAGCCTTCACGACTGGGTGTTCGCCGCGAGGAGCTGGAACGCGGCGCATGGCCATAGCGGCGAGGGCGAGGTCGGCACCTCCGACGACGAGGTGAGCGCCGAGACGATCGGCGCTGCGGGCGCAATGATCATGGGCCGCCACATGTTCAGCGGGACCGGCGGCCCGTGGGAGGACCCGCCGTTCGAGGGCTGGTGGGGAGAAGACCCGCCATTCCACGTGCCGGTGTTTGTGCTCACCCACCACGAGCGCGAGCCCCTCACCCTCAGCGACACGACCTTCACCTTCGTCACCGAGGGCATCGACAGCGCGCTGGAGCAAGCGCAGGCGGTGGCCGGCGAGCGCGATGTGTCGATCGCCGGCAGCGCGAACGTGATCCAGCAGTACCTGCGCGCCGGCCGTGTCGACGGGTTCCAGATTCACATCGCTCCGCTGCTGCTCGGCGGCGGCGTGAAGCTCTTCGACTCGCTCGGCACGGAGATGCCCGAGCTCGAGCTCGAGCGTGCCGTCGCGGGCGAGCGCGCGACCCACCTGCGCTACCGGGTCAAGTAGGTCTAGGCGTCGAGCGCTTCCTGGCGCAGCCCGCAATAGGGGCAGTCGCTGACGTCGAGACCGATCAGCTGGTCGCAGCGCCGGCAGGCCCTGAGGTTCTCCGGGGCGCGCAGGAGCTGGGAGTCCGACTCCGCGAGCGGAAGCAGCATCGTCACCGGCCTCATCTCCTCGCCGGTCTCGCGGTCGACGTAGACGACCTCGGGCTCAACCTCGGCGATCGCCTCCCGGCCCGACGCCGGGGCGCGCAGCCTGAACTTCTGGGCGCTCATCGCGCCCGTAGGTTATAGGGCCCTGGCGGGGTGTCTCATAACGTTGGCCGAGAAATGACGAGTCCCAGGCGCTCCCACACAAGGACGCACCGAGCCCGAATAGCAGCGCTATTCGGGCGACCGAGGACGCAGCGTGGGAGCGATCTGGGGCCGTCATTTGCGGTCAAACGTTGTGAGAGGCCCCGCTGATGCGCGTCCTCATCTTTCACGGCTACCTGCTGCGGGGGACCGGCTCCAACGTCTACAACGCGAGCCTGGTCCGTGCGCTCGCGGGGCAGGGGCACGAGGTCCACCTTCTCTGCCAGGATCGCCAGGCGGCCGAGCTCGACTGGGTGGACCGCGTCGCCGACTGGGAGGGCGGTGAGCTCTCGGTCCGGGCGACCGGCGGGAGATCGCCGGGAGAGGGCACGATCACCGTGTACCGCCCGGACATCCACGGCCTGCTGCCGGTCTTCGTCCGCGATGCCTACGAGGGCTTCCAGGTCAAGACCTTCCCGGAGCTCGATGCGGCCGAGCTCGACGTCTACCTCGGCGCCAACGTGGCCGCCGTGCGCGCGGTGGCCGAGCTGGCCGGCGGCATCGACGCGGCGCTCGCCAACCACCTCGTCATGGGACCGGTCATCCTCGCCCGGTCGCGGCTGCCGTTCGTCGCGAAGGTCCACGGCTCCGCGCTCGAGTACACGGTCAAGCCGAACCCGGAGCGCTTCATGCCCTACGCCCGCGAGGGCATGGCCGCGGCGCGCGCGGTTCTGGTGGGATCCGTCCACACCGCCGAGAGCCTCTGGGCCGCTATCGGCGACCCCGAGCTCGCGGCGAAGACGAAGATCAGCCCGCCGGGGGTGGACACGGAGCTGTTCGCCCCGCTTCGGGGTGAGTCCGCGGAGGAGCGGCTGCGCGAAATGTCCGTGAGGCTGGGTGGGACGGAACCTGCCGCCTGGGGGCGCGATTCGGCGCGTGCATCCGCTGCCCTCGCTGCCCTTGGCGACGCGACAGGTCCGCGCGTGATCTTCGTCGGCAAGCTGATCGTCTCCAAGGGGATCGACCTGCTGCTTGCCGCCTGGCCCCTGGTGGTCGCCGAGAACCCGGGCGCGAAGCTTCTCGTCGTCGGCTTCGGCGAGTACGCGGAGGCCGCCGAGCTCCTCTGGGCCGCCATCGAGCGGGCCGACCTCGAAGCGGTCGCCGAGATCGCCCGCCGGGGCAGAGGACTCGAGGGGGGCGAGGGCGCGCCACTGCGCTACCTGCTCGCCTTCCTCGCTGCCCTGCCTGACGGGTACGCGGCGGCCGCTCGCGAGGCCGGAGACAGCGTCGGGTTCGCGGGCGGGCTCGAGCACGACGAGGTGGGTCAGGTCATCCCGGCCTGCGACGCGCTCGTCTTCCCGAGCACCTTCCCGGAGGCCTTCGGGATGGTCGCCGCCGAGGCCGCCGCGGCCGAGGTCCCGCCGGTATCCGCCAACCACTCGGGCGCCGCGGAGGTGAGCCGCGAGCTTGCCGCCGGCCTGCCGCCGGACCTCGCCCGGCTGGTCTCCTTCGATCTCGACGACGAGGCCGTCGAGGCGATCGCGGAGCGCCTCAACGGATGGCTCGGCCTCGACCCGCGGCGCTCGGCCGAAGCCCGCGCTCGGCTGCGGCAGACGGCGGCGCGGGAGTGGAGCTGGGAGGGCGTGGCGCGGACGCTGATCGACGCCTGTATCGGTTGACACCAGCCGCGACCGAGCCGGGAGCGGCACCGGGACGGCGACCAATAGAATCGCGGCCAGTGCCCAGGGCAACCTATCTACGGCTGTTCGGCCTGGTCGTCGTGCTGACGCTGATCATGGCGATCCCCATGACCCAGATCCATTGGGACGGGACGCAGGGCTCGACTCAGGCCGACGACATCGACACGTTGCTGAACGTGATGATCGTGCTGTCGAGCTTCGTGTTCGCGGTGGTCGTCGTCGCGCTGGGCTACTGCATCTGGAAGTATCGAGCGAAGCCGGGTGACGAGTCCGACGGCGAGCCGATCCACGGCAACACCAGGCTCGAGATCGCCTGGACGGTGATCCCGACGATCATCGTCCTCTTCGGCGCGGTCTACAGCGCAGTGGTGCTCGCCAACATCGAGAAGACGGATCCGAACGCGTTGCCGCTCAACGTCATCGCCCAGCAGTTCAAGTGGACCTTCGAGTACCCGCTGCCGAACGGGAAGACCGTCGACTCGGACGAGCTCTACGTCCCGGTCGATCGCCAGCTCAACATCAAGCTGACGTCGCTGGACGTGATCCACTCCTTCTGGGTGCCCGAGTGGCGAATCAAGCGCGACGCCGTCCCGGCCGGCCCGGGCGGCAACGACATCGACAACACGTTCCCGGTCACGCCCGACAGGGTCGGCGACTACGATCTCCTGTGCACGGAGCTCTGCGGGTTCGGCCACTCGACGATGAGCACGTTCGTTCACGTGCTGCCCGATGATCGGTTCAACAGCTGGCTCGCGAAGCAGGAGAAGCTCCAGGCCAACGGCGGCGGCCCGCCCGCGCCGACGACGACGATCGAGACGGACACGCAGCCACCCAGCACGGTAACGGGCACGACCACCAGCGCGGGCGGTTAGGAGGCAGGTAGATGGTCAAGGCGTTGAAGCAACCAACACTTCCCCGAGCTTTCCTCGGGATGCTCCTCGGCGGGGCCTTCGGCTTCGGCCTGGTCGTTGCCCTGCGCGCCGTCTCCGGCCTGCCGATCTTCAACACCGAGCAGACCGGCTACCCGCACGTGATCGTCCCGGCGATCACCGCTCCGCTCGGCTTCCTCGCAGGGCTCGGGGCATTCGACTACTGGCTGCGCTGGGCTCGCGGCGCGCCGACCGTTCCCGAGGACCACTCCCAGCACGGGGCGAAGTCGTGGAGGGACTACTTCAAGTTCAACACGGACCACAAGGTCATCGGCATCCAGTACATCTGCACGAGCTTCTTCTTCTTCCTGGTCGGCGGGCTGATCGCGATGATCATGCGGGCGGAGCTCGCCCAGCCGGGGATCCAGATCGTCAACCCGGGCACGTTCAACGCGCTGTTCTCGACGCACGCGGCGCTGATGATCTTCGTCTTCGTGATCCCGATCTTCGCCGGGATCGCCAACTACGTGCTGCCGCTGATGATCGGCGCGCCGGACATGGCCTTCCCGCGCCTCAACGCCCTGAGCTTCTGGATGCTGCCGCTTGCCGGTCTCCTGTTCCTCGCCAGCTACCTCGCCCCGGGCGGCGCGTTCGACGCCGGCTGGACCGGCTACGCGCCGCTGTCCACCGGCGCCCCGCTGGGCCAGTCGTTCTTCAACCTCGGGGTGCAGTTCGCGGGGGCGTCATCGATCGCCACGGCGCTCAACTTCCTGGTCACGATCATCACGATGCGGGCACCGGGCATGAACTTCTGGCGCATGCCGCTGCTGGTCTGGGCCAACATGTCGACGTCGCTGCTCGTCGTGGCGGCAACGCCGTTCATCGCGGGCGTGCAGTTCATGGTCCTCTTCGATCGAGTCCTGCACACCAACTTCTTCCAGGCGCTGAACGGCGGCGACGTCCTGAGCTACCAGCACATCTTCTGGTTCTACTCCCACCCAGCCGTCTACATCATGATGCTGCCCGGCTTCGGGATCGTCTCCGAGGTCATCTCCACCCACGCGCGCAAGCCGATCTTCGGCTACAGGCTGATGGCCCTGGCCCTGCTGGGCATCGTCGTCCTCGCCTACACGGTGTGGGCGCACCACATGTTCGTCTCCGGCATGTTCAGCTGGCTGCGCGTGCCGATGATGGTCACCACGCTCCTGATCGCGGTGCCGACCGGCATCAAGATCTTCAGCTGGCTGGCGACCCTGTTCAAGTCCGTCCTGCACCTGAGATCCACGGCGATGCTGTTCGCGCTCGGGTTCATCGTGACGTTCACCATGGGAGGCATCTCGGGCGTGATGCTGGGCATGGTGCCGATCGACATCCACGTCTCCGACACCTACTTCATCGTCGCCCACATCCACTTCGTGCTCTTCGGCGGCTCGGTGTTCACGATCTTCGCGGGGATCTACCACTGGTTCCCGAAGATGACCGGCCGCATGTACGACGAGAAGCTGGGGCGCGTGCACTTCTACCTCACGCTGCTCGGCATGTACGGGACGTTCCTGCCGATGCACTGGATCGGCATGGAGGGAATGCCGCGCCGTGTCGCGGACTACTCGGCGCAGTTCGGCACCTGGAACCTCGTGATCTCGATCTTCTCGTTCATGCTCGGCGCCGCCCAGCTGGTCTTCATCTACAACATGGTCGTCAGCTGGCGCTACGGGCCGCGGGCGAGCGGCAACCCCTGGCGGGCGAAGACGATCGAGTGGCTGGTTTCCTCGCCGCCGCCGATCTTCAACTTCGACGAGATCCCACGCGTGGTCGGTGGCCCTTACGAGTTCGGAGTGCCCGGCGCGCGGCACGCGATCATGCCCGGCGAGGGCGCGGAAATCGAGACAGGGCAGCGCGAGCCCGCCCTCGCGGGCGCGTCAGCCGGTGAAGGCGAAAGCCCATGAGCTCGTCCCTTGACCGATCCGATATGGCCGCAGGCCATGGCGGCGGTGGTTCTGGCGTGATCCTCGCGTTCATGAACGAGGTTGCGGGCGGACGGAAGCTGCTGGAGGCCCTGCGGAGCCGGATCGACGCCGGCGCGGAGGGCGCGGCCGTTGCGGCGCCTCAGAACCAGCCCGTCTCCGGGCAGATCGTCGACCGCGACGAGCTGCGCGAGGCCGCCAAGAGCAGGGTGGAGGTGACGCAGGACGTGCTGCGGAGCTTCGGGATCGAGGCGCCGGGCGCGATCTTCGACCCCGATTCGCGCATTGCGCTCGACGACGCGATCAGGGCCTTCGAGCCGGCCGAGGTGCTGCTTTCGTGCCTCAGCGACTCGCGCTTCGGCCCCGCCCGCAAGGACTTCGTGGTGTGGGCTCAGGAGCGCTTCGAGGTGCCGGTCACGCACATCCCGGTGCGCATCGACGACGACGCGGTGGCCTGGGACGTCACGCATACGCTGGTTGTCGCCACGCAGACCGTCAACAGCCCCGACCTCGTCGACCGGCTCAAGGCCCGCGCGAACGAGAGCCCGCGCCGCTACACGATCATCTGCCCCGCCTCCGGCTCGCTGAGCCGCAAGGAGGTCTGCTCGCGGCTCGCGAGCACGCTGGCCGAGCTCTACCGCGCCGGCATCGACGCCACGGGCCAGCCGATGAGCCCGGAGCCGAAGGCGGCCGTCGCCAATGCGATCGAGCACTACCGGATCGACGAGATCCTGATCTCGACGCTCGCCGGCGAGAAGTCCAAGTGGATCGCGGACGGGCTGATCGACTACGCGAAGGACCTCTCCACGAAGCCGGTGCAGCACGTTCAGTCGGGCGCGGACACGGGTGAGTTCGACGCCGTCCCGGCGGCGGGGGCGACCGCCTGATGGAAAGCGCGTCGGTAGCGCTCGGGCACGCCGAGGGCCACGAGCACCACGGTCCGCCGGAGGCCAACGCGAGCTCGCGGATCGACCGCCAGACGCTCGGGATCCTGCTCTTCATCGTCTCCGAGGTCATGCTCTTCGGGGCGTTCTTCGCGGCCTACTTCTTCATCCGCGTCGTCGCCAACACGGGCCCCTGGCCGCCGGACGGGCTCGAGCTGCCGAAGAGTGTCGCCGGGATGAATACCGTGATCCTCGTGTCCTCGAGCTTCACCGTGCACTTCGCGCTCGAGTCGATCAAGCGCAACAACCGCCGCGGAATGATCCTCGGGCTCGCGACCACCTTCCTGCTCGGCGCAACGTTCCTCTTCATCCAGATCAACGAGTACGTCCACCTCGGCTTCAGCGCCCGCGAGGACGCCTTCGCCTCGGTCTTCTACTCGCTCACAGGCCTTCATGGCGCTCACGTGACGGTGGGGCTCATGCTCCTCGCGTTCGCCAACATCCGTGCCTGGCGCGGGCACTTCGGCCCGAACACGAAGGACCATCTTGGCGTCGAGGTGCCGGGCATCTACTGGCACTTCGTCGACGTCATGTGGATCATCGTCTTCTTCACCGTCTACATCCTCTAGGACCTGAACCTCGTCGCTCGCCTTCCCCGTAGACCGGGTAGTGGAGAAGAGACTCGAGCGCTGAGAGGAGCGTCTGATGCACAATCCGCTGCGATCCGAGACGGAGGTGTTTCGAGCGGTGGTGATCATCGGCGCGGTCATCGCCGTGCTGGTGGGGATCACGGCCCTCGTCGGCTCCACGGCCGGCGCGATCCTTTTCTTCGTCCTGCTGATGGCCGGGCTCTGGTACCTCTGGCGGCGCTCGCAGGGCCAGGAGGCGGTTGACCCGGATCTCGCCTCGGCGCCGGCGACAGCACACCGCATCCTCGTCATGGCCAACCAAACGGTCGGCGGCAGGGCCCTTCTCGATGAGATCGCCAAGCGCTGCGCGGGGCGGCCCGCCGAGGTCCACGTCATCTGCCCGGCCCTCACCGCCTCGCAGCTACAGCACTGGGCGTCGGACACGGACGAGGCGACGGTGGCCGCCCGGGAGCGCCTCGACGCGTCGCTCCGGGCGATCCACGAGCTCGGCGTGGAGGCGTCCGGAGACGTCGGCGACCATGACCCCAACGTCGCGCTCGACGACGGCCTGCGGGCCTTCGCGGCCGACGAGGTGATCATCTCGACGCATCCTCGCGAGCGCTCGCGCTGGCTCGAGCACGGGGTGGTCGAGAAGGCGCGCTCGACGGTCCCACTGCCCGTCACCCACGTCGTCGTCGACCTCGAGGCCGAGGCCACGGCGGCTCGCTAGGCGCAAGCCGCTACTTGCCCTTGTGGGTGCTGGTGTAGAGGTAGGCGACCAGCGCCGTCAGGTCGTCGGGCTTGATCGATGTGCCAAACGTCTGCGGCATCACGTTCGGCGGGTAGCCCGCGGCGATCTTGTCGTTGGGGCTGACGATCGACTCCTTGATCTCGGCCTTCGTCATGCCGGGCAGGGCATCGTCGAGGTTCGGCCCGGTGGTGCCGGCGGTGCCGGCCGCGGCGAGCGTGTGACACCCGCCGCAGGTGCCCGGTGAACAGCTGGCTGGGGCTGAGTTGCGGCGGCTTGACCCCGGTCCCGGCCGTGTGGCCGATGAACGCCGCGATGTCGTCGAGGTCCTGGCCACCGGCGAGATCGGCGGGCATCGAGACCGACGGGTTGTTGGTCGACGGGCGCGGGTTCTCAACCTGCGCCTTGACCACGCCGGCGATCGTGTCGCTGTCCATGCCGCGCGCCCGGGCGGCGGCGAAGGCGGCATCGAGGCTCGGGCCCTGTGTGCCGGCCGAGCCGGCGGCCGCGAGCGTGTGACACGTTCCGCAGCGCTGCACGAACAGCTGCTGGCCCCGGCTGATGTCGCCGGAGTCCTTGTTGCAGCCGGAAACCGCAAGCGCGGCGAGCAGCGCAACCGCCGTCGCCAGGCGCGCGGTTCCGGTTCGCCGGACGCTGCCTAGTCTTCGCACGAGCGGAATCCTATCCGTCGGGCGGGTCGGGCCGCCTGCCTCTCGGACCCCATCGGCTAGGGTTGAATCAATGGTCACTTGAGGGGCAGGCGGCCGCCCAGAAAGCCGCCCCGCAGAAGGAGGACGATAGGCAGCGATGCAGGTTCGCGAAGGGATGTCGAGCGTGGTCTTGAGCGTCGGCCCGGGGCATACGCTGCGTCAGGCGGCGCGTCTGATGACCGAGAAGGAGGTCGGCGCCGCGGTGGTGATCGACGAGGAGCTGCCCGGGCCGGGAATCGTCTCCGAGCGCGACATCCTGCGCTCCGTCGGAGCCGGCGAGGATCCGGACGCCGAGCGCGTCGGCGATCACATGAGCGACTCCCTGATCACCGCGCGCCGGACCTGGAGCCTCGAGCGCGCCGCCACCGAGATGTCCAAGCGCCACATCCGCCATCTCGTCGTCGCCGAGGGCAGCGAGGTCGTCGGCATCCTTTCGATGCGCGACATCATGCGCGTCTGGACCTCCCATGGCGCCACCTCGGCGATGGAGTCCCCGGAGGCCGAGGCGGCGCGTGGCTGACCGGGGCGAGGTTGGCGCGCTCACCCGCTGCGCCGACGGACGAGAACGACGTCCATATTGGCGAAAATGTCCAGTCGCGCCTGGAAAGATGGGGAATTCCGGGCTTCACGCCAATGCGAGGGCTCGCCAGCGGCACCAACCCCTACCTGACCCGAGAGCTGGTGGAGGGGGCGGCGTTAGTCGCCGGCTGGCGCTGCAGCGTCGTCGCCGGGATGACGGCGGTCGACACTCGTCTGGCGGCGCGGGAGGCTCTCGGCCTGGCGGTCGGCGTCGCGGATCCAGAAGATGACCGCGCGGATCAGGAGCACAGCGCCGATGATCACGTAGATGAGGCCTTTGAAGGCGCCGACGGTGAGCATCAGGAGTGCCGCGGCCGTGAACGCCGGGGCCCAGGACGGGCCGGGAACGTAGATCAGCTCGGTCGGCTCGGGGAGCTGGGACTGGTCCGCCATCGTCGCCCTAGCTGCCGATGTAGAGGACGGCGACGACGAAGGCCAGGCCGAACACGCCGATCGCGATACCGGCGTAGACGAGGCCGGTGCGAAGGTTCTTCTGTGCGAGCTCGCGGTCCACAGGGCGGTTCTATCAGAAGACCCGGTCCGCGGCCATGCAGCAGAAGAGCAGCGCCAGGTAGCTCAGGGAGTAGAGGTAGAGGCGGAGCGCGGCGGCTCGCGACGGGCTGCGTCGCAGCCGCAGGGCGAGCCAGAGGAACCCCGCGCCGAGCACGAGCGCCGCGGCAAGATAGGCGCCGCCGAAGAGGCCGGTCAGGAACGGGCCCACGCTCGCCGCCACGAGGATCACGGTGTAGGCGAGGATCTGGCGGCGCGTAACGGCCTCGCCGCGGACGACGGGCATCATCGGCACCCCGGTGCGCGCGTAGTCGTCCTTGATCAGCAGCGAGAGCGCCCAGAAGTGCGGCGGCGTCCAGAGGAAGACGATCGCGAAGGGCCAGAGGGCCTCGGGGCTGAGGCTGCCGGTGGCGGCGGCCCAGCCGACCAGCGGGGGCACGGCGCCGGCCGACCCGCCGATGACGATGTTCTGGGGCGTGAGCGGCTTGAGCCAGACCGTGTAGAGGAAGACGTAGCCGAGCAGCCCGGTGAGGGAGAGGGCGGCGGCGAGGGCGTTGACGGTGAGCGTCAGCTGGATGACCGCGAGGGTGCCCAGGACGATGCCGAAGATGAGGCCGTGGGCCGGCTCGATCCGGCCCCGAGGCGAGCGGCCGCCCGCTCGTGCGCGCCATGCGCGCGTCGCGGTCGCGGTCGATGTAGTGGTTGATCGCCCCGGCGCCGCCGGCGGCCAGGTAGCCGCCGAGCATCGTCCAGAGGATCGTCGAGAGGTGGAGACCCGACGGCTGCGCGACGACCATGGTCGCCACCGTGGTCAGGAGCAGCAGCGAGATGATCCGCGGCTTCGTGAGCGCGATGTAGTCGCGGACGATGCCGAGCGCGTCGCGGCGGCCCAGACTCTTCAGTCCGGGGGCGGTGAGGGTCGGTGCGGTCGAACTCTCCATGGAGGTATCTAAAGGCGGGCGAGAGAGCTAGTCCGGATCGCCACGAGGGCGGCGGACCGCCTGTCGCTCAGGATACGGACGGCCCGTCCTCGGCGTCGGCGTCGGCCGGCTCGGTCGACGTCTCCTCGGTCGGCTCGGGGCCCCGGGCTCGTCGAGGCCTCCCGGGCGCCTCCGGGCTCGGCTCGGCGTCCGCGCAGCTCCGGCGCGACCGGCTCGGCCTCCTCCGTCGCGCCCGACGGCGACCGGGACCGCTCGTGGTGCGGTCTCGGCGTGGCGCGGCCAGATCTCGCCGCGCTCGGCGATGGCCTCGCGGATGTCGCGCAGCGGCTCGTTCGAGCGGACGTCGGGGACGACGTCGAAGTTGTGCGGAGGAGGTGGCGACAGCGCGAACCACTCGAGCGTGGAGCCGCCCCACGGGTCGTGGCCGGCGCGCGTGCCGTTGCGGTAGCTCGTGATCGCGTTGACCACGCCGATGAGGATGCCGACCAGGAGGATGAACGCGCCAATCGAGGCGACCGCGTTGTAGCCGGAGAGGCCGATGCCGGCGTAGAACTTCTGGATGTCGACCGGCTGGCCCTTGACGCCGGCGAGGAACATCGGCCAGCGCGTAGAGCGTGGACGCCGAGCGAGGATCGTGCCCAGCGAGATCCGGCCGATGGCTCTCGCCCATGAGCCGCCCGGTCAGCTTTCGGAACCAGTAGTGGAGCGCCGCGAAGCCGCCGATGACCGCACCGCCGACGAGACGAAGCGCCGTGTCGGACTGGGCCGCCGCGGTGTTGTTGAGCTGCCAGCCGACCGGGATAACCGAGTACATGAGCTCCCCGCAGAGCCCGATCGAGATCGTCGAGACCGCCGCGATGGCGAACAGCGAGGCGCCGTTCAGCCGCAATGCGCCGCGCCAGATGGTCGCCAGCCAGTTGACGATCAGCAGGCCGATCGGGACGAGCAGGCCGACGGCCATCAGCATCGCGAAGAACATGAAGCCGTCGGGAATCGGCGCCGTGTACATGTTCTGCATCCAGGCCAGCACGCCCATCACCGCGATCGCGGCGATCGACTTGGTCGCCGCGCGAGTGGCTGAAGAGCGGCTTGCGGGCGAAGCGTGGGGAGGATCTCGGAGATCGACCCCGCCGCGAACAGCGAGCACGATCACGTAGCCGCCGGTGAAGAAGATCCACGCGAGGTGCTGGTAGAGGAGCGGCGCGCCGCCCTGCTGGGAGTCGAAGAAGATGCCGGAGAAGTGGCGGTCGATCATCAGCATCACGAGCGCGGCAACCATCGCCGCGCCGGTGACGAGCAGGATCCCGCAGATCGCCGCGCCCGCCCACGAGAAGATCGGCGCCCGCCGCCAGACCATGCCCGGGCGCCCGCATGTTGCGGAACGTCGCGAGCATGTTGACCGCGAACAGCACGAAGCCGAGGACCGCCAGCCCGACGCCGACGATCCAGGCGTCGGCCCCGTGCGTCGGCGAGAAGGTGGTCGTCGAGAGCGGCGGCAGCGCCAGCGTGCCGGCCGAGCTCGGCCGGTAGAGGAAGCTTGCGTAGATCGTCGCGGCGCCGCCGAGGTAGAGCCAGGCCGAGAGCAGGCCGAGCGCGCGGGAAGGCGACGCTCGCGCGCGCCGAGCTGCAGCGGGACGATGTAGCCGACGAAGGCGAGCGCGAGCGGGATCGCGAAGAGGACGATCGTCGTCGCCCCGAACGTCGAGATGATGCGGTCGAACGTCTCGGGGATGATCGCGGTGTTCTCGGGCGACGATGAGCTGGATCCGCATCAGGGCGAGCTCGAGCGCCGCCAGCACGAGGAACGAGAGCGCCCCGCCGAGGTAGAGCATCGAGACGGTCTTGTGGTCGGTGCTGGTCGCGCGCTCGACCCAGTCCCGGGCGGCGTCTGCGGAGGCCCTCGCTGACGATCTCGGGCCGGGCGGCGACGTCGGCGGGGTCACTGGGTGCCTCCCGGGATGTTGCCGGTGTCCTGGGCGTGCTGGACGTAGGCTCTGCGGCGCCGGCCAGGTCTCTTCGCCTGCTCGCTGCAGGAAGGCCCGGTACTCGTTGGCCGTGACGACCTTGACCCACATGCGGTCGGCCGGGTAGCCGGCGCCCGAGAAGGCGGTCGACTGGCCCGGGTAAGATGCCGGTCTCGTCGGCGCGGAACCAGGTGTGGCTGACCTGGCCGGGAACAGCGTCGACCTGGCCGCCGAGCGTCGGCACGAACCAGCGGTGCAGGACGTCGGTCGACGTGATGTTGAGGACCACGGGCGTGTCCACGGGGACGACGAGCTCGTTGACCGTGAACGTCCGGTTGCCCGGGGCGACGCTGGCATTGGGGTCGTAGCTCGTTCGCGCGCCGGAGCCGGTGGGCCCTCCGGGATAGAAGAACCGCCAGACCCACTGCTGGGCGACGGCGTCGATCTGGAGCGGCCCGCCCTTGATCGGCGCCGCGATCGGGATCTGCGGACTCGGTGTTGCGAAGCGTCGAAACCGCATCGGCCAGCGCCTGCGACGACACGCCGTGGACGCCGACCTGCGCCGTCTCCGCGGCGGACGCGCTGAAGGCGTCCGGGCCCGGTCCGGCGACCTTCTGCGTCTTCTCGGTCATCACGATTCCGAAGCACGAAGACCGCGGCGGCGAGGAGGGCGAGGGGAGCCCCTGCCCGCAAGAAGAAGCCCCGGCCGGCGGTCAGGCGCGCCGGGCTCGCCGCCGCGACGGGCGCGGTTTCGCATGACGATCGCGATGAGGGCGCCGTTCACCACCACTCCGACGATGACGGCGACGACGAGCATCACCCAGTAGGTCGTGCGGATGTCGTCGGCGTTCGGGCGAGTGCCCCGGGCGCGGCCCGATGATCGAGGCCTGGGCGGCGGGTGCCGCGAGCGCCAGAGCCGCGACCACGACGGCGGCCAGGAGCACGGCTGCGCGCAGGCGAGCTGGAGGTCTCGGAGCACCGGCTTCCAAGGCGCGAGGCATCCTATACTCGCCGCGCCTTGTCTCGGGGGCTCCGGAATCCTCGCCGCCGGCCCGCGATGCGCGCGGGCGCTCGCTTCCTGGCCTCGGCTGCCCTCGGCTCAGCACTGCTCCTCCCGGTGGTCCGTCGCCGCCTGAAGCTGCCCCGAGCGGCGACCGCGGCAGCCACCATTTCCGGCCCCTTCGCCCTCGCCGTCCTGCGGCCGCGCACCAAGGCGCGCGACGCCGCGCTCTACGCGCTTCAGATGTGGGCGTTCACGGTGATCCACGAGCTTCCGTATGACGATCCGCAGGGTCTCCAGCGCAGGCTCCGGGTCTCCTACCCGATCCGCGCCGACCTGGCGATCGGGGGCGGGGCCCTGCCCAACGCTCGCCTGCAGCGAGCGCTGTCGAGGCCCGGGAGAGTAGGCGTTCTCGACAAGGCGCTCAGCATGGTCCACTGGAGCTGGTTCTTCGAGCCGCATCTGTCCCTTCTCTGGATCCTCGTCTACCGAAACGAGCGCTTTCCGGCGGCGGCCCGCCAGCTGGCCGCCGCGTACGACCTCGGTTGCGTCGGCTACGCGCTCCTGCCCACCGCTCCCCCGTGGTGGGCGTCGGAGAACGGGCACACTCCACAGCCGGTGGAGCGGTTGATGATCCCCGCCGGCGAAGCCCTGTGGAAGGGGGCTTGGCCCCGCCTCTACAACACCTTCAACGGCAATCCCTGGGCCGCGATGCCGTCTCTGCACTTCGCGACCTCGGTGCTCGCTGCGCTCCTGCTCGGGGACGTCAACCGCACCGCCGGGGTCGTCGGCTGGTCCTACGCGCTGACCCTCGGGTTTGCGCTCGTCTACCTGGGTGAGCACTACATCGTCGACCTGGTCGCGGCGGGCGCGCTGGTTGCGCTCGTCAGGAGGGGGGAGCCCCTCGCCGAGCCGACCGCGCTTCGGCTGAGCGCCGCCGTTCAGCGCATCGAGCGGGTGGCCAACGGGTAACCGGATCGCTGGTGCGTCATGTGGCTGACATCCAGGGCTTGAGAAAATGAGGGCAGGGATGGGACCGCCCGTTGGAGAGGAGAGGGAGGATCTGGCCCGTGACGGCCGGGTCGACGTATCCGGGCCGGATCGGGGCGACGACGACCCGGGCATTCAGTTCGGCCGTCGCCAGATCATTCAGACGCTTCTCGCGGTCCTCCTGCTGATCGGCGGGATCTACTTCCTCTTTCCGAAGATCGTCGGCGTCTCGGGCACGTTCAACAGGCTCGGCGACGCGGCGCCCGCCTGGTTGGTGGTCGCGGGAGCGTTCTGCGTGGCCTCTTACGCCGCCTACGTGGCGCTCTTCCGTGGGGTCGTCGGGTCCCTGGTCGAGCTCGACTGGCGTGAGTCCTACGAGGTGACGATGGCGGGGCTCGCCGCGTCGCTCCTGTTCTCGGCGGGCGGCGCGGGCGGGGTGATCCTCACCTACTGGGCGCTGCGCAAGGCGGGAATGGAGCGCCGCGAGGCGGCCTGCCGGATGGTCGCGTTCCTCATCCTCCTGTACTCGGTCTACGCCCTGGCGGCGATCGTCGTCGGGATCCTCCTGCGCATGGGCGTGCTCCACGGCCCCAACCCGGCCGGGCTGACGATCGTGCCGGCCGCCGTCGCCGGGGCGCTCCTCGGGATCGGGCTGCTCCTGACGCTGATCCCGGGCGATCTCGAGCGGCGGATGGGCTCGGCGTCGGAGGCGGGCAGGCTCGGGCGGCTCGCCCGCAGGTTCGCCACGGTCCCCGCAACCTTGGCGCGGGGGGCGAGGACGGCGCTCGCTCTGATCCGCTCGCCTTCGCGGGGCGGCCTGGCGGTGGCGGGCGCGATCGGCTACTGGGCGGCGAACATCGGGATCCTGTGGGCGAGCTTCCACGGGTACGGCATCAGCGTGCCCCTCGGGGTCGTGGTCATGGGGTTCTTCGTCGGGCTGGCGGCAAACCTCGTCCCGCTGGCGCCGGCCGGCGTCGGCGCCGTCGATGCGGGGATGATCGGCGTCTTCGTCCTCTTCGGCTACGACGGCGCGGTCGTCTTCCCCGCGATCCTCACCTACCGCTTCTTCGCCTTCTGGCTGCCGATCCCGCCGGGCGTCGTCGCCTTCTTCCAGCTGCGGCGCACGGTCGCGCGGTGGGAGGAGGAGGGACGGCCCGCCGGCGGCCATACGCCCGCCCAGGCGCATCCAATACTTCAAAAAGTGAAGTAAGATGTGAGCAGGTTGCGCCCGGCGGTTTGCGTAACGTCCGCGGGGGCAGCGGAGACCAAGAAACAGGAAGACCGATGAACGCGAACCGAGTGGAAAACCTGATCATCGTCGGCGGCGGGCCGGCCGGCTACACGGCTGCGCTCTACGCGGCGCGGGCGAACCTCGAGCCGCTCCTGATCGAGGGCTTCCAGTGGGGCGGCCAGCTCCAGAACACCACCGACGTCGAGAACTACCCCGGCTACCCCGAGGGGATCATGGGCCCGGAGATGATGGGCCAGTTCCGAGCGCAGGCGGAGCGCTTCGGAACGCGCTTCGTCACCGATGACGCGACCCGGATCGAGCTCGCCGACGGCGGCGTCCAGCGCGTGTTCCTGGGGGACGAGGAGCACCAGGCGAAGGCGATCATCCTCGCGATGGGCGCCGAGCCCAAGCGCCTCGGCATCCCGGGAGAGATGGAGCTGGGCGGTCGCGGCGTCTCGACCTGCGGCGTCTGCGACGGCGCCTTCTTCAAGGGCGAGGACGTCGCCGTGATCGGCGGCGGCGACTCGGCCATGGAGGATTCGATCTTCGTCGCCAAGTACGCCTCGAACCTCACGGTGATCCACCGCCGTCCCGAGTTCCGCGCCTCGAAGATCATGCTCGAGCGCGCCCAAGAGGCCCCGAACATCAGCTTCAAGACGCCGTACGTTCCCGAGGAGTTCGTGGCCGGCGAGGACGGCAAGATCGCCTCGATCCGCCTGCGCAACGCGGAGACCGGCGAGGAGGAGTCGCTCGCGGTCGGCGGGGCGTTCATCGCGATCGGCCACACTCCGCGCTCGGAGCTCGTCACCGACCAGGTCGAGACGGATGCGAACGGGTACGTCGCGACCCTGACCGGGTCGACGCGGACCAAGCTGGCAGGAGTGTTCGCCGTCGGCGACCTCGTCGACCACACCTACCGCCAGGCGGTCACCGCCGCCGGCACCGGCTGCATGGGCGCCCTCGACGCCGAGTGGTACCTGCGCGACACCCCGCCCTCGCCGGAGGCCCACTGGCAGAAGGGCGGCGAGCCGGCCGAGGTGGCGCCGACGCCCGCCGCCTAGCGGTGACCTAGGGCCCGCGTCGGTAGCGCAGCAGGATTCCGTGGCCGTCGCCGGCCGCTCGAAGCCGGGAGTTCTCCTCGCCCGAGCGGGGCGTGTCGAACGTCGCGCTGAGCCGGCGGCAGGCCGCGAACGCCTGGCGGTGGGTGACGGGGCGGGGCGTGAGCTTCCACGCCCCGGCCTCGGTGCGGCACGCCGCCGGGCGCTTCGCCCGGCACGATCGGCTTCGCCAGCGTCCGCGTTTGGGCCGCTGGACGGCGCAGCGGCCATGGCCCCGCCGGGGTTCGTTGGCTGCCCAGCTCCAGATCGTGGCCGCGAGGCGGCCGTCGTCCGGCAGGATCTGGTCGAACCCGAAGAGGTTGACGCCGCAGCCGCTCATCGCCGCCACGTGGGCGGGGGTCAGCCTGTTCGCCTCGAACTCGGCCGGGGTCTCCTGCGGATCGACGCCGGCGCTCACGAAAGTGCTGTCCTCGTAGTAGCGGACGAGCTCCGTGGCGTAGACGTCGTCGCCATACGTAGCGTCGCAGCGCGGGTACAGCTCGTACCTCGACGTGTCGCCGCTCTCCACGTGGTCTCGGTCCCAGGCGAACACGTCCGAGCCCCACCCGGAGGCGCAGTTGCCGACCACGATCGCCTGCGCGCCGGCCCGGCGGACGTCGTTTCGTGACAGTCCCAGCGGCAGGTCCTCGCAGCCGCGCTCGCCGGTGAGCCGGCTCGGGTCTGGCCGGTAGATCAGCGAGCCGCCGGCGGGCCGCTTCAGGACCGAGTCGAGCGCTTCGACGGTGCGGGAGTAGGCGATGTCCGGCCCGAAGTTGTTGTCTTGGTAGAGCAGGATGACCTGTCGCGGATGGGCGTTCAGCCAGTCCGCGATCTGCCCGAGCACGGTGGTGAGAGGCGGCTCCGTGGTGCAGCCGAGGTTCTGCTGGTCGGCACCGCGGCCGTGGCAGACGATGACCTCCCCACCGTCGGCGTTCGCCCGCGGCACCCAGTGCGGATCGAGCTCGATGGCGCGGATGTCGACGTCGAGCTGCTGCGGGATCGTCAGCTGCTGGTTCGAGTCCATGTGCGACGGCGTCGCCGCCGACGCCGGCGTGTTGAACGAGTTGTGCGTGCCGAGGAAGAGCGCGGCGCTTAGCGGCAGGCGGTCTCCGAGGCGGTACTGGAACGCGACCGCGCGATGCACCCAGGAGTCGCGGTAGGCGCCGACCGCGGCCTTGCGCACCGGCTGGGAGAGGGGAAGGCTGCACCTGCTCTCCGGCAGCGCGAGGTTGCGGCACTCGTTCGCCGCGGCGTCGGCGAGCTTCTGGAGGCCGATGCATGCGGCCTCTGTGGGACTGAGATCGCCGCAGACATCGCTGCGCGCCGCCGGGCTCGCCGCCGGAATGGCAACGAGAGCGACGAGCAGCGAGACCCCCATGATCATCCTGCCCCAGACGGTCATGATCGCCAGACCGTAACCCCCCGGCGCGTTCCCACGCGTCACTCTCGCGACTGGACGGAAACGACGGCCAGGACGTCGCAATCGTCCACTCGGCGCCGGGGCGGCTCCCCTTCGCCGCTACAGTCCTCCCGAGGACGAAGGAGGTAGCAGCGTGGCCGTAGTCGAGATCCCAGACGTCAGCCCGGACGCCGTTGGCCTGCACCCGTTCAGCGAGTTCGAGTCCGCGAACGACACCTGGCCGCGTGGCGACAGGCCGGCCGCGATCCGCGAGGCGGCGGCCGAGTTCCGGGCGCGGTTCGCCACCGCGGACAACCGGGTCAGGGGAATCCGGACGGTCGACATCGCCTCGGCCGGCTACCCCCTGAAGTTCGCCTTCGGGGGAACCGCGATCGGCGCCAACCCGTACATCAACATCATCAACCGCCTGCAGGTGGTGCGCTTCGAGGACTTCGAGGGCAACCTGCGGACGCTCTGCTACGAGCCCACGGTCCCCGAGGGACCCGCCGAGGCCCCGTACTACGCGCAGCAGATCGAGCGGCTCGGCGAGTTCCTCTCCTACCGGGTCCTCGCGAAGATCTGGCACGAGCCGGTGAGCGCGCTGCGGACGCTCGGGCTTCAGCCCGAGGAGGTCGACTTCATCAGCTTCGACCACCTCCACGTCCAGGACCTCCGCTTCGTGCTCGGAACCCACAAGCCGATCGAGGGGGAGGCTGCCCCGCGCGAGCCGCTGTTCCCGAACGCCAAGCTGATCGCCCAGCGCAGGGAGTGGGACACCTTCGCCTCGATCCACCCCATGCAGTGGGCGTGGTACGTCGGCGACGGCATCAAGGACCTCCGGACGGAGAACGTTGTGCTGATCGACGGCGACGTCGAGCTCGGCAAGGGGTGCGCCCTCGTCTGGACCCCGGGCCACACCGACGGCAACCACTCGCTGTGCGTCAACACCGGCGAGGGGGTCTGGGTCTCCTCCGAGAACGGCGTCGCGATCGACAACTGGCATCCGCATCTGTCGAAGATCCCCGGCGTCCGCAGGGCGGCGGAGTTCTTCGGGCGCGAGGTGATCCTGAACTCGAACACCCTCGAGGACTCGATCGACCAGTACGACTCGATGATCAAGGAGAAGGCGCTCGCGGACACCAACGCGCGCGATCCGCGCTTCCAGAACGTGTTTCCGTCGTCCGAGATGGCCGACTGGAAGCGCCAGTGGCCGGTGGCGCCGACCTTCATCTTCGGGGGGATCAACACGGGCACCCTGTAGCGCGCGTGGACCGCCGCGCCTGGCTCTGGTTCCTTCTCCTCTCCTCGATCTGGGGAGCGAGCTACCTGCTCATCAAGATCGGGCTGCGCGACCTCTCGCCGGAGATGGTGGCGTTCTCACGGATCGCGCTGGCCGCGGCGTTCCTCGTCCCGTTCGCGGCGTGGCGGGGTGAGCTGGCGCCGCTCCGCGGAAAGCTCGGGATCCTCGTCGCGCTCGGGGCCGTCCAGGTCGCCGGGCCCTTCCTCCTGATCTCGGCCGGCGAGGGAGCGATCTCCTCGTCGCTGGCGGGCATCCTCGTCGCGACCGCGCCGATCTTCACCGCGCTGCTGGCGCTGCGGCTCGACCCCGACGAGCGCTCGGAGGGCTCGCGCCTTGCCGGCGTCGCCATCGGGGTCGTCGGCGTCGTTGCCCTCTTCGGGCTCGATCTCACCGGCTCCGGGTCGGAGGTCCTCGGCGGGCTCGCCGTCGTACTGGCGGGGGTCGGCTACGCGGTCGGCGGCTTCATGGTCAAGTCGCGCCTGCGCGCCGCGCCGCCGATCGGCATCGTCGCCGTGGTGATGGCGGCGAGCGCGCTGCTCCTCGCCCCCGCGGCGCTCGCGACGCTCCCCTCGAGCGCTCCGAGCGCGGGCCCGATCGCGGCAATGGCCGGCCTCGGGCTCGTGGGCACCGGCATCGCCTTCATCATCTTCTACTCGCTGATTGCCACCGTCGGTCCGGCGAAGGCGATGCTCGTCTCATATGTGGCGCCCGGGTTCGCGGTGGTCTACGGGGCCGTGTTCCTGAGCGAAGGGATCACGGCAGGCAAGCTGATCGGCCTCGGGCTGATCCTGGCCGGGTCCTGGCTCGGAGCCGGCGGGAGGTCGGGCGGGACGGCGGGCGCCGCTCAGCCGTCGCCGGAGCTCTCAACCGCTGCCTTTGCCCGCAGCAAGGCGGCTACGCGGTAGCGCTCCTCGCCGAGCTCGGCGTGAAGGGCATCGAGCGTGGCGACCACGGTCTCCGCGCCGATCTCCTCGCACCACTCGAACGGCCCACGCGGGTGGTTCAGGCCGAGCTTCAGGGCCGTGTCGATGTCATTCGCGCTCGCCACGTCCTGCTGGAGCGCGAAGTGCGCCTCGTTGACGAGCTGGCAGACGATGCGGCCGAGAACCAGGCCCGGAGCGGGGCGCAGGACGCACTCGACGTGCTTGCCCAGCGAGGCGAAGTAGGTGCCGGCTGCTGAGAGCGCGGCGTCGGTGGTGCGCGGGCCGCGGACGATCTCGACGAGGGTCGCGCGTGCGAGATCCGGGATGGCGACGAAGCCGACCTCGAGCGGCTCGAGCATCCGCGGCAAAGCCGGCGGCGCGAGGTTCACCGCATCGAAGTCGTCCGTCTGGATCGCTCGCGGGTCGGCATAGCCGATCTTGTCGACGGTCGCCTCCGGCGGCTCCGCCGGGTCGTCCGGCCGGTGCGCCCCGTCGCCGTACTCGTAGTACCCGCGCCCCGCCTTGCGCCCAAGACGCCCGGCGGCCACCATCTTCGCCTGGATCGGGTGCGGCTGCCAGCGGGGCTCGTGGAAGCTCTGCTCCCAGAAGGACTTCGCGACCTCGAGGTTGACGTCGACGCCGACCAGGTCGGTGAGCTCGAACGGGCCCATCCGGTAGCCGCCTCCGATCCGCACGATGCGATCGATCTGCTCGGGCGCGGAGATCCCGTCGCCGTAGAGGCGCAGGCCCTCCAGCGAGAACGGCCTGGCGCAGCGGTTGGCGACGAACCCGATGGCGTCCGCGGCGCGGATCGGGGTGCGGCCCATCGCCTGGGCGGCTCCGGATACCGCATTGAGCGTCGCCTCGTCGGTCGCGTCGCCCGCGACGACCTCCACAAGCTCCATCAGCGCCGGGGGGTTGAAGAAGTGCATGCCGCAGACGCGCTCGGGGTGCTCCAGCCCGGCCGCGATGGCCGTGACCGAGAGGGAGGACGTGTTGGTCGCGAGCACGGCACGCTCGCCGCAGGCCCGTTCGAGCTCGGCGAAGAGCTCGCGCTTCAGCTCGAGCCGCTCCGGCGCCGCCTCGATGACGAGCTCGCAGCCGGCGAGCGCCGGCAGCTCCGGGGCCTCGATGAGGCGGGCGGCCGCCGCATCCGCCTCGGGAGGCTGCCAGCGGCCGCGCTCGACCCCCCGCTCGAGCGCCGCGCGCAGCTTGGCGGCGCCGGCTTCGAGCGCTTCCGGGACAGGGTCGTGGAGGAGCGTCTCGAAGCCGCCGAGACAGCCGAGCTGGGCGATTCCCCAGCCCATGGTCCCGGCCCCGACGACGCCGATTCGCCCGGTCACGGGGGGCTACCGCCCCCTGAACTCGGGCTTGCGCTTCTCCATGAACGCCTTCGTCCCCTCGACGCGGTCCTCGGTCGCCATCGCGAGCTCGTAGAGGCGGCGCTCCTGTTCGAGGCCCGCGGCGAGGCCGGTCTCGTCGGCCGCGAGCACGGCCTGCTTGGCGAGCTTCGCCGCGAGCGGCGGGCGCTTGGCGACGCGCTGCGCGAGCTCCATCGCGTGCTCCAGCCACTCGCCCGCGGGCGCGACCTCGTTGACGATTCCGAGGCGCTCGGCCTCCTCGGCGTCGATACGCCTGCCGGTGAGGACCAGCTCCATCGTGCGCTGCTTGCCGAGCACGCGCGCCAGCCGCTGAGTGCCGCCGCCTCCGGGGATGATCCCGAGGTTGATCTCGGGCTGGCCGAACTCGGCCGTCTCCGAGGCGACGATCATGTCGCAGCACAGCGCCAGCTCGCAGCCGCCGCCAAGCGCCCACCCGGAGACGGCGGCGATCATCGGCGTCCGGCACTCCGCCACGCGCTTCCAGAACGCGGCGGCGGGATGAAAGACGGCCTCGTGGAACTCGCGCTCGGCGAGCGCGCCGATGTCGGCGCCGGCGGCGAAGACCTCGTCGGAGCCCGCGATCACGATGCAGCGGACGTCCGGATCGGCGTCGTGGCGGGCAACCTGCTCGCCGAGCTCGGCCATCAGCTCCGGCGAGAGGGCGTTCCGCGCCTCGGGGCGGTTGAGGCGAAATAGCGCGACGTGGCCGTCGCGTGAGGTCTCGACCAGCGCGGCCGAGGTCACTTCGCCTGGACGGGCGTCAGCGCGTTGATCCCGGTGGCGTCGCGCCCGATGATCAGCTGCTGGATCTGCGACGTCCCCTCGTAGAGCGTCGTGACCCGGGCGTCGCGCAGGTAGCGCTCGACCGGGTGATCGTCGACGTAGCCCGAGCCGCCGTGCACCTGGATCGCGAGGTTGGCGCACTCGATCGAGGCCTCGGTCGCGAAGAGCTTGGCGATCGACGTCTCGACGGTCGACGGCTTGCCCTGGTCCTTGAGGATCCCGGCGCGGCGAACCAGGAGCCGCGCGGCGTCGCGCTTGACGATCATGTCTGCGATCATCGCCTGGACCAGCTGGAAGCTGGCGATCGGGACGCCGTACTGCTCGCGCTCCTTGGCGTAGGCCACCGATGCGTCGACGCAGCCCTGGCAGATCCCGACGCACCCGGACGCGACCGAGTAGCGGCCGGAGTCGAGCGCGCTCATCGCGATCTTGAAGCCGTCGCCGACCTCGCCCATCAGCGCGTCGTCGCCCACCTCGACTCCGTCGAATCCCAGCGACGCGGTGTCGGAGGCGCGCAGGCCGAGCTTGCCGTGGATCTCCTGCGTCGAGAAGCCGTCGGTGTCGGTGGGAACGAGGAAGCAGGCGATGCCGCGATGCCGCTCCTCCGGCTTGGTCTGGGCGAAGACGAGGGCGACGCTGGCAACGTTGCCCAGGGAGATCCACATCTTCTGCCCGTTGATGCGCCAGCCGCCGTCGATCTTCTCCGCCCGCGTCCGCATCGAGGACGGATCGGAGCCGGCGTCCGGCTCGGTGAGCCCGAAGCAGCCGAAGATCTCGCCCGAGGTCAGCCCGGGCAGCCACCGCTGCTTCTGCTCCTCGGAGCCCCAGCGCTCGATCGACCCGCAGACCAGCGAGGTCTGGACGGAGACCACGGTGCGCATCGCGGAGTCGCCGCGGCCGATCTCCTCGACGACCAGGCCGTAGGACACGTAGTCGAGGGCGCGGCCGCCGTACTCCTCGGCGACGGGCGCGCCGAGATAGCCCATCTCGCCGATCCGCTTCGCGAGCTCGGCGTCGAACTTCGCCGCCCTGTCGCTCTCGCGGGCGCGCGGGACGATCTCGTTGTCGGTGAACTCGCGCGCGGTCTCGGAGATCAGGCGCTGCTCGTCGGTCAGGTCGAGGTCCACCTCTATCCCTCCGTGGCGAGCCAGTCGGAGATCAGCCCGTCGAAGGCCGCTCGCGCCCGCTGGGTCTGCTTGCCGTGGCGGTCGAGCTCGGTGCCGTCGATGCTGGAGACGGGCTGCACCTCGCGCACCGAGGACGCCAGGAACGCCTCGCTGGCGCCGAGGAGGTCGTCGAGCGGGAACTCGCCCTCCTCGACGTCGCCGAGGGCGTCGAGGAGCTTTCGCCGCGTGATCGAGTCGAGGATGTCCGCGTCGAGCGTGGGCGTGCGCAGGCCCCCGGAGCCGCTCGCCCAGAAGATCGTCGACGTCGGCGGCTCGAGGACGACGCCATCGGGGCGCACGAGCACGGCCTCGTCGGCGCCCTGGCTTGCGGCGAGGCGCGTGGCCTGCATGTTCGCCCCGTAGGAGAGCGTCTTCGCACCGGCGAGGATGACCGTCGGCGAGTAGCGGACGCTCGCGAGGCTGACCGACGGCGCGAGGTCTGGAAGCGGCTCGATCGCAGCGATTCGCCGTCCACCGCGGGTGAGGACGATGCGCAGCTGGGCGTCGCCGTCGCCGTGGGCTTCGAGCAGGGCCGCGGCCTCGGCCGCCACCACGCCGCGATCCACCGGCAGCTCGATCTGCGCCGCGGAGCGCTCGATGCGATCGAGGTGCTCCTCCATCGCGAAGGGGCGCCCGGCGTAGATCCGCACCACCTCGAAGACGCCGTCGCCGCGGTAAAGGCCGTCGTCCTTCAGCGGGATCACCGCCTCGGCGGTCGGCCCGATCGCGCCGTCGACGCTGACGATCTCCTTGACGCTCATGTGGGACGCGAGGCTATCGGGGCAGGCGTCGCTGCGGCCTCAGGCCGCATCGAGGCTCTCGATCACGGTCGCGACTCCCTGCCCGACCCCTACGCAGAGCGAGGCGACGCCGTACCGCGCCTCGCGGCGCCGCAGCTCCCAGAGGAGCGTGGTCGCAAGGCGGGCGCCGGAGCAGCCGAGCGGGTGGCCGAGCGCGATCGCGCCGCCGTTCACGTTGAGGCGCTCTTCGTCGATCCCGAGCTCGTCGACGCAGGCCAGCACCTGCGACGCGAACGCCTCGTTGATCTCGACCAGGTCGACCTCGTCCAGCTCCAGCCCGGCCGCGCGCAGGGCACGGGGGATCGCCTCGAGCGGCCCGACTCCCATGATCGCGGGATCGACTCCGGCGACGCCGATGGAGACCACGCGGCCGAGCGGGCCGGGCACCCAGCTCCTCCGCCTTCTCGGCGGATGCCATCACCAGGCATGCGGCGCCGTCGTTGAGCGTGGAGGCGTTGCCCGCGGTGACCGTGCCACCCTCGCGAAACACCGGGCGGAGCCTTGCGAGCGCCTCCATGCTGGCATCGGGGCGCGGCCCCTCGTCCACCTCGACGACTGCGGTCGCGCCGCGTCCGGCCGGCACCTCCACCGGGACGATCTCGTCGTCGAAGCGCCCGGAGGCGGCGGCGTCCACCGCTCGCCGGTGGCTGCGCAGGGCAAACTCGTCCTGGCGCTCGCGGGTGATCCCGTAGCGCTCGGCGACGTTCTCGCCGGTCTCGCCCATGGACTCGGTGGAGTGAAGCTCCTCCATCCGCGGGTTCACGAGCCGCCAGCCCAGAGCGGTGTCGTACATCGTCTCCGGCCCGCGCGCAAACCCCTTCGCCGGCTTCGGGACCACCCACGGCGCGCGGCTCATCGACTCGACGCCGCCGGCCAGGTAGAGGTCGCCCTCGCCGAGGCGTAGGGCTCGCGAGGCCTGGTTCACGGCCTCGAGGCCCGAGGCGCAGAGCCGGTTGACCGTTACCCCCGGGACGGAGGTCGGCAGGCCGGCGAGCAGCGCGGCCATCCGCGCGACGTCGCGGTTGTCCTCTCCCGACTGGTTCGCGGCGCCGAAGTAGACGTCGCGGATCTCCTCAGGGTCGAGGGAGTTGCGCTCCACGGCGGCCCGGACGACGTGGGCCGCCAGGTCGTCCGGCCGGGCGCCGGCGAGGGCGCCGCCGTAGCGGCCCACGGGGGTGCGCAGGGCGTCGATGATGACCGCGTCGCTCACGGCTCGATCATGTCAGGCTCGCATGCGCCCGGCCCGGCCGGCGCTCGGGGGGTCTAAGGTCCTCCTCGCCAGATGGATTTCATCCTCATCTCACTCGGTGGGGTCGCGTTTCTCGTCCTCCTGCTCGTCCTCCTCGCCCGCGCCTATCCGGGCAGCGGCGCCGACCTCGTCGACTGGAAGCCCACACGCTCCTACGAGGTCGAGGCGCAGCTCGAGGTCGACGACGTCCAGCAGATGATCGCCGCCCAGAACGCAGTACCGGCGCCGGCGCGGGGCGGAGGAGATCACGGAGGCCGACGCCCACGCGATGGCTCGCGAGGACGAGCGGATCCGCGAGCGGGCGCGCCAGGTGCGCGACCGCCGGCTGGACGACGAATCGAACGTCTAGGGAGCCGGCGTGGCGCGTGCGCTGATCGTCGGCTGCGGCTGCCGCGGCCGGGCGCTCGCGGCCGCGCTAAGCGACGCGGGGTGGGCGGTTCGCGGCACCAGCCGCACTGAGCACGGAGTGGCGGCGATCGAGGCGGCGGGTTTCGACGGGGTCCGGGCCGACCCCGAGCGCGTCGGCACGGTGCTCGACCACGTGCATGACGTGGCGGTCGTCTGCTGGCTCTTGGCCTCGGCAAGGGGCGAACGCGGGGAAGTCGGCGCGCTTCACGGCCCGCGACTGGAGCGGCTGCTCGAGGAGTTGGTCGACACCCCGGTTCGCGGGTTTGTCTACGAGGCGCGCGGTGACGTGCCGGCCGCGCTCCTCGAGCGCGGGGTTGGCGCCGTGCGTGCCGCCGAGGCGCGCTGGCACATCCCGGCGGCGCTGATCGAGTCCGACCCCGGCGACGCGCGGGCCTGGACGGCGGCGGCGATCGCAGCCGTCGAGCGGGCTCTGGGTTCCCGCTGAGCGGTTACTCGAGCGGCTTCGGAGGGTGCTGGGGGGCGCCGGGCTGCGCCCATGGCGCCTCGGCTGCATTGTGGGCCGGGGCCTTGTCGGCATGGTCGATCAGGATCTTCGCCCCGATCGCGAGCGCGACCACCAGGGCCACGAACGCTCCGTAGATCGCCGCCTGCTTGGCGAAGCTTGCGCCGTAGGACTTGCCGACGACCTGCCGGCGCTTGTCGTGGCCCATGGCGTCGAGGTCGATCTCCTTCAGCCCGGTGTCCGGATCCTCCGGGGACTCGTCGCGAACCTCCTCGGACGATTTCTGGTCGGAGCGGTCGACCACCGTGTGCGGCCCGATGGACGGCGCCGTCGTGTTCGAGAGGTCCTCGGAGCGCGAGCCGCCGCTCGCAGACGGCTCGTCCGCAGCCGAGCCGGAGTCCTGCTCCTCGGAGGGCGCGTCTTCCGAAGTCTCGCGCTTCTCGTCCATCCACGCGGAACGTTACCGCGGCGCGGTTCACGGACGCGCAGGTTCTAGGGGGAGAGCCGCTGGAGGAACTCGCCGAGGATCCGCGCCGTCGCCCCCCAGATCATGTGCTCCCCGATCTCGAAGGTGGGTGTGCGGATCGGGACGCCACGGCGGACGAGGCGCCTCATCGCGAAGGCGGAGCGAAGCTCGGAGAGCGAGAAGAGCAGCACCGCCGCGACCTCGTCGGGATTTGGGCGCAGCTCGGGCCGCTCGGCGACCAGCCCGACGATCGGGTGGACCTTGTAGCCGGTGACGAAGGTCCCGACCGGTGGCAGGGCGCCCGCAATCTCCACGTCCGCGGGCGCGAGCCCCACCTCTTCCTCGGCCTCTCGCAGCGCGGTCGCGACGAAGTCGTCGTCGTGCGGATCGTGACGGCCGCCGGGGAACGAGATCTCCCCGGCGTGGCGGCGCATGTCGTCGCGGCGCTTGGTGAAGACGAGGCCGGGGTCCTCGGGGTAGCCGTAGAGCGCCAGCAGCACGGCGGCGTCGGTTCCGCCCGGGGCGCTCAGCGCACCGGCTTCGTCGGGGCTCAGGAGGATCTCGTCGAGGCCGCGCGGACTCATTGCCGGGTCCCCGCCCGGGTCAGCGGGCCGATCGCAAGTCCGAGAGAGGCAAGGGCGCCGACGCCCGACGTGATGAGAACGGTTCGCGGCGAAGTCGCGTCGAGGTAGAAGCCCCCGAGGAGCGAGGCAATCGCCTGGCCGGCGTAGGCGGCCGTTCCGAGCATGCCGAACACCCTGCCGAGCATCTCGGGAGGGACATGACGCTGCGTCAGCGTCGTGCTCGCGACGTTCTCGATCCCATTGCCCACGCCGGCGGCGCCCTGGAAGGCGATCGCGGCGCCAAGGCTGGGCGATGCTCCCGTGATCAGGGCGCCGACGCCGCTCGTCGTCACCCCGGCGAGGTAGACGCGCCCGGGCGAGCTTCTCGGGCGAAACGCGAGGGTGAGCGACGCGGCGAGCATGCCGAAGCCGAAGGCGCCAGTCGCAACGCCGTAGGCGGCCGGCCCGCCGCCCAGCGTGTCGCGGACCAGGAACGGCAGCCCGACGTCGGCGAGCGCCAGGAAGGCGATCGTCATGAAGAAGGTGATCGTGAGCGCGCGGATGACCCGATTGCCGAAGGCGAAGGCAACTCCCTCGCGCACCTCGCGCCAGAGTCCGGTCCGCACGGCCACGACGGGTCGCGTGAACCGCACCCTGGAGATGAGGAAGGCGCTGATGAGGAAGCTCGCGGCGTCGATCGCGAGTGCCGTGCCGGCGCCGACGGCGGCGAACAAGAGGCCGCCGATCACCGGCCCGACCGCGACCTGGAGGTTGAAGGCCGTGTTCTCGATCGCGTAGGCGGTGGCTGTCTCGTCCTGGGCGACGAGCGAAGCGATGAACGTGCTCCGCGCCGGGGAGTAGGGGGCCTGGAGGGCCGTGCCCAGCGCGGCGAGCAGGACGATCAGCCAGAAGGGCGGCAGCAGGGCAAGAGCGCCGAAAACGAGCGCGCCGCCCACGTCGCAGGCCACCATCAGCTTCCGCAGGTCGGTGCGGTCCGACAACGCCCCCGCGAACGGTCCTAGCAGCCTTGGAAGCGCCTGCGCAAGAAACAGCGTGCCGACCGCGGCCCCAGTCCCCTGACTCGACTGCACGTAGAGCACTAGCGCGGTCGTCGACGCGCCGCTGCCGACGTAGGAGAGGGTGAGCGCGGCGGTCAGCGTCCTGAAGTCCGCCCGGCGGCGGAGCAGCCCAATCGGCCCGACTGGCCGCGCACCCGCGACGGGGCCGGTTGCGGGTCCGCTCAGATGATCACCTGGACGGTGCCGCCGTCGACGGACCAGGCGGCCCCGGCTACGTAGGACGCCCGCTCCGAGCAGAGGAAGACGATGGCGTCGGCGATCTCGCCCACCTCGGCAAGCCGGCCGATGGGCCGCTTCGACCCCGCCTCCTCGAGCGCCGCGTCCCGGCTGCTCGCGCCCGACGCCGCCTGCGACTGGTCCAGGAGGCCGCCGGGCTCCATCCACATCTCGGACTTGACGGGCCCCGGGCAGATCGCGTTGACGAGGACGCCGTCCTTGGCGTAGAGGTCGGCGTGCAGCCGCGAGAGTGAGAGCTCCGCCGCCTTCGCCACGGAGTACTCGGGCATCATCGCCGACGGCCGCTTGCCGGCGGTCGACGCGACGTTGACCACGCGGCCGTAGCCGTGCTCGTCGCATCTCCGGGATCGCCGCCCGCATCAGCCGAAGCGGAGCCATCACGTTCAGCTCCCAGGCCGCGTACCAGTCCTCTTCCGGGACCTCTTCGAGCGAGCGCCAGCTCGCGGTGCCGGCGTTGTTGACGAGGACGTCCACCGTTCCGAAGCTTTCGTGCGCGGCGGCGATCACGCGCTCGCCCGCTCCCGGCTCGGTGACGTCCTCGACGAGTCCGGCGACGGCGCCGGGCTGCTCCGCGAGGGAGGCGACGGCCTCCTCCAGCCGCGCGGGCGAGCGGGCGACGAGGAGCGTGTTGGCTCCCTCCGCGCTCAGGCGCTGCGCAACGGCAAGGCCGATGCCGCGGCTGGCGCCGGTGACGACGCAGCCTCGTCCTGCCAGCCCGAGGTCCACGATCAGGACGGCTGGACGCGGTCCGTTATCTCGACCGGCGTTTGCGCGGTCAGCGCGCGATGGACCGGGCACTTGCCCGCGATGACGCGGAGCCGCTCCTGCTGCTCCTCGCTCAGGCTGGCGGGAAGCCCGAGCGTCACGGTGAACGCGCGCGCGACCGCGCCGTCGTAGTCGATGTCGACGTCGACCGTGATGTTGCCGATGTCCCACTCCTTGCGAGCCGCGTACATCTCGACCGTGATCGCGGTGCAGCTTGCGAGGGCGGCGCCGAGGAGGCGGACCGGAGTCGGGCCCTCGTCGGTGCCGCCCTTCGACTCGGGCTCGTCGGCGACGAGCCGGTGACCGCCCTCGATCTCGACGTCGTGCGCATATCCGGCGCGGCGGGTGGCGGTGACCCTGGCCATCAGGAGCCGTCCCGCTGCGACGCCTCGCGACCGGCGAAGAGCTCCGGGCTCGGCTCGTCGGCGAACCGCGCCAACGCGAACGCGACGTCGGACGCCCTGTTCAGGAACCTGCGCACCTCGCCGGCGTCGACGTCCTGCGCCGTCTCCAGCTCGATGACCCGGCGCTCCGCGCGGCGAATGGTCGCCCGGGCGAGATCGAGCGCGGCCGAGAGCCGGGTCCCACCCGGGATCACGAACTTCGGGGGCAGCTCGACGCGGTCCATGTAGCGGTCGATGACGCCGTCGAGCTCGTCGACCATCTCGGCGGTGACCCGGCTGACGCCGTCCTCGAGCCGGTCCGACGCCTCCGGCGCGGTCGCCAGCTCGGCGCCGGCGACGAACAGCTCGTTCTGGAGGCGGAGGATGTCGGCGCTCAGCTCGCCGTCGTCGGGGCCACAGAGCGAGCGCGCGACGCCGAGCGCCGACGCCGCCTCGTCGACCGACCCGTAGGCCTCGGGTGCGGGCGTCGGACTTCGGCACGCGACCTCCGTACCAGAGCGAGGTCGTCCCGTCGTCGCCCTTCTTCGTGTAGATCTTCACGGCCCCGACCTTAGCCGCCGCGCCGTCAGCTCAGCGGGTTGAAGACGATCCCGGTGAGGAGCTTCGGGAAGAAGTAGGTCGACTTCGGGGGCATGGTCTCGCCGGCGTCGGCGACCTCGCGGACCTGCTCGATCGGCGTCGGTCGCAGCAGGAAGGCGGCGTCGTAGCCTGAGTCGAGGGCGGCGATCGCCTCGGCTGCGCTCTTCGCGTAGCCGATGCCGCGCTTTGCCTCCACGTCCTCGGGGGTCATCCCGAGGGCGCCGTCGAGGACGACCTTCTCGAGGATCGCGGCGTCGAGGTCCCGGTACGGCCTCGACCGGCCGGGCATGAGCGACCTCGAGGTCGATGTTGTCCTTCAGCCAGAGCCGAAAGCCCTTGCGGAAGTGCGAGTCGATGTAGCCGAAGACGCCGAGGCCCTCCTCGCCGGCCGGGTCGAGCTCCTCGACCGGGACCTCCTCGACGACGAAGCTCTCGCGCAGCACCGTGGCGAGGGCCTCCTGCTTGGCCGGGTCGCCGGCGAGGCCCTTGACGAGGCGGTGGGTGGCGAAGACCGTCAGCCCCGGGTCGTCGAGCGAGGCGAGGCACATGAGCGTGTAGCGATGCGCGCCGTCGCCGCCGATCTCATCGGCGTAGGTGCGCGCGGTCTCGTAGCGGTGGTGGCCGTCGGCGATCAGGAGCTCCGCGTCGGCGAGCTCGGCGGTCACGGCTGCGTGAACGGCCGGATCGGTGATCCGCCAGGCGCGGTGGATGGTGCCGTCGGCGTCCGTCGCCTCGCCCCAGGGCTCAGCCGACGTCGCCCGCTCCACGTGCTGCCAGGCGTCGCCGGCGTGCAGGGAGAAGATCGGGGAGAGGTTGTGGCGCGTCGCCCGGGTCAGCCGCAGGCGGTCCTCCTTCGGACCGGGTTGCGTGCGCTCGTGCGGGCGGACCCGTCCCGGGCCGTATTCGGTGACGCGAACGCGTGCGATCAGCCCGCGCCGCGTGCGCGCGGCGCCGTCGGGGCCGACGTAGTCCTGCGTGAGCGCCCAGACGGACGGCTCCCGGTCCTGCGCCAGGACGTCCTGGAGCGTCCATTCCTCGAGCGTCTCGGCGGCGCGCTCGTAGCGGTCGCCGTCGCCGGCGGGTTCCGGTAGGTCGATCTCGACCACGTTGAAGGGGGAGCGGGAGACGAGCTCGCGGCGCAGGTCGGCGTCGATCACGTCGTAGGGCGGCGCGACGACGTCGCCGAGCGCCGAAACCGCGCCGAGGTTGTAGTGCAGGGCGTCGAGCGGAAGGACTTCGGCCACGCCGACAATGTATTGGCCGCGGCCGGTCCGCCGGTGGCGCGTGACGGAGGCCGCGGATGGCCGTAGTAGCGTCGTGACGATGACGAGGCGAATCGCCGCGGTGGCGGCGCTGGCCCTGGCCGTCCCGGCTCCGGCGCTCGCCCGAGAACGGAGCGCCCGGGGCAGCATGGCCCCGAGGCCCATGCTGGCGACGGATCACGCGCTGACGATTCGCTCAACGGTCGGGTCCTACTGCGTCGCCGGCAGGCCGCACGGCCACGTGCACCCGGCGATGTGCGCGGACTACGTCTATCCGCTGCCGACCCGGGGCAGACTGCCGGTCCGTGCCGGCGATCGTCTCGCGCTGCGCTTCCGCCACAACCCGAGGATCCTCGACAGCGTCCGCTCCGCCACCGCGCGGCCACTGCGAGTCCACGGCCAGGACTTCCACGCCGTTGGGGCTTCGGTGAAGCCGCGCAGGACGCGGAACGGCTCCGACCGCTGGAGGCTGAGGCTGCCGCGCGACATCGGCGACGCCAACGTCCTCGCGGTGTCGGTCACCTACCGCGGCTTCGGCGACTGCGAGTTCTGGATCGCGATCAGCCCCCGGCGCTGAAAGCGCGTCATATTCTTCGGGCATGGACGACTACGAGACCACTCCCGACGACTTCAACGAGAACATCGACGACGAGGAGCTCGGCGGCCTCGACGACGGCGAGAACCTCGACGACCTCGACGAGCTGCTCGACGACGAGGGCGAGGAGAGCGGCGAGGACGCCGAGTACGACGGCTGACGGCGCACATGAGGGAGTCGCGAGCGGTCAGATTCGAACCACTGATCGGGGCGGCTGGATTCGAACCAGCGGTCTTTCGGCCCCAAACCGAATGCGATAACCAGACTTCGCCACGCCCCGTTTCGCTACGAGTCTAGCCAGGACCTTCGCACGCAATCCATCCAAGCCTGGAGCCTCGCTCGAGCGTAGGTGTCGTTGCCAGTCATTGTCAGGACGCCGTTTGCAGAGCGCCACGTTCGGCCGGCGAGCTTCCCGCTGTTGGATTTGCGTTGAAGTCTGATCGCTTCGCTTTCGATTCCCAACTCTGCGGCCCAGTACTCGCAAACCTCGGCGAGGTTCTGATCTGCGTGGAACTGGATCGAGTACTCGAGCGGGCGCTCGCAAATCGACTTCATCCAGGGATGCGCGACGCGGAGCACTGCCTCGTCCGAGTTACAAATCGCCACGCGGTTTCGGGATCGCTTCGAGCCCTCCGCGATGTACAGACAGACGAAATCCCGAAAGAACGGCCGACCGATCAGCGACGGGAACTCGGCGGCACCTCGCTCATAGGCCGCCTCCCGAAGCCTTCTGTACTTGGCTTGCATGGCGGCGGTGCCCCTCTCCCGCGCGGAACAAGTCCACCCTGACGTTCCACCTGGCTTGCGCGGGATCTCGATATGGCCGACCCAGTAGAAGATCGTGGACTTCGCGATGCCCAGACGCTCTGCGATCTCGCCGACGGTCAGCTGCTTCTCGACGCGTAGCTGCTCGGCCTTCTCGCGGATGTAGGGCGGATAGGTCATGCGAACACATGTTCGCCGGTGCCGGGTCACGCGTGGCGCGCAGACCGTGTCTAATGTGAAACCACGAACGCATCGGGAATCGAGGAGGAGTAGTGGACTTCAAGAAGCTCGCACAGCAGGCGAAGAGCGCCGTGGACAAGCGCGGCGGGACCGAGAGCCTCAAGGAGGACTTCGCCGAGCTCAAGGACATCGCCAAGGGCAAGGGCAGCCTCACCGACAAGGCCAAGGAGGCCGCCGCGGTGATCAAGGAGCCGGGCGCGCCGGAACCCGAGGCCGCGACGCCGCCCGTCTCGCCGTCGCCGGAGCCGGACGCCTCGACGGGGCCGAAGCCCGACCCGGAGGCCGCGCACTCCCAGCATCGCGGCCAGCAGCACGGCCAGGTGCACCACCGCCACGAGCCGCAGTAGCGCCGCGGACATCGGACAGGCCGGCGCGGGCCTGATTTCTAAAACTGCGCTCGGCCACGAAACGGGTGTGCTTTTGTAGCGCCCGTGGCTCCTGAAGCTCCAGCCGGGCCGGCGGAATCAGCGGCGGATCAACGGTCGAGCCTCGACCCGAACGAGCGCATCGACCTCCTCCTGCGCGACCTCCGCGCGTCGCGCGACGGCCTCTCGTCGCGTGAAGCGGAGCGGCGCCTGGTCACCTATGGGCTGAACCAGCTCGAGAGTCGCAAGGGGCGGCGGTGGCCGCGAGAGCTCGCCAGGCAGTTCACGCATCCGCTGGCGTTGCTGCTGTGGGGCGCGGCCGGCCTGGCCGCGGCCGCCGGCATCGTCCCGGTCGCGATCGCGGTCGTGGTCGTAATCGTTCTCAACGCCGGCTTCGCGTTCGTTCAGGAGCAGCAGGCCGAGCGTGCCGTCGAGGCGCTTCGTCGGTTCCTTCCGACGCACGCCGCCGTCCTTCGCGACGGACAGCGTTGCGAGGTCGAGGCGGCGAACCTCGTGCCTGGGGACATCCTGCTGATCTCCGAGGGGGAGCGCATCTCGGCCGACGCGCGGCTGATCGACGGCGCGCTGGAGGTCGACGCCTCGACCTTGACGGGGGAGTCGGCCACGGTCCTGCGCTCGGCGGAGTACGTGGACACGGACCGGCCGCTGATCCAGGCCCGGGACCTGGTCTTCAGCGGCACGAGCTGCACGGGGGGCGAGGCCCGCGGGCTCGTCTTTGCGACCGGCATGAACACGGAGCTCGGGCGAATCGCCTCGCTCTCGGAGCGCGTGGAGGCTGAGGAGAGCCCGCTCGAGCATCAGGTCCGTCGCGTCGCCTGGCTGATCGCCGGGATCGCCGTTGTCTGCGGGATCGCCTTCGTGCCGCTCGCCGCGTTCGGAGCCGGCCTGCCGATCCACGATTCCGTGGTCTTCGCGATCGGCTTGATCGTCGGCAACGTTCCCGAGGGCCTGTTGCCCGTCATCACCCTCGCCCTCGCCGTCGGGGTGCGAGAGCTGGTCCGCCAGGGTGCGGTGGTCAAGCGGCTGAGCGCGGTCGAGACGCTCGGTTCAACGGACGTCGTCTGCACCGACAAGACGGGCACCCTGACCGAGAACCGGATGCGGGTTACGCAGATTTGGGCCGCCGGCGAAGAGGTCGGCTTCGAGAACGGGATCCCGGCCGCAGACGGGGCGAGGTCCGAAGGCGTGCTCGCGCTGGCAGCCGCCATGGCCGCGTGCAACAACGCGCATCTCGCCGAGGACAGCGAGCCGAGCGGCGATCCGACCGAGATCGCGATGCTGGTCGCGGCGCAGCGACTGGGCGGTGACGCCGGCGAAGCCCACGGCGACCGGGCGCGACGTCGCGAGTTCCACTTCGATCCGGTCCTGAAGCTGATGTCGACGATCGACGAGGTCGACGGCGTCCTCTGGGTCAACACCAAGGGCGCCCCCGAGGCGGTGCTCCCGCACTGCGAGCACCTGGGGACGGTGGGGGAATCGCAGCCACTTGGGCCGGTCGAACGCCGACGCATCGAGGAGCGGGTCGAGGAGTATGCGAGGCAGGGCCTGCGCGTCCTCGCCGTCGCCCACCGAGGGCTCGCTGCCGGCGAGCAGCCGGGCCGGCGCGAGGAGGCGGAGCGCGACCTCGTCCTGCTGGGCCTGGTGGCGATGATCGACCCGCCGCGGGCCGAGGTCGCCGAAGCGGTTGCGAATTGCCACCGCGCGGGGATCCGGATCATCATCGTCACCGGCGATCACGGCCTGACCGCGGCCGCGATCGCGCGGAGAATCGGAATCGCGCGAGGGGAGCCGACGGTCGTCACCGAGGAAGAGCTCGATCGCATGAGCGAGCCCGAGCTCGACCGCCTGCTCCGTGAGGGACGAGAGCTGATCTTCGCCCGCAGCACGCCCGAGGCGAAGCTTCGGATCGCCGACGCGCTTCGGGCCGAGGGCCACGTCGTCGCGATGACCGGCGACGGCGTCAACGACGCTCCGGCCCTCCGCCGGGCGGACATCGGCGTCGCAATGGGCAAGTCGGGCACGGATGTCGCTCGTGAGGCCTCGACGATGGTCCTCACCGACGACAACTTCTCGACGATCGTCGCGGCGGTCGCGGCCGGGCGGCGGATCTACGACAACATCCGCAAGTTCATCGTCTACATCTTCGCCCACGCCACTCCCGAGGTGACGCCGTTCGTCGTATTTGCTCTCGGGGGTGGGGCGATTCCGCTCCCCCTCACCGTCCTCCAGCTCCTCGCCTTCGATGTCGGGACCGAGACGCTGCCGGCCCTCGCCCTCGGCCGCGAGGCGGCCGAGCCGGGGATCATGAGCCGCCCGCCACGCTCGCGCCGCCAGGGGATCATCACCCGACCGATGCTGTTCCGTGCCTGGCTCTTCCTCGGGGTCATCGCGGCGGCGCTTTCGATGGGCGCGTACTTCTACGTTCTCCTGCGGGCGGGATGGCACCCGAACGACGCGGTCGACGAGGGCGCCCCGCTTCACCACGCCTACCAGCAGGCGACGACGATGACCTTCCTCTCGATGGTGGTGGCGCAGATCGGGACCGCCTTCGCGTCTCGTACCGAGCGGGCTTCGCTGTTCTCGGTCGGTGTGTTCAGCAATCGCCTTCTGCTCTGGGGCGTCGGGTTCGAGCTTCTCGTCGCCGCTGTGCTCATCTATGCCCCGCCGTTTCAGTCACTCCTCGGAACCGCGGCCCTGCCGCCCTCCGACCTGGTGATCCTGCTGCCGTTCCCGTTCGTCGTCTGGGGCGCCGACGAGGTGCGGCGCTATCTGCGTCGACGTGGGGGAGGCGCAGAGCTCAGGCCCGGGGATGAGCAATGCGCTCATCGAGCTCCGTAGTTTCCTCGGCCGGGTGTGCGGACGTATCCCGATGAGGAGCGGGGCGTGGGGTGGTTTGCTCGATGTGCAAAGCGGCAGGCGAAAGAGGAGCAGTTCGTGGCCACGATCGAGAAGCCAGCGACCTATGAGGCACCCGGCGAGGACGGAAGCCCGGTCAGTCTCAAGTCCCAATACGACAACTTCATCGGCGGCCATTGGGTCCCGCCGACGACGGGTGAGTACCGCGACAACCCGAGCCCGGTCACGGGCGAGGCGTTCTGCGAGATCGCGAGCTCGAGCCCCGACGACATCGAGCTCGCACTCGACGCCGCCCACGCCGCCAAGGACGGCTGGGGAGAGAGCTCGACGACCGAGCGCTCGCGGGTGCTGAACGCGATCGCCGACGCGCTGGAGGAGAACCTCGAGATGCTCGCCGTCGCCGAGAGCTGGGAGAACGGCAAGCCCGTTCGCGAGACGCTCGCGGCGGACCTGCCGCTGGCGATCGACCATTTCCGCTACTTCGCAAGCGTCATCCGCGGCGAGGAGGGCACGATCTCCGAGATCGACAGGGACACGATCGCCTACCACTTCCGCGAGCCGCTCGGCGTCGTCGGCCAGATCATCCCGTTCAACTTCCCGATCCTCATGGCGGCCTGGAAGATCGCCCCGGCGCTGGCGGCGGGGAACTGCACCGTCCTGAAGCCGGCCAGCCCGACCCCGTGGTCGATCTTGAAGCTCGCCGAGGTCGTCGAAGACATCGTTCCGGCCGGCGTCCTCAACATCGTCAACGGCCCCGGTGCCGAGATCGGCAAGGCGCTCGCGTCCAACAAGCGGATCGCGAAGATCGCCTTCACCGGCGAAACCGTCACCGGGCGACTGATCATGCAGTACGCCGCCCAGAACATCATCCCCTCGACGACCGAGCTCGGCGGCAAGTCGCCGAACATCTTCTTCGACGACGTCGCGGCAGACGACGACGAGTTCCTCGACAAGGCGATCGAGGGCCTCGTCCTCTATGCGTTCAACAAGGGAGAGGTCTGCACCTGCCCGTCGCGGGCGCTCGTCCAGGAGTCGATGTATGACGAGTTCATGCCCCGCGTGCTGGACCGGATCCGGGCGATCAAGCAGGGCCACTCGCTCGATCCCGAGACCCAGATCGGCCCGCAGGTCTCCGCCGCCCAGCTCGAGAAGGTCGAGAGCTACGTCAAGATCGGCCTTGACGAGGGCGCCGAGCTCCTCGTCGGCGGCCATCGCCCAGACCTGAATGGCGAGCTCGCCGGGGGCTACTACTACGAGCCGACCGCGCTCAAGGGCACGAACGACATGAGGGTCTTCCAGGAGGAGATCTTCGGGCCGGTGGTCGCGGTGACCACCTTCAAGGACGAGGCGGATGCCCTTCGGATCGCCAACGACACCCTCTACGGGCTCGGGCGCCGGGGTCTGGACCCGCGACGGTGCTCGCGCCTACCGGATGGGCCGCGCGATCAAGGCCGGTCGGGTGTGGACCAACTGCTACCACCAGTATCCGGCCCACGCCGCCTTCGGCGGCTACAAGGTCTCGGGCGTCGGCCGCGAGAACCACAAGATGATGCTCGACCACTACTCGCAGACCAAGTGCATGCTGGTCAGCTACGACCCGAAGCCCATGGGCTTCTTCTAGGCCGATGACCGAGAGGGTGACAGCGACGCCAGAGGCGCTCGAGATGATCGAGTTCCTCTGGCGCAAGCACGGGCCGCTCGCGTTCTTCCAGTCGGGGGGCTGCTGCGACGGTAGCGCCGCGATGTGCCTGACCCGAGGCGAGCTGCTCGAAACCGACTCGGACCTGAAGCTGGGGGCGATCGGCGGCTGTCCGTTCTTCGTCGACACCGAGCAGTACGAGCGCTGGGGCGAGCCCGAGTTCGTGATCGACGTCGCACCCGGTGAGGCCGGCGGCTTCTCGCTCGAGGGCGCCGAGGGAGTTCACTTCGTCAGCCGCTCGCCGATCGCCAGCGAGCCAGACGGCGCGATAGCCTCGGAATGAGGGCGTAGCGCGGCCGACCGGGCTCTGCTCAACGCGAGCTCACTTCGCTCAGGCCCCATGCCAATAATGTCAGCTTGCGGATGCGAGCCGATCGTGCCTGAGAACGGCCGGGCCCTGGCCGATGAGCTCGGCTCGACAGCCGCCGAGGGCAAGCTCATCCGCGGCCTGCTGCGCACGGGCGTGCGGCCCGAGCAGATCCGCGAGGCCGCGAAGCTCGGCCAGATCGAGGATGCGATCTTCGAGGGAATCCTCGACCCCGAACGGGAGCGGCGCACCGTGAGCGCGGCGGACATCGAGGCCGGCGGAGGCCTTCCGGTTGCCGAGACCGACGCGATTCTCAGCGGTTTCGGCCTGCCCGCCCCCGCGCCCGACGAGCCGTACTTCACCGACGAGGAGGCGCAGGTCTTTCGCGAGGTCGGGCACCTGGGACAGATCTGGCCGCGGGACGTTCGACTGCAGGTTTCGCGCGTGTACGGCCAGGCGCTCGGCCGGATCGCCCAGACCGAGGTTCACGTCTTCCTCTCGCGAGTCCGGCCGTTGATCGAGGAGATCAACCCGAACCCGATGGAGGCGCTCGCCGCTGTCCGGCAGGCGTTCGAGCTGCTGCTCCCGCTGGCCGACCCGATGCTTCTCGGAGTCCACCGGCGCAAGCTGGAACAGGAGCTGACGCAAGCGGCCGTCTGGGAGGTGGAGCTCGAGGCCGAGGGCCTCGTGCCCGGAACGACCGAGGTTTCGCTGCTCTTCTGCGATCTGCGGCACTTCACCTCATACGCGAATCGGCACGGCGACAGGGCGGCGATCGAGGTGCTCGACCACCTCACCGACGTCGTCGAGCACAGCGTCGGCGCGGAAGGTCGGCTCGTCAAGGCACTCGGCGACGGCTACATGCTCGCCTACCCAAAGCCGGCGCCCGCCGTGGCGGTCGCGCTCGCGATTTCGGCTGCGATGCGGCGGTTCGAGGGCCCACCGCTTCACGCCGGCCTCCACCACGGTGAGGCGGTGTTTCGGGACGGCGACTATTACGGGCGCGCCGTCAACCTCGCCTCGCGTTTGCTGACCGCGGCGAACGCGAACGAGCTGCTGGCGACGGAGGATGTCGCGAAGGCCTCGGGGCAGTACCCGTGGCAGGCTCGGGGCAGCAAGAAGCTTCCCGGCTTTGCAGCTGAGATCGAGGTCTTCGGCCTCGACCTGGGTGCCAAGGGCTGATCCGCTCGCCGGGCGTGGAAGTGAAGCCCAACCTTCAACCACCGTCAAGCCATAATCAGATCCACGCCCCGGTAGCTCAGCTGGATAGAGCAGCTGCCTTCTAAGCATGGCCTCGAGTCAAGCGTTTTTGGCTTATCCAAGCCGTTTCCGGCGCCTAACTGGGCGCCTGGACGACGACCACAAATTGCCGCAAATTGCGTGCGATTCATCCGCGTTTGGGCAGCGAATCCAGCTCGCTGCCCAAACGGAAATATCGGCGGTTAAGCTGGCTCGCAGCGAAGGGGTTTGTCCATGACGTCTCCGGACTGGACGGTTACCGGAATCGCTCCGGGGCAGCTGGCATCGCCGCTCTCGACCTCCAGGTGGTAGTGCCCGGGCTTCACGAAGAAGAGGAAGTGACGATGGTGGCGCAGGCGCCGCGTGGCGATCTCCTGACTCCGGCGAAGAAAGCTGACGCGACCGGGCCGCACGACATTCTCGGAGCCTGCGTAGTGGATGGCCCCGCGAACGAGGGCGGTTCGATCCTCGCCGTGGTGGATGTCGGGCCCGAGCCTCGCAAAGTCAGGCGGCGTCGAGCCGAGTCCGGCGGTGAGCGTGGCGCCGTCGGGGATCTCGTAGATCTCGTAGTACCGGCTTCCGTGCGGGGGCGGTGCGCCCGGCGGAGTCGAGACGTTTGTGAGCCTGAACGAGCCGGCCGCGGTGAAGAGGTAGACGGGCGTCCTCGGGCTGCCGCAGCGACACCCGCCGCCGACCGCGTGAAGCGCCTTCGCGTACGTCGTGCGATGAACCTGAACGTCGCGCGGGTGTGGCTCGTGCGCGCCGCGCGTCGCCGATGCGAAAGCGACTCTGAGTTCTGCCAGCAGCACCCGCGAGGCTTGGCGGTGCTGCGGAGCGCCGCTCGCGAAAGCGCCAAACGCAAGCGCGCCGCTGAGCGCGGCCACTACTGCGAGCTTTGTTCCCCTGCTTCTCATGTGGTTCCTCTCCTCCGCTTCCGCAGCTTCTTTCCTTAAAACACGCCGAAGCCGCCCAAAGTTGTGAGCCAGGGCGCAACAGGGCTTAGCTTGGATTAGCTCGAGGTGCTGAGGGCTTTAGCATCATCTCCAGGTGAGGCAGGGAAGGATCTTCTTATCCGCGTTAGCGCTTGTCCTCTGTGTCGTCGTGGTTTCCGTGGCGATCGCGCGTCCCTCGCCCGCAACCCTCGCCTACCGCGATTGCATCGCCTCGATCAAGCAGGCGAAGTGCATCCATTCGCGCCCCGAACTGATCGCCGCCGCCAACGGCGTCGCGGTTGGTCCCGACGGCACTTCGGTCTACGCCGTCTCCTATCAGGGCGGGACCGTCGCGATGTTCTCTCGCGCGGCCGACGGCTCGCTCGCATACACCGGCTGCTTCGCCAACCACGGTCGGCACGGCTGCACTGAGCCGGCGCACAGCTCGCTGGCTCATGCCTACAACGTCGCGGTGAGCCCGGATGGGACGTCGGTCTATGTGACGACCCAGGACGAGGAAAGTGCTGTCACGGTCTTCGACCGCGCTCCAGATGGCCAGCTCGCCTACGACGAATGCTTCGCAAACCAGGGCACCTACGGCTGCGAGTCGCCTCCACACGATTCTCTTCGTGACCTTGGGGGGGTCGCGGTAAGCCCCGACGGAACGTCCGTCTACGTCGTCGGAGGCATCGACACGAACGCGATCACGAGCTTCGACCGCACAGCGGGCGGCCAGCTCACCTACGCCGGATGCATCGCGAGCAACTACTACGTCACCGAACGTGTTCACGGCTGCACGCGGATGAAGCGCCAGTCGCTCGCCGATCCGACCGGCGTCGTCGTCAGCCCGGACGGCAAGTCGGTCTACGTCGGCTCCCTGGAGGACCCGGTCCTGAACCGATTCGACCGCGATTCGGACGGAAACCTCACGTACCAAGGCTGCATCGCAAACGGCGGAGCGCGCGGGTGCGCCAGATCTCCGATCGGGTCGCTCGCGGGCGACGACGCGATCGCGCTCTCACCGGACGGGCGTTCGCTCTACACGGCTTCCTTCGACAACGCAGCTATCACGCGCTTCGACCGCTCAAGCGACGGAGCCATTCACTGGCGCGATTGCTTCTCATCTCGCGACTACGAGGTGGCGAGGGGCTGTCGGCGCGCGCCATCGGGCTCGCTCGAATCAGGCGTATCAATCGCGGTGAGCCAGGACGGTCGCCGCGTCTACTACGGCGGACTGACCGGCCCGAGCATCGACGGCGGGCCTGGCGCCCTCACTGCCTTCGACCGAGGCGCGAATGGACGGCTCGCCTACCGCGACTGCTACATCAGCGACGGCCGGCGCAACTGTCGCCGGGTGCCGCATCTCGCCTTCGTCGAGGCCGACGGGCTTGCGCTGAGCCCAGACGGAAGCTCGCTCTACGTGGCGGGGAGCGAGTCGCTGGCGCGGTTTTCGGTCCGCGAGCCCCGATGAGCATCCCCCGTAGGCGTGCGCCGCTCATCTCGGCGCTGATCGCCGGGATCGCCCTCTGCTTCGTCGTGGCCCAAGGCGGGAGCTCGGCGCTGGCGTTCGTCTGCAGGTCCGGTTCGGAGAGCAGCCCGATGCGCCCAAACGCCATCGCCTTCTGGAACGCGCGAGATGGCCTGGTCGGCCTCGGCAACGACTGCTACCACGACACCCCGGGCGCCATCGAGCTGACCACGGACGGCGGGAAGACGTTCCACAAGGTCTTCGACACCGACGGCGCGGTGAGCTGGCTCGACACGGCGGGAGCGAGCGACGCCTGGGCCGTGGCGCAGGCAAACGACGAGGATACGTTCACGTTCCGCACGACAGATGGGGGGCAAACCTGGGAGGAGCTTCCCTATAGCCAGACCTACCAGCCTTCGTTCGCCGCCGCCCTCGATGGGATCGGCTTCAGCGGGACCGGCCGCGACCCCGACGCGCGTTACTACGTGACAACCGCCGACGGCGGAAACTCCTGGCAGCGACAGCAGGCGCCGTGCGCCACCCCGGAGCAGGGGATCGCCAGCCTCGCATCGCCGAGGCGAGCCTGGGCGCTTTGCCTCTACGACGCCGAGGTGAGCAATCAGCAGAAGGTCCTCTACGCGAGCCGAACGGGGGGCCGGAAGTGGACGAAGCTCGAGTCTGTGGACCTCGGCGACTGCTCTCACGGCCTCTGCTCGCTCGGCTATCCCAGCAGCATCAGCTTCTCGGCTCAGGGCCTTGGCTTCATCGTCCAAGACGACTTTGGTGGCTACATCAGCCGCAACGGTGGCCGTAGCTGGAAGTACCTGAGGAAGGTGGGGTGGACGAGCTCGGCGTCGATGGTTTCGCGGCGCGGTGGATTCGTCCTCAGCTACCGCAAGCGAGCCGTTCTCCTGCGGACCGACGACGCCGGGCGGTCTTTCCATCCTGTCCATCACTGGGCGCTCGATGGCTGAGCCCTAACTCTTTTCCGGAGTAGCCTGATCGCTGTGCGCCGGCGCGTTTTTGGCCTGGTTTCGGCGTTAGCTCTCGTAGCTGCTTGCGTAACCGCGTTCGCAGTCGGCCATCCCACTGCTACGTCGCCCGGTCACGGCCGTCCCTATCCGGGATTCTGCCCGCGGACCGCCTTGCCGCTGCGACCGGCGTCAGTCGGGCCTGCGACTCGTGCCGCGCTCGCCGATGAGTCTCCAAGCGGTCGGCCTCGCGTGACCTCAGCGGCCTGGGCCCGAATTGACCAAGAGCGTGGACCGATCGCCCGGACAGTGCGGCAGGCGCGCCCGCCACCGGACCGTCGTCGTATACATCGACCGCCGCGCACTTCACCCCTCGGCGAGCTTGTCGGAAGGTGTCGACTTCGTCTCGCGCTTTGAGAACGGTTATCGCGTCTGGGGTCAACCGCATTAGGACGGCCGCGCCACTCGCGGAACGGCTTTCGATGCTGGTGCCGGGGTCGGCACCAAGGGAGGTAAGCCCGGTCCCATCCAGGGCGTGCTACCTAGCCGTGGAAAAAGCCCTGGTTGGAATGCACTCGGGCCAGAACGCGACCTTCATCGTCAAGTGCCTTCACGAGCTGGGGATACCGCTCCGCATGAAAAAAGGAGTCGAAGAACCGCAGCCCTCGAAGCCAGTGGTGCTTCTGCCGCAGTCGCTGCGAGGGCAACTGGGGCTCGATCTCGAGTGTTGAGCCGTTTCTCATCTGCACCTCCAGGCTCGCAACGCGCTTTGCGGTGAACCCGCTCAGATCGCTCTCCGGATACGGATCGATGTCGCTTCCGACATCAGCCAGGATGTGAAAGCTCGCTGATATCGGCCGGCGAATCCAAGCGACGTAGCCAGCGTCCGTGTACCCGGGAGGGCGAAACGAGAACTGGAAGTTGATCTGCTTGCCCGGCCCGCGCTGACCGCTGATCAGCCACGGCACGTTGTGCGGACTCTCGCCCTTCGAGATCGGTAACCACGGATGACTACGGGCAGTCGCGAAGGCTTGCCCTGCGAGGAGGCAGAGGGTCACAGATAGAGCCACAACCAACGCCCTCGACAAGCTCGACGGCATCCCCGGTCTCCGAGCGACTCCCGCCTCCCCATCGCTAGAGGATAGAAGCCGCCGAGAGCTTCCGTAAGCGTTTCGATACCGCTCTTCGTCCGAAGCCGCAAAGGCGCTCGCAGGAGACGTATGGTCTTCGTGATGCGGTCTCATAGGTGGGGAATCGTCGTCTCAATCCGGCGGGCGGTCGTCTTCGCCGCTCTCATCCTTCCGCTTGTCCTCGCTGCGGTGGCCGAGTCATCCCATCCTTCGAGCGGAGTTCTGAAGGGCCCCGTTGACGCAGGGGGCCGAGCAAAATTGGAGATCAGCTACTCGCGGATGCAAGGCCATCGCTACCGGACCTACAAATGGCGGATTCGCGAGGTACGTGTCAAATGCGAGCACCTAGGCGCTCGGACGTACGGATCGACCATTCAAGGCGGGAACACGGTCTGGAATCGCTACGCAGACCGTGGGCCGTTTGGGGTTGTGGCGGGCGACCCGGGCGGATCCGAGGTGAGCAAGGTGAGCTTTATCCTGCGCGACGCAGACAAAGCGACCGGGTACGTTCGCGTCCACGGAACGAATGTTCATCTCGCGGGAGGCGGACACGACAGCTGCGACAGTGGCCGGCTGCATTGGGTTGTGCGCCGAGCCGGGTAGCCCGGCCCCGATTCGCTCGTCGTCCAAAGCGAATCGCGAGATGATTCATGAAGCGCCCACACTGCCTCGTTCCAACGGGCCCCGGCAGCTACTGCCGGGTCGCGCTCGGTGGGGGCTCTGCATTCGGATGGGCGGGGTCGTACCACGAGGGCAAACCGAGACTCCCCATGTTGCGGCGGCTGCCGACGTCGACGAAGAAGTCAAACTCGCTCGCTCGACCCTCGGGCCCGGTGGGGCAGCTGATTGCGTACCGGCACATCGGCACGTCGCGAAGCTGGACTACATAGGCATTGCGGTCGGCGGGTGGGGACGGATGCGCCGGGCGGATCCGTCCTCAGCGAACGTCCCATCTGGACGCCCCGTCGGCGATCGCACCTCACGCAGCCGCCCGAGATAGACCCTGGTCCGCTCCAAGACCTTTTCGGATGGCTTTCCGATGACGGTGCGTCGAACGAATGGGGGGAGGGAGCGGAGAGCTTGGCCGCTCCACTCCTTGCTGGGCTCGAAGTCGATCCCCTGAGACGCGAGGGTCGTCACGAGCGCCAAGCGGACGCCGGAGACGATTCGGGCTCCGTGGCTCCAGAAGAAGCGTCGCCACCTAGCTTCGCTCGTCTCCGAGCACGCCGACGATGAGACACGGCAATGCCTCCGAGCGACGCTCACGGCTGTTAACAGCGCCGAGAGCCCCTTCGACCTGCTCGACGGATGGACCGCCAATGGGGAGCGGATCGTTGTCTTCTGGAGACCTGGACCGGATGCATCGTCATGTGCTGTCGCAGACTCTCCAGAAATGCCAGGTGCGAGGAAAGCGCCGACGGCCCCTTGGCTTCGGAAGATCGAGCCGTATCCGCAGGCTTGAAGGCGTAGGCGCCGTTACGACATTTTTGCGGGCGATCCGCACGCAGGTGCGCAGTTGGCCTGCTCCTGCAGTTGCGGAATCCGTGACACCGAACGATATGAGCAGTTCCGATGCCGAATGCCCGATGTTGAGTCCAGGAGGACCATGAGATGTCATTGACTGCCGTGAAGACAGGACCCGGTGGATACCTTCCTGAGCGTCCCGCGCCGCAGTTGACCTGGATATGCCGAGGCTGAAAGACGAGCCGGTTACTTGATGCGCTTCCATGACAAGCACCCAACTTCACTGGCTGAGGCGTGCCGATCCCAAGGGAAGGCTCGGCAACCACCATCACCAACGCCAACAGGCCAATGCCAACCGTGCGATTCCTCATGCCCGCTGTCCAGTTCCAGAAACGAGTCCTATGGAAGTGGTTCCGGATCACCAGCGTCTCCTAGCGGGACTGGCGACTGCCTGAGTCCCCAATCCAGAACCTCACCAGTTTCGGCATCGACGACAGCGAATATGACGGTGCCCGTGGGGTCTTGAGCGCCCCTTGGCACTGCCGCGTGATACGCAGTGAAGTCGCCCTTTGCACTGATCAGATAGACGTCGTTGTCGACAGCATTGACCTCACTGCTGCCCGCTGCGTCGAGGGCCCGCGCTCGAGTGGTCTCCACGCTGCGTTCATCAGTCGGCGAAGGGTCCCCATTTCCCGCCGCGATCGCATCTATTTCTTGCTGTTGCTGAGCTGGCGGGATCGCCGTAGGATCGTGCTCCTGGGCCGACGATCGGCCTCCAAGCGCAATCGCAGTAACAGCGCATCCAACGAGCCCTGTTACGAGGAGGGTCCGTCGTCCCGACTTCAACATGGCGTTCCGATTCCGTCGTAAATAGTGAGCGGCTTATTGACCCATTGGGCATACAGGGGGGCCACTCCTCCTGGGCTGCTAAGGGTAAAGACCGGGTCTGTGACGCCGCTCTGATGCCAGCCAGCAACGTGGTTGCCGTTGGTGTCAAAGAATCCGAGCCCACCCGAATAGCTTCCCGTCTGCGCGCCGCTGGTGCTTGCGGCGATCTCACTGCCAGTCGAGAGGCTGTCGGAGCCCCAATCGAAAGTGTTCGTCGACGTGCCAGAAAAAGTCGGCCCAGCGAACACATTCCAGGCTCCAGTCCCCGCATAGCGAATCTTGAAGTAGTACGGAGTACCGAGCACTGGCCGCGGATCCGTTGACGGAGGATAGTGCTCCGTGTACTTGTTGCTTGGATATTGATCCTCGGCCCAGTAGAAGCGGCGTTGGGTGCCGGGAGGTCCGGTGAAATGGCCGGGATCTGGAGGGCCGCGAGTGATTCCAGCTTCGACCCAGAACGTCTTGTTGGTCTGATTCTGCCCCGAGAATGGGTAGAGGAGGAGCCACATTTCGTTGGTGATGAACTCTGTCGTCTCATCGGCCATGTTCATGCAATCGGTGATGATGTAGCCGTCCTCGCCTTTGAAGCCTGGACCATGGTCCCAGTCCAACGTCGCGTAGCAGTGCACACTGGTGGGACCGGGAGAGCACGCCAAAGCTGGGTCAGGTGTCGCGACCCTGAGGCCAACTCCGCCAGCGGCGACGACGAGAAAGAGGGGCAAGTATCTAGATAGCCCTCGTTCCACAGGCGCCTAGCTTAACACAGGATATCTTGAGCAAACGGAGGTTCCTGATCGACTAGTAGCGCGCACGCCGCTGGACCCAGGCAAGCCGGCGCCGTACGCTGAACCGTGTCCCAATCACCGGATCCCTACCGCTCGGCTCGCGACCTCCCGAGCGTCCAGACGATGCTCAGGCAGCTGCGTGGAATGAAGCAGCTCACACGCAACGGCCGGAGCTGTTGGAACTGGAGGCGAACCTCGAGCGGATCGTCTCGGTGGTTGATCGCTTCTATGCGCTACTGGGCCCGCGGCACTGGATCTTTCACGACAGCCTCGACCTGGAGGCCGTCGAGGAGCTCGTTGACCGAGCGGCGGCGGAGGCTGAGGCCGGATTGATCGCCCGATATCGCGATCAGGACGACTTGGCGTTTCAGATCGGGCTGCTGCGCCGATTTCCCGAGTTTCAAGCTCGGATGAACCTGATTGAACGGGCGAAGGAGGACTACATCGCCGGCCGCTTCTACTCCGCGGTTCTCGTGTTGCTCGCAGTCATGGACGGGTTCGTCAACGATGTCGAGACCGACCCGCGACGTGGGCTCCATGCGCGCGAGCCCGACGAGATGTCCGCCTGGGACAGCGTCACCGGCCATCACCTTGGGCTTCGCAACGCCCATCGGACCTTCACGAAGACCTTTCGCAAGCGGTCAGATCAGGAGATTCACGAGCTTTATCGCAACGGCATCGTCCACGGGATGCTGACGAACTTCGACAACGTGATCGTGGCTACCAAAGCTTGGAACCGGCTTTTTGCGGTGGCCGACTGGGCCAAGTCCCGCGTTGAGCAGGCCCGCGAGCCGGAGCCCATGCCGAGCTGGGGCGACGTGATCGACAGCTCAACGCCAACAAGGAGAATCGCAAGGCCCTCGATGATTGGCAGCCGCTAACCCTCACTGCGAACGACCCCGACTTCGAGTCGGACCCGATATTTGGGCTGGCGACGCGCTTTCTTGACTCATGGCGCGGGCAGAGCTTCGGGGAGATGGCCAACCTCGTGTCCTCCTGGTCGCGGAGGAGGAAATCCCACGGCCAGCTAGCAGGAGCGATGCGCGACGAGTACACGCTCGTCGACCTCTCAGGTTTGAGATCAAGCGAATCAATACGTCGCCGCCGCTGCGTGCGACGTCGACTTGACGCTGATGATCGAGGAAGAGCAGAAACCCGGCCGAATGCGTTGGATTCGGGAGAGTGAGCAGGGGGAGGCGGCGATGCCGAACCAGCCCGGAGAGTGGCGCTTCATCTCATGGGGGCCGTTCGGCATCCTCAACCAAGGTGAGCAAGCAGACGCCTGATCACGCCTGCGGGTTCAAATAAGTCTCAATCAACCCTGGGGGCGATGAGACAATTTGCTACTCGGAAATTCCTGCAGGTGAGGGCTTTTCGAGAATTTAGTGCCAATCTGCGGAGGGGGAGGGATTCGAACCCTCGTCGGACCTAAATGGCCCGAAACGGTTTTCGAGACCGGTTCGGCCACAGCTGCCTAGAGCTGCCCCGCTGCGGTCCAAGCCGTGGCCATTTGTTGGGACGGGAGCGTGCATCTCGAATCCCACCTGCCCCGCTCCATCACGGGCCGCAGGCCCCCGAACTGGTTCCGACCCCGCCCTCTCACCATTAGTTCGATACCGGGGTCGGAACCAGTTCGGAAGAAGAGAAAAGTCAGGGGTCAGAACCTATGAACACAAGCAGTAAACGGATCAAGGAAGGACTGCAGGGGAACAGGCAGGGAGGGGTTAACTAGAGGGAACGGGGCTTTACGGGCAGGAAGTAGTCCGGGACAAGGGGAGAGTCGGTGCGCCTAAGAATCAGTGGCGCACGGGAAAACAGCCAGCGAAAAATCAGCGTCGGGGAGGGACGGCTTCGACGGACTCGCTCGGCTCTACGCAGAACTCCTCGATGACGACTTCCTTCAACGCCTCGCCGCTTCTCTCGCCGAGCACCTCAACCGACCGAACAGCCGAGAACTCCGAGCAACTCCTCGACGCCCACGCCGTAGCCAAGCTCCTCGGCTGCAACCGAAGCTGGGTCTACGAGCACCAGGCTGAGCTCGGAGCTGTTCGGCTCGGAAGTGGCCCGCGGGCGCGGCTTCGCTTCGACTCGAAGCGGCTCTCGGAGTTTGTCGCCACTCGCCAGCTCGGCCCACGCTCTGACCCTCGTCCACGACCCGCTCGCCGCCGGCGCCATCCGAGTCGCCGCACGGTCGGCCTCCTTCCGATCAAGGGCGGCGCACGGTGAAGCGCTGCCGGTCTGCGGCGCAGCGCTCGCCGGCAAGCGCTCCGACGCCGTCTACTGCGGCCCACCGTGTCGCGCTGAGGCCTCACGCCAGCGCCGCCTCGGCGAAGGCCAAGTGGTCGACGGATATCGAGACGTCGACGCGTACTGGCCCGTCAAAGGCGCACAAATCTTCGAGCGGGGAGAGGTAACGTGGCCCGGGTCCTCTCCATCGAGGAGAAGCGTCTTCAGATGCCTCGAAAGGCGACAGGTCAAGTCATCGCTCCGACCGCGACGCGGCCGACGTGGGCGATTCGGTTTCGGGCGTACGGCAAGCGCCGCTACCTCGCGCTGGGGCGTGGCGACGAGGGCTGGAATCAAGAGCGAGCGGAAACCGAGCTCCGCCACGTACTCGCCGATGTCGAGCGCGGGATCTGGCAGCCGGCGGCTCCGGCTCCGGCGCCGCCGGAGCAGGAGACGTCGCCGACCTTTCTCGAGTTTGCGAGCGAGTGGCTCGAAACCCGCGAGCCCGAGCTTCAGCCGAAGACGGTGGCGGACTATCGCTGGGCCCTCAGCTATCACCTGCTCCCGAGGTTTTCGGCCCACCGGTTGGACGAGATCACTGTCCGCGAGGTCGACGCCTATCGCTCGGCGAAGCTCCGCGAGGGCAAGATCGCACCTGCGCAGATCAACAAGACAATCAAGCGCCTCGCCCAGATCCTCGACGCCGCGATCGAGTACGAGTTGATCTCCGGGGCCAACCATGCAAGGGGCCGTCGCCGGATGGTTCGCGCGCCGAAGGTCAATCGCTCGTGGGTTGAGCCGGAGCAGCTTCCAGCCCTACTGGCAGCGTCTCGACCTTGGTTCCGGCCGGTGATTGCGCTCCTCGCAGGCGCAGGGCTGCGAATCGGCGAGGCGATCGCCCTCGACTGGCAGGACGTGAATCTTGCGACGGCGAGTCTTCGAGTGGGCCGCGCGAAGACCGACGCTGGAAGCTTTCGTGAGGTCGATCTTCCGGCGGGACTGGTTGAAGCGCTAACCGAATGGCGAGCAATCAGCCCACGGACTCGCCCTCACGATCCGGTGTTGCTCACCCGCACGAGGAGGCGTCAGACCGATACGAACGTCAGCCACAGGCTCAAGACGACGATCAAGCGGGCAAACCTCCGGCTGGGTGCGTCCGGCGTTCAACCGGTGAGCCAGCGCGTCTCGCCCCACTCGCTGCGCCGTACGTACGCGAGCCTGCGAGCCGCGTGTGGAGACGATCCGGTCTACATCGCCGAGCAGCTCGGCCACACGGATCCTGCGTTCACCTTCCGGGTCTACCAGAAGGCCGCGAAGCGTCGCGAGCGGCTCTCCGGCGCCTACCTCGAGGCCTTCGATTGGGCGCTTGATTGGGCAGCATTGGGCAGCAAGCCCTCCGAAACAGCCGATTCGCCGAAGCGCAGATCGCGGCCCTCCGGCGACTCATCCCTTGATCAAGCCATAATCAGATCCAAGCCCCGGTAGCTCAGCTGGATAGAGCAGCTGCCTTCTAAGCAGCAGGTCGGAGGTTCGAGTCCTCCCCGGGGTGCTCCATGGCCCTGCGGGTTGGCAGACACACGTTCCGCTATGCGACCTACGACGCCTCCAGCGACGTCCTCTACGCGGCGCTGGAGGATCCGCCCGGCGGGTCGCGCGAGCCCACGCCGGAGCGCCACCTCTGGCGCTTCGACGAGGAGGGCCGCTTCGTTGGCATCACCTTCGTCGGCCCGCGCGAGCAGCTCGAGCGCGAGGGTGCCGTCTTCGTGACCCTGCCGACGGGCGAGCGCGAGCGCGTCGCCGGTGCCGAGCGGCTCATCCGCAGCGGTCGCTGAGCGCTCCGATGGATCTCGAGTCAGCTCGGGCGGTCCGCGTCCTGGATCGCATCCGGTCGGTTCCGGAGGGGTTCGTCGTCACCTACGGCGACGTCTGCCCCGAGGCGCCGCGCTTTGCCGGCGCCGTCCTCGCGAGCTGTGACGACCCGACCGTTCCCTGGCACCGCGTCGTACGCGCCGGGGGCGCGCTCGCCAAGGGCGCGTGTCAGCGGCGCCTTCTCGAGCGCGAGGGCGTCCCCTTCAGCGGCATACGGGTCGACATGGAAATCGCGTGGTTCTTGCTCGACGCCGGGCTCGAAGCCACCGACCGCAGCGCTCCCTAACCTTTTCGTCCGGTCAGGGCCGGATCGCGCAAAAGAACGGCGCGATCGGCCGATGCAGAAGTCGTCAACGATCGAAGCCAGGGAGTTGGAGCATGAGCAGAAACGTTGAGATCCCCAACCGCCCGCGCCGGCGCCGCGCGGTGAGGCTCGCAACGCTCGGTTGCGCGCTTGCCGTCGCGCTTGCCGGCGTCGCATTCGCGGCGCATCCCAAGCCGGGTACCGTCCTGACCGGTACAGCCAGGGGCGGCAGCGGGGGGCCCGCCTACGACCTGACCTTCAAGGTCAAGTCCGAGAACACCATCCAGAAGGTGATCGCGATCCGCCAGGGCAAGGCGGGCGCGGCCGGGAAGGGCAACTGCCTCGCGCCGGACAACTTCAGCTTCAAGCACCTGAAGGTGGACTCGGACGGCAGCTTCAAGGATCGCTCGGTTGGCTACATGTACAAGGCGAACATCACCGGCAAGTTCAAGTCGGCGGGCAAGGCCACCGGCACGGTTCACGCCTGCACGCCGGGACTGAAGTTCACGGTCAAGAAGTAGCCGCCGGCGCAGCCTCAACCGCCGGCGCCGTGCGGTCGCCGGCGGGCGGGCCGCTACATTTGGAAGCCCCGCGGTGGGCGTAGCTCAGTTGGTAGAGCTCCTGGTTGTGGTCCAGGCGGTCGGGGGTTCGAGTCCCCTCGCTCACC